>NZ_FUZE01000014.1 GCF_900168205.1 Chryseobacterium balustinum
CAGAATTATATTCTTCAAAAGAACAATTTGACTCTGATATTGGCTTGGTCTTAAACATCAAATATAATTTAACGAGATTGACCGTTTATAAAAACGATGGCTATGGCGAGAGTAAAATGCATACTGTGAATTTTCAAAGGGAATATTATGTGATCAAAAACAGGTTTGAACTTTACCGTCATTTTCTTACAGGAGTACAAATCTTTCGACCGGACCTCAAGATTCAATATTCGGCACTTCTTCATTTTCAACTTCTTAAGGATCCCAACTCTTAACTTTGTTAAGAAAAATGTCGATTGATTTTCAATGTTTTTCCTACTGTATAAACAAATATGGATGCTAAAAAATACATTTATATTATACCTTTTAGAGTAGCAGTTTTATTTTCTTTCAATTAACAATATCTTTGTGACAAGACTTGTTTTTAAAACGACAAAGAATACATGGAAAGCAACGAGGTCAGTTATCCGGTCTATTCGCCGGGATCCGTCATAGGAATCTTTAGCAATGCTTTGAAGCTGAACGCTACAGTCAATCTTATCTATCTGAAGGGTAGATATTCTTTTGGTGGCGGTAAAGCTTACGGTAATTATTTTTATGACCTTCTGTTTTCAGAAGGTGATAACATTTCCATTGGAATACGCATCTCTTCTTTATTAAGAAGCAAGATCACCAACAATGAGATCTACACGCTCAGAGGGTATATTGAAAAGAACGTCAAGAATTCATCTATTGAATTACGATTTGTAGTGGATGAAATTATCCAGCAGGAAGAAAGATCGATCTCTGAAGAAGAACTGCAAAGGTATGAGCTGATCCAGAAAAAGCTGGAGGCAGGATCAAGGGATCTTGAAACCCTCATCAGAGATAAGATGCTGAAAGGTGAAAAGATCAGGATCGCCAATATTTATGGTAATAATGCCATTGTTCAAAAGGATTTTTCTGAGGGACTTGATGTTTCTGGACAGTATTTTGAAATTGATGACTACAGCTGTAATATTACCTCCTCAACGGCAATTATATCCAAACTGAAGGATATTTCAGCTTTGGACTATGATATAGTAGCATTGGTAAGGGGCGGAGGTGATCGCCAAAGTATGGAAACGTTTAATAATATTCAGCTCTCAGAGTTGTTCATTGAACTTAATACAGTAACCATTACAGCATTGGTCATACAGTCGATGAAACATTGCTGGATAAGTTGGCAGACAAACGTTTTCATTTGCCTTACGATTATGGTGCGGGATTGCATGCCATAGCAGAAAAACTTTCTCACGAACGTTCCAATTCAAGAGCCCTTTTAATCGATGAGGTCAAGAAAGATGTTTCCAAGCAGTTTTCTGAACAGGTTAAAACTTTAACTGAACAACTATCTAAGAGAAACGAAGAATTCCAGAAACTTCAGGAATCTTCAGTCAAACAGCTTCAGGACACACAGAAGAACTTCACCGAACAGGAGAAGCAGAGAAAGGAAGAAATGGATAGCTACAAAAAAGAGATCGCAGCCTTGCATGAAAAGAATATGCAGTCTGCCATCAATGAAAAGACAGCCTCTATGAAGGTTCGCCTGGAAACATTGAATCAGGATAATATCAGACTGAGTCAGGAATTGCAAAGCAGCAAAACTGATTACATAAAGATCATCCTTGCATTTATACTGGCATTGTTCATCGGATTTGTTTTGGCAAAGGTTTTTTGATCTCTTAGTAATATTTTTCCATAAGCTTAAATTATTAAAAATGAATGTTCTGCTTAAAGCTTGACGGCGAGAATTTTTCTTTCTGATAATTCCTTACGTATACTCAAAGAATAATTAAAGTTCAGCTCTTATTCTGCTCAGCTGTGTAGGAGTAATTGCCAGATAAGAAGCTATCTGATGAAGTTTTAATCGGAAAACAAGTTCGGGATACTACTAAAAAGTAGGGACTTTAAAATATATATCAGTCAAATGAATTACGAAATTCCAGTGGAGAGAGCCCCGTCCTTAGCCTAAACATCTTGCTGAAAGACTGTGGATGCTCAAATCCCAATTCATAGGCTATCTCAGCTACTGTTAGATTGGTATTAGTCAGTCGCTCTTTTGCTTTTTCGATGACTTTACCCCGGATGTACTGCTGGGCATTCTGTCCAATTAATGAGCGCAGCAGGTCGCTCAGATATCCGGATGAGATTTTAAGCTGATCTGCCACATATTGCACGGTCGGAAGACCCTGCTGCAATGATAGCTGATTATTTAGATAATCCTCAAGGATACTCTCTGTCTTTTGGAGTATATCGTTGTTAACCACTTTTCTGGTGATAAACTGCCTTTTATAAAATCTATTCACATAACTAAGCAGCAGCTCAAGCTGAGCAAGCAATATCTCTTGGCTGAACTCATCCACACGGCTGTTCAGTTCCTGCTCCATGATTCGATAAACTGACAGGATGATCTCCTTTTCGCTATCCGAAAGATGCAGCGCCTCGTTGGAAGCATAAGAAAAGTAGCTGTATTGCTTTATTTTCCGTGCGATAGGATGACCCAGCAGAAAATCAGGATGAATCAGTAAAATATAACAATAGGTCTCACTGTTGTAGTCGGTGCTTCCTACCAGCTGGTCAGGTGCAAGGAACAGCATACTACCTTCATCGTAATCATAGTAATTCCGACCGTATTTCAATCTTCCTTTATTTCTTGTGATGAACGTGATCTTATAAAAACTCAGAATATCATAGATCGGAGCCATTGCCGTATTAAAAGGATTATCCTTATTAAAATGGACAAGACTGATCAGCGGATGCTGGGGTGCAGGCAGTCCGAAAGCCTGATGGCTCTCCGATATCGAGATGAAGCGTACCAGTTTATCGTCATTAGATTTCATGCTATAAATGTATAAAAAACCTATGACCAAAGATCATAGGTTTTATGTTAAAACTACCAAGGAAGAATATTGTCCTTCCCGCTAAAATCGGCGGGACCTGTGAAGCTTCCTGTCGGAAGACCTTCAGCTAAAGCAACCCTGATCGGTTCTTTTGAGCCTTCTTCTACAGAATCCGTTCCCTGAAAATTATTGAGCGCTGTAGCCGTAAATCCTGGACTTACCAAATGAACTTTGATGTTGGTATTCTCCAATTCTATAGCCAGCGAAAGGAAAATTCCATTAAGAGCTGTTTTCGAAGCGCCATAGACTGCATCAAAATTTGAGCGATAAGGGTTTTCCGTATTAGCATTAATACCAAGGGATCCCAAAGCACTGGAAACGGTCACAATCCTAGCACTATTGGCTTTATGCAACAGAGGTAAGAATGCCTGCGTCAAGGCTAATGTTCCGAACACATTCGTATCCCAAACCGTTTTTAGCTCACTTATCGGTGCTATACTTGCACGCTGAGCTCCTAATACTTCCTCCATTGTACGACCTGATTCACCTGCATGAGAAACTGCAGCATTGTTAACCAATAAGGTCATGTATCCGTATTCTTTTTCTATAATCTCTACTGTTGCATCGATAGATTCTGAATCTGTAATATCCAGCTGAATAGCTTTTGCCGATCCTCCCAGTTCTCTAACAGCAGACTCGCCTTTTTTAAGGTCACGAGAACCTACATATACGGTGTAACCATTCTCGAGAAGGGTTTTGGCAATCTGAAATCCCACACCGGTATTGGCACCTGATACCAGAGCAACTTTGTTTTCTTTGTTCTGCATTATTTTAATGTTTTAAAGTGATGAAGCAAAGTTGAGCATTAAGAGAATAATTGATGTATCTCAATCGAGACTAGTTGAAGCCGGATTGAATATTATCAACATTAACTAATTTAATTGATTAAAGCTATTGAACATTCAGTGTTATCTTCTTTTTAATTATTGAATCAATTATCTGAAATATCTGAATCCGGAATTTCATCTATCCTGATTGATGTTAGGATTGTGATGCAGGCAGGCCTTCTTTGTAATGCTTACGGACTATTGCAGCTCATAATCATCCTTCAGGAAATTTGACGCCTGCGATTGTTGATATGAAAGGGAGTGATGGTTGGGATTGAATATTGGCCGAGTAAATCTTGAGGACATTGGTTTTAGAAGTTTGATGGTAAGGATAAATGAAGTTATGACATAAATATATGGAGTTCGAATCTGTTAAGATAATAAGGTTTTGGATATTTAGTAAGGGATTAGGTTTATGGTTGGTTTGGAAACCTCCTGAGTTTGTGGGCTTGGGAGTTTTTTTTGGTTGAAAATTTATTTTTGAGAGAGCTTGGAAATTCGGAGGTGGCAAAAATGTGTTTCCGACCAAAAGGAGGAATTGCATTTTTGCGGAATTTGAAACAACCATATTTCTAAAACATTACCCGATTCTAGGCTATATTATACTTTGAAAAAAGATTGCTAGATTATTCACCGTTGAATTTGATGTCATAGTAGTAACGTAGAAATATCATTCTAATTATCACTTTTCGGTTGCTCAAACTACTTTTCTTCGCTTGGCTGATTAAATTGTTAATTTAAGATTTGCTAATTAAATAAGAAATTTAAACTTAATGTTAATCCCAAAAGACCATTATAATTATGAGGGTTATATTTAAACATTTCCACTGTTAAAATTTAGCTATAAATATTTTTTTTATTTAAGTAGAATATTCTTAATTTAGTGAAAACTAATAGAATACATCATGAAAAAAGCTCTAATAACCCTCGGACTTACTATATCCGTATTTTATTCTGCACAAATACCTCTCACAAAAGATTATTATGCATATGATATAATAAATATTTTTGATGCTAAAGACCAATTTTATTATTCATGGCTTTTTAATGGTGATAGTTTTGTGATGAACTTTCCAATGACAAAGTCTGGCTTACAGAATTTAAGAGATAAGGTTGAATATATTGCTAGCTTGTCCGATGTTGATGATTACGCATGGGACAAAAGTATTATTCCAAAAGATTATGAAGACGAAGAAAGTGTAGATATAAGGTTCGGTTTGATAACGAAAAATTACATTCTTAGAAACAAACATAGGATGCAATATAATTCAGGATCTGTTATTTTAATTGAACTATCCGGAAATTATTGGGAGATATACCCCTGACAGATTTAAAATATTTTCCGAAATGAGAATTATCATTGAAGCCCAATTCATACGAAATCTCGATGATTGACAGTGAGGTGTGAAGCAATAATCTTTCTGCTTCCAGAATAATTCGGTTTTTGATGACCTGCCCCGCTGTTATATCAAGGATTTCTTTTACCAATGTATTAAGATAGCTGGAATTTATATTTAATTTCTCAGCATATTTTGAAGTGGTTTTCAATTCCTTATAATGCAGGTTTACAAGATCATTAAAATCATCTACCAATTTCTTCTTGTGATCTACAGAACGGTTGATAAGGTCTTTTTTGGATGAATTTCTAATATACTTCAGCACAAAAACTTTCAGAAGCAGGCATAGTATTTCTTTTCTGGATTGCCGGTGAGATTGATATTCACTTCTAAGTTCCTTAAATGTCTGCTTAATATCTGACAAGTTTTCAGATTTTAATGAAATAAATGGGGAAACGTTATGAAGTGCAGTGTCGCTTTTAATCATTTTATTACCTGTATAGACGTGGTTGTAAAATGATTTGGTAAATAAAATGACTTCACCTTCATTAGATTCGTGGTCTTTGAAGTAGTAGACCTGATTATAGTTAATGAAAAAAAAAGTTTGTGATTTTAACTCAAATTCCCGATCATCGATGATTATCGAGCCATCTGCATTTTCGAAAAGCAAGACCGCATAAAATTTATTTTTATAATGCAATCCTGACTTTAATTTACTATTAAAAGCAGAAAAAGGCATCATCAGAAATTCATTCCTCGTGGCTGAACGTAGGTCGAGCCTGCCTAATGTCAAAGAAAGTATGTTTGGAATCAGATTCTTCTATTTATAATCAAATATATGGATATTAATTCAATTGCGATTTTTAGCAAAAGTAAATAAAAGTTAATTTGTGTTTTCCAAAATTTTAAACTCTGCAGGTTGGATTTCGTGATCAATCAACTTATCTACATATTCGGAATTCATCGCACGCAAAACAGCCAGATAGCTCATGCTAAAGTCTACATTGTCACCGACTTTTAAATTGTTTTGATTATCCGAGAGATCCAGGATCATCATATCCGAACTTGCACCTATGATCTCTACATCCTGTGTAATTGGCTCAATCTGTTTGTGGTCAATATCCAGCACACCCACGTCAACAATAGCTCTTACAGATGTTTTTCCTTTTTTTGATAAATCATGTTGCGGTGTTTCGCCGGTAAGGTTTGTTCCGGCATTACCTGCAGGTACCATTGGCTTTTGTGCAATTTCTATGATCTCGGCGGTGAGTTTGAAAACATCCTGGTACATCCCGCTGATAGTGGAGTCGTTGTAGACATCTGTTCCGAAAAATAAAGACTCTCCAATTCTGAAATGATTGATTCCGGAATGGATCTTATTCTGAAATATCAAAGGAATGGTGACCGATGATCCTGCAGAGATGAAAGGTATTTTTGTTTGATGTGATTCTTCGATGATCTCTTTAAAACTATGGAGTTTTATCAATTTTTTCTCATCCGGTAAAATACCATTCAGGCAATTAAGATTGGTTCCGACCCCGACAACATCGATGTTTGGGAATTTTCTCACTTTACCAAAAAAACGGGAGAGATCCCTGACCATAATACCTTCCCGCAATTCTCCCATCTCTACCATGATGACAATCTTGTGAATCTTGTTTTGCAGCACGGCCTCTTTCGAAAGTGCTTTGACGGTTTCAATTTCACTGTTGAAACTGACGTCGGCATATTTTACAATGCTTTTTGCCAATCGTTTGGCTGGCGGTTTTATATAGACAGTTTGTGTTTTGGGTGATATTTTTTTGATGTGCTTCAGGTTCGTCAGTCTTGAGTCACATATTTCCTTATCAGAAAATTCCAGCAGACATTCCAGAAATTTCTCGTTTCCACACAATAGTTTGGCCACTACCGCCCATTCAATGTTGTGTCCTGCGAAAAGCTGATCCAGATAATGGTAATTATATTTTAGTTTATTTGAATTTAGAGTGATGTATGACATTTTATTTTTTTAATCGCATTTCAAGGTACTTGCTGGTAAAACCCAGCTTTTTGTAAAGCTGCATGGCGGGATTTTCCGGTTCACAATGGAGTGCGATGTCCCCCTCACAAGAGCCAATGGCGTTTTGCATGAGAAGTTTGCCAATTCCCTGTCCGCGTACTTTCTTATCGGTTGCGATATAGACAAGTATGTTTTCAGGGATATAACCGCCCATTCCGGTTTTGTTCAAGACGACTGCTCCCACAAGACTTTGACTGTTTTGATCTGTTGCTGTGACAATGGTTCCGCCAGGTTTGTTTTGATGGCCTAAGGAATAGTTGACTGCGGCAGCAATGTCGCCTTGTGGATCGCCATATTGTTCAAGATGTTCAAAGAGAAATTTTACAATGTCTTCTTTCTGATTTTCTGCTATTTTATCTTTTTCTGAATATTTTTGTATTGTGATCATAAAATTGATTTTATCCCGGATGCGGAAGCGTGATATCATAACCGGCATTGGCATTTGACAAACTTTGCTTCTTTTCATATTTATTCTTTAGAAAAAATAAAGGAATTTCCGTGTTGCTGATTATTTTTTTGAAGAAATTTTCTAGGAAAAATGATTTCCAGCTGTTTTCATCCCGGTAATTGAGAATGATAATGTCTGCTTCGTCATCCTTGGAATGTTCTGAGATCTGTATTGCCTTTTCGTCGGTCATAACAAACTGAGATCTGTATTCCTGTGAACTTTCTTCAAGTGTTCTCTTTACTTCCAGATAGGCACTTTTAATTTTACTGACGTCTTCCTGATCGCTGATTCCTAAAAGATTAATGACGCCTTTATTCTTTTCGGCAATGGTTACCGAAAGATCTATCTTATCTGAAAGATCGTCCAGTACCCGTACAGGAACAAGTATTTTTTCAAATTTATATTTTTTGCAATTTTCCGGAACTAAAAGTACGGAAGTGTTTGAACCTGTCAGGATCTCGTAAGACAATGAACCAACAATAACCTGAACAAAGTTTTGTTTTCCAGAGGTAGCACAGACCACCAAGTCTACATCCTGATCTTCGATCACTTCATTAATGCCATGTATAAGACTGTCATTTTTAAGGATGGTTTCAATGATTAATGTTGGATACTTAGTCTTAAGAGATATTTCCATTTGACGCAAGGCATTTTCGGCTCTTTGTACATCGCCTTTTACAATGTCGGCACCTAATAATTGTTTTCCGGTCTTGTCGATCACAAAAAAATTATCAATATTGTGCAGTACAATAAGACGTGAGTGATGCCTTGACGCGATATTCAATGCCATCAACAATGCATTCTGCGATTTTTCTGTGAAGTCGGTGGTTAAAAGAATTGTATTGATCGAATTTTGCATTTGAAATGGTATTACATAAGTATATTGATTTGCAAAGTTCGCTAACGTTTATAGTAATGTATGTTAGAAAATGCTGTGAAAGTGGTATAATTTATAGGCAAGCTTTTAAGAATGAGTATAACTGAAAACTAATTTTGATCGCTTTCTATTGCGTTATGATCTTAATTATAATTCACACTTTGTTATTACATATATACCAAAATGATAAGGCATAGGCATCTCTATATCTGCGAAATCAATAAGATCTGTATCCTAAAAGTATGGTAAAAAACGGTCTTTCAATTTTTTTGTATCTTACTACGGTCAATTATTCGAAATCATCAATTAAAAATATAAAAATTGTAATTATGAAAATAGGATTATTAGGATTTGGGAAGGCAGGTAAAGCGGTAGCAAATGTTATTCTTCAGCACAAGGATTTTTCATTGGAGTGGGTTCTGAAGAAAACTGATACGCTGAATAAGCTTTCTGCAAAAGATATTCTTGGGATCTCAGCATCTGATGATGCAATGATCTATTCTCAAAGCAGCACGGACATTGAAACATTACTTGAGGATCATCCTGTAGACTTTGTTATTGATTTTTCCAATGAAGAAAGCATTCATCTTTATGGCAAGTTCGCAGCCCGTAAAAAGATCAAGATCATCTCAGCCATTTCGCATTACGGAGAAAATGAGATCAAAGTTCTGAAAGAATTTGCAAGGGACACTGTGGTTTTTTGGTCACCGAATATTACGCTAGGCGTCAACTACCTGTTGTTTGCGGCATCGCTGTTAAAAAATATAGCGCCTAGTGTTGATATTGAAGTGGTCGAAGAACACTTCAAAGCCAAATCCGGCGTGTCTGGAACAGCAATGAAAATTGCGGAAACTTTGGATATAGAGACAGAAAGCATCAACTCTGTCAGGGCTGGCGGTATCGTTGGAAAACACGAAGTTATCTTTGGGTTTCCCTACCAGACCGTTCGGCTTGTCCACGAATCCATATCACGGGAAGCATTTGGAAGTGGTGCATTGTTTGTCGCTGAGAACCTTAAAGGCAAACTGAAGGGATTGTATAATTTTGAAGACATCCTGCGACCTTACTTTTTCGCTCAGACTCCAGATATGTTATCTTAAAATATATCAATTGAAAAAATGCCATTCAAATTTTGGAATGGCATTTTTGAACTATATTTCAATCTAGTTTTCAGAATTGTTTAAAAGTTTGACATTTTTCTCATTTAGCCTTTTTTCAAGCCAGCTTTTAAGCTGTAATTCATTCACTTTCTTTCCAGAGTAGATCATCACAAATTGGAGTCTTGCACTGTCCGTTTCGGGATTGAAGATTCAACTTAGCAGTTTATTGATGTTATCTTTATAAGTTTGTCCGATTGGTATTTTGTGCATATCAACTAATATCCTGTTTCCTTCAATTTGTTTAATCTTATTTTTAGCAACTATAAAGGATTTATGAGTTCTTATAAACTCTAATTTAGGAAGCAACTTTTCAAAATCTGAAATTTTTTGAGGGCTAACAATCATATCATTCTTTAAATAAACTTTGATAAAATGTCCATAAGCTTCAATAAATAATACATCTTCAAAATGAATTTGATGATGCTTTTTATCGCCTTTTAAGAAAATACTACCGGCATCTGCTTTGGTTTCAGTAGTTGATAAGGCCGGTATATCTTTCTTATTTTGAAGAGTAGAAATAGTTTTGTTAATCGCTTTTACAAATCGTTCAAAACTAAATGGTTTCAATAAATAATCAGAAATATTGAGTTCATAACCTTCTAAAGCAAATTCTTTGTAGGCTGTGGTCACAATTATTTTAGGTGGATTGAGTAGTGTTTTTAAAAAATCGAAACCAGATAGTTTGGGCATGTTAATATCCAAAAACAACAAATCTACCGCATTTTCATTTAAAAACTGCATCGCTTCAAAGGCATTATAGCAATTTCCTTTCTTTTGCAGATGTGGTAAATTCTCACAATAGTTTTCAATAATACGATGTGCTATTGGCTCGTCATCAATGATTAAATAGTAAATCATACTGTTTCTATTTTAAGCGTAAATTTATATATATCATCCTTAACCTCAATTTGAATTTGGTGTTTATTGGGATATAATAACTTTAAACGTTGTTTTAAATTATCTATTCCAATACCAACTGTCGTATTGGCTTCTCGTTCTTCAAAATTATTTTCTATGTCAAAATGAATAATGTCGTTCATACTTCTCATATTAATATGGATAAAAGCATCTTCTGTCAAACTTTCCACGCCGTGTTTAAATGCGTTTTCTAAAGGAATAATGAATAGTAATGGAGCAATTTGATAATCGGTATCCTGAGAATGATTAAAAACAATATCAACTGTTTTTTGATACCGTATTTTATGTAATTCAATGTAGTTCTTTAGATATTCTATTTCATCCTTTAATGGCACCAAATCTTCTTTTCCCATATAAATGGTATAACGCATGATGTCAGATAATTTTAAAACAACATTTGGTGCGTCATCTGATTTTTCGATTATTAAACCATACAGATTATTTAAGGTATTGAAAAAAAAGTGTGGATTAATCTGGCTTTTCAATAAAGACAATTCTGCTTTTGATTTTTTTGCTTCGAGAGTTTTTAACCATTTCCATTGCTGATAGAACCACATTAGCAGCAAAACAAAAAAAGGAACGGTCAAGATGATTTTAATTTCTTTTTCTTGCTGGAGGTAGCGATTTACATCATCAATATAAACTCTGATGTAATAGAAATACCCAAAAGCTAAAATGTAAAACCCAATGATAATCAATGCGTATTTCTTAAAATAGGAAGGTGCTATAATGGAAAAAAAATAGAGCCCAATACTTATTAATCCCGCAAAGGTTAGAGGATTGTCGGCTATTTTGGAATTTATATCATTGATAATTATAGCTAAAAAAATAAAAATCAATACAATTAACTTTAGACTAATTGTTTTATGCTGTTTTAAAAACGAAAAATAATGAATGGGCAGAGAGATTAGCATCCAGCTAAAAATAAAGCTCAACGTATTTGCCAATACAGCTGAATTGTCAATATAAATAAAATCAAAATACAATAAAATAATGACTAATACCCGATGAATTAGCAATCCGTATAAGAAGGCTTTGTATTTTTTGAGAAATGCAATCATAAGTCAAAATTAGCGATAATTGACCTTTTTCAACAGCAATAGGCACCAACTTACTCAAAAGTAGCACAAACAATATTTCTTTCTGCATCAATTTGATTTGTGTACACCAATCAATTGTCTGTGGTGATTGCGAACATGTTTATGATTAATATTTTAAAGCGTTTTCGTTTACTTATATGTTTGCTCAAAATTTAAACATTAGAATATTATGAAAGTCTATTTTAAAACGATGCTATTAATGCTATTATTAATCCTACAAAACCTACAGAATGCAAAAGCACAAGAGAAAAACTCATTGCAAACAAAAGAAAAAAGGGAGATTATAACTTCAATAAAAACGCATCTTGCGGAATCCTATATCGATTTAGATTTATCCAAAAAAATGATAACTGAGCTGGATAAGAATTTGAAATCTAAAACGTATGACAAAATCACCAGTCCAGCTGAATTTTCTAAAAAACTAACCGAAGATTTGCAAAGTGTGAGTAAGGATTTACACCTTAAAGTTCAATTTGAACCAGAGCGTATTGCCCAAGGAAAGCTTGTTGTTTCGGAAGAAAAGAAATTGGAAGCAGAGAAAAAAATGGGTATGCAAATGGCCGAAATTAATTACGGATTTACAGAAGCAAAAATATTGGACGGAAATATAGGTTACTTAAATTTACGAATGTTTTCAGATGTAAAATATGCTGAAGAAACCGCAACAGCTACGATGAACTTTCTAAGCAATACCAAAGCAATTATTATTGATTTACGCACAAATGGAGGAGGTGTTCCAAGTATGATGCAATTATTATCAAGCTATTTCTTTGATGAAACACCTGTTTTATTAAGTGATTTCTATGAACGAAAAACAGACACAAAAACCCAATTGTATTCGCTTGCAAATGTGAATGGAAAACGAAGCTCGAACAAACCAATTTACATTTTAACGAGCAAGCAAACATTTTCTGCAGCAGAAGCCTTTGCTTACACTTTAAAAAATCTAAATAAAGCTATTGTAGTAGGTGAAGTTACTAAGGGCGGTGCTAATAGAACAAAACGAATTAATATAAACGAGGAATTTACAATATCAGTGCCTTACATCCAATCCATTCATCCAATTACAAAAACAAACTGGGAAGGAAAAGGTGTACACCCAAATATTAATACAAATGAGAATGAAGCTTTTGTATATGCATACATTGATGCGATTAATAAAACTAACATAAAAAATATAGAGGCTATTTTAAACAAAATTGGTTACGCCTTTTTGAAAGAAAAATCCGTTGATAATGCGATAATAGTATTTCAGGAAAACGCAAAATTATCTCCAAATAATGCAAACAATTGGGATAGTCTGGGTGAAGCATATTTCATAAACGGCGATAAAGAAAATGCATTAAAATCATATCAGAAAGCTTTAGCGTTAGACCCAAATTCAGAATCGGCAAAAGCAATGATTCAGAAATTAGAAACCATTAAATAAAAAAATGGGTAGTAGTTTAGTTTGCGTTGCGTGCTACGAATGCAACGGAAACTCATTTTAAGGTTTAACTGGTCTAAGATAAATCAATGCCAAGAGCAAAAAAACACCTGCAATGCAAGCACAATTAGATTGAATAGGGCTTTTTGGAGATTTAATATAAAGAGGTTCATTCTATATCTCTTTCTTTTCTCCATTATGCAAAACTCTGTAATATTTATTTCCTTCAATCAACAGACCTTCTGATTTTTGGTTGGGAATACTTTTAGAGTAATCTTTTGGGTGTTTTACATCAATTCCTATTACTTTTTCTTTGTATTTTCTATTGACTTTTGATTGTAGTGTATGCCCAACAACGATTGATTTTGCACTGAATTTATTTAATCCTCGTTCTACTTCTTCCTGGGTCAAATTATCTTTAAAATAACCTCTGTACCATGCAATTCCTTTGTGAGAAGAAATTAACAATTGCTCCAAATTTTTCTGCGGATTCGGATAGTAAGGTTTATAATAATTGCTACGAATAATTTGATTGATTTCGTCCAAATTTGTTTTGTAACCTGCTAAATCTGGATGTATTCCACCGTGGGCAAAGAGAATTTCGTTGATTTTTTCAATTGAATTTTTGCTCGACATCCATCTTCCAAGAAATGAATTGGTACTATACAATTCGGTTTGTTGCTTTTTTAAAATAGAAGCAACGTGATAATATTTGAGCGAAGTATTTTCAAAATTTCCCTGCATATTTTTCAATTCGTGGTTTCCCAAAATGTAATGAACATTTCCGCCTTTTTCTTTTGCTTCTTGTTCCAATTTGTAAATAAACCAAAGGACTTGCGTGGTTGAAAAATCCCTGTCCACAAAATCTCCGAGCAAAACAAGATGCCCATTTCCGAATGTCCAATTTAGCTTATTGTCAACGACTTTATTGGTAATCAAAAAATCTCGAAAGGTTTTAAAACCGCTTTCAATATCAGAAATAGCTAAAATTTTAGCGTTGTCGTCGTAAGTGTTTTTCGGAATTTCGATTTTGTTGTTGATGGTAAATTCAAAACGGGTAGAATCTAATGGGAAATAACAAGACACAGGAATTTTTGAATCCAAAGGATAATCTTTCTGGTCTAAATAAAATCCGTCATCTTGATTTCCTCTAACGTAATTTACAGTTACAACGCTTTCATTTTTATCAAAAATATATGGGCCATCTTTATCCCAATTCATCATTTCAGGATTTTCTGCATACCGAAAACTTGCATCGTGATACAACCCAAAATGAGATTGCTAAAACACCAAATATCAGAAAGGTAATTACAATATGTTTTAAATATCTAAAAATTCGTTTTTTCATTTTCTTTAATTTTAATTTCAGCAAACCTAAAATAGCTGATTTCGTTTTCAAAACCTTTGTGACAAAAGACTTCTGCAATTGGACAAACAGTATTTGCATCAACTCAAATTGCTTTTATCACTCATTTTCATAGATTCAAAACGCTGTAAGGGTTGTTTGTCAACGTTATTGCGGTGGGCAATTTATAGTTGTAATATTGCAGTATGATGATTCTGAAAAAAAATAATAAATGGATTGTGATTGCGCTTTTATTAATGGCAATTGTTCCTGTAATAATCACGGTTTATGAAGTGATTTTTAAGGGAGATAAATCCGTTATGTTTTTAGGAAATTACCATCCAAATGTCGTATTTCTTGTTGTTTTTTATTACTTGTTTCTATTTGGTTTGGGTGTTTTTTGGCTAGTTCGTCAGATTATTTTTATTTCCAAACTGAAAAATGAAAAAACCAAAGCCGAATTAATGCTTTTAAAAAGCCAGGTCAGTCCGCATTTCTTTTTCAACATGCTCAACAATTTGTATGGTTTGGTAGCAAAAGACCCTCAAAAAGCACAAGGATTGATATTGAAACTTTCAGATATGATGCGTTATAGCATTTATGAAGGCGAAAAAGAAACAGTAAAGATTCAGGAAGAAATTGATTTTTTGAAAAACTATGTCGAACTCCACAAAATGCGTTACCATAAACTGATAAGCGTTGATTTTCATTGTAATATTGATAAAAATCTAAAAGTTGCTCCCTTGTTGTTTATCATCCTTTTAGAAAATGCCTTCAAACACGGAGTTGAAAATTTGAGAGAGAATGCATATATAAAAATAAGTTTGGCCACTTCTAAAAACGAAATCTTTTTTTCGATTGAAAACAATTTTGAAAAAACTGAAAATCAATACGGAATTGGCTTGAAAAATCTGAAAAGAAGATTAGAATTAATTTACCCTAATCAGCACGAATTGACTTTTTCGGAAACAGAAAATGTATATCAAGCCCAACTAATTCTGAAACAATTATGATAAGCTATTTAATTATCGATGACGAACCTATTGCCCACGACATCATTAAAGGATATTGCGATTTATTGCCGAATATGCAGTTGATGAAAAACTGTTATGATGCTTTGGAAGCATTTGATTATCTGAGTAAAAACAAAGTAGATTTAATTTTTTTAGATTTGAACATGCCTGTTTTGAAAGGTTTTGAATTTCTGAAAACATTGCAAAATCTACCAAAAGTAATTGTAACAACTGCTTACAACGAATTTGCTTTGGAAGGATACGAACACAATATTTCAGATTATTTGCTCAAACCTTTTGGTTTTGAACGATTTTTAAAAGCTGTAAATAAAGCGATAGGTTCTGTTGATCAAAAGGTTGTAACTAATGAAAAAAGTGAGGCTTCTAACCGCATTTTTGTCCAAAGCAATAAAAAACACATTCAACTGGAAACAGAAAATATTTTATACATCGAAGCAACAGGAAACTACATCAAAATAGTAACCACGACCGAAACAATTACCATTCGTGAAAAATTTTCTACTTTTTTAGAACAATTGCCCAAAAATGATTTTGTGCAAGTTCATAAATCTTTTGCAGTTGCTCCGAAGCAGATTAATAGTGTTGAAGGAAACATTATATTTATTTCGAATTACCAAATTCCTATTGGCAAACTTTATAAGATGAATATTGTGAAATTGTTAAAGTAGTTTATCTAGCCAATTTAAGGTCAACAAAACCAAGTAAGGTAATAATTATTATTGGAATTCCTATATTTTAGTATCAAAAAGTTATAATAAACCAAAAGAGAAAAAATACTAATTTTTTATATCTATAAAAAAAGAGACAACTAATAAATAGTTGTCTCATTAAGTGACTTGACAGGACTCTATTCAAACCATTTATTGGCAGATATAGATAATATTTTAAAGGTATTAAATGATATTTAAGTTATAATTAGATTTACTAAAATCAATCCAAAATTATATAATTGTATTGGAAATTTTTCTCATAAATACATTTCAGTCAGGATGTTCTGGTATCACAGATAGAATTGTTATTAAATTACAGCAATCGTTTTTACAACAGACAATTTTTGACGAGGAAAGCAATCAATCACGATATCATCACTTCTATGGATAACCTTTTAAACAACTATTTTGAAGAAGAAAACAGTCTGAAAAACGGTTTACCCTCCGTGAAATATATCAGTACGGAATTAAAGCTATCACAACGCTATTTGAGCGATATGTTAAGTTCATTGACAGGGTTAAACACCCAACAATACATTCAGAATGCAGTTATAGAAAAAGCGAAAGAAAAATTATCGACGACGAGTCTTTCCGTTTCGGAAATTGCTTACGAACTGGGCTTTGAACATTCACAATCGTTCAGCAAACTTTTCAAGATTTAAGACCAATGTTTCACCTTTGGAGTACAGAAAGACGTTTAACTAAAAAGTTAACAAATTATTTACTATTCTTCACTTTCAAATTTTATCAAATTGTTGAGTAAAGAAACTTATCGTCTGAAGTATTCTGTTAGCCCATTGGCGTGCATATCTCAATGAGAAATCCGTCAATGTCACGGACATAGGCTACAATTTGTCCCCACGGTTTTGTTGTAGGATGTTCAACAATTGTTGCTCCTGCATTTACAGCTGTCAAAAATGTTTCTTCTACATTGTCTGTGGTGAAACCAATTTCAATTCCAAATGGTTTAGCTGTCAAATTACTTTCTGTAAAGCCTTCCTTTAAATTTGATTTGGCTAACGTCATCGAAGCAAACGAAAGCGTTGTCTCTCCAACCAAAAGTTCGCCATAGTCATTGTCAGGCGTTACAAATTTTCTTGTAAATCCAAATGCGTTTTCGTAAAATTCTATTGATTTTTTTACGTCTTGTACGTATAGGATGGTATAAGCAAATTTTATCATCTAATTAATTGTCTGTTTTGTTAATTATTATTTCATGTGTGAGTTTTTTGGTAACAGGGTAGTAGGATAACATTTCGGAGGTCTACTTTTACAAGCAAAATAAGATTCCCAAGTATTCAGTTTATTACACATAATCTGCTTTTTTGGCAAAACTCGTATGTTTATTAAGAAGTTATGAACTCTACAATAGCTTGTGAATGGATTTTTGTAGTGTCAAACACAGGAATTTCAAAATCGTCCTGGCTTACCAGCATCGGTATTTCTGTACAGCCCAGCACAATACATTCTGCTCCTCTGTATATCAGATCTTTTACAATTTCTTTATACTTTTCTTTTGTTTCAGGGTTAATAAATCCAATGCCCAATTCTTCTCTTAATGTGTATTGGATGTATTCCCTGATTTCCGACTGTTCAGGGCTTAAAACCTCAAGTCCAAATGATTCAAATTTGTTTCTGTAAAAGTCCATCTCCATGGTAAACTTTGTACCTAAGAGTCCAATCTTCTTAAATCCATTTTTGTTGATTGTTTTGGCTGTTTCTGTAACAATGTGGATCACTGGCAAATTAACTTCTTGCTGAAGTCTGTCAGCATAAAGATGCGCAGTGTTTGCACACAGTGCAATTCCGTCTGCTCCGCTTTTCTTTAAATTTTCACAGGCATTGAGCAGCAGATCATATGAATTGTCCCAACTTTGAATGTAGATGTCTCCAAAGTTCAGTGAGTAGATCATACACTCGGCAAAATTTAATCCACCTAATTTTGCATTGACTCCCTCGTTTATAAATTTGTAATAATCTAATGTCGATGTCCAGCTTATTCCTCCAACTAATCCAATTTTCTTCATTTATTGTTTGTTGTGGTTTGATATATCATTGAGATTACAGATGATATAAATATATGCGTTAATTCTAGTGCTGTGTCAGCAATTAATTTTCCAGAATCCTTTTCATTATAATGTCAGCCTGCTCGTCGTTTACGATAACGCAAGAATCATTAAAAAGTCAATCTTGGTTTACTAAATCAATTTTCTCTCTTTTGCTATAACGGCGAGGTGGAAAAGGGTTTTAGCACCGAATGTTTTTCTTATGGTTGTCAGCCTTTTTTCAATGCTGCTTTTACTAGCAATGATTGATTCGTCGTCTTCAAGTTGCTTAGAAATTTCACCGATTTTTAGACCTTGTGACAAGTATTTTAGTATAAGGATATCTAATTTTTCCATTCAGTAAATTTAAAAATAATTATGTTCTCTCAAGTTCAATTTACACTGGCGTAGGATCGCTGCTTTTTGTCCAAGCAATGATGTACATTGTTATTCTATCGAGATTTCTTTACTTTTAGTTACTTTAGGAATATAAATAAGATAATCATAACCTTTTATAACTCTCGATAAGTATACATCATCTATTTTTAGCTTGTTTTGTAAAATAGATTTCTTTAAAGGTCTCAAATCAAAACAGTACCATTGTTCCTCTTTCATCACATTTTGAAAAGATTTAAAACTAGTGTCATCATTTTCGTCTTCTCCTTTTCCAATGAGCATTATATGTAAGGATTTCCTATGATTTGCCTCTTCGATATTCGATATTAAATTGCCAATATCATAAATATCGGTTTTTGTTAAGATGGTTTCTCCTTTTGGTAGATGCACTGCACCAAATTTGAAAAGATTTTTCTTGTTTTTCCAATCGGGCAGTTGCGTTAGCAATATATTTTTCAGCAATTGAATCCTTAACGGATGACTTCTTTTTACATAGATCTCTCTGCTTAACTTTAAGTCTTCAATTTGTTTTCGCTCTTTGTCAGAAAGTTTTAACTTCAACAACGAATCTATTTTTTGAAGGCAGTCTTCAGATAATAGGTAGTATTTTTCCATACCATCTTTAGACGCAGCTAGTTTGGAGTTATGAAGCATTTGCTCATAGACCTCAATCGCCTTTTTATTTTTCGAAGTTTCCTTTAAACCTGAAATGATCATCTGGTCTGCAAAAACGCTGATTTGTTCGACACCATATATTTTGGTCTTACCTTTAACTAAATTCTTAAACAAATCAAATTCTGGTTCATACTCCAAAAAAGAAAAGTTTGTACTGTATTTTTTAACAAAAGACTTAAGCTGCTCAGGAGACAGAGATTTAACTTTTGTTTCGATGATATCTACTGAATAAGGATCAACCTCAAGAAAATAGTTGTCAAACTTAACCTCATTGATAATAGCATTTGTAAAATAAGGAATTTCGTTTGTAAAATGAGTTTCTCCCAACAAAACAGAATTAGATTGTTTTATTTCATTGAGCAAAACATCCCATCCTTTTCCCTGAAATGAAATGTTTTTATCAGTTTGGAAAGGAAAACCATTCTTTTGAACTAAACTGTCAAGTACTGTGTTTTGAGCATAGTTGTAATTTGTGATGAATAATGTAAGAAGTAAGAATGTTATTTTTTTCATTTTATAGTTATCGAAGTTTTATTGTAATAACGTACAGCGTTTCCCTTTGCTATAAGAGGTTTCGGGCTAAATTAGCGTTATTTTTCTGGTTAAACAAATTGTCATAAATATTGACCAAATTTAGATTAACGCAAATGCTCAATTCTATTTTGCAAGTGTTAATAGTGATAATGCGGATGAGAGTTTACAACCATAATGGAATTTATGGTAAAAACAGATTTATTACTTATAGCGATAGAATCCTGAATATTCGCCAATCCGTAATAGCCTGTTTTTATAATTTTTCCGTGACTCACAATCGCCAATTCCAATCCCGGAATTTTACGTTTCTGCATTTGATTTTGGATAAATACATTAATGCTGTCTGTTTGTGAGAAAACTGAAATGCTGCAGAAAAATAATAAAATTGCAGCTAATGACTTTTTCAAAATAGGGATCATATTAAGTTGAGGTTATATAAGGTTATTGTTAAAATTTAAAAATGGCAAAGATAAAAAATGAGGGTGCAAAAATTTTGATTCAATTATTTTAAATAATCATTAAGGCCTGTATTGATAAGCATAAGAGGGTCTTATGAAGTATCCTTTTTAATTAATTTCTTTGTGGAAAGTTATACTTCTGGTCTTTCAGTATTGCTGTAATGGCATCTGATATTTCAAAAACTTTTCCGTTGTAATTATTATCTAACAGAATAATGGTAAATTCTTCTTCAATGTCTGAAACTAAAATGGCTTCATAGTTTCCGGCTCTTCCATCATGTTGATGTATTCTCAATTTTTTATCATAATATTTTGCCTGTCCTAATGCTGACTGAGTTTCCGGCAAATCAAATTGCTGTCCCAATTCATAAACCGATTTTGCACTGATTATTTTATTCTTATGAAGACAATCTGCCCATTTCAAAAGATCTAAAGTTGTTAAATAAGTTCCCCCAGTTATCGGCAGATCAGTTTTATCCTGAATCAAAGTATTATTAAATCCCCTTGCAATATCGTCTTCATTTTCAAAAGGAGTCAGGATAGACGAATTCATATTGCAAGGTTTGAAGATATATTTTTCTGCGTATTTTTTATAAGGCATACCTGTCAATCTTTCAACAATAAACTGCCTCAAAAAAATGTTATTGTTGTTATAGTCGTAATGGGTGCCAGATTTAAAATCAAGTGAGTCAATGAGCATTAAACCTTCAAAAAGGTCTTTGTCATTCTTAATTTTTTTCCAGTTAACGTTGGGGATTCCACTTGTATATCGTAATAAATCTTCAATACTAATCTCATTGGCCCATTTGGGTAATTCGGGAATGAATTTAGAGACCTTATCGTCTAATTTCAATTTGCCTTTTTCCTGCATCTGCATTAATGCTACGGCACTGAATTCTTTAGTAATAGAGCCAATATTGAATCTGTAATCGATCGTTAATTTTTCTGTTTTTGCAGCATCAGCAAATCCGAAAGAAGCACTATAAATTATTTTATTATTTTTTGAAACGAGCACATTCCCATTAAAAAAGCCAGCCTGATTAGACCATTTCATCAGAGAATCAATCTGATTTATTTTTTTTGTCTGAGCAAATACATTATTCACTGAAAGTATGAATACAGTGAAAATTAGGATTAGTTTTTTATAATTTTTCATATATAAATATTTATTCTTTTGGAAAATTAAATAACCTTCTATGCAAAGATATGTTTATCTATTAATACTATGCAATACAAAGTAGTAAATAATCTAATTTATTTGTTTTCCTTATTTAGCATTATTGTTCGATTGAAGCATTCAACAGCCTTCTGCAATATCATTTATCTAACATCAATATTTAAAAGGTTTTGCGTTTATATTAAAATTAATTAAACAATTTCCAATAATTTTTTCAGGCACTTCTGGTTCTTGCAAACAAAATATTTCGAACATCCATACTTAAAAATTGAATGATAATGTCTTTACATGCCTCGTGCTTTCTTATGTATATTTTTTTTTAAAAAATAATATTTGCGGTAGTAAATCATTTTACAATCCCAATTTAGGACGGTTTCCTTCATATTAAGTAATCGCAATCATATCAGCCTTTTTACTAATAGTGTATCATAAGCAGATCATAATTAATTACCACAATTCTTTATGAGGCTCACTGATTTTCTATAGCAAATATATTCCGTTGTCCCTGCGGAAAAAAATCTTTTTGGGTATCCGTAATCGGAGATTACAAACCCTCCGCAAAAATATTTCAAGCTTTCATCAATGTTCTTTCTTATTGTTTTTAAGGAAATGATTGCAGTTTTCCTTGTGCCTGCCTGAATGGTAATCCGCATAGAAAAAGTCAGAAACCTCACAAGATGCAAATGCAGTTCATTGAAATTTTGATCCTTATTATTCTCTTAGTATAAATCATCTCATCAGATGTTGGTATAAATCAATTGATCAGATTCTTTTATAAATCGATTAATCAGATTCTTATATAAACCAATTCGTCAGATGTTAGTATAAATCAATTTATCAGATGATATGACCAAGTAAAAGATAAGAAAAGTCAAAGTTTCCTTCAAGCTGCAATTCACAGGGTTTTAATGCAAGTGCGGGAAAAACAGGTCTCCGCCGTACAATATAACGTCAGGAATAATTAAGAAAATAAAGAACGTAGATGGTACAGAATGTATCGTTGTGAATCCTAAAACATTCTCTCTAGAAGTATATTCTGAAATTCCAATAACAGAAATTAAAGGAGCTCAATTATCTAAGGAAGAACTTAAAGAAAAAGCTCCTATATATCCGGTGTTTGATAATTCTGACGCTCTTGTAAATAAATTAAACCTAGAGGTTAAAGGTGCGACAGTAGATTTTAAATCTTTTGTGTTATCTCCAATTTATAAATCAGTTCCAAAATCAATATGGAATACAAAAAATAGTATTTCAGAAACTGAGGCACTTTCAAACGATAATTTATTAAACAACGTTTTTAAAGGAATAAGATTAGAATTTTCTAAAGTTATTTCAGAGATTAAAGAAGTAAAGGTTTCGTTGTATGATTCTTTAGAAAAAGATATTCAGCTTGATAATAAACCACTTGATATAAATTTTATTAGAAACAAAAAATTAAATAATACTACGATGTTGGATTTTGGAATATTGAACGAGGAAGAAATTGATTTTACGGATTTAGTGAGTGATATCAATGTTTATAAATACAAGGAATCATATTTAGGTACATATGAAGTAGCAATATAATATGGAAACAAAATCAATTGGAATTGCAACTTCAAATATTCCAACAATAGCGTCAGGTCAATATCATATCAATGTAGAATTTGATAACAATGTTTGTACTACAAATAAAAAAGATGTTGTTTTTCATGTTGAAGGGTATAATCATACTATTCCTCAAAATGAAGTTTTAACGGTATATCCACCTCAAGAACATAAAGGGAATTTTGCAGGCACCTTTCCGCATATTCAGTTCAGACGAAGTACATTTCCTTGGGAATATGAAGTTAGGAGTAACAATAAGAGATTACCTTATCTATTTTTAGTGTTACTTAAAGAAGAGGAAATCTCTAATGGCGAATTTCTCATAAAAGAATTAAATACAAATGATTTATTAGGATCAATAGAGAATCCAAATGAATCCAAGCCCTTAAAAATTTTATCTAGCACTAAAAAAACAAGTTTTTATCCAGATATTGATTTAGTAGGAAATATAGCTCATGTACGTGTACAAAAACATTCAGAGATTAAGGATTTAAATCTCCCAACCGAAACTTCCATTCTTATAGCTAATAGAATGGTTGAACCTAATACAAAGTACAAAGTATTTGTATGTTATTATGCGGAAAAGCTTGGTGAGAAATATAAAATGATTCAGGATTTAAATCATATTTCAACCACTTGTGTAGTTTTACATGAATGGTCTTTTGAAAGTATTACTGCCGAATTATATCAAATTGATTTAAATAAATTAAAGACCCATCCTAAGTTTGATTCTTTTGCAAAAGGTCTCAAAGATTCTAAAATAGATTCTTTAGAACAAATAAAATTACATGCTAATGCAGAGCTCAAAGAATTAATAGAGAAAAATGAACAATATTTAAAAGATAGAAATCTACGTTGGCAAAAGTGGGATAAGAAAAATAACATAAAGGAATTTGAGCAATTAGAGAAAGATCAAGTTGATAATAGTTTTATTTTAGAATATCTAGAATATAACGGTAAAAATTTAAAAGGTTATTTACATGAACTAGATTTACAACCATTTAAAACTTCTATTAAATCTCCAGCACTAAAAGAAAGTGCAAGCGAATTAAAAATTGATAAAGATCCCATTACTAGATTATTGGATGCTGCTAAAATTCCTTTAGAACACCAATTAAAAGCAGGAGGGAAAATTATTTCTTGGTACCAAGGTCCGTTCACAAAAAGGAATTCATCGTTTAATATCTTACAAACTCTTAAAGATAAATCAATAGATGATGTTCCTGATCATGCAGATTATTTGATACTATTTAATGAAGATACAAATATGTTTGACATGACTTATTCGGCAGCTTGGCAATTAGGACGCTTGCTAATAATGAATGACAATAAAGTATTACAAGAGTTGAAAAAATGGAAATATGATTTAGAATTACATAACTTAATATTAGAACAAAACAAATATAGTCACTTACCAAATTTCATTTCTAAGTCACCAGAGATACCTCAATTATTATTAGATTATATTACAGAATTAGTAAGATTTAGAAATTTTCCTATTAATTACCTATTTCCTCATGCCGATTTAAACAAGAAAGAGACTATACAGTATTTTAAAATAGATAATTCTTGGATTCTAGCTTTCTTGTTTGGAATTTTTAGCGCTGGTCCTACTTTAAGTATTGTAGATTTTGAAAAGTTAGTTTTAAATAAAAAACGAAACGAACGAATTCATGAATTTGGAAAATTTAAATTAGAGAATAACTCATCTATTAAACAAGATTTAAAAAATCTTATGGATAATTTATCAGATAATAAATCAGAATATAATTCTGCTACTCTGTTAGCTGAAATTAAGAAAAAATGTGAAATAGCAATTGTTCAAGCAGAAGTTTCTGGAAAAGATATAGATGAACTTCAAATTCTATTAGAAGCCTTAGATGTAATCAAAAACGAGTTTTGGTTTGTTTTTAATGCTAACAATAGTTACTATGGTATATTGTTACAATCTCAAACCATCAAAAACTGGCCTCATTTGATTGTTGAACTAGATGAATCTCATGATTTCCATTATGTAACCACTATCAATAGTACACTTCGTTTATATATTACAGACAAACCATTCTTTTCTATAGAAATGTATCTAAAAAATGAAAATGCTCATTTTGGTATGGATTATAAAGGCAATGAAGGTAAAACAATTACTGTAATTCAGAATGAAGACAGTGCCGCTACAGCTAACAAATATTTATACAAACAACCTCGTGTTGTTTTCAATATAAAATCTTAATTATAAAACCGCGGATTCTGAAAAGCGAATAGAGTAGGAGAATTTTAATAATATTAAAGATTTATGATTATGGAAAATTTAGATATTAAAGGACAATTAACTAATGACTTAAAGGAAATTTTATTATCTCATTATAATTTTTTTGTTGAAACAAATTACAATTATGAACAATTAGTTCTAAGGATTAAAAATGTTATTGAAAGCGACTCAGTATCGTTGGATATAAATTTTTTAAATGGGTTATATATTCCCTATAACAATTTATTTTGGAATTATTACGAATACCTAATTGAAAATATTTTTAATAATTTGATATCGGATTTGTGTAATGTATCAGAGGATGAAATTATCTCTGATAATGAAGAAGAAAATATGGTTGATCATCATACAGATAATAGTACAATAGGAGATGGTTATCATACAATTTTACCGAATATAAATAGAAATGTTGTTAATGGAGAAAAGAAGAATACGGATTATGGAGATGTAATGATTTTTGGATTCTATTCTCGAGAAGCAAATGCTAATTTTTCAAAACGATTTAATCATATTTCAGAAAAAAAGTCATATAAATCAAAAAAAGTAGACAAAAATATAGAAATTAAACGTGAAGGTTTAAATTTACAACTAGCGCAACTTTATAAAAATCGTCCTTTACCTAAAGTATTTGTAATTGCTGAAGGTGATTATTTTGAAAAAAAGATTGAATTTGAAGGTAATACTTATTATTTGGTCTGTTCTTCAGAAGGAAAAAACGTGAATAATGTGAGTATTTCAGTACAAAATTTATATGCATATGTACTTGAAGATTCAAGAGACACGTTTTGTATTAAAGAAGTTGTGCTGACACCAGACAAAACCTTTAAAGCTTTAGCAATTGATTATGAATTTGATGGAATAAACTATCAAACTTTAGCTGTTCATATACCTAATAAATTAGTTGGAGAAGCTCACAGTATTTTAATGAAATATTCTGAAGAACAATATAAAAAAAAAATAATAGTTACTAGCTATTTTGGGGATACAAATTATTTAAAGCAAAAACAATTTAATTCATGTCCATCCATTGGAGGTCATTTAAATCTTAATGGAGAATATGATAAACCTCATGCTAGCACTGCAAAGAAGTTCACAAATTTTATGCAAAGTGTTTCACTATTATCTTCCAATATCCCAGAAGTGAAAATTTTACAACCCTCGATGTTAAATCATATCAAATTAATACAACAAGAAAGCTATAACGAAGGTATTGATCATCCAAGTATAAATCATTATGTTCTTCATGTAGATTTTTGTAGTCATGATGAATTTTTAGATACTGAAATGAGAAATCAGTAATACTTTTTACATTAATCTTATTAATTTTTCAAAAAAACATATTGATATAAATAATCTAAAAACATAAAATGAAAATAAAACCTGATAAACTAATTACTAAACTTGGAAATACTTTACATGTAGCCAAAAACGAATTGTTGGATAAGAAAAACGATTTAGAGAATGAAGTACAAAAAAGTGTTTCAAAAGTTAAAAATTCTACAACTTCTCTTTCAAGAAATATAGAAGATAATACTAAGAAAATCGGTTCTGCTATTTCAAATAGTTTTGGTTTAGAACAGGTAATTCTTGAATTTTTAAAAAATGTCAACTTAGATAAAATGATATCAGCAATAAAAGATTTAGAAGTTGTTGATAAAAAAACGATCTCTACAATTGATATACTGTTGAATGTCTTAATCTTATTAAGAGATAACAAAGATGGAAATGGTGTTGGACAAGCTATTTCATTATTAAAAGATGTAAATATATCCGACATGATTGAAACTTTACGACCCTTTTTAAACTTAATTCCCTATGGTAGTCAACTGATTTTTGTTTTAAAGTTTATAGTGAAAATTAGTAAATCAGATATTGTCATTTTAGAAAAGGATCCACTTTCACTTACTACTCAATCAGAACAATATATGAACATGCGAAATATTAAGGTTCTGGAAACCTAGTTAGGAGGCATATCTGTATATCCATTATCATAAAATATTTAAAAATTATCTCAAACTAAAGTAATTATCCCCGCTTCATTCGGGGATATTTTTTATAAAGCGCAGTTTAAAAGCATGATTATTCAGATAAATTCTTTATTCTGAACATCGCATAATGAAAATTGGAGTATCCACCTTAGAAAAGTTGCCTCAGAATTAGATTACATACTTTAGGATTATGTACAAAAAGCATGTATCAACAGAATGTATTTAAAGTTCTTGAAATACACTCTCATGATGAAAATTATGAATTGTTTTACTTTTGTAAGGCGTTTTTATGTATGGTATTATTATGAATGCACTGGATAAATCACGTAATTCTTTTAATTAATCACATAAAAAAACAACCCTAGGAGGTGGTTTTGAATGAATTTAAAATTTAGTCTAAAGTTTCCGGAATGACCATACCCTAATCGTTATAAACAGCAAGCTGTTTGGTAACTGTATCATAAGCCATTGTTCCCGGTTCGGGATTTATAATATTCAGGTGTGTACTTTCTACTTTCGGTAGAACCATTGCCTGGTTATTTGTTTCCAAAACCAGAATGCCCTATTTCCTTGTTAACAAGGTTGATTTCATCAATATTCAAATTAAAAGAGTTATCTAACGTATACATATCAAATATAAATCGTTTTTGGAGATTTGAATTAAAAACTACAAATAAAAAACCGTAGCACTTCTGCTACGGTAACTTTGTGGAAAGAGAGGGAGTCGAAGGTAAAACCATTGATTTGGCTAACTGAATGTGCTGGTAATTGTCCGGTTGTTTTTGGGTCGTTAGCGATATAAATCTAAATTACTCTTGCAGCTGAAAGATTTTTTTTGATGTTGCTTTAAGTGCAAAGACTTTCCCTTGATAAATTTCCGAACTTTTAATTATTCTTCTCTATACGATAGGGATAATGGGATTTCAGTTTATTTTTTGTAAATTTTCTAATAAGCTTAATCGATCATCTATAAATTTATAAGGATATTGATAATCTTCGAGTTAGGGGACTGGTTAATATCTTTTATATTTTCCGATAGAATTTTGATGCTTTTATTCATTTCATCAAAATATCAAAAACGATAGAATGTTCTCTCATAATTATTATAACTGTGCTTTTTTTTTCAATTTATAAATATTAAATTTAAATATGTTTTAGAAGGCTGATGTTATTATTATATTTGCGACATAGTAGTTGATGAAATATTTACGGTTATCGATTCATAAACCCAGTATGTTAAAAATATTATATTAAATTATCCATATGAAAAAAAAATTATTAATTATTTTAGTCCTTTTCTGTATTAACTTAATTCAGGCACAAAATGTTAATATTCCTGATGTTAACTTTAAAAATTATTTACTAAACAATTCAGCAATAAACACTAACGGTGACGGGCAGATACAAGTTTCGGAAGCAATAGCATTTAATGGTTCAATATTTTGTGGTAATAAAAATATTTCAAATCTTACTGGTATTGAAGCATTTGTAAACATTACGGAACTTTACTGTTTTGCTAATCATTTAACTACTTTAGATTTGAGTCATAATACGGCTCTAACTTATTTAACTTGCTCAGACAATCAACTGACGAGTCTAAATATTAAAAGCGGAAATAATACTGGCCTAGGATGGTTCTTTTCAACTGCAAACCCTAATCTTCAGTGCATCCAAATTGATAACATCAATGCGATAGGAAGCAACTGGCACAAAGATGCCACAGCCTCTTATAGTTCAAACTGTCAAGCATTTCTCGCCACAGAAGAGACTGTGAGGAAAAGTATTGCAACTTACCCAAATCCTGTAAAAAACGTACTCCATTTGTCAATAAAGGCTGATGCAGTACTTTACAATATGGTTGGTCAACAATTAGGATCGTTTAAAAACGTATCACAAATTACTATGGAGCATTTTGCTAAAGGTGTCTATCTATTAGAACTTTCAGATAAAGGTGGGAAGATAATACAACAAACTAAAATAGTGAAAGAATAACAGATCTTAACTTTCTTATTAGCAATAAAATCATTTTCGCATTCAAAGGTAGAATTCTTCCTCATTACATCATTAGAATTTCCTTCCAGAAATACTTTAAGTAATTTTACTAAATGTGAGATTCAGAAAATGCTTTTCCGATCGGTACGATGATATGTATACTAAGTTATCCATACTAATAGCTCTGCCACAAAAACGGTAAATATTTTCTGAGTCTTAATCTTCTTAATACTGTTTTCTTTTGAAGTGATTTCTTAATTTTCTTGAATTACTTCCTCAATGTTAAAAGATTTACTTTTTGACTTTACAGGTATTAAATAAGTATTTCGGTTCAGTCATTTACTACTATCGAAAAGATATTCTCATCAATCGTTTTTATTTTTTTTCTGATGTAATCACGAGCCAATTCCAAGTTCAACATTGCCCGTGAGGCTATCCGATTTTCTATAGCAAATATATTCTGTTGCCCCTGCGGAAAAAAACTTTTTGGGTATCCGTAATCTGAGATTACAAACCCTCCGCAAAAATATCTCAAGCTTTCATCAATGTTCTTTCTTATTGTTTTCAAGGTATTGATTACAGTTTTCCTTGTGCCTGCCTGAATGGTAATCTGCATAGAAAAAGTCAGAAACCTCACAAGATGCAATTGCAGTTCATTGAAATTTTGATAACTCTTAATATAACATTTAAAGCGATTAGTAATTTTCACTTCCCTTTAAATCGTATATCTTATTTTTGCAAAAAAACTAATGGACAAATCGAATTTCCTGGAAGTTATTGCAGCGCTGAATGTTTTTATATCGGTGTTGCTTGCCGTATTAACTGACAGGAAACTGGAAAACAGATTATTTGCAGCCTTCCTTATCATTAATGCAATTGATATGAGCGGACTTTTTATGCATTATTTTACTGATAGTTACAACCTGAAAACTTTCAAAATGTCTGCATACCTTTTGGTAATGCCTCTCTTCTATCTGTACGTTAATGCCATTTGTTATTTTGATTTTACTTTAAAAAGAAAGCACTTACTGCATCTTATTCCTTTCATTGTTGCCAATTTAATTTTAGTTCCTAGGCTTTATCTTGCAGAAGGTCCCGCAAAAGAATATTTCTTTAAACATATATGGGATTCTCCTGAAATGTTTTTTTATCAGATTATTGCGGAACTGCAGTATTTGTTTTACGTAGTTGGCGTATTCATGATCCTCAAAAAATACAAGAAGGTTTATCTCGAGAATTATACTAATCCTAACACTTTGTTATACAGATGGCTGTCTCAGCTTACAATGATTTTACTCTTTATTCATGTATGTATTATTTTTAAAAATACAGTACGATACACTGCATACAACGACCTGTTTATTTGGATACATATTTTGGCAGGAACTTCATTTTTATTGGCTGCCTGCTGGTTTATATTGAAGGCATTGAACCACCCTGAACTTTTTCGCAGAATTGACTCTACATTAGAACCTGCAGAAAATTTTACTGAAAATATTGAACCTGAAAATAAAACCGACGACACAAAAAGTTTTCAGATCGAACAACTTAAAAATTTCATGACAGAAAAAGAGCCATTTTTAGAACCTTCATTAACGATTCAGGAATTGGCAGATCAGGTGAAAATTCGGGTTCGTGAGTTGTCTGTTTTAATCAACCATCACATCAATCAGCATTTTTTTGACTTTGTGAATGAATACCGTATTAAAAAAGCAATGACGATTTTAAAAGATCCCGTAAAAAAAGAAGTAACGGTTTTAGAAATCTTATATGAAGTGGGTTTCAATTCAAAATCTTCCTTTCACACTTCATTTAAAAAATACACAAACCAAACACCAGTAGCGTTTAGAAACAGTTGATTATTAACTCATTGTAAATAATAGGACTTTAAATTCTCCGCTTTAAGAGATAATAAATTTAGATAACTATTGTTAATTAAATGATTAACATTGGTTTAAAATCAGCATCACGGTGAAAAGCTTCAAAAGTATACGTTAATCCTTATATTTCGACCTCTACTGAAAACGACCTCAATGCCACAGCAGGCTACAGTTTGTTGGCAGGAGTGGAAGGGGAGGAGTACGATATCGAGATAAAAACACCGAAAGGGAAAATTAAAAAGTTGCATCTGATCCATTCGAAGACGGAAGAGACAGAACTGAGTTCTAAACCATTGCCGCAAAAAGGAAATTTTGAGTTTAAATGGCTGAATGATGATATAGCCTATGTCGCCATTAGAACTTTCGACGATGCGACTGTTGTGACAGATTTTGAATCGAAACTCGACGAACTTAGAAAAGCTAAAAAAATCATCCTTGATGTGCGCAACAATGGTGGCGGAAGTGGGAAAAACGCTCTGAACATTGCTAAATATTTTGTTAAGACAGATACCATCTTTGGTGCAAAAAACTATAGCAGGGAAATTATTCCAACGGAGAGAGCTATTGGATCCTTCCTGACTGCACAAGATACAATCAGCGGTAAGCCTCAATGGGGAATAACTAAAGAAGAAGCGACCAGTTTATATAAAGCTTATCTCGGATCCAAATTTCACAGCTATGAGTATAAGACGACTATTCTTCATACGGATATTAAGTTGACAGCTCATACCGTTTTATTGACCAATAGCAATACCGCATCTGCTGCAGAAGATTTTCTAATTTATCTCTACGATCAAAAAAATATCAAGAGAATTGGCGACTACAGCAACGGGAGTACAGGCCAGCCATTACAGATCGAACTGCCTGGTAACACAACTGCCTGGATTTGCACAAAAAAAGTGACACTGCCCAATGGGGAAGAGTTTGTTGGAATTGGGATGAAGCCAGATGTTATTATTGAGAGAAACCTGAACGATATTCTTTACCCACTTCAACATGATTCACAACTGGAAGGAGCGCTCAATTATTTTTTTAAAAAATAGTAATCGCTCATTACCTTATTCCAAATTAATCTGTTTAACCTGCACAGTGGTCTTGCGAAAAAAGAAGGATGTAAATCCTGCTAAATTATAATCAATTGAATTTTAGTTTAATTCTGATTCTGCTTATGAATGAGAGGTTACTATATATACAGCACAATTTATACTTTGATCGCAGTCAAATACCGATAAAACTTGGGCTATTAAAGAGCCGAAAAAAGAATACTGCTGAAAAATATAGATAAAATGGACTATTCCATCTCTTGGTGTGATCTATCAAAATTCCCCGCTTGTATAACTCTTCCATTCAGAGGTTGATCAAGGCTATCATCAAAGATTCAGGAATTGGCAGATCAGGTGAAAATTCCGGTTCGTGAGTTATCTGTTTTGATCAACCATCATATCAATCAGCATTTTTTTGATTTTGTGAATGAATATAGTATTAAAAAAGCAATGACGATTCTAAAAGATCCCACAAAAAAAGAAGTAACGGTTTTAGAAATCTTATATGAGGTGGGCTTCAATTCAAAATCTTCTTTTCATACTTCATTTAAAAAATAAACGGATCAAACGGCAATCGAATTCATAAAAAATTGATAATTAATTGATTGTAAATACTCGAACTTTGGATTGCTAATACTCGGACTCATTTTATTTATTAAAATGAGTCCGACTTTTTTTACACGGACTTTTTTCAGGATTCTCTACAGCATATTTGCATCAGATTATTAATGTCAAATTAAAATTTTGAAACCATGAAAAAAGTAAGTGTTTTTGTTTTTTTACTAATGTCTGTATTTTGTTTATCACAATTGCAAACCGTAAAAATGGACACCCTTCTCACCGTAGAAATCGGCGGAATAAAACAAGTGATAGAAATTAAAACAGATGATGCTCATAAACCCATCCTGCTGTTTTTGTCGGGCGGTCCCGGAAGTTCGATGATGAAAAACGCGGAATCCTTCACCAATATTTTAAAAAATAAATTTACGATCGTCCAATGGGATCAAAGAGATGCTGGAAAAACATTAGCATTAAATTCTGTCTAATTGTTCCATCATAGTCTAAGATATTGGTCAATAATAAGGAAGGGAATGTCTTGGGGCTAAACGTCTGGAGAAAAGCAATTTCTACAAAGACAAATCGAAGCACAAAAGTCTATATTATTGATAAGCCTCAACTGAAAAACTATTTTCCTCATCCTAGCGCAAACCCTGGTTAACAGTTCATTGTTTGTCATTCGATTTGTTTAAATATTTTTTCAGCAATTTGTTAGCAATGGATTTTATTACTCATCATTCCCAATAATTCTAGCGCCGTGTCAGCAACTTATTTTTCCAAAGTCCGTTTCATCATAATGTCAGTCTGCTCGTCATTTACAATAACATAACAATCATTACAAAGTCAATCTTGGTTTACTAAATTAATTTTCTCTCTTTTGCTATCACGGCGAGCTGGAAAGGAGTTTTAGCACCGCATATTTTTCTTATGGTTGTAAGTCTTTTTTCAATGCTGCTTTTACTAACAACGAGTGATTCGTCGTCTTCAAGTTGCTTAGGGATTTCACCGATCTTTAGACCTTGTGATAAGTACTTTAGTATAAGGAGATCTAATCTTTCCATTCAGCAAATTTAAAAATAATTATGTTCTGTCCAGAGTTCAATTTATACTTCGTATGATTGCTCCTTTTTGTCCAACCAATGCTGTACGTTTTTCTGTAAAATAGATTTCTTTAAAGGTCTTAAATCAAAACAGTTCATTGATCATCTTTTGCCACATTTAGAACAGATTTGAAATTTGAATTATGATCTTCTTCTCCTTTTCCAATAAGCATTATATGTAATGATTTCCTAAAATTTTTCTCTTCAATATTAGAAATTAAGTTGCCTAAAGCGGTAGTTATTTCGTTAGCAATTTATATTTTAATTTAGCATCAATGTCTTCCGGCTCTTTTTCAATGTATAACTTTAGATATTCAAGTGCTTCTTTATTCTGCTTTGACACTGTATATGCTTCACTGATATTGTAGTAACCATAAGCAGAGTCTGGAAAACTATGAATATTTAATTTAAATAGATCTATTGCCTGACTGTACTTTTTTTCAAATAATAGCTTATAACCATATCTTTCAATAAGATTTTCTCTTAATGAATATTTCTTTGAATTATTTTCTATTTCCTTGATGCCAGCTTGATAACCTTTGTTGCATATTATCTTGATGACGTCTTTAGTGTAGAAAAAATTGTCAATTGCCGGCGTCGAACCCACCAATTGTTTTTTGATCAGATTGCTCACTTCCCAATAATTTTCAACCTCTCCATTTGTAAGTATTACCACAGTATAATCCAGATCAGGAAAAATCATCAGTTCACTGGCAACACCATCGTGTCCGCCGGTATGTCCAATAATGCGCTGCCCGTTGATGGTATTTTCTTCAAACCCGTAGCCATACATTCCTGCTCTATATTTCACTTTTCCTGACGTAGAAAGAGTTACACTCGCTTTGCTAAGTAAGATGTTGTTTTGTAAAGCATTGGCAAATTTTAGCAGATCGTCAGCTGTTGAATATCCGCCGCCGGCAGGTGTTCCTTTTGTCGGATTTAAAAAAATGTTGTTCTTCCATTGCCCGGGTTTTTCTAATGACATCATATATCCGGTAGCCAGATTGGAAACAGCTTCATCTAACTCATAAGAATCTGTGTCCATCATTTTTGCAGGATTATAAATATGTTCTTTTACAAAATCAAAATAGTTTTCCCCTGTTATTTTTTCAATGAGTAAACCTAAGACCATATATCCTGAATTACTGTAGAGGAAATCAGAACCTGGAGAAAAGGCTAGTTTTTTATTAACATACAATGGAAGGAAATCAGAAACTGTCTTGAATTTTTCTTTTGCTAATTTATCGTATTCCTCCCAAAAACTGGTCATTCCTGAAGTGTGGGTTAAGAGCTGATGAATTGTTACTGAGTCAGCAACAGCCTCATTTGGATAGTCTGTAAGATATTTACTTATTTTATCCTAAAGTGAAATTTTACCAGCTTCCACCAATTGCATTACAGCCATTGCCGTAAACATTTTGTTAATAGACGCTAAATTGAACTTTGTGTTAGTTTTATTACGAATGCTGTCTGGGAGATTAGCAAAGCCGAATGCTTCCTTATATATTGGTTTGCCATTTTTTGCAATAAGAATAACGCCGCTTAAATAGTTTTTTTTTTCGAGTACTCTTAATTGTTGTTTTATTTCATTAAGGTTTGGTTTTTGTGCAAATGTTAAAGTAACCATTAATAGTAATACAAGTGTTAGAATCTGTTTCATCGCTTTTATTTTTTGCAATTGGTAATTATTTTATTGAGCATTTTATCTAGCAAGGATATTTCTTCCAATGACAAACCATTTAGAGCGGTCTGTCTGTTTAGTTGAACAATAGGTTCTATTAATTCAATGGTTTTTATCCCTTTGTCAGTTATTTCAAGATTAAATTTTCTGCGGTCTTCTTGATGAAGAGTCCTAATTAAGTATTCCTTCTTTACCATTAATTCGATCATCCTTGTAATAGAGGCATTGTCTTTAAATATAAGATTTGCCAATTCATTTTGAGAAATTTTCGCATTCTTGTTAAGTATCATCAGCACTAAACATTGATCTATGGTGATGTCCTTTATAATTTTAGAAATATTTTTCTGTGATACTTTTCGATATTCTTTAATTGCTTGTTCAATGGAATAAAGTACTGTTCCAGTTGGATTTTTAATATTCATATAGATTTGTTTGATGCAAATATAATTGATATATCAATTATATATATATTTTTGTGTGTTTATTTTAAATTTAAGTAAAGGGTTTTTTAACGAATAATCTATTGTGCGAACATTCAAAGTTTATACATAATGTTATAGCTTATATAAATCCGAAAATAGTTGGCTTTACGATAATATTGAACCAGATTCTTCTGTAGGTTAAACGTATTGAAAACTTTCATTTTATCGCTCCTGTGATAATCGTATCATATTTCGGGGATCTCATATAATACCGTATTTAAAACGGCCCCTAAAGGTGAGCTTACAATCGCTGTAACTGTAGTAGAGCCCGGAATATTGGTCTGACTGAAAACCATTTCTGTATTTTCTTCAAAAATTCCATTGTGATTATAATAGATATAGGCTTTAACGATGTGATGATAATTGTAGCTACCGTTACTGAGAGTTCGGTAGGAGTATTTAGAGGAATACGTGAATGCCGTGCCAAGACAATAATTATTAGAATAATCAGCATAAAACTGCGCATTTGATAAATTGTAAGTTTCGGTATAATTGTTAATATCTCCAAATTTGACCATGGCTATTCCCGAATGATGATCTCCGGTGCTTCCGGGCATATCGTGGGTATACAGGTCGGGGTTAAATTGAAATTATTTTGCAAAGGTTGGGTAAGCAGTACAGGAGAATTGAGCAGGTTACTTTTATATTGCAGAAGTTGAGCAATAGCCCTGTTCTTTTGGCCAACAGTAATCTGTTTCGGTTACAACCTGTATATGCCATGATATTCTGTTCTACGCCGTTAAATATATTTCCGGTACAGCTGTTAACAGTTCCAGTTGCACACAGGCTCCCTAATAAATCGGACATAGGATCGGTGTCGCAAACCATATCTCCGTCTAGCGTACAATCAGCATTGGGAGGGCAGGCGCTTCCATTTGAGCCTTCTTGGGTATGCCACAGTCCTAATGCATGCCCAAATTCATGGGCCATGGTAGCCTGGCCGGTAGAGCATACGTTCCCTATTAAAAAACTGTCATCAAACATTGGTATCGTTCCTGCAAAACTGGCATATCCGCTTGCAAGGAATGTACCTGTAGCCAGTTTATTTACGATATAAATATTATAATATTTTGTAGGATCCCATCTTGATAATTGCGTTATCGTCGATTCATGAACGCCATTATATCCTGTGGCACTGTTGACTCCATACTGAAGGTATTGGTTGTTCGACGAGAGGTTAGTGCGAGTACAATTCGGAGCGATCTTTGCGAGAACAAGCCTTACGGGAATTACCGTACCGCCATCAGCTTCTCCCAGAATCCCGGGAGCGGTTCCGGCAAAAACTTCATTTGTATAGTTAATCCATTCGATCACCTGCTGATCGGTTCTGTTGTCGGAGCTCCCTAAATTGCTCCCATCACTGATAATATGAACTACTACAGGGATCTCATAGATCTGATTTTTGGAAGTACTTATTTTTCCGCTTTTGGTGAGATCTGAAAGTTTAAGATTAAAGCTTTGGCTTCAGCTTTAAGGTAAGGATATTGCACGTATATATTTTCCATACGCACACTTGTTGCGCAACTGTTGATATATTTTACATCCGATTGTTGAGCAACGCAAAATTGAGTAAACAGGCTAGCGGTGAGGATCAGTTTTTTCATGGTAGTTTATTACGAAAATACATAATTTCAGTCAAAGTGAGTTTGTAACTTTTACAATCGTACATTGATGTATTCAGTTACCAAGAATTTTTTTTGCTTTTTTTTCCAAAACAAAATGCAGAAATTTCTTTTAAGCCTGTTTTAATTTTCTCGATCATTTCGGAGAAATTAATGTCATTCTCAACGGTGCTAATCGAAGTGGCTATTCCTTTTATATTGTGTTTAGTGTTTGATACAGCAAATACATAGATTATTTCAGAGTCATATTCGGTTTCGTAGCAAATGTATATCTTATCAATAGCAAATTCAGATGTGTTGAGATTAGTAATTTTTTTTGTGTCAGTCGATCCTGAAAGCATAGATTTCATGATGTCGAAATCCAGAGCATATCCTTCGTTCAGCAATTCTGAAATTACATCATGCAATAATATAATTTGTTCCATTTTAAAATTTTAGAGTTATTTCCAGCTGCCCTGCATTGAAATTTCGAGATGTTCACCTTTAACCTCCATATCTATGGGAAAAATGATTTTATAATCATCCATATGAACAGAACACCTATCAATGTATCCAGTTATATTGCCCCACAATTCCAAATGATAAGAAGTACCGTACAAGTTCATTTCAGGTGATGGATACATTTTCAGAGTTGCAGGAAGCGGTAAATCACTGGGATAAAGTTCAGTCTCTGCAATACTGATTTTACTTTCCTCTTTGAAAACTTTGATAAAAAGTTTTTGTTCCGGAAGAGATTTTTCTTTTTCAAATTGTTCTAACTTTACTATATCCAATTGAAAAGTCCGGTCGTCATTCTGGCATGAAAAAAGAAAAAATAAAGATGATACAAGGAAAAATGAAATGATCTTTTTTGTACTATTTGTTTTCATAAAATTAATTTAAAAATTGATATGTTTATGCTGGTGATAAACGTTTCGATTTCAGGTAAAGCACTGTACGATTGAGATAAGGAAAAAGAAGAATCAGCACCAATGTTATTGAAAGCATCCAGACCATCATTTCATAATAATCCATTGCAAATCTTAGTTGATTCTGTAAATTCACTCTCTCTCTTAGCAATTTTTCAGCTCCCTTTACGGCATGATCTTCAAGCATTCCTTTTCCATTAAGCTTCATGGTCTGTCGATGCATGAAGTCTTTTATTGACGGATCTATGGCGCTTAAACGATCCTGAAAAGCGTTGTAATGCCTACTCTTTTGATATAATTCATAGTAATTGATCAATGCAATACTTGCGCAAAATCCTAAATAACGAATAGCCAATGCTGTGGCCGCTGCAGACGGGCCAATTTGCAGTGGCACCGAAGAGATAATGTAAATGATGGTCGGGACCATAATGAGACCAATTCCTAACCCTTGGATAAACAACGGAATAAAATAGTTAAATTCGTCAGCCTGTACATCAAATGAAAAATACATTACTGCATGAAACATCAACAAGGTAAAGAAACCGGGCATCCAAATACTTCTGATATTTTTTTTCTGCAAAACCAGACAACAGGCGACAATAATTCCAGTAATAAGTCCTAAAAGATTAAAGATATTGATGTAAGAAAGATAAAACGGATCAAAATGAAGAACGGAAATAAAGTAACTATTTGTAATTCCTGAGGCAAAACGACAGATATACATTATAAAAAGAATGACAAGACCTACAGTAAAGTTTCTATATCTGAAAACACTCAAGTTTATATATGGTCTTTTTTTAAACATTTGACGGAATACTAACAGTACCAGTAATGCTCCGATTGCAATTGTACTTCCTAAAATACGGTTATCTTCTAACCAGTAATATTCTTGTCCAAAAACTGTAATATATCCGATTAGTATAAGTAAGGTACTGAAAATAGCAAAGCTTTCCCAATCTAATTTATAAAGTGGAAATCTCGAATTGATACGGTAATGTCTCATGGTTATTGCCAGAAAAATAAATCCTGGAAAATATAAAAACACTGCACCTTTATAGATATTGTTAAAATTATAAGAGTCAATAAGATCCGCCGTAATCAAATTATTAAATGGCAATGCACATATTAGAATTCCAAAGAATACTGAGAAGCTAATCTCACGACCTCTTTCACTGCTCAATCTGGTAAATATTAAACTTAGAGATAAATTTACATTACACGCAAACAGCATTCCTTGAATAAAACGTACTGGAAAAAGAATATGAATCTCATTCGTATAATAACAGATGAGGCATGCCATAATCTGAAGTGTCATAAACAATAGAAAATATTCTTTTGCCGCAAGAAAGCTAAAAAACCTTCTTTCAAGACTGTAAAATCCAACATATCCGGCATAAAACAATGCAACAGAAAACTGAATATCCGCGGGTTCACAACCGTAATATCCAGCTGCTGCATTTATATTTGCCAAAGGAAGAAAAAATATAGTAATTCCTGGCAGTGTCATCATAAAAAGAATAATTTTTACAAGCCATTCCGGAATCCATTTTTTAAAAAAAGGAATCTTTCTAACCATTAGAACGTTTTTTGCCTGCATATACATTGACGTTCATGCCTACTTTCAGCACATCAATATCTTTTCTTTTCCCATCTATCTTGATCCTTACTGGAATACGTTGAACAATCTTCACATAATTTCCTGTAGAGTTATCAGGAGGTAATAACGAAAAACTGGAGCCTGTAGCAGGAGAGAGAGAAATAATAGTTCCCCTAAACTCCCTGTCAGGATAAGAGTCTGCTACAATTTTAACATGGTCACCGATGCGCATATCTTTAATCTGGGTTTCTTTATAATTAGCAACTACCCATTTGTCTGTTTCGTTGTTTACAATAAAAGCTAATGTTTCACCAGCATCAATCATCTGTCCTACTTCAACTGTTCTCCGTCCCATTCGTCCGTCGTAGGGCGACACAATAACGGTATAAGAGACATCCAGTTTATGACGGTTTAAAAGTGCCTCGAGTTTTGTTATTTCCGCATGTACAACGGTTTTCTCAGCTTGAATATCTTTTATTTTTGATTTAGACGCTGCGTAAGTATCCTGGGAAGCTTGATATTCACTGTTGTTTACATCCAATCCTGCTTTTACATCTTCGAGTCGTTGTTTTGTAGCTGACTCTTCATTGTAAAGACTCTGATATCGCTTATAATCAAGTTCTTGCTTCCATACTTTGGCCTTGTTAGCTTCTACTTTAGCTTGTGCTGAAGCAGCCTCCTTTTCCATCGTACGAGTAGTACTTTCCAATACTTCTATTTGAGCGCGAGCCCTTTGAAGGGCAGCCTGTGTTTGTTCTTGCTGCAATATATATTCACGGTTGTCAATAATTAAGAGAGTGTCTCCTTTTTTCACTTCCTGATTTTCCTCGAACTTTACATCAACGATAAATCCACCAGCCCTCGAAATAACGGGATTTACATATTCCTGAACCTGAGCATCATTGGTCTGTTCGTATTTGTAAAAATTTAAAAGGGTAAAGATTCCCCAAATAGCAAGTGCAGCAACAATGAGACCTGAAACCCATCCGGTTATTTTGGTAATTAATTTGTCTGTAGGAGTATATTTCTTTTTCATATTTTATAAAATCCCTATGATATTTTGTAATAAGTAATAATTGTTTTGTGCAAGGATCTTAGCCGATTCCAGCTCAAATTTTGTTTGTAATAACTGAATGTCTGCATCCAATAGATCTGTAACCAGCGATGTTTGGCTGAAGTACGTATTTTTAATAATCCTTGCATTCTCTTTGGCTTGTATAACATTTACTTCTGCCACCTTAATTTGTTCCAATGCTTCCTGATATCTCAGGTAAGCTTCCTTTACCTGCTGTCTTACTTTATCTTCAGTATCTTTATGAGTTTCTTCTTCTTTCTCAAATTCAATTTTTGCAGCTTTTACTTTTTGAGGGTTGTGATAAAGGGATGACAAAGAAAACGATGCTTTTACACCAACAACTCCCAAAGAATACCAATAAGGATTATAGGGGAAAAGGAAAATCTGCGGATTGGCATAATAAAATTCTCCGTATAAACCGATCTTGGGAGTAACATTTGTTTTTACTTGCTTAAGCTTTAGCATGCTAAGCTCTGTGTGCTGTTCTGAAACATGATAGTCAAAAGAATGTTCCAAGGCGCTGTTCAGATATTCATCATAGGTAGCCTTTTCATCCCATTCACTAAATGGAAATTCGGGGATTATAATCTGCTCGTCGGGAACTCCCAAAATAATATTGAGTTTTTGGGTGGCTATGAGAATATCATTTTCTATAGTAATTAGGGCCATTTCACGACGGGAAAGTTCAAGTTCGATTCTCAGCAAATCACTTTTCAAAACAACACCGTTTTTATAAAGTGATTTTATTTCTTTTAGTTGCGCTTTTTGATCACCAATATCATTCTTAATTAAATCTCTGAAAATAAAGATTTTTTGAAGGTCAAGGTACAATGCAGCTGTTTTATAATGAATATCAGAAATTGCCTTCTTCTTTTGAATTTCTCTTATCTTCTGTAGTGTTGCATTTTCTTTAATTTTAAGGTTCAGCTTGTTTCCGTTATAAATGTTCAAGTAGAAATCTGCACCAACTTTATAAAGTGTGTGGATTATCTCATGTTGTGATGGTTTAGAAAAAAGGCCGTTTTCATAGATGGGTATATTAGAAGCCTTTTCAGCAGATCCCTTTACTTCAATTTCCGGAAGGCGTTCCATTTTTGCATCCTTTAGTTCAGCATTAGCAATTTCTTCTTCCATATTTTTTATTCTTATATGGCGGCTATTCTCTTCAGCTTTTTGCCATGCATCTTTTAAAGTTAGTCTAAGAGTATCACTTTTGAGACTGCTTGCGTTGGCCAACAGGACAGGACTACCACCAAATATTAGTAGTCCGATTAAATAGATTTTCATCTGAATTTTTCGAATTATTATGCTTGCAAATTTATCAGGTCTTAAGAGATTTATTTTATCTAAAATAGTCAAGTATTACATAATTCCGGCCAAATTATTATATTTGCATAATTCTAAATTATAGAATTCTTATATGGGACTTATTGCAGCTCTTCCAGACATTGATAAATATGATAATAGTGTATTTATAATGCATGAAGCATCAGAAAAACTCATCCCTTTTCATAAACACACGAAGGGGCAGCTAAGTTACGTGGAGGGAGGAATTGCGTATATAACTATTGACAATCGTACTTATGTTGTCCCTGCAAGACATTTTTTTTGGATTCCTCAAGGTTTAGAACATATCCTTCAGATTGGTCACTCGGCCACAGTGCTACGATCGCTATACTTTTACGCTCACGATGATTTTTCCGATGCTTTTTTCAGTCGGCTAGGTATTTATCCCGCCTCTGAGCTCCTGATACAAATGATTAAATATACCGAAATATGGGACGAAAGGCACGTAACTTCAATGGACGAAAATTTCGAGTTTTTAATAGCGTTAAAAAAGATTCTCCCGGGAACCCATAAGCAACCTTTACCTATCATTCTTCCTGTTACCCAGAACAAGCAAATGTTGAGAATTGTTAATTATCTTGAAAATACTATAGAAGAAAAGCATAGCCTTACGAGTATAAGTAAAAAGTTCGGATTGAGTGAACGTTCACTCTCACGCCTTTTTAAGACCGATATGGATATTTCTTTTCTTCAATATCTGAAAACGCTAAGGATTATTAAAGCTATCGAGCTGCTTCTGAATACAAACAAATCCATTAACGAAATTGCAGATGAGGTGGGGTACAGTTCAATTAGTTCGTTCAGTGATACTTTTCGTGAGTTTACAAGATCCAGACCCACCGATTTGAGAAAGGTCAATGTTAAAACGCCTAAATAATAGTCACTTGGAAGCAAACTCAAACTCATATAAAATTATTATTATCCTTAGGGTTTGGAGTATAGTAAGCTGCCCGGGCTTTTAGCGCTATTTAAAGTTACATAACGGCTTTCGGTAGGATCTTTAAGAACCAGTAAACTTGTATTATACTCTTGAAATTTGGCTGCATTGTTTGTCAATTGACTTTGAAATTCTTTTTGATGTTTATAGAACATTCACTTTCGACTGAAACCTGATTCCCAATGTCATCTTTAAATCATTATTATTTTAATGCGTTAAAATCTGCTCTTCAATGAGCTAAGGTCCGGAAAAGATTAAAAACTCTTTCAGTGGCTCGTGCAATTATTGTTTTTTCACTACATGACAATTGGTTTAATGCGTGACATTCTTAACATAGGTTTTATTTAATTGCTCTTTAGGACTATAATGCAACTGATTGACGACAATGTTTTCAATTCCTATGTTAGTTATAAATTCTAGTATAATGCTGCCGAAGCAGCATTGTGGATTGCAGTATGTTCAGTATATAACTTTAATTATAGCCGATTAATCTCAAGCATCACTTTTTTGCTAAAAGGGTTACAATAAGACAGATTGAAGTCAAAAAGCTCCTCCGCTGTGTAAGATTTTTCAACTGCAATCCTCAGCATGGTCTTAGCTCTGTTTAGACGGACTTTGACATTTGTTTCACTGATGTTGAGAAGTGCAGATGTTTCAGAGACATTCAATCCGTTTATTTCTCTTAAAGAAAATACAATTCGATAATCTTCAGGTATTTGAGCCAGAGAATTCTCAATGATGTACCCCAACTCACGGCTGTGAATTTCTTTTTGTATGTCGGTCATTGAATTGCTGAACATAGGCGTTTCATTTTCATTAATAATCTCATTCGCAAATTCATTTTTATAGCTGAATTTCTGTTTTTTACGATAGCAGTTATTTAACATTATTCTGATTATCCAGGTCTTAAAACCAGCGCGTTTTTCGAATTGGCCCAGATTTTTGTAAGCATCAATATAAGTATCCTGCATTAAATCCTGTGTATCTTCATGGTTGTAATTATATGACCTTCCAATTTTGTATAAATAGGAATTAAAACGTTTTACGATAATTTCATAAAGAGGTTTTTCTCCTTTTAAAATACGGTTGATAATTTCAACTTCTGTTAATTGACCGAACTGATCCATGTTTAGCTTAGAATTTTTGCTATTTTAGCCATTGAAAGAGCTGCAATTGCCATTACTAAGTCACGTACTGCCACATCAATGAAGTTAAGACTTAATAATAATGTAATTGCTATCACTGTTAACCAGCCTGCCACGATATAGCCACCTATTTCTGCTTTTTTGAGAACAATAATGCCAGCCAAAATTTCTATTACACCTACAATCATCATGAAAACCGAAGCAGAAATGGGCAAAACGTTCCCAATTGAAGGGTTGACATACTGTTGCCAATCTGTAAGCAAGTTAGTGAATTTGTCTGCTCCCGCAACTATAGGAACAACTACAAAGGTGTACCTTAACAGATTGAATGCTTGTTTAAGCGCTTTACTTTTGAAAGTATTTTCCATGTTTTTATCTTAATTACTTTATACTTTATTAGAGTAAATGACAGGTAGAAAGGTTACAATCAGTTAAAAAAAATGATCGTTATAAAAATATACAAGTTTATGTCAATCATCCTTTTGTTTTCCTGTGTAAAATTCGTCATAGAAGAGTGTTAGCAGGCGTGAGATCTAAATCGATTAGTTTGAGCCAACTTCTTAAAATATATAAAGATGTTTTTGTCTTTTATTTATTTTCTCTATATTTGCATAACATTCCGCATCATGAATGTGGGTTAAAAATTTATTTAATGAAAAGCAGCATTAAAAACTTTGATGACATTAAACTTTTGGTGGATTCTTTTTATAGTGAAGTTCAACGAGATCTATTGATTGGTGGTATTTTTGTTGGTGCGATAAAAGACTGGACAAAACATTTGGAAAAAATGTACACTTTCTGGCAAACAGTTTTACTTGGTGAACATACGTATAATGGAAGTCCATTCCCTTCGCACGCACAAATGCCACTTAATGGAAGGCATTTTGAGCGTTGGCTAAATATCTGGTCTGCAACAATAGATAAACATTTTGAAGGCCGGATCGCTGAAGAAGCTAAATGGAGAGCCGAAAAAATGGCTAGACTTTTTCTGATAAAAATTCAATCCAACAATCAAAAATGAAGCTCGTCACATTTATGAAGGGCATTACAGTGCAAAAGTTTTAACGTGAAGTTTTGAAAACTGGTATGTATCATCTTAAAATTGTTGTCGCTGAAACTAATGAGAGACAAAACAATAATTAAGACCACTTTAATTTCATTAATAATAATAAATCTATGATTAAGATAGCTTCAATTTTAACAGACATTCAATACGGTGAGAACGATCCCTCAATCAGTGTACTTATCAATACTTTACATGCCAAGGAAATAAGGATTGTTTTTAAAAAAAGTCAGGAAATGATTGCGCATAAAGCAGCGTATCCGATTGTGGTCACTGTTATTGATGGTAGTATTGACTTCGGGGTAGATTCCGAGCGATTTACCTTGGATAAAGGCATGATAATAGCTTTGGAAGCGAATATGCTGCATGATCTAAAAGCAACAAAAGATAGTATAGTACTGTTATCAATGAATAAATCGGTCACAAGCCAACATTAATAGAAGACATACTTGCAAGAGCAAAAACAATAATTTATATGGGATTTTTTTCTAAAACCTGCGAATATGCCATAAGAGCTGTTCTTTATATTGCCAGCCAATCTCATGAGGGAAAGCGTGTAGGAATTAAAGAAATTGCGGAAAACATTAATTCTCCTGAATATTTTCTTGGTAAAATACTTCAGAGACTTAGTCGTGCAGGTATCATATTATCTGTCAAAGGCCCAAACGGAGGATTCTACCTTGATGCAAACGGGCTGAACCGGCCTATAGCAGATATTGTAATAACTTTAGAAGGTGATGAAATATTTACAGGCTGCGGAATGGGACTTAGTTACTGCTCAGAAAGCAACCCTTGTCCATTGCATAATGAATTTAAAAAAATTCGTAATCAGATAACTTATATGTTACATAAAAGTACTATTGGTGCTTTCAATAAACAATTACTGGACGGTACATTGACTTTAAACAAATAATTTTTTTTATCATAATAAAAGATATTTTTGTCTTTAATAACTAAATTTCTATTTATGACAATCGAACAAAAACAATTAGTAAAAGATACCGTACCTGTATTGAAAGAGCATGGTGTTTTATTAACTTCACATTTTTACGATCGTATGTTTCATTACAACCCGGAATTGAAAAATATATTCAACATGGGAAATCAGCAGAACAGCAAGCAACAAACAGCCCTTGCCATGGCAGTTTTAATGTACGCAGAGCACATTGAAGATCCATCTGTGCTGTTGCCGATGGTGGATGGTATCGGTCAGAAGCATACCAGCCTTGATATTCGTCCGGAACATTATGACATTGTAGGGCGGCATCTAATAGCATCAATTAAGGAAGTACTAGGCCTAGCTGCGAGCGTGGAATTATTAGACGCCTGGACAGTAGCCTATAACCAATTGGCCTCTTTGATGAGTGGCCGGGAAAAAGAATTATATAAAAAGCATACCGAACAAAAAGGTGGTTGGAGCGGCTGGAGGCCTTTTGTAGTTAAACAAAAAGTTGTGGAATCAACTGAAATAACGTCCTTTTATCTTTATCCTGCTGATGGGGGATCAGTAGAAAGTCATTTACCCGGTCAGTATATTAGTTTACGTTTATTCCTACCAGAGCTTCAGTTATTACAACCGCGCCAATACAGTATTTCGTGTAAGTCCAATAGCGAATATTATCGAATATCTGTTAAAAAAGAAGTGGGTAGCAAGCATCCGGACGGTATGATTAGCAATCGTCTCCATAACCACATTACAGAAGGAAGTATTGTTGAACTTTCTGCGCCGGCAGGTACCTTTATATTGAATGAATCGACCTTAGCACATAAAGTATTCATTAGCGGGGGTGTTGGACAGACGCCGCTTTTGTCGATGATAGAAAATCTAACCAACGAGGCGGATGAAAATAAAGTATCTATTACCTGGATACATGGTTGTAGAAATGAAGCAGTGCATGCATTCAAAGACAAGATTACTGAATTATCGAATTTCTATTCGAATATCAACCAACACGTCTTCTATGAACAATTGAATGAACTACAGAAAAACAAATATAAAGGCTGGGTAGACCTGGAAGTATTAAAAGAAAAAGTACTTGATCATAAAGCAGAATATTATATCTGTGGTCCGGCTTTATTCATTAAAAAACATTATAATTTTCTTGTAGAGAATGGGGTTCAGAAATCGGCAATTTATTTCGAAGAATTCGGTCCGGCTTCGTTGCATCTAAACTAGAATACTAAATCGTTTACGGATCAAAGAGTACCAATATGGTGATAATATTCACGTCATTGGTACTCTTTTATTTAACATAACGTTGTAATACAACATATCCTTGCAACTTTAAAGCTATTAGTATAGTATGAGCTTTATTTAATTACTACCAACTATTAAATTTATGTTGCTGATTCAAAGTATATATTGATCGTACCCTTTATGTTAATTCAGTATGTATGCTTAATCATTTAAAAAGAAACTGAATGAGGCTTGCTTAGTTCAATACCATATGTAATCAATAATAGTAACTAGGAACAATTCATATCTTTAAAGTTTTGAGTATCGTAAAACTGTTAGTATAATCTATTAAAAATAACCATTTAATAAGTCATCTGCTGATGAAGTTTAGTATACTGATCTTTAGCTTCTTTTACTGGATCTGTAATTTGAAAGGTCCCTCAAAATAAGTCTCATAAGAATCTATTAAATTATTTTTATTATCATATATGCCTATGGTAATATTTTGTTTGGAAAGATTCATCTGTGATTCTGGAAAACTTATGTTTATAGTACCTTTTGATATTTTATCACGATCGACAGTTATTTTATCAGAAGCACTATAACCAATTTCAGCATTTCTCGGTTCGATTACTTTTATAGTGACAACTTTTTTACTATTGGTTTTATTGAGGAACGTGTAATTATATGTATTGATAATCTTACCATCTCTTACGAAGAATGTGCTACCTGCCGGCTTGATAAATTTTGCCTCCATCTCTTCACGGCTGGAAAGAAGAAATCCTTGAAACCCTAGCAATAAGACCAGGATTACTGCGAAGCCTTTCATTCTGCCTGTAAATTTATACGGGCTGCCTGTTTCAATCTCTCTTTCTGAAGCGTATCTTATTAAGCCTTTAGGCAAGCCAACTTTCTCCATTACTTCATCACACGCATCAATGCACGCCGTACAATTTATGCATTCCAACTGCTGGCCATCTCTAATATCAATACCGGTTGGACAAACAGCGACGCACTGATAGCAATCAATACAGTCACCTTTTCCGGTACTTTTCCTGTCTTCACCATTTCTCCATTTGGAACGTGTTTCTCCTCTCTTAAAATCGTAAAAAACGTTGATGGTTTCTTTATCAATCAGGACTCCCTGTAATCTTCCGTATGGACATACCAAAGTGCAAACCTGTTCTCTAAACCACGCAAACACAAAATAAAAAGTTGCTGTAAAAAGAATCATGACAATAAAACTAGTAATATTGGCAAATGGCCCGCCTGATATTATTTGGAGCACATCCTCATAACCGACGATATACATAAACATAATGTGGGTGATAATGAATGAAATAACGATGTAAACAGACCATTTTAAAATTCTTTTCCAAATTTTTTCAGTATTCCATTCCTGCCGGTCCAGTCTCATCTGTTTATTGCGATCACCTTCGATCCAAAACTCTATTTTCCGAAAAATGGATTCCATAAAAATTGTCTGCGGGCAAATCCATCCACAAAAAATCCTACCGAATGCGATGGTAAAAACAATAATAAAAATCAGAGAAGCAATGGCACCTAAGGTAAGGATAAAGAAGTCCTGAGGATAGAAAGGCTGTCCCATAATAAAATATTCTCCGTCAATGACGTTCAATAAAAAGACAGGATTTCCGTTAATTTTAATAAACGGTATTGCAAAATATATAATCAATAGAATATAGCTTACAAGCTCTCTATAGTTGGTGTATTTGCCTTTTGGCTTTTTTGGGAAAACCCATTTTCTCTTACCGGTTTGATCCATTGTTCCTATGGAATCTCTATAAGATTCTGGTTCTACAACCTGAGCTTGGCCGCCGCGCACGGTTTGTTGATCTATCTCTGACATTCAGTTTTATTATAATTTTAATGATTTTATTTTTGAAAGAAAGCGTTCATTTTTTCCATGGTCGAATTTCGCTGGACTTGGGTAACAGAAATACGCGACTGATAAAATGACCGGAAAATGATCATCTGTAATGTTTCGAAGAATATTGCATCATGAATTTTAAAAAAATGATCTTAAATTTTAGGAAGTTATTTCATCTTGTATTTTAATTATTATCAGCTGTTTTTATATCAGTTGTTTTGATATCTATGCCTAATCTCTGAAGATAAGCAATAAGCGCAATAATTTCTTTTTTCTCTAATTCTCCCTGAGGTCTTTTTGCATAAGCTTCCTTAAGGTCAGACGCTTCTATAAAGATATCTTTTACAATTTTCGCTGCCTGGTTATCAGCCCATTTATCTGCAGTATCAATCTGTACTTTTGTATATGGCACGTCAAAAGTATTTTTCATGAACTTAAGCTTATCGATCATTTGGGAGCGATCCAGATTATTGGCTATTAACCATGGATAGCGGGGCATAATAGATCCTGCAGATGTAGATCTGGGATTGTACATGTGTTTATAGTGCCATGAACTTGGGTTTTTACCACCTTCCCGGTGTAAATCGGGACCTGTTCTTTTTGAACCCCATAAGAACGGCCTGTCATACACGAATTCTCCTGCCTTCGAGTATTGCCCGTTTTTGCCGTTGAATCTTACAATCTCGTCTCTAAAGGGTCTTACAACTTGCGAATGGCAGGCATTGCAACCTTCACGGATGTATAAATCCCTGCCTTCCAATTCTAATGGAGAATACGGTTTTACGGAGGTAATGGTAGGTACATTTTCTTTGAGCATTAAAGTTGGTATTATTTCCACAGCTCCACCAATTGATACCGCAATGAAAGATAATACGGTAAGTAAAACGGGCAGTCTTTCCAGCCAAAGGTGCAGGCCTTCACCTTCTTTTCTTTTATTGCTGATATTTGCCAAAGCCGGAGCTTCGGCCGGCACTTCTCTTTGAAAAGAACCCTTTCTGACCGTAGCAACCAAGTTAATAACCATTAAGACAGCACCTGAAAAATAAAACAAGCCACCTAAAAATCTCATTTTAAAATATGGGATAATTGCAGTTACCGTATCCAGCCAGTTTTTCCACAATAATGTTCCGTCGGGATTAAACTGTTTCCACATTAATCCTTGCGTAAATCCTGAAATGTACATTGGAACCGCATAGAAGATAATTCCAAAAGTGCCTAGCCAAAAATGCCAGTTTGCCATCTTGACCGACCATATTTTTGTTCTCCATAAGATGGGGATCAGATAATAAATCATACCAAAAGCCATAAAGCCATTCCAGCCTAATGCTCCGAGATGAACATGACCTATCACCCAGTCTGTAAAGTGGCCAATTTTATTAATGTTTTTTGTTGCTAAAAGAGGTCCTTCAAACGTTGCCATACCATAACAAGTTACTGCAACAACGAAGAATTTTAAAACAGGATTTTCTCTAACTTTGTCCCAAGATCCTCTCAATGTGAGCAATCCATTCAGCATTCCTCCCCATGATGGTGCTATCAGCATAATTGAAAAACCAGTTCCTACAGCCTGTGCCCATGCAGGTATTGCGGTATATTGAAGATGATGCGGCCCTGCCCATATGTACACAAATATTAATGACCAAAAATGAATAATTGAAAGCTTGTATGAGAAGACCGGACGTTCAGCGGCCTTTGGTAAAAAATAATACATTAAACCCAAAATTGGGGTAGTTAAAATAAATGCTACCGCATTGTGACCATACCACCATTGTACGATGGCATCTTTAACTCCTGAATAAGCAGAATACGACTTCCATCCTGTAAAGGACAAGGGGACTTCAAGGTTATTGAATATATAAAGCATCGCTACGGCTATCCATGTTCCTAAATAAAACCAAATCGCAACATATAGATGTCTCACTCTTCTTCTCGCAATAGTTCCGAACATATTCATTCCAAAAATCACCCATGAAAACGTAAGAAGTATATCGATTGGCCATTCATGTTCAGCATATTCCTTAGATGTATTGATGCCCATAAAGAAAGTTATAAAGGTTATTACAACCATTAATTGCCAAGTCCAGAAATGAATCCAGCTTAATGTCTTGCTAAACATTTCTGTTTTTAAGAGTCTTGGTACAGAGTAATATACTCCGACAAAAACGCTGTTGCAGACAAAAGCAAAAATTACAGTATTGGTATGTAGCATCCTTATTCTGCCGAAACCGAATGCTCCGTTGGTATCTATTAACGCTTGTATCCCTCCGTTTCTTAAAATTTTTATTGACTCGTCATCAGTTCCAAAAATGAATTCCGGCAGCTCTGGATAGAATAACAGCAGAGCCGCAGTGAGACCAAACAGGAATCCGATCAGTCCAAAAACTATTGTTGCATACAAAAAGGCACGTACTATGGTATTGTCATAGTTAAATTTCTGTGTATTCATTATGCCAAAAGTAGCATAGCATTATCAATTATTTATGGTGTTAATCATCGAAAAAATAGCTATATTTATGATCGTTGAATTATTATAATAACTAAGCTATGAAGGAGGTTTATCCAACGTTTAAGATAGGAGGTCTGTCGACATGTAATTCTATTAGTGAAATGTTTACGGTTGATAAGTTTTCAGAATTCTTAAAGCGGAATCCCGGCACAGAGAAGGTACATCGGCATTCTTTCTACCATGTTACCTATTTTGAAAAAGGATGCGGTGAAAATTTAATAGATTTCAATTCGTACGATGTTATTCCTAATAAAATATTTTTTATGCGTCCGGATCAGGTTCACAGCTGGCGATTAGACGAAAATACGGAGGGTTATGTAATCAATTTTTCAACTACTTTTTTTGACCAGCTGAAGATAAATTCATCATTGATTGATCAGTTTCCTTTTTTCAATTTATTCGGAAGCGACCAAATGGTCAAAATTTCCGCACAGAACCAGAAAAGAATTAAGCTTTGTTTTGAGGAAATTATTTCAGAAATGGCTGACATTCAACCTTGGTCACAAGTAATGATTGCGTCATTGGTACTACAAATTTGTGCACTGGCATGTAAAGAAATTACCACTGAAACCGTTTTTACAGACACCAATTATAATTCTTTGATATTAAAGCAGTTTATAGAAATTGTAGAAGTTAATTTTCATCAATATAAATTGCCCAAAGAGTATGCGGCTTTTCTGAATGTTACTCCTAACCAATTGAACTTCATATGCAAACAGCAGATCAATTTATCGGCAGGAGAAATTATCAGAAAAAGGATCATCTTAGAAGCTAAAAGGCTCTTGGTTAATTTTGATTTATCCATTGCAAGTATTGCTGAAACGTTAAATTATTCCGATCCGTCATATTTCGTGAAATTTTTTAAAAAGTATACATCATTTACGCCTGATGCATTTCGAAAACAATATTACATTAAGTATTAAACTTATTCATTATTAACAATTATATATATCAGAATGATTCCTGAAAAGCATTTAAAAAAATATAATTATAGTACAAAACATTACGATGTTGGAGATTTTATCTATGAGGAAAACACAATTTGCAAAAATTATTTCCAGATTATTTCGGGAAAAATCAAATTAAACAATTATTGTGAAGACGGTAAAGAATTTATCCAGAATATATTTGAGGCACCTCAAAGCTTTGGTGATGCCTTACTTTTTATAAATGAAAGATATCCTACCAATGCAGTAGCTTTAACTGAATGTAGTATTATAGAGATTTCCGCTAAAGATTTTTTTGATTTACTAAAGGATAATCCAGAATGTGCAATAGACGTCAGTACAGGTTTATCCCGAAGGTTACACTACAAAATGCTGATGTCTCAGCATGTTTTTTCTAAAGATCCGACTGTAAGGCTTAAAGCTTTAATGGATTATTTCAAAAATATGCACAATGTACACAAGAAGTCGAATAAAGAATATTTAGTTCCCTTAACGCGTCAGCAAATGGCGGATCTAACAGGTTTACGAGTGGAAACTGTTATCCGAACTATTAAGTTGATGGAAAGAAATCATTTGCTGACTATAAAAAATCATCTAATATACTATTAAATACCGAAATTGAGTATGATTGAGATCGTATCATGAGGATTTTCGCTCATTGTAATTTAGGAGAAACAAAAAAATAATTTTTTCTAAAATTAATACGATGGATGAACTTCTCAATGAGCCTGGTTTACAAATCACTATTGTCCTTTTCTTGATTCCTGTGATTTTTGCACTTATTCTAATTTTAATAAGGGTAAACCGGATGATTTCTGATACAATTAAAAGAAGTGAGCTAAAAAGAATATACGAACATCTTAGCAGGCTGCAGCCGGGGGAAATCTCCGCTTTGGAAGAACGGAGAAAAGAACTTGAATTTCAACTTTCCGGAGATGAGCTTTCGGAAAATAAAGAGGTAAGAGATCCTCGGGGGCTGATCGATGAGGCAAATGAAGTGCACGACATTCGTTTCCTGCAATCTAAAAGAGAAGAGGGTAGAAACATCATTATTCCAAATGATGAAAAAAAACTGATCCTTTGGTTTTTGGGTTGTAGCGTATTCTGGCTCTTTGCCGGTACCACGGTCGGCGAGTATCTAGGAATTAAATTTGTTGCGCCTGATGCTGATCATATCAGCTGGTTAAGCTTTGGAAGACTTAGACCGGTCCATACAAATATAGTTTTCTGGGGCTGGGCATCTATGGCGATGGTTGGCTTTTCGTATTACGTTATACCACGGGTGGGGAATACGAAAGTTTTCAACCTTAAGATCGGTTACATAACATTGATATTAATGAATTCAGCTGTTTTATTAGGCAGTATTTGTTTAATGGCGGGGATTAACAACAGTGGAGGCGAATACAGGGAATACATTTGGCCGGTCATGCTGCTTTTTGCAGTGGGAATTATTATTAGTATTTATAATCATATCAATACCATCGCATTCCGTAAGACAGAAGAAATCTATGTTTCAAATTGGTATATTGTTTCGGCAATGATGTTTGTGGTGGTTATCCTGATCGTTGCCTATCTTCCTTTTTGGCAGGACGGTTTGGGAGAAACAATTACTCAGGGTTATTTTATGCATCAGGGTGTGGGAATGTGGTTCATGTTCTTCAATTTAGGATTAATGTATTATTTTCTTCCTCAGGAACTTAATAGTCCGGTATATTCGTATAGTCTGAGCATACTTGCATTTTGGACGCAGATTTTGTTTTATACTCTTATTGGAACGCATCATTTTATTTTCAGTGCTATTCCCTGGTGGATGCAGACCATTGCTATTGTTGCCAGTGTTGGAATGGTGATCCCTGTTGCAGCAGGCAGCATTAATTTCATGATGACCATTCGCGGATCCTGGCATCGTCTGAAACTGAGTTATGTACTGCCTTTTTACGTAGTTTCTATTCTCTTTTATTTTACGGGCTCGATGCAGGGGACGGCAGAAGCTTTCAGGGCAACAAACCTACTATGGCATTTTACTGACTTTACGGTGGCTCACTCACATTTAACGATGTATGGGATCATTACCTTCATGCTATGGTCTTTTACTTATACCTTGGTTCCGAGACTCACTTCATATGAACCGCCAAGTATTACTGTAGGATTACATTTTTGGTTGGCATTAATTGGAGTTTTGGTATATACTGTTTCTTTGATGATTGGCTCTACCGAAAAAGGAATGATGTGGATGGAGAAAAAACCTTTTATAGAAGGAGTGGTAAAAATGATGCCTTTTTGGTTGTGGAGAGCAATTGGAGGAACTATGATGTGGATCTCGCATATCGTTTTCGCATATAATTTTTATAGAATGATTAAACCAAGAAAAGAGATACGTCTTCCTCATACCCCACAAGAGATTTTAGAAATAGTTCACACAAAACAACAAAGGTCATAATGGATTTTTTTAGCGATCATAAAAAACTGTTTTCATCGGCATTAGCTTTTTTCCTTTTTCTTACATTGGTTATCTGTATTTTGCCGGCATTTAACAATCAGAAAGTATACAAACCATTACCTGGAAGTAAAGCACTGACAGAGGAAGAAAGTCACGGAAAGGAAATTTATATCCGGGAAGGTTGCGTAGGTTGTCATACACAGCAGGTTAGAAATGTTGATATGGATCAGGTTTTTGGAGGCAGACCTAGTCTTGCCATCGATTACGCCAGAAATAGAAGGTTGAATCTTTTCCAGAACACCGCCACTTTAATGGGAACTGAAAGGACAGGTCCTGATCTTATCAATATTGGGAGCAGGCAACCAAGTAAAGAATGGCAATATTCGCATTTATTTAATCCGAGATCAGTTGTCCCTGAATCAGTGATGCCATCATACCAATGGATGTTTTTAATAAAAGACGAATTGCAGACAGGTGATGTCGAAGTAAATGTTCCGGATAAGTTTAAAATAGGAATTAAGGGAAAAATCGTTCCTTCAAAAGATGCTCAGGATTTGGTTGCGTATTTATTGAGCTTAAAACAAACTGAGCTTCCTAAAAGTATACCGACCAGAGAATTTTTATATAAAGTAGAAAAAAAAGCAGACGGAAATTCTCAAGGCGATAATCTCCCTGATGGAACAACGTTGTTTACTACAAATTGTGCGAGCTGTCATCAGGCGAACGGAGAGGGATTACCGGGAGCTTTCCCAGCATTAAAAGGAAGCCCGGTCGTTTTAGGTGATGATTTGGAATTATATGTAACTATTATAATGAAAGGTTATGATCCCCGACCTGAATACGCTACAATGCCTGCTGTTGGAACTAATGCAGGATTTTCACCGGCAGAAGTTGCTGCCCTCATTAATCATGAAAGAACAAGCTGGGGGAACACCGGAAAAAAAGTGACGGCTGATGAAGTGAAAGTAATTATGGATAAAATAAAATAATATGAAAAAGATAAAATTAGGATTTTTTGTTTTTTTATTTTGGGCCGGGTATGTTCAGGCATGTGACGCCTGTAAACTTCAACAGCCTAAAATAACGCAGGATCTAACACATGGTACTGGACCCGAATCAAATTGGGACTGGGTAATTGTATCAAGTATTGGCATAATTACACTTGGGACTTTATTTTTTTCTTTTAAGTTTCTGGTCATCCCGGGAGAAAAGAACAGAAAACATATCAAAAATACAATATTGGATTTCTAAAGCTTCAAAAAAATGTCAAAACATAACGCCACTGTTTTTTTATACATCGATGAAGAAGTGAATCCCATTGCAGAACTTCAGACCCCGATAGTTTTTAATCTTGATACAACAAAATTGGCCGATGGGAAACACCTCCTTAGAATTGTTAGTAAATTTGATCAGAAAGAGGGGCTAAAAATCATACCTTTTATCGTTCGTAATGGCCCTATTATTCATTTAGAAGGACTTTCTGATGATGAAGTAGTTAATGGCACGATACCTTTAATGGTCAACGCGTATGATACAGGAAGAAATCAAAGCTTCATTATCAAAGGAAGCGAAAATCCTCGTACGATACCGGTTTGGGTGTGGGTAATTGCTCTGATATTCGTAGCCTGGGCAGCTTTTTATATTGTCACGAATTTCAATCTTTAGAATACTATTGTTAGCTTAATGGTATGTACGTTCTTAAGAGTTATTCCTAACGACTTTTGTGTAAAATTTTTTTTGTATGAAAATTAAAATGAAGCGAATTTATGAAAAGCCATCCTCAGATGGTTATCGGGTGTTGGTGGACCGACTTTGGCCTCGTGGAATGTCAAAGGAAAATGCTCATATCAATGAATGGAATAAAGATCTTGCGCCTTCTGATAAGCTACGCAAATGGTTTAATCATGATCCTGAACTTTGGGTCAGTTTTTCTCAGAAATACATCACAGAATTACAAAAAAGTGATAGTGTAAAAGAATTTTTAGAACGTAATAGAAAGCATGAAGTTATTACGTTGTTATATGCCGCAAAAGATGAGAAACATTGCCACGCAAAGATTTTGAAAGAATATCTGGAAAAATTGAAAGCAGAAAATAAAATGTAATCTATTTTCAAAGTTTCTCATAAATACCTTAAAATACTAAAAAAAATAATTTCTTAATGCAACGGAAGAAAGTACGAAGACATCATTATTTCAGACTCATTTTAGTTTCAATTTTAATAAGTATCTGTGCTTCTTTTCTCGGGTATTCATTAAAATTCTTTACGGAACATTTTCAAAAATTAATATTTCATTATGCAGAAAAAGAAAATGCTTTATTTTTTGTTTTATTTCCAACAATTGGGATCACAGCAATTTATTTTTTAAGAAAATATCTTTTTTTGAACAGGAAGAATAAAGGGATTACAGAAATTTATAAAACAGTTGACCAACGTAAAGACCATTTGCCACTATTCAAAATTCCATCACATTATTTTAATGGCTTTTTGACCGTCATCTTCGGTGGCTCAACAGGAATTGAGGTTTCTACAGTTGTTGCGACCGCAACGCTTGGAAATGCAGCGTATGAAAAACAATTTTCTGCTAATATATATAAGCTGGAGCTTATTTGTGCAGGTGTTGTGGCGGGCGTGGCTGTTTTATTTGGAAGTCCGATTGCAGGCTGGCTCTTCGCGATGGAAGTGATTGCCAGAAAATTTACTAAGACCCTGTTTATAAGCTGTACCGCATCAGCATTTATTTCTGTGGTGTTTTTATTTTACATAAAAATCAAACCATTACTTCCTTTTGAGATCACAGAATGGAGATGGTCGGCAGTCCCCTTTTTTTTATTGTTGAGCATTTTGGGTAGTGGTTTATCTGTCTATTTTACTATTTCAGTTATTAAAATAAAGGATTTCTTTTCTGGAATATCAAATGACTTTCTAAGAGTAAATTTCGGAAGCTTAATCGTTGGAGGTTTGATATTCTGTTTTCCTTTTCTATATGGGGACAGTTATCATTCACTGTCAGAAATTTTGTATCATCCTCAAAGTTATTCTTTCATATTGATCTTCGTTTTAATTTTTTTAAAACCGTTAGCGGCAGCATTAACACTGGGAGCGGGTGGAGACGGTGGTGTTTTTGCGCCAAGTATTGTCGCGGGTGCTTTCCTAGGGTTTGCTTTTGCTCTTTGCTGTAATACCCTCTTCGGAACTTCTTTGATTTATTTGAATTTTGTTTTAGTGGGCGCAGCTGCCACATTGTCTGCTTCTATCTACGCTCCATTTACTGCTCTTTTTTTAGTCTGCAATTTGGTGCCAAATGGATATGTATTATTCTTCCCAATATTAGTAGGATGTTGGATATCAAAAGGCTTAGCAAAGAAAATTTTCCCTTATAATGTATACACTTATAAAATCAAAAGTTAAGAATACGCTGGGGCGACATATACTTGAAGTAATATAAAATAATAGGTTACGCAATTTTAAATAATAAACAATGCCAAGAAAAGTTGTACAGGGCCCTATCAGGGATAAAGAAAGAACCAAACAAAAATTAATGAACGCAGTTGGTAAAATTTTAAAAACCGAAGGTTATTTAGGATTAAAGGTTAGTAAAATATCAGCTGTTGCCGGTTTTGATAAAAAGTTAATTTATACCTATTTTGGTAGTACGGATAAACTTATTGATGAGTATATCAGATCGCAGGATTATTGGCGTAAAATTGATGAGAAACAAATTGAGGCTAATTTTTCAGCTAGTGGAAAAACACCTGCAGAAATAGCTTTGTTAAGCCAGTTTGAAGGTTTAAAAACTAATAAAGAATTGCAAAAGATCATCATTTGGCAAATTTCGGAAAAACGAAGTGTTCTCAAAAATTTATTTGAGCAGCGTGAAAAAGTTTTTCAAGGTTTGAAAAGTAGCGCTAAGGAATTGGATTTTAGTCAGCAATCTGAAGAGTTTAAAACGACATTAGCAATACTGTTGGCAGGAATTCATTACCTTAATCTCTGTACTGTACATAACAGTACTACTTTTTGTGGAATTAATTTAAAGTCTAAGGAGGGACGGATGAAAATTGAGAAAGCTATTCTTGATATTGCCGATTTTGCGCATCAAAGATAATCATGTTTGAGAGGTTGTAAGTTTCCTTGAACCTTACGGATAGTAACAGAGCGTCAATTGCATCCATGGAAGTTTAATAGTAAAAGATTTTCTTAGCGGGAATTGATATTATATTCATAGAAATTAAAACAATAACTTATGGCTAAATTTATCGTACGTGTAGAATTGATTGATGCGGAAACAGAAACCTATACTGCGTTTCATAAACAAATGTATAAGAAAGGTTTTACAAGATCAATAAGTTTAGAATACACAGAAGCTATATATGTTGCCGGATGCTGAATACTACTATAATGGAGTTATAGATGACATTAATGTCATCAAAACAAATGTTGAATTTGCAGCACTGACAACGAATAAAAAACACAAAATTGTTATAACAAAAGCGGAAGAAATCGAAGCCATTGGTCTAAACCGAGTTATGAAGCTTAATTAGTTTTCTGGATTCAGTTTTACATGAATGGACCTATTTTTGTCAATTATTGTTACTTGTTTATCTATTCTTCAAACTGACAGATAATTGTCTGGGTTTTCCATCTGTAATGATGGTAGGAGAAAGAATATCCTTTGAATACAAATACTATATGCTAGTCTACAAAATTTATCCAAATAGTCTTAATGTAATCATATCATTCTAATTCTTGGCAGCCCAATCTCGTGTTCTTGCGGGTACGGTTGTCTAAATGTAACACTTACATCCTCCCGCAGTCCGCTCTCTATTTCCCTCTCTTTATCCTTATCCATCGAATAACGGGGATCAGGAACTAAGGGCATTTTTGCCATTTTTGTGATGGTCACGGTCGGGAAATGATAATCTACCTCGACCGTACCTAATAGAAGGTAAATACCTCCTTCTTTAAAAGGAAACTTTCTGAGGCTATCGGGAAAATGGGCGGTATCAAAATACTGTCCTTCAGCATCGATCCAGGTTCCGAAGTACATATCATCTTTTTTGCCGGGATGATCTTTCTTTTTGATGGGAACGTGCTTTCTTGAGATCAGATAGGCGAGCATTTTAACCTGTTTTTTGTGGTATTTTAATAGGTCCTTAACCAATACGTGACCTCTGTACTTAGTTTTTAGTAAGTCAAAAATTGAATAAGAAACTGGAAAACCCAATATTTCGATTTCATCAAAAGCATCTTCAAAAGGATTTCTTTCAATAACAGGCAATTCATAATCTTTCTGAGGTTCATCAAACAACGATATAATTTTAGTTTTGTAGTAATTCTTTGATAAAAGAAATCTCGCTTCTATTAATAATTCATGTTTTTGTTTTCCGGTGAACCTGAATGCTCCGACAAAGATCAAAGTCTGTAAAGTTTGTATACCGATATTGACTCTTTTGACAAAATCTTCTAAGGATTTGTAATCTCCATTTTCTTTACGTTCTTCAGGAATAGATAGTTTAACCGAGGCTTCAAGTTTTTCAATATGCATAAAACCCAAATATACGTCAGTACCGTAAACGGTCGTCTGAAATTCGCTGAGGTTGATGCAGGGATTATGAATGGTCGCTCCTGCCATTTTTGCCTCGTGAACATATACTTCCGTTCTGTAAAATCCACCACCGTTATTGATGGCTGAGACCATAAATTCGATAGGGTAGTAGGCTTTGAGATAGAGACTCTGATAACTTTCCACCGCATACGAAGCTGAGTGAGCTTTACAAAAAGAATAGCCTGCAAAGGATTCGATTTGACGATAGACTTCCTGAGATAACTGTTCGGGGTGTCCTTTCTTCTTACAGGATTCAAAAAAATCATCTTTTAATTTCTGTAAGGCTGATAATGAACGTCCCTTGCCGCTCATGGCTCTTCTTAAGACATCACCGTTTTCGGCAGAAACACCACCGAAATGCATGGCAATTTTTATCACATCCTCCTGATACACCATGATTCCATAGGTCTCACCGAGTTCTTTCTCAAAGACTTCGTGGAAGTATTCAAACTGGTTTGGATGATTGTGCCGGAATATATACTCCCGCATCATTCCGCTTTGCGCCACACCGGGGCGAATAATGGATGAGGCGGCTACCAAAACCTTATAATTCTCACACTTCAATCTTCTCAATAAGCCCCGCATTGCAGGAGATTCAATATAGAAACAGCCAATCGTATTTCCGATACTCAGATACTCGTTGCACTTGGTCTCATTTTTTGAGATCCTTGTATCCTCAATGTCGACAGTGATTCCTCTTTTTTCTTCGATCAGTCTGACCGTATCTTTTATGGTTCCCAATCCTCTTTGTGAAAGGATGTCAAATTTTTCAAGACCGATCTCCTCTGCGGTATGCATATCAAACTGTACAATAGGAAATTCCTTTGGGGGGAATTCTAAAGCAGAATAATTGGTGATCGGTTCTTCAGAAATCAGGATTCCACAGGAATGCATACTTCTTTGATTAGGGAAACCTATCAATAAATTTTCATACTTATAGATCTCCTGGACAATGGAGTTCTGATCATGCTGATCTCTCGGTCTTTTAGAAAGCTGATCCAGTTCATCCTTAGGCAGTCCGAATACTTTTCCAAGCTCCCTGAACCTTGACCTGCTTTTAAATTCGACGTTGGTTCCGCAAAAGGCCACATGATCCTTTCCATATTTATTAAATATATATTCCAATATGGTATCCCGGTTCTTCCAACTCCAGTCGATGTCAAAGTCAGGAGGCGTTTTCCGATTGAGATTCAAAAATCTTTCAAAATAAAGATCAAGTTCCAATTTAAAGCCAAACAGCGCTTGATAATAATAAGTTATCAGGCGTTTACTTTTTTAATTCATACATCTCTTCATTCAAAATTTTAAAAAATCGTCAAAAATATCAACACTTCAGTAGTTGATATAATGTGAATGTATCTTCAGTTCTAATTTGATTTAAAAAAAAAATCTTTAATTCTTTCAATATGATGTAAATCATGTTATTTGTAATTATTTGATTATCAAATTAATGATTTGTATTATTTAAAACTTATTGCTTTAGAATAATTTTAAATAAGATGTTTTTATCTTATTTAAGGATGTATTACTGTATCTTTGTTAAAGAAAAAATAAGTCGTCATCGATTATTAATAAGGTTTTACTTAAAATTCTTAGCTATGTTCAGCATTTTTACTAACATCAACAAAAAAGCATTTATCAATGCAATAATAGCAACGTTTGTAGTAATTGCAATTACCATATTAGGTTCGGTCAATTTGCAAAATTTCGATGCTGCGCTAATTATTTATTTCTTCGGAACTATCAGTATGACGTTTGGTGTGGTTTATCACCATTCTGTTTGGAAGCAGCGTCCTGCGACACAGAAATATTGGAAACGTACCTGGGAATTCATTTTTAGCAAAGATTATCCGGTGTATATGAAAGAGGTCATTCGGCTTTCTGTTCGTAATATTTTATTCCAAAAATTTATTGTACCGAGAGGAAGGATGCGCTGGCTTGGACATTTTCTTTTAGCTACCGGATGTTTAATTTCTTTTGGAGTTACTTTCGGGCTTACATTTGGTTGGCTGCACTTTACGCTTAAACCTGGAACTATTGATATCTACGAAACACATATGATGGGAGTAACGGTGATGACTTTTCCATTAGATACCTTTATTGCAGTTTTTTTTTTCCACATTTTGGTCTGGACTGCGATTATGGTTATCGTAGGTTGTTTGATAATGATGCATAGAAGATTTATTGATGAAGGTTTAATAGCAACACAATGGTTTGAAAGAGATTGGCTTCCGTTGATTTTACTCGTTGCAGTTTCAGTTACAGGATTAGGAATTTGGTTTGATTATACTTATCTCGAAGGTAAAATGAGCCAGTTTATGGCAATTATTCACGCAATTACTGTTGCGATGTTTCTGATGTGGATTCCTTTCGGAAAATTCTTTCACATTTTTCAAAGACCTGCACAAGTGGGTGCAAACATCTATAAAATAGAAGGAAGACGTCGCGGAATGCAGATTTGTCCGCATACAGGAGATGAATATACTACTTCAATGCACATAGAAGATTTAAAAGAAATCACCCAAGAAATAGGTTTCAATCTAGAAAATGAAGAAGGAAAAAGTTATCTAGATTACAGCCCCGAAGGAAAAAGAGCAATGCTTGCAAAAGCGCATCTTAAAGCAAGACAAGAATCAGGAACTTATTTTGGTTAAAATAAAATAGAAATGGCAAAATTACCCGTAACAGCCGACGAAATCATTAATGTATTCGGACCCCACAAGCATTACCCAAACAAGGGAACAGTGAGATCAAATCCTCAAAATCCCGATGCTTTGGTGAAAACACACTGCTGTTTTTGTGGTTTACAATGTGGAATTCAATTAAAAGTGAAAGACAAAAAAGTTGTAGGTTTCGAACCATGGAATGATTTCCCTTTTAATGAAGGAAGACTGTGCCCAAAAGGTGTGCAACGATATATGCAGGATAACCATCCGGATCGTTTACTTTCACCATACAAAAGGGTAGAAGGTAAAGGTTTTGTTCCGATTGAGTGGGACGAAGCATATGATGTTGTCATCAAAGAAATCAGAAGAATTCAGGAAAAATATGGTAAAAATTCTTTCGCAATGTTGTCCGGTGTTTCTCTTACGAATGAGAAAAGTTATATGGTCGGGAAATTTGCCAGAGTTGCCCTGAAAACCGCAAATCTCGATTATAACGGTCGTCTTTGTATGGTAAGTGCAGGTGCGGGAAATAAAAAAGCATTCGGGATGGATCGATCATCCAACAGTTGGGCAGACTTGGCGCATGCCGAAGTCATCATCATTACCGGAGCTAATGTGAGCGAATGTTTTCCTGTTTTAACACATAAAATTTGGGAAGCAAGAGACAATGGAGCCAAACTCATTGTCATTGATCCGCGTCAGATCCCAATTGCGAGAACTGCCGATATTCATTTGCCGTTAAGACCGGGAACAGATTCTGCTTTAACGAATACAATGTTGAAAGTTTTAATTGATAACAATTGGCTGGATAACGATTTCATTAATAATTATACTTCAGGATTTGAAGAAACTGCGGAAGCTGTACAAGAGTGTACTTTGGAATGGGGCGAAGAAGTAACCGGAATTCCGAAAGAATTGATTTTTAAAGCGGCAGAAATGTGGGGGAAAGCAAAAACCAGTTTCCTGATGCATGCTCGTGGAATAGAACATCATTCTAAGGGTGTTCAGAATGTTTCAAGCTGTATTAATTTGGTGTTAGCAACCGGAAGAATAGGAAAGCCTTATTGTGGTTACGGAACAATTACCGGACAAGGAAACGGACAAGGTGGACGAGAACACGGACACAAATGCGACCAACTTCCCGGAAACAGAGATATCGAAAATCCTGAACACCGAAAATTTGTGGCCAATGTCTGGGGAATCAAAGAAGAAGATATGCCAGGAAAGGGTTTAAGTGCTTACGAAATTATCGAAGCAATCAACCGAGGCGAAATCAAAGGTTTGTTGTCGATTTGTTTCAATCCCTTAGTTTCATTACCAAATAATAGCAACGTTCGTGCAGCCTTAGAAAAACTGGAATTTTATGCCGGAATTGATTTCTTTTTGTCCGAAACTTTACGTCACGCCAACATTATTCTCGCAGGTTCTTTACAGGAAGAGGAAGAAGGAACTACAACTTCTGCGGAAGGTCGTGTTATCAGAATCAGAGCAGTTGTAGACCCACCCGGAAAAGCAAAACGGGATAGCGAGATCTTAATGGAATTAGCCAGAAGATTAGGTGAAGGCGATAAATTCAATTATAAAAACAGTGAAGAAACTTTTAATGAATTAAGAGTTGCATCCAGAGGAAGCGCCGCAGATTATTACGGCATTACCTACGAAAGAGTAGAAAAAAATCTCGGGATTTTCTGGCCTTGTCCAACCGAAAATCACCCCGGAACACCAAGGCTTTGGGAAGATAAGGTTTTCAATACCAATGATAAAAAGGCACATTTCAACCCGACTCCTTACAAAAAACCAACCGAAGAGCCGGACGAAGAATATCCGATTGTGTTGACAACAGGAAGAGTGGTAAGTCAGTATTTAAGCGGTTCTCAAACAAGAAGAATCGGGAAGTTGGTTGACCTTTATCCTGAACCTTTATTGGAAATTCATCCAAAATTGGCAGCAAAATACGGTATCGAAGAAAATGATTTAATTAAAGTTTCTACAAGACGCGGAAGTGCATTATTTCCTGCAAACGTCGTGGAGACCATTAGACAAGATACTGTTTTCATTCCTTATCATTGGGGTGGTGTAAACTCAGCAAATCAATTAACCATTGATGCTTTAGATCCGGTTTCAAAAATTCCTGAATTTAAAGTTTGCGCTTGTAAAGTTGAAAAAACCGGAAGAAAAAAAGGCGAACATTCAGAAGAGTTTGCCAACCAAAGTAGAGATATTCAATATTAAATTTTAAAAAATTATGGCGGAACAATTTGAAAAATTTAATGACATGGAGTTTTTTGTGGATATGCAACGATGTATCGGCTGTCACTCATGTGAGATGGCGTGTGCAGAATGTGAAACTAACGGAGAAACCTCGATGATTCATATTCATTATGTAGACAGAGCAGAAACAATTCAAACCACGGTTCAGGTCTGTATGCACTGCGAAGATCCTATTTGCGCCAATGTTTGTCCGGCAGACGCAATTACAAAAGACGAGTACGGAATCGTGCACACTGCAGATACTTCAAAATGCATCGGTTGTGCGAATTGCGTGATTGGATGCCCGTTCGGAGTTCCGCAAATTCCTGATGAAAGTGCGATGTTGATGATGAAATGCAATATGTGTTACGACAGAACAAGTGTGGGACTGAAACCAATGTGTGCAACCGTTTGTCCGAGTGGCGCGTTAACTTTCGATACAAGAGATAATGTTGCGAAAAAAAGGCCAAACAGTACTCCGGTCAACCGTTTTATTTTTGGAAAAGAAATAGTGAATACCAAAGTGAATATTATGATGCCAAAAGGCAGCGAAGAATTAAAAGTTTTTTAAACCTACAACAATGTCAGAAGATAATAAAAAAATCCCCGCCTGGAAAGCTGATTTTCCTATAAAAAAACGAGAAGCAGCCTATGTGTCTCGCAAAGAATTTATTAAACTAATCACCTTTTTTTCAGGTACTTTAGCATTGGCGAACGTGGCGGTTCCGGTGTTTAATCATTTTAGAAAAGAAGAAACTATTGGTGAATATTTTGTAGGATTAACCACTGATTTGGAAGTCGGAGGAATGCGAACTTTCTACATCAATGAGAATCATAGGGTTCCCTATATGCTCATTCGTCTCGCAGAAGATAAATGGAAAGTTTTTGAGCAGAAATGTACTCATTTATCGTGTTCTGTTTTGTACAATCATCAAGAAAAAATAATAGAATGTCCTTGTCACCACGGTTTTTTCAATCCAGACGATGGTTCTGTGATTCAAGGTCCGCCGCCAAGACCGCTTCCACAATTAACGGTTGTGATAAAAGAAGATAAAATTTACGTGACAGATTTCGCTAAAGAAACTAAAGAAACTCACGGTCACGGTTAGAACGATAATTATTTGGGCAACTATTCCGTCTTCCGCTCCCAATCTTTTTGCCAAGGCTTTTCCCAACGCAAAAAAAGGATTTCCGCTCAAGCCGGGTTGCAACAATTCACTGTTGAAAATTACAGAGAAATCAAGTAAAAATCGATGTAAACGGACTTTTACCCGTTTTTGAAGACTATAATAAACACTGGTTTTAGACAAAAAATAAGTTTGGCCTAAAGCCCATCGTAATTGAAATAAAATTATTAAAACTGAAAAGAAATGTCTGTACGAAAGAAACCTATAAAAAAAGTAACCTTCCGCGTCAACGAAATGTTGGTTGCCATCATTAGTATTTACATTTTGCTGGTCAGTTTACAGATGTGGCTTTTGTTTGGAACTATCAATAAAGCGTTAGACAAAGAGCATATTGATTTTGCTTGGTATTCGGCAATTGGTTCAGTGGTTATTTTTATGTGTACAATTTTCTTTCTGAGATATGTACCCGATATTCCGACAGGGCAAATCAAAAATTCAAAAACAGAAAACGATGACAAATCCTACTGATTTACTCGATTCTTTCGGGAGAAAACATGATTATCTCCGGCTTTCGATTACTGACAGCTGTAATTTTCGTTGCCTGTATTGTATGCCCGATGAGCCGTTCAAAAGTACGCCTTCAATTGAGTTGATGAATAGTCAGGAAATTTATGAGCTTGCTAGAGTTTTCGTTCAAAAATTCAATATCAATAAAATCAGAATTACGGGTGGCGAACCTTTGGTAAGAAGTGATCTTGAAACAATTATTCGCCAGATGTCTACCTTAAATGCAAGGATTGGAATCACCACAAATGGCGTTTTGCTTCACAAATATTTTGATTTATTTGAAGAATGTGGCGTGAAAAATCTTAACATCAGTATCGATTCTCTCGACCGCGAAAAATTCAAATACATCACGAAAAGAGATTTGTTTCAAACGGTTTGGGACAATATCAAAGAAAGTATTAAAAGAGGATTTAATGTAAAATTGAATGTTGTCATGATGCGAGGTTTCAATGAAGACGAAATTCCAGAATTCATCGCACTTTCGCATCATTATCCGATAGAGTTGAGGTTTATAGAATTTATGCCTTTTACCGGAAATTCCTGGGAGAAAAATAAAGTGATTCCGATTTCGGAAATGCTGAGTTTAGTTTCCAAACACTTCACTTATGAAAAAGTAAAAGACCATAAAAATGATACTTCCAGAAAATATAGGATCAACTCAGAAAGCAAAGGGGTTTTCGGATTGATTTCTACAATGAGCAACTCATTTTGCGCAGGTTGTAACCGAATTCGTATCACATCTGACGGGAAAATGAAAAACTGTCTTTTCGGAGCTGATGAATTTGATTTGCTGAAATCTTTAAGAAATAATGAAGATCTAAAACAACTCATCCAATTCGGAATCCTCAAAAAACACAAGGAAAAGGGTGGACAGTTTTCTAAAATGGAAAATATACAGAACAATGAAATTGTCAATAGAAGTATGATAAAAATAGGAGGTTGATTTTTATTTGGCCACCGATAGGATAAAAAAAACATAACGGCAGGTTTTACTATAAACTAACAAAAAATTTTATTATATGAAACAATTAATGCTATGCGCTCTGGCTATAGCGGGGCTGGCTTATGGCCAAACACCAGCAATTGAGTGGCAGAAATTTTATGGCGGAACGAAAGATGATGACGTAATCAGTATTAGGCAGACTTCGGATGGAGGGTATATATTTATAGGAGATTCTGATTCTAATAACGGTGATTTAACATCCAATAATGGGAAAAAAGATTTTTGGGTTGTAAAGAGCAATCCCTTAGGAGCTATACAGTGGCAAAGATCACTCGGAGGAAGTCAGGACGAAGAAGCACATTCAATCAGACAAACGGCTGATGGAGGATACATTATTGCCGGTGAAACAAATTCAAATGACGGAGATGTCACAGGAAATCACGGAGGGACAGATGCCTGGATTGTAAAGTTGAATCAAAATGGAGATTTGGTCTGGCAAAAAACGTATGGAGGATCCAATAGCGATTCCGCCAATTTTATTGAACCTACTGGAGATGGAGGGTACATTGTTGCAGGGGACTCGAATTCTAACAATGGAGATTTAACTCAAAATAAAGGAAGTTATGATGCATGGGTTTTTAAAATTTCTTCAGACGGAACTTTAGAATGGCAGAAAAATTACGGAGGAACGGCATATGAAGGAGCAGAATATATTCAAAATACTTCAGATGGAGGATATATCGTAGCAGCTACAACTACCTCAAACAATGGTGATTTGACTTCTAATCATGGTGATTTTGATTATTGGTTTATCAAGCTTAATTCAGCTGGAAATATAGAAGGGCAAAAAACTTATGGGGGTACAGGTATGGATCAGCCCTATGCAATACATCAGACATTAGATGGTGGTTATATCGCATCAGGAAGATCAAATACACCGAATAATGGTGATGTTACGGGTAATCACGGACAATTTGATTATTGGATTGTTAAAGTAAGTAATACAGGAGATTTGATCTGGCAAAAATCTTTGGGTGGAACAAATTCCGATTATGGGCGTTTTTCACAACCTACTTTAGATGGAGGATACATCGTTGCAGGTTATTCTAACTCAAATAACGGAAATGTAAGCGGAAATAATGGTGGATTTGATTGTTGGATTGCAAAGCTGAATGAAACAGGAACCATTGAATGGCAAAAATCACTGGGAGGAATGGGTTATGACTGGGGGAGAAGTTTAACGGAAACAGAAGATGGAGGTTTTGTAATTGCTTTAGGTTCAAAGTCGACGAATATTTCCGCAGGAACACACCACGGAAATAACGATGTCCTACTCATCAAATTAGAAAGAAATGGTTCATTGTCAACGTCAGAAACAAGCTTGAAAAAAGATTCAACTGTGGCTCCAAATCCTTCAAACGGTTACTTTACGATTAATCATCTTTTTAATAACAGCAGCTTAGAAGTTTACTCATTAACAGGAAAACTTATACAAAAAGTTAAAAATATATCTGGAAAATCTTATTCAATTGATATTTCTAATCAACCGACCGGAGCATACATTATTAGAATTGATAATTTAATTACACTAAAACTGATTAAAAAATAAAGTTCTTACCGGATAATTAATCTATAAGCCAATACAAACTTCAAAAAGCATAATGCTTTTCAGAAATAAAATCTTTAAACAATTACCAATGAAAAAATTAACAAAGCTAATCGCTGTTGCGATGATTGCAATCACAACACTGCAATGCAAAAAATCTGAAACTGTTGTAACCGAAAATCAACCACGAACCTCACAAAATAGTTCTGAAAAAGAAAATCACAAACACGACGAAAAAGATGACTTAAAATACATTTCAAAAGAAGTAAAAGTGACTGGAGATGTTGTAAATCAATTGACATTAACAGTCGATTCTTTAAAAAAAATGAATGTGAAAGAACTGAATGACATGAAAATCGTTTGTCAATCTGGGATTACGAAAGACGACATTAAAACAACAAAAGGAGTTCTTCTGACAGATATTTTAGAGAAAGCAAAAATCGCACAACAGGAGCATAAAGACCGAAATTTTTACATTGTTGCAAGAGCATCGGATGATTACAAAGCGACATTTTCCTGGGCAGAGTTATTCAATAGTCCGACAGGTGAAAAGGTGTACGTATTATTTGAACAAAACGGTCAGCCTCTTAAAGAAAAAGGAGAAATGATTGTGGTAAGTCTTAACGATACCAAAACCGGCCCACGACACGTAAAGTGGCTGAAAAACATTGAAGTGAACCGAGTGAAATAGGAGAGATTAATAAGAAACAATTTTATACCTTCAATTTTTAAACTTTCAAAAACATCTGCAAAATGAAATATTTCATCCCTGTTTCCGATGCTAAAAGAATAATCGAAACACAAATTTATCGTACAGAGAAAATAACAGTTTCACTATTAGAAGCTCAAGGTTTTTATACCTCAGAACCTATTTTGGCAACTTTAGATGTTCCTTCTTTTGATAACTCTGCGATGGATGGTTACGGATTTCGATTTGAAGATTTAGCAGATTTTTCAGAATTAAAAGTTAAACATATCATTCCTGCCGGAGTATCAAAAAATAGTTTTGAGCTTGCTCGGGGAGAGGCTGTACGTATTTTCACAGGTGCAAAAATTCCTGAAGGTGTTGATACCGTAATTATGCAGGAAAAAACGATAAGGATTGAAGACCAAATTCAATTTAATTGTAATGAAATTTTAAAAGGAGAAAACATCCGTTTGAAAGGTTCTCAAACTCAAGTAGGAACAAAAATAATAGATGAAAATACATTTGTCAATCACGCGGTTATAGGTTTTTTAGCAGGATTTGGAATTGACAGAATTGATGTTTACAGAAAATTAAAAATAGGACTACTCTATACAGGAGATGAATTGGTGGAAATAGGGAAACCTCTTCTGGATGGGGAAATCTACAATTCTAATACGTACACGCTTCAATCAGCTTTGGCTGAAATTAATCATCAGTTGTCATTCATCAATCATGTCGAAGATACGGAAGAAGCTACTTTTTCTGCCATAAAAAATGGTTTTGAAATGGTGGATGTTTTACTAATTACAGGGGGAATTTCTGTAGGAGATTATGATTATGTGAAACCTGCTTTAGAAAAATCAGGCGTTTCAGAATTATTCTATAAAATCAAGCAAAAGCCAGGAAAACCTCTGTATTTCGGTAAGTTAAACAAGAAAATTGTTTTTGCATTGCCCGGTAACCCGGCTTCTGTTTTTTCCTGCTATCATCAATATGTAAAACCCTTTTTACTAGGTTGTTTCGGGCGGAAAGATTTTAATGAAGAACAAGATTTTGCCATTTCAGAATCTTTTGCAAAGAAAAAAAGCAAAGACCAGACGCAGTTTTTGAAAGCCTTCTATTCTAAAGGTCGTGTGCAAATTCTCAACGCACAAGAATCTTATAAAATGGATTCTGTTGCACAGACCAATTGTCTGGTAGAGTTTCCTGAAAATGCAACTGAAATTAATATAGGAGAGAAAGTTACAATATGGAAAGTCTGAAAATCAAAGGCAGAATATGGATTGAAACCGAATCCGGATTAAAGATTGGAATTGGAAGAGCCCGGCTTTTACAGCAAATCAATGATTTGGGTTCTATCACAGAAGCGGCAAAAGTTTTAAAAATTCCTTACCGAAAAGCGTGGGGAATTGTAAAAGATATTAATTCCAATTCTTCCAAAGAAATCGTCATTAAGGAAGTGGGCGGAAAAACAGGTGGGAAAAGTTCACTTACAGATTATGGGAAACTGATAGTGGAAAAGTTCAAAACAGCAGAAGAATGTTTTATCAAATTTTCTCAGGATGAAATCTAAAATCAAAATGAAAGCAGTCATTTTAGCAGGAGGCAAAAGCTCCAGAATGGGACAAGACAAGTCCTCGATGGTGTTGGGTGAAAAATATGTAATACAGCATGTTATTGATAATTTATCTTCTGTTTTTGAAGAGGTTTTTATATCAGGAAATCATACAGATTATCCAAATTCGAAGGGTATTATTACAGATATTACAATACAAAAAGGTCCGATGGGGGGTATTCACTCCGCCTTAGAATTCTGCCGGGAAGATATTTTTGTCTGCAGTTGCGATATGCCCTTCGTTTCTTCAGGTTTAATTCAAGATTTTCTTCAAAAAAAGGTTGAAAATAAAATTAATGTGGTGCGTCATGGCGAAAAAATATATCCGGTTTTGGGTATTTATCCTCTGGCGGTACTCGGTACTCTAGAAGAAACAATTAAAAATGAAAATCTCAGAATGACCAGCTTCCTTCAGCAACAAAACGCTCATTATATTGATTATGATGATGGTTTTGAAACTCAACTTTTAAATATAAATACGCCGGAAAACTTCCGTGCTGCAGAAATTATAATCAATAAAAATTTATAAAAATGAAAAAGAACTATGTAGTGGCAGGAGCAATTCTGCTTTCAGTAAATATGTTAGCACAAGAACAACCAAAGGTAGATTCCTTAAAGAATTATTATGAAATTCAGGAAGTGAATATCTTTGGAAAAGATAAAAATGAAGGTCCTATTCACAAGGTGGATGTACAATTAATTCAGGATTTTAATAAAACGAACGTCGTAGATGCGGTCAATCTTTTGCCCGGAGTTAGCATCACACAAATGGGTGCAAGAAATGAAGGAAGTATTTTAGTAAGAGGGTTCAATTCACTCAGAACACCTGTTTTTTTTGATGGTATTCCTATTTATACACCTTATGACGGTAATTTTGACTTAAGCAGATTTACAACTTTTGATATTCATAGTATTTCTGTAGAAAAAAGTTTGGTTTCAGTACAGTATGGACCCAATACGATGGGTGGAGCAGTGAATATCGTATCCAGAAAACCTGTAAAAGCTTTAGATATCGATGGGCAGTCAGGCGTTGGTTTTGCAGACGGAACGGGAGTGAATTCTTATTTTACGGCACTCAACATCGGAACAAGACAAGATAAATATTATATCATGGGTTCTGCTTCTTTATTGAAAGTTGATAATTATCTGATTTCAAGAAAATTTGACGGAACACCGTTGCAGCCTTCATTAGAAAGAGTGAATTCCGAATCTATGGATGTCAGGCTCAGTGCAAAATTCGGTTATACGCCAAACAAAACGGACGAATATTCATTCAGCATCATTTCCCAAAATGCAGATAAAGACATCGCTCCCAATGCATTGAAAGCAGGAAACAGCAACTGGAGAAATTACCCGACGTACGATAAGAGAAGCATGTATTTGAAAACAAGAACTTTGGTTGCCAATAAAACCTTTTTAAATTTTACCGGATATTATGATACCTATTACAATAAAATGAAGCAATATGATGACGATCAGTATACTTTGCTCAACAAAAATTCTTCATTTTCAAGCGTCTATGACGATTATTCATTAGGTGGAATTTTAAATTTAACGATCGAAGCGATTAAAAATAATGTTATTACACTTTCTGTTAATAATAAGTTTGATTCTCATAAAGAACATAACGAGGAAATTTTAGCCAATACCTCTACCGGACAAAAATTTAAAGAAGGTGAACCTGAGCAAAATTATAGGGATAATACTTTTTATGTTGGTGTGGAGGATGTCGTGACAATTAATTCATTGATAAAAGCCGTAGTGGGAGCTTCTTACAATTCAAGAAATAATATCAAGGCTCAGGAATACGGAACTCACTTTGAAACAGGAGAAAAAAATGTACTGTATGATTTTCCAAAAGGTTCAGATCACGCTTTCGATTACAAAGGAGGAATTATTGTGGAACCTGTAAAGAATCATTTAATCACACTTTCAGCTTCCAAAAGATCAAGATTTGCCTCTCAGAAAGAAAGATATTCAAGCCGATTCGGAAGTCAGGTTCCCAATCCGGATTTGAAATCAGAATACACCTGGGCTTATGATATCACCTATTCTGCAAAGTTGGGAAACAAATTCAACTATGAAGTTTCAGGTTTCATCAATAATGTGAAAGATGCCATTTTTGCCAGAACAGTCGGCGCTTTAGACAACGGAAACCCCGTCAGTCAAAATGTGAATATCGGCAAAGCCGTTTTCCAGGGTTATGAACTGGCGTTCGGATATATGCCGATTAAAAATATGACTTTAGGAGCTAACTACAGCTATATCGATATGAAAGATAAAACGGAAGGTAGTAACGAAAAATTTACCGACGTTCCGAATCATAAATTAATGGCTTATACTAAATTGGAAGTACCAAAATTACGCTCTACACTTAATGTAAATATGGAATTTTATGGAAAAAGATACACAACAAGTACAGGAGATCAGGCACCCGAATTTACGTTGGTTAATGCTAAATTATCGGTAAACATTGTGAAAGGAGTCAACTTTGATTTTGGTATCAGAAATTTATTGGACAGAGATTATTATTTGTCTTATGGCTATCCTAAAGAAGGAAGATCTTTTATAACTGCATTGCGATATCATTTTTAAAATTTAAATTAATGAAACTTAAAATATTTGGAAAACTCACGGATATCTTTACAACGGATGAATATAATTTTTCTTTAGAAAACATAAAATCCATTGCTGAACTGAAATTGATGCTTGAAAAAGAATTCCCCAAACTAAAAGAAACGACTTATTTGGTCGCCGTTAACGGAACTAAAGCAGAAAATACTCAAGCAATCTCTAATGTATCTGAAATAGCTTTATTGCCTCCATATTCAGGTGGTTAAAATTTAAACATAATGAATTTAAATCGATACAACAGGCAGATTATATTACCGGATTTCGGAGTTTCTGCACAGGAAAAAATCGCCCATTCATCTGTATTGGTGGTCGGCGCAGGTGGATTGGGATGCCCGGTTCTCCAGATATTGGTGTCTACGGGCGTTGGGGTAGTAGGTATAGTAGATTTTGATACAATAGAATTAGAAAACCTTCATCGCCAGTCTTTGTACAGAGAGCAAGATGTAGGATTACCCAAAGTTATTACCGCGGTAGAACATCTAAGTAAAATTAATTCTGAAATTGAGATTATTGCATTTCAGGAAATGATAACGGGTAAAAATGTTTTGTCGATGATCCATAATTTTGATGTAGTGGTAGATTGCACAGACAATTTTGCAACAAGATATTTGTTGAATGACGCTTGCTATCTGATGAAAAAACCTTTGGTCTATGCCTCTATTTTTCAGAATGAAGGTCAGGTTTCGGTTTTTAATGTGGAAAAGGAAAATCAAATCACCAATTATCGGGATCTTTTCCCGGTTCCACCCAATCAGAATGAAGTTCCGAACTGTAATGAAGCCGGAGTTTTGCCTGCGCATTCGGCGGTTATCGGTACTTTTCAGGCAAATGAAGTTATCAAATTATTGATTGACTCTCCCGAAACTCTGATTCACCAATTATTGGTTTTCAACACGAAGAATTATGAGTCAATGAAAATCAATTTTAAGGAAAGTACGGAAAAATCAGGACCGAAAACGATTCAAGAATTTCTGAACTTTAATTATAATGAATTTTGTAACAGTTTTGATAATAGCATAAAATCACATCAGGAATTGATATCGTTTTTAAATCAAAACAACAGTATTTTGATAGATGTAAGGGAAAGCGATGAACAACCTAAAATTGCATTAGCAAAGACTTTAGAAATTCCGTTAAGTTCACTGGAACAAAATCTGAACAAACTAAATTGTTACACATCCATCTGTTTTGTCTGTGCTTCAGGAGCTCGAAGCCAAAAAGCATTAAAACTGTTAAAAAGTCACTTTCCTGATAAAGAAATAAAGCATCTTAAATCAGGGATAAAATCAATTCAACAATGAAAAAATTAAAAAATATTTTTATCGAAGGCCCTATAAATCCTGCTTTTGTTGCGGAAAGCATCACTAAGCATACAGTAAAAACTGCTATTGGAGGACATAGTATTTTTCTCGGTCAGATCCGTGAAGATTTAATTGACGATAAAAAAGTAGAAGCAATTGATTTCACCACATATCATGAAATGGCCTTAGAAAAAGCTGGAGAAATTCGCGAAGATATCATTACAAAATATGAATTGACTTGCGCACATATTTACCATTCTCTGGGCAAAATCAAAGTTGGCGAAATATGTCTTTTCGTCTTCACTTCAGCCCCACATCGCAAGGAAGCTATTCTTGCCTGCGATGAAATGGTTGATAGGATCAAGAAAGAAGTTCCTTTATGGGGGAAAGAAATATGGGAAGATAATACTCACACTTGGAAAGAAAATAAATAATTAAAAATAAAATGGTTAATATTACTCACAAAAATAGTACTCTCAGAAAAGCTTTAGCCGAAGCTGTACTGAGCGTTAGTTCACAAGATACAATTGATGCAATAGTTAACAACAAAGTTCCTAAAGGCAATGTTTTTGAAATGTCAAAAACAGCAGGATTATTTGCAGCAAAAAAAACAAGTGACATGATTCCTGATTGTCATCCGCTTCCGATAGAATATACTTCCATACAGTTTGAAATTAGAGATCTTGATATTTATATTACTTCAGAGATTCACACGATTTATAAAACGGGTGTGGAAGTAGAGGCAATGCACTCGGCATCCGTTGTAGCGCTTACAATGTACGATATGCTGAAGCCAATCGATAAAAACATTGAAATCAGAAATATCAGACTCATTGAGAAAAAGGGCGGAAAATCTGATATCAAAGATTCGGGAGAAGGTATCGATGCTTCTGTAATTGTTTGTTCCGACAGTATTTTTGCAGGAAAAAAAGAAGATAAAGCAGGGAAAGCAATTATTTCATCTTTAGAAAAGAATAATGTAAAGACAAATGATTATGTAATTATTCCTGATGAAGTTTTAGAAATTCAAAATAAAATAAAGTCTGATATTGAAAATGGGATTGACCTAATAATGATTACAGGCGGAACCGGACTTTCAAAAAGAGACGTTACACCAGAAGCAGTTCGTCCGCTTTTAGACAGAGAAATTCCCGGAATTGCCGAAGCAATCAGAAGCTACGGGCAATTGCGAACTCCTTATTCTATGCTTTCCAGAAGTCTTGCCGGAATGATTGGCGATACGTTGATTATTGCACTTCCCGGCTCTACAAAAGGTGCGGAAGAATCTATGGATGCCATCTTCCCTGGAATTTTACATATCTATAAAATTTTGAACGGAGGAAAACATTAAAGTAAACTGATATTTATCAGAATAATAAAATACTAAAAAGTCTTTTATTTGGAATTCAAACCTTAAATTTGTCATTATCTAAATAGTAAAAAAGGAAAGTCAAAGGTTTTTCTTTAAAATTAAAAGATAAAAAGATATTAATATTTTATTTAAAATTTAAAAATGGTCAAAGAACAATTTAAAGCAGGTCATCCCGTTCATACCTATTTGGTTGAAGAGGAGTTAATCATCACTCTGTTGGAAGAGTTAATTAATACAAATCCGAACGAAGAGTTTCAGAAATTTTATAACCTTTTCAATCATTTAGCAACTATAGAAAGAAGGTTTGAGCGAAAAGAAAATCAGTTGTTTCCCTTTTTAGAACAAAAGGGCTGGACAGGGCCTTCAAGAAATATGTGGTCTTTTCATGATACGATTCGGGATATTTTCAGAATAATCAGAAAAAATATTGACGATAAAGATTTAGATTCTGCTAAACAAAATATAGAATATGCGGGTCAGAATCTGAAAAACCTGATGGAAGTTGAAAAAAGAGTACTGTTCCCCAATGCGATGGATATTCTCTCAGATGAGGAATGGATAAAAATGCGTGAAGGTGAAAACGAAATAGGCTGGATGCTGAATGAATCACCTGCAAAGTATCCTGATGAAGTACAATATGTTCATCCCTCCGAAGATACCACTTTGAGAACAGAGGTTGTTTTTGATGAAAATGCATCACATTTTGATGAAGGATATATGACGGTAGAGCAGGTAAATCTGTTGTTCAGAACTTTGCCATTAGATCTAACGTATGTAGATGAAAACGATCGTGTAATTTTCTATAACCGTGGAGAAGAGCGTGTTTTTCCCAGAAGTGCTGGTATTATAGGAAGGGAAGTTCGTTTTTGCCATCCTCCGAAAAGTGTTGATACGGTACTGAAAATTTTAGAAGCTTTCAGAAAAGGTGAACAAAATGAAGCTTCGTTTTGGTTTAATTACCGAGATAAACTGATTTATGTTAGATATTTTGCAGTCCGTGATTCGGAAAAAAATTATCGTGGCGTAATTGAGATGTCGCAGGATATTTCTGAGACAAAAAAAATTGAAGGGGAGCGAAGACTTTTGGAATGGGAATGATAATTATCATTTAAAATAAAATACTAAATTGTCTTTTATTTCAAAATAGATTTTTATCTTTGTATTATAAAAATAGCAAATGTTTTCTAAAACCTGTGAATACGCCATTCGAGCTTTGATATTTATCGCACAGAAGTCTAAGGACGGAAGTAGGGTGGGGATTAAAGATATTTCATCAGGGATAGATTCTCCGGAATATTTTATTGCTAAAATATTACAGGATCTCAGCAGAAAGGGCTTTGTACAATCAGCAAAAGGACCCAACGGAGGTTTTTACATGGAAGGAAAAGATCTTGAACAGTCTGTAGCTGATATCGTGAGAGAAATAGATGGAGATAAACTCTTTTCGGGTTGTGGTCTCGGTCTTAAAGAATGTTCGGAAGATCATCCTTGTCCTATTCATAATGATTTTAAGCATATTCGCCAGAAAATAAAAGATATGCTGGAAAATTCTAAAATCGAAATGTTTGTTAAAAATCTAGATTTGAAATTGACTTTTCTAAAAAAATAAACCACTTAAATAATTAAAAAGATAATAATTTTGAATATAAAAACTATCAAATAATAAAATACTTTAAGGTATTTATATATTATTTAAATTTAATTATTTTAAAACATGAGAATCTTTGTAAATCTATACAAAATGAGAAAATCACTCTTAGTAACAGCTGTTTTGTCTGCATTCATTAGTTTGAATTCCTGCAAACAAAACGAATCTGCTTCATCTGAAAACAAGCAAGATGCAGAACAGATCAAAACTGACGGAACTACCGAAGAACACAAGTTTGCAGTAGCACCTAATGTTCCCTTACCCATTGGTAACCGTGCTGCAAAAAAAGTTATCGTCAGACTTGAAACCATTGAAAAAGTGGGCGAACTTGCAGATGGAACGCAATATAATTTTTGGACGTTCAACGGAACAGTTCCCGGAAGTTTCATCAGAGCAAGAGTGGGAGATGACATTGAACTTCATCTTAAAAATAACGAAAATTCAACCTTTCCTCACAATATAGATTTACATGCGGTAAACGGCCCCGGAGGTGGAGCAGAAGCAACTTTTGTTGCGCCAGGAAAAGAAGCCGTGTTTACTTTTAAAGCAACCAATCCGGGGTTATACGTTTACCATTGTGCAACTGCACCTGTAGGAATGCATATTGCCAACGGAATGTATGGTTTGATTTTAATTGAACCGGAAGGTGGACTGCCAAAAGTGGACAAAGAATTCTACATTATGCAGGGTGATTTCTACACCAAAGGTAAATTTGGAGACAAAGGTCTTCAGGAATTTGATATGGATAAAGCTATTGCCGAACATCCTGATTATATTGTATTCAATGGTAATACAGGTGCCCTGTTAGGTGCAAATGAGCTTCAGGCCAAGGTAAGTGAAACCGTAAGATTCTATGTTGGAAATGGTGGACCAAATATGACATCATCATTCCATGTTATTGGTGAAATTTTCGATAAAGTATACATAGAAGGTGGAAGTAAAATTAATGAGAATGTACAAACAACGGTAATTCCTCCGGGCGGAGCTTCAATCGTAGAGTTTAAAGCGACAGTTCCCGGCGAGTATGTGATTGTGGATCATGCGATTTTCAGAGCCTTTAATAAAGGTGCTTTAGGTAAAATTAAAATCACCGGAGCTGAAAATCCTGCGGTTTACAAAAAAAACTAAAATTACTTAAGGTTACATTGAGGATCTAAAATATAGAAATAATGAGAATTGTGGTGAGTATGTTTTTTGCAATTGCCGTAACCCTGTTTTCTTGTTCCAGACATTCTAATATGCATGAAAAATCTCCGGATGTTCATAGCCATTTAAAATATGTCTCCAACTCAAAAAAAATGGTAAGAATTGACGGAGGTGTCTATGAAGCTTTTATAGGTAAAGATTCAGGAAGAACTGTAAAAGTAGAAACCTTTTATCTGGACGACAGCCCGGTTACCAATGCAGACTATCTCAGATTTCTTAAAGCAAATCCTCAATGGACCAAAAGTAAAGTAAAACGTCTTTATGCAGACAGCTCATATCTTCAACATTGGAAAAGTGATTACGAAATACCCGAAAATCTAAGTCCGGATGCACCAGTTACAAATGTTTCCTGGTACGCAGCTAAAGAGTATGCAAGAAGTGTTGGTAAAAGATTACCTACAATTGACGAATGGGAATTTACAGCATTGGCAGATCGTAATTCAAAAAATGCTTCTAAGAAACCTGAGTTTACGGACTATATTTTAAAATCATATCAGAAAAAGGATAAAAATAAGCAAGTTATCAAAAAAGATTTACCTAATTATTATGGTGTTTATGATATGTATGGAATGGTTTGGGAATGGACATTTGATTTTAATTCTGTAATGATGAGCGGAGAATCCCGCAAGGATAATACGACAAACGAATCTCTTTTCTGTGCAGGTGCTGCCATCACTTCTAGTGATCTTAGAAATTATGCCGGATTCGTGAGATATGCACTCAGAGGGAGCCTTAAAGCTGATTATTGTCTTAATAACTTAGGATTCAGATGTGCAAAAAATTTAAATAAATAAAAAATGAAACGGTTACTATATCTTTTGTTTGCATTTTCAATTTTGTCGTGCAGCAAAAAAGAAGAGATTATAAGTCCCGACTCGATTTACAACGTGGGGTCAGTATGGGAAAAACAGGATGGAAGTAAAATTTCCTTTATAGATCTTAAAGGGAAAGTAATTGTAACGACAATGATTTTTACCTCATGTAAAACTGCTTGTCCGAGGCTGACTGCGGAAATGAAAAAAATAGCAAAAGAAGTTGGAAAAGTAGATCCTGATAATATCGAATATTTATTGATTTCTATTGACCCTAAAACAGATACTCCTGAAGTTATGAAGGCTTATCTAAAAACCCATCAGCTTGATGAAAAAGAATGGATGTTTATCCGCAGCAACGAAAACGATACAAGGGAAATTGCCAATATTATGGCCGTGAAGTATAAAGAGATTTCTCCTATTGAATTTTCGCACTCCAATATTATTAGTGTGTATTCAAAAAAAGGTACACTGGCTTACCAGAAAGAAGGCCTTGATAACAATATTCAACGCACTGCAAAAGAAATTAAAAAGCAACTAGAGTTATAAATTATAAAAAAATTGAAAAATGAAAAAGGTAGTATTAGGTGCAGTTTTATCAGCACTCACAATGATCTCATGCTCAGATAAAAAGCCAACAGAAACAGCGGTAGAATCTAATGTAATGCTTGAAGAGCCTAAGACAATAGATTCTGCAGCAATGGCATCTAAATCTGAAACATTAACACCCGAAGCCGAAGGAAAAGAGTTGTTAGAAGGAATGGATTGTCTGTCATGTCATAAAGTAGACGCTAAATTGGTTGGTCCATCATATCAGGATGTTGCAGCAAAATATACAGAAGCTGATATTGATATGCTTGCGCAGAAAATCATTGATGGCGGAAAAGGAAACTGGGGAGATATCCCAATGACACCTCACTCAGGAATGAGTAAAGAAAATGCTCAGAAGATGGTAAAATATATTCTTTCTTTAAAAAAATAGATAAATATTTATATAATATTTGGAAGTTAAAACAGCTGAACCTGTTTTGATCTCACTTTTCTCTCTGGCATTACGAATCCATGTTTTTTACTTGCTGAATTTTTAATTATCGTAATGCCATGAAAGAGAGTGGCTTTTGAAATAATTGAGTTACAGTTTTTATTTTAAAAATCTGTAATTGAAACAAAGCAATAGTGCAAAACAAAAAAATTTTAAAATAATAAAAGATAAAAAAGTATTAAATTATGAATACACAGACAGACTTTATAGGAGACATTGTAGCAGAAGATTTTAGAACTGCTGCGATATTCAAAAAATATGGCATCGATTTTTGTTGTAAAGGAGGTAGAACGATAGAAGAAGCGTGTGGTCCGAGAAATTTAGATAGTGATCAAATTTATTCAGACATAGAAAATCTTCCGAAGACTGATGGTAATTCTATTGATTTCAACAGTTGGCCATTAGATCTTTTAGCAGATTACGTAGAAAAAACGCATCACCGCTATGTGGAAGAAAAAACACCTGTTTTGCAACAATTTTTGGATAAGTTATGTAAAGTTCATGGTGCCCTGCATCCTGAGTTATTCGAGATCAGGGATCTGTTTTTTGCATCTGCACAGGATTTGGCTTCACACATGAAAAAAGAAGAGTTAATGCTTTTCCCATTTATTAAAAATATGGTTAGAGCGCAAATAGAAGGAATGGCAATTCCGCAACCTCCATTTGGATCGGTAGAAAACCCTGTAAATATGATGAAGCACGAGCATACTGTTGAAGGAGAGCGATTAAGAAAAATTGCAGAACTTACAGATGAATATACACCTCCTGCAGATGCTTGTAATACCTATAAAGTAACATTTGCAATGCTTCAGGATTTTGAAAATGATCTTCATAAACATATTCATTTAGAAAATAATATTCTCTTTCCAAAAGCGATTCAATTAGAAAAAGAATTTTCAGTAGAACACTAAATTGAGAAGATTATGACAACTAAAAAGTTATGGACCTGGCTTGCTGCCGTTATTATCGGATCATTTGCCGTTTTGATTTACTACGGTGTAGATATTTACAGGAAAATCCCTCCGGTTCCCGATAAAGTTGTTACAGCTGATGGAACAGTTATGGCAACAGGGCAAGATATAAAAGATGGTCAAAATGTTTGGCAGTCGATCGGTGGACAGACTGTTGGGAGTATTTGGGGGCACGGAGCCTATATTGCACCCGATTGGAGCGCAGATTACCTTCATCGCGAATCTCTGCTTTTATTAGATGAATTGGCAAAAAAAGACGGGAAAACTTATAAAGATCTTCCCGATGATGAGCAGGCAAGATATAAGGTACTTCTGAAAAGAGAAATCCGAAAAAACACTTTAGATGAGGCAACTCAGACGATTGTAATTTCTCCTGAAAGAGCTAAAGTACAGGCAGAATTAGCAGAATATTATGCTAAGATATTTATGAATGATGCGGAGATGAATCAGCTTCGTGACCATTATGCCATTCCTAAAAATACAGTGAAAACTGAGGAGAGGATGGCAAAAATGAATGCTTTTTTCTCTTGGGCAGCCTGGGTTTGTATCACAGATCGTCCCGGAGACACAGGAATTACATACACCAACAATTGGCCTCATGATGAACTGATAGGAAATATTCCTCCACCATCGCTGCATTTGTGGTCTGGATTCAGTGTATTAATGTTATTAGGTTGCGTTGGGTTGTTGGTTTTCTATCACGCTAAAAATAAAGAAGAAGAGATCAGTGAAATGCTTCCATTGGAAGATCCTTTGAGAAGTATGAAACCTACAGCCTCGATGCGTGCAACTTTAAAATACATTTGGGTTGTTGCTTTATTGATTTTAGTGCAAATGTTTGCAGGTGTCATCACAGCGCATTACGGAGTTGAAGGAAGTGGGTTCTATGGTTTTCCGCTCGATGAGTTTTTACCGCAGTCAATTTCGAGAAGCTGGCATGTGCAATTAGCTATTTTCTGGATTGCAACTTCTTGGTTAGCGACAGGATTATACATCGCTCCTGCAGTTTCAGGATACGAGCCAAAATATCAGGTTTTGGGTGTCAATATTTTGTTTGGAGCCCTATTGATCGTAGTTTTTGGCTCATTAGCCGGACAATGGTTAGGCGTGATGCAAAAGTTGGGCTATGTAGATAATTTCCTTTGGGGACATTCTGGTTATGAGTATGTAGAATTGGGAAGAATTTGGCAGATCTTATTGTTAGTGGGATTAATTCTTTGGTTAATTTTAATGGTAAGAGCTCTTTTACCAGCATTGAAAAAGAAAGATGGCGACAGACATTTATTATTACTCTTTACACTTTCCGCAGTGGCAATCGCATTATTTTATGGTGCAGGATTGATGTATGGAAGACAAACCCACATGGCAATTGCAGAATATTGGAGATGGTGGGTGGTTCATCTTTGGGTAGAAGGATTCTTTGAAGTATTTGCAACCGTTGTAGCTGCGTTTTTATTTACGAGATTAGGATTACTAAGATTAAAAGCAGCAACTCACGCAGTATTATTTTCTACAATTATTTTCCTTGCCGGAGGTATTTTGGGGACGTTCCACCATTTATATTTCAGTGCAACACCAACAGCAGTTCTGGCTTTGGGAGCAACATTTAGTGCACTCGAAATTGTTCCGTTGGTTTTAATAGGATTTGAAGCGTATCAAAATTACCAAATTAGTAAATCTACCAAATGGATCAAAGCGTATAAGTGGCCAATTTACTGTTTCATTGCAATGTGTTTCTGGAATTTCTTAGGAGCAGGTATTTTCGGATTTGCCATTAATCCACCGATAGCATTGTACTATATTCAAGGGCTTAATACCACTGCAGTTCACGGCCATGCTGCACTATTTGGAGTGTATGGAATCCTGGGAATTGGTTTGATGATGTTTATGTTGAGAGGATTGTATCCGGACAGAGAATGGAATGATAAACTGATCGGTTGGGCTTTTTGGTTAACTAATATCGGATTATTGGTGATGGTAACCATCAGTTTGCTGCCGATAGGAATTATGCAATCTGTAGCCTCAATTAAAGAAGGGTATTGGTATGCACGTTCCGCCGAATTTATGCAAACCGATATGATGCATACATTGAGATGGCTACGTGTTCCGGGTGATATTTTATTGGCAATAGGAGAAATGCTGTTAGTAATTTTCATTATCGGACTGAAAACCGGCTGGTCTTTAAAAGATAAAAGATAATCAATTATTTAATCCTGAGAACTGCCACTTTTGTAGTGGTGGTTCTTTTAAATTTTAAAATATGAAAAGAAACGAAAACTTAGTCCCGCTTTCCCGAGATCATCATTTCGGATTGCTTTGCAGCTGGAAAATTCGTCAAGGGATCAAAAAGAATGTTTCTTATGACAGAATAAAAAAATACATCAATTACTATTGGCAGGAAAATCTGAGTCGTCATTTTGAAATCGAAGATCTCGTACTTCCCGAAACTGAAAACAATATTCTTCAGATTCAGATGGAAAAAGAACACATCGAGATCCGTAAGTTGATCAATACTATGAATCAAACTAACGATATCCGTATTTTAGGAGATTTTGCGAATGCTTTAAGCAATCATATTCGTTTCGAAGAGCGGATGTATTTTCCTCATTTAGAAGAACATTTATCTGATGTGAAACTGAATAATATTGGAGCTCAACTTGAGCAAATACATCAAAAAGAAAATGATTTTTATCAAGATGAATTCTGGAAATAAATTATTGAATTTAAATTAAAAACATGAGCATTCATATTCAATCACGATTGGGCGACTATCTTTATTTGGCGATGGGTGACTGTAACGGCCATAAAGTTGTAATAGCAGTTGGTTACACTTATGGTTACGCAGATAAAAAAGCTAAACAATTTGAAGAAGCAAGTCAGGGAACGGTAAAATATATTGATATTTCAGTCGTGAAATCTGGTGATAAAGAAAAATGCAAAACTTTGGAAAAATTGGTTTGATCTTACAAATCCCCACAAAATATTTTTGAATTTTCAATGGATAGCCTTATCTTTGAAAAGGATAAGAAAGTCTTATTTTAAATCTTTCTTTTCGTTTATTTTATGAAAAATTGGATTTATTTAAGACTTTCTTTTTGCTTATTTTTAGCAACAATTTTAATGTTAAATTGTAAAAAAACTGAATCTGATTTTACAAAAAAGTCGACACAAAACTTTACAATTTCAGTTGCAGCAGCAGCTAATCTTCGGGATGTTTTGGAAGAATTGAAACAGATTTATATGAAAGAAAATCCTGATAAAAAAGTCGAAATTACTTTTGGTTCGTCGGGTTTGCTGGTTCAGCAGATTCTAAATGGAGCACCTTTCGATTTGTTTCTGTCAGCCGATTCTTCTTTTCCAGATAAGTTAAAAAGTAAAAATAAAACTTCTGGAAATTCTGAAATTTACACCTTTGGAAAAGTGGCTTTATGGAGTTCAAAAGCCAATGTTTCCAAAGGTTTGAAACTGATTTTAAATCCTGAAATAAAAAAAATCGCCATCGCCAATCCAGATCTTGCACCTTATGGAAAAAATACGGTCGAAGCTTTGAAAAAAATGGGAATTTATTCTCAAATTGAAAACAAAATTGTTTGGGCAGAAAATATCAATCAGTCCGCACAATTTGCTTCAACAGGAAACGCAGATATCGCATTCATCGCACTTTCCAATGCAAAGAACAAAGGAATGATGACACGAGGAAATTTCTACGAATTATCAGCAAGCGAATGTTTACCAATCGCCCAAAGCGGAATTGTTTTGAAAAGTAAAAATCAAACCGAAGCAAAAGATTTTTTTGATTTTATTAAAAGTAAAAAAGCCAGCCAAACTTGGGAAAAGTACGGTTATCAAACAAAAATTTCAAAGTAAATGCTTGATCAGGATTTTATTTACACTTTATTACTCACCGGAAAATTAGCGTTGATAACAACAACGATTCTGATATTCATCGGTGTTCCGATTGCATATTGGCTTACTTATTCAAAGTTTAAATTGAAATTTATCGCCGAAACTTTAATCTGTATGCCAATGGTTTTGCCACCAACAGTGATGGGATATTACTTGTTGGTCGCCTTCAGCCCCGAAAATGCATTCGGAAATGTTTTGCAGGAATTTTTTGATGTTCGCCTCGCATTTTCCTTTAACGGAATTGTGGTTGCGAGCATTATCGCGAATCTTCCGTTTATGATTCAGCCTTTGCAGAACGGCTTTTCTGCATTGAATGATGATTTGCGCCAAATTTCTTACACTATGGGAAAATCTAAAATTACAACTCTATTTAAAGTTCTTATTCCTAATGTCAAAACGTCTGTTATTACAGGAATTGCGCTCACTTTTGCCCATTGCATCGGTGAATTTGGTATTGTCATTATGGTCGGCGGAAATATTGCTAAAGAAACAAGAATCGCTTCTGTCGCGATTTACGACCAGGTTCAGGCGCTGAATTTTGAAGTTGCAAACCGTTATGCATTCATACTTTTCATCGTTTCGTTTTTGATTTTATTGTTGATTTATGGTATCAATCGAAAAATTAATTTTACCACTTTCCGATGATTGAATTGAATATAAAACATCAGATTTTCACTTCTTCCGGAAGCAAATTTCTGGAGGTTAGTGAAGTGATTGAAAAGGGAAGTTTTATTCACATTTCGGGCGATTCCGGAATTGGAAAAACCACTTTTTTCAAGATTTTAGCAGGAATTATTACTCCGAATTTTGGCATTATTAAAGTCAATAATTCCATTTTGTTAGATACCGAAAACCGAATTTTTCTGTCTCCTCAAAAGCGAAATATTTCGATAATGTTCCAGAATTACGCGTTGTTTCCGAATATGACGGTAAAGCAAAATATCGCTTTTGCACAAAAAGACAAAAACCTAGAAATAATCGATTATTATTTAGAAAAATTTAATCTGAAAATTCTGGAAAATGTTTTTCCTTCAAAGCTTTCTGGCGGACAACAGCAAAGAGTTGCCTTAGCGAGAGCGTTGGCTCAAAATGCCGAAATTATTTTGCTTGACGAACCACTATCAGCTGTTGATGCATCTTTACGACACTCGATGATGGAAGAAATTTTGAAAATTAATCAAGATAAAGATTCGACGATTTTTATGATCAGTCATAACCAAGGCGAATTTCAAAATGTTAGTTTCAAAAATTTGATAATCAGTTAATATAAAGTTTTTATCCTCTAAACTTTATTCATCATTAAATTTTAATAATTCTTTATTTTCTTCATAAAACTGCTTTGAAATTTAAAATAAGACAAAAATGTCTTATTTATGATTCTTATCATATTGCTATTTTTATTAAGTATAAATAAAATTAATTCCTTTGTAAAAATAATTTATACATTATGAAATTAAAATCAATTTTTGCTCTTTTATTAGTGCTTCTAATTTTCACTTCATGTAGCAGTAGCGACGATAGAGAAGAAGATATTGCAACAGCAGGAGAAATCAAAACGCATCAATTTTTAGATGCAAGATCGTACACCAACTGGATTTATTTTTCATTTTCAAAAAATGAAATTGTTACCGTTTCAGATCCTCAAAATGATAATAATTGGGACATCGCTTTCCACAGAGGTGATGTAAAACTGAATGGTGGAAAATCTGGAAAAGGGAGTGGCGAAGCAATCAACACAAACAAAACTGAATGGAACTCCATCATTTCTGCACCAACTTCCGGATACGTGAAAGACGAAATTGGAAAAATCACAACTGCGTTTACAGGAACTGGAATCACGGAGGAAGATCAACCGTTTTCTCAAACTTTAACAACTTGGTTAACAGTCGATACAAGCAGTCCGCCACCAAAATATACGGTTCATAATTTTGTGTATGTTGTGAAATCGGCTTCTGGAAAATTTGTGAAACTACAGATTTACGATAATAAAAGTGCAACAAACACTGCTGGTCACGTAAGTTTCAAATACCAATACAATGCTGAAGGCGGTTCTGCTTTTTAAAATCAACAAATTAATCTCGGGTTATTGAATGAAATGAATTGTTGGATATGTTTCAGCAATTCATTTAAAAAAGAATGGAGATGCTAAAAAAACTGATAATTCTTCCACTGATATTTCTTGCAAATATTCTCTGGTCTCAGACTGAAAATCTTTCCGAAAAACAAGAACAATACAAAGATATTGAGCAAGTTGTAGTAACGGCGACAAGAACCGAAAGAAAACTGAAAGACGTTCCTGTAACCACACAAGTCATCACTTCTGAAGCGATTGAGAAATCGAAAATGGCAAATTTTCGTGATTTTATGGAGCAAGAATTGGCGGGTGTAGAATTTACTAATAATGGTGGTCACGCAAACATCAATATGATGGGATTTGGCGGGAAATATGTTCTTTTTCTGATTGACGGCGAAAGAATGGCAGGGGAAACTTTTGATAATATCGATTACAACAGAATTGATATGAACAACATCGAGCGTGTGGAAATCGTGAAAGGAGCGTCGTCTTCTTTGTATGGCTCCAATGCGATTGGTGGTGTCATCAATATCATTACTAAAAAGCTTAAAAAACCTTTGCAGATCAGTGCTTCGGCTTTATACGGAAGCAATAAAGATCAGAATTACAATTTAACTTTCGGAACAAAACAAAAATGGGGAAGTGCAGGTTTTTCAGCGTTTTATAAAAGCAGAGATCCTTATTTATTGACTGATACAGAAGCGTTCAAACAAGAATACACCCACGGAAATATTGTGGAACAAAAACTGAGCAGTACCTACATTGCTGGATATACAGATTACGGTTTCAGTCCGAATGTTTCCATAAAAATTACGCCAAAAATCCAGACAGAAATCAATACAGGTTTTTACTTTCAGGAGAGAAATACGGGTGGTTTGGATGGCTTTAAAGTTCGGGATCAGTTTCATAATTTCAGAACTGGGATGAAGACAAGTTTTCAGCTTCGCGAGAACAGCAATTTGGTTGTATCAGGAAGTTATGATGAGTATCAGAAATTCGATTTTTATAAATTATTAAATCAAAAAGATAAAAACTACGAGAACAAAATCTGGCGAGTTGGTTCCATTTACGATGTTCAACTTTTCGGAAAACATTCTTTGGTTGCCGGTGCAGAAGCTTTTTCTGAAGATTTGCTCACATTTATGTTTGTGAGTGATGGTTCTGGTGCGAAAAGAGATGCTCAGAATTATTCACTTTTCACACAGCAGGAATGGAAATTGGCAGATGCTTTTACCTTGGTTACAGGTGCGAGATACGATTATCATTCACAATTCAAAGGACATCCGACTTTTCGTTTGTCGGGAATGTACAAAGTCAATAAAAATATGACTCTTCGAGGTGGATATTCCGGAGGTTTCCGAGCACCGACGCTGAAAGAATTGTACACCGATTGGTTTCATCCTTATGGTGGCGGTTTTCAGATCATTGGAAACAACAATATGAAAGCGGAGAAAAGCAACAATTTCAATATTTCTTCGGACTTAAATTTCAAAAAACTGAACATCACATTGATGGCTCAATATTCCAAAATTCAGGACAAAATCAATGCAAATTGGGTTTCCAGCGATACCGTTCAGTACATAAATGTTGGGAAAACCGATGTTTTCAGCAGTGAAGTTTCTTTGTCTTATCGTTTGAGAAAATCATTGTTGTTGAAAGGTGCCTATACTTATGTTTATGAAAATCCACAAAAAAGATCGATAACAAGACCGCATACAGCGACTGTGAGAGCGGATTATACTTTGGATTTTCTCAAAAAATATGCGCCAACAATTAGTTTCAGTGGAAAATATTTCAGCAGTATGAATACGTTCGGAACTGCGGATATCACAGATGTTGATAACACAACGGGAATCGATACGCACACAGAAGAATACAAAATTTACTACGAGCCATATTCGATCTGGCGATTGCAGTTGTCTGCGCCTTTGCTTTTCAATTTTACAGCAAGCGCAGGAATCAATAATTTATTTGATTATAAAACCAAATTTTCAAGTTTTTACTCCAGCATTTCGCCTGGCAGAACATATTATATAGGATTAAAATGGGATCTCAATTAATTAAAAACAAAAAAAAGGCAATCTACTTTGGTCTTGCCATCGTTTTACTTTTCGCAGGTTGGTTTATTTGGAAATCAACTGCATCTGCAACACGCATTGCTTTGGTCAATTTTCAGCCGTATCAAGCGTCGAATATCGCATTGTCGAATCAGGATAAAATGATAAAATTTAAGGAAGTTTCTTTGGATAATATCGATAAACTCAAGAATTATGATTTTGTTCTCGGTTTCGGAATGGGACTTAAAATCGATGACAAACAACGTGCAAAACTAACTGAGATTTCCAAAGAAGTACCGATGCATTTCACTTCGGTTACGAATCCTGAAAATAATATCAACAGTTTAGATTCGCTTCAACTGAAGAAAGTTTCGTCTTATCTCGAAAGCGGAAATAAAGAAAATTATCAAAATCTGGTTCGCTACATCCGAAAGGATATTGATGGTAAAAAACTATTCGTCACCAATCCTAAAGATGCGATTGCGAGTAAAGAAAATGTCTATTTCCATATTGATGAGAAAGTAGCTTTTAACGATATTAAATCTTATGAAGATTACCTCAAAAAAAATAATTTCTATAAAGAAGGTGCACCAAAAGTAGCTTTGATTTCTGGTATTCACGATCCTTTTAGCGGAAACAAGCAGTATTTGGACAGCATTATTGTCTCATTTCAAAAGTCCGGTTTGAATGTTTATCCTGTTGCTTCTTTCACCGATAGAATCAGATTTTTATCAGAAATAAATCCAAATGCAGTCGTCTATTTTCCACACGGTCGTCTCACAATGGGAAATCCCGACGAAGCTGTCAATTGGCTGAAACAAAGAAATATTCCGTTTTTCACACCACTTTCTATTTTGCAGTTGGAAGAAAAATGGTTGGAAGATCCAATGGGAATGGTCGGTGGATTTATGGGGCAATGTATCGTAATGCCGGAATTGGACGGCGCGATTTATCCTTATGTTCTCATCGCTCAGGAAAAAACCAAAGACGGAATGTTTTTGTTTAAAACGATTCCTGACAGATTGGCGAAATTCACCCAAATCGTAAATAATTTTATTGATTTGAAAAACATAAAAAATCAGGATAAAAAAGTTGCGGTCTATTATTTTAAAGGTGAAGGAAAAAACACGCTGAACGCACAAGGAATGGAAGGTACAGAGTCTCTCTACAACGTTCTGAAGCGATTGAAAGCTGAAGGTTACAACCTGAACGGGCTTCCCGAAACCGAGAAAGAATTTGAAAATATTATTCAAAAACAAGGGAGTATTTTCAGTCCAAAAGCGAAAGGTCATTTCGAGGAATTTGTGAAAAATGGAAAACCGACTTTGATAGAATCTTCGAAATATGATTCTTGGCTGAAATCTTCATTAAGCAAAAAATCCTATGATGATGTCATCAAAAAATATGGTTCTGCACCGGGAGATTTTATGAATGTCAATCAAAACGAAAAATCTTATCTCGCAATTTCTGCGGTTCGTTTTGGTAACATAGCATTGCTTCCACAACCATCTGCAGCGATTGGTGATGATGAATTTAAAATTACTCACGGCGTAAAAGAACCTCCAACTCACGCTTATTTGGGCGCTTATCTTTGGGCTCAGAAAGAGTTTAAAGCAGATGCAATGCTTCATTTCGGGACGCACGGAAGTTTAGAATTTACGCCAGACAAACAAGTTGCTCTTTCCGGAAACGATTGGGGCGATATTTTGGTCGGAACGATTCCTCATTTTTACTATTACACGATTGGAAATATCGGCGAAAGTATGATGGCTAAACGAAGAACTTATGCAACAACGATTTCTTATTTAACGCCAGCTTTTGTAGAAAGCGATATGCGAAATTACTTCCGAAGTTTGCAAGACAAGATTAGATTTTATCATAAAACGGATGCTAAAAATAAACCTGAAATTTCTATCGAGGTTAAGAAAATGGCTGTTAAAATGGGACTTCACAGAAGTTTGAGATTAGACAGTATTCTCACAAAACCTTATTCTGAAATGGAAATCGAAAAGCTGGATAATTTTGCTGAAGAAGTTTCTACGGAAAAAATCAATGGTGAATTTTATGTTGCTGGACAAGCTTATAAATCAGAAAAAATAAATTCTACCGTTTTGGCGATGAGCGCAGATCCAATTGCTTACAGTTTAGCTTCATTGGATAAAATGAATGGAAAAGTAACGGATATTCAACTGAAAAATAAAGCTTTTTTTAATCAAAAATATTTGAATCCTGTGAAAGTTTTAGTGAATCAAATTTTAAATGGAAAACAAGTTTCTCCAGAATTTGTAAGCTCTGTTGCTGGTGTTAAAATGGATGAATTAGAAAAATCCAAATTGCTTTTGAATCCTCCAAAAATGCGACCTGCGTTTTTAGATAAAAAATCAGGAAAAGGAAAACCGAATTTAAGTAAAATGAAAGGTCAAAAACCAGACTTTGCAAAATCCGGAAATCAGAAATATTCAGGAAAACCAAATGCTGAAAAACCATCAGGAAAGCCATCTTTTGCAGATTCCAAAAAACCTGAAATTCCAAAAGCGATGAAGGATAAAGCGAGGGCAATTTTGGAAATCGACAGAACTTTGACCAATGTTTTGCGCTACAAAGAAAATCTTCTAAAAAGCCCTGAATTTGAATTGCAGACTTTGCTAAACGCTTTATCCGGCGGTTACATTGCGCCTTCTTCTGGCGGAGACGCAGTTGCAAATCCGAATGCTGTTCCAACTGGGCATAATTTATATTCCGTAAATGCAGAATCTACGCCGTCAGAAATTGCATGGGACAGAGGCGTGACTTTAGCTCAAAAAACACTGGACGAATACAAGAAAAAACATAAAGAATTTCCTAAAAAAATCTGTTATACATTTTGGAGCAGTGAGTTTGTAGAAACGGAAGGTGTTTCCATTGCGCAGGTTTTATACATGTTGGGAACCGAGCCTGTGAGAGATACTTACGGTAGAGTTTCGGATGTGAGATTGATTCCATCAAAACAATTGGGAAGACCAAGAATTGATGTGATTATTCAGACTTCTGGTCAGTTTAGAGATTTGGCGGCTTCACGATTATTCTTAATTTCTAAAGCCATCGAATTAGCAGCGAATGCAAAAGATGAAGGTTTTGAAAATCAAGTTAATAAAGGAACTTTAGATATTGAAAAACAATTGGTAGCCAACGGAGTTCCACCAAAAGATGCGCGGGAAATGTCGAAGCAAAGGATTTTCGGAGGTTTGCAGGGAAGATACGATACAGGAATCAAAGAACTGATTACAGCAGGAGATAAATGGACTTCCCAAAAGGAAATCGCCGACCAATATATTTACAATATGGGCGCAACTTACGGACAGGAAAAAGATTGGGGAAAATACAGCGAAGGAATGTTGAGAGCGGCGCTTAAAAATACGGATGTCATTATTCAGCCTCGTCAAAATAATACTTGGGGCGCAATAAGTTTGGACCACGTTTACGAATTTATGGGCGGAATGAACACGGCAATCAAAGAAGTGACGGGCAAAGATCCTGACGCATATTTGGCAGATTACCGAAACCGAAATAATATGAGAATGCAGGAACTGAAAGAAGCAATTGGTGTGGAAGCCAGAGCAACGATTTTCAACCCGACTTATATTAATGAGGTGATGAAAGGAAAAGCTTCCAGCGCATCGCAAATTACAGAAATCGTGACCAATACTTACGGCTGGAACGCAACCAGACCAGAAGTTATTGACAATGAAATGTGGAACGAAATCTATGATACTTATATGAATGACGTTCATAATCTTGGCGTGAAAGAATTTTTTACGAAAGAAAATCCTGCCACTTTGCAAGAAATGACAGCCGTAATGCTGGAAACTTCCCGAAAAGGAATGTGGAAAGCCAATGCAGAACAATTGAAAGGTCTTGCTTCGCTTCATACGAAACTGGTAAAAGAATTTGGCGCAGAACCTGGAGGTTTTGCTGGAGACAATACAAAATTACAGGATTATATTTCTAAAAACAGCTCTCCTGAAGATGCGAAAATTTATAAAGAACAGATTCGGGAAATGAAAGAAGGCGTGAACGATGGGAAAATTTCTAAAGACGGAAAAGTTCTTAAAAAAGAAGAAAGACAAACTGCAGATCAACAGGAAAAAACTGAACTGAACGGCGTTTTCATCGGAGCTGTGGTTGTGATTTTATTCGGAATTTTGATTTTTGTTTTAAGAAAAAGAAGAAAAAACGAACAATAATCTATGAACATCATCATCGACATATTGATTCTCTTCATCATCATCAACACACTGCTGAAATTGAGTTTTTGGAAATTCTGGCAGATTTTGGTAATGGCGATTTTAGCCGGCGGATTTCTATTTTTTGTCTATCCTTTTGCGATAGAACAGTCGCAGGTGAAAATGAAAGAATATCTTCAAAATACAGAGATTCTCAGCAATATTGCGATTTTGGTAACGCTGGAATCTGCAATTTGCCTCAGTTTTTGTTTTACGGCTTTGCTGGAATATATGAATGGAAAACAAAGCAAATGGAATTCGGTTTTGAAATTTTATCCCGGTTTGTTGATTTTTCCTGTTTTGTTGTACCTCCTGACACAAAGTTTTTTCACTTTTACAGGTTTTGATTTTGAAGTTTTATCGATGCTTTTTGCTGTGATTGTCATTGTTTTGATAATCGGTTTAAGTTTCGGAATTCGCTATTTGGTTCCTGAAAAAGATTTGAGATTGGAGATTCATTTTTTGATGAGTTTGTTTGTTGCAATTCTTGGATTAATCGTCACAACAAGTGGAAAAATGGTTTATGTTGCAGTAGATGAACCTCTGAATTTCCAAAGGTTAGGATTTACTTTTGGGTTGTTTGGATTTTTATTTTTTGCAGGATTTTTCATTAATAAAATCTGGTGGAAATTTTTTCGGAAACCATAGTCTGGAACAGAGAATTGCTCGCAGCCCGACTTGAATGGAGCTCTTTTTGTGAGGAGGAATGACGAGCAAAAAAGCGGGAGTGGAAGGCGTAAAAGCTGCCATAAAAAGTAAATATAAAATTGCTTTCGACGTAGTCAAATAGCTGCCCAAATCATAAAAATAATTTAAAAAAATAATAGAATAAAACGAAAATGGAAACAATTTCTAAAGTACTTTTTTGGGTCGCCAACAGTTTGCTGATTCCCGATATCATCATTTTGCTGATTTTATTTGTACGATCTTTATTGCTTACGGGCAGTTTTTACAACCAGTTTATCACGAAACAGAAAAACGACAAATTGCTGGATTTGTCTATCAAAACATTAAGTTCTGAAACCTCAGAAAATCTGAGAAACAATTTGCCGAAAAAAGATAATTCTTTGTATATTAAATATTTAAGAGATTTGCTCACGCATCGTCCGGATGTTACTTATTCTGATTTTTTGATTTCAAATTTTGAAGGTGAAGCGGAAAAAGACATTGCGGTTTCCAAACTTTTGGCAAAATTAGGACCTGTTTTGGGTTTGATTGGAACTTTGATAGCGATGAGTCCCGCTTTGGTTGGTTTGTCTTCGGGCGATATTTCTGGTATGGCGTACAATATGCAAGTGGTTTTTGCGACCACGGTTGTCGGTTTGGTGGTGAGTGCAGTCGGTTTGGTGACTTTGCAATTCAAGCAAAGATGGTATGCCAAAGAAACCAATAATTTGGATTATGTTGCCCAAGTTTTAACCCAAGATTTGTAGAAATGAGAAGAAAAAGACGCATGTCTAAATTTCGGGTAGAAGAGGATGTTGATCCGTTGAGTGTGATTGTAAATCTTTTTGATGTTGCGATGGTTTTCTCTGTGGCTCTGATGGTTGCAATGGTGATGAATATGAATATGTCGGAAGTTTTCACAAAAGAAGATTTCACCGTTGTGAAAAATCCGGGTAAAGATAATATGGAAATCATCACCAAAGAAGGCGGAAAAATTAATAAATATACACCATCTGAAGACAAAAAATCGTCTGACAAAAAAGGCAAGAAAATCGGAATCGCGTATGAGCTGGAAAATGGTGAAATTATTTATGTTCCGGAGTAATTTTTAACTTTGAGAAATAGTACTGAATAAGAAATGAAAAACTTTAATTTTTGGTTAAAAATCTGCGTTTTCAATTTCTTCGTTGTATCGGCCGTCGGTGTGATGATGCGCTACAATATGGCTTTTTCTTTGTCTGGGTTTAATCATAAATTTATGCAGGAATCGCATTCACATTTTGCATTTTATGGTTGGGTTTCGGCGGGAATTTTTCTTTTTGTGACGAAATATTTAAGTGAAAATTTCAAGAAAATCAATCTTGCGAAATATCAATATTTAATGATTTGCAATCAAATTGGTTCCTACGGAATGTTGTTTACATTTCTTTATGGAGGCTATTTTTGGTTGTCGATTGTCTTTGCATCGATTGCTTTGTTTACTGGGTTTGCATATTTTATTTTTTTGTTAATTGATACAAAATCGAATGAAAATCCTGAAATTATCTGGTTGAAATCAGGCGCTTTTTTTGCCACATTTTCAGCAATCGGGATTTTCGGATTGGCGTATTTTTCTAGCAAAAAAGAAGAGTTTGATGTTCTGTTTCGAGCTTCCACTTACTTTTATTTGCATTATCAATACAACGGATTTTTCCTGTTTTCCTGCATCGGATTATTGTTGATTTCATTAAAAAAAATCGGAATTGAAATCAATGAAAAACTCAACAAAACCATTTTCTATCTTTTGTTTTTCGGATGTTTTTTCGGTTACGGATTGTCCGTTTTATGGATTGAAATGAACTCAGTTTTATATGGATTTTTTGTCTTGATTTCCGTAATTCAATTCTTCGGCGCAATTCCATTTTTGAATTGGATAAGAAAAACGAATATTTTTAAGCGTCAAAATTTTATACAGAAACTTCTTCTTTGTGTTTTTGGTTTTGCTTTTATTCTAAAATTTATTCTTCAAAGTTTATCGGTAATTCCAAGTTTAGGAATTTTTGCTTTTAGCAATATTAACATTGTTATAGCTTATCTGCATTTGGTTTTATTGATGGGAGTTAGTCTATTTTTGGTTTGGAGAATTTTGCAGAATAGAATGATAAAACTAAATCTCGTATTAAAATTCAGTGTGTTATTAATGGTTTTCGGAATTATTTGCAACGAATTTATCTTAGCTTTATCCGGAATTTTTTCAATATTCTACATTCCTTTTTTAAGCTCAAAATATTGGCTGCTCTTTGCTTCGGTTGTTATAATGATTTCAATCCTAACTTTTATACGATCTTTAAAAATTGAAAATAAATAATTTAATATAAAAAAATTACAGTAATTCAGGAGGTTGACTCATAATTTGAAATACACTTCCCAAATCTTTCAAATCTTTAATTTTATATTGGAACATAATAAGGACCTTTTCTCTTACTGCAACTGCAAGATGATGAATAGGACAAGGGTTTTCACCGCTGCAGTGTTTTAAACCCAAAAGACAAGAAGTGAGAACTTCTTTACCTTCAAAATTCTCGTAGATATCTTGAATGGTAAGATTTTCAAATTGCTCATCTGTTAGATAGAATCCTCCTCCTTTTCCTTTTCCTGAAGAGATCAACTGTTTTTTAGTGAGCTGTTGTAAGATTTTAGAGGTGAAATATGTTGGGGTACCTATTTGCTCAGAAATATCAATGATACCTATCTTTTTTCTTTCTGTAGCAAGAACAATGCAGGCTTTAATAGCGTATTGACAGGTATAAGAAAATATTAGCATTTATAATAATTATTTAAAAATGTTTTTTGAATATTTCTACCCAAAAAAATAGTGATAAAATTACAAAATCTTTAAGTAATCAGCTTACTATTGAAATTGAATTTTGTTATCAGACATATTGATGAAATAAAGCATTATGAAATATGTTGTTGTTTCTGATTCAATATTTGAATGTATGGAAAAAACTTAACTAATATAAAAAATAAGATAAAAAGGTCTTATACTATTAATTTAAAACTTCATTATATGCTTAATTCAGAACTTTTACATTATGTACAGGGAACTAAGAAGAATATTCTGTTGAACGTTCTTTTTCGATGGTTTGCTTTGTTGATGAACATTCTAATTTCTTTTTCAGTTGCACGGCTTTTAAATGATTTGTTTATTGGTCAACCTCCTAATTATTTTTTATATTTTATCTCGGTACTGAGTTTTTGGTTGGTCAAATTTTTATTTGAAAGAAGGGCTGAACTTTACGGACATCAATTATCAGAAAGCGTTAAAATAGACCTACGCCAAAAATTTTTCAAAAAGATTATTTCGATTGGACCTTCTTATAATCAGAAAATTTCTACCTCCAAAATTATGCAGCTTGCCGGGGAGGGTATTGAGCAACTGCAAACGTATTATTCAGGTTTTATGCCTCAGTTGTTTTACAGTATTGCGGCCACTTTAACAATGGTTGTGATCAGCTTTTTTATTAATATTAAAACATCACTTATTCTGTTATTACTATCACCAATTATCCCATTAATGATAGTGATTGGATTGAGGATAGCAAAAAAAATATTAGGTAAATATTGGAAAAGCTACTTTAGTCTTGGACACATTTTTTTAGATAATATACAAGGCCTCACCATGCTAAAAAGTTATGATTTAGATGCAGAAAAACATTTGCAAATGAATCTTAAAGCCGAAGACTTTCGTAAAAAGACAATGAGTCTGCTGAGATCGCAGCTTAATTCAATTAATATGATGGATATTATTGCATTTGGAGGTCTTGCCGCCGGAATTGTTACAGCTTTGTATCAACTAAAAAATCATCAAATGTCAATGTTTGTTTTACAAGGTGATACACGTCTTCTGGCAGTATTTTTTATTATTCTTCTCTGTTATGATTTCTTTGTACCATTAAGAATTTTGGGCTCATTATTTCATGTTGCAATGAATGGAATCTGGGCTAGCACTTTTATAAAGGATGTTCTTGATGCTCCTGAGAATACTCAGGCAAATCAAACAATAGAGAATTTGGATTATGACATACAACTGAAAGAAGTTAGTTTTTCATATGATAAGAATAAAATCATAAGTCATTTGAATATGGAATTTCCTCACAAAAAAATTACTTCAATTGTGGGGCAATCTGGATGTGGAAAATCAACAATTGCAAATTTACTCATTGCAACAGTTACTGGCTATCAGGGTAAAATAATTATTGGAGGAATTGAGAATAAGTTTCTTACCACGGAAAACCGCATGATGACGATCAATATGCTGACTCATAATCCTTATTTTTTTAAAGGAACTGTCAAAGAAAATTTACATATAGCAAATCCAAATGCAACCAATGAAGAGATAGATTCTTTGTTGAGAGACGTACATCTTTATGATTTTCTCTATGAGCAACAAGGGCTGGAAACATATCTTTCTGAAAATGCCGGCAATTTTTCAGGAGGACAAAAGCAGCGGCTTGCCATTGCAAGAACCCTTCTTCAAGATCCTGAAATTTTAATATTTGATGAAGCAACTTCTAACATCGATGAAGAAAGCGAAGAAATTATCATGAAATTGATTCGTAAAATCTCATGCGAGAAAACCATTATCATTATTTCTCACCGCCTTTCCAATGTAAAACTTTCTGATAATATTTATTATATGTCAGACGGAGAAGTGAAAGAACAGGGCACTCACGAAGAACTTATTAATGCACAGAAAGACTATGCAATTTTATATCAACATCAAAAACATTTAGAAAAGTATGCAAAATAGTAATAAAAGAAAAGATAATATGCTGAATCTTTTTTTAGAACTTCTAAAGTTAGTGAAACCACTTACAGGCTATATGTGTTTGGCGGTAAGCGCTGGTGTTATTGGTTTTTTAATGGCTATTTTCATTCCAATTTTCGGAACATATGCCATGGCAGATATTTTGGGGTTTAAAGTTCCTTTATCATTCAATGTTCTCATCATTTTATGTTTTACGTTTGCCGCTTTGAGAGGATTTCTGCGTTACGGAGAGCAACTATGCAATCATTTTATTGCATTTACCGTACTTGCCCTATTGCGTGATAAAATTTTTTCTGCCTTGCGTCGGCTCGCACCTGCAAAATTAGAAAACAGAGATAAAGGATCACTTATTTCGATGGTTACAGCAGATGTTGAGATTATGGAGGTTTTCTATGCACATACGGTATCACCTATGATAATTGGCGGAATAGTATCTATTGTAATGGTATTGTTCATTGGATCATTTCACTGGATATTTGGTATAATTGCATTATTGACCTATCTATTCGTAGGTGTATTTTTACCTTTATATATTTCAAAAGCGGGAAGGAAAAGCGGCATAAGGCAACGTGAAAGTTTTTCTAAACTCAACGATTATATGTATGAAACTTTAAAAGGAATTAGTGAGATTTTTCAGTTTGGTGTTGAAAAACAAAGAGTTGATACCATTTCTAAAATTGGAACCGACTTAAAGAATAATCAGCGGAAACTGAAAAAATATGGCTTTCAAACAAGTTTATTGAATGGTTTTGCAATGGTTTTTTTTCCTGCTTTTATTCTTATTTTCGGGGGGAAGCTATATCAAACAGGTCAGATAGATTTCCCATCGATGATTATTCCCGTGATTGCGCTTTTATCATCATTTGGTCCTGTTTTAGCGCTTTCGAATGTCGCTAATACTTTACTACTGGTTTCTGCTTCCGGAAAAAGAATCATCGATTTAATTAATGAACAGCCTGAAGTAAATGAAATAACAAACGGTTCTAATATTATTTTTAATAAACTTGAATGTGATAATATCAGTTTTTCTTATCAAAAAGAAAATATTTTGAACGGTTTATCTTTAAATTTAGAACAAAATAAAATTCTCTCCATCAATGGTAAAAGTGGTTCCGGAAAATCTACCTTACTGAAACTTATGATGCGTTTTTGGGAAACAGATAGTGGAACAATAAAAATATCAGACGAAAATATAAACCATATTAATACATCATCTTTAAGGATTAATCAATCATACCTTATTCAAAATCCTATTTTGCTAGACGATACCATTGCTGAGAATATTCGTATTGGTAACTATAATGCAGATTTGGAGGATATTAAAAATGCCGCAAAAAAAGCGAGTATAGATGAGTTTATAAATAAGCTCGAAAATGGTTACGATACTAGAGTGGGAGAGTTGGGAGACCGTCTGTCTGCAGGAGAAAAACAAAGAATAAGTTTAGCAAGATTATTCTTGCATGATGCACCGCTTTTACTTTTAGATGAACCTACAAGCAATATAGATAGTCTTAATGAAGGCATTATTTTAAAATCACTTAAAGAGGCTTCAGTAGATAAAACTATAATTTTAGTAACGCATAGAACTTCAACAAAGGGAATTGCTGAAGAGTATTTAAATATGTCAGAGATTCGCAAATCATAAGTCAACAAAAAAAAGAGGCTGCCTCACTTTTGAGACAGCCTTTTTTTTATATAAATGTCTTTCTAAATATTATTTCAATCTAAAATTGGGCATAATTTTCAAACCCACCCACGTCCATGTCTGTACATTTTTAAGGTCTGAGACATTCTTAAGGAATTTCATGCTTTCCCCTGAAAACATGAAAGAATGACCCACATTTGCTGTAATCATTTTTCCGACTTTATGGGTGAAAACAAAGTCTAGCTCTGTTCCTAAATAGGTGGATATTTTTTGACCAAAATCAGAATAACCCATTTTTCCATTAGAGGTAAAAGCATGTAAATTAGCTTGTAACAATGAATTTTGACTGAATTTTAAATTTGATTTTAAATAATAATCATTCAGTCCAAAACTGTTAAAATGGCTTGTTCCAAAATAAAAGTAATCCATAAATCCGTTATAAAAATGATTGGTGCCGTATAACGGACTGAAGGATTTATTTTTGCTGGATTCGGTATCGTAATTCTTCCCTGAAAGCCATTCTGTTCCCAAAACAAAGTTGAATTTTGGATGAAGAGTAAAGTCAATATTCCCAGAAAACTGATAAGCATTTTTACTCTGCGCAAGTGTATTTTTTCCGGTTTGATAATATGCTGAACCAAAGAAGCCGATATTTTCCAAGTATTTTTTTGTATTAATTCCTATTGTAAGCATATCGTAATGGGTTCCGGATGGATTCTGTAATATATTATTCATAGCGATCGCAGAGAATTCAAAATTTTTCTTTCCGATATATTGATAATGAATGATCTGCAAAGACTTTGTTATTTCTCCCGCTTCCGAAATAGTATAAATTTCTTTATCGGGAAAATCATTTAGATCATTGTCGTCATTATTATAAGTTACTACAGTTTCTAATTTTGAATTTAGGCTTAATTTATAAATACCCTTTAATGCATCAAAACTTCGTCCCTGCATCATCCAGTCGAGTGTTCCAATAAGTCTTTCATTATCGTAAGAAAGAATTTGGCGACCTAACTTTAATGAGAATTTCTCTGAAACCTGATATTTTGCCCATGCTTCATTTAGAATGAAATTTTGATTTTTGCTTGCGTTTGACGAAGTCTCACCCCAAGTGCGGGTATCTTGCGCAGAGATATAAAGTTCCAAATTTTTATAATAATAATCTATGCCAAAACGTGCCCTGGAAGCAATCGTTGTTTCAGGTGATTTTCCTTTTGGCATTATTGTTCTTGCTCCGTTATCCAGTTCGGCTCTCGTTCGGAAATCTATATTCATTTTTAGGCTATCAACCTGAGCATTGACATTTCCTAAAATAAAAAAAATAGAAACAAAGGTTATTGATTTTTGTACCATATCAAATTATTTTTCAACAGAAATTTTATAAGTTTTATGACATGCAACACAATTGTTCAACAGTTGATTGAGTTTCTCTTGAGTTTGCTGACGGTCATAATTTTTTTTTGCTATTTTCGATATCGCATCAAAAAGCTCATGGGTCTGAAATCCCATTTGTTTAAATTCATACGGTAGAGATCTAACCAATCCTTGAGGAACAACATCTACTTTGCAGGTTCCTGATTGCTGACCGACTTTTGTAATTATTTCGGGATTGTTTTTGGCAATTCCTTCGTTGATTTTCTGAACACTTTCCAAAAAGCCACGCATTTCTGTCATCACAAACTCACGGTTTTCTCCAGTCATCTTTATTTCGGATCTTCCGTCTTTTGCTAAAATTACTTTCTCACCCTCGTAAAAGAATTTATAGATCAAACCTATATTTAGGAATATTGAAAGCAAGAGTAGAATAATCGTTATTTTTTTCATTACTTTTTTATTAAACAAATTAGTAGCAGAACTTAGCAAGGTCTTTCACAGCCTTTTCTCGTGTAGAAATACCAATTCACACCAGTAGCCATTACGCATCCGAAAACTAAAAACCAGAAAAATAATCGCGCATCTCCGGAAATTGCTCGGGATTGAGTAATCAAAACATTAAACACGAATGGTCCAAACGCCGCAATTGCTGATGTGAAACCAATTACACCTGCCGCTTTTCTTGGTGATTTGGCAAAGATGGTAGGAAATTGTTTGAAGGTGGCCGCATTTCCAACACCGGTAAAGAAGAAAATGGCTAAAACAATCAGTAAAAATCCTTGAAATTGATCCGGTGAAGTAGGAGTTAAATAGCCACCAAGAATTAATCTTGTAAGTAAGATTATTAAAGAAATTCCTGTAATATGAGTGAGAAGAGCACCTCCAATTTTATCGGCAACTTTTCCGAAAATTATTCTTGATGCTGAGCCAATAAGCGGACCGTAAAAAGCATATTGCAAAGGGTCCAAATTTTTATCTAAGGGAAGATATAGATTTTTTATCATTAACGGAAAAGCTGCTGAAAAGCCTGCAAAAATACCAAACGTCATAATATAGGTCATCGTACAGTACAAAGTATGTCTGTCTTTGAAAATATCTAATTGTTCTTTAAATGAAGCTTTTACAGGAATACTTTTTAGAGAAAACCATGCCCAGATACCGATTATCAATAATGGAATAACATAAATGAATGCAATATTCTCCAGATAAATGGTTTTTCCGGTCTCGGCGATTATTTGTCCACCACCTAAAAATGAAAAGATTGTTAAACTCATAATCAATGGAGAAAGAAGCTGCACCAAACTTACTCCGAAGTTTCCTACGCCAGCTTGGATTCCGAGTGCAGTTCCCGCTGATTTTTTAGGAAAAAAAAGGGATGTTGAAGGCATAAATGAAGAGAAATCTCCACCTCCAATTCCGAGTAGAAATCCGATAATCATAAAATAGGTGAAAGAAGTTTGAGGATTCATCACTGCAAAACCAAGCATTAGTAAGGGAATGATTTTAATTAATGAACTGATGGAAATGATTTTCCTCGTTCCATAAATCGGAATTAAAAAAGTATTTACAATTCTCAGGAGTCCGCCTGCAAGACCGGGCATTGCTGCCATCCAGAAAAGTTGGTCATCGGTAAATTTGAATCCGATATGGGGAAGTTTGATGACGACAACGCTGTAAAGAAACCATGTAGCAAAAGAAAAAGTAAGTGCAGCCGTCGTTATTGTCAGTGTTTTCCAGGCAATTTTTTTTCCTTTCTTGTTCCAAAATTCTTCGTTTGATGGGTCGTAGTCGGTTAACCAATGTGAATTGTTCATATTTTTAATTGTTTATTCTTTTAAAGTTTAGTCTTTGTTGTTGTTCTCATGCTCAATTTTATCTTTGAGATGAGGAGCTTCGTTGTGCATCATTTTTTTAATAATAGTATTCATCCAAAACAGAGAAATAGCGGAAACAATGAAGACGAAAATCCATGAACTCGTCCATAATCCTGAGAAATCGAGCAGATATCCAAATAATATAGGACCTATGAAACCGCCAAGCCCACCTATTAAACCTACCATTCCGCCAACTACTCCCACTTCATTCGGGAAATATTCAGGGATGTGTTTATAAACTGCGGCTTTTCCAATTCCCCACATAATCCCTATGAGAATGACAAGAATTGAGAAAACCCAAATATGTGCTTCAAATTTGATTAAGGTAACACCTTGAGCTAAAAGTTGCTTTTTCTGAACCTGCTCGTTTTGTTTTACTAATACTTCCTGCCACGAAAAAGATTCAGGTAACACCGAGGTCTGTTGTGGAATTTCGGGTTTTGAATTAATTTCAAATTTACCTGTATTAAGGATAATTTTTTCTTTTTCTATTGCTGTAACTATTCCGGCTTTCTTAGCAGTGATGCCTTTTCCCGGCGTTAATATTTCCATTTTTGGAAGCATGAGTAATCCGCTTAATACTAAAGATGAATATAAAACCCAGTACATTACTTTTCTCGCCCCGAATTTATCAGACAAATAGCCACCAAACGCTCTGATAACACCACTTGGCAAACTAAAAGCTGAGGCTAAAAGTCCACCCAAAACCAATGATGTTTTGTAAACGCTCACATAATATGGCATTAACCATTGAGAAAAGGCGACAAACAGACCAAAGACAAGGAAATAATACAGTCCAAATCTCCAAACTCTAACCTTAGAAAGTGGAGCAAGAAGTTCTCGGATAGATTTATTTTGAATAGCTGCTTTTTTATTCTGTACAAAAAATAAAAAAATCAAACCAATGATAACCAAAGTGATTCCGTAGATGATTGGGAGTAATCTCCATCCATTTTCTGGGTTGTTTTCTGAAAAATAATTAAGTAGAGTTGGTGCGAAAAACGTGGTAAGTGCAGCTCCTGCATTACCCATTCCAAAAATTCCTAAAGCACGACCCTGCCATTCTTTAGGATACCAAGCTGATGTAAATGCGATTCCCACTGCAAAGCCAGTTCCCACCATTCCGAAAAGTGCGCTTAGCAGAAAATACATCCAATAGGAATCTACAAAGTAAAGTAGGAAAAGTGGAATGCTGCACAAAAGAAGTAAGATGGAGAAAACAGGTTTTCCGCCATATTTATCTGTAAGAATTCCTAATGGCAATCTCATAATTGAGCCCGTGAGAATTGGTATACCTAAAAGCCAGCCTGTTTCTACTACAGACCAATTAAAAATATTATTATCTACTAAATAGGTAACTAAAACACCATTCAAAGTCCAGCAAGAAAAACAGATGGTAAATGCCAATGTATTTAGAAATAACATTTTGTGGGCGGAAGATAAATTTGTATCCATTTTGTACCAGTTTAAAAGAAAAATTGATTCTGATACAAAGATATTATAAATAAGACATTTTTATCTTATTATACTTTTTTTTTCTATTTTTGTGTCATAAATCATATTGCTCTTGCGATTCAGATAGAGCACTAAATTTTAAATACTCATCGTACCATCCTTTGTAGATTTATATAATAGAATCATATTCAAATCATTATGAAAAGTGTAACAGAAATTGAAATTATTCTCAATGTCAATGACCAAGTAAAAAATGTAAACTCTTCTAGAGCTTTATTAAAAAAGAAGCATAATGAGTTTGACAATGTTTTAAAATTCGGGGCAAAATTAATCAGCTCAATCACAAATAGAAATTGGCAATATCATGTATGTCATTTTTCTTATTTAGAAGGACGTATGACTGCTTTTGGTTCAAAAATTCAATAAAAAGTACAGCATGCATAAATATTACGTGAGTGTATTTTTTATTTTGGTAGTAATCTACGCATTGTATAGTAAAGAAATCTACACAGAAAAAACCAACTTTGGGTATATTAAATTGTCCTCTAATGCTTTAAAAGGAGAAAATCTGTGGCTGCAGAATAATTGCAACGCCTGTCATCAACTATACGGATTAGGCGGGTACATGGGGCCGGATTTAACAAACGTTTCTTCGCATCCCCAAAAAAGTGCAGAATACTTAAAAGTGATGATGATAAGTGGTGTGAAATCTATGCCCAAATTCAATTTTTCATCAGATGAGCAGGAGTATATTCTTCAATTCTTAAAAGAAGTTGACAGAACAGGCTATTACCCAAACAGAAATGCACAGATAAAATATACAGGTTGGGTTCAATATCAAAAAAAAGAAAATAATGAAAAATAGCACATATCCATTATATTATATACTCGTTGGATTGTTGAGTCTTGCACTTTGCCTGTTGGTTGGGCTTTTATCGGGTGTTCAATATGTTATCCCAGATTTTATTAAAGAAAATCTTCCATTCACCGTTCTAAGGCCTCTGCATACACTTTTTGCATTGTCATGGATTTTTATGGCTGCAATGGGCGGTATTTTTTGGTATATACAAAATGATAAAGTGAATCCTGTAATAATGAAATGGCAGTTTTGGATTTTCTTTATCACGGGAATATTGATTGTCATAAGCTATCTTTTTAAGAAGTTTGAAGGAAAAGAATATCTGGAGTTTCCGCATTGGTTCTACATTCCCATACTGTTGGGCTGGCTTTTATTTGGACTCTATTATTTCCGTGTGATGTGGCGAAATTTTTCTCAGTGGCCGGTCTATTATTGGATGTGGGGAACCGGAATTTTACTAATGATTTTTCATTTTACCGAGGCTCATCTTTGGATTTTACCCTATTTCAGAGAAAATTATATACAGAATTTAACAATGCAGTGGAAGTCGGGAGGCGCTTATGTAGGAGCCTGGAATATGTTGGTATACGGGTCATCCATGTATATAATGGAAAAAAGCAGCGAAAACGACTTTTACAGCCGTTCAAAAACCGCTTTTTTCTTTTTCTTTCTTGGGTTAATTAATGTAATGTTTAACTGGGCACATCATGTGTATGCTGTTCCTAATCCTGGCTGGATAAGATATGCAGCTTATCTTGTAAGTATGACAGAATGGATAATACTTTTACGAATCATATATCTTTGGAAGAAAAACCTGTCGAACGAGAAGAAAATTTTTTATTCATCCTCCTATTCTTTCATGATACTTTCTGAGCTGTGGATTTTTATTAATCTTTTTCTTGCGATTCTTTTGTCGATACCGGCTTTAAATCTTTTCACCCATGGAACGCATATTACAGTTGCCCATTCTATGGGAACAATAATAGGAATAAATACAACAATTTTGCTTTCATCAATATGCTTCATACTAGATAAGATCAAAGCAATATCAAACAATACCAAAAGATACATAGTAATAGGAACGAAGATTTTCAATTTGTCTTTTATCTGCTTTTTTATAACCTTATTGGTTATGGGAGTTGAACGCTCGAAATGGATTTATTTTTCAGAAAATATCCTGTTTAGTCAATTTTATGATGGCAATAAGCATTTACATATTTTATTTGGAATATTTGGATTGGGTTTATTGCTTGGTATGTACATAATAATTTATCAATTGATAAAGCTTATTATACATATTATTCTAAAAAAAGTAGCCCTAGATTATAATGAACTTGTTTAAACTTTTTCAGAAAAAGAGTTTCCAGAAAATTAGCAATTTAGAGTTGCAAAAAAAAGAACTAAAATCTGGAACTCATAAGCAAAGATAAACTGGAAAAATGGATTTTACCTCATTTAAGCAAAGGCAAACGAGGGTTTTCCAC
>NZ_FUZE01000037.1 GCF_900168205.1 Chryseobacterium balustinum
AACTTTGAAGTTTCCTCAATGACTTCGTTCTGTTTGGCTTTCAGATTTTCAGAATAGAGAATCATTGCCGCCGTTACGGTTGGGTCGATGTAGGTATTTTGCGAATAAAGAAAACTTCCAAATCCTAAAAATAAAATGCTAAACTTTTTCATATTCTTGTTTTATGATTAATTCTGAAAAACTTATTTGATGTTCTTCGAGCTTTTGCGTAATCACCTTGAAAACATTTTTCCCTTTGTGTATTTTCTTCATCGTGTTGTAATAGGCAACGATTTTTTGGTCTAAAGGATTTTCATACAGATTGACCAGTGAAACAAGATTTTCAAGGCTGTCTCCAAAAATTTTTAAATCGGAAACAATGTTGATGAGTGCTTCATCATAATTGCCATACTTTTGCACATAATACTCTACAGCAGACTTCTCAGGTTTCTCCGTCGTGTAGGTCAGGTACTGCTCTATTGATACCTCGTTTCCATATACCTCTCCTTTTGAACCTCGTTTCAAGTAGAATTCTTTGAATCGGCTTCTCCCGAATTTATTGTTGAGATTATTGATGGTAAAAATCTTGTTTTGCTCTACTTTATTGAGCGATAGCAATGAAGCAATTTTATCAAAGTTGTCTTTGAACTTGGTTTGGTCAAGCAAAATGAATGTATCCGAGTTGTTGATGATACTATCTTTTACGACAGGATTGCCAATAATATCATCTAGTTCCTGCGTTACTACTACAGCCTCTCCCCAAAATTTCCTCACCGTTTTATATAAATAAAGGATGTAGCCTCCCATCAGTTTACTTGCGATAGCTTTCCAAGCTTCTTCAATTATTAAGGCTTTTCTGCGGTCTTTTCTAAGGCGCATTTTCTGAATGAACGTGTCCATAATAATGAGCGTGACAATCGGAAACAGTTTCGGATTATCCTTAACATTATCAATTTCAAAAACAATAAAAGATTCGTCAAAAAGCGTATTATCTGCACTTTCATTGAGCGTAGTTCCATACCTTCCACCCTTATAAAAATCTTTCAGGACAAACAAAAAAGTCCGCAGATTGAATTCTTTCTCTATGATATGGTGTTTCTTATTATTCAGGTAAATAGGAAGAAATTGATCGCAATAATCATAAAACCCATTGAACGACAGCTCTTTTACGACCAGCTTTTCTTCCAGTTCTTTAATTTTTCTGATAATGGACTTTCTAAATAATTGATTCCAATCTTCCGCTGAACTGGGTTGCCTGATGATATTATTCGACTTGATTAAAATCAACTGAGTTTCATTGTATATTTTCCTCCTTTCTTCATCGTTCAGCGTGTCATAAGCTTCATACACTTTATAGAAATTTTCGCTTTCATATTCCGGGTTATTGATGTTCTTGTCGGGATGATAAAATTTCAATAATTTTCTTCCCGCTTCCTTTATTTCATCGGAACTTGCATCGAAATTAATTCCTAAAATGTCATAGTAAGTATGCTGTCCTTTGGATTCATTTTCATATTCTGTAAATAAATCATCTTCGTAAATGTTGTATTTAGCAAGATAAAGAATGAGTTCTTCAGAAGTTTTATTTTCATACCACAGTGTTCCCGAGTTGAAATATCCGTGGTAATACGACATCAAAACATTATCTAAAATGGATTTTTGTGCGGATGACATTTCAGCATCAGGGCCTTGCCAAATAAGAAAAATTAGGTTGGTTAAAAATTCTATTTTTTCAATATTAAATTCTTTCTTATCCATTAGAAAAGGATTCATCGTGATTGGTTTTTCTTCTGTGTATTGGATGTATCTTCCTTCTGCGTATGAGCAAAGTCCAGAGTAGGAATCTCCGGTATCTACAATAACAACATCATAGTTATATGGTAAATATTGTTCAACAATCGTATTCATAATAAATGATTTTCCCGAACCAGACGGACCAACAACAAACTTGTTCCTGTTATTGATTCTTCCTGTCTTCATTGGTTGATCAGATGGATCGATTTTCAAGGGAACTCCTTGTCTGTCTGTGAATCTTAAGTAGAAATTGGATTCTTCATTGACGGGGTAACTTTCCTTAAAAAAAAAACACAAGGCCGCTTCGCTTGTCGTCATAAATAGATCGTATTCTCTGAGTTCTGTTCCGTTACCGGGAATCGCTGACCGAAAGAGTTCCAATTGGTTATAAGCGTTTTTAGAAACAATGATTCCTTTCGTAAAAAGCTTATTTTCAATCATCGACTGAATGTTCTCCATTTTTCCCAAAGTATCTGCGGAAAATAAGATGGAAAAATGAGCATTGACAACGAGCTGTCCATCAATGGCTATGTTGTGAAGCAGTGTCTGAATTTCATCTGCTATAATCGCGTTGGACGGAGAATTGTTGGCCGCTCCTTCGTGTTTTTTCTTTTTTTTGTCAAGTTCCCTTTGCTGTTGCGCCTGAAGAGGAATAGTAATGATCTGATTATAAACAATTGTCTCATAATCTTCCAGTTCATTGATAAAACTGAAATTATCCACTGCTGTTTCAGACGCTGCGCCGTTTCCTCCAAGAATTGAGTAAGGTTCAATCTCTGAAGGAAGGTCAATGTTTTCGACATCGACGTAAGAAATATTTTTCACGAATCGGTTACCAATCTGTAAATATTCATTGGTGCTTTTTATATTATCAAATGTCGGAGATTTGGTAAACTGCATGGACAAAACTCCGGAAATGTAGTATTCAAAATCTTTCTCGAATAAAAATTCAGGTTCACAATTATTCTGTTTCAAAAGCATCAATACTTTCAGGCACTTATCCCTTAATTCTTTGTAGCTTTTATCCGAAAAATGATAATGCTTCATTTTCTTTTTCAGCTTATCATCGATGATATCTGTAAACAAAAGCACTGTTTCTATGGTTTTGAAAAGCCTGCCGTCAAAATGCTCGGAGTATTTTTGTTGTAGAAATTGGTTGGATTGTTCTGCTGTATATTTTTTCTTGGAGAAAATATCGAGCTTCTGAACGATTCTTCCCTCTCCGATGATCGATACCACCTGATTCAAAACCGTATGAAAATGGAGATAACTGTCAGGATCTGCAGAATATTGCTCTACAATATTTTTTATCCTGATACCAATGATAGGGTTCCCGTATAGTCCGAAAAGAACATCAAAATCCCAATTGAAATCTTTTCCATAATCGTATCCAATAAATGGGATACTAAAGGCTTGTTTTTTTGCTGTTGCCATTCTTGAGAAGTTTATTATTATGTAATCTTTTTGGAAAAATTAAAATCTGATCGAAGTTTTTGGTTTTGTCGTAAAGACCGTAATTGTCCTGTCTTTTGAAAATGAAATAAACACCGCCTCCAGTCACTATAAGGCCAAGCAATGATCCTAGTAGACCCAACTTTGAGAGTATCAATGCCGCAACGACACCTCCTGCGATAACACCTCCTGCATAAAAAATATATTTTCCTTTCAGTCCGAAGAATACAAGAGGCTTTTTCAGCCCCTTGTAGAGATAGAATCCCATATTAAGCAAAGAATGCGGTTACAAATTCAGGAACGACAATCAAGAAGATCATTGCTCCACCATAACCAAGGATTTCTTTATTGACATCCTGATCTCCATTCGTCCACTTGTTATAGACTCGAAGACCACCAATGAATCCGACCAATCCTCCAACTGCTTTTAAAATTAGTTTGACGGGATCCCAGTAATCTCTGATGTCACTGGCTGCATTCGAGATTGCCGTTGCTCCACCTTGGGCAAACGCTGGGGTTAATGCCATGATGACCAAAGCTAGAGTCATTACTTTTTTTGTTGTCGTATTTTTTGCGAAGAAATTCTTCATCATAATTCAAATTTTATAAAAGGTTAGTAATAAAATGGATGTTAGATTTTGGGCATAGAAGTCCCGGACAACGAATCAAAATTCATTGTTAAGTCTTTAAATCAAACTGTTAATAATTATATAAGTTGACTACCTACATGATAGATTGGTAGATTTTATGTCCATCATTGTTGGCAACCAGCTGAACAAGAGTTTCGGAAAGATTCAGCATCGATTTCCATTCTTTTATTCTGCTATTTTCCTGAGCTGTATCTACCGTAATCGGTGATTGATGAAATACTTCAACAGGGTTCTTCTTTTCTTTCTCAACTGATAGTATTTCTTTTTGATCAATAAATACTTTAGTTGAATCAACTTCATCATGAAAAGGTTCGTTTTCATTTTGTACAGGATTGTTCTTTAATGAATTTTCAAATTCATCTAAATCTTGTTCAGACTCAAATCGTTCCTTTAAATATTCCAAATCCTGTCGTTCTTCCATTCCTTCACTGATTTCTGAATGTCTTTGATTTTTACTGAATGACTTTGGGGTGCTGATGTTTTCTACATCTTCAATCCCAACATTTTTAGTAAGATTTGCATACTGTTCGGAAATTTCAGACAAAGAAAATTCCTCCATTTCTACTTTATAGTTCTCTTTTCCTTTTTTTAGAAATAGATCATAAATGATGTTTCCTGAATAATATATCAGATAAACAGCCAAAATGCAAAGTGTAATTTTTATCATTTTTATTGAGGTTACAATGTTTAGTATTCAGTGAACTATATTTTACTTTTTACTTAAATATCAATATTTAGTGTTTCGTTGATGTATGTAATCAATTCATTGAATGAGTTTTTCACAGCATATTTCTGTTCATACGAAAGCTTTCTGGTATCTATCGTTTGTAGACAGTTTCTTTTGAAAACCGGATTGGTGAGAAGCATTCCATATTTTTTTAGCTCATTGTCCATACCATCTTGATTCAAGTATTTAAAGCCTTTATCATATCTAGAGCGGATAAAAATTCTCTCTGCCTGACTTTCCAGAAGTCCTAAAAAATTAACAAAGACCAAAGTCGATTTTGCCGACACATCGGAATACTCAAAAGGAATGATGATAAAATCACTGTAAATCAATAAATCGCTGTATTTGGCATCTAATGTACCTGCAAGATCAAACAGGGTGATCTCATCGCTTTCTTTTAAATTAATGATGGTCTCAAAATCCGAAAAAGGTTGATCGTCTTCTTCTCCTATAGTTTCTACATCGTACAATTTTGGAATCTCCAAAACTTCATCTTCTTTCCACTTGTGATAGAATGATTTTTGATAATCAAAATCAAAAACACTAAGTTTTCTTTTTGAAACAGTGGAAATATAATTGGCAAATGCGATGGCGAGTGTAGTTTTCCCTGTTCCTCCTTTTTGTGTGGCAAAAGTGATGATCATCGTTTTTCTTTTTTTTAAGTTTATTAGAAGCCAATCTGCGGCTTATCGGCCTTTCTTTTTACGTCGCTTTTTGAATTCATTTTCAGCCGGGTCTTTTGCATTTCCCGAACTCTTCATCAACTCAAACAGCATTTCATTTACCGCTTTACCAAATTCAGATTTTTCCTTGTTCTCAATTCGGGTTTCATTTGCTTGATTCGGATCTAGAAATTTTTGAAATTCCTTTTCTCCAATTAATAATCGAAGCTCTCCGATATAATGGTATCTGGTGTGAACAGTATATAGTTTTCCGTCCTCGCCTTTCGTTATTGAAATATTTTTTTCATCATTTATATTTTTTTTACTCTTGATAAAATCCTGTACCTCAAGCTGAACTTTTCTGTAGGTTTCCAAATCCTTCTTTCCCCGATTTTCAAAAAGCATAAAATCCTTTAGCTCTATTCCCTCATATTTTTTATTTAAGAATTCCAGCAATATTTTTTTTGATTCCTTACTCGGATTATTATAATCCTTCAGTATTTCAAAAGTTTTTTTATCCAGCGTATCCGAAGTGAATTCAAATAATTCGTTCATTTTCAAAAGATCACTTCCCTTAAATACTTTTTGTGTCTTATGGTCAATTGCAGTGTAGCCAAAAGGTTTATTACCGTATTTATGATGAAAAACCAGCTCAATTCCGAATACATCTTTCAGCTTTTTCTGAAGCTCACTTTCAAAACTTATTTTTATTCCTGAACGATCTTCATTCTCTAAAACTTTCTCTTTCGGAAGCATTGAGTCACTTTCCCTATTGTCTTCTACTTTAAAAACCTTGTTGGAACATAAGTCTTTGTATTTGCTCAGGATTGCTTTAATCTGTTTGGCTCTGCTGTCATTTTTATGATGATCATAAACAATTTGATTTCCGAAAATGGTCTTAAGTTTTATTCCATTTTTAAGAATGTCCAAAGCGTTTTCGTTTTGTTTATTTCTTATCAACTTAAAGCCATTTCTTCCTAATAAAGTTTCCAGCTGATGCAGAGAACTTATTTTATAATTCAGGAGTTTTGTAAGTTCTTCATCAGGTTTTATTTCATATAATTTTTCTAACGTGTTGCTTAAAGATTGCTGTGCTTTAAGCCTTTCATAACTGTCATTGATCTTTTTTCCTGTCTGCTGATCAACTCTGGTGGAAACAATGTGAACATGATTATTATCCGTATCATTATGATAAATAACAATGAATGGTTGTTCTGCATACCCCATATCATCCATAAAATTTTCCGCAACCTTTGCAAGTTCTTCTTTGCTGTGTTCCTGAAATTTTGTTGAAATAACAGCATGGAATTGTGGTTTTTTAACCCTATTATTATTTGAGATTGACTTCAAATAGTTTCGGACTTCCTGCTGACTGCTAGTTTCATTAATGAAGGAAGGGAAATTTTTCATTGTCATTAGTTCTCCGGTTCCTTTTTCTATTTTTTTATCATTGTACTTAACCCCATGAAAATCTGATCCTGAAGAGCTTAAAATCTTAATGATCATTGGCTATGAGCGAATAGATTTTGATAAAGATTTCGTTCTGTTCTCTTTTCAGAATTATAATCTCCGATAACCTATCCGAAAAATTTCTGAGTTCATTTTCGCTGATAAATTTTTGACCATTTGCTATTTTTGCATATTGATTGATGTTGGTCTCAATTTTTCCGAAAATATTATCTTGTTTTCAATGAACGCTAACACTTTTCTTCTCTCGTCATCCATCATTCTGTTTTCAACAGAATTAGTAATTAGACTCGTTAAAGAGATTTTTTTTTCTGAACAGACTTTTTTCCACTTTTCTTTTTGGATGATGGATATCCTTATTTTAATGGAATTTTTCTTCTCAAAATCCTTCTGATCCATCATTCAATTACATTCAGATAATTAATTGGAAAAGTGGTCATGCCTTTTATGGTACCGTTGAATTTTTCGATTTGATTTTTCCAAAGAAGCAGATTGAAATCAACGTTCGTTAATGAAATAATGCCCTGCTCTATTCCTGAACTAATTCCATTTGAGTTTCCACTTACTAAAATATTGTTCAGTGATCCCACACTGCCATCCGACATAAAACCTAAATCCCGTAATGGTTTTGAAAGATTCAGTATAACGTAGTTTGATGTTATGGGTGTTGAACAAATGATACTAACATCTAAATAGCCAATTGTTCCTATTCGCCTCGCATCGATTTGCCCGGTTATTCCAAGACCTGATGTTCCTAATCTATATATTCTAGTTGATAAGGTATGTTGGCGCGGATTTGTAGGAAAAGGAAGATATGTGTTCCACGAGGTTTGTTCAGAAATAGTATTTGCCGAAAGTGTTTCGTCCAATATGATGAGCGCATCGTAATAATTAGGCTCCCTAAACATCTGATTCCAATATTGTCCATTGAAATAGTAGTAACCTTCTTCTACAATATGAATGACTTGCCCCAAAAGATTTGACGCTGGCTGTGTCACGTAAACAATGGCACCTTTCTGCAATACTGAATAAGTTTTATTCGCAAGTTGATCACCTGTTATTCTTGGGGGAATAATTCCGTCATAATGATTGACATCATTTGGTTTTCCAACAACCTCAAAGGTAGACTCAGGAGATTGAGTATTAATGCCGACCTGTCCCTCGATTGAAATAGCTATTAACAGTAACAAGAAATAAATGAATTTGCTCATTGGTATTTTATTAAAATTTCTGAGACAAAATTGAATGATAAAATCTTCTAAAACAATAGCAGCCAAAGGGTTTAATCTAAAAACGAATAGTTTGGATTGAGCTGGAAATGATGGAGATTGAAAACGAAAGATTAGGTCGAATCTAGAATCTTATTGAAAATTTGGATAAAAATAAAAAAACAAGTTCCGCAGTTTTTTTACCCCTTTTTGCAAAAAAAGGCAAGATCGTCTTTGTAGTAAAACTTGAAAAGTTTGTGCGTACAAAGACACATCTTGCAAACAAAAGATAGTTATTATTTAGAGTTTTGAAAAATGATTTACATTACTGATAATCAACAAGTTTGATTCTCAAACTGTCTTTGTTGGGAAAGTATGGAAGTGAAGCATTTGATTATGAAGGAATAATAATAATAATAATAATAATAATAGTAATAATAATTGCTTGTAAAGTGAGAATTTCCTTATCGTATTGTAAATCAAACTGTAATGATTTTGACCTGTATCTAATTTACACAGGTGCGGGATTCCATCTGTATGTATTTTTAGCAGGTTTGATTATTGACATTATCCTATTTAATGCTGATGACCTATATCTGATTTACACAGATATGAACTCCAGCTGTATGTATTTTAGGCAGGTTCGACGCTTGAGATTTGCCTATTTTGCAGATAACTTGTATTTGATTTACGCAGGTATGGGATTCCACCTGTATTTGTATTACGCAGGTTTGATGATTGGAATTGTCTTATTTTATGAAGATGACCTGTATCTGATTTACGCATATATGAACTCCAGCTGTATGTATTTTAAGCATGTTTAATGATGTTTTCTTCTATTTATTCGGGTTAGCCCTTATGCTATTTCACACAGGTATGCTAACTAAACCTCACTTATTCCAATCAGTTTAAAAACTTTAATCTTACTCCTTTTTTTCAAGTTTATCAAATGACATCTATTTTTATTTTATTCAAGTTGTAAAACAATTAATACTATATTAGTTTTACGAACTATCACTTTACATGGATTTGAAACATCACCTAAAGCTTTTTTATACAGGTTTGCAGGTTATGAAATTTAAATTAATATCTACTATAATTATTTACTATAATCTTTAAACGATGCGGAATATTCCTCATGCAAAAGCCTACTTTTTTTAATTTTTCTAATTACTTTTCAAAAAAATCAAAGCATCCAACTAACTTTGGTATCCCAAAAGTTTTCTCATTTGGTAAAAAAACCTCTCAATCAATCTTAAATCTTGCGTAACAATTTCTGCATTTCCTCTTAATTCTTTATCAAATTTGAGAGTATTGTTATAGGAAGTCTTCAGACCTTTTGGAAGAAAAACATCGACATAATAATTTCCCGCATCATCAGGAATCAAAGAAATATTTTGGACTTTACCTTCGATAATTCCATATTCTTGAAAACGGTAATTGTCTAATTTAATTAAAACTTTCTGTCCTGTAAGAATCTTCCCTGAATTAACAGTCGGGACAGACATTCTTCCAACTAATTGATCAGTATGATCGGGTAAAATTGAAACAATTGGATCTCCTGTTTTTACAAATTGATTTTCACCAAAAAACTGCTGGAAACTTGCCATTCCATCCGTTGACGAAATGATCAAATATGTTTGTTCCCACTGTTTAAGTGACTTTCTCAGCTGTTCGAACAACTGCAAAGTCTGCGATGAATAGGTAATTTTGTCTTTTTCTGTGTTAATTGCAGTACCACTTTTTGTTCTATTGAGATTAGAAATGCTTTCTTGTATCTGAGACAGAGAAATACTGATATTTTCTAAATTTTGTTGAGCTTGAAGATACTTTAATTTTTCATTTTCAAGTTCAACCGCTGCTATTACTCCTTGATTAAACAATTCCTGCGATCTTTGGTAATTCTTTCGAGTAAGTTCAGTTTTTGCCGCTTCAAGATTTCTTTGCTGTCTTAGTGCTGTTATTCTATTTTTTGACTCTGATATACTTTGATTAGCTGCAATGTTTTCAGGAGCATAAGGCTGCAATCTTGTGAACAAATTTTCATCCTGAAAAGCTTTTGCAAAACTGTTATATTCACCCTGAAGCTCACCTAATTTAAAATGAGAAACTTCACTAACAGGGAATGAAAGCAATTTATCTGATGCTATTGAATCCACTATTTTTTTTAACTTTAATACATCCTCATAATGTGCTGTAGACTGTAGTACGAGCAATACATCTCCTTTTTTTACCTTTTGATGATCTTTTATAAATATCTTTTCGATTTTTGAACTGCCCCTGGCTTCAATTTTTTCTGGTGGGTTTTGAGATGTTACAATAATGGGAGCCGGAACAAATTCAGGATACTTTATTATATAGCTCATCAACAAAATCATAAGTACTATGATAAAAATTAAAGTATTTCCCCATCGAATCATCCAGTTCGGCGGATGACTAAGTACCTCTTGAACAGATTCGGAACGAAGATTAACATCTTCAAAGTTTGTATTTTCCATTCGTTTACTTTTTGACTATAAATCCTTCAAAAAGAAGATAGTATAATAGTTCCTCGACTAATTCAGGGTTATTAAGTCGCTCATTGATTGATTGATTATTAATTTCGGCTAATTCACTTAAGAAGCAGAAATCTCCTTCTATAATATTTTTTTTAACTCCGTATTCAAAAACTGTCTCTAATTCTTTCGTACAATGTATTTTCACCCCTTCTCTAAATAAAAATCCTTGATTTTCTAACTGTGGTGGAGTAATATTTGCACTCAATGCCCCGCTAAAGTTTAAAAGTGATCTGTACTTGTTTTTGTATTCTAATTCTTTACTAACATTTTTAATATCAATATTATCTAATGACGAAATTAGCAGATTTTTACAGTGATTTATATCATTTAAATTATTGATATTTTTTCTTAAATCTTTATTTTCATTCTTGAGTAGTTTAATACTTTTTTCTAACAAATCAAATACACTATAATGGACAATGCTTATCGTTAGATGTAATGATTCTTCATCACTTGTCTTAACCTCATGTGCCATACCCCTTGGAACATACAAGAGATCTCCCTCCTGCAAGACAATTTCTTCTCCATTAAAATTATTTGTTTTTATTTCATCAAGGATGTATTCATGTGAAAAATCGACAGGATAGGTATTTTCAATCTCAGGAAAAATCTTCCATTTTTTAGAACCATAAATCTGAAGGATAAAAACATCTTGTATATCATAATGCATTGGGAATGCCTGACTTTCCTTTGGAGTTAGATACACATTTGTTGATATATTATCTACAAATTTGAGCTTTTCTGCAAGATCAATTTCTAAATTTAATAAGTTTCTATCATGACGTGATACATCATCTATCACAATGGTGTATCCCTCCCCAAAGAGTTCCAAAGCTTTACCAATATTTATTTGAAATTCATTGTTTGCGCCATCGTAAATAGAATAAGTTTTTTTATCTAAGACGCTACCTAACTTTGATATTTTAAAATATTTCTGAGAAAATGTGTTCTCGTTTATTAAATTATCAAATGCTTCAATACTGAAAATATTTTTGTAAAATCTGTTGTCACTACGGCTAATATATAGATGTTTATGACCATAGTAATCTTGCATAAACATCTCAAATTCCATTCCTGTGAGGAGATACTCTAAAGAAATATTTTTATTCATTTTTTTTTGAATTTCACTTTGTTCAAATATTGTTTTGTAAAATAATAGGATTTAAATTCATTAAATCTTTGCTTGGAATCAAAACTCCGGTTGAGTGACATATGAATCAGATCACTTGTATATTTATATAAATTAGATATTCCAGATATAGAATCAGTGTCAAGATTAAAATCCTGTAGTAAATTGCTGTTGACCACAATTTGATTTTTTAATTCAGAATATTCTTTATTGAATGCCTTTCTCATATCAGAATTAAAATTAAATTCTCTAGAAAAAGATTGAATATTAATTTCACATAGTTGCAGCATATTGTCAAGTGATAAATTAAATATATTGCAATAATTCACAATTTTAGATATTGCATATACTCGTTCATCTATATCCATTTTATCGAAAATAAACTTATCTAAATAATCCTTACTGTCAATATAAAAAAATCTTTCTGCCAGTTCCATATATTGATAACCTCCGTATCTGTTAATTTCTTGATTATAAGTGCAGATTTTATAATCATATACTAGTAATTCTGATTTCAAATTTTGTGCGATAAGAATATTTTCCTTGATCACATCAATATTAGAGGTTTTTAATCTCAATCGAATATGGTTTTTAGGGAAATTGTATCTAACAAAAAAAAACTGGTCAGTCTTGCTCAAATTTTCTTTATAATATGATAAAATATCATTTTCTGAACTTTTTTTACAATAAAGTTCAATAAAAAACCATTCTGATACAATTGCTGAATTTATAGGATACTCATTATGAAAAACTTTTGGAGCACTAATGACATTTTCTTTGACATTTAGATTCTTTACACAAGTAATGATTTCATGACAATAAGATTGACTATCGTCATCTTCTACTATAGGTAAATAAAAGTCATAAATATGTTCTTTAATGTAAAATAATCTTTTTTCCAACAATTGATCATACAATACTTTAAGTTCCTCATCAGACAATCCAATTACTGAATATCCCTTTTGATCAGGTATCAAGATATGACTAGAGAAATTATGACTCTCTATTTGAACTAATAACTTGATTTTGAAATCGTCGAAATCTTTATAACTCCCAAACGTCAGTAGCATTTGAGCGGGCGAAAGTAAAATCTCATCGTCAAGAAAAATTCTCGGTATATACTCAGTAAATACATTCTGCTGATTATTGAAGTCAAAATTAGTAGAATAAATTTCACCGTTCTGAAATTGTAAATCGCAGAGAAATTTATACAAATCGTTGCTGCAGTTCGAATAATCTATGGCTGAAGTAATTTTTGGAATAACAATTTTATTAAGAGTTTTTGAGTACAGATTAAATTTATTACCGTCGAAATTTATGAATAAATCATTCAAAGGAATATTATTTGCTGTAGGTAAAGTATTAATTGCTATAGAATATTTGTAATATTGTTCTTTTGCATAAATATTTTTCGCTCTTGTTTGAGGAAGATAATTAATCTCGGCAAACACTGTTTTATCATATATACTTTGCTCGAAATCGGATATTTCCCTTAATAATTCTCCAGTTTTGGTTTGAAACCTTGTAAGCATTGGAATTGACGAAGCACCACCCAAGGATTTCATGAAAATTAACTCTTTACCAGTTTTATTACACTTTAACATTTCATACATTACACCAAAAGTTGACGGCAACTCAATTTCAGAGATATCGACTGTGAAATCCTTTGAATATAGATCAATGCTTTTTTTACTGCTAAATACCTTTTCTAAGATTTTAGAATGCATAAGTGTACCAGTAGTTTGGCTAGCTGTCTTATCTTCATACTCTGCACCATAGTTAAGGTCAAATACTTTTCCAAGAGGTGTATATCCATCACAAAACAAGTGATAATAATCGTTGCCGAATTTTTGTAATCTATTTTTTACTGGAGTTTTATTCTTGTTTAAAGAAATACTAAATGATATATATCTTTCTACCTTTTTCAGAACATTTTGATTAATAACACCAGATTCTTGGGAGAAACTGGTAATGGAGAAATAATTTTTATTATCTACTTCGAAATCCTTCTTTATTTCATCTAAGGTTTTAAGATATTGTGCTTTAAACTGCTCTATTGCATTCTCACTATTAAGTGTACAATTACCTAAAATACCATATTTTTTTCCAACTGATTTACTTATAGAGTTTTCATATGGAGTAAAAAGAAAATCATTAATGAGAATCCCTGATTCAATAACTTCAATCAGAAATCCAGTAACCTCTTCTTCGCCAAATCCAGATTTAGCTAGCTCTTCGATAAATTCAATAACTGTTTTACCATTTTTAAAAAAATCAACAAGCCAACCTAAATTTTCATCATCGTCCACAGATGCATATTCCTCATATAAAATTCCCTCCTGAGTCAGTTTTGTTTTGACGAAATTAATCTTATCTCCAAAATATTTATTTAAGGAAGGATTTGAAAAATATAAAGAATTGTCGGGCCAACTTAAATCATTTTGACTAAACTTGACTTTTGACAAAAAATGATGATCCCATAAAACATCAAGTTGGAAGTAATTATTTTTCTTGCTTAAAAAAGTCTCCTCGGTATTACATCTTAGTAAATCAACTGAGCTAAACAGACCAAATGGAACTGCATTAAAATGAGATCTGTTAAAATATTTAGTAAGCGACTTTTTGTATTTTTCAACTTTTCCCTTTTCGATATCTTCATACAAAGACTTAGAAGCTATTAGGATTGCTGTTTGAAATAGTTTACTTTCTTTATAGAACTTTACAATGTCACCTTTACTTTTTTCGAAATTTTGTATAGGAAGATTTGCTGCTCTGACCACAGCAGTATTAAAATATTCAAACATCATGCGAGATTAAAATATGAAATCCAGTTTCTATCAATTTTATTTTCAATTGTGAGATTAGTTAATGCTATACCTGCTGCGCCTTCTAACAAATTAATTTCATCTACATACAGACCTTTATGAAAAGCTTTAAATTCCGAATAATTCTTAGTGTGGTTTTTTAAATATTCTTTCCAAACCAAAATATTAGTTTTATCGGAGTTTTTAAATTTATCGTAGTACAACCAATATTGTAAAAGTACTCCAGAAATACCATGACATATCCCAACATCACTAATATCACCTTTATTTAAATCAAAATCAAAAGTTCTGCTAATTAAATGCTTTCCCTTCCTAGATAAAATTTCATCCTCGTTGATAGTTGCTATATTAATTAGTGAATTACCAATACCCAAATCACCTTGACACCAAGCCATTCTACTCTTAATAATTTGGTTATCAATTGTACTAAAGAAATTTGGATATAGAAAAGTTTCGTTTTTTAACTCATACTTAGTTAAAAAATTCAATAATTTATGTAAGCTAGAATTAAAATATTTTTTTTCAAACTGAACATATTTATTTGATATAAATAAAGCATTTATTAGACCCGCTATACCATGTGCCAAACCAAAATAAATTGTTTCAGATCCATCATGCTCTACTTGCTTAATGACATTCTCAAAATTGATTTGAACATTTTTCAATAAAGTATTATAGTAATCTGAAACAATTGCTTTTGAATGTTCAGATTGTACAGATTTATGTCTTTCAATAAAATATTGGCCTATACCTAATGAGCCGTGAAGAAAATCATAATCTAAAATATTCGATTGAGATTTCAAGAAATCTAAAAGTATATCATCCATATCAGATAAATAAGAATCGTCAATCGAAACAATATTTGTTAAATTGGTTAGTAGAATCCCATAACCAGCCAAACCGGAACAAATTGAGGGCAGAGTCTCCTCCTCAGAAATTATACTTTCAATCTTCTCCACTATGTTTGCAAGTTTTGGAGAATATTCTTGAGAATCATAATCCACCATAAATTTATAAAATAGTCCTACGCCGGAAAGACCATTTAAAAGACCTATTCTTCTTTCCTCCTCAATTTTTGACCAAATAAATTCTTCTATTTTGAAAATCTCGTTATACATAAAATAAAGGGTTATTTAGATTCACAATTTTCAAATTTATAATTCTCATCTTCAATGTAATAATTGTTATTTTTCCAGAATTCCTGATTTTCTTTTGGATAAAAATCTTGTTTTAGTTTTATTATAGGTCGATCATATTCTTTCACTTTGCTGACAGTGATATCTTCCGACATTAGATAAAATCCTCCATATCGTGTTGCAATCACCTTATTATCTTTCAAATAATTATCCTTATCAATTTGCTTATAGAAATTAATAAAATATTTACCACTAGCTTCTTTGTAAGTTTCAATAATTTTGTGAAATGATTGAATAGGATATTTCATGTGTTTATTTTGACTCACCTGTCTCACAATACAGTGTTCATATCTCAAAACTGCAAAAGATTTTGAATCTATATATATTGAACCAATTGAACTTATCGGAGCGGGATATCCAAATCCTGTTGAATATGTTCCAGGAGAATTGTTTACAAAATCTATTTTATATACTCTTCGTCCATCGTATTCAATAATTTTTTTGTTACTTAAATCGTACGAATTTGTTCTATAAAGAACATTGGCTTTGCTCAATATAATATCTCTGTTCAGCTGAACCCATAAATTTCCTACCCCCCCCCATTTATCTTTTTCAGAATTTTTTGTATGACTTTTATTTTGAAGAATCTCACCAAAAATTCCTTTTTCAGCATTGTTTGAACTATTTAATCCATTTTTATTAAATGTTTCTACTAATGCTCCCTCTCTATAGGACAAAGTATCATTTTCGTTGTAGCGATTAACACTCACATAGAACTTTTGGTTATAGGGAGATTGTATATAATTACTTTCAACATTTTGTTTAGCTTTCTCTAAAATTTCTTCAGCAGATAAAGTTTTCTGGCTTTTTATGACAACTTCTTCTATCTGAGTTATTTTTTCTGATGATTCGATCAAATCAAAAATTAATTCTTGAGATATTTTTTTCACTTGGATGGAATCATTCTTGTAACCTATTGCAGAAACTACTAGATAATCTGTACTTAATTGACTTTTTGAAATAATAAACTCACCTTTTTCATTTGCAACAACACTCTTATTGTTAGATTTATAATAGACATCTGCATATGCAATAGGAGTTTTCTTTAGTTTATTAAGAATAATTCCTCTAATTTTCAAGTCATTATTAATCTGTACGTTAACGTTGCTAGTCTTTTTATATGTCACCATTACTGGAGGATACATTTTTGGAATGAAGTAAATGCCATCATACACATTTTTCCATTTCATTATGATTGGAAGATAACCAAGAGTTGAAGAATAAAATTCTTCATTAGGATAATTTTTTAAATCAACTAAAGTAGCTTTTGAATTTTTCGAGAACAATTCAAATTCAATACTATTTTGTGGTGGAGTTAAAATGGGGGTTATATTTTCATGTCCGCCCAAATAGTTGCCTGAGTAAGCAGTAAACGCTAAAGAATATAACTGATCTTTATAATATTCTTTAAGAATTTTTCCTAATGGGATCGAATTTTGCAGATCATTTATTTCGTTTATGTTGTCTTGTAAAGATGATTCATTATGACTAGTCAATTCTTTTTCTTGAACATACATTCTTTTCAAATAATCTTGGGTAATATCTGTAAATTTAAATAGGCTTAAATCATTTGCGATATGATAGTTAGCAGCCCAAAAAATAAGTTTTTCATTTTTTAATTCTTTTTGCAAAAAAATGAAATTTTCCGCCATTTGTTGATCTCTCGGATTTTGGACAGGAAAATTCACTCCATTCTGTTTCTTTATTGTGTAATCAACTTCAGCTTTTGAACTTTTGAAGGCTTGTATAATAACTTTATCTTTAAAATCAGTATTTCTTATCATTTGAAATACTTTTAAAAATTTATTGTAAATCGTATAGAGTTTGTCAACCTCATTCTTACTATTTTTCAGGTATTCTAAATCTCTATTTATTAATGTTTTATCTACCACCTGAAAATCAGTTTCATTCAATGAGATATTATTTTTGTTTAACAGTTCTTTCAGATCTTCCAAGTAATATTGTTGAAAAAGCTCTCCCTCTTGACAATCAACCCCTAAAATTTTCATATCTGAATTTTGTTTCACATAAGAAAGAAGTTCTTGAAAAGCTTTTGTATTTGACCAAATTGAAAAAACACTTTGATTGTAAATATCAATATCATTATTATTTTTGTACAATTCCCATGCTTTAAAGTTGTCATAGAAACCTGCTTCAAATAATATCGTTTTAAAATCGCTATCAGAATGCAACTGCTTGATGATCTTAATTTTCTCATCAACTACAGCTCCATCTCCGTGAGTAGGTTCACCAAGTAGAATATAATTAAAACTTCCTATTTTTTTTTGTTGAGCGAGGTTAAAATTAAAACTAAATATCAAAATAATTAATGCAAAAGATTTATTCATAAGTTTATAAGTTGAAATAAAATAGTTAAATAAAAAAAAATGAATTTACAAAAAGTAAACTCATTCTTTTATTTTAAACTAGAGAGTTTTTACCCTACAGAGTTATCTAAATCATGATCATGTCTAGGTGGAAAAGACGGTCAAATTGACCACCTAATTTCGGAGTAAATTGACCACTGATTTCGGAGCAAAGTGACCACCACTTTCCGGTCCAAAATGACC
>NZ_FUZE01000043.1 GCF_900168205.1 Chryseobacterium balustinum
GTAAGATTTGAGACTTTGAATATTACTTGGACAAATCTACATTATCTCGCTTTCTCTATCTTGTTTCTCAGAAAAATAAAAGTTTAAACAGGTTTAATTAAAAAAGGGAATATATAGCACGAAATCAGAATGATTTTAATTTAAAAGATGAAGAAATCTTATTTTGGGGTTTATTTGTTTAAAAGCTGTTTTTATTGTATTTGCTATTTAAAATTAAGTTAAAAATCATTCTTGTTTGAAATGAAAACATTACTTAGTTTAAATTACTATATTTGGAAGTTATAAAATTTAATAATGATATTTTCTTTACAAGGCATCGTTCAGGAGCTTACCCCAACTTACGCTGTAATCAACGTAAATGGCGTAGGATATTATGTCGGAATCAGCCTCATGACTTCTCAAAGACTAACTTTAAATAAAGAAACATTTTTATTCATTCAGCAAATCATCCGTGAAGATGCACACCTGCTTTTTGGGTTTCATACCCGTTTGGAAAAAGAAATGTTTAATCTCTTAATAAGCGTAAATGGTGTAGGTGCTGTTTCTGCCCTTATTTTATTATCAACTCTAAGCCTTGAAGAAATTGCATCGGCAATACTTTCCGGAAACGGAACTGTAATACAAAAAGCCAAAGGTATTGGTGCAAAAACTGCTGAAAGAATCATTGTTGATTTGAAAGATAAAGTTCAAAAATTTGCAACTACTGAAGCGAATATTTCTTCGTTTGAGAATAATAAAGTGAAGGAAGAATCGTTATCTGCATTAGAAGTTTTAGGGATTCCTAAAAGAACAAGCGAGAAAATTGCAGATCGTATTTTGAAGCAAGCTCCGGAAATTACTATAGAAGAATTGGTAAAACAAATTTTAAAAAACATTTAACATTTGGTGAAAAATAATAAGTTTCTCAGCATCTATATACTCTTGTCATTTTTATTCAGCTCAATTAATATTTTTGGGCAGGAACAAACACAGCAAGGTATCTCTATAAAAAAGAATTACGAAATTACCGACCCTACCTATTACGAAGCATATTACGATGTGAAAATTGGAATGTACTACGTGTATCCTAAGATTGGTAATACAATTACTGGACCACCTGTTGCCATGTCGCCGGAAGATTATAAAGAGTTTATGCTTGCAGAGCAGTCTAAAGCTTTTTACAGAGAAAAGTCTAATCAGTACAATCTAATGTTCAGAAAAGATAAAACGGACGCGGCAAAGAAAGGATTGATTCCTTCTTTAACGATTAACAACCGACTTTTTGAATCTATTTTTGGAAGTAATAAAATTGAAATTATTCCTTCTGGTTATGCTTCATTTGATTTTGGAGGTTTATACCAAAAAATTGATAATCCTTTGATTTTACCCCAAAACAGAACCAGTTTTACGTTTGATATCGATCAGAGAATTCAGTTGGGATTAATCGGGAAAGTTGGGGAAAACTTACAGCTTAAAGCCAATTATGACACTCAAAGTGGTTTTGCTTTTGAGAACAGAATGAATTTGGTTTGGCAGTCAAAAGGTACTTGGAAAGACCTTCAGACTAAAGGTTTGAATGATGTAAATAAACCTAATGCAGGAGGTGAAGATAAAATTATCAAAAGAATTGAATTTGGTAATGTGAATATGCCGCTTTCAACAAGTTTGATCCGTGGTTCTGAATCTTTATTTGGGGTAAAGTCTGAATTTCAGTTGGGTAAAACTTTCGGAACGGTTGTGCTTTCGCAACAACAAGGTGAAGCAAGAAATATCGTAGTACAAGGTGGTGGAACAATGAATAATTTTAAAGTAAATGCTGTAGATTATGAAGAAAATCAGCATTATTTTATCGGGCAGTACTTCTTGAATAATTATGATAATGCTTTGCTTAATTATCCTCAAATCAATTCTAAAATCAGTATTTCCAGAATGGAAGTATGGGTTTTAGATCAGGGAAATTCAAATTTAGCCTATCAGAAAAGTATTATCGGAATCAGAGATTTAGGAGACGGAGCTTCAGGGTCGCCGGATAACTCTCAAAACGGATTATATAATCAGGTTAATAACGCAATTGGTAAACCTAGAGAACAAGGAAAAAATTATCTGACCAATTTCCAGGGACAGACATTTGCAGGAAGTGCACAACCTTATGAAAATGGGGAGCACTTTGTTTTGAGTACCAAAGCAAGAAGAATGGATGCGAATGAATATACCTTTCATCCGCAATTAGGATATATCTCTTTAAATCAAAAACTCAATGACAATCAGCTTTTGGCGGTTTCATATTCATATACAGTAAACGGAACTAATCAAGTTTATAAAGTCGGGGAATTTTCGGAAGAAAGTCCGGTTTTGGTCACCAAATTATTAAGATCAAACAGTAATACAAGAGTTGATTCACCAATGTGGAATCTAATGATGAAGAACTTTTATTCTTTAGATGCAGCTCAGGTAGACAGAGATGGTTTTATTTTAAATGTATATTATCGTGATGCACAGACAGGAGGTAAAGTAAATTACTTACCCGGTACTTCTGTTGAAGGCACCAATTTGCTCAAACTTTTCAATTGGGATCGTCTTAATGTGAACGGCGATTTACAGAATAATAATGGGGTTTTAGGTGACGGGGTTTTTGACTTTGTAGAAGGAATTACTATCAAGAAAGAACAAGGCCGTATTATGTTTACCAAAGTGCAGCCTTTCGGAAGTTATATAGCCGGTTTGATAGGAAATGACCCTAAATATGTCTATTCAGATCTTTACTCGAAACAAAAACAGCAAGCCAGCCAGAGTAATCTTGCATTGCGTTATACAATGGAAGGCCGTTATAAAGGGGCTCAGGGACAAGGAATTTCTTTGGGAGCTGTAAATGTACCGCAGGGTTCTGTAAAAGTTTCTGCAAACGGGGTACAACTTACTGAAGGTATTGATTATACAGTAGATTACATGTTAGGATCTGTTACCATTATTAATGAAACAGTAAAACAGTCTGGTCAGGCGATTAATATTTCATTAGAAAATCAGTTAACGTTCAATACCCAAAGAAAAAGATTTTTAGGTTTAAATTTAGAAAGAAGAGTTAGTGAAAACTTTATTTTCGGTGGAACGGTTGTTAATTATTCTGAATCTCCGCTTACCCAAAAAGTAAATTATGGACAGGAAGCCGTAAACAATACAATGGTGGGAGTAAATATGATGTACAACAATCAATTGCCATTCCTGACAAGATTAACAGACAAAATTCCGGGAATCAATACAGAAGCTCCTTCCAACTTAAACTTTAAAATGGAAGGTGCCTATTTAATTCCGGGGATCAATAAAGGAACAAATGACCAATCTTACATCGATGATTTTGAACAGACTACTTCAAAAATTTCACTAAAAGAACCTACAGCTTGGAGCTTAGCTTCTAAACCGGAAAAAAGTCAAAGCAATCCACTTTTTGCTGGAGCAGGCGCCAATGATAATTTAACCAATGGTTACGGAAGAGGCTTGCTTTCTTGGTATAATATTGATCCGAGATTTTGGGGAGTGGGAGGTAGAGCTCCGCAGGGAATTACTCCTGCATCGGTTTCCAACCATGCCTCAAGAAGGGTGCAGTTCTCGGAAATTTTTAATAACAGAGATTTTGTAGCGGGAGAGCAAACTTTTACCAATACTTTCGATATTTCTTATTTTCCTCAGGAAAAAGGACCTTACAACGCCAATCCGAATACTGAAACTACACAACAAAGATGGGCGGGAATTATGCGTCCGATAAGTGTTACTAACTTTGTGAATTCGAATATTGAGTACGTCGAATTCTGGATGATGGATCCTTATGCAGACGGAAATACTTTAGGTACAAATCCTAAACTTTTACTACAGTTAGGTAACGTTTCTGAAGATGTTCTTAAAGATGGTTTAATGCAATACGAAAACGGTTTACCTACTGGGGGAAATCCGTCAACAACAACCACTTCCAATTGGGGGATTCAGCCGAAACAGCCACCAATTCTATATGCGTTTTCAAGTGAAGGGGCGGATAGAACAGCACAGGATCTAGGATATGATGGTTTAAGTTCGGATCAGGAAGCGATGAGGTTTGGAAATACCTTTGTAAATCCTGTAACCAATCTTTCAGATCCAGCAGTGGATGATTTCGTATTCTATTTGTCTGATAAATTTACAGGAAGTCAGGCTTCATCTATTATTCAGCGATATAAATATTTCAGGGGTCCTGAAGGAAATTCACGAAGCGGTTCACTGGAAGTTTCTTCGCAAACTCCTGATGCTGAAGATATTAATAAAGATTATAATCTGGATCAAACTGAAAGTTATAACGAATATCAAATTAGCTTGGACGCTGCAAGCTTGAGTTTAGGAACTGATAATTATATCGTTGATCAAAAAACAGTAACGGCAACTTTCCAAAATGGGCAAACTGATGATGTAAAATGGTATTTATTTAGAATTCCTGTTTCAGATTTAAGAGGTGGAATAGGAGGAGAACAAAAGCCGGAAATTCTTAATAATGTAAGATTTGCAAGATTAATGTTAACAGGGTTTGATCAAACTTCAACATTGAGATTTGGTACTATGGATTTGATTAGATCAGACTGGAGAAGATATACCAGTAAAATTGCAAGTCCAACAGTAGCTTCAAATGAGGAAGGTATTGGTGATGATATAGGAACTGCTGAACTTGAGGTAGGAAGTGTGAACATTGAAGAAAATGCACTTAACCAACCCCCTTATGTACTTCCTCCGGGAATCGATAGACAGGTTCTTAGTGGTAATGCGGGTGCGCAAAGACAAAATGAAGCTTCATTATATTTAAAAGCAACAAAAATTGCAAATCAAGCTAAAGGTGTATTTAAAAATACATCTTTAGATATGAGAAGATATAAGAAATTAAGATTATTTGTTCATGGTCAAAACTTAGATCGTCCTACTGCTTCAGATTATGATCCTAAGACAAAATTTTTCATAAGATTTGGTAGTGATGCAACAGATAATTATTACGAATATGAAGCTTCTGTAAAATATACATCCAATTCTGCTACAACTCCTTTAGAAATTTGGCCTGCAGAAAATGATGTTGATTTTAATATTCAAGATTTTGTTGATGCAAAAATTCGAAGAGACAGAAAGTCTCCAGCGGATATTATTACGAGAACAAAAGATTCGCAATTTGGTGATAGCGATAAAGGGATCTACATAAAAGGTAGACCTTCATTAGGAAATATTACTACGATTATGATTGGGGTAAGAAATATTGGATCTAGTCGTGAAACTCCAAATAATGTAACTCTTTGGGTAAACGAAATCCGTCTTTCTGAAATTGATAATGAGGGAGGGTATGCAGGAAATGCAAGCTTAAATTTCAACTTGGGAGATTTTGCAACGGTTAATACAAGCGCTTCTTATTCATCAGTAGGATTTGGAAATATAGATTCTAAACCAGCAGAAAGAAGTCAAGCTGCACAATCTGCTTTCAGTATCAATACCGCTGTGAATGTAGATAAATTTTTACCTGAAAAAACAGGGATGAAAATTCCAGTGAACTATTCTTATTCTCAAACGATCGAGGACCCGAAGTATAATCCTTTAGATACCGATGTTGAATTTAGCAAAGCGGCAAACAGGGAAGAATTGAAAAAAGTAGCGAGAACATATACGCAGCAAAGAAGTATTGGGGTTGTTAATATGCATAAAGAAAGGGTGAAACCAAACAGTAAGCCTAAGTTTTATGACGTAGAAAACCTTTCACTTACTGCTGTTTATAATGACGATCATTACCGAGATATTTACACCAAGAAAAACTACAGACAGTATTTCAGAGGGTATTTAGATTACAATTACACATTCAAACCTTGGGTAGTAAAGCCTTTCAATAAAATGATTAGTGATACGGCAAAATCTACAAAATATCTGAGATGGGTAAAAGAGTTTAATATCAATCCGGTTCCTACAAGATTATCTTTCAGAACTGAATTAGACAGAAATTATAACGAGTTAGAATTTAGAAATATTGATGCTATTCTGAGCGGAAATCTTAATGATGACTTTGCTGCTTTGAAGAACAGAAACTTCTACTTCGGCTGGCAATATGGTTTAGGTTTTAATTTTACTAAATCTCTAAAACTGGAAATTAACTCAGCTACAAGAACATTGAATGATCAGGTGGATGTGAATACAATGGATAACTCATCTATTTTTGGAAATATTTTCAGAGCAGGAAGACCAGTTTTGTATAATCACAAAGTTCAGCTAAATTATAAATTACCGTTTCAATATCTTCCATATTTGGATTTTATTGATGCAGAATTAGGATATGGCTTTACTTATAATTGGAATGCAAGATCTACGGCACTTCTTGCAAGTCCTGAAGGAAGTTTAGGATCAATTGGGCAAAATTCAAATGTTATTTCAGCGAATGCTACAGCAGATCTTCCAAAATTCTTTGGACAGTTCAGTTATTTTAAAAAGATGTCGACCACGCTACAAAAGCGTAAGCAGGAACAAGACTCATTGAACAATGCAGTAAATCAGGCTTGGGAGAAAAACAGGTATGCATACAAAAGATATAAGTTTAAAAACAAGCTTTCTATTTTACAGAGCGCAGCATTTGTACTTACTTCCATGAAGCAATTAAATGTAACTTACACCGAAAATAACGGAACTGTGCTTCCTGGTCTATTATCTGCACCAAACGGATATGGATATGGCCAGACTTTGGGAGGTCCTTCTTTAGGTTTCCTTTTTGGGTCGCAGGCAGACATCAGAAGATTGTCGATGGAAAGAGGTTGGGTGAGTGATTCGCCATTTATGATTGATCCTTACATGAAGATGTCTACCCGTGAGTTTAGATCAGATTTACAGGTCTCCCCGATGAATGATTTTAATATAAGCTTTAATGTTTTACAGACTTATAACCGAAATTTCTCACATACAGGATTCAATTATGTAGATGAAGAAACAAAAATTGCAAATCCGAATCTTACGTTTGCAAGTGATATGGTATCTTATTCTAATACGGTGGTTCTTTTAAATTCATCATTTAAAGAAAGCACGGTGATTTATGATGCCATCAGAGCCAATGCTCAATTGATATCACAGCAAATGGGAGGAGTGTTAGATCCGAATGGATATACAGACGGACACGGTATTTCTAATGCTTATGTTTTAATTCCTGCATTCCGTGCTGCAATGGAAGGCAAAAATCCTGAACGTTTAGGAAATGCAAAAAAAGCTGGACTTCCGATTCCGAACTGGAGAATAATTTACTCAGGTCTTAGAAATATTCCGATTATTAACGGACAGTTTACCAAATTTGATATTCTCCACAGTTATACCGCAACATATACCGCAACAGGAATACAGTCGAATATTGATTACTTCAACAGCAGAATAGACAAGGGTAGTTCTCAGAGAGATGTTAATGATAATTATATCAATCCTTATACTTTCTCTCAGGTAAGTTATACAGAGTCTTTCTCACCACTTATTGGAGTTGATGTTACGATGAGAAACAATATGCAGTTTGGGGTGCAGTACAACAAAACAAGAAGTATGATTCTTGGTTTGGTTAATCACTCACTTACCGAAGATGCTTATTCAGAATATGTAATAAGACTAGGATATATTGTAAGAAACTTCCGTTTGGGAACCAATAATCAAAGAGGGGCAAGAGCGAAAGGCTCAGATTTAAATATTCGTGGCGATATTTCTCTACGAGATAGCCAGACAAGTATTATGAACATTTTGTTGAATGATTCTCAAATCACAGGAGGGCAAAAATTAATGAATATCAAGCTTTCTGCTGACTACAACGTTTCAGAAAACCTTAACTTAAGATTATTCTACGAACAGATGACTTCCAAGTATAAGATTTCTACAGCCTTCCCGCTGTCGACAATCAGAGCTGGGATCTCCGCAACATTCACTTTTGGTGATTCTGGAGGTTTATAAATAAAATAATTAGACAAATCCCTTTCTGAAAAAAGAAAGGGATTTTTATTTCACAACTATTGGATGATAAGTTTTCAATTACTATCTTTGGTAGGTAATAATAATTAATTTAAATAAGAATAAAAGATGCGCAGTATTGTGTGTCTTTTGTTTTTTGAGCCCCATGAGAACTGTAGATATAACCAAAGGAGCTTACCAAGAAAAATTTTTGCTCAAAACGGGACTTTTTATGTTTCTGTTTTTCTCTGCACTTTCGATAGTTTTAGACTATTTTGGTTTTGAAGACTCGTCTTCCAGAGCAGTTCGTTTTAACGATATCAATATTGTTAAACTATTAATTGCAGGAGTTCTTATAGCTCCAATTTTAGAAGAAATAACATTTCGGGGAATGTTCACTTCCAAAAAATATTTGAAATTTATAAGCTATGGAGGAATGGCTTTATTTATCATTTTTCAGGAAAATTACTTTTTAATTCCGTTTTTATTTGTGCAGATTTTTTTATTTGAATATAAAAATAGAAAACACTTTCTCAAAATTTCTTATTTTGTAAACGCTTTTCTCTTCAGTATGATGCACTATCAGTTTTCTGATTTGTTAAGCATTTCCTCTTTTCCAGGAATTTTAGGAACCCTAGGTTTAGCATTGGTTTTTATCTGGCTGGTCATTAATTTTGGAATTTGGGCTTCCATTCTTTTGCATTTTATCACCAATTTTTCTTTGATTATAATTGCCATTATTGGGTATGAAAATTTAGATCAAAAAACCTGGAAAGTAGAAAATAATAATTTTGAAATGACAATTCAAAGAGTGTCACTGTTTGAGCAAAAAGAAATAGTAATTTTTCAAGATGGGAGCATTGATGCAACAAATACAAGCATAGCAGCAATAAACCAATCGCTATGCCCAGATTCTGAACTGAAAGATATCTACTTTGGTAAATTTAATATTCACATTAAAAGAAAAGCAAATACTCAGCAAAAATTAGACTGTACTATTTTCAAACAGCTCTTAGATAAAAGTAATATAAACGAAGAATAGCACAAAGACCAATTATTCTTTATACTTATGCAAAATTTACTTTGAGCATATCTCTATTTTGAATAAATTTGTCAACATAAAAAAAATAAAATGAATACACCGTCAGAATTAAAGTACACTAAAGACCACGAATGGGTAAAAATCGAAGGTAACGTTGCTACAATTGGTATCACAGACTTTGCACAAGGAGAGTTGGGAGATATCGTTTATGTAGATGTAGATACAGTAGATGATGATGTGAATGGAGGAGATGTTTTCGGAAGTGTAGAAGCTGTAAAAACGGTTTCAGATTTATTCTTGCCAATTTCAGGAAAAGTAATTGAGTTCAATGCTGGTTTAGAAGATCAACCAGAATTATTAAACTCAGATCCTTACGGAGACGGATGGATTATCAAGCTTGAAATCGCAGAAGATGCAGATCATTCAGAATTGCTTACCGCTGAAGAATATCAAGCAATCATTGGATAAAATTTCAAACATATTTATTAAGATACTGCCCATTTATTGGGCATTTCTTACTTATATGCTTTTGCGTCCCGGTGTCGAGAACAAAGAATACTTTTTTATGTTCAATGGAATCGACAAGGTTTTGCACTTAAGTATATTTGCAGCATTGGGCTTTTGCTTTATTGCTGCTTTTCCCAGAATCAAATTTTCTTATTTCTTTCAAATCATGTTGATTTATGCATTCCTCACAGAAATTTTCCAGGAAGAAATGAAACTCGGCAGATCAATGGAAACACTAGATATCGTCGCCGACACCGTCGGTTGCTTAATAGGATACTATACATATAAATTATTAGCGAAACGTTATCTCTGATTTTATCATAAAAACTTAAAAATTTAATTTTACCTCTGAAATTTCGGAGGTGTTTTTTTAATCATATATAGATATTCGTTCCCTCGTTCGCATTCTTTAACTCTTTAACACTCCCACCCTCCAACACTACCACATTTTCCAGTAGCTATTTCCGGCTTTCACTACTCGCTTTTTTGCGCTTTGCCTTTCCTTTTTAGCAAAAAGAGCTCAAACATACCGTTCAATCCGGGCTAGGAAAGAGTTCCTAAGTAAACATACCAGAGTTTACAGTTCAAATTTTAACCACAATGTAAAGAACAACCTATTTAGAGCTTTTTTATCACCTCTGATTTTTACTCAATTTTTTCAAAAGCTACAGAGTGGCGACCAGTTAATAGGGAGTAACAAAAATAAGAGATTAAGCTCCGGGGGAGCGACCTGTCTATTATAAAGAAGGTACTGATCAAAATTTTTCAGAATAACTTTTCAACTTATACAGTTAGTGAGATACTACCTTAAAGTATTTTCTCAAAAACCTCTTTATTGTTTAATCAAAACCTTGAGCGCTATTCAAATTTCATATTTGCCCAACGAGGATTATGGAAGAACAGAATAACCTTTATGAAATCCCCCTTTGTCTTTCTTCGTTAAGCGAAGCGCCTTTGTTTATCTTATAAAGATTATGCTGTAATAAATCTTAGTCTATCGTTGCGATACAACCTATTCATTATTTTCTTATACTCCTTCGTCTTCATTTATTCTAAATATTATCTCAATACCCTTTACACAAACAATATCTTTCCCTTTGTATGAAGTAGTATCAGTGCAGAAAAAGTAATTCGTACAATTGAGCGCATCTTGTAACCTAATGATATGATTATATTATGAGCTCCGTAGGAGCGACTCCAACACTCAACACTCAACACTCAACACTCAACACTCAACACTCAACACTCAACACTCAACGCTCAACGCTCCAATGCTCCAATGCTTTATTTGCCCCTTAAAATGATTGTCTCACGTAACCAGTTGTTTAAGTTTAAATATTAATTAAATATAAACTTAAGTTTAATTAAATTAGGATTGTGTTATTAAAAAGTTCTACTTTTGCCCCACTGAAAAACGAGAGTTTATTGGTAGCGCAGAAGAGCTTTTAAGGAGGCGAAAACGATAAGACTAATGTTATCTATAAGTAGATAAATATCTTAAAAGACTTTTAAATTTTTT
>NZ_FUZE01000011.1 GCF_900168205.1 Chryseobacterium balustinum
AAATCTGAAAATCTAAAAGTATCAGATAAATCTGATATCGAAGAACCGGCACAACAAAAGAAGGCTAAGAAATCTTGGAAGCAAGTTCTAAATATCACCACAAAATCAGATTTAAAAAATGAAACTAAAGGTTCGACGAAGTGGTTAACGAGTCAAATAGATTCATTGAAAACACTGCTTAAAGATTATAGCAGTGTGAAAAATGCACGGAAAAATGAGTTTGAAAAACTGAAAGATTCTTTGATGCTGCAAGCACTGAATAGAGTAGAAGAGGCACAGCAATCATCAAAAAAACAAAACTTTTCTACAACGTATGATTTCGTAGATGAACCGGCGGCATCTTTTTCAAAAATCGTAATGCCCCTTAAAAACAAAATTACAGTTACGTCTTCTTACGGGACAAGAACACATCCTATTTTCAGAACAAAAAAAAACCACAACGGTATCGACTTAAAAGCCAGTTATGAAAATGTTTATTCCGTTTTGGACGGAATTGTTACTGCAACAGGTTGGGATTCTAAAGGCGGTGGAAATTACATTAAAGTAAAACATTTTAACCGTTTCGAAACCTCGTACCTACATCTCTCAGAAATATATTATCGAGTTGGAGAAAAAGTAAAAGCGGGATTCATCATTGGAAAAAGTGGGAATAGCGGAAACTCTACGGGTCCACATCTGCATTTTTCGGTGAAAGAATTTGGACAGAGCATCAATCCTTCTCATTTCTTAAATGACCTCATAAAAGTAAACAATTTAATAGCAAACCATTATGAACACTAATACTTTACCAACAGACGAACTAAAAAAATACGGAATTATCAATGAAGATCTGTCATTCTCTAAAAAACTGAATGCAGATGATATTCAGAAATTTCTGAAGGGATACACCATTGTTGCAGACCACGACGAAAACAGGGCTACTTTTCAGCTTACAGATAATAACACCCAATTGAAAGTTATCTTTTTAGAAAGAGACAAAAGTATTTCTGAAATTCTTGTAAACAGTAAAAATAATATTCAATATACTGATGTCAAGAATGTTTCTAAATCTGCAAATGAACTGAGTTTCGAAAAAAAAGCCTTCATTTTTGACAAAGAAACCGAAAAAGTTGTTGAGTTTGACTTCATCAAAAACGCTACGGAGCTTACTGCCATCATTGCTGATAAAAAGGATACAGAAGAACTAAATCGATATAAAAATGAATTGCTGAAACTGAAAAGTTATCTTTTGGACAAGATAGACCAGTATCCTGAAATATCCAAGGAGATAACGAATGATCTCAGCATCGTGTCCAGAGAGATCAATTCCGTGAACAGCATATCTAACAACCAAAAACAAATTTCCAAAGCAGATAATTCCGACATTCAACTGAATGTGAACGACCCGGATGTGTATCAGGATGCCAATCAAAGAAGAGACGATGACCAGGAGCATGACGAAGAAGTGGAGAAATCAAGAAAGTTTAGAAGGTAAATAAAATGGAAATTAATCTGACCTGGTTTGATAAAAATATAGTTCCGAGAACGAAGGCTTATAAAAATTTTGTGAAGGAAATTGAAAATACTTCACCTGAACAGTTTTTTCGGGACGGAGAGAGGCTGTTTACCGATAAAGAGAAAAAGTTTATGTCCATTCACCAATCTAAGGGAAGAGAAGTTATCATAGGCTCAAATTTTACATTGAAAACAATTTTCAAATCAAATCAGGGTTTCCCTATTGAGGATAAATTTAATACTACCGCTGAATTAGTAAGATTTATTGAAAAGCAGCAACTAGCCAATAAACAGTTGATTTTGCAAAATAACAGGGAGTCTACTGAAATTACTATAAGTAATGAGTCAATAAAGCAGAAATTTCTTTCTGATCTCTGGGCTCAGGAATTGGAGAAAAAAACTGATTTAAGTTCCGGTTTGACCTATACTCAAATTGATGAAAAGCAAGCTCATCATTATCGAAATTATGAAGTAGAAGCCGCAAAGTTATCATTAGAAGTGGTCAATCAAATTGAAAAGACTGATCTGGAAGAAAATGCAGACTTTTTTTCAGATGAAGGCTTTAAAGAAAATTTAATCCCTGCATCTGACCTTCCGGATGGCAGGGTATGGCGCGGCTACGATGATGGGAGCGGATCTCTGAAAAGCCCAGATGGTCACAGTTACTACAGCTATGATCTGCAAACGCAGGAATATAGATTACCGTATGGCGGCAAAGAATGGACAGGTATGAGAGATTTTTATAATGAACCACAAACTTTGCACGACTTTAAAATATATGCGGAAGGAGACCTAAAGGAAAAAGCAGTCAAAAATAATCTTTATCCGAAACTTTCCGAAGAGGAAAAAAATGATATTCTCAATTACAGGATCTATATGAAAGAAAACGAATTCATACTGGAGAACTTGCAGATCACAGCGAACCAAAGAAAAGCTTATTCAGAAAAAATGGAATTCGGAACAACAGATGGAGATTATTCTCTTACACAAATGGACACAATCCCAAATGTTATTGATGGTCATACGTTGTCAAAAAATGACAAATACGAATTGGCTTTCGGCCTATTGGAAATACCGGAATATGGGGAATCCTACGAATTATTGGATAGCGGTGAAATTTTAAAAATCTATCTGGAAGAAGATAGTTTACCAAAAAATCGAATATTAACAATCAACGAAATAAAATTTAACAATCAAAACCCAAACATTATGGAAAACAACAAAGAATTTGATCAGGTACAATACCTAAAAGACCAAATGAAATACCTCGGTTTCGGAGAGGGTGAAAAACTTCACAAAGATATTGAAGAAGGAATTAAATCTGCCAAACAAGATTTTGAAATTAAAACCACGTCCGACAAAACCTTGCCTGAAAACAAAGTAGATTTTACATTGAAATTTAATAAATCGGAAAACGGAGGCGTTTTTCTCAATTCTTATAATGCAACTCTTGAAAATGAAAAAGATGAAAGCATCTCTCATAATTTTTATGTAAACAAGGAAAATACATTTACAGCAAAGGAAGCCGTCAATCTTCTGGAAGGTCGCACTGTGAAAATAGAGTTCACCAATCCAAAAACAGAAAAATTAGAACCTGCCTTTGTAAAGCTCAATTTCGAAGAACCGAAAACTGAAAAAGGAAATTATAATTTCCAGAATTTTTACAAAAATTACGGCGTTGATACTGCCCAGATCATCGAAAAATCCAAACTGATCTTCGATAAGCCTGAATGGAAGGAAAGTACCATAAAATCTTTGGAAAAAGGAAATATCGTCAAGGTAAAATTTGAATTGGACGATAAAGTGGTAGAAGGCAAAGCGGTGCTGAATCCGCAATACAAAAATCTGAATCTGTATGATTCCGATATGAACAGAATCAACACCAATAAAACTTTGGAAGGCTTGGAACAGGATAACAAGCACGAAAAAAACAATGTGAAGGAACAAAGCATTAAACGATAGATAAGACTTACAACCCATCATTTATTTCCCAGCGGTAAGTCAAATTAATTAGGCTGCCGCTTTTTTAATCCCTATTTCTATGAAAAAACTTTTAATACTACCCAGCTTGTTATTTCTTTTTGTAAGCACTTCCTGCCACAAAGAAATCAAATTCGAAAAAGGAGGAATCGATGTTGTCTCCAATGTATATTTTGATGTTTCCAAAAATCTGAACAACATCCAAAGTTTTCATTTGTCAAGCCTTAGTTATTCAGGAGATTCCATTATAGAAAGGATTCCGGATGCTAATGCTCCCGAAATAACCCAACAGATTTATTTCATTAAAGATTCATTGTGCTATACTATTGAAAATGAAAATCCCGGCAAAATTATTCTGTCAGACATTATAAATAAACAAAAGCCGCTTTCGGTTGAAAAGAAAAAAGGAGGAACATTGTTTTCTCAGGAAAAAATCCCCAATTACAGAAACAGAAAAAATTTGAGTGATACGGTTTTGTTTAAGAAAAAATACAAACGATTTGAAATCAACTCACCTTGGATGTACACCCGGTTTTACATTTATCCAACTGATACTATTTTACCGTACTCTATTTACAAACACGCGGAAAAGGACTACTACGGAAGGCTCGAAAGGATTGATTCTTACAATAAAAAATCTGACATATTTGTAACCCTTCAGTTGATACCGAGAAAAAACTGGGACAGTGAAGCCAAAGAAATTTTTGAATTTAACCACTTCATAAAAAACAGAAAAAAGTGAAAGATGAAGATTTTTTTAATGAGATAAATGATGACATTTCTGTAGTTGAAGGAAATAAAAAGGAACTTATTGTTTTCACAAACAGTAAGGATATGCTTTCATTCTTGGAGCTTCTTCAATTGAACAAGCAGGTCAATAATAGAACATTGATTACCCTTAATTCAGGTTCAAATAGCAAAAAGTTTATCAATAGATACCAGAATTATGATGGCAAAATGTTTCTTTGTTTTACCGGGGATAGAACGGGAAATGCAATAACCAGAAAAATTCTTACAGAATTTAATGGCAAAAATATCAAAGACGTTCGTCCGTTATATGAAATTTCTGAAAATGGGAATCAACACCTGACTGAATATTTAGAGAATAAACTCAAGCTTCAAGATAAAAATACTAATTTAGTTGAACCAAAAATTTCTGAAAATGAAAGCAATGCAATTGAATACGGAAGAACATCCGATTCTCAGCAAGTGGGAAACGAAACACCTGAACACAACACTGGAAAACTTAGCCCTAAGATCCAATCCGAGCAAAACGGAAGTTACGGAAGCGGACAAGCAGTGGGCAGCAACAATGCTGGAAATGGACTTGCAGGCACAGAGCGGAGCAATTTGGGAAACCGAGACCGAGGAAGAGGATCCTATGACGACTCACAACAGAATAATGTTGGAGAGACTCAAGGACGTTCCGTGGGCGGAATCGTATCCGGGAGAACTGTATCCGATAGAAGAAGACCCAATGGAGGACTTTCCGAGGTAAGTGAAAATTCAACAAATAATGTAGAGTTAGATACTATTATTTCAAAATATAAAGGGCAAAAACTGAATAATGATCAAGTTGCAGAAGTAGTTTCTGCAACTTGTTTTGTTTCCGACAATCACAAAATCTTTCTGAAGAAAAATCTTAACATCACTTATGACTTAATAGAAATTTGCAACCAATTCCAAAGTGGCGGAACGGCAAAAGAAGGAAGAGGGATTTTAGACGAATATTATACGCAGGATAAAATTGTTGATACAGTTCATAATTTAATTAAAGACCATTTTAAAACTCAAAAAGAAATTTCCGTTTTAGAACCAAGTGTTGGAACTGGAAATTTTAATTATGCTATTCAAGAGCTATCTGTAAATTCTAAAATTACAGGATTTGAAATCAATGAGACCACCGCAAAAATTGCCAAGATTCTGCATCCCGAAGCTGACATCAATCTTCGTTCGTTTGAAACTGAATTCATTGATGAAAAAGGAAATAAAAAGGACTTTTCTCAGCAATACGATTTGGTCATCGGGAATCCGCCCTACGGTGAACACCGTGGGCTTTACAAAGGTTTGGGAGAAGAACCGAAAATTGCTAAATATGAAGATTATTTCGTTAAACGGTCTTTGGATTCTTTAAAACCAAACGGCGTTTTGGCGATGGTACTGCCGTCATCTTGGCTGAACCGTCAAAGCAATTTGAAAAATGCCAATATTTTGGAAGGTTTCCGCTTGCCCAACGGAGCTTTTGCAGGAACACAAATAGGAACAGACATTATCATTCTAAGAAAAAACACTCAAAATATCTCTACTGATATTTCTAATTATTTCGATAATAACCCAGCAAGAATTTTGGGAGAAACCCGAGAAAAAACCAACCGTTTCGGTCGATTAGAAAAATATATTCACGGAAATTTAGATGAAGCTTTATTTAAGATTGAACAGTTTAAAAATAGGAAAGAAACCCAGCGGATCGGAAATCTGTTTGAAGATTTGTTTTTAGAGGAAGATCATACAGTTCCTGTACTAAAAGAAGGAATTGCAGAAATAAAAGATTCTGCGAGGATCGAAAACCACAATAAAAATGAAGTAAGTGTAACAGAAACTCAAGAAAAAATTGAATTGGTACTTTTTAAACTGAATAACATCAAGTTTAAATCTCCAACAATTACGACTGAAATTGGCAAATATGAAAAACTACAAAAAAAGCTGATCACAAAATCAGAAGCATTTTCAGAGGAAAAATTAAAAGAACTGATTGAGAAAAGTGATAGAATAATTTCTATTCACAATACGAGAGCCGGGAACGAATATCAACTTCAAACAAAACCGGAAATAAAGAAAGGTGTTTTAAAATATCAATTCTCCAAACAGGATGAAATTGTAAATACTTCCTTGCAAAATAGTTCTGATATTACCAAAGAACAAATTGAAGCATTCAGAGATACCTCTTATAACGGCACATTAAATAATCGCGGAAAGCACTATCAATTTGCGAACTTCATTGATGGAAATTGGGTTCACGATTTTTATTACACTGAAGGAAATATTTACTCGAAACTGGAACAATTAGAGAGGGATTTTTCTGATAAAAATGCAGTTGGAGGAACAGAAAACCAATACGAAAAACAAAAATCATTATTAGAAAATGTTCTACCAAAAGCGAAATCGCTAGATGAGATTTATATCAGTCCGAACCACGAGTTCGTACACAAATTTGAGTTAGGTCAAATAGAGAAAGACCAATATAATCATGTTACAAAACGTACCGAATCAGTCATTGTAAATTACAATCTTGCAGAAAGATTCAAAGATTTTGTAGGCACTTTGTCAAGTGAAGCCTTTGCGGGTTCTTCAGCTTGGGAAGTGCGAAGTTTTGTAGATAACGAAACAGTTACAGGAAGCGATAAAGAGAGGAATGCGTTAGTCAGAGAAAGGCGAAAAGCTGCTGCGAATGATTTGTTTTACAAGTTTGTTCGGGAAGAACTTTCCGATGATATTAGAAATCGTTTTGTAAAAGACTTCAATCGAAACTACAATAACATTCACGTTCCGGATTATTCTAAATTCCCATTATTTTCCAGAATCTATCTGCATTTCAAAGGTCATGAATTGCGTTTGACCGAAGTTCAGAAGGCAGGAATCGGAAGACAGACCACAAAAGGAGTAGGGTTATTAGCGCACGAAGTGGGTTTTGGTAAAACATTATCAGGAATTCTTTCTATGCACGAAGCAATGGAGAGGGGAAATGCGAAAAGACCAATCATCGTAGTTCCGAATGACAGTATTTTGAAACAATGGGTGGAAACGATTTTTGAAACGATTCCCAATGGGAAAGTTAATGTTTTAGGGAATTTGGGGAAAGATTATGATCTCTCAAAATTTGACAACAAAGACGGAGAAATTACCATCGTTACTTATGAGGGCTTTAATAATATCGGGTTTTCATCAGAAATAACCGAAGAGCTTTCTTCAAAATTCAGCTACATCTCTTCAAGCGAAATGAAAGGCGTTACCCATACGGAAAGGGACATCCAAATTGAACTTCAAAAAGAAAAGGAGATCGAGGGAAAAATGAAGCGTGGAAAAGTATATGATTGGGAAGATTTTGGATTCGACCATTTGACTTACGACGAAGTTCACAATGCCAATCACATTGTAGGAAAAGTAAAAATTGAAGACCGAAGATTTGCTTCCGATTTTAGAAGTCAAAACCAACAGACTTCCAAACTGGGAATCAATACCTGGATGGCTGCGCAATATATTCAAGACAAAAATGATGGCAGAAATGTAACACTACTTTCCGCAACGCCTTTTACGAATAAACCTTTGGAATATTATTCCATTCTTTCTTTAATAGCAAATAAACGTTTGGAAGAATCGGGATATTTCAATGTCAATACTTTCTTCGAGACCTTTATGGAAGCGGATAATGACATGGAGATTGACGCAAAAGGTGATGTGAAGTTTAAAGCCAATGTTCGGAGATTTAAAAACAATTCGCTGTTTCAACAATTACTTTCGGAATTCATTGATATAAAAGGAGAAGAAGACAATCCTGAATTGATTCGTCCCAACAAAATCAACAAAGAGTATAAAATTGATCAGAATGATCTGACAAAAGAACAATATGACTTGCTCAATGAAAATTTCAGTGAAAGTGAAAAGGGAGCAATTCTAACGCATATTCTCAATGCCCGTTTAATTGCGATTTCGCCGTATTTATCACCATACTATGATGATGAAGAGCCTTATGTAAAAGAATTTATAGAAAATTCTCCCAAGCTGAAACAGACGATGGATTTAATTCATCAAAATAAAAAAGACATTCCGGAATCCGGACAAATCATTTATTCTGAATTGGCGGTTGCTCAATTTCCAAAACTAAAAGAATATCTCATTAAAGAAATCGGTTACAAACCCGAAGAAATCGGAATTATCGCCGGAGCGACCAATAAAAATCAAAGAATTTCTATTCAAAATGATTTTAATGAAGGAAAAATAAAAGTTGTTATCGGCAGTGAAGCCATTCAGGAAGGAATGAACCTTCAGGAAAATACCACAGATGTGTATATGCTTACTTTACCCTACAATTTCACGTCTTTGCGACAGATCGAAGGACGAGCGTGGAGGCAAGGAAATAAAAACGAAAATATGAGAATCAATTTTATGCTGACCAATGACAGTATTGATGTTTTTATGCTTCAAAAACTGCAATCCAAACAGGCAAGATATTTAGAAGCAATGAAAAAAGGTGCGGATGTTTTGGATATTTCGGACATCAGTACACAAGAGCTTAAAACATCCATCATTACCAATCCCGAAACCCGAGCCAACATTGAAATCGAATTAATGAAAAAAAGGATTGAAAGTGAGAAAAACAAGCATCTCGCAGATAGTGCTTTTGTTCTGAGGAAATATGAAGATTTCTTAAAAGTGAAAGAATTAATAGCTAAAGCTGAACATTCCTACAATAGGATCGAAGGATATTCAAAAAATGAAGATGTAAATTCTGACTACTGGAGAACACAGTTACCTTCTTATCAAAGGACAATTGATTTACATAAAGCTCAAGTTCAAGAAGTGATTGAAAATCTTGCTGCAAAAGGGGTTAATGTTGCAGAAATTGAGAAGCAAACTAAAGCTACTGAAGAGAAGATTTCTGAATTGGATAAAAAGTTGGAAGAACTACCCGAAACGAAAGAGAATCTAATAGCAAAATATAAAATTGAAAAACAGAATAATTCCAACAACTCGAAGACTGACTTCAAATCAGAACGAGCAGCCGAAAACAAAATGATTTTCAAATTAGATAATGAAGCTTCAATTACATCTTCAAAACCTGAGAATTTATTGAATTATTTAAATATAATGAGAGAAGGCGAAAATTATCAAAATTCATATTTAGGTAAAAGGCGATAAAAGTTAACTAAGTTTTTAGTAATTTTTGAGTTGTCCTGTTGTTAGTTAACATAGTTAGGGCTAACCAAAAATGATTACTTGCCGAGCAGATTTTACTTGCAAAGACTTCTATGATGAGGTTCATGCTGTCCACTACAAAAGATTAGAAAACACGATGTTTTCTAATCTTTTTGGGATAAAGATGATATATCAGCTTGTAGAAAACTTCTCCTAACCTTAGATGCAGCTATTTTAAAAATGTTTTAAAAGATTAAAATAAGTACATAGTTACAACACAATTCGTTCACTATTAGATCCAAAAATACATTTTAGCCCAAAATCAGTGTTTATCTAATTTTAATAATCCAGATTGCTCTTGAATAGCCTCCCGCACCAAATCCATATAGTTTTATTCAAAAATATTATAGATTTTTATTGAATAAAACTACCGACAATTCTATTTCTTAAACTAATAAATCATCAGTGATAATAGTAAGTTGAAATTGAGTTTAAAAGATTTCATGTAGTAAAGATTAACAATGGCTAAAAGGGAAATAATAAAATATCCGATTACTGAAAGCTCAAATAAATTTGAGCTGGAGTCGGTTATGAAATTTCAGGAATTGCCATTAAATGTAGCTATAAAAATGCTAAAGGATTCAGGCACTATCGTTTCTGATGACGAGGCTGCTGAAATTTTACTATTTTTTCATACAATGGTTAAAATTACCATCAAGGAGTTTTTATCACCTGAAGATTAATTCGTACTTTAGTGATTACAAAGTATTTAAATCTTACATTATTCTATTCTTGTAAAGATTCTCTTATCCCACTTTTAAATAAAAAATTATGAAAGTTGCTGATCTATATATTCGCGTGTCAACTGACGAACAAGCAGATAAAGGGTATTCACAACGTGATCAGGAAGAGCGTTTACGCAAACATTGTTCTTCCCTGAACATAACAATTGACAAAATCATTTATGAAGATCATTCTGCCAAAACTTTTGAGAGGCCTGAATGGAAAAAATACCTGTTTAATATTAGAAAAGGAAGAGGTTCTAGACAGAACAAATTCTTATTTTTCACAAAATGGGATCGATTTAGCCGTAATACCAGTGAGGCTTATCAGATGATATCCAACCTTAATAAATTGTGTATTACGCCTCAGGCTATTGAACAACCATTAGATCTACGTGTACCCGAAAATAAACTTTTGTTAGCAATATATTTATCAACGCCTGAGGTAGAAAATGACAGGAGGGCATTGAATGTAACGTATGGGATGAGAAGAGCAATTAAAGAGGGTAGAATGATGGGTATCGCTCCATATGGTTACATCAACAGATGTACAGAAGACGGTCGTAAATATGTAGCTGTTAAAGAGCCTGAAGCAACAAATATGATATGGGCCTTCAAGCAGGTTGCGAAAGGACATCTACCTACAGCAGTTATTCTAAAAGAAATGAACAGGAGAGAAGGCAGAAAGCTGACGAAAAATTCATTTATGGATGGGTTGAGAAATATAGCCTACTGCGGAAAATTATTTCTAAAGGCGTACAACGACGAGGAGGAAAAAATTGTTGAAGGAAAACATGAGGCACTGATCTCTGAAGAACTTTTCATGAAAGTTCAAAGGGTTCTTCATCGTAAAAGCAATAAAGATGATTTTTTACCGGCAGGAAGAATAATAAATGAAGAACGGTATCCTTTAAGAGGATTATTACTTTGTCCAAAATGCGATAAAACTCTTACAGCCAGTAGTGCTAAGGGCAGAAGCAAGCATTACTACTATTACCATTGCACAACCTCATGTGGTTTCAGGCATAATTCTGAAATAGTTAATGATCTTTTTGTCGAAGAACTATCAAAATTTAGATTCAGCATCGGTGCTGAGAAAATATTGAAAACAATTTTAGAACAGAACTTTTCAATAGTTTCAAATGGTCTAAATGATGAAAGAAAGGTTTTGCAGAATAAACTTAATGCTATCGAAGGAAGAATTGACAAAGCGAGAGATATGTATCTTGAAGATAAATTGGATGAAGAAGATTTTAAAAGGATTAAAATGAAGTATAAAGTGGAAATTGAAGAAATTAACTTTAAATTAAATTCATTAAAAAATTCTGGTCATACAGATGATATTGAAAAGAAGATGAGTCAAGCATTAAATGCCATTGTAAACATCTCTGAAAGATATAATAACGCAAGTACAATTGACAAACGCGCAATTGTTGGTTTGATATATCCTGAAAAGTTAACATTCGACGGCGAGTATTTTCAAACCACAAAAATCAACAGTTTAGCTGGTAATATTGCCTTGATTAACAAGGAGTTAGGAAATAAAAAAAACCGACAAAGAAGTGAAAAAACTTCAAATGTCGGTCTTGTGACCTCGACAGGATTCAAACCTGTAACCTTCTGAGCCGTAATCAGATGCGCTATTCAGTTGCGCCACGAGGCCGTTGTTTCCTTATTGTTTAAAGGTTTGCAAATATAGTGCTTTTTTAGTTTCTTTGAAAGATGAAAGCAAATTTTTTACTGATAATCGCATTTTTATTTCTAACCCACTGTAAAAGAGAACAAAAAATATCATCTTCAGATTGGGTAATTGTTTCCTCAAGACTACAATTTAAGGATGATGGAGCAAAATTTGATCTAAAATCAGGTAATTTTAATTATAGTTTTGAAAAAAATAAAGTTCCTTTCCGTAAAATTATACTTTTAAATGCAAGTTTAATGGGATTTGTTTCTGAACTTAAAGCTGAAAATTTAGTTATTGGAATTGCAAGTCCGGAATATATTTACTCAGAAAAAATTGATAACTTATTGAAATCGGGAAAAATTCAAAACGTCGGCAACGAACAGAAATATGATGTAGAAAAAATAATTTCGATGAAACCGGACGCTATTTTTACAAACTACATTGCGAGTTTTGATAATACGTACCAACTTTTGAAAAACAATAATATTCAGGTGATTTTTTTAGATGAATATATGGAGCAAAGCCCAATGGTAAAGACTTCTTATATTAAACTATTTGGAAAACTTTTAGGAAAAGAAAAAGAAGCGGCAGAAAGATTTAATCAAATTCAGAAAGATTATAATGATTTAAAAAAAATAGCTTTACAATCAACTTCAAAACCTAATGTTTTAGCAAATGAAATGTATGGCGATGTTTGGTATATGCCGGGTGGAAAAACATTTACGGCCAATTATATTACAGATGCAAACGCTAATTATATTTTAAAAGATAATACTGAAGAAAAAGCTGTAACGATGAGCTTTGAAGAGGTTTTTGCTAAATCTAAAAACATTCAGTATTGGGTAAACGCAGGAAATCATTTATCGAAAAAAGAGATGCTGAATATCAATCCTTTTTATGGGAAACTGGAAGTTTTCAATAAAGGAAAAATTTATGGTCTTTCAGGAAGAGAAAAACAAAAAGCTAACGACTTTTTTGAAAGTGGAGTGGTACGTTCAGATTTGGTTTTAAAAGACTATATCAAAGTATTCCATCCTGAACTTTTACCCGATTATCAACTGATTTACATGAATGAAGTACAGTAACTCGCAGTATTTTTATATTTTTGCGTCAAGTTTTTAGCTTATGTGGAAAAAAATAAAACAATTTATTTTTATTGTTCTGATTTTGAATGTAGTTTTCATCGTGTGGGGAAGATTTTTCAATCCACCCATCACAATTACACAAATCGGTGGTCTTTTTGAATACGGAAAATTGCACCGTGATTATATTTCTTACGATGAAATGGGAGCTAATGTGAAAAAAGCGGTCATTGCTTCAGAAGACCAGAAATTTTTCAATCATAATGGTTTCGATTATACAGCAATCGAAAAAGCCATGAAAAATAATGAGAAAGGTAAAAAACTGAGAGGTGGAAGTACAATTTCTCAGCAAACTGCTAAAAATATTTTTCTCTGGCAAGGCAGAAGCTGGGTGAGAAAAGGGCTTGAAGCCGTTTATACATTCATTATCGAAAAAGTTTGGACGAAAGATATTATTCTTGAAAGATATCTGAATTCTATTGAAATGGGACAGGGAGTTTTTGGGGTAGAAGCTGCTGCGCAGTACTATTTTGGGAAACCTTCCAAAGATCTTAACACTTCGGAAGCAGCCTGGATTGCAGCTGTTTTACCTAATCCTAAAAAATATGATCCCAAAAATCCATCTCCTTATTTGAGGAAGAAGCACAATTGGATTATGAGACAAATGAGGAATGTAACTTTGAAATAGTATCTTTGCACTAATGAAACTGTTGAGTTCAAGTACAAAAAATTTCGAATCTGTCCTTAAAAAGTATTTTTCTTTTAAGAATGAGACTACTTCGTTGGAGCCTTTAGCTGAGTTTTTGGAGGCAATAAAGAAGACAGATTTTAAAAATGTTCTTAATTTTTTAAAGTCAAATCCGAACTCTGTAAATCATTTCAGGCAATATATTTACAATATTTTTGAAGAAAGACCTTTCAACCTTTCTTTAACGGAAGCCAATATTCTATCAGAAAACGCCTTCTTTCCTGAACTTAAGAAAAGAATTTTAAATAAAATTTTACCACCCGTAGAACACGAAAAAACGGTTTGGTATCTTATTGATAATGTCAGTTTCAGTCCAAAAAAAGATCTTGAGTATTTACACAATATTCCTGAAGATGAGGTTAATGAGTTTCTGAGCATTTTAGGAATTTCAGATTTTATTGAAAAAGCTAATGTGAAAAGCGAACTGATATTTTCGATGAATATTCTTTCGTGGCGTGTTACCGGGATGGCTCTTGAAGTTGATGTGGTAAGAATGGCTCCTGAATACAGAAATTTCGACAATCCTTTTTTGGCATTGCAAAATGAGTTAGAAGCTTTAGCTGAAGATTTTAAAATTAATCCTGAAATTCAGCTTCACTCAAAAGACAGCCGTTACAAGCAGATTAAAATTTACGCTGAGCAATGTCAGGATTTTGTAAATATTGCTTTTAAAAACTCTTCAAAATACGGTATTTCAGGGAAAATTAATCAATCTCTACTTAAGATTCGTCAACAGACACAGAGAATCTCTGAAATTGTCAATTTATTGATTATCGATCAGCCAGAAGATATTGTTATCAAATCTAAACAGTTGATCTTTAATATTCTGAATTATAAATCTCATAAGAATAATATTTCAGATCTTATCAATGACAGTACCCGTTTGATTTCGCATTTGATCACCAATCATACTGCAGAAACCGGAAGTCATTACATCACCTCAAGTCGTAAGCAGTACATGAAAATGTTCTACAAAGCAAGTGGTGGCGGAATTATTGTTGGTGCATTATGCGTTTTAAAAATGCTGTACGGCTTTATGCCCGGAAGTGACTTTTTCCATGCGTTTTTATATTCATTAAATTATGCAATGGGATTTGTAATGATTTATCTGATGGGCTTTACTTTAGCAACAAAACAGCCGGCAATGACCGCTGCAACGATGACCAAAGTTTTGTCTGAACAGGAAAGTACAAAAAATAATTATACCGAATTTGCTGATTTGGTTTCGAAATTATTCCGAAGTCAGTTTATTGCTTTTGTAGGAAATGTACTTCTTTCTTTTCCGATTGCGTTGCTGATTATTTATGGTTTAGATGTTTTCTTCTCGCAAAATTTGGCGGTAGAAAAATCTGATAAATTGCTTAAAGATCTCGATCCTTTTGAATCTAAAGCAATTCTACACGCTTGTATAGCCGGTTTTTATCTTTTTATTTCAGGCATTATTTCAGGGAATATCGGGAACAATTCCGTGTTTTATCAGATTCCGGATCGAATTGCCAAAAATCTTCCGATAAGAAGGATGTTTGGGGCTCGTTTTGCCAAAAGTCTTTCAAAATATTATGCTAAAAACTGGGCAGGGATTATTTCTAATTTCTGGTTTGGAGTTTTTCTTGGTGCAACAGCGCCAGTCGGTTTATTTTTCGGTCTTGATCTCGATATTCGTCATATTACTTTTGCTGCCGGAAACTTTGCAATCGGTTTATACGGAAAAGATTTTACGGTAGATTCTTCAGTGTTCTGGATCTCATTTATTACCGTTTTTATCATAGGATTTTTCAATTTCTTGGTAAGTTTCAGTTTGTCTATGTTTTTGGCATTCCGATCAAGAAAAATGAATTTTGGCGAAGTAAGAGAGATTTATCGTGCAATTTTCAGATATTTCCTAAGAAATCCTTTAAAGTTTTTCATTCCTTTGCAATCGACTTTTGATTTGAAAGCAAATAATTTGGTACAGAATTCAATTCCTACAAAATCTGAAGATCAATAAATTTTTCTTCTCCGAATTTATCCTGAAACTTTTTTAGGTAAAAGCTCTTTCTCATTTTAAAATCGTTTTTCAGCAGAGGCGAATTGATTCTAATCTGAATAATTTTATCGTCTAAATTTACACTTACAATTTCCTGAAAAAGACTTTCATCAAGATAATCTTCGAGGAAATCTTTAACTTCAAAAGCAACCAGCTTATCTTCAAAACCATGAATTCTGGCAAAAGATTTTACCAGTTCAGAAGATTGAAATTCTCGTTTTTTATTTTTTTTCATAAAAAAAAGCTGCATTGAAGCAGCTCTAGTTTTAAATACAGACTGGGAGAAACGGACACTGTACTTTAGGTTCTGTCCATACTGCACACTCATTCGTTCCGCAGTATACTGCACAACATATTTCCCCTCCTACACCAGATCCCTGAATTTTCATTAGGTTTTGTCTGGATAATTTCTTTGATGAAAGAATTTTTTTCATTATAAATATAATTTAGTGAAACAAATATATTAATTAAATCTCAAATATTATACTCTCTTCATTAATCTTCTTAACCACACTTTCAGTACGTTCTCTGTGTGTATCTGTAATGAAAATCTGCCCGAAATTTTCCTGATTGACCAATTTAATTAATTGAGCAACTCGTGTGTCATCAAGCTTATCAAAAATATCATCCAATAAGAGGATTGGCGTTTTATTTGTTAGTTCTTTTATCAAGCTCATTTGAGCTAGTTTTAATGATATTAAAAACGATTTTTGCTGTCCTTGAGAACCTGTTTTTTTAATGAGAACAGAATCCATTTCAAAAAGCAAATCATCTTTATGAATTCCTTTTGAAGTGTAGGTCAGCATTCTGTCTCGTTCTAAACTTTCCACTAAAAGTTCACGAAATTTTCTGTCAGGCTGAGCGGAGTCGAAGCCTTCCAATAAATGAGATTCATAAATAACAGAAACACTTTCTTTTCCACCAGAAATAATCTGATAAAAATTCTGAACAATAGGGTTTAATTTTGCGACAAATTCTCTTCTTTTTTCAAAAATTTTAGTACCGGATTTTGTAATCGGATCATCGTAAATCTCCAATGAATCTTTATCCCAAACTCTGTTTTTTGCAAAATATTTTAATAAAGCATTTCGCTGCTGAATGGTTTTCTGATATTGAATCAAATCATAAAGATATCCTGAATCGGTCTGAGAAATCATCGAGTCTAAAAACTTTCTGCGGCTTTCCCCAGAATCAGAGATAAGGTTTGAATCGTACGGAGAAATCATCACACTGGGTAAATAACCAATGTGATCGGCCATTCTATCGTAACTTTTATCATTCTTTTTAATGACTTTTTTTGCTTCTCTCGGTTGAGATATTTTTAAAGTATCTTCACTGTCTTCATTCTGAATTTCAGCATCAAGGGTGAAAAAATCTTCATCTTTTTTGATGTTGTTAGTATCAGTATTTCCTAAAAAACTTTTTCCTACAGAAAGATAATGCAGTGCATCGAGAATATTGGTTTTGCCAACGCCGTTATTTCCTACAAAACAGTTGATTTGCGGAGAAAATTCAAACTTTTTTTCAGAATGATTTTTAAAATTGTAAAGGGTAAGTTTGTTGATAATCATTTATAAAGTAAAATGTTCGGGATTTTGTCTGGCATCCCAAATTCTTAAAATTCGAATTGTTTCAGGTTTTATAGAGTAATGGATATAATAATTTTCAACTAAAATAGCTCTTATATTCTCAATGTTTGTTTGAATTCCGGAGTCTGGATTTTATGAAATTTGTTTCAGTTTTTGTTCAATTAAAAGATTTAATTTTTTACTGTATACATTTGATTTATTTTTTGAAATCCAAAATTCAAGAACTTCTTTTTTATCAAAAAGAGCTTTAGAAGACCAGACTATTTTAGCCATTCTTTAGTCATTTTTCTTACTTCTTCATCGGTATAAAAATCTCCATTTTCAATGTCTTGTTCAGCTTCTTCAATCATTTTTAGTTGCTCATTGGTAAAGTGAATTTTTGACTGATAAATTGCTGTATTGTCACTTACAATGTTTTTTATATTGTTTTTTTCAAATTCTGAGATGTATTCTTCTATTTTTAAAAGAACTTTAATATCATCAATTCTGATTATTTTCTGAATCAGTCTCAATTTATATTCATTCATATTTTCCATCACTCAAAATTTTAAGTAAAGATAAATAATTAAAAACAAAAAAGGCAAGCCGGAACAGCTTTCAACCCAAAAAGAAAAATACGAATCTCTATTAGAATTCTTTGAAAAATAAACCAGAATATAAGTAAATACCGAGGCTGAAAAAAAGCTCGCAGCAAACTGAATTTTCAAATGAAAAATAGCGAAAATGCAAGCAATGAAAATAAAAACGTAAGCAAGATATTTTGTGTTTTGAATACCAATTAACTTTGGAAATGTCTGAACTGTATCGCTTTTCATATCACGAATATCGAATGGTAAAACTAATGCTGTCACAAAAAAGAAACTGATGAAAAATATAGGAAAATTAAATTCAGGTAAAGTCAGCCATGAATTGACCAGTGCCCAAACTAAACCTACATAAAATACTTTGAGTAAAGGGATTTTCCGGATGTAAGTTTCAAGAAAAAAACTGTTGTATAACAATCCTAAAACCACAATGACAAACCATTTTACCAAACGTATTTCATTATGATTGAAAATAATTAAAGCCGCCGAAATAATTCCAGTAACAATATTTAATAATAAAATTTTGTAAAAATATTTTGTGTTTTGGTATTTCGTGTACAAATAGCCACTGAAATAAGTGATGAATATCAAAAGAGTAGAAGGGAAACGGAATGTGTTTTGCTCAAGCATGAAAAATACTGCGAAAACTGTTCCCATTAAGGATACGTAAAGTTGGCTGTCGATGACAGATTTTTTCAGTACTTTTAAACAATTCATTTATCAAAAATAACACTTATGCAAAGATTTTCCAAGGTTTTGTTCCTTATCCTGTTTTTATCGTGTTTCTCTAATGCTTTCAGTCAGAAGTATTACGATACGCAATGGAAAAAAATACAAGAAAATTATGAAAAGGGAACTTACAAATCAAATCTTCCGCTGGTTTTAGACATTCAGAAACAAGCTATGAAAGAAAATAATACGCTACAGTTGATTCGCTCTCTGAAAGCAGAATTCAGCATTGTAAACCAGACTGTTGATGACGGAAAAAATGATTCGGTATCAAAGTTTTTTGCTAAACTACAAACTACAGAAAAGAATCTGAAAGGCGATGACCTTTTAGTTTACAAGGTTTTGTTATCTGGTTTTATGTTCGATTATTATAATCAGCATTCATGGGAAATCAACGGTAGAACCAATATGAACTCTCAAGACGTTTCGCAAATTGAAACATGGAGCAAGCTTGATTTTAAAAATTATTTAATCCAAAATTTTAAAGAGCTTGACCAGCAATATCAAGCGATGAACAAGCTTTCTTTGGTAAAATATAAAGATATTTTTTCTAATACCGATTACATTGCTTATTTCTCTACTTTGCAGGATTGGTATTCTCTGAAAAAGGTGAATTTCTTGTCGAACAACGAATTGTTTACAAAGAACGAACTTACAGAAAACAGACTTCTAATCAACACAATTTTTGATGAATTAATTGCTAAAAGTACAGGAAATTCAAAGCTTTACTTTATGCATCAGAAACTTTCGGAAAATTGTATTTTTAATTCTTGTAAAGATAAATTAGTACAGCTTCAGAATTTAATGAAAATGAATATTGAAGGTGATTACAAAGTGCTTATTACAGAAGAAATAATAGATGAATTAATTAAAGGGAAAAAAGAAAAAGAAGCGCTTCAGCTTGTCAATTCTATCAAAAATCAATATCCGAAATCTCCTTTTATTGAAAATATTAAGAATAAGGAAAATCAAATTATTAATCCTTTTTTAAACTTCAAATACGAAGAGCAGACTCAGCCTAATCTTCCGATTCATTTGGTTGCAGAGTTTAAGAATGTGAAAGAATTTTCTGTAAATATATATCAAGTGAAAGATAATTTTTTATCATTCATGCAATATGCAAGAAATGCTTACAATGACACCTATTCAAAAGTGAAAAAAACACTCGTAAGAAAAGAAGTTTTTCAGCTGAATGACCCTCAAGATTATCAACTTCATAAAACTTCGATTGAAATGAAGGCACTTCCTTCCGGAATTTATGTTGCCGAGTATGAAGTTTCAGGTTCAAAACCAGAAGAAGGTAATAATCATAACTTTTATTTTTTAGTTTCAAATCATAAAATTATTTATCAGAATATCAACGAAAGCAATAAACTTTCTAATGAATTGAAATTAATCAGTTCTGAAAATGGGAAGTCAATCAATAATGAAAATCTTACATTTTATGAATTTGTAGAAAATAAAACTTTAAATAAAGTTGCCGGTAAAACAGATGAAAAGGGAGTTTTCAAATTTCCGATGACGAATAGTAAAGATTATTACAGAGCGATTTTGATTCAACAGCCAAAAACTAATGATTTTCAGCTGATGCAAATGTATGGTAATAATAGTCGGGAAATATACAATCCGAATAAACAAACCCGTACAAAAGCTCAGATCTTTACGGACAGAGCAATTTACAGACCCGGACAAACTGTATATTTTAAAGTAATTAATACCAAAATAGACAATGAAATAGAATCTGTGGTATCTAATTTAAAACAGAAAATAACGTTGAAAGATGCCAATAATCAGGAAGTTTCGGTGCAGGATTTTACAACCAATGAATTCGGTTCTTATCACGGAAGTTTTATTTTACCAAAAGGAAAGCTGAATGGGAATTTCACAATTTTAACTGATGGAAATTCTAACGGCTACAAATACATAAAGGTTGAGGAATACAAACGTCCAAAATTTGAAGTGACTTTTGATTCTGTAAAAGATGAATATAAATACGGACAAACGATTGAGCTGAAAGGTAAAGCAATGATGTTTTCGGGGGTGGCTTTGAGTAACACCAACGTCAACTACGAAATTAAAAAACAAAACATCCGTTGGAGATATTTCCCTTGGTATCCGAATGATAATGATAACGAAAACTCCATTCTTGGCGAAGTAAAAACCAATGAAAAAGGAGAGTTTACCATAAAATTAGACCTTAAAAAAGACGAAAAAATAGAAGGAATTCAGATTGATAATTATCAAATCAATGCTTCTGCTACCGACATCAACGGCGAAATGCAAACTGCGAATACCAATTTGAAAGTGGCTTCGGTTTCTCATTACATCAAAACGGATGAGATCAAAAATACTTTTGTAGATGAAAACATAAAAGTAAAAGTTGAAACCAAAAATTACAATGAGCAAAATCTTAAAAAATCTTATCAGGTAAAACTTTCAAAACTGGAAACTCCGAACAGGATTTTCAGAGATAACTTCAAAACAGAAGTTCAGAATCTGCCGAAATTTTTAAAAGAAGAGTTTGTTAGCAAATTTCCACATGATTTGTATGATAAAAATGATGAAATAAAAAACTGGAAAACTTCTTCTGTCATTCTGAATGGAGCACAGCGAAGTGAAGAATCTCTCGATCTAGGAAAACTGGAAGCCGGAGATTATCAATTAGAATTATATAATATTGAAGGGAAAGACACGATAAAATCTACTCAAAATTTCAGTGTTTGGGATAAAAAATCTTTGAAACCTACACAGAAAACTTTCTTAACGGTTTTAGAACCAAAAGATGAGGTTTCGAGAGGAGAGAAAGCGAAAGTTTATGTCTATTCGTCAATTCCGAATGCTTTGGTGAATGTTTTCCTGCAAAATGGTTTAGGAAAAACAATTACCGAAGTTCACCAGTTCAAAAACGGAGTGCTTGAATATGAAACTGAAATTCCAAATGATAAAAATGTAACGGGTTTAAATATTCAGTTTCAGTTGGCTTCATTTAATGATATTCAGACCGAAACGGTTGATTTAAAAATTAAAGATACAGAGCAGCCATTGAAAATAGAAACGGTAACATTTAGAGATAAAATAGAACCTAATTCTAAAGAAAAATGGACGGTAAAAGTAGTAGGAAATGACAAAGAAAAAATCAATGCTGAGGTTTTAGCCAATATGTATGATATGTCTTTGGACCAGTTTTCTGTAAATACTTTTAACTGGCAAAAACTGTACAGACCTTATTCATTTATATCTTCTTATGCAATCAATACCGGTCTTGAAGAAAAATATTTTCAAAGCAGAATGGAGTATTTTGATAATAAGGTGGTTGATATTCCTCAGTTTAACTGGTTTGATGGAAATATTTACTTTACAGATTACAGCAGACAATTGGAAACCACAACGGGAATGGTCAGTCAGGAAGGAGTAAAAGCAGCAGCATATTCTGCGCCACCGCCGCCACCAACTGCAGGTGCAAAAGCAAGTACAGTAAGAATGAAATTGCAGAGCTTGAGAGTTGATGATGAAGCAATTGATATTTTAAACTCTGGAAGAAAATTAACTGAAGAGGAAAGAAAACAATATATAGATTCTGATGGAATTTTAGATAATGAAGATTTAAATAAGATAGCAATTCGTCAAAATTTGAACGAAACAGCATTCTTCTATCCAGATTTAAAAACGGATGCTGAAGGAAATGTTAACTTCGAATTCACGTCTCCCGAAGCTCTTACAAAATGGAAATTGATGTTCTTAGCTCATACAAAAGACGCAAGAGCAACAACATTGGAAAAAGAAGTGGTGACGCAAAAAGAGTTTTCTGTTACTCCAAATTACCCAAGATTTTTGAGAGAAGGGGATGAATTGAATCTTCAGTCAAAACTATCAAACTTAACAAGCAAAAAAATGAATGGTTCTGCACAACTGCAGATTTTGGATGCATTTACCAATGAAGACATTTCAGAGAAATTCGGGTTGAGTACTTTGACGGCAGTTTCCGGTTACAATAAAGAACAGGCTTTTTCAGTAAATGAAAACGGAAATTCTGCATTAACCTGGAAAATAAAAGTGCCGAATAATGTTTCATCAATTATTTTAAAAGTCGTTGCAAAAGCCGGACAATATTCTGATGGTGAACAAAAAGCGATTCCGGTTTTACCAAACAGAATGTTGGTGACCGATGCAGTTCCGATTTTTGTAAAAGAAGGCGAAACAAAAACTTTTGTTTTAGACAATCTTAAAAATACAAACTCGACAACCATTTCTAATGTTTCAAATACTTTGGAACTGACGACCAATCCGATTTGGGAAATCATGTTTGCGCTTCCAAGTCTGAAAAATGACCAGAATAGTTCTGCAGATGTAGTCTTTAATAAATGGTTTGCCGATGTTTTGGCTTCAGAAATTTTTAAAGCCAATCCGAAACTGAAAACAGTTTTTGAAGAATATCAAAGCAAAGGGTTATTAACTTCAAATCTTGAGAAAAATCAGGAATTGAAACAATTGTTGCTTGAAGAAACTCCTTGGGTTTTAGAAAGTAAAAACGAACAGGAGCAGATGGCAAAATTAGCATTGTTGTTTGACACGAATAATATGCGAAATGCGATCAATCAGGATTGGAATGATTTCAAAAAACTGCAAAATCCGGATGGTGGTTTCTCTTGGTATCAAGGGTATCCGAGTTCGTACGGAACGTCTCTTTATATTCTTAAAAATTTAGGAAAAATAAACGTTTGGCTAAAAGATAATGTGAAAGACTATCAGTCTTCCGAACAGAAAGAATTGGTGGCAAAACTGATTGGTTATGTTGACAATGAAATCAATAAATACACTGATGTTAAAAGGGAAAATGTAATCAACAACTGGACGTTAGATTATCTTGATACCCGCAATTATTGGGAAAAACAATATCCTTTAAAAGGAAAAGGAGCAACGCTGAAATCTTTAGTAAAACAAAAAGCCCAAACAACCAAAATTACCGATTTTACATTCTTCGGATTGCATCGTGCAGCTTTATTGATGAGCAATTATGGCTTAAAAGATGTTTCGGATAAATTATTAAATTACTTAAAAGAAACTTCAGTAGATTCTAAAACGCAAGGTATTTATTGGAAACAAAATCTTGATGATTGGGGTTGGTTCAGTTCGAAAGTTGTTAATCATGCAGGAGCTTTGGAAGCTTTTAATAAACTAAAGCCAAATGATCAGAAATTCATCGAAGACATGAAAATCTGGTTGATTACCCAAAAAGAAGTCAATTCTTGGGGAAGCTCAAGAGGAACTTCAGAAGTAATTTTCACGATTTTAAATTCAGGAAAATCTTGGACTTCGGCAGAAAGCGACAAAGCAACCATTATTTGGGGCGGAAAAGAACTGAAACCAGAAATTCAGGCGACAGGTTATGTGAAATCTGCTGTGAAAACAGATGTTTTAGATAAGAATTTAGCGACCGTTACCGTTACAAAGCCGGGTGCAGGAATTGTTCAGGGAGGTTTATTTTGGCAATATTATGAAGATTTGGATAAAATAAAATCTTCCGAAAATTATATTTCTGTAGTAAAAGAGCTTTATAAAAAAGTAAAAACGGTAAACGGTGAAGAATTACAGAAAATTTCTCCCGAAACTCCGCTGAAAGTTGGCGACAAAGTAACGGTAAGAATGATTTTGAACACAGATCGTGCGATGGAATTTATTCACATTAAAGATATGCGAGCGGCAGGATTTGAACCGTTGAATGTACTTTCCGGTTATCAATGGAAAAATAGTTTAGGATATTATCAGTCAACCAAAGATGCGTCTACCAATTTCTATATTCAGTATATGCCAAAAGGAAAATATGTTTTTGAATACGATTACGTAGCGAATGCATCAGGGAAATTCTCAAACGGAATCACAACAATTCAAAACTATTATGCACCGCAGATGAATTCACATACAAAAGGTTCGAATGTGGTAATTGTGGAATAGTTTTTGACTCTAAGGAAATTGTAAATTTTAAATCAAACAATTATGAAATTTTTAAAAGCAGTATCTGTAGTATTGATGATGTTTGTAGTAGGTAACGTTTCTGCTCAGAAGAAAAAAACAGAAAAATTTGAAAAGCTTCAGATAGAGATGTTTCCAAAAGCTAAAGAAGGCTTTAAGCAAGTTTATATTCAATTGCCTGTTGCGAAAAACGAAAATGATTTGAAAGTTGAATTTTTTGTAGGTGTTGAAAAATTACTGGATTGTAACAACCATTTTCTAATGGGAAAAGTTACCTCTCAGGATTTGCAAGGTTGGGGTTACAATTATTATGAAGTAGAATCTAACGGAGAAACAGGCGGAACGTTAATGGCTTGTCCGGATCAGAAAAAGACAAAGAAGTTTGTTTCATTACAACCCGAAATTGTAAGATATAACAGCAAATTACCATTGGTTTTCTATGTACCTAAAGACTTAGAGGTTCGATACAGAATTTTGCGTCCCGATGCAGCAATGAAAAAAGCAATTCAGAAATAAATTATTTAAGCTCCATGCACATAGCATGGAGTTTTTTATTTTTACGGTTTTGTTAATAATTCACCGTCCAAATTCAAAAAAAATCTTTAAACGAAACAAAAAAACTGATATATTTGTTTTTAAAGATTTAGACTAAAATGGAAAACGTATTTGACGCAAAAGATGCTCAGAATTATATCAATAGAATAAATAATCTTGTAGAAGAAACGCACGGTTTGTGGGGAAGAATGACGGTAGATCAAATGTTGGCACATTGCTGTGTGTCTTACGAAATGGTTTACGAACCCGAAAAGCACAAAAAACCGGGATCTATTGCCAAGTTTATTTTGAAAACTTTCGTAAAACCAAAAGTGGTGGGCGAAAAAGCTTATCCACATGATTCTCCTACTGCACCTCAGTTTATCATTAAAGAAAGAAAAGATTTTGAAGAAGAAAAAAAGAGGCTGATTGGCTTTATTCAAAAAACACAACAATTAGGAGCTTCAGCTTTTGACGGGAAAGAATCGTTTTCTTTTGGAAAATTAAAATCTCAGGAATGGAATAATATGTTTGCGAAACACCTTAATCACCATCTGAGTCAGTTCGGAGTTTAAAACCACAAATTATGAGAAAAATTTTATTCTTCATCATTTTCATTTCCAATTTTGCTTTTGCGCAGATGCCAAATATTTCCAGCGTTTGGCTCAATAATTCAAAGCCTTATGTAGGAACTATCGGCAACGATAAAGAAGTTATTAAACTTAAAATAAATATTTCTGAGCAGGATAAGAAAAACGATCAGGAATATTTCGTTTCAGGATATACTGTCGTGGAGAATAACTACTCAAAATTTGAAGGAAAACTTAAAATCACCAAATATAAAGATGCTAAGAAAAAAGGTGTTGTTTATGGCGATTATGAGTTGGTAGAAGAAAATAAAGGCAAACATTCCGGAGTTTTTACAGGTAAATTTATTTATACTTTTAAATGGAATAAAACATCCGAAAAAATTCAAAGCCAATACATCGAATTAATTGGCGACTGGAAAAGCTATGACAAAACTTTAGATTTTAAAACACGCTTAAAAAATCAATAATTATGGTAAGAAAAATATTAGCGGTCTTTGCCGGAGTTATCGTAGCTTCCATTTGTATTTGGGCGATTGAAACGCTTAATCATATGATGTATCCTTATCCTGACGGAATGAAGCCGAATGATATGGAAGGTTTTAAAAGCTATATTGAAACCTTACCCTTTTTAGGAAAATTTATGGTGATTGTTGGCTATGCTGTGGGAGCTTTGGTATCGGGATTTATTGCTACTAAAATTTCGAAAGACGGAAAACCTACCGCAGCAATAATTTGCGGAATTGTTTTTCTTGTTTTTACGATTTACAATATGACGGTTTTACCAACACCTATTTGGTTTTGGATTCTCGGGATTTTAGTTTGGATACTGGTTTTAGCGGGATATAAATTAGCTTTAAATAAAAAACAATAAAAAAACATATGAAATTAGGCGTGTTTTCGCTAAGCTTAAGCGTAAAAGATCTGGCAAAATCAAAAGAATTTTACGAAAAATTAGGTTTTTCTGCGATGGGGGGAGGTATGGAAAATAATTATCTCATCATGAAAAACGGAAGTACGTTAATCGGTCTTTTTCAGGCAATGTTTGACGGAAATATGTTGACTTTTAATCCGGGATGGGATGAAAATGCTCAGAATCTTGAGGAATTTGATGATGTAAGAGAAATTCAAAAAAAACTGAAAGAAAGCGGAGTAGAATTAGATAAAACCGCAGACGAAACTACATCGGGTCCGGAACATATTTTCCTGAAAGATCCTGACGGAAATATGATTCTTATCGATCAACACCGTTAATTTGTAATGCGTGTTCCGTGGTTCGATTTCCGAATTCCGCGCCTCGAATCACGCACCTCGAAACCCGAACCTCAATCTCAAATCAAATAAAAACTATATTATGGCAGCAGTAAATGTTTATCTTACCTTCAACGGGAACTGCAGAGAAGCTTTCGATTTTTACAAATCGGTTTTCGGTGGAGAATATCCTTACATCGGAACTTTTGGCGAAATGCCTCCACAAGAAGGAAAAGAAATGTCTCAGGAAGATAAAGACAAAATTATGCACGTTTCTCTTCCGATTTCAAAAGAAACCATATTGATGGGAAGTGATACAGGTGGAGAATGGGCTTCAAGCTTAAAAGTTGGAAATAATTTTTCAGTGTCTATTAATGCAGATTCTAAAGAAGAAGCCGATAAACTTTTTAACGGACTTTCTGCAGGCGGAAATGTTACTATGCCTCTTGCTGACACTTTTTGGGGAGCATATTTCGGAATGTTCGCCGATAAATTTGACATCAACTGGATGGTAAATTATGATGACCCTGCGAAAATGCAACAACATTCTTAAAATTTATACTCCAAATTTGAAATAAATCAAAACAATAACCGGCAATTATCTGTCGGTTATTGTTTTACTATTAAGAAACTAGTTTTTCTTTGCTAAGTGAAATCGAAGATTCGACGAAGTCAAACGCCTTTGCGAACGAAAATATTTTCAAACATTTTAAATAAAACCTTTGCACTCTTTGCGTTTAAAAATATAACTTTAAAAAAAACAAGATGAAATTTACAATTGATGAAATTAAAACCGAACACCAAAAAGTAAAAAGCGGTGCCGATTTTCCGAATTATATTCAACAAATAAAACAACTGGGAGTGTCTCATTACACAACCCTCGTTGCTGATGGAAACACAAAATATTTTGATATTGAAAATAATTTTGCTGAAACAGGAAAAAAATATGATGCTTTAGAAATAACAGAAAATGTAAATCTTGAAAATTTTAAAACCAGATTAAAACTTCATCAACAAGGCGGAACAGATTACCTTACATTTTGTAAAGACTGTGCTGAAAATGGAGTAGAAGGTTGGAAGATGGATCTCAACAAGATGGTCTGCACTTATTTTAATAAAAATCAGAATAATATTTTAGAAGAAAAAGTTCCGTCTTAAAATAATGGGGCAGATATTTCTTTAAAAATTTCGAAATATAATTTTCTTGTTATTATAGATTTTTAATATTAATTTTGTTGAATGTGATAGATGAATAAAATAATTATTCTATCATTTTGAATATTTATTTTGACTTAGAAAATCGAAGCGTTAAGAAAATCAAGGATGTGAACGTTAAGAAAATTCTATTGTTTGAGTGCGGGATAAAATAAGAAATAAAACAACAATCATACATACGCACGAGTTTAGAATTTTTAGTGAGCAGCCTTTATTTTTAGCGAAGAATTTCAAGTCTTGAATTTTTGTTTCTTTTGTTTTAAGACAAAAGAAAAAGTAACAATAAAATTATGAGGTTTTTAAAAAAGTTAGCGGTTTCTGTTTTATGTTTTGGAAGCGTTCTGTCATTTGCTCAGGAAAGTGATTTGGGAGCTTGGTATATGTATTTTGGAAATAATAAAATCAGCAAAAAGCTGAATTTTCATAATGAGATTCAATACCGTAATTTTGATGGAATTGGTGATTTGGAACAATTATTAATTCGTACCGGAATTGGTTATGATTTGACAGAGAATAACAATAATGTTTTGTTGGGTTATGGTTTTATTTTGAGCCAGCCTTACGTAAAAGGTGAAAAGTCAGAAAATATTGAGCATCGTATTTTCCAGCAGTTTATTACAAAACAGAAGTTCGGAAGATTTAATCTGCAACACCGTTACCGTTTAGAAGAACGTTTTTTACAGGATGATTTCAGAATGAGGTTCCGTTATTTATTAGGATTGAATATTCCGATCAACAACAAAGAGATGTTGCCAAAAACTCTTTATGTTTCTGCTTATAATGAGATTTTTCTTAATTTAGACAGTCCTGTTTTCGATAGAAGTCGAGTTTATGGAGCTTTAGGATTTATCATTAATAAAAATATGAGAATTGAAGCAGGATATATGAATCAGCTTCAGGAAAATAAAAACCGTGGACAAATTCAAATCGGTTTTTACAATAACATTCCGTTTACAAGAAATTAAAGTAAAAAAGACTTTGATTCGGTCTTTAAAAACAGAATCTATAAGAGTTTTCAAAACTCAAAAAAACTCAAAATACTTTTTTATAACAACTAAATAATCACAGACCATGATTCACGATTATGTAATTATTTCCATCGCTGTACTTTTATCGGTGATGATTTTGGTGATGGTAGGGCAGAAGCTCAAAGTAGCTTATCCGATTTTTCTTGTGATTGCAGGTTTACTCGTAAGCTTCATTCCGGGAATGCCGCAAATAGAAATTGAGCCCGATTTGGTATTTCTTATATTTCTTCCGCCCATTTTATTTGAAGCGGCCTGGTTTACTTCGTGGCAGGATTTTCATAAATGGCGAAAACAAATATTTTCAATGGCATTCGGATTGGTTTTTTTAACATCGATTGTCGTTGCCTATCTTTCTTCATCAATTATTCCGGGATTGACCGTTGCCATGGGATTTCTTTTAGGTGGTGTAAATTCTCCTCCAGATGCAGTTGCAGCAACTTCTGTTTTAAAAAACATGAAAATTCCTAAAAAAATAACCACCATTTTAGAAGGCGAAAGTCTGATTAATGATGCGTCGAGTTTAATTGTATTTAAATTTGCTTTGGCTGCGGTAATTTCGGGACAATTTATTTTCCGTGAAGCTGTAACCGATTTCTTTACAATGGCGATTGGGGGTGTTGCAGTAGGAATCGGAGCAGGGTTGGTTTTTGGAAAATTTTTAAGATTAATTCCTTCCAATTCCAATATTGATACCGTAATTACTCTGATTGTTCCGTATGTAATGTATGTTGCGGCAGAACATTTTCATTTTTCAGGAGTTTTGGCGGTTGTTGCTGGAGGATTATTGATGTCTTATAATTCGCATTGTTATTTAAGCCATACTTCGAGAATTCAGACCGGAAATGTCTGGAGTGTCATTATTTTCTTAATGAATACCATTATTTTCATTTTGATAGGACTTGAATTGCCAATTGTGGTTGCAGCAATGAAAGATTACACAATTTCAGAAGGTATTTTTTACAGTATTGTGATTGGAGGCGCTATTATTTTTACACGTTTAGCTTACAGTTATGCGATTGTCTACGTTCCAAGACTTTTATCTAAAAAAGTTCGGCAGGAAAATCCAAAACCAGACTGGAAAGAACCTTTTATCATCAGTTTTGCAGCGATGAGAGGAGTCGTTTCTTTGGCAGCCGCACTTTCAATTCCTGTTTATATAAGTCCAGGAGAAGCTTTTCCGCACAGGAATATTATTCTGTTTGTAACTTTTGTAATCATTCTGATTACTTTGGTGGGACAAGGCTTGTTACTTGCTCCAATTTTAAAATTCCTAAAAATTGAAGATGCAGGAAGTGAGCTTCCGGAAGAAAAGCAGGAAGCTATTTTAATGAAAAAATTAAAAGAAACTGCGCTTCAAAAACTGACTTCAGATTTCTCTGAATTATCAGAAAGCAATAGTCTCGTAAAGCATCAAATCTATAAACTGGAAAATGAGATGAAGTTGATAGCTGATAAAGCGCAATGTATGGGCTCTGCAGTAGATTATGCTACCGCAATGAATGAAAATAAAGATGTTTTACGACAAGTTATTCAGGCGCAGAGAAACGAACTCCACCGCATGAAACGTGAGAAAATCTTTGATGACCACGTGATGAGAACTATCGAAATGCAGCTCGATTTCGATGAAGCTAAAATTACTGGATTTGCGCATTAAATTAATGTTAAATTAAATTTAAGATGAAATTCAAATCACTGCAACCCATTTTATGGACCGAAAATTTAGATGAAACAGTTGGTTTTTATCTTTATATTTTAGGTTTTTCACTGAATGAAAGAAATGACGATTGGCAGTGGGTTTCTCTCCAAAAAGATGAAATTCAGATGATGATTTCAAAACCTAATCAACATGAGAAACTAAACGGAATCGGCTTTTCCGGCTCGTTTTATTTTAATGTGGAAAATGTAGATGAGGTTTGGGAAGATTTAAAATCAAAAGCTAATATCTGCTACGAAATTGAAACTTTCGAATGGGGAATGAGAGAATTTGCCATCTACGATAACAACGGATATATTCTGCAATTTGGTCAACCTGCATCAGAAATTAGCAGAGAGGAATAAAATTTGCTATTTTTGATAAAATTTTAGAAATAAAAATGAAAAACAGAATAATTGTAGGTTGTGCAGGATTACTTTTGGCAGCGTCTTTTATGGTAGTATCTTGTAAAGATGACGAAAAAATATTGACTTCTCTGGCTGATTATAACGCATCAATGGAAACTACAGGTTACCATTTTGGCGATAAGTTGGATATTCCTAAAGATGTTTTAGATAACGCAGAAAGTATTACCATCAGTTTTGGCGAAAAAGAATCTACAAGCCTTGTTGTAGACCCAAAATATTTTACATTAGGTGATAATGCCGTGACTTTTAATATTAAAACGAAAGGTGGCGAGACTTTATATCAGGATGCAACCATTAATGTGTACAGCAAAAGCCCCGAGCAAAATTTAAGCTATGAAGTAGTTGCTGAGTATCCTCATGACCCGAATAACTTTACACAAGGTTTTCAGCTTGATGGTAATACAGTATATGAAAGCGAAGGACAATACGGTTCGTCAAGATTAATTACCTACAAACTTGGAGAAAATACTCCGATTAAAGAAACAAAACAACCGGATGATGTTTTTTCTGAAGGAAGTACCATTGCAGGAGATAAAGTGTATCAGCTGACTTGGGAAAACAAAAAAGGATTTGTTTATGACAAAAGCACTTTAAGTCTGGTTTCTGAATTTGCTTATCCGGATATGATGGTAAAAGGTTGGGGCTTAACGTATGACGGAAAAAATCTTATCGCTTCAGACGGGACAAAAAATCTTTATTTTTTAGATAAAAATGATCCTTCGAAAATGGTTAAATATATTTCAGTGGCAGGAAATACTTCAGTGTATGATCAATTAAACGAGCTGGAATATTACAAAGGATTTATCTATGCAAACGTTTGGCACAAACCTATTATTTTAAAAATAAATCCTGCGAACGGTGAAGTGGTAGGGAAATTTGATTTTACAAAAATTGCTGATCCTTTTACTAAAGCAGACAGCGAAAATGTATTGAACGGAATCGCTTTTAAAGGTGATAACATGCTTGTGACTGGAAAAAAATGGTCGAAAATTTATGAAGTTGCCATCAAATAGTTAAAATTGAAAGCAAGTTCAGATTGAATAAAATAAAGTATGTAAATTGGTAGCGTTCCTTTTGGAGCGCTATCTTTGTAAAAAAGTTTTTTTGAAATTAATATCTCTCTTTCTGGTTTTGGTTTTCTGTTCGGTTTCTGCGCAGAAAGTACTTCCTTTTGATACATTAAAGCTTAAGGAAACGAAAGATATGTTTTCAGACGATTATGGAAATCTTTATCTGTACCGAAATAAAGATTTCAGTTTTACCAAATACGATTCTCTGGGAAAACAGTTAGGCAAACTGATGTTTACTGTTCCGTTTAAAGTTCAGGAAATACAAAATCCTTTAACGGTGGCACTTTTTTCTGAAAATGCACAGGAAATGAAATTTGTGGATCAAAATCTTAATGAAATTCAGAAGATTGATTTTAAACAAAAATTCAGCTTTATAAAACATGCTTATGCAGAAGATCTGCAACAGATTTGGTTGCTGGATGAAAGCACAAAACGTCTTCTTCAATATAATTTCAGAAACGAAACAACCATCAATTCTTTTCCTTTTGATGCCAGTTTCGATGAGGTGATTGATCTTTTGGTTTTTGAAACGAAGGTTTATATTTTATCTAAAAATCAGTTCAGAGTGTATAATTTAAAGTTCGAAAAACTCTTTGAAGCTCCTGTAGAAAATGCAAAACGTTTCCGCAGAGAAAACGAAGTGATTTTAATTATTGCTAAAAATACCATATTCAAATATAATCCTGAGAAAGGTTTAACCAAAATCTTTGATGATCCCGACGCACAAATTGTGGATAAAAATTCGTTATCATATTTTGAAATAAAAGGCAACAAACTCTATCTTTACACCCTTGAAGATATCGCTGATATTAAAAAGCTTAAAGAAGCCGAAAACCAGAAAAAAGAACTTGAAAAATCCATCGAAAAATTGGAAAAAGAAAAATCTGAAAAATCAGATATTCTTAAAGTAATGGATGAAATTCAGGATTTGGGCTTTTAGATTTTAACATTTCAAAATAAAGAGACAGAAATATGCATATTGCAGTTACAGGAAACATTGGTGCAGGAAAAACTACTTTAACGACGATGCTTGCCAAACATTACGGTTGGGATGCCCAGTTTGAAGACGTAGATCACAATCCTTATCTGGAAGATTTTTACGCAGACATGAGTAAGTGGAGTTTTGCTTTGCAGATTTATTTTCTGGGCAGCAGATTCCGTCAGGTAAAAGAGATCAGAGAAAGCGGGAAAAATATTATTCAGGACCGTACGATCTATGAAGACGCTCATATTTTTGCAGAAAACCTGAATGATATGAAGCTTTTGTCGGATAGAGATTTCAAAAATTACGCATCACTTTTTGATTTGATGAAAACTTTTGTTTCGGCACCCGATTTGCTTATTTACCTTAAATCTGATGTGCCCAATCTGGTGAAAAAAATCTATAAAAGAGGAAGAGAATATGAAGCCTCGATCAGTATAGAATATCTTTCTAAACTGAATCAGAAGTACGAAAAATGGATTTCAAATTACACAGAAGGCAAATTACTGATTATCGAAGTTGATGATCTTGATTTTGTAGAAAGACCGGAGGATTTTGGATTTGTTTTGGAAAAAATAGATGCCGAACTGAACGGTTTGTTTTAAAATAATTTAGCTTAAATTTTATTATGATGATTAAGGTCTTACACAACGGAAACTGTTCAAAATCAAATGCTGTTTTAGAGTATTTGGACGAAAATGGTGTTCAGTTTGAAATCATCAATATTGTGGAAGATCCTCTAAGTGTTTTGGAACTGAAAACAGTTTTAAAAAAATTAAATCAAAGCGTTTTTCATATCATCAGAAAAGAAGAGAAATTATATCTTGAAAAATTTGCAGGAAAAGATCATACGGAAGAAGAATGGCTTCAGATTTTATCTGAAAACCCGTCTTTGATACAGAGACCAATCATTATCAAAGGCTCGGTTGCTATGTTGGGAAGACCTCTCGAAAATGTGAAATTCTTTATAGAAAAATAGATTTAAGAGTAATTTTAAATCTTATAAAAAGAAAAAGGTTAGTTTATGAAAACTAACCTTTTTTTATTGGGATTTTATTCACTTACAATAAAATTACGCCTTCAATTTTTGCAACTTCCTGATAAATACGGACTACCTGATCCGCATCCAAAACAAAAGCGTTGATATTGCATGCGGTATATTTTCCGTTTTTACTTTCGCGGTTTCCCAGTGTAAACTTTATACCGTCGAAAACTTTATAAATTTCTGTAAGCTTAGCATCATCCGTAGGGATAATGAATTTAAACAGATAATCTTCCGGAAAATCATGATTGTTCTCTAGTTTTTCCTTTAATGATTTATAAAATTCTTCAGGATTTGTGTTTTCATTTCCTTGTAATATTTCCATTTTCTTCCTTAATTATATATAAATTTAACAAAAATTCATTTACTTTCCAAATGGAGCAAGTAAAGACGCTGAATTTTGCTTTTCATGATCTTCGATGATATTAAAAAGACCGTTTACAATTTGTTCTGAAGCCAACATACTCAATCCACCCGCGTTGACATTGGTTTTATTTCCACCCAAAAGGCTTCCTAAAAGATTGCTCCCCGATAATGCCGTATTGATGGTTTTTACGATACCGTATTTATTGAGTTCCTCTTCAACTCTTGGCGCAATAGCTTGAACCAATTGGGTCTGAGTTTTTTCTTTCAAAATTAATGTAGCCGTTCCTTTTTCACCCTGAATAATCCTTGTTACATCTTGCGCATTAAGGCTGTTAACTGCTGTTTCCAAAATAGGTTTTGAAATATTTACCGTGTAAACAGCAGCTTCAGCAATGTATTGTCTCTCTTTAGCCACAATAGAAGGAGCTATTTTTTCTAAAGTAGTGTTGATGTCTCTTAACTCTTTTGGTAAAGCTTTATCAACTAAATTATTTTGTAGAAATGCTTCTTTGTTACCGTAAATATTGGCTCCTTTATTGATTCCGCCTAATAAAACTCTTTTAATGACTGCTAATCCTAAATCTGTAGTAGCAAGTGTAGAGCAAGAGTTTAAACTTGTGGTAATCACTGCACCCGTTCCGAAGATTAGTGCAGCGGCTATAATATATTTTTTCATTTTCAATTTTTTTACTATTGTCAAATAACGCTCCAAAGGTAAAGACAAATGTGTATTTAACAAAAAATTATTTGTTTCACAAAAAATCAGATTTTATGCTGTGAATTATAGTTCATTTTACTACCAAAGTTCAGATTGTATAGATTTGAGACATTAAAAGCGTTTTTTGGGTGATTTTTGCTTGAAAAAAAGCTTTGCTTCAATGTGAAATATTCATTTATATTAAAATTTTCAATTGTGTAATTTATTAAAATTTAGTTTTACTTAACATATTTCACAAATTAACAACCATTTAATAAATTATTTAACTAAATTTAACATCAGTTGATATTTTTTATATTTTTGACCAAAGTCTTCTTTTGAGAAAATAAGATTTGCCAAAAGCTGATTTTTACACAATTGATTATACAAGATAAAATTAAACTATATGAAACAAACTAATTTAAAGTACTCTTGTCTTATTGCCGTTCTCTATTTTGGGATGAATGTCAATGGGCAGGTTGCTCCTAAAGACACTGTGACGAAAGAGCAGAAAATTGAGGAGGTGGTGATGATTGGATATGGTAGTCGTAAAAAAGTAGATAATACGACTTCGATTAGCTCAATCAGTGCCGAAGAAGTTACTAGAACAAAAGTTTTAAATGCTTCACAAGCTATTCAAGGAAAAGCAGCTGGGGTGCAGGTTACAGCTTCTGATGCGCCAGGTTCTACTCCTACCGTTATGATTAGAGGTTTAGGAACTGTCCTAGGGGGGAGAACTCCATTGTATGTTGTAGACGGAATGTTTACAGATAATATCAATAATATTAATTCTAATGATATCTTAACGTATGACGTCTTGAAAGACGCTGCGGCTTTAGCTATATATGGTAATAGAGCTGCAAATGGTGTTATTATTATTACTACAAAATCGGGACGAGGAAAACTTAGTGTTTCTTACGATGGCTTAATTGGAATAAGAAATCCTCTGAAAACTATTAAAATGGCAAATGCCTCTGAGTTTGCTAATTATAATAATGCAGGTAGTAAAAGTGACTATTTAAATCCAAATCAACCCTATGATACAGATTGGTTTAAAGAGATTACAAGAACTGGAGTTTATAACCAACATAATGTTTCGATCTCTGGATCATCAGAAGCTGCAAAATATTTTTTTAGTTTTGGGAATTATGAAGAAGAATCTATCCTAAAAGGAACTAAATATAACAGAACAACCATAAGAACAAATAATGAGTTTAGAATTGCTAAAGGTATCAGATTATCTCAGACTTTGAGTGCTACATTTACCAATGATACACCTAAATCATTTGGAGCTTTTACCAACGCCTATAAACAATCTCCATTAGTTCCTGTATATTATCCTAATGGAAAATATGGACAGCCAATTATTGATAAATCTAATGGTAATATTGGATATGAAGGTGGAAGATTTAACAATGTAGGAAATCCGGTTATGCAGCTTGCTTATGATAATCAAGAAGGAAAAAATTTCTTATTGCAAGGAGGTTTAAAATTAGACATTGATATTGTTAAAGATTTAAAGTTTACATCTCAATTTAGCGGAGAATATAATAATTATAAATATTATAATTTTGTAAATTCTAAATCCTTCTGGCTAGATAGTGATCCGATGAGAACTGAAAGCCAATATTCTTCAACATCGCCATTAACCAGATTAACAAATAGAACTCAAAACTATTATAATTGGTTACTGAATAATTATTTAACGTATACTAAAAAAGTTGGAGATCACGATATCGAAATTGTAGCTGGTACAGAAGCTTCTGTGAAAAATGGTCTTGAGACTTTAATTATGAATAGGAAAGATGTTCCTGTTTCACAAGATTATTGGAACCTTAGTGGAGTTGATTATTATGGTAGCTTATATAGTGATAATGAGACGAAAGCTCTTGAATCGATAAAAGGCAACAGAAATACAACAATTTCTTATTTTGGAAGACTTCAATACAAATTTATGAACCGTTATTTATTGAGCGGAACAATCAGAAGAGATGGATCCTCTCAATTTGCTGATGGTAATAAATGGGGAACATTTCCATCGTTTGGTGCCGGTTGGGTTGTATCTGAAGAAGACTTTATGAAAGATGGTTTCTTTAGTTTATTAAAACTTAGAGGAGGATGGGGTAAAATAGGTAATCAAAATGTACCTCTAAATTATTTACCACTTTCACTAGGGGCTACTTACAATTATGCATTTGGTAGTTCTCCTGTAAGTAATGGTGTTACAATTAATAAAGGATATGATCCGGATTTAGGATGGGAGATTACTGAAGAATCTTCTTTAGGACTAGATTTTGGTATCTTAAATAATAGATTAACTGGTACTTTTGATGTTTACAACAGAAAAACGAAGAATCTTATTTTGGGTGTAGTGCCATATTTAGCAACAGGGATTTCTGAAGTAAATTATTCTCATATGGGAAGTGTTGTGAATAAAGGTGCTGAAGTAAGTTTTAACTGGGCTGATAAGGTGGGTGAAGACTTTTCATATTCAATTGGTGCAAATTATTCTTATAATAAAAACAAGCTTGCAAGTATTGATCTTTCTAAACCAGTTTCTCAAATTGTAGGAGGAAACCTAGGTAACGGAGTAGATACAAAACTTTTCAATGCCTCAGCTGTAGGCTATGCTTTAGGTAGTTTCTATTTATATGAAGCAGATGGTTATGATGCAAATGGTAATTTAAAATTCAAAGATTTAAATGGTAATGGAGTTACTGGAAGTGCAGATCCGGGAGATAAGCGTTTCTTTGACTCTTACATACCAAAATCTACATTAGGAGTTAATATTTCAATGTCTTATAAAGATTGGGATTTTGCTCTTAGTGGTTATGGAGCTTTTGGATTTAAAGTATATAATGGCAAGAAAGCTCAAAGAAATGGTGGTGAAAATGTTGAGGCTTCTGTAGCTAATGATTTTTGGACACCAACAAATACAAATGCAGCAAATCCTGTTAACCCAGCTAATATTCCGATTGCATCAACATTCTATTTAGAAGATGGAGATTATTTCAGAATCAATAATATTTCGGTAGGGTATACATTTAAGAATGTTACTGACTACATGAAATCCATTAAGCTTTACGTAAGTGCTATTAATCCTTTTGTATTTCAAAAATATTCAGGGTATTCTTCAGAATTGTCAGGATATAATCCTGCTGATACAACGGCAGAAGGTGATCCGTACAAACGTGCAGGGATAGAATTAGATGCTTATCCTACATTGAGATCTTTTGTATTTGGTGTTAACCTAAATTTTTAAAAAATGAATAAGAAATATATTATAGCAGCCGCTTTTTTAATTTTAGGAGCTGTTAATCAAAGTTGTAGTGAGGATTTTATTGATGTATCACCTACAGAATCTATTCCAGAATCTGCTCTTGGTGAAATATATAATAATAACGAAGGAGCAAATAGTTTAGTAACAGCTATTTATGCTAAATTCTTAGACTGGAATATGAGTACTTTTGCTTGGATTGGGGTAACATCTATTGTTTCAGATGATGCAGATAAAGGTTCTAGTGCAAGTGATTCTGGTTCAGATAAAGATATTTTAGACGCTTTGAGCTTTACTGCATCAACTCCATCATTCAAAGAGTTATTCGCTTCCAATTACCAAGGGATTAATAGATGTAATCAAGCATTAAAATATCTTCCTCAATTAGATAAAGCTGATCCACAACTACGTGAAAGATTAGCTGGTGAAGCTAAATTTTTAAGAGCATTTATGTACTTTACTTTAGTGAAATCTTTTGGAGGAGTTCCTTTGGTAGATCATGTTCCGATAACAGGTGTTGAAGCTGATAAATTAATGACGCTTACAAGAAAAAGTAAAGAAGAAATTTATGCATTTATAGAAAAAGATCTTAAAGAAGCTGCACAAGTTTTACCAACAGGGACTGGAGGGCAAAGAGCAACAAAAGGAGCTGCTCATGCACTTTTAGCTAAGGTTTATTTATACCAGAAAAAATGGCAATTAGCTGTAGATGAGAGTAATTTAGTTACAGGTTATTCCCTTACTCCAAGTTTTCAGGAGATTTATAAAGTTTCAGGAGAAAATAATGCTGAATCAATCTTCGAAATTAATGGTAGTGGAGGAACAGCAGGAAGAGCAATTCAACAATACAGTCAAGTGCAAGGAGCAAGAGGTACTACAGGTTGGGGATGGGGATTTGCAACTCCTACTCAAGGTCTATATGATGCTTACTCTATAACAGATACAAGAAGAGATGCTACAATTATTCATAGAGATATGACTTTATATGATGGATATTATGTAGGTCCAAATACAGATAATAAATTTTATAATTATAAAGCTTATTCTTCAAACTACAGAGATCAGGCTTCTACAGATGTCAATATTCGTTATCTTAGATATGCTGAGATTCTCCTAATAAGAGCCGAAGCTATGAACGAATTAGGGCAGACGTCTGCGGCTATTCCTTTCTTAAACCAAGTAAGAAATAGAGCTAATATAGGAGATACTCCTGCTACTTCTCAAACTGATATAAGATTAGATATCTGGAAGCAAAGAAGATTAGAATTCGCTTTTGAACATGACAGATGGTTTGATTTAGTAAGAACAGGTCAAGCTGTAGCAGCTATGGCAGCTGACGGTGGAAAAGTATTTAAAGTTGGTAAGCATGAGTTGTTCCCACTTCCACAAGATTTTATTATGGAAGCTGGTGGATTATCAGCTCAAAACCCTGGTTATTAATAATCAAAATATATGAGAGGAGAATGAAAGTTCTCCTCTTCTTTTAGTATCTAAGTCTAAAAAATGATATAATGAAAAGGATAATACTCTCAATCGCAGCGACATCATTACTTATTGTCTCTTGCAAAAACTCTCAAGTTTCAAAACAAGAATCTACTCAAAAATCAGTTGTAAAATCTAATATTACAGATGAGCAATTGATGAATAAAGTTCAAAAAGATGCCTTGAAATATTTCTGGGATTATGCGGAACCCAATTCTATGTTGGGCAGAGAACGTTATCACGAAGACAATATCTATCCGGATAACGACAAACATGTTATTACTACTGGAGGTTCAGGTTTTGGTTTAGCAACTATTTTAGTGGGTGTTGAGAGAGGTTTTATTTCAAGAAAAGATGCGGTGAAAAGGTTGACAACCGCAATGGACTTTCTTGCAAAAGCAGATCGTCATAAAGGAGCTTGGTCACACTGGATTAACGGAGAAACAGGAAAAACCGTTCCTTTCGGAAAAAAAGATAATGGTGGAGATTTAGTAGAAACCGCATTTCTTACCACAGGAATTATTCAGGTGAGAGAATATTTCAAAAACGGAAACGCTGAAGAAAAAGCGCTTGCCAAAAAATGTGATGAGCTTTGGAAAGGTATTCAGTGGAACTGGTACACCAAAGGCGGTGAAAAAGTACTGTATTGGCATTGGTCACCAGAATATCAGTGGGAAATGAATTTTCCTTTAGAAGGATATAATGAGTGTTTAATTACCTACATTTTAGCAGCCTCATCGCCAACATATTCTATTGATGCCGAAACATATGAGAAAGGTTGGACGAGAAACGGAACTTACCTTTCAGACAAAGAAAAATACGGTCTTCCGATGTATGTAAAGCACAACGGAGCCGAAGAATATGGTGGGCCATTATTTTGGGCACAATATTCTTACATCGGTTTAGATCCTACCAATTTATCAGATAAATTAATTAAAAACTATTTCGATTTAAATAAAAATCAGGTACTTATTGATTACAAATACTGTGTCGAAAATCCAAAACAATGGAAAGGTTACGGACCAAATTATTGGGGATTAACGGCTGGTTATTCAAGAAACAAAGACGGAAGTGTTGGTTACGATGCCCACTTCCCGCAAAACGATCATGGAGTAATCACTCCAACAGCGGCTTTGAGCAGTTTCCCTTACTCACCGAAAGAATCTATGGACTTTTTGAGATTTATTTATACTCAAAAACCTGAATTCATCGGTTCTGCAGGACCTTACGATGCTACTTCAATTCATTATAACAATTGGACGACGCCAAGGTATTTAGCCATCGATCAGGGAACTATCGCTCCGATGATTGAAAATTACAGAACAGGATTTTTGTGGAAATTATTCATGAATGCTCCTGAAATTCAAAAAGGATTAAAAAAATTAGATTTTAAATCAGAAAAATACAATATTAAATAGTTTTTAGGAGCTATTTCCCGCTATCCGCTTTATCTTTTGTGTTTGTTACGACCTCCGCTTCGCTCCGGTCGCAAAACAAAAGGGTGTCGCTCCTATCGGGGCTAAAAGATGCAGTAAGAATAGAATATTTATCAATAGAAATGGGCTTTAGCCCGTTTAACCAAAAATAAAATCAAACGGCTATAGCCAAAACCTAAAGAAATATGAATTTAAAACTAAAATATTTACCCCTTTTGCTTTTGCCATTTTCTTTAAGCTTACATGCTCAGGAAATCAAAGCAGAACTGAATAAAGAAGTTAAAAGAGTAGAAAAAATCTCATATATTTTAGATTATCCTCAAAAAGCAAAAGGAAATGTTCCTTTGATTGTATTTCTTCATGGTTCAGGAGAAAGAGGTAATAATCTGGAATTGGTAAAAGCGCACAGTCCTTTTACTTACAAAAATCTGATTAAAGAACCTGTGGCAATTTTAGCGCCTCAATGTCCTGAAAATACGTGGTGGGATACGGTAAGCGTTTATAATTTAATTAAAGAAATTCAGAGTAAATATAAAATTGATGCTTCCAGAATTTACCTTACAGGGCTTTCTATGGGAGGTTGGGGAACACTGAAACTCGCAATGGAGCATCCCGAAATGTTTGCTTCCGTAGTTTCTGTTTGTGCACCGACTGATCGTGTGATGTATGCGAATATTCATCAGTACAAAAATTTAAACATGAAGATCTATCATGGCGGAATGGATGATGTCGTGTTGCCGGAAAATGCATTCAACTTTTACCAACAACTTCATCCGGTTAATCCATCTGCAGAATTGACGATCTTCCCAAATGATAACCATAATTCATGGGATTCTACTTATTCAAATCCAGCATTGTATGAATGGATGTTGTCTAAGAGAAAAGAAAAATAATTGAATTAAATAATAAAAATCTTTGAAAAATTAACTATTTAGTTTTTCTTTGCTTTAAATAGAATCATTGATAAAAAATATAATTTAAGAAATAAGATATATGAAATCGAAGATTCACGAATTCCTTAAAAAAATGAAGTAGTATGAGTAAAAATTTAATTGTAATTGCGACTTTAGCATTAGCTCCTATGTTTTCGGCGCAGGAAATGGTTACAAAGCCGGTTCAGTCTTATCAGACCGTACAATATCAATCAAAGAAAAAGGCTTTTGTTGATGCTCTTTTAGCTAAAATGACCTTAGATGAAAAAATCGGACAGCTTAATTTACCGAGTTCAGGTGATTTTACAACTGGTTTGGCTAAAAGTTCAGACATCGGAAAGAAAGTTGAGCAAGGATTAGTCGGTGGATTGTTCAATATAAAAGGTGCTGAAAAAATTAAAGCGGTACAAAAAGTTGCCGTTGAAAATAGCCGTCTGAAAATTCCACTAATTTTCGGGATGGACGTCATTCACGGTTACGAAACTACTTTCCCGATTCCATTAGGTTTAGCGGCTTCATGGGATATGAATTTGGTACAGCAATCAGCAAGAGTTGCAGCAAAAGAAGCAGCAGCAGACGGAATCAACTGGACGTTCTCGCCAATGGTTGATATTTCCCGTGAACCAAGATGGGGAAGAGTTTCTGAAGGTTCTGGTGAAGACCCGTATTTAGGAAGTGAAATTTCTAAAAATATGGTGTACGGTTACCAAGGAAAAGATTTGGCAAACGGAACCAATATTTTGGCTTGTGTAAAACATTTTGCGTTATACGGAGCTGGTGAAGCAGGTAGAGATTACAACACGGTTGATATGAGCCACGTAAGAATGTTCAACGAATATTTTCCACCTTACAAAGCAGCTGTTGATGCTGGAGTAGCTTCTGTAATGGCTTCTTTTAATGAAGTTGACGGAGTTCCCGCAACAGGAAGCAGATGGTTACAAACTGAGGTTTTAAGAAATCAGTGGAAATTCAAAGGTTTTGTAGTGACCGATTATACCGGAATCAACGAAATGGTAGACCACGGAATGGGAGATCTTCAACAGGTTTCTGCCTTAGCTTTAAAAGCCGGAGTTGACATGGATATGGTAGGTGAAGGTTTTTTAACAACATTAAAAAAATCTTTAGCTGAAGGAAAAGTAACGCAGGCTGAAATTGATATGGCTGCAAGAAGAGTTTTAGAATCTAAATATGATTTAGGTTTATTCGACAATCCTTACAAACATGGTGATGCAAAACTAGCTGCAAAAGAAGTTTACAGTTTAGAAAACCGTAATATCGCAAGAAGTGCAGCAGCTCAGTCGATGGTTTTAATGAAAAATGAAAACCAGGTTCTACCTTTGAAAAAATCAGGAACTGTTGCAGTAATCGGTCCATTGGTCAACAACTCAATGAATATGGCTGGAACTTGGAGTGTGGCTACAAAGCATGCTGTTTCTGTTAACTTAATGCAGGGTCTTCAGGCTAATTACGGAAAAGATGTTAAATTTCTTTCTGCAAAAGGCGCCAACATTGATTACGATGCTAAATTAGAAGAAATTTATGCAGCTCACGGTAAGAAAACCGACAGAGACAACCGTTCAAAAGAAGCATTATTAAAAGAAGCGGTTGATATTGCCAACAAAGCTGACGTTATTGTTTTAGCAATCGGGGAATCTGCAGAAATGAGCGGAGAATCTTCTTCAAGAACTGAAATTACAATTCCTCAGTCTCAGGTTGATTTGTTGAATGAATTGAAAAAAACAGGGAAACCAATCGCAATGGTACTTTTCACAGGTCGTCCTTTGGCGTTAACCAATGTGAAAGATGCTCCTGATGCTATTTTGAATGCGTGGTTCGCAGGTTCAGAAGCTGGAAATGCAATTGCTGATGTACTTTTCGGTAAGGTAAACCCTTCTGGAAAATTGCCGATGACGTTCCCGAGAAGTCTTGGTCAGGTTCCGATTTATTATAATGCTAAAAATACAGGTCGACCATTAAGTCAGGAATTAACTGATAAATGTGAATACCAAAGATTCCGTTCTAATTATATGGATGAGTGTAATACACCTCTGTACCCGTTTGGTTATGGATTGAGCTATTCTAAATTCAATTATTCCGATATAACGGTTTCTAACGCTAATCCAAAAGGAAATCAATCAATCCAAGCTTCGGTTACTGTGACAAATTCAGGAAACTATGATGGAGCAGAAGTGGTGCAGTTATACATCAGAGATATGGTGGGAACGATTACAAGACCAGTAAAAGAATTAAAAGGATTCCAAAAAGTAATGTTGAAAAAAGGAGAATCTAAAAAGATTACTTTCGACATCACTCCAGAAAGTCTGAAATTCTACAACGGAGATTTAAAATATGACTGGGAAGCCGGAGAATTCGATATCATGATTGGTACAAATTCTGAAGAGGTGAAACATTCAAAAATCAACTGGACGAAATAATTTGTATAAGCCGCTCAAAAAGAGCGGCTTTTTTTATATCTTAGAAGTACAAATTATTAAATATGAAAAAAACAATTTTATTCAGTGCAATGTTCCTTGGTTCATTAGTTTTTGCTCAAAAAGCCCCGATTGTAGGAGGCGACAGAGACGTTCACGGTTGTATGCCTTCTGCAGGTTATACTTATTCTCAACTCAGAAATAATTGCGTAAAAGTTTTTAATCAGAAAATAAAACTGAAAGAGGTAAATCCAGAAGGAAGTTCCACATCAATGACGGCAGTTATTTTCAGTAAAAATATGAAGAAAGCCGAGATTTTTATTCCACATCAAAGTGCAAAAAGTATTATTCTTGAAAGAGAAGGAAATGGCAAGATCTGGAAAAGCGGAAGTTACATCAAAGAAAGCTATGTTTTAGTTCCGTACAAGAAAAAAGGATATCAAATTAAAAAAGATGATGTAGTAATTTATCAATAAAACAAAAAGCAGGAAGCCAAAATGGTTTCCTGCTTTTATATTTATCTTTAAAATTTGTAGCTTTTTCCGGCTATCCACTGTATCTTTTTTGCTACAACCTGCGCTTTGCTTCGGTTGCAACAAAAAAGGATGTCGTTTCTATCCGGGCTAGTAATGATATTTTACAAATAAACCTCACAGGTTTTCAAAACCTGTGAGGTTTGATTACAAAAAAACTAAATTACCCTGCAACAACTTCTTCAGCATACACTACACCTTCATAACAAGCATTGTAGATCGCTTTCAATTCATCCAAAGTAGGAACTCTTGGGTTGAAACCTGTACAAGGATCTACCAAAGCATTGTTGGCGATGTAATCTAAGTTTTTATCCCAATCTTCTCTTGAAATTCCGAATTCTTTAATTCCTGATTGGTTGTTAACTTCAGAACGTAAAGTTTCAATTGCTTGCGCCAACTCTTCAGTAGTTTCTTTACCAATTACTCGTGCTAGATCTGGAAAACGACTTGTAGCAGCTGAGTTATAACGAATCACATTCGGAAGGAAGATCGCATTAGAAGCACCATGAGGAATTCCGTACAATGCGCCAACTTGGTGAGACAAAGAGTGTACAATTCCTAACCAAGCATTATTGAACGCCAAACCTGCCATAAATGATGCATCATGCATATTTTGACGAGCTACAATATTGTTAGGGTTTTCTACAGCTTCTTTTAAATTATCAAAAACGATCTCTAAACCACCTTTTGAAAGTGCATCAGCAATATTGTTATCGATATTTGAAACATAAGCCTCTACACAATGGGTCAATGCATCAAGACCAGTATTTGAAGTGACGTGAGCCGGCATTGAAGCGCAGATCTCACCGTCAATGATCGCAACATCAGGAGTCAATTCATAAGAAACTACAGGATATTTTACTCCTTTTTCTCTGTCGGTAATTACGGCAAGTCCAGTCGTTTCAGTACCTGTTCCGCTTGTAGAAGGAATAGCGATAAATTTTGCTTTGTTTCTAAGAACTGGTACTGTAAAAGGTTTGATCAAGGCATCAAATTCTACATCAGGATATTCATAAAACACCCACATGATCTTTGCTGCATCAATTGCTGAGCAACCTCCTAAACCGATGATCCAGTCTGGTTGAAAAGCATTGATAACTTCAGCACCTTTCAGACAAGTTGCAGATGACGGATCTTCTTCTACACCTTCAAAGATCTTAGTTTCAATTCCTGCTTCAGTAAGATAGGCAACTGCTTTATCCAGCGTTCCGCTTTTTCTCATTGAGCTTCCTCCGGTTACGATCACTGCTTTTTTACCTTTAATATTTGCCAATTCAGAAAGACTTCCTGCTCCGTGGAAAACTTCTCCTGCAATAAATAATTTGCTCATTTTTCTTTTTTAATTTTAATAGAGCAAAATTAGACAAGCCAAAACGAGTGATGTTATACAAACAAGACTATGCGTTATACATTTGCGCCAGTTCTTGTTGAAGTTCGGTCGGAGTTTCCTTGAGTTTTGCTTTTACAAACTTGTTGAGTGCGGAAGGAGAATTAAAACCAAGATCGAAAGCAATTTCTTTATGAGAAAGATCAGAAAACATCAGTTGACGTTTTATTTCCATTAAAATTCGGTTGTGAATGGCCTGAATTGCCGTTTCCCCACAATGTTTTTTTGTGATCGAATTTAATTTTTTTGTAGTAATTGCCAACTCTTCGGCGTAATACTGAACGGTTCTGTACTGTTTATAATGCTCGTTCAATAATTTTTTAAATCGAACGTAAATTGGTTTGTCGGCTGAATCATTGTTTAAAATAGGATGCAAACCGTGAACGGATTCAATTAAACCTAAAAGGAAAATTTTAATTTGAAATCTCGCTTGTTCTTTTTTTATCAAACTCGGATTTTCATAAATTCCTTTGATAATTTTTATCGCATTTAAACTTTGTTCAAAATCTTCTTGAGATAAAATAGTACAGTTAAGTTGGGTCGAAAGGTTGACATTATAAGTACTCAACTCGTTTTTCAAAATATCTGAACAGAATAATATTTCTTCGAACAGAATGATTTTACCTTTTAAATCTTCACTTATATCTGAAATAAAATGAACCTGCTCAGGAAATAGCACAGAAATTTTTCCTGCCTTTAGAGAATGGATCTTATCTTCAATATGAACCTGAAGTTTTCCATTTTCTATAACAACAATAAAGAAATGGTCTTTTTTGTGAGGTTTAAAATATTGGTTTAAATTTTCCTCATTCAAATCAAAAATACGGAATGAAAGATTTTTATCTTCAAGTTTTTGGATGTTTTTTTTGATTTCCAGTTTCTTCATGGTTCCCATTTCTAAGCTTTGTTTTAAAACGAAGCGACAAATTTAGACTAAAACATAATTAACCTCCAAAACACATTGTTTTTAGAAAAGCTATTATCAATTTTTATCACGGAATAATTTAAAATAAAAAAACTTTAAACCTTATTTTACCACAAAAGAATCAAAAGAAATGATTTAGGAAAGAGTAATTCAAAAGTTTACAAAATATGAATTTTAGTTTATTATCAGTTTTGCTGGCTTTTGAATAACTTATTTCCGTACGAAATCTTTTGATTCTTTTGCGGTTAAAAAATCTCATATACTAAAAAGTACACAATTAATTTCACAAATTAGCGATAAATAATGTAACGTTTTGTGTAGGTGAAGCGTCTTATATTATATCGTTTAACCAAATCCATGAAATATGAATTTAAATTCCAAAATTTTAGGTATTACACAAGTGGTAATCACAAGCCTCATGATAAATGCACAAACTACTGAAAACAAATTACCGGGCGACCCGACATTGGTTTCATCAAAAGCTACAATAGAAAAGCTTATTTCCTACGACAAAGGAAACTTTAAATACAAAGTGGAAGATTATTTTGCAAGACCGAAAGCTTCACAATTTAAAATTTCTCCAGACGGGCTTTATTTATCTTACAAAGAAAAAGATAAGGACAGCAAAAATCATGTCTATGTAAAAGATTTAAGATCGGGAAAAATTACAAAGGCGTTGGTAGAAAAAGATGATTTGATAAGAAGCTACGGCTGGCTCGATAAAAAGCGTTTGTTTTACACACAAGATAAGGGTGGAAACGAAAATATCCATTTGTACGCCGCTGATATTGACGGAAAAAACTTAAAAGACTTGACTCCTTTTGAGGGAATTACGTTAAATTCTGTAAGATTGATTAAAGATACAGAGTTTGTTATTGTGAGCATGAACAAGAACAATAAACAGATCTTTGAACCGTATAAGATCAATTTTAATACAGGCGAAATTACACAGTTGTATGAAAATAAAGATGTAAAAAGTCCGATTGATGATTATCTTTTCGACAGACAGGGCAATCTGAGAGGCTACACCATTCTTGAAAATGGTTTGACGACCAAACTGTTTTATAAAGATTTGCAGACGGGTAAATTTAATCTTGTTAAAGCGACCGATTGGAAAGATACTTTTAGCGTAATTAGTTTTAATGATAATTCTAAAAACAAAGATGAGGTTTATCTGGTAACCAATCTTGGGAGTGATAAATCGAGAATTGTATTGTATGATTTGAAGAAAAATGCGATCATTAAAGAAGTCTATTCTAATCCTACTTTTGATGTTTCTTCAATAGCACAAGCTGGGAAAAGCAGAAATTATGAGCTAGATTACATCAGCTATAACGGAATTAAAAATGAAACGATTCCTGTAAGTAAATTCTACAAAGAAATTCATGATAAGCTGACTTCCGAATTTGGTGATAAACAGTTTGGAATTGCTTCTTCAGACGATAAAAACGAAAAATTATTGGTCGTTGTTGACAGTGATAAACTGTATGGAAAGTATTATGAATACGATACAAAAACCAAAACGACCAAGCTTCTTTTTGATTTGATGCCTCAGTTAAAAGAGGAAGATATGGCAGAAATGCGCCCAATTCAGTTTAAAAGCAGAGACGGACTTACCATTCACGGATATATTACACTCCCGAAAGCAGCTTTGAACGGTGAAAAAGTTCCTTTGATTGTCAATCCTCATGGTGGACCGCAAGGAATAAGAGATGATTGGGGTTTCAATCCTGAAACACAGTTGTTTGCTAGCAGAGGATATGCTACTTTGCAGGTTAATTTCAGAATTTCTGGTGGTTACGGAAAAGAGTTTCAAACATCCGGATACAAACAAATCGGCCGTAAAGCGATGGATGATGTAGAAGACGGTGTAAAATATGCGATTGAGCAAGGCTGGATTGATAAAAACAAAGTAGCAATCTACGGCGGAAGTCATGGTGGTTACGCTACATTGATGGGATTGATTAAAACTCCTGATTTGTATTCTTGCGGAGTTGATTATGTAGGAGTTTCCAATATTTTCACGTTCTTCGATTCTTTCCCGGAATACTGGAAGCCGTATAAAGAAATGGTAAAGCAGATCTGGTATGATTTGGATAATCCTGAAGAAGCAAAAATAGCAAAAGAAGTTTCGCCGGTTTTTCAGATTGATAAGATTAAAAAGCCATTATTTGTGGTTCAGGGAGCGAATGACCCAAGAGTAAACATCAATGAATCTGACCAAATCGTTAAAGCTTTAAGAAGCAAAGGATTTGAAGTTCCTTACATGGTAAAATATGACGAAGGACACGGTTTTGGAAAAGAGCCCAACAGAATTGAGTTTTATAAATCGATGTTAGGTTTCTTTGCTGAGAATTTCAATAAATAAATTGCATCCAAGTTGATAAAAAAAGAACGGAAAGTATTTTGCTTTCCGTTTTTTTTATTTGGAAGAGTGAGACAAAAATATATATTCCTCAATGTTTAGACGTACAGAATTCCCCTCCTTTGGAGGGGTGGATTAATTTTCAAAGAAAATTGAGACGGGGTGGTTTTTAGCCCGGATAGAAACGGTTACCCCACAGCAAGCGATGGAAAAAGTGAAGGAGCGAGGAGTAATAGTGGATAGCCGGATAAGCTTCTGAAAAAAATATTGCGGCAAAAACACGATTAACAAACGAAAAATTGAAAATCCAAAAAAATATTTTAAATTTATTAAAGTAAAACAAACAGCACAGTCGTCCTAGCAATATGGAGATTGTCGAAAAATTACCAATGCCACAGAAGGAAAAGGAAAACATTATTTCGCAGACCGTAACAAGTTACGGTGGAAAATTGATGTCTTTTATTCGTCCGAAAGTGAAAAATACCGAAGATGCCGAAGATATTCTGCAGGAAGTTTGGTACCAGTTCAGCAGTTTGACCAATCTTTCTGAAATTGTAAATGTTGGCGGATGGTTGTACCGTGTTACTGCCAATAAAATTACCGATAAATACCGTAAAAAGAAAACTGAAAATCTTGAAGATTTTGTCTACGAAGATGAAGACGGAACGTTTTCTATAAAAGATATTCTTCTTTTGGATGACAGCGCAGGACCGGAAGTAAAAATGTTTCAGGATGAAATCTGGAAAAAACTGTTTGAAGCGTTGGAAGAACTTCCGGAAAAACAGAAGCTCGTCTACATGGAAAATGAACTGAACGATAAAACTTTACAGCAAATCGCCGATGAACAGGGTGAAAATATAAAGACCATTATCAGCCGGAAAAATTATGCGGTAAAGCATTTGAGAAACAGATTGAAACAATTGTACGAAGATTTAAATAATTAGAAATAAATAAAATGAACAATAAATATAAAAAAAGCTGGATACTTTTAATTTTATGTCCGCCATTGATTTTCCTTGTCGTTGCATTGATTGTAATGTCATTGTGGAATTGTATTCTTCCCGAAATTATCGGTGTGAAAACCATTAATTATTGGCAGGCAATGGGAATTTTAATTTTAAGTAAAATTCTTTTTGGAGGCTTTCATGGGAAATTCGGACAGGGAATGAGAGATATGAAAGAAAAACATCTGAGACATAAAATGGAAGGAATGTCTGATGAGGAAAAAGAAAAATTCAAAGAAGTCTGGAGACAGAAATGTTCAACCGGATTCTTCAACAGAAATAACGAATAGTTTAAAAATTTTTAGAAGTAGTAAAGTAAAAATAAGAACGAATTCGTCTCTATAAAAAACAAGAAGTAGTAAAATTTAAAATTTAAGAAAATGAAAAATTCAGTATTAAAAGGAGTGTTAGGAGCACTTGCCGTTGCCGGAGTTGCAATAGTTGCTAAAAAAGTAATCGAAAGAAAAAGATTTGTAAGAGGTATTTTTAACGAATACGGAATCAAAGAAAAATCTCCATTCGGATTGGCAGATAAAATCAGAGAAATGGATGAGGAGCAATATCAGGAACTGAAAGGAAAGTTCAAAAAAGAATTTGCGTCAAGATGTTGCAGAAAAGATAACACTTGCGAAGCGTAAGTTTGAAATAACTAAAATTAAATTGTCTTATTCAGGCGCGGGAAGCAAAGCTTCCCGCGCCTGAATTTTTTTGCTATGAATGAGTTTTTGCCACGAATACACAAATTATTTTTACATTAAATCAACACAAAGTTTGTCATTCCGCAGGAATCTCGGCAACAAATCTATAGAATAGCTTAGATCCCTTCGGAATGACAAACTCGACGGAGAATAAACTTCAAAAAATTAAAAGATTCATCTTTGCTGCGTGAAACGCTTTAGTGGACGAAAAATATTTTCAATAATTTAAAAAAAATATTAACCATAGCGTTGAAAAAAAGAGATTGCTTCGCTTTGCTCGCAATGACAAAAATCTTAAAAAATTAAAAGCTGTAGAAAAATATTTCCTTATTTTTGTATTCACTTTCATGAAAGATTACTATTATTTTCTCGGTATTCCTCACGATGCTTCGGATGAAGACATCAAAAAATCCTACAGGAAACTTTCATTAAAATATCATCCCGACAAAAATCAAGACGATGATTTTTTTGCAGACCGGTTCAAAGAAATTCAGGAGGCTTACGAAACGTTAAGTGATAAAGGACGAAGAATTACATATGACCAGAATTTAGAAAGTCTGCAGAAAACTTTCAGATATACCGTTCCACCTTCTATTAAAACTTTTACGGCTAATAAAATTCATGCAAAAAAAGGGGAGGAGATTATCATTACCTGGCAAACTCAGAATGCTGATGTAGTAAAAGTTCTACCGTTTGGATTGGAGAAAGCGTATGGAGAAAGAATTTTTAAAATTACAGAATTTAAAAACGGAAAATTTCAATTGTTGTTGCATGCAACCAATTCGCTTTTGCATAAAACCGTTGTTCAGGGAATTACAATAACCGAAGTTTTTGAATCTGATGGTGAGAAATTCAGAGACAGAGCAGAAGAGCTTTTTAAGTCACAACCAAGAACTGTAACCAATCCTAAAGGACAGCCAAAAATTTTCAGAATTATTCTGGCGATTCTATTTTTAGCTTTAGCATTGTACTTTTTAATCAGCAGTTTGTATAAATAAACTACCTAAACTAATTGGCTGACTACGCTAGTTTTTTTCTTCCCGGGCATTTTTTGCACCTTTTTCCTTTCTTAAACTTTTTGCAGCAAGATTTTTTGTCGCCACAGAACATTTCTTCATTCTTGAAAGAAAATGCCGGAGATAATGGCGGTACTTTAAAAGGAGTGATGATATTCATGTTGCAAATATATTAATTTAGAATAAATATAATTAATATATTTTGATAAATCTGTATTTGCTGACTAGCAAGTAGTTTGAGTAACTTTAGAACGAATTAATTTTGAATTTTCGCATTAAAACTACTCACCAAAATGAGTTGTCAGAAGATTTAATATCAGCTTAACATGAGTTGCGCAATCGGCTAAAAAATCGTAATTTTACGAATCTTTTTTTACAAACAAAATCTAATATAAAAAATGAATACAGAACAGTTTGTGAGCCGTCACATCTCCGTAAACGAAGCCGATAAACAGGCAATGTTGGAAAAAGTTGGCGTTTCAAGTATCGAAGAGTTAATTTCTCAAACCATTCCAGCATCGATCCGTTTAGAAAATGATCTGAACATCTCGGAAGCACTTTCAGAGTACCAAATGCTAAATCATTCGAAAGAATTGGCATCTAAGAACACGGATTATACAAGTTATATCGGGTTTGGATACCACAATACCTTGTTGCCATCGGCAATTCAGAGAAATATCTTTGAAAACCCGAGCTGGTATACAGCGTACACGCCTTATCAGGCAGAGATCGCTCAGGGAAGATTAGAAGCTTTGCTTAATTATCAAACTGTGGTGTGCGATTTGACAGGTTTTGCTTTGGCAAATGCATCTTTGTTGGATGAGTCTACGGCTGCAGCAGAAGCAATGCACATGTTCTTCAACAACAGAACGAAAGATCAGAAGAAAGCAGGAGCTAACAAGTTCTTTATTTCTGATTTAGTTTTACCTCAAACCGTTTCTGTTTTAAGAACAAAAGCTGAAGGTTTAGCAATCGAAATTGTAGTAGGTGATCACAAAACTCATCAGTTTGACGAATCTTATTACGGAGTTTTATTACAATATCCTGGTAAAAACGGAATCGTTTTAGATTATACAGAAGATATTGTAGAGTACAAAAAATTAGATCTACAGGTTGTTGTTGCTTGTGATCCTATGGCTTTGGTTAAGTTGAAATCTCCTGCATCAATGGGCGCTGATTGTGCGGTTGGTACTTCACAGAGATTTGGTATTCCATTAGGTTATGGTGGTCCTCACGCAGCATTTTTCTCTTGTAGAGAAGATTACAAAAGAGATATCCCAGGAAGAATTATTGGGGTTTCTCAGGATATGTACGGAAAACGTGCATTGAGAATGGCTTTGCAAACGAGAGAGCAGCATATTAAAAGAGAAAGAGCAACTTCAAATATCTGTACAGCTCAGGTTCTTTTAGCTGTAATGGCTGGAATGTACGCTGTATATCACGGTCCTAAAGGATTAAACTATATCGCTGATCAGATTCACTTTAAAGCTAATGCATTAAAAGGAGGATTGAAAGCTTTAGGTTATCAGACTGCAGAAGAGCCAATCTTCGACACCGTGAAAATCGTGATGGCTGAAGATGAGAAAGCGAGATTAAACAGATTGATGCTTGATCATAATTTAAACCTTAACTATTTTACAGAAGGTGTTGTAAGTATTGCAATCAACGAAAGTACTACGCTGGAGAAACTGAATGTTTTGATGGCTTCTTTTGCTCAGTTTAAAGATAAGCAGACTTTTAAATTAGAAATAAAAGAAGGATACAGTATTCCTGAAGAAAATCTTAGAAAAGATGAGATTTTAACAGAATCAGTATTCAACAAATATCATACAGAGACCGAATTGATGCGTTACATCAAACGTCTTGAAAGAAAAGATCTATCATTAACTCATTCAATGATTTCTCTTGGATCTTGTACAATGAAACTGAATGCTGCAACTCAGATGTTGCCACTTTCGTGGGCAGATTGGGGAAGTATTCACCCGTTTGTACCGGTAAATCAGGCAGGAGGTTATCAGGAAATGATTAAAGAATTAGAGAAAGATCTTTCTGAAATCACAGGTTTTGCAGGAACTTCTCTTCAGCCAAACTCTGGAGCTCAGGGAGAATATGCAGGATTGATGGTGATCAGAGAATATCACATCTCAAGAGGTGAAGGTCACAGAAATGTGGTATTGATTCCTCAGTCTGCACACGGAACAAACCCAGCTTCCGCAGCAATGGCAGGAATGAAGATTGTTGTTGTTAAAAACCTTGAAAGCGGAGAAATTGATTTCGAAGATTTCAAAGCCAAAACAGAGCAGCATTCTGAGAATTTATCTTGTGTGATGATTACATATCCGTCAACTTACGGATTCTTTGATGCCAACATTAAAGAAATTACTCAACTGGTTCACGATCACGGCGGACAGGTTTATATGGATGGTGCCAATATGAATGCACAGGTTGGATATACAAGTCCTGGAAATATCGGAGCAGACGTTTGTCACCTTAATCTTCACAAAACTTTCGCTATTCCTCACGGAGGTGGAGGTCCTGGAGTTGGTCCAATCTGTGTGGCTAAACATTTGGTTCCTTTCTTACCAACGAATGCAAACATTAATGTTGGTTCTAATGAAGCAATTGCAGGGATTTCTGCTGCACCTTACGGTTCAGGTTTAATCTTAAATATTTCTTATGCTTATATCAAAATGTTGGGAACTTCAGGTTTGAAAAAAGCAACGGAACACGCAATCTTAAATGCAAACTATTTAAAAGAAATCTTAGCAGAACATTTCCCTATTTTATATTCAAATACTGAAGGTAGAGTAGCGCACGAATGTATCGTAGATTTCCGTCAGTTCAAATCTTTAGGAATTGAAGTGGCTGATGTTGCAAAGAGATTGATGGATTACGGTTTCCACGCACCTACGGTTTCTTTCCCGGTTGCAGGAACATTAATGATCGAGCCTACAGAATCTGAAAGCAAGTCTGAAATTGACCGTTTTGCTGAAGCATTAATTGCTATCAAACATGAAATCGATGAGATTGCTAACGGTGAAGCTGATCAGGCAAACAACGTATTGAAAAATGCTCCTCACACTGAGCAATTGGTTATTTCTGATTCTTGGGATAAACCATACAGCAGAGAGAAAGCAGCGTATCCGCTAGAGTGGGTAAGAGATCACAAATTCTTTGCTTCCGTTTCTAGAGTTGATGAAGCTTACGGAGACAGAAATTTAGTTTGTACTTGTGAGCCGATTGAAGCTTATATGTAATTAAAAGTTTTTTAGATATAAAAAAATCCCTTTCAGTGATGAGAGGGATTTTTGTTTTTATAAAATCATTTTTATTGACCGTTTAAAGTTTTATTGACATACTCGGTCCATTCGTATAACGGAATACTTCTATCTAAATAAAAGTCGGGCTGCAATCCTTTTCCGTCTATCGTGAAATCTGGAATACGCATACTTCTGGAAAGGGAATATCCTAATTCAAATTCATTACAAGGCGACGGAACATAATACATATTGGATACATCTAGAACTCCAAAAGTTGTTGTTCCGAATAATTTTACTTTTCTGCTTTGTTTTGCAGCGAGTAAAAACTGCTCATCGGTACTGCCGTTTTTTTGATTAATGATAATTCCTACATTTTTAGGATATTGATGAATGGTGTCGTATTTGGTAATAGTCACCACATTTTCATTAAGATTGACAAACTTTCCCTGCTCTTTTTCTAATTTATCAAATGAATTTTTTGCCCATTTTTTATTTTCTTCATTAAATCCGTATTCAGGTTTGTTGATGAAATCGAGCATTCTCTGATTGTTTAATTTTGTAGATAAATATTCGACACCAACAGTTCTGATAGGATTCGTATAAATCAAGGGAAGGATATTGTTGTAACTTCCATCACTTCCTCCTGTCCCGTTTCTAATGTCGATGATGAGGTTTTCTGTGGAGAGTATTTTATTTTTATTAGCTAGAATAACACTGTCAATTTTTTGTTTCTTAGAAGCCTGAAAAGAAGGAATTCTGAAATACAATGTTGTTTCATTTAATTTTTCAATATAGGGTTCATTGGTATTTAATGATTTGAAATATTTCGCATATTTGGGCTCATCCTCAATTTTAGGATAAATCCTTGAAAGGCTGAAATCTCCAATTTGTAAATTATTTTTCCCGGTTATTGCTATTTCTTTAGATTCTACGGCAGAATGATCACGCATATAATAAACGGAGCTTGTTTTACCATTTGAGAAGTCTAATTTTAGTTTTACCTGTCCTTTTGTCCATGTTTCAGCACCAGATTCTATAATAAATCCTATATATTGATCGCCCTTCTTTTTAATCCCAATCGTATAGGGCTCGGTATCCCAAATGCCTTCATAGTCTGATGTTTTCTTTTTATCTAAATACTTCTTGAAATCTTGTGTATCTACTGGTAAGGTTTCCCAATTTGCAAATTGATTATCAGACTTATTGTTAGCAACCGATTGGGAAGATTGTTGTTTTGAGATGGGTCTTATCGAAACGTGGCCTGAACGGAAAAAAGTCAACCATTCGTACAAAATCGGACTGCAATCACCAAATGTTTTAGCTGATTTTACTTTTTCTGAAATTCTTTTATTGAGATCACTATATGCCTGATCACCTTTTTGTTTTATTGCATATTGAAATCCTGCATCATTTTCTTCAAAAGTTTTTTTCACCCATTCAAAATTTTTTGTGCAATTACAATCTTGAGCGTATGTAGATATTGATAGTAATGTAAATAAAAAGAAGGCAAATGTTGCTTTGATGTTTTTCATGGTTTTAATTTATAATAAAAGGACACTCGGATTCTTGAAATGTTACAGAGTTGCTTATATTTTAGATAATATTTAAAATATAAGCAACTCCAAAAGACATTCTCCAAAAATAATTCTTTTTTTGGGGAAATGCTGATTTAATTCAATACTTCTGGATAAAAGTGCTTAGAAAGAAACTTAGTTTCTACTTGTGAGCCGATTGAAGCTATTACTCAAATCGTGCGATAATTTTCAAAAAAATCATCAATTAATGAATAAAAATCCAGGGTTTTATAAAAATAAGTAATAAAACTATTGTATTTAACGGATTGTTTTTCAGTTGTTTAATAATCTTTTTATTGATTTTTTTTGAAAATTATTAATTAAGCTAACGTTAACAATAAAATATTATCTTGGTATCTTTAAATTTTACAAACAAAAAACGATGAAATTCAATTACAAAAAAACAATACCTGTATGTGTAGGTATTCTTTTTTCAGGACTAAGTTATGCACAAGCTCCAGCCATAGAATGGCAAAAATCTTTAGGAGGAACAGGTGATGAATACGCAAGTTCCATTATTCAAACTGATGATGGAGGTTTTATGATTGCCGGGAGTTCTAATTCAAATAATGGAGATGTAACAGGAAATCACGGAAATTATGATTACTGGCTAACGAAATTAAACCCAACAGGAAATCTCCTGTGGCAAAAATCTTTCGGAGGAACAGCAAGTGATTATGCAACTTCTATTCTTCAAACTACTGATGCAGGATATGTGGTTGCTGGAATTACTAATTCTAATAATGGTGATGTAACGGGAAATCATGGAAATTCAGATGGCTGGATTTTAAAAATAAATTCTGATGCCGGAGTTATTTTTTGGAAAAAAACTTTGGGCGGAACAGATTATGAGGTTATCAGTGAAATAATCCCAACGACAGATGGCGGGTATATATTTGCCGGAACTTCTTCTTCAAACAATGGTGATGTATCGGGAAATAATGGCTATGTAGATTACTGGATTGTAAAAGTAAATTCGGATGGAAATATTCAATGGGAAAAAAATTTAGGAGGAACAGGAGACGACAGAGCAACTTCTATCGTTCAAACTAATGATGGCGGATATGTAGTTTCCGGATATGCAGAAAACAACAATGGTGATGTAACAGGAAATCATGGTGGAAAGGATTATTGGATTTTAAAACTAAACACTGACGGAGGCGTTATTTATTGGAAAAAATCGTTCGGAGGATTATATCAAGAATTACCAATATCTATGGTGAAAACTTCAGACGGAGGTTTTATTTTAGCTGGTTCGACGAACTCTAATGATGGCGATGTATCAGGAAATCATGGAAATGATGATTATTGGATCGTAAAAGTAAATTCAACAGGAGATCTTCAATGGCAAAAAGCTTTAGGAGGAAGTTCAGCTGATTTGGGGTCTTCTATTATTCAAACAACCGATGGAGGATATTTAGTTGTGGGAAGTTCTGCTTCTAATGACGGACAGGTAACAGGACATCATCCTTCTTCAGGCGGTGTCGGAGAAGGTCCTTTTTCTTATGATTGTTGGGCCGTAAAATTAAATTCCACAGGAAGTATTCAATGGAATAAAAGTCTGGGTGGGTCAGGTGTTGATCATGGCAACTCTGTTATTCAAACCACGGATGGAGGTTACATTATTGCAGGAAGTTCAAATTCAAACAATGGCGATGTGACAGGAAATCATGGAGGAGAGGATGTTTGGATCGTGAAACTTGCTCCGGATAATTTGGCCACTAATGAAATTGCAAAAGATGTTACAACAGTTAATGTTTTCCCTAATCCGGCAAAAGACAATGTTACTTTAAAACTTGATTATTTTACACCGTCTATGGAGGTCACAATTACTGATATGGTAGGGAGAACCATTCAAACTCAGAAATTAGAAGGACTGACAACAAAAATAAATACCGATAACCTTAAAAAAGGAACCTATTTTCTTAATTTAACTGGAGGTAGAGAAAATGTAAGCAAAAAATTTATTAAAGAATAATTTGCTTTTTATCAATGTCTGAAAAAAACCTGTCTCGTGCAGGTTTTTTTGGTAATTACTAATCAGAATAACAACATCAGAATATTACCCTAAGATTAATCTTTATGAAGTATTATCGTACTTAGCTCTTGTGTTATCAGAAGAATCCTTAATTTCTATTCTAAAACGATTTCCCAATTTGTAAATAAACACAGAATTGCCACCATATCCTGTAGATTGGCTAATTATTATTGTTCGATACCATTATATTTTTCATATACATTTGCTTCAAAAGTATTACTTACGGTATTTCCTTTAATTTTATTAGCTGTGTAATCAATAGAAATTTTCTCTGGCTTTTAAAATCCAAAACTCCTCACTTTTTCTCTAATGATTTCCAGATTATTAATTTTTTTAAATATAATAAATCCCTTTCAGCGATGAGAGGGATTTTTTTAGTTCACATTTAAAATTACCTTTTTCTGGAGGTAAAGACAATCAACATTGCAATTCCTCCGAAAATAAATGTAATAATTGACACTGTTTTAACTGAAATATCACTTTTCGTCGTGTATTCTTTTCCACACGAATAGAGGAAAAATGCAGTAATTAAAAGATAGCTAAAGAGTAATTTTTTATTCATAAGCGTTTGTTTTTAATTGTTCGTTTTAAATAATTTTTGTTATGAAAAATTACGAATAATTTAAATATTTCGCTAATTTTTCACTATTCTTTACATAGTTGTTTAAATTGTATGATGCTTTTATTACTCCAAAGAATTATTTCTTTTTCTGGATAGAATTTTCCGATTGTGTCCTTGTTGCTCATGTGGAGCTTTTGTTGTTCTATTAACAGATAATCGCTCTCCAATTTCAATCTATAAATAAACTTATTTAATGAAGTTTTGACTTAATTCATTGATTTATAATAAGCAGCAGGATTGTGCAGGATGCTCATATTTGGGTTTGTGGGTAGATTGGTTTATCCAAAAAATTAATATTTATGAAAAATAAATCTTTACTCATTAAGCAGACTTTTACATCTTTACTGCTTTGTGGAATCACATTATCCACTGCTGATTTGAAAGCCCAGACATTGGCATTTCCGGAAGCTACCGGATTTGGTCGATTTACTACAGGAGCTAGAGGAGCAGCAAATCCTCAAATTTATTTGGTAACCAATTTAAATGACAGCGGCGCAGGTTCTTTTCGTGATGCGGTGAGTCAGCCAGGAAGGTTTGTAATTTTTAAAGTGGGAGGTATTGTTAATTTACAATCGGTGGTTGCTGTAGCAGCCAATACCACAATTGCAGGACAAACTGCGCCGGGAGAAGGAATTTTATTTTTAGGACCGAGAGTGTCATTTTCGGGAGCCAATAATACCATTGCACGATATTTCCGTGTCCGTTATGGAGGAACTTCTCAAAATCAGGATGCATCAGGAATTGCGAATGGAGCAAATATTATTTTAGATCACATGACTTTTACCTGGGGTACAGATGAGGTTTTTTCTGTTAACTGGGATAATAACGGAACAAGTCCGGATAATATAACGATCCAAAATTCTATTATCGGACAGGGATTGCATCGTCATAATCATTCTGCGGGTGGTTTAATGCAACCTCCTCCAGGTGGAAAAATCAGCTTAATTGGAAATTTATATATCTGTAATAAAACCCGTAACAATAAAATAAAAGGCATCAATGAATTTGTAAATAATGTGGTGTATAATTGGGGGAATTACGGAAATACTTATGGACATACCCAATCTGGAGAAGCTTACATTATGGGTGGAGATTCTGCAGGCGCTTCGTATGCCAATATCATCAATAATTATTTTATCGGAGGTCCCAATACAAGCAGTACAGTTTCTACACCTTTCAGCGTAGGAAATGCCAACTTTAATTTATATGGTTCCGGAAACTATTTTGACAACAATAAAAACGGAGTTTTGGACGGAACTTTAGTTCCTCAGAATTTAACGGGATATCCTGTTGGAGATATCAATGCGATTCAAACAACTTCGTATGATTATCCGATGAAAAACCCGACCTTGACTGCACAAGGAGCGTATGATAATATTGTTTCAAAAGTAGGAGCATCTTATCCGAGACGTGACCAGGTGGATCAGTTGATGATCTCAGATCTAATGTCAAAAGGAACAACCGCAACTTATGTTTATGTACAAAGTGATCTAACCACTCAGTTTGGTTTTACCAATGGTGGAGCAGGGCACGTTTATGGCGCTCCGGCTCCTTTAGACACCGATAATGACGGAATGCCCGATGCGTGGGAAACTGCAAACGGACTGAATCCAAATGTTTTTGATGCTTTGGCTGTAAGTACAGCGCATGCTCCGTATCTGAATATTGAGGTATATATTAATGGTTTACCCAATACAGCGGCTCCGGATTTTATTATTCCGCCATCCAATTTAAATTTCACAAATCCAGTGACAACGGGAACTCCGGCTTCAAGCTCATTAACGGTTAACTGGAGTGATAATGCGACTAATGAAACGAATTATATACTGGAACGTTCTCCCAATGGTACAGCGTTTACAGTCATTGCAACATTGCCTGCGAATACAACGACTTATAATGAAACGGGTTTGACGCCCAACACTCAATATTATTACAGAGTGAAAGCGGTGAATGCCACAGAATCTTCTGTGTATACTTCAAATTCGTCTATAACTACACCGCCTGTTCCGTCAGCGCCTACCAAAGCAGCTAATCCAAATCCTGCCAATGGTTTTAATGATGTACAGTTAACTAATGGGAATTTACTTTTAAAATGGACAGGAAGTACAAATACCTCTACATATATCGTTTATTTTGGAACAAATCCACAAAATTTAAACAATGTAGCTACAGTTCCTTATTCTGCTGCACCATCATATCAGTTAAGTAATTTAAATACGGCAACTAATTATTATTGGAGAATTGATTCATCTAATGCTTTAGGTTCTGTAACAGGAGATGTTTGGAGTTTCCGTGCATTGACACCAAGTCTTGTTGGAAACTGGCCATTCTCAGAAGCTCCTTTGTCTGGTGAGCAGATTGCAGATTTAACGTCTTATGCCAATCATGGAACATTAAATGTAGCCTATGATAATGCCAATGTGAGAGTTCCCGGAAAAGAAAATTATGCCTTAGATTTGGCAACTTCACCCAATACGCCGTACATAGCGAGTATTCCGCATCAGGATCAGATTTTATTTAATACCAATTCTTTTACAGTTTCTTACTGGATGAAAGCTCCGACAAGCATGATTCCATCGTCTTCGGCGACCAGTCTTTATGTGTTGTGTAAAGGTTCTTTTACCAAAAATACAGCAACAGGAGCCACTGGAAAACGTTTTAATGTAGAAATTAAAGGCGGTCAGTTGCGATATGCGATTGATGATGATGTTACGAAAAAGGAAATTACCTCACCCATTGCTAATTATTTTACCAATAATTGGGTGCATGTTGTAATTCAGAGAGATATTACGGCGCATAAAATGAGAATTTATACGAATGGTGTTTTGAGTGCTGAAGGTGATGAAACCGCAGTTACAGGAATTGGTGAAGCAAGTGATTTGATCATCGGAAATATTGGTGAACTTGAATTTTTATCAACGACCAATGCTCCGGCTCCTTATAAAGGTGTTTTTGACGAACTAAAAATGTACAATTATGCATTGTCTCCAACGGAAATATCTGCTTTATACAATCAGGCGGTGTTGAGAAATGCAGAATTTAGTATCAGTAAAAATGTGGGAACGGTATATCCGAATCCTGTAAAAGATCAGATTTTCATTAAACTTCCTGAATATAAAAGATCAAGTTTAACTGCCACAATTTTAGATATGACAGGAAAAGTAATCGTTAAAGAGAAATTAAATGCTAATGGAAACGGAATATTTAATTTAAATATTGCCGGTAAAAAAGTTTCAGGAAATTATATTCTGAATGTTTCAGGAGATGAATTGAATAGCAATTTTAAAATTATTGTTCAGTAAGAAAATAAGAGCACACTTAGTTTACTTCATATTGTATCAAAAGGAAATCCTTTCAATTTTTTGAAAGGATTTCTTTATTTAAAATACTGAAGTAGTAATGACTATTTGTTTTTAATTCTTTTAATAACTTCAGTTTTATCAAAATCTGGTGGTAATGGTTTAAAAATTTTGTCTACTCTTGTCAAACTATATTTTTTTCTTTGAAACTCTCTTAGTTTATCTATTTCTATAGTGCCTAATACTGTCACATTATTTTCACCACCCTTAAGTTTTACAATATCGATATTATATGATTTGCTTGGTTGACTAATTCTAGTGTCTCCAAAATGACTAGAGTTAACTTGTACAACATAGCAATGAATATCTCGTATTATTGACTCAACTAAATTTGAAAAATAATTTGTATCCTGATTATATTCTATTGCAAATAGTAAATCAATTTTACTTCTAAGTAAACTGCGATGAGTTATATTGGCTAATTCAAAACAGTAAAAAACTGAAAAATATATGTTTTTCCATTTTAATATATGGTATCTATTTTTAAGCGGTTTTGGTATTTCAAAATGATTTCCTTTTATTAATTCTTCTTCACTTGGTGCATAATGATTTTTTAAACGAAATATTATTGTTGCGTCTTTGTATCCGTCTATTTCAACCGGAAGGATTGTAGATATAAAATTAAAAGATAAACTATTTACAGTAATATGTTCTAAACCAGATATTATTAATGTTTGATTTTTTTCTGCATATTTTACAAGGCTAGAAAAGATTTCTATTGGTATGAAAAATTCAGGAAATGCGACTACGTCCGCATTGTTTCGCCTAGTTTCTTTTAGAAACCTCACTAGATTTTGATATCTTGAATTTGATATGTTAGGAGTATTTCTCAATCCCTCAATAATGTTTTTTTCACTAATAAATGTGTTTGCAACTCCTATTTTTGGTTGAAGTTTTTTGTCGTCGGAATTAGTGTGGATTTCCAACAATACATCGTCGCTATTGTTTTGTTTTAATATTTTGTAAAACTTATCCTTGTAATTATCAATATTATCTTCAAAAGTATCCAGAGATTTATGTTTTAAATTTGCTTTTTTAAATCTTTCAAAAGCATAATCTAAAAAATGTTTACTCTCATAGTAATCAGCAATATTAATAAATTCATTCTTAATGTCCTTACTTCTTGTTTTTAAATCGGTGAATAATTGGGAAATTGTACATTCCCAAAATTTGATTGGGCGTGGAGAGTTTACAATTAAATTATCATCAATAGTATATTGCTCTACATTGAAATTTAAACTCAATAAATTAATTGATTTAGTGTAACTTTCTTTAGTATAATTTAGTAGAGGTATTGATACATAATGATGTCTCAACATGTTAGTTTTTCGATAACGCATTGACCAAAAAGAATCCGGACGTGTTATTTCATTAAAGAAGAAATTTACATAATCAGCTTCTAATTTATTACTTCTATATTCAAAGTTCTTTAAAACTTTTTTATTATGTTTTAAAAAATTTGGATTTAGTGACATGACTAATTCATGGGAAATATCTAAAAAACCAATTAATGTATTTATAATATAAATATTTTTGATATTAGTATCCTTAAAAATTTGCGATTTAAGATTAATTTTTTGAATCTCTTCTATACAACGGAAATAAAAATCTACATATTCTGCTGGTTTGTTATTTACAAGTAAATAAGTAAATATCTTTTCCCATAATCGGTAGAATTCGATTATATTTTCACCCTTAAAAAGCTTTAAAAATTTATGTATCTCTTCATCTGAAACGCTTTGTTTGTGTTTGGTTGCTCCAAGAATTTTATTGGTCAAGTAAACTGTTAGACCATATCTGTTTTCTTTGTAGTCTTTTAATGTTCGTACTTTTCCATCCGAATCTGTATAATTTAAATAATATGCATTCTTATCAAAATCTCCAAGCCCATCATTATCATCAGGTAAATCTTTAAATTCACTTGACTTAAAATCTAATTCTTGTTTTAATTTATCAATTACTAAATCTGATTCTTGATAATCAAAATAATACATTAATGTTTTTTGAGATTGACAAATTAAGTTGTCATATTGATCGATTTTTATAACGTTTTTATTATCAGAACCAGGTATGATTTTAAAGAGAGGATGCAATGTCTGCAATAAATATTTATCAACCTTTGATAAATTGAAATCAGATTTATTACTAGTTTCTTCTAGAATTTTTATTTTGTATTCATCAAAGTCGAAGGAATATTTTTCATAAATACCTTTTGAATAATTTTCAATATTTGGTTCAGAAAGAACTATTAATATATCATCAACGTATCTACCGTAGTATGCGGGTTTAAATTTATTAGTTATTATTTTATCAAAATCATTTAAATAATGATTAGCTATAATATATGATGTCAATAGTCCTATTGGTAAGATTGATTTAGAGATTAACTCATGAGAAAAATCATTCGGAAACATATATTTGTTCGCAATCAATTCTGAATAAGTAGTATGTATTTTTCTAAGTATATAATTTATATTATGAGAGGTATCATTTTCAATATTAAAATATTTATCTAAATCAATTCGACAAGAGTGGAAGTAATCTTTTATATCTAAATTTATAAATAGAGCATTTTTTTCGTCATTTAATAAATTTTGTGCAGCTATGATTGATTCATCTCTCCATTTTTGATATTGAGTAAAGTAAGGTTTAAACAATGATGAATTATTTATAACTCCAGTTTTATCTTTGTTCAAAAGTAATCTATTACCCTTACATTCATTAAGTAACTCGGCATCGAATTTGAACCCATGTTCGTTTATCCATAGAACGGAAATTATATGCAGTTCTATAGGCATATCAATAAAAGCCGTAATTTTTTTAGGCATATCAATAAAAGCCGTAATTTTTTCTAACTCATAATTACTTGATTGTTTTTTATTCGTTATAAAGTTTTCATCATTATCTTGTCTATTTAGCTTTTTTGGAAAAAAAACTACTTTTATTGAATTAAATAAGTGTTCAAAAAATTCACTCTTTTCATTAAAATTATTTATTTCTTGTAATAGTTTGTTAAATTTAAATTCTAAATTATCATTAATGTTTTTTTTATTCTGACTAAAAATATCAAAAATATTTTTTTCATTATCTGAGTAAAGTGTTGAAACTTGCCAATTTAGGCTAAAGCCAGTTTTAGTTGTATCTGTTTCAAATTCAACAAGTTTTTCCCTTAAAAATAATTCTGTATTATCGTAATACACATAAGTTTTAAGCTTGCTATAAGCTAATTTGATTTGTTCAATCTCTATATTCATGGCTTGTTTTTATATTTTCGTTCCTAAATTTTGATTTAAATAATACTTAGTTTTTGAATGTATTTTTCTAAAAGTAAATAAAAATTTAACAACAAACAATTTTAATTCAAACCCAAATGAAAAAAGCTGAAGTTCTCACTTCAGCTTTAATAATGCAAAACCATTTTATTTTTTGCGCTATAATTTTTAATGATAATATTACACAATCATCAATATTATTTAATCACCAATTCCGCCTCAAAAACATCCGCAAAATGCTTTCTGATTTTTGCTTTAATATCTTCCATTTCTTCGGCAGTAAGCTCTCTTTCCAATTCTCTTTTTAGAGAAGTGACCTGCTTGTCTTTGATACCGCAAGGAATGATGTATTCAAAATAACGCATATCGGTATTGATGTTTAAGGCAAAACCATGAAGGGTAACCCAACGCGAAGCTTTTACACCCATCGCACAGATTTTTCTGGCGTAAGGTTTTCCGACATCCAGCCAAACTCCGGTTTCTCCGGGAGAACGCTCTCCTTTCAATCCATATTCGGCAATAGTTCTGATAATTACTTCTTCAAGATTTCTCATATATTTATGAATATCTGTAAAGAAATTTTCCAAATCTAAAATCGGATAACCCACAATTTGACCGTAACCGTGATAGGTAATATCTCCACCACGATTTACTTTTACGAAGGTGGCATCTATCTCCTTCAGTTTATCGATTCCGGCAAGCATATTTTCTTCATGACCGCTTTTACCAAGAGTGTAAACATGCGGATGCTCTACCAAAAGAAAATGATTGGAGGTTGTATGTTGCTCGTCGACAGGCAAGTCGCGATTTTTGACTTTGAGATCAATAATGTTTTTCATCAACGTCTCCTGGTAATCCCATGATGGTTGATATTCTTTAACGCCTAAATCTTCAAATTCTACGACTTTATTTTGATGTGTATTCATACCTTTTGTTAACGAACAAATTTAGTGATTTTTAATTTTTTATTGAATTAATAAAATCTATGGCTTTTATTCTCCAATCTTTATCGTTGAGCAAGATGTTGACGAAGGCAGTACCGATGATTCCGCCGTCTGCTTTTTGAGTAACATTTTCAAAATCTTCTTTAGATTTGATTCCAAAACCTATCATTACAGGATTTTTCAGTGGGAGAGACGCAAGTCGGGAAAGGTAGTCTTCATTTTTTAAAACAGCATTCTCATTTCCTGTTGTGGATGAAGAACTTACCGCATATAAAAACCCTGAACTTAAAGAATCCAAATATAAAATTCTTTCATCTGACGTTTCGGGAGTTACCAAAAACGTAAAATTCAAATTGTGTTTTTTTAAAATTTGCTTATAATTTTTTTCAAATTCAACAGGCGGTAAATCAGGAATAATTAAACCTGAAACTCCACTTTCAGAACATTCTTTGCAAAAATTTTCAAACCCGAAACTTAAAACCGGATTGATGTATCCCATTAATATAATTGGAATTTTGATCTCGTTTTTAATAAATCTCAGTTGACAAAGTAAAGTTGAAATTGTCATTCCATTATTTAAAGCCAGTTCATGAGCTTTTTGAATGACAGGGCCATCGGCAACAGGGTCAGAATACGGCATCCCGATTTCCATCATTTCAGCTCCGGAATCTTGAATTAATTTTATAATTTCAGCGGTATCTTCCAGTTGCGGAATTCCTGCTGTGAAGTAGATGTTTAGTTTTTTCATTTTTTTAGAAGTTAGAGATTAGAAGTTAGAAGCTAGATGTTAGAGCGTTGAAATACTAATTTCTAACTACTAACGTCTAATTTCTTTAAGTAAGTTTCCATATCCTTGTCACCACGACCAGAAAGACAAATCACGACAATATCATTTTCGTTGAATTTCTTTTTATCTAAAACGGCTAAAGCATGAGCGCTTTCCAAAGCGGGGATAATTCCTTCCAATTTGGTTAGTTCAAAAGCAGATTGCAAAGCTTCATCATCATTAATACTGAAAAATTCTGCTCGGTTTTCTTTAAATAAATGCGCATGAAAAGGCCCGATTCCGGGGTAATCTAAACCTGCAGAAATAGAATGTGGTTCGATAACTTGTCCGTCTTTGGTCTGCATAACCAAACTTTTACTTCCGTGTAAAACGCCTAAAGTTCCCAGAAAAGTGGTCGCAGCAGATTTCCCTGAATCCACTCCAAAACCTCCGGCTTCTGCAGCGATAATTTTCACATTTTCTTCCTCTACAAAATGATAGAAAGTTCCTGCAGCATTGCTTCCGCCACCAACACAAGCGATGACATAATCAGGAGTTGAACGACCAATGTGCTCGTGAAGCTGTTCCTTAATTTCTTTTGAAATCACAGATTGAAATCTCGCCACCAAATCAGGAAACGGATGAGGACCAACCACACTCCCGATAACGTAATGTGTTGTTGTTGAGTTGTTAATCCAGTCTCTTAACGCTTCATTCACAGCATCTTTCAAAGTTTTTGAACCTGAAGTTGCAGGAACGACGGTTGCTCCAAGCATTTTCATCCTTGCCACATTCGGAGCCTGTCTTGCAATGTCGATTTCGCCCATGTAAACGATACATTCCAAACCAAGGAGTGCACAAGCTGTAGCAGTAGCAACTCCATGTTGTCCGGCTCCTGTTTCAGCAATAATTCTATGTTTTCCCAAACGTTTTGCCAATAAAACCTGCCCCAAAGCATTGTTGATTTTATGCGCTCCGGTATGGTTGAGGTCTTCTCTTTTTAAATAAATCTGAGTCTTGTATTTTTCACTTAAATTTTTTGCTAAATATAACGGAGTGGCGCGACCTACATAGTTTTTCAACAAATCCTGATATTCATTTTGAAAATCTTCAGATTCTATGATTTCAAGATAGTTTTTTTGCAGTTCTTCTACATTCGGAAACAGCATTTCGGGGATAAAAGCACCGCCGAATTCTCCATAATATCCTTGTTCGTCTGGATTTTTATAATTTGTCTTAATCATTTTTGTAATTGATTTCAGGTTGATGTTTTACTTCAAAATTCAATGAGTTGGCAATAAAGCAATATTCGTTTGCTTTCTGATGAAGTTCGATTGCTTTTTCAATCATATCTTTTTCGGCAACCAAAATTTTGGGTTTTAAGATAATCTCTGTGAACTTTCCACTTCCGTTTTCGCTTTCTATCATTATTCCTTCTACAAAATCTATATATTCTAACACCAGAATTTTATTGACCGAACAAAAATGCAAATACCACAAAAGATGACACGAAGAAACGGAAGCCAACAACAAATCTTCAGGATTATGAAGTTCAGGATTTCCTAAAAATGCAGGGTCTGAAGAACCTTTGATTTCAGCTTTTCCATCCACAGATATGATATAGCTTCTTTCATACGAACGATAATTTTTTGTGGATTCACCAGTGTTTCCCGTCCATTTTATTTTTGATTTGTATTGATGGTTTTTCATTTTTTTATCTCAAAATGTTTGTTAAACTGCCATTTTATACTTTTCTATAATTGCTTTTTTATTTCACAAATTATAGTTTCCACGTTTTTATTCTGCCAAATTTCAATCTCTCGAGTTGCTTTTTCTTTATTAAAACTATGCGTTTTGTTTTTCCATTCATAGTCTTTGATTACACGTAAAATTGCTTTATTGTATGAAACTATTGCTGTTTTATAAATCTCAGCTTTTTTAGATATAATTTCAAGAGTCAAACCATTCAAAATAGCATTTTTTAGAATTAACTTTTTCAATTCTAATTCTTCTTTTTTCTTTCTGGGTTCATTTCTCGGAGCAAAAGATGGCATTTTTATTTATAATATAAGATTGTTTAAACTGACGAATTAATATGATATTTAATATTTTATTAATGATAAGAATTCTTTTATTTTTAATAAATCTTTAATTCCAGGCTCAATTTCAAATTTTGAGTTGATATCGAGAACAGTTGGTTGATGGTTGATGGTTGACAGTTTATGGAAGTTTTCCAAAGAAATTCCGCCGCTTAAAAAATAAGGAAGAGGGATTTTTATTTCGTTAAGAACATCCCAGTCAAACGATTTTCCAGTTCCGCCAAACGATTTAGAATCAGTGTCGAAAAGAATATATGCAATGTCATTCTGAATGGAGCGAAGTGAAGTGAAGAATCTTTCAAGAGATTTTTCCTTCGTCGGAATGACAAAGTCAGAGCCGATTCGTATCACTTTTATAATTCCAACTTCAGGTTTTAATTTTTTTCTCAATTCCAAAATAAAATTATCACTTTCATCGCCGTGAAGCTGAATAAAATTTAAATCTGATTTTTCAGCAATTTCTATTATTTTATCTGCATTTTCATTGACAAAAACTCCAACTTTTCCTGAGTGTTTAATCTTGGAAATATAGTTTAAATTCAAATGATTCAAAACATATCTTGGCGATTTTTCATAAAAGATGAAGCCAAGGAAATCAATCTTTAACGCCACTAATTCACGAATTTGATCGAGCTGAGTCAAACCGCAAACTTTAAGCTTGGGTTGATAGTTTTTGGTTGATGGTTGTTGGTTCTCAATCATTGCTAAATTGCTAAACTGTTATATTTTTACATTAGAAACGAATTCAGAGAATTTGTTTCCAGGGTTTTCACTTTTCATAAAATATTCGCCCATTAAAAAACCGTTGAATCCTTTTTCTTTTAAATATTTAAAATCATCTTCGTTATAAATTCCGCTTTCGGCAATGGATAAAATATTTTCAGGAAGCTGATTTTTTAGATTAACAGAATGTTGTAAATCAACCTTGAAATCTTTTAAATTTCTGTTGTTAATTCCTACAAAATCAATAGTTGCATTGATGTGTTGAAGTTCTTCTTCGGTGTGGATTTCCAATAAAACTTCTAATCCTAATTTATGAGAAAGTTCTGTAAATTCCTGAACCTGAGTTGGCGAAAGATAAGCTGCAATCAATAAAATAACATCGGCTCCGATTGATTTCGCTTCATAAAACTGATATTCATCAACCATAAAATCTTTTCGTAGAATCGGAATATTGATATGATTTCTTACACTCAAAATATCATCAAAACTTCCGCCGAAAAAATCTTTATCAGTTAGTATAGAAATTCCGCTTGCTCCAAATTTTTCATAATCGGAAGCAACTTCTAAAGTCGAAATTTGATTATTAATAATACCTTTTGAAGGTGACTGTCTTTTAAATTCAGCAATAATTCCTGATTTTGATTCTAAAGTTTCTTTCAGGGAAAAAGTTTTTCTTCCAAAAAATTCTGAATTTTTAAGTTGCGCCACAGAAGTTTTAGATTTTGAATCTTTTATTTCCTGTTTTTTTCTTTCTATGATTTTGTCTAAAATATTCATTCTGTTAGGTTGATGGTTAATGGTTGTTAGTTGATGGACTTTTGTAGCATAAAAAAACTATCAACCATCAACTAATAACTGTAAACTATTCAAGGCTTTTCCTTCAAACAAACTTTCTTTTGCTAAAGTCAAGCAATCCTCATAAGTTCCAAATTTATTGGTGTGATGTAGGGCAACTGCCGCATTTGCTAAAACCACAGCGTTTTGCGAATCTGTACCTTTTCCATCTAATATATTTTTGAAAATTTGTGCAGTTTCTTCAATCGTTTCTCCTGCTTTTATATTTTCAGAATCAACCGATTTAAAACCTAAATCCTCTGCCGAATAAATATTTTCACCGCTTTTGGTGATAATCTTGCTGTCTTGAGTGAGGCTAATTTCATCGTATCCATCCATTCCGTGAACTAAAACAAATTCCTGATTTTCTTTTTGAAGCAAATATTGATAGAGTCTTGCAATCTCCAAATTATAAACTCCAATCACAGAAAACTGTGGTTTTGCCGGGTTTACTAACGGACCGAGTAAGTTGAAAAAAGTACGCAACCCTAAAGATTTTCGCAATGTACCTACAGACTGTAATGCCGGATGAAAATAAGGAGCGTGAAGAAAACAGATATTCGCTTTCTCTAAATCCTGATTAAGTTCGTCTGAAGTTTTTTTGAACCGATAACCTAAAGCTTCTAAAACATTGGATGAACCCGTAACAGTTGATGCACCGTAGTTTCCGTGTTTGGTCACTTTTTGTCCGGCTCCTGCAACAACAAAACTTGCCAGAGTAGAAATGTTGATGGTGTTTTTTCCGTCACCACCTGTTCCGACAATGTCAATGCTATCGTTAGTATTCAAATTAACCGGAACCGCCATTTGAAGAAGTGCTTCTCTAAAACCTTTCAGTTCATCTAAAGTAATATTCCGCATTAGAAAAATACTGATAAAGGAAGTGACTTCAGTAGCGTTAAATTTATTTTGAGCAATCTCAATCATAATAGCTTTTGCCTGCGATTTTGACAAAGTATGATGATTGAAAAGATATTCTAATATTTCTTTCATAATATGAATGAGTTGTTGGTTGATAGTGATTGGTTGTTAGTTTAAAAGTGTTTTTAGAATAATTTTCTATCAACTATCAACTAAAATCTATTAACCAATTAAAAAATTTCTAATAATGGTTTTTCCATCGGGTGTTAAAATACTTTCAGGATGGTATTGCACGCCGTGAACATCAAATGTTTTATGTTTCAAGCTCATAATCATTCCTTTGCTGTCTGTACTGGTAATTTCCAATTCGTCAGGGAAATTTTCAGGATTAACTGCCCAGCTGTGATATCGGCCAACTTCTAAAGTTGGAGGTAAATCATTGAAAATTTTATGCTTGCTGATTTGGATTGCTTCCGTTGCAACACCATGATAAATCTCTGTGAGATTGATTAAACTTCCGCCAAAAGCTTCCGCGATTGCCTGTTGACCAAGACAAACTCCTAAAATACTTTTTGTTGGTGCATATTTTTTGATTACATCTAATAAAATTCCTGCTTCTTCGGGAATTCCTGGTCCTGGAGAAAGAATGATTTTGTCATACTTCTCAATTTCTTCTAACGAAATCTCATCATTTCGGTAAACATCAACTTTTTGATTCAGAATTTGCTCAATCATTTGAACAAGGTTGTAGGTAAAGCTGTCGTAGTTATCAAATACGAGGACTTTGGTTGATGGGTTTATATTTGTCATTTTTTCTATATTTTTTAATTGGATTTTATCCAATTCTATGTTAAATCGTCCTTTCAGGACTCATTATTATCTGTTTTTGATATTTTTTCTCACCTCAATTTTCAAGTTATGGCAAAATTGCGACCCGGCTTGAGCGGAACTCCTTTTTGTTATTGCGATTGCTGAAAAATTCTAAAGATTGTTTCACTTTGTTCGCAATGACAAAAAGAGTGGGAGCGGAAGACGGAATTTGTCGCCATAAAGGTCTTAAACTAATCTCTCCGCTTTTTCAACCGCTTTTTTCAAAGCATTTAGTTTATTATTAACTTCTTCCAGTTCATTTTGAGGAATTGATTTTGCTACCAAACCTGCTCCTGCCTGATAAAATAATGTGTTGTTCTTGCTTAAAAATGTTCGAATCATAATGGCCTGATTACAGTCACCATTTAAGCCAATCATTCCGATGCAACCGCCGTAATAACCACGCGAATCTTTCTCGTATTCATTAATAAGCTGAAGGGCTTTGTATTTTGGCGCTCCGCTTAAAGTTCCCTGTGGGAAAGTATCAGAAACAATGTTAAAAGGGTTGGTGTTTCCTTCCAATTCAGAAGTAACTTCACTCACCATGTGAATAACATGAGAGAAAAGCTGAATTTCTTTCAATTTGGTTACAGTTACATTTTTTCCTTTTTTTCCTAAATCGTTTCGGGCTAAATCTACCAACATTGTATGTTCGGCATTTTCTTTAGGGTCTTTTTTTAAAGCTTCTGCAGATTGTAAATCGGTTTCAAAATCTCCGCTTCTTTTAAAAGTTCCTGCAATAGGATGGATGATGGCTTTATTGTTTTTAATAATTAATTGACTTTCAGGACTTGAGCCGAATAATTTGTAATTTCCGTAATCGAAAAAGAATAAATAAGGCGAAGGATTGATATTTCTCAAAGCACGATATACATTAAACTCGTCTCCTTTAAATTTCTGCTCAAATCTTCTGCTCAAAACCAATTGAAAAACATCACCTCTTTTGCAGTGTTTCTGAGCTTTATCTACGAGCTCCAAATATTCTTCATCAGTAAGATTTGAGGTTTCGGAACCGTCTTTTTCAAATGGATAAACAAGGGTATTTTTATTTTTAATTAAATCCTGTAACAACAGCATTTCAGATTTTACTCCGTCGATTTGATTTTCTATAAGATGCATTTCATCATTAAAATGATTAATTGCAATCACATATTGATACAGTCTGTAACGAAGAATCGGGATTTCAACTTCTTTGCTTTGAGGTTTAAAACTTATATTTTCAAAAAGTGGAACGGCTTCAAAACTTGTGTATCCAAAAAGACTTTGTGCAGTTTCTTCTATGTTGTCGTTTGTTTTTTCACAAACAAAAACTTTAGAAAAATCGTTTAGTAAATCGGTGACTTTAATGTTTTCCAGAGATTTTTTCTCCGGATTTTCATTGGGGAATTTCACTTCATATTCATGAAGATTTTTGATTTCAATTCCGGCAATCGCGTTTACAGCAATGAAAGAAAAGTTATTGTCGATATTTTTTGAATCTGAACTTTCAAGCAAAATCGTGTCGCGGAATTTATCTCTTATCTGAAGATAAATATTCATCGGGGTTTGCAGGTCGCCCAATGTTTTTTTTGAGGTGGTTTTTATATTGATTGTATTCTTAAACATTTTATATTTTTTTTAAGTAATGAACAAAAAAAAGACTTCAACGCAATCGTCAAAGTCTCTGTATATTTTTCTATAGAATTCTAGTTGTAATTTTAACAACACGACAATAGCATCAGACCCGACGAAGAGTTTGAGTGCCACCACCAATTTTTGTTGTTAGAAATAATCATGGGACAAATGTAGAAATTTTTTTATAATCAAAAACAAAAAATTAGATAAAATTTATTTTCAGTTTCTTGGAATCGGTTTAAATATGATTTAAAATAGCTTTAAATCTCGTATTTGAAACTTTATTTTTATATTTTTGTGACCAAATTAGAAAAACAATGAAAAAAGTATTGGCAATCGTATTCTTAGGAAGTTTAGTAGCAGTAAGCTGTTCAAAAAAAGCTGACAAATCTTTGCAAGACAGCAATATTATGTTAGAAGAGCCTGCAGCACCTACTGTTGTAGATTCTACAGCTAAGAAAACTGATTCTACACCGGCTCCGGCTGTAACACCTGCGCCTGCAACAGATTCTACAGCTGCAAAATAATGAAAAAACTGTTTTTGACAGGATTGATAAGCTTATTTATTGTTTCCTGTTCTAAAAAAGAAGATTCACAAGCTTTATCAACAGATTCTACAGATATTTCTACTCCTGTAAATAACAATGTTTCGGGAAAAGATTTAATTGAAGGTTCTGATTGTATGGCTTGTCATAATGCTGTGGAAAGAACGATAGGCCCATCTTATAAAGAAATTGCGGAGAAATATTCTGAAAAAGATATCGAAATCTTGGCTTCAAAAATTATTGAAGGCGGAAGCGGTGTTTGGGGAAGTGTACCTATGCAGCCACACCCGCAAGTTTCTAAAGATGATGCCAAAAAGATGGTAGAATATATTTTAAGTCAGAAAAAATAAATGACTGCCGAAAAATCAACTCTGCACCCAAGAAATCTGCACAGAAATTCTTATGATTTTGAACTGCTGATTTCTTGTGTGCCTGAATTGAAACATTATGTTTTTATCAATTCTTACGGTACTCCAACCATTAATTTCAGTATTCCAAAAGCCGTAAAACTGTTGAATAAAGCTTTATTACAGCATTTTTATGCAGTTAAAAATTGGGATATTCCTGACCAGAGTCTTTGTCCGCCAATTCCTGGACGTGCAGATTACATTCATTATCTCGCAGATTTATTGGTTGAAAATTCTAAAGAAACTCCAAAAGGTATTTCCGTAAAAGGTCTCGATATTGGAACCGGAGCCAATTTGGTATATCCTTTAATTGCGCATCAATCTTATGGTTGGCAAATGTTGGGAACCGATATCAATCTAAAATCTTTGGAAAATGCTCAGAAGATTTTAGATGAAAATCCTGATTTTTCATCCCATATTCAGTTGAAATTTCAACCGGATTCAAATTTTATATTCAAAAACATTCTTTCTCCAGAAAATAGATTCGCATTCTCCATGTGCAATCCGCCTTTCCATGATTCTGAAGAATCTGCGATGAAAGGAAATATCAGGAAGACAAAAACTCTTAAAAAATCAAAGACTCCAAAAACCAATCTCAATTTCGGAGGACAACAATCTGAGTTGTGGTGTGAAGGTGGTGAATTCGCTTTTATCTCAAAAATGATTGAAGAAAGTGCTTTATTCTCATCCCAAATTCTTTGGTTTACGTGCTTAGTTTCAAAACAAGAAAACCTTTCTAGGCTGACTTCACTTTTAAACAAAGTAAAAGCTGTTGAGGTGAAAACAATCGATATGGCGCAAGGTCAGAAAATCAGCAGAATCTTAGCGTGGACATTTATTCCAAAAGAAAAAAGGGAAAATTGGTTTTAAAATTTTAATTATTCGGGCAGCTATTTCCGCCTGTAGTTTATCCTGAGCTTGTCGAAGGGCTCCCAATCTTTTGTTCGTCGTTTCTCCTCACAAAAGGATTTCCGCTCAAGTCGGGCTGCATTTTGGCATAATAAAATAATTTTTCACAAGATTAGAAAGGTTTTTATTTTGTGAGCTTTAAAAGAGAAACAAGCTCAAATTCAATCCAATATAAAACTTTTGTAACTTTTGACAGTGCCGAATCTAAAGATTTGTGGTAAAATAAAATTCCAGTTTCATAAACGCTTAAAATTCACTATTTTTGCAATTCGAAAAAATTGAATTACAATGCAATTATCAGAACAGGAAATCATTAGAAGAGAAAAGCTGAATAAGCTTGTTGAAATGGGAATCAATGCATTCCCTGCAGAAGAATACAACGTTACAGATACTACAGAATCTATAAAACAGAATTTTTCTGAAAGTAAACAGGTGAAGATTGCGGGAAGATTGATGTCTCGTAGAATTCAGGGGAAGGCTTCTTTTGCTGAATTGCAAGATTCTACAGGGAAAATTCAGGTATATTTCAACAGAGACGAAATCTGTACAGGCGAAGATAAAACTTTATACAACGACGTTTACAAACACCTTTTAGACATCGGTGATATTATCGGTATCGAAGGAGAATTGTTCACAACTCAGGTTGGTGAAATGACGGTTTTGGTAAAAAACTTTACGTTACTTACCAAATCATTACGTCCGCTTCCGCAGGCAAAAACTGATGAAAATGGAGTAGTGCATGATGCATTCAACGACCCTGAAATGAGATACAGACAGCGTTATGTAGACTTAACGGTGAATCCACAAGTGAAAGAAATTTTCGTAAAGAGAACAAAATTGTTCAATGCGATGAGAACTTTCTTTAACGATTCAGGTTATTTTGAAGTTGAAACGCCAATCTTACAGTCAATTCCTGGTGGAGCTGCTGCAAGACCGTTTATTACACACCACAATGCTTTAGACATTCCTTTATATTTAAGAATTGCGAACGAATTATATCTGAAAAGATTAATCGTTGGTGGGTTTGACGGGGTTTATGAATTCTCAAAAAACTTCAGAAATGAAGGGATGGACAGAACCCACAACCCAGAATTTACCGCAATGGAAATTTATGTAGCCTATAAAGACTACAACTGGATGATGGATTTCACAGAGAAATTATTAGAATTCTGTGCAACTTCTGTAAACGGAAATTCAGAATCAACTTTCGGTGAACATACAATCAGCTGGAAAGCTCCTTATCCAAGGGTTTCTATGACGGAAGCGATTCAAAAATATACAGGTTTTGATATTACAGGAAAATCTGAACAGGAATTATTCGACTTTGCAAAATCTATCGGAATCGAAGTAAACGAAACGATGGGGAAAGGAAAATTGATTGACGAAATTTTTGGTGAAAAATGTGAAGGAAACTTCATTCAGCCGACTTTCATTACCGATTATCCAATCGAAATGTCGCCTTTAACTAAAAAGCACAGAAGCCAGGAAGGTCTTACTGAGCGTTTTGAATTGATGGTTTGTGGTAAAGAAATCGCAAATGCTTATTCAGAATTAAATGACCCTATTGACCAAAGAGAGCGTTTCGAAGAGCAATTAAAATTAGCTGAAAAAGGAGACGATGAAGCAACCGGATTTATCGACGAAGATTTCTTGAGAGCTTTAGAATATGGGATGCCACCAACTTCTGGTTTAGGAATCGGAATGGATAGATTGATTATGTTCTTAACCAACAATCCGTCAATTCAGGAAGTTTTATTCTTCCCGCAAATGAGACCGGAAAAATTGGTTCCTCAAATCGAATTGGGAGAAGATGAAGAGATTATTCTTGATATTTTAAAGTCTGGTGAGCAAATTGCTTTGGCTGAAGTGAAAACGATGAGTAAATTATCCGGTAAAAAATGGGATAAGGCTTCTAAAACTTTAACGAAAGGAAACTTGGTGAAAGTAGAGAAGATTGACGACGTTGTTTTGATGAAATTGGCTTAAGCTTAATTATCAAACAAAATTATTTTTAAATTCCTGAAATTATTTTCAGGAATTTTTTTGTTTATTACAAACGATAAGACGGTATTTTTCCGTTGTAAAGAAAACTCAAACCCGATGAAATACTTTGTTCTGTTCTTTTTAATTTCAACAGGATTGAATGCGCAAATGATGACCTCTGTTTATTTTGTACACAATTCTTACGAACTAAATCTTGAATCTAAACAAAAACTGGATAGTTTAGCACAATTGAAAACCAGCCTAAAATTCAAAATTTTTGGAAACTGCGATTCTTCCGGAACGAATGAATATAATAGTAAACTTTCGGAAAACCGTGCAAAAACCGTTCGTAATTATCTTCAGAATAAAATTTCAGAAAACATCCAATTAATCAATGTTGTTGGTTTGGGTGAGGAAAAACAAATCAATGACAACAGTACCGACGAACTGCGTGGAAAAAACCGCAGAGTCGATATCTTTATTGAAAAAGCTTTTGTTCCGGGAGAGAAAATTTCAAGAAATGCTTTGCCTAGTTTTTTAAGTACGGAAATTTCTCAGATGAAAGTAAAAGATACTTTTGCGCTTCCGAATGTCAATTTTGTTGGAGGTCGTCATGTTTGGCTTCCGAAAGGACAATCTGAAATCGTAAAACTTTTAAAAATTCTGAAAGAAAATCCTACATTAGAAATCGAATTGCAAGGACATATCTGTTGCGATTACGAAAATTTTGATGGTGAAGATTTAGATTTAAAAACATTCAATCTTTCTTTTACCAGAGCCAATGCAATCAAAGAATTTCTGTTGAAAAATGGAACAGATTCTAACAGAATTATTGCAAAAGGACTCGGTCATTTGAATCCTGTCGCATATCCCGAAGAAACAGAATTAGATAAGACTAAAAATCGAAGAGTAGAAGTGGTTTTACTGAAGAAATAAGGCTTTAAAATTTAAGATTGTTAAAAATTATTCAAACTCAAATATTTTTTATACATTTAAAATGGCTGAAATAGTCAATAAAAACACAATCTTAATCTATGTTTGATCTCAACAAAGCTATAGAGCTAATCGATGAAAAACTTGACCTTTGGTTCCGGGAAATTGCAAAAATTTTACCCAATCTGCTTTTGGCAGTACTTATTTTGATAATTGGGTTCTTCATTGCAAAATGGATCAGGAAAATAACGGTAAAAATTTTCGGTAAAATTTCCTCTAATCATACCATAACCAATCTTTTCAGTACATTTATTTATATCACTGTTCTCGGTATCGTGTTTTTTACGGCGCTGAGTATTTTAAAACTCGATAAGGCAGTGACCTCAATTCTTGCGGGTGCCGGAATTTTTGGGTTGGCTTTGGCTTTTGCATTTCAGGATATTGCAGCCAACTTTATTTCAGGAATTTTTATTTCGTTCCGTAAACCTCTGCATATCGGTGATATTGTTTCGGTTAAAAATTATATGGGAAAAGTAATGGAGGTGAACCTTCGTGATACCGTTATCAAAACTTTTCAGGGGAAAATGGTTATTATTCCGAATAAGGATGTCTTTCAGAATCCGGTAGAGAATTATTCACTCCTTGGCAAACGTCGTCTTGATCTGAAAGTGGGTGTCTCTTATGATGCAGACCTTGAAAAAGTGGCTCAGGTGGCTTTAGATGCTTTAAAAAATATTGAAGGTCTTGCTCCTGAAGAAGAAATTACCCTTTTTTATCAGGAGTTCGGTGATAGTTCGATCAACTTTACAGTCCGTTTGTGGTGCAAATCTACAGAGCAGATAGATTATCTGAAAATGGGACATGAGGCGATTATTTCCATAAAAAAGGCTTTTGATCAGCACAAAATAAGCATTCCGTTTCCTGTCAGAACGCTTGATGTAAACTGGCCGGAAAAACTGTAGTGATTTTCCTGGGTTTAAAATGATCAAAATTTAAAATCAATTATTTCTTTGATGCTTTTGAAAACGAAAACATCAGATAAAACAAAAAAGGAAGAATAAAAAGCGATCCCAAAACCAAAGCCCAGCCTAATGCTGTAATAGTCTTTGGAGCTGCAATATGCTTCAGTAAAGAAAGGTGCTGCCCGTTTCCTAATAAAATAATATCCGGATTGTGCTGATAAGTTGCAGCCACTAAAATCATAATGATCTGAAACCCAGCTAAAGCTCTTACCGGAAGCAGTTTTTTCTTATGCATCGCTCTTAAAATTAAACCTAAAGCAATGGTTGCAAAACTAATAGACATAACCCCAAGATATTTTGAGAAAATCCATTTTGTTAAAGGAATATCCGAAAGATAAGCTGCTAAAAACACCAATAATCCCGTAATAACTACAAAAATCATTGTTTGATGCGATTTGTGAATCATTAATTCTAATTCTAATCTATCGCTGGTTTCCCGTAAAGAAAAAATAGACGCTAAATAGGCACAAAGTGAAACGGTGAATAATCCCACTGCAACACCGAACCAATTAAGCCAGCTGAAAACATATAAATCTAAAAAGTTATTTGCATCAGGGTTTATCGATTGTGAAACGGTTGCAGCCGCTATTAAACCCAAGAAAAAAGGTGTTAACAAACTTGCATAATAGAAAATCTGCGTATAAATAATCTGCCATCGATCTTCTACCGCATCATAATGTCTAAACGTAAATGCTGTTCCTCTCGCAATAATCCCAACAAGCATCAATACCAAAGGAATATGGAGATAAGTAGAAAGGGTGGTATAGATTTCAGGAAATCCTACAAATAAAATAACAATGGCAATGATGAGCCACATGTGATTGGCTTCCCAAACAGGAGCAATCGACTCGTACATTATTTTTTCGGTGTACTTTCTGTTTTTCTTTTTGGTCATCAATTCTACGATTCCGGCTCCGAAATCTGCGCCACCCAAAATCACATAAAGACATACGGAGAGCCATAGAAAACCAATTACAACGTAGATCATGATTTTTTGTTTTTAGAATTAAACTGAGGGTCTGTAGGATCGTAAAGTTTGGGAACCATTTGTATCTGTCTTCTCAAAAGAAATATAATAATTAATGACAATGAAATAAAAATTGCTGTGAAAAAATAAAATGAATACTGAATTCCCGGCATTGGTGTAACTGCATCAACCGTTTTCATAATTCCGTAAATAATCCATGGTTGTCTGCCAACTTCTGTGACTGTCCAGCCTGCTTCCAAAGCAATATATCCGAAAGGTGTAGCAAAAAGAAATGTTTTTAACAGCCAGTTTTTTGTCAGCCAATCTTTTTTGAAAAAGAAAGCATAAAGATAAAGAGATCCAATGGAAATCATGACAACGCCAAAGAAAATCATAATCTGAAAAGCATAATGCACAACGGCAACAGGGGGCCATTCATCTCTTGGAAAATCATTCAATCCCTTTACTTCGGCATTAAAATCATTACTCACCAAAAAGCTTAAAACTTTTGGAATTTTTATAGCATATTTAATTTCCCCTTTTTCTTCATCGGGAATTCCACCCAATACAAAAGCTGCTCCTTTTTCAGTTTCAAAATGAGCTTCCATTGCCGCTAATTTTATAGGCTGTCTTTCTGCCACAGATTTTGCAGCAACATCACCACTCAAAGGAGTACCGAAAGCTCCAATCATTGCAAAAGCTGCAGCAATTCTAAATGCCTTAGTGTGAAATTCTACATTTTTCTTTCGCATAATTAAAAAAGCATGAACTCCCGCAACCGCAAATCCAGTCGCACAAAAAGCGGCAACCGTCATGTGTAATGCCTGTGGAAACCAAGCGTCATTAAACATTGCTTTTATAGGGTCTATATTGACGTATTGTCCATTGATATAGTCAAATCCGGTTGGTGAATTCATCCATGCATTTGCTGCAACCACTAAAATGCCTGAAGCTAAACCGCTTAAGCCAACTAAAAATCCGCAAAACCAGTGAAACCATTTATTAAATTTATCCCAACCATAAAGAAAAAATCCAATGGCAATCGCTTCAATAAAAAATGCTGTTCCTTCAAGAGAAAACGGCATTCCGAAAATAGGTCCGGCGTGTTTCATAAATCCCGGCCAGAGCAATCCGAGTTCAAACGAAAGCATTGTTCCGGAAACCGCCCCGGTTGCAAATAATATGGCAACGCCTTTGCTCCAGGCTTTGGTAAGACCTTTGTAAATTTCGTTTCCGGTTTTGAGGTATTTCCAATGGGCAAATGCCATCAAGAAAGGCATTACCATTCCGACGCAGGCGAAGATGATATGAAAACCTAAAGAAAGCGCCATTTGGGCGCGTGCAGCAATAAAGTCATCCATAAAATTTAATTTTTCAGTTTAAAGTTAAGGATAAATTGCTGAGATTAAATATGATTTAAAACATTCCAGTCAATTCAAATTTGGATTGTAACTTTATTGTTTTTTTTCCTGAATGAATCGCTCAAATTTTAGGATAAATTCTGATATTTTAAGATGTAAATTACTTTGATAAGTCGAAAAAAATCACGATATTTGTGGGTCTTTGCATTAAGCAAATTTATTCAATTTATATGAGTCAAAAACAATATACAGCTAGTAGTATCCAGGCATTAGAAGGCATGGAGCACGTTCGACTAAGACCATCTATGTACATTGGTGATGTAGGAGTGAGAGGTCTTCATCATTTGGTTTATGAAGTAGTAGACAACTCTATTGACGAAGCGCTTGCAGGTCATTGCGATACAATATTAGTTACAATACATAAAGGAGAGAGTATCTCTGTAAAAGATAATGGTAGAGGGATTCCTGTAGATTTCCACGAAAAAGAACAAAAATCAGCTTTAGAGGTTGTAATGACCAAAATCGGAGCGGGTGGAAAATTTGATAAAGATTCTTACAAAGTTTCTGGTGGTCTTCACGGGGTTGGTGTTTCTTGTGTGAATGCACTTTCTACCTTGTTGGTGGCTACAGTTAGCCGTGACGGTAAATTATACCAGCAAAAATATTCTGAAGGTAAAGCTTTGGCTGATGTTGCTGAAATAGGAACTACGGATGAGAGAGGAACTGAGGTTTTCTTCCAACCAGACGGAACTATTTTCCAGGAATTGGTGTATAATTATGATACATTGGCTTCAAGATTAAGAGAACTATCTTTCTTGAATAAAGGTATTACAATTACACTTGTTGACGAAAGAGAAGAAAATGAAGACGGCACTTTTGCGTTTGAAGTTTTCCATTCTGAAGGTGGTTTGAAAGAATTCGTAGAATTCATCGACGGAAACCGTGAAGCAATCATGGAAAATGTAATTTTCATGGAAGGTGAAAGAGACGATATTCCTGTAGAAGTGGCGATGCGTTACAATACATCTTTTAACGAAAATCTTCACTCTTACGTTAATAATATCAATACTCATGAAGGAGGAACTCACTTGGCAGGTTTTAGACGTGCTTTGACGAGAACATTGAAGAAATACGCAGATGATTTAGGTATTCCTGCAAAAGAAAAAGTAGAAATTACCGGAGATGACTTCCGTGAAGGTTTAACGGCTGTAATTTCTGTAAAAGTAATGGAGCCTCAGTTTGAAGGACAGACAAAAACTAAATTAGGAAACTCTGAAGTTTCTGGTGCAGTTGATAAGATTGTAGGTGAAATGCTTACCAACTTCTTGGAGGAGAATCCAAACGAAGCAAAAATTATCGTTCAGAAAGTTGTTTTGGCTGCAAAAGCAAGACAGGCTGCGAAAAAAGCTCGTGAAATGGTTCAGAGAAAATCTCCGATGGGAGGTTCTGGTTTACCAGGTAAATTATCTGACTGTTCATCAAAAGATCCTGCAGAATCAGAATTATTCTTAGTCGAGGGAGACTCGGCAGGTGGAACTGCAAAGCAGGGGAGAGACAGACACTTCCAGGCTATTCTTCCGTTGAGAGGTAAGATTCTGAATGTTGAGAAATCAATGCTTCATAAAGTTTACGATAACGAAGAGATTAAAAATATTTATACCGCTTTAGGTGTATCTGTAGGAACTGAAGAAGATAGCAAAGCCTTAAATATGGCGAAGTTAAGATACCATAAAGTAGTGATCATGACCGATGCCGATATTGACGGTTCTCACATTTCTACTTTGATTCTTACTTTCTTCTTTAGATTCATGAAAGAAATGATTGAAAATGGGTATATTTATATTGCACAACCACCTTTATATTTATTAAAGAGAGGAAACAAAAAAATATATGCTTATAATGAAAAAGAGCGTGAAGAGATAACTTTACAAATGTCTCCGGACGGAAAAGGGGTAGAAGTTCAGCGTTATAAAGGTCTTGGGGAAATGAACCCAGAACAGCTTTGGGAAACTACTTTAAATCCTGAACACAGAATTCTAAAACAGGTAACGATTGATAATGCTGTTGAAGCGGATTCAGTTTTCTCAATGTTAATGGGTGATGAGGTTCCACCAAGAAGAGAATTTATCGAGAAAAACGCAAAATATGCTAAGATTGATGTTTAATCGTCTTTATAAATAATATTTCAAAGGCTCCATTTTTTATGGAGTCTTTTTTTGTTATTAAGATCTAATAATTCTCATATTCATGATAATTTTTTAACATTTAAATTACAGTAATATCTAAGGGGAATATTGCAAGCGCAAATTACCCGAAAGAATATTATCCTGCATTCAAGAAGATCTGGAAAGTAATTTCAGATTACGAAAGTCAGGTCATGAGTTTGATTAAAAAATAAGCAATTATTGATGCAAATTTTAAAAACCATTCATTTTGTGAATGGTTTTTGCATTCTAGTCGAAAAATAAATTATTATGGAAAATAAAGTTGTAGTAATACTGTTCTCCGCTGCCTTCCTTTTGTCTGCCTGTAAAAAGACAGAATCAAAAACAGCTGTTACAAACACTGAAATAAAAAGCCCCGAAAAATTCACAATAGATTCTCTTAAAGTAAACGATTCAGTGAAGATTAACGATAAACTTTCTGTTAATTACGCTTCAAAAGTATTGGTTTTCCCAACTTTAAAAGATAAAGCGCTTTTAGATAGTATTTATTATGATAAAACTGGGATTACAGACTATTCAAAACAAGGATTACAAAACTTTTTAGATAAAGATAAAACTGAATTTTACACATCTGTAAAAGAGGACAGTAAAGAATGGATTTCAGATATACAAAATCCGCAAACTTGGGAAGCTGGTGCATTTATGAAACTGATTTCTCACAACAACGATTTTCTTCAGATTGAATATTTACATACTTCATATCAAGGCGGAGCGCATGATAATTATTCTTTCGATGCAAGAGTTTTTGACTTGAAAAATAATAAAAAATTAAATTTAAAGGATATTACCACAATGCCAAAAGCAAGATTGGAAGAGCTTTTAATGAAAAATATTGATAAAATTCCAAGTGGAACAACAGATTCTGATGGTCCGGTTAAAAATTCAGATATGCTTTTGGTGGATGTTATTCCTGCAAATAAAGACTTTTACTTTGATGATAAAAACCTTTATTTTCATTACAGTCCTTACGAAATTGCAGCTTTTGCAGCCGGAGATATTGTAATTCCTGTCTCTTGGAAAGAGCTCGATGGGACAATTAATCCGGAATTTAAAAAGAGAATGAAAATTAACTAATATTAATGCTTCCAAATCAGGAAGCATTTTTTACTTTTGTGGCAATGGAAAGAGTCGCCTTTATCATCAATCCTTTTTCGGCAAAAAAAAATTATCAGCCATTTCTGAACGAGCTTAAAAGTAAAATACAAAACCCTTTGTATTATATTTCTGAGTCTATTTTGGGAACTGATGATTTTATGGAAACACATTTCGATGAGGTTGACTTTTTTGTGGCCATCGGAGGAGACGGAACAATTTCTACAGTTGCTAAAAAATTAATCAATACAGAAAAAGTTTTAGCTATTTTTCCTGCAGGATCGGGAAATGGGTTTTCTAATGAAACGCAGTTTAGTAAAAATTTAGATGAATTATTAAATAAATTAAAGGCTAAAAAATCTCGAAAAATAGATACTTTTACCGTAAATGACAGGCTTTCTATCAATGTTTCTGGAACTGGTTTCGACGGAAAAGTCGTTAAGGAATTTGAAAAAACGAAACGCGGATTTAAAAATTACATTAAAGTTTCTTTGAAGACTTTTTTTAATTATAAACCAATCAAACTTAAATTTTTTGACGAAAATTATAAGCAGCATAATGGTAAGTATTTGATGGTCAATATTGCAAACACCCGTCAATTTGGTAACAACGCTTACATTGCGCCTATGGCGAGTAAAAGTGATGGTTTGGTTGATATGGTTTTGGTGAAAAAATTTCCGTTGACTTATTCGCCGCTTTTTGCGTTCAGAATGTTTACCAAAAAACTGAAAGAAGATGATTACATCACGTATCTTCCTGTTTCAGAAATCGAGTTTAAAGTAAATACCAAAAACTGGCATCTCGACGGGGAATATAATAAAATAAAATCTCCGATTCATGTGAAAGTTCAGCCTTCAAGTTTGAATATTTTAATTTAAAATCATTGTGAAATAAAAAGCCTTCCGCGAGGAAGGCTAAAAACACAAATGATGAAAAAATTATCATTACGATAATAATGTACTACAAAGTAAGTACTTAGAACTTATATTTTTTATGGTTTTAATCATATTTTGAAATTATCTTTAAACTTCCAGTTTTTTCTCGATTTCATTAGGATTGGCAAGACAGTATTGAAGCTGTTCCTTATCCAATTGTTTTTCCCAATTCGCTACAACCACGGTTGCTACAGAATTTCCGATGACATTGGTTAAAGCACGACATTCACTCATAAATTTATCGATTCCTAAAATCAAAGTCATTCCTGCAATCGGAATTTCCGGAACCACGGCCAAAGTTGCCGCTAAAGTCACAAAACCAGCTCCTGTAACTCCTGCAGCTCCTTTTGAACTTAGCATCGCTACCAAAAGAAGCATCAGTTGTTTTTCAATAGAAAGATCAATATTTAAAGCTTGTGCAATAAATAATGAGGCAAGAGTCATGTAAATATTGGTGCCGTCAAGATTAAAAGAATATCCTGTAGGAACTACCAAGCCTACAATTGCTCTGGAACATCCTGCTTTTTCCATCTTTTCCATTATTCCGGGAAGTGCAGATTCTGATGAACTTGTTCCTAAAACCAGCAGAAGTTCTTCTTTTAGGTAGTACATCAGTTTAAAAATATTAAAACCATTGTACCAAGCAACAGCTCCCAAAACCAAAACGACAAATAGGATAGAGGTGATATAGAAAGTACCTACAAGAAAAATTAAATTTAAAACGGAAGCTAAACCATATTTTCCAATCGTAAAAGCCATTGCTCCGAAAGCTCCGATCGGCGCTAGTTTCATCAGCATATGAACGATTTTAAAAATAGGAGCAGCCAAAACCTGTAAAAATTCTGTGACTTTTCCGCTTTTTTCTTTCGTTAAAACCAAAGCTATTCCCATTAAAATAGCAACCAAAAGTACTTGGAGAATATTATCTCCAATCAACGGACTGAATAGTGTTTCCGGAATAATATTCATAATAAATCCGGTAAGCGTAGTGTCGTGTGCTTTCTGCTGATATTGAGAAACGTCTCCCGATAAACTTGCAGGATCAATGTTTAAACCTGCTCCAGGCTGAATAATATTTCCTACAACTAAACCGATAATTAATGCTAATGTTGAGAACGTGAAAAAATAGAGCATTGCTTTTATAGCAATTCGGCCCACTTTTTTCAGGTCTGTCATATGGGCAATTCCTAAGGTTAGGGTAATGAAAATGACCGGAGCAATAATCATTTTAACCAATTTGATGAAACCGTCGCCTAAAGGTTTCATTTTTTCGCCTAATTCCGGGTAGAAATTCCCTAATAGAATTCCTAAAGTGATGGCAATAATTACCTGAAAATAGAGTTGCTGGTAGAATTTTTTCTTTTTCAAAAGAGATGGATTTACTTTTTTAAGAACGAAAAATAAGAAAATAAATTTTAAGTAGATTATTCTACTGCAACAGAATCGTCACCACGACCATCTGCAACAGCATGAATATTTCTGTTATCATCTATGACAATCATTTCCGTTCTTCCCAATTGATTCACTCTTTCAGCTTTATAACCTAATTTTTCTAAATCTTTAATCGTTGCTTCCGGAAAATTCTTTTCAAAAGATACTGTTTCAGGAAGCCATTGATGATGGAATTTTGGAGAATTAACAGTCATATTGGTATTCAATTTAAAATCAATCACATTCACAATCGACTGATAAACAGAAGTCGGAATGGTAGTTCCGCCCGGAGTTCCTACAACCATATAAGGTTTTCCGTTTTTCAAAACAATGGTTGGTGTCATCGAAGAAAGCATTCTTTTATTAGGCTGAATTGCATTTGCTTCACCGCCAACTGCACCAAACATATTGGGAATACCTGGTTTTATAGAGAAATCATCCATTTCGTTATTTAAGAAAAAACCTGCTCCCGAAACAACAACTTTACTTCCGTACAAACCATTTAGCGTTGTGGTAACAGCAGCTGCATTTCCATCTTTGTCAATCACTGAAATATGTGTGGTTTCCGTAGATTCTTTGGGTTGATTAATGACTTTTCCAACTTCCGAACTTGGCGTAGCTTTACTAAAACTAAAACTTTTCCATCTGTTTTTCAAATAATCATCAGAAATTAAATAAGCTGTTTTATCCTGAATAAAATCGGGGTCACCCATATATTCAGCTCTGTCGGCAAAAGCTCGCCTTTCTGCTTCCACCATAATTTGCACTGCCTGTGTAGAATTTTGCTGGTATTTTTCTAGATTTTCATAACCCGACATCTTTAACATCTGTGCTAAAAGAATTCCGCCGCTTGAAGGTAAAGGCATCGAAACAATATTATTTTCTTTGTAATCAAATTCAAGTGCTTTTCTTTCGGCAACTTTATAGTTTTTCAGGTCTTCTAAAGTGATGATTCCGTTTTCTTTTTTCATTTCTGAAACCAGAAGTTCAGCAGTTTTTCCTTCATAAAACCCTTTTAATCCTGATTTTTGAATTAATTTTAAAGTTTCTGCCAATTCTTTCTGTATCAGAATGTCACCTGATTTCCAAACCTCGTTTTTTACAAATGCATTGGATGTTTTATTATATTTTTGAAAATATTCTTTATGTAAATTTAATAATCTGGCTTCCTGTTCGGTAATAGCAAAACCCTTTTCAGCCAAATCAATGGCAGGTTGAATCAGTTTTTCCATCGGAAGATTGCAATGTTTTAAAGTTGCAAAAAATCCCGCCACACTTCCAGGAATTCCAACCGCTAATCTTCCGTTTTGAGACAAATCGGTATTGGCTTTTACGTTTTTGCTGAGGTACATATTTTTGGAAGCGTTTTTAGGAGCTGTTTCACGGTAATCGAGCGTAAATTTTTCTCCGCTATTTTTTACACCTACCAAAAATCCGCCACCGCCAATATTTCCGGCTTGAGGATAAACAACAGCTAAAGCGTATTGTGTAGCGACGACTGCATCATAAGCATTTCCACCGATTTTAAGAATTTTTGCTCCGGCTTCACTTGCCAAAGGATGCGCAGAAACTACAACTCCTTTATTTTTCACTTTAACTTCTTTTACAATATTAATATCAGTGTACTGTGCTGAAAGCGAGCAAGAAAGCAAAATGAAGGAAATAATAATTTTTTTCATTTGTAAAAATTGTAATCGAATTTACAATTTTGTTTTAAAATAGGGTCTAAAATTTCTATTTTTGCTTTTATCATAATAATAAAAAGTAAAATGGAGTCTTATACGGAAAAAATATTGATTACAGGTGCTTTAGGGCAGATCGGAACTGAGCTTACCAATAGATTGGTAGAGATACATGGAGCTGATAATGTGGTTGCTTCGGGTCTTGACAGATACCAAAAAGGTATTACTTCAGCCGGACATTACGAAAGAATGGATGTTACCAACACGCAATTGGTAAGACAGGTCATCAAAGATTACGAAATCACAACCGTGTATCATTTGGCTTCTCTTTTATCAGGAACATCAGAAAAGCAGCCGATTTTCGCATGGAAACTAAATCTTGAGCCACTTCTTCAGTTTTGTGAGCTTGCGAAAGAAGGTTTGCTTAAAAAGATTTTCTGGCCAAGTTCTATCGCTGTTTTCGGGAAAGGAATTCCAAAAGAAAATGTAGGTCAGGATGTAGTTTTAAATCCTACAACAGTGTACGGTATTTCTAAAATGGCAGGTGAAAAATGGTGCGAATATTATTTTGATAAGTATGGAGTAGACGTAAGAAGTATCCGTTATCCGGGTTTAATTTCTTGGAAAACTCCTGCAGGTGGAGGAACTACAGATTATGCGGTTGAGATTTTCTACGAAGCGATTGAAGAAGGAAAATATACAAGTTTTATTTCTGAAAATACAGGAATGCCAATGTTGTATATGGATGATGCGATCAATGCAACTTTACAGTTAATGGATGCTCCAAAAGAAAGCCTTACGGTTCGTTCTTCTTATAATTTGGGCGGAATGTCTTTCACTCCGAAAGAATTGGCAGCAGAAATCAAAAAAGAAATTCCTGAATTTGAGATTGATTACAAACCGGATTTCAGACAGGCGATCGCAGATTCCTGGCCGGCTTCAATTGATGATTCTGTTGCTAAAAAAGATTGGGGATTATCTTACGATTTCGGAATTTCTGAGATGTCGAAAGACATGATCAAAAATTTAAAAATAAAATTGAATAAAAATTAATCTGTTTATCTACAACCTGTCATAATTACTTGCGTTCTTTGCTGAGTGAAACGCCTTTGCGAACTTAAAAACAGTTAGTTTTGAAAAAAAGCTTTGCGAACTTTGCGTTGAAATCAAGTATTATGATAAATCACAGAGAGTCGAAAATTAATTAAACTGAAGTAACTTTTGATTAAATTAGTTTAACATTTTATTAATGATTAGTTTCATCTAAAATTATACTGAATGATATTGCTTACTTTTAACATCGTAAACTTTGAAGCTGGAACCAAAAACAGCATCACTATTTCTGATGATGAAAGAGTGAAAATTACCGAAAGTAATACTAAAGCAATTCTCAGGATTTTAGATCTTCACGATATAAAAGCAAGTTTTTTTGTAGAAATTTCTATTGTAGAAAAACTTCAGAATTTAATAAAAGCAATTTCTGCTCAAGGGCATGAAATTGCTTTTTATAATAAAGATTCGAGTCTCGAAAAAATTAATCACGTAAAAAAATCTATTCAGGAATTTCTTGAAAAACAGATCAAAGGAATTCGCCAAAAAGACAACCAATTTTCATTGGAAGAATTAAAATCTATAGGTTTTAATTATATCTCAAATATTGATCACGGAGACATTCTGTTTCCTTTTAAACGTTTAAAAAGAACCTCCGAAATTATCGAAGACAACGGACTGAGTATTGTTCCGGAAAGTATTTCGCCATACAGTCAGTTGCCTTATAATGATTTTGTTTTTCAAATTTTGCCGATGCAGTATTACCAGAATATGGTTTTTGAAACCTTGAAAAATGATGATTTTGTATTGGTTTATCTTGAATCTTGGCAATTTATCGACATCAACAAATATCAGTTTAAAGTTCCGTTTTACCGAAGTTTTTATTTGGGGAAAAAGATGGAAGATAAACTCGAAGCTTTTCTTTCATGGATTAATGAAAAGGAATTGGCGACTTCAAGAATGAAAGATTATATCTTTTAGATAGGTTGCAGGAATTAGGTTTTAGGGCTTAGCTAAAACTTTAAACTAAAAATATTGAATTTTTTTAACCCAATTCAAAAAGAGTAATTTCCGGTAAAACCCCAACTCTTCCTGGATAACCTAAAACTCCGAAACCTCTGTTTACATATAGCATTTTCCCTTCACTTTCGTACAAATCTGCCCATTTCGGATAACGGTATTGTACAGGTGACCATTTTATATTTTTTAAATCTAAACCAAACTGCATTCCGTGCGTGTGACCTGAAAGCGTCAAATGAATGTCTTTAGGATGTTTTTTTACCACATAATCGAAATGAGTAGGGTCGTGGCTCATTAATATTTTTGTGGCATCTTGCGGTACGTTTTCTAAAGCTTTATCAATATCTCCATATTGTGGAAATGGCTTTAATCCCCAGTTTTCAACACCCAAAATGTAGATTTTTTCACCGTCTTTCTCAATAATTCTGTTTTCATTACGAAGCATATCAAAACCGGCTTGTCTTTGATAGCCAATTAAGGTTTCAAGGTTTTTATTTTGTTCGTCCTTAGAATTCCATTTTACATAATCCCCGTAATCATGGTTTCCTAAGACGGCAAATTTCCCGTCTTTCGCTTTAATTTTAGAAAACAAAGGAATGAATGGTTTGAATTCATCTGCAACATTATTCACCATATCTCCGGTAAATAAAACTAAATCTGGATCTTGCTCATTAATTAAATCAATGGCGTGTTGTAATTTGCTTGGATCAGAAAAACTTCCGCTGTGAACATCAGAAATTTGAATGACTTTATATCCTTTAAAACTTTTGGGAAGGTTAGCGAATTTTACTTTTACTCTTCTTACTTTATGACGGTATTTTCCAAACGTGATTCCGTCTATGAAAAGTGCAGAAAGCACACCGCCTAAACCTAATCCCATTAAGCTTAAAAACTTTCTTCTTTCTGGGAAAAAATTTTCCGTAGGCCTTGTTAATCCTACCAAATAACCTCCTGTTCTGAAAATATCGTCAACCAATAAAAACAAAACGATGAAAATTTTAGGTAAAATAAAAATTAAAAATAAAGAGATCGTTATCTGAGCTCTTTCTGTACTTCGGTCGCTTCTTTGGAAATGACTGACTTCGTAAGCAAAAACACCATAAACAGCCAAAGATAAAACGATATAGCCAAGTCTTACCCAGAAATTATCTGTTAAGATTCTTATTGCCTGAAAAATGTAAACTTCTAAAAATAAGAAGATTGCGGCTATAAATAAGAAGTTTTTTTGCATAATCAGGTTTAAAAAAAGCACAAAAAATAAATTTCCTGTGCTTTTTATATTGTTTAATTAATATTCTTATGGAAATTTATAAACGATTGCATTGATGTTCATTCCGGCTCCAACCGAAGTCATCACAATGTTCCCTTTATCTTTAAACGTATGACCCTCCATTTTTCCTTTAATTATTAAATCAAACATGGTAGGAATTGTTGCTACAGAAGTATTTCCCAAATCCTGAACTGTCATAGGAGATACAGAATGATCGTAATCTTTTACATCATAAAGCTTGTGAAGTCTGTCTATCATTGCGTAATCCATTTTAGCATTCGCTTGGTGGATCAATATTTTATCGATGTCTTCAATAGACAATTTTGCATCTTCGATGGTTTCTTTAATAGCTCCAGGAACATTTTTAAGAGCGTACTCATAAATTTTTCTTCCCTGCATTCTTACAAATAAACGAGTCTGATCTGATTCTTCGTTGATAGAAGGTCCGTTTGCAAGATAATTTAATTCAGGACCATTATCACAGATTGTATTATGAGCAATGATACCTACATTTTCTTCGTCAGTTGCCTTTACCACAACAGCTCCGGCTCCATCTGCGAAAATCATTCTATTTCTGTCATGAGGATCGGTTACTCTGCTCAAAGTTTCTGCTCCAATGACAAGAATTGTCTTTGCTACGTTCGCTTTAATTAAATTATCTGCCAAAATCATGGCTTCAACCCATCCGGGGCAACCGAAAATCATATCATAAGTAATACATTTTCTGTTTTTGATGCCTAGTTTATTTTTAACTCTTGCTGCCATAGTTGGCATAAAATCTACATAACCATTAGTGGTAACTTCACCAAAATTACTGGCGTAGATAATATAATCAAGCTCTTCCTGATCTACATTTGCATCAGCAATAGCAATTTTTGCAGCTTCAAAACCGATTTGTGAATTTGAAAGATCTTCGTCAATAAATCTCCTGTTTTCTATTTCTGTAATTTCAACAAATTTTGCAATAGTTTCTTCAACAGGCTTGTCAATCTTTACTCCTTCGTCCGTATAAAACTCTGAATCTAAGAAAAAATCTCTTCCAATTACTCTATTCGGAAGATAAGATCCGGAACCAATAATGATCGTATTTGGCATTCGCTTATGTAATTTTTTAAAGACGCAAAGTTAATAATTAATATTAATAAGAAAGAATTAAAAATATTATTAAATTTGCAAAAATTGTTTCAGCCAATCTATGAAAAACAATCCGTCTTTAAAAGGTTTAATTATTGCCGCTGTTGTATTTATCGGTGCTTTTGCCGTGTACAACTTCTTTTTGGCAAAGAAAAACTATTACCTTGTAGATAATCCTACTCCCAATACTTACTATTTTAAAATTAATAATGGCTCTGAAGGTGTTATTTCGGCAGGTCAGTTTGTAAAGGTAGATTTACAAAAAGGAAAAAATTCTATTAAAGTTTTTGATCAGAATAAGAAAATGCTTTATGATTCTGCTTTTGAGGTTAATAAAATTCGTGGTCTTTTAAATATTGCCCATAAAGATTATTATATTAATGAGCAATATTATGGATACAATCTTAAAAAAGATTCATTACTTTTGGCGTTAGATAAAACCATCATTGATGGAAAACAATATTATGGGGGTGCTAAACGTTTTAATAAACTCTATACAGAAGATTTTTATTATAATGTAGATGAAGATTATGATCAGATGATCAAAAATATTCAGAAAGTAGAATCCCGTACAAAGATTTTCCGCAAGCAGGATTATCTTAATTATTACAAAGAATATTATAAGTTTTAAGTTTTGACAAAAGATATCAACCAAGTAACGCCCTACAATTCTGAATCTAGCAAAAAGAGTCAGGTAGAGGATATGTTCGACAATATTGCGCCTAAATACGATTTATTAAACCACGTACTTTCTATGAAAATAGATGTGCTTTGGAGAAATAAATTAGTAAAATGGATGAACCATGATGCTCCAAAAGAAACATTGGATGTCGCAACAGGAACCGGTGATTTAGCAATTGCCGTAGAAAAAGGAACCGGAGCAAAAGTTGTGGGATTAGATTTGTCGCAACAAATGTTAAATGTTGGCATTATTAAAATAAAAAAACTTAATTTAGACGGCAAAATTTCCATGCAAAAGGGTGATGCAGAAAATTTACCTTTCGAGGACAATAGATTTGATGCTGTTTCCGTTGCTTTTGGAGTGAGAAATTTTGAAAACCTTACTAAAGGTTTGGCAGAACTGAGAAGAGTAGTTAAAGAAAACAAAAGTGTTTATATTCTTGAGTTTTCAAAGGTAGAGGGTTTTTTAGGACCATTTTATATGTTTTATTTCAAAAATATATTGCCGGCAATCGGCAGATTGATCTCTAAAGACAACAGGGCGTATACTTATCTTCCCGATTCTGTAAATGCATTTCCTTTTGGAGAAAAGATGAGACAAATTCTTTTAGATACAGGATTTAAAAAAGTAGAATACAAAAAATTAAGTTTAGGTATAGCCACAATTTATAAAGCAACAAAATAACCTATGAATAAATTTCTATTAAAAGCTCTGGTTTTAGCCTCAGTTAATATTGCATTCTTTGCAGATGCTCAATTTAGAACCCGTAACAGGATGGACAAGTTGGAAGACTTCGACCAAAAGACAGTCAGCTGGGGTTTCTATTTGAATGCAAATATGATAGACTACAAAATTGTGTTTAATCCTCGATACGGGATGTATGAGAATCATAATCTTGTATCTTCTAAAGAAAGCACAAGTTTTGGAGCAGGTCTTATTGCCAAGTTTAGATTGAATGATTATTTAGACGTAAGGGTAGAGCCGGGTTTGCAGTTTGCTCAAAGACAATTGACTTTTAATACAGATACTAATTCAATGTATAAAGATGGAAGTTTGACTAACGCTCCATTTATTCCTATCGCTTTAACAGATAAAGACAGAATAAGAGAAATTAAATCTACTTTAATTGATATTCCTGTGATGCTAGAATTACACGGGCAAAGATGGTACAACTCAAGACCATATGTTGCAGCTGGTGTAAATTACATTGTTAATCTACAGTCAAACTCAGACTCTCCAGATGATAATATGCAGCAGGTTTTCAGATCTACAACGCATAATTTTGCTTGGTCTGCAGAAATGGGAATTCAATTCTATTTTAATAAATTTAAATTAACTCCAGCAGTAAGAGGTACATTCTTTATGAATAATGAGATGGTTGCAGATAATGCTACTACGCCTCCATATTGGTCTGCAGCAGTTTCTACATTACAAACAAGAGCGGTTATGTTTGTATTGAAATTTGAATAAGATAATATAAAATTAATATAAAAAGGAGGTGCTTGGCATCTCCTTTTTTATTTTTGACAAAATATAGAGATTATTATTTTCATCGGTACTAATATTTTCCTATTTTTGCTAATAGTTAGAAAATTTATAAACCTGAAATGCTTCAAGAATTAGAAAATAATTTTTCAGAAATAGAAAAAAAGATTTTGAGCCTCCAAAAAAGTTATCAAAATTTATCTGAAAAATATTTAGAATTAAATAAAGAGCATACTGAGCTGAAGGCGAAATATGATGAAGAAAGGAAAAAAAATCAGGTACTGGCAGAAGAACAAAAAAATATAAAATTGTATTCAGCAATATCAGGAAATCCTGAGCACAATAGACTTATGAAAAACCATATCAACAGATTGGTAAAAGAAGTAGACTTTTGTATTGCACAGCTTCAAAATAGTGGATTATAATGGAGGTAAGGAGAATAACCATCAACATTGCAGGAAGAGTATATCCGCTAAATGTACCCGCAGCAGAAGAAGAAACTCTGCGTAAAGTGGGGAAGCAAATTGAAAATATGATTAAAGATTTTGAACAAAATTTTGATGTAAGAGATAAACAAGATGCTTTGGCAATGTGTGCCCTAAAATTGGGAACCAATGCAGAAGTAGTTGCTCTGAATCATGATAAAAATATAAAATCAACCAACGAAAGATTAGCAGAAATTAATCAGTCGCTGGACGATATAGGAAAATAGAATTTTTTCCGGAAAAAACTGCCTACAGTAATTCTAACACATTAAGGTAAACTCAACACTAAACAATTAATGTTCGAAAGTCTTTTCAATGGCGTGCTGCACTACGCAGATTACAGAGAGAAGGAATCAGATCAAATCGTGGAGATCAGGAGTTTACTCTAAATCTATGAATTGCTGTGGGTTTTTTTATTTTTAAATTAACAAGACAATTAAAAACTCAATATATATATGACAACAGCCATAATAGTAGGCGTTATTTGCTTAGTAATCGGTGCCGTAGCAGGGATGTTTTTCTCTAAAAGTTCACTGAATACAAAAGCTAAATTCATTGTAGATGATGCAAAAAAGAACGCTGAAAACCTTATAGAAAAAGCTAATGTACAAGCTGAATCCATAAAAAAGGAAAAAAACCTTCAGGCTAAAGAAAAATTCTTAGAACTAAAGTCACAGCATGATTCAGATATTCAGTCTCGCGAAAAGAAAATGCAGGATGCTGAAAAAAGAACGAAAGACAAAGAAAATAAGCTGAATGACGAACTTAGTAAAGCCGGAAAATTAGAAAAGGATCTTGACAGACAGATTGCTGATTATGCTAAGAAAAATGAAATTTTAGAAAAAAAGCAAAGCGATTTAGAGCAGGCAACTGCAAAAAAAGTTGAAGTGCTGGAGAAAATCTCAAACTACACGGCAGAAGAAGCTAAAGCAGAATTGGTAGAAACCATGAGAGCAGAGGCTAAAACCAGAGCTCAGGCGCACGTTCAGAGCATTATGGAAGAAGCTCAGTTGAATGCTAAAAGTGAAGCAAGAAAAATCGTTATTCAGACGATTCAGAGAATTGGTACAGAACAAGCGATTGAAAACTCAGTTTCGGTATTTAATATTGAATCTGATGAAGTAAAAGGTAGAATTATCGGTAGAGAAGGTAGAAACATCCGTGCTTTGGAAGCAATGACTGGTGTAGAAATCATCGTTGACGATACTCCGGAAGCAATTCTTCTTTCATGTTTTGACCCCGTAAGAAGAGAGATTGCAAGATTATCACTTCATAGGTTGGTTACAGATGGTAGAATTCACCCTGCAAGAATTGAAGAAGTTGTAGAAAAAACAAGAAAACAAATCGAAGAAGAAATTATTGAGGTTGGTAAAAGAACTATTATTGATTTAGGAATTCACGGGCTACACCCAGAGTTGGTAAAAATCGTTGGTAGAATGAAATACCGTTCTTCTTACGGTCAAAACCTTCTACAGCACTCAAGAGAAGTTGCCAACATCGCTGCAACGATGGCTGCAGAATTAGGATTAAATGTAAAATTAGCTAAAAGAGCAGGTCTTTTACACGATATCGGTAAAGTTCCTGAGCAGGAATCTGAGCTTCCACACGCTCTTTTAGGAATGCAGTGGGCAGAAAAATATGGTGAAAATGCAGAAGTTATCAATGCAATTGGAGCTCACCATGACGAAGTGGAAATGACTTCTTTATTATCTCCAATCATCCAGGTTGCCGATGCAATTTCAGGAGCAAGACCAGGAGCAAGAAGACAGGTTTTAGAATCTTATATCCAAAGACTAAAAGATCTTGAAGCTGCAGCATTAAGTTTTGAAGGAGTTTCTTCAGCATATGCAATTCAGGCAGGTAGAGAATTAAGAGTAATGGTAGAAAGCAATAGAATAAACGACGAAATGTCTTCTCAGCTTTCTTATGATATTTCTGAAAAAATTCAAAACGAATTAACGTATCCAGGACAGGTGAAAGTTACGGTAATCAGAGAAACAAGAACGGTAAATATCGCGAGATAATATATTTTATTCATCAATAATACGAAAGACCTTTCAAGAAATTGAAAGGTCTTTTTTAATGAAAACTTATTAAGATCAAATTATTTTTATGAATTCTTATTTTTTAATTAAATTATATGTAAACATTTAATAATATTTTTTGTTTTATTTTGGTTTGTTGGTGAATTATATTTAAATTTGATAATCAAACTATATTAATTGAAAAACAAATCACATGACAAACAACATTTTAAAAAACGCGAAAAAATTAAAACAAGCTGATCTTAAAAACATCGTAGGAGGAGTAAGCGGAAACCCTGATTTATCTCTTTGTGGATGCGATTGCGCAGGAGCTGTTACAGGTCCTTACTATTGTACACAGTATATAGCTTGCCCTCAAGTGTATACTTGCAAAGATGTATATTAGATCTTGATATTAAAAAATATGGATCTGCCCCAAAACTGAGGCAGATTTTTTTATTTTCAATGTCATATTTTATTCTTTATATATTTTTCTAAGTTGATTCATACTGTAAATATCGTAGATACTCAATTTTTAAATTCAATGATGTGTAATGATTTGAAAATATTTATTATTTATTTACGTTCTATTTAGAAATGATATTTAAATTTAATCATCAAACTATATTAATTAAAAAACAAATCACATGACAAACATTTTAAAAAACGCGAAAAAATTAAAGCAGGCTGATCTTAAAAACATCGTCGGAGGAATTAAAGTTGGAAACCCAGATCTATCTCTTTGTGGATGCAGTTGCACAGGAGCCGTTACCGGACCTTCATATTGTACACAATATATGGGCTGCCCGCAAGTTTATAACTGTAAAGACTAAAATATTAAACCCCTTCTAAAGATAATTTGGAAGGGGTTTTTACTTTAAAAATAAATCTTTACAAAAAAGGTTTCATTTCATCCTCGATCTGTGTTCTCAAATCCATAAGGCGTTTTGCGTATTTTTCCTGTTGTTTTTCTTCTTCAGTTTCAGGAATCCATTTCGGAACAGGAAGCTTCTTTCCATTTTCATCTACGGCTACAAATACAATGATGCAATGCGTTTTCTTATCAAAAGTAGGCTGTTTCAAGTTTCTTGAGAAAACATTGATCGCAATATGCATACTCGAAGAACCAGTGTAAATTACCTGTGCTTCTACTTTTACAATTTCACCGATCTTAATAGGTTCGTAGAAACGGATTCCACCCACGTAAACTGTCACAGAATAATTTCCGCTCCATGTTGTTGCGCATGCGTATCCGGCTTGGTCGATCCACTTCATCACACTTCCGCCGTGTACATTTCCACCATAATTTACATCTGAAGGCTCAGAGATAAACTGAAAAGTAACAGGTTTGTTATCCATTTTTTTTAATTTTAATAAAGGTATTTAATAATTTTCAGAATTTTATATTTAGCCTTACTTTTGAAGATTAAATTTTAATTATGAAAAAAGTTTTTCATCTTAATACCTGCGACACTTGCAGAAAGATCTTAGCGCAGTTTGATTTATCAGATTGGGAAAAAAGAGAAATAAGAAAAGAGCCGATCACCAAAGAAGAGCTTGAAGAAATGTATAAGCTTACAAAGTCTTATGAAGCATTATTCAGCAAAAAATCTACGCAGATTAAATTGAGAGAATTAGATGTAAAATCGTTGCAAGAAAATGATTTTAAAGATTTGATTTTGGATCATTATACTTTCCTAAAACGTCCGGTTTTTATTACTGATAAAGAAATTTTTGTAGGAAATGATAAGAAGAATATAGAAGCTTTGAAAGTATTTTTTGGAGTGGAGTAGTTTTACAACAAATTCACTAATGGTAAAGATTTTTTTTGAAGAATATACCCAAACCCGATAGGTTTTCTAAATGAATAGAATGAATCATAAAATTTACATAATATTATTTTTGACATTTATTAATTTACTTTGTTCTCAGGATTTAAAACAATTTAAGAACATTCAAGAATTAAATAATGAAGAGTTAAAGATTTATAAGATTATAAAAGATGTTGTAAATGAATCACATAAGACAGAAGGTGTTTCTTTTTTTGATATTTATTCTGTAACAGAAGACGAACATTTTTTTTATTTTGAAACCTACATTTATGGAAAGCCTGAATTTCAAAATTGTAGAAAACAGTATTTAAGTGCTACTTATTTAATATCATTTTCTTTAGAGAAGGTAAAAATAATTGATACAAGTAAAGGAGAGTGGGTCACAAATTCTCGAAGAACCTCTTCAGAAGATATAACTTATTCCTTAGATATATTAGATGGTCGTAAAAACAATAATTCATTTCGTAAAAATTATATTAAAAGACTTTTAAGTAAAACACCAATTTTAAATTCAAAATATAAGCGAGCGATCTATGATGAAAGTTTGACTAGAAATAAAATTGATGAAAGTTTATATAAAAATGTAAAACAGGTTTCCTATGTAGATCAAAAAATTGCGATTTCATATGAGAATAATAATTATGGGATAAGAAATAATAAAGAAGAAATTTTGCTTCCTTTTGAATATCAAGATATACAATTGACTAAATCCGGAATTTTAGTTTCCAAAGAAAATAAATATTATTTTTTAGATCATATTACTTTTAAGAAATTTAGTGATGATTATGAAAAAGTTAATTTTACACTTGATTGTTATAATTTTTTTGGTGAGGATGTAATGGTAGTTAAAAAAAATGGAAAGTTTACCATTTTAAATATGGAGTTAAAACCTTTGTTGCCAAATTTTTATAAGGAAATAAAAGTAGTTCATAAACTAATTTTAGCGAAGAATGAAGATGGAAAATTAGTTTTAATAAAGCCAAATCCTCTAAGAGAAACAAATATTGTATATGACGATATAAATAATATTGATGACAATTTTATAATTGTTAAAAATGATAATAAATACGGAATAATTGACCAAAATGGAAATAAGATCGTTTCAATAGAATATGATAAATTGGAATATGATCATAATTCAAAAAGTTTTATTGGAAGCAAAAACCAAAAGGAATTTTTATTTCCTCTCAATAATCTTACATCTTTAAAGAAATAAAGATAATTCGAGTAATAAAATACAATTGACTGAGGTTACAAAATGAGTGATTTGTATCAAATTAATATTAAAAAACCGCTTCATCAATAATGATAAAGCGGTTTTGTATATTTAAAAAATATCTGACTATACAAATGGCATTTTTACCACTTTTGCAGGGATATTTTTGTTTCTTACCTGAATAAAGATTTCAGTTCCCAATTTGAAATGAGGCTTGTCAACATAAGCGATTCCCAAACCTATTTTTTTCATCGGTGATTGAGTTCCTGAAGTTACTTTCCCGATTACATTTCCTTCTGCGTCTACCACAGGATAATCATGTCTTGGAACACCTTTGTCTGTCAGCTCGAAACCAACCAGTTTTCTGGTTACCCCTTCTTCTTTTTGTTTTGCGAAAATTTCTTTAGAAACAAAGTCTTTGTCAAACTTCGTGATCCAGCCTAATCCGGCTTCCATAGGAGAGGTTGTATCATCGATATCCATTCCGTAAAGGCAGAATCCTTTTTCTAGTCTTAAAGTGTCTCTTGCAGCCAATCCACAAGGAATAATTCCTTCTTCTGCTCCGGCTTCAATGATAGCATCCCAAAGTTTTTCTGCAGATTCGTTGTTGAAATAAATTTCAAAACCACCACTTCCTGTATATCCAGTGTTTGAAATGATCACATCGCTAACGCCAGCAACGGTACCAACGGTAAAGTTGTAATAAGGAATTTCTGAAAGGTTAGTTTCTGTTAATTTCTGAAGAATTTCAGTCGCTTTCGGTCCTTGAATTGCCAATAAAGACATTTCGTCTGAAGCATTGGTCATTTTTGCACCGAAACTGTTGTATATTGAGATATGATTCCAGTCTTTATCAATGTTTGAAGCATTTACCACTACAAAATATTTCTCATCTTCCATTTTGTAAACGATAAGGTCGTCTACAATTCCTCCATTTTCGTTTGGAAGGCAAGAATACTGAGCTTTTCCATTTTCTAAAACATCCACATTGTTGGTTCCCACAAACTGCAAAAGATCTTTTGCACCTGCTCCTTCAATGAAAAACTGTCCCATGTGAGATACGTCAAATAATCCTGCTTTTTCTCTTACTGCAAAGTGTTCTTCCGTTACTCCGGAATATTGCACAGGCATTTCAAATCCTGCAAAAGGTACTATTTTCGCTCCTAAAGAAACGTGTTTGTCGTACAATGCTGTTTTTTTCATAGGTAGATTTATTTCTATTTTTTTATTTTAAAACTTTCAAAAGTTTCGTTAAAAACTTTCATGTAGTTTCCGTTCCAGTGTTTTTGTTGGCAATTGATGCTTACAAGAAAAAAGTTTTTATCTTTCTGATATAATTTTGTAAACCAGAATAGCTTTTCTTTTTCATCAAAATATTCATACTGATATTCTGAATATCCTTTTTTAGTGCCTGTAATTTTTACTTTTTTCTCGTCATCCTGAGAGTTATACAACGCCAGAATAAATTTTTTCACTTCTGTTTTGGGTAAATCCAAATCATGATATTCTGAAATTGTAATTGCACCGATTTCATTGGTGGGGAAGATGTTTACAATTCCATCGTCATTCGTTGCCTTCCAGGTATCGGGCATTGTGATTGAATAATTTTCGCTTTCATAAAGCTCAGTTCCCAATTTCTGAGCATGCGAATAAACGCTCAGTAAAAATGTGGTCATTAATACAATTTTTTTCATCGGTGTGTTTTTAAAAATGATGCTTATATTCTTCCAGAATGATTTTAAACCATTCTGTAAATTGTTCGGGATGTTCAGAAATTTCTTTGTCTAAATTTTCTAACGAAATATAACGGACTTCCTCAACTTCATCTTTATTTAAATTAAATTCTGAATGATAAGTTCCGGTAAAAACATGGTCGAGCTCGTGCTCCCAAAGTCCGCCTCCAACGTCTGCTTTATAGATAAAATGAAATTTTTCTGAAAGTTCGGAATCAATTCCCAGTTCTTCATTTAATCTTCTTTTTGCTGCTTCAAGATAGGTTTCTTCAATTCTGGGGTGCGAACAAACTGCATTGGTCCATTGGTGAGGAGAATGGTATTTTTCTGCAGCTCTTTTCTGCAACAACATTTCACCGTTTTCATTAAATAAAAAAACTGAAAAAGCTCGATGAAGTAAGCCATTAATATGAGCCTGCTGTTTTTCCATCAAACCTAAAACTTCATCTTTAGGATTTACCAATACTACGAATTCTTCCATTCCTACAAATTTAAGTTTAAAACGTGATTTTGTAAAATAAATGTTTAGTTTTTTTAATTATTTATGAAATTTTAGCTTTTTTGAATACATAAAATACTAATGATGTTTATGAAAAATGTAACGAAATAATAGTTTTTGTTGATTTTAAATTTGATTTTGTGTTAAAATTTTAACATAAACTAAGATTAATATGACTGTTTGGATGAGAAAGTGTAACTTTGCACTTTAAAATTTTGAACGATGGAGCTAGATTATATTGAGCATATCAGTCCGATTCTAAAAGATGGAATTAAAAATTATCTTATTGATATCGACGGAACAATTACAGAAGATGTTCCCAACGAAGAGCCGGAAAGAATGGTGACTTGCGAGCCTTTTCCTGATGCTTTGGCAACTGTGAATAAATGGTACGACGAAGGGCATCAGATTTGTTTTTTCACTTCAAGAACTGAAAATTTAAAACAGATTACCATTGATTGGTTAGACAAACATGGCTTCAAATACCACAGCGTCTTGTGTGGTAAACCAAGAGGAGGAAATTATCACTGGATTGATAATCACCTGGTAAGAGCTACAAGATACAAAGGCAAATTTACCGACTTGGTAGAGAAGCAGGTAACAATAGAAGTTTTTAAAGAAGATTAAATCATACGGAAGATTTAAAGATTAAACGAAAGGTGAAAACCAAAAATTCTTTTAATTTTTAAATCTTTTTACATTTTAAATAGATTATAAGTTAGTTATGAAAGTTTTAGCAAACGACGGTTTAGATCAATCTGGGATTGATGCATTAACTGAAAAAGGCTTTGAAGTAATTACTACAAAAGTTCCGCAGGAGCTTCTTTTAGATTACATCAATGAGCACAAGATTCGTACAGTTTTGGTAAGAAGTGCGACACAGGTAAGAAAAGATATTATTGATAATTGTCCGTCATTGGAAATCATCGGTAGAGGTGGAGTAGGAATGGATAATATTGATGTAGATTATGCAAGAGAAAAAGGAATTCATGTGATTAATACGCCCTCTGCTTCTTCAGAATCGGTTGCAGAATTGGTTTTTGCCCATTTATTTTCTGGAGCCAGATTTTTGCAGGATTCAAACAGAAAAATGCCTTTGGTTGGAGATACCGAATTTGCATCGCTTAAAAAAGCTTACGCTGCAGGTATTGAGTTGAAAGGAAAGACCATCGGAATAGTTGGAATGGGAAGAATCGGTCAGGAAGTTGCTAAAATCGCTTTAGGTTTAGGAATGAGAGTAATTGCTGCTGATAATATGGTTGGGAAAGCAAGTATTAAAGTAACTTTCTACAACAATCAGTTCATTAATGTTGATATCGAAACTGAACCTTTGGAGCAGGTTTTAAAGCATTCAGATTTCATTACACTTCACGTTCCGGCTCAGAAAGAAGGCTATATGATTGGTAAATCTGAGTTTGAAATGATGAAAGATGGTGTTGCTATCGTTAACTGTTCAAGAGGTGGTGTGATTGATGAAACTGCTTTAATTGAAGCTTTAGATTCTGGGAAAGTAAGATTTGCAGGGCTTGATGTTTTCATTAATGAACCGACTCCTTCAAAAGAAATTATTACGCATTCTAAAATTTCTGTAACGCCGCATACCGGTGCTTCAACTTTGGAAGCTCAGGATAGAATTGGACTTTCTTTGGCAGAGCAGATTTCAAGTATTTTTCAGATTCAGTAAAAATATTTTTTTATCATGATAAAAAAATCCGCCGCAACTTTTAGTTGCGGCGGATTCATTTTATGTAATATTTTTATTATTTCTTTTTTAATTCATCACGAATTTCAGAAAGTAATTGTTCTGTAGTTGTTGGTGCAACAGGCTCTGCCGGAGTTTCAGCTTCAGTTTTTCTCATTCTGTTGATTGTTTTTACAAGCATGAAAACAACCAATGCAAGAAGTATAAAATTGATCGCTACCGTAATGAAATTTCCGTAAGCAAAAATTGCAGCATCCGGAGCAAGTTCTTTAGCTTTTGCCAATGTTGATCCCGCAGGAATATTTTCAGCACCTTTTCCTATTGCGAAATAAATACTGCTAAAGTCTGGTTTTCCAACGATTGCAGCAACGATAGGCATGATTAAATCATCAATCATACTCGTTACAATTTTTCCGAAAGCCCCACCGATAATTACACCGACTGCTAGATCAAAAGCATTCCCTTTAACGGCAAATTCTTTAAATTCTTTAATAAATCCCATAATTTATATTTTTAATTGTTTTAAACAAAAGTATCATTTAAAAATAATAAATCTTAAATGTTTTGGGTATTTTTTTTGCTTTAAATTATCAGAAATTATAATTAAATTGAAAAAAAACGATCAAAATGAAAATTTTTACTGTAGAAAACATCAGATTAGCTGATCTTTATACCATTCAGAATGAGCCGGTTTCGTCTGTTCAATTGATGGAAAGAGCTTCTTCACTTTGTGCAGAATGGATTTTTTCAAATTGTAAACATCATACAAAATTTGCAATATTTTGCGGAAACGGTAATAATGGTGGTGATGGTTTTGCCATTGCGAGAATGTTGTATCTGAAAGGCTTTGATATAGAAGTTTTTATCAATAAAGAGCAGTTGAAATTCTCTGATGAAGCTTTAATTAATTATAAAAGACTGAAAGATATTTCCGGAATTTCATTGAGAGATTTTAATGAAACTTTAAGATACAATTTTGATGAAAAAACAGTATTCATCGATGCGCTTTTCGGAACCGGATTATCAAGAAAGCCGGAAGGAATTTTTAAAAAGGTGATTGAAGTTTTAAACTCAAAAAATAATCCTAAAATTTCAATTGATATTCCGTCAGGACTATTTACAGATCAAATCAATCATGAAAATTCAACCATATTTAAAGCTGATTATACATTGACTTTTCAATTCTGGAAAAAAACTTTTCTTCATCCTGAAACTGGAAGTTTTGCCGGAAAAGTTATTGTTTTAGATATCAATTTAGCTCAGGAATTTATTGAAAATACTCCAACCGATGATTTTGTAATTGATGATGAAGTTATTCTAAATATTTTTAAAGTAAGACAAGATTTCGCCCATAAAGGCACTTATGGAAAATCAATTATTGTTGGCGGAAGTTATGGAAAAATAGGAGCTGTAGTTTTGGCTACAAAATCTGCTTTAAAAACGGGTTCAGGGTTAACGTTTGTTTTGGCACCGAATTGTGGGTGTGAAATTCTCCAAACAAGCGTTCCGGAAGCAATGTTTATTGATGGTGGTGAAAAAAATATTAGACAAATTAAAGCTCAGGAAAATACTGTTTTTGGAATTGGCCCCGGTTTAGGAACAGAAAAAGAATCGGAAAAAGCTTTGCTGGAATTTCTTGAAAATCATCAATCTCCTTTAATTTTGGATGCAGACGCTTTAAATATTATTTCTAAAGATAAGAGCTATTTAAAATTAATTCCGAAAAAATCAATTATTACACCACATCCGAAAGAATTTGAAAGACTTTTCGGAACAACGGAAAATTCATTTGAAAGATTAGATTTAGTCAAAACAAAAGCAAAAGAATTAAACATTTGTATTGTTTTGAAAGATCATCATACGCAAGTGGTAACTCCAGAAGGAACAGTTTTTTACAATATCACCGGAAATTCAGGTTTGGCAAAAGGCGGAAGCGGAGATATTCTTACAGGAATTATCACTTCACTTTTAGCTCAAAAATATACTGAAGAAGAAGCTACGATTTTAGGAGTCTGGCTTCACGGAAAAGCTGCAGATTTTGCTGCCGAAAAATACTCTACAGAAGCGATGCAACCCACAGATGTAATCGATGAGATTGGTAATGTCTTTCTTTATTTAAACAAAAAAGCCACAACTCAGTTGTGACTTTCAGATTTTTATGTGTTTAAAAATTATTCAGGTTTTGCATTTTCAGCTTCTGTAATTTTTAAATTTTTAGAATAAAGCATAATGATAAATCCTGCAATCATAAATGGAATTGATAAAACTTGTCCTGTATTTAATCCTGCAAAAGAAATAAACTCGTCACCTTGTGGCTCTTTCAGGAATTCTACAAAGAATCTGATTGCCCATAGAATGATGAAGAATAAACCAAATAACCATCCTTGCTGATATTTTTTGTCAGTTTTTCTGTATAAAGTCCAAAGTAAAATAAACAATAAAACGTAACCTATCGCTTCAAATAACTGAGTCGGATAACGCGGAATCGTCACACCATATTCACTGCTCTGTTGTGGGAAAAGGATCGCAAATGGTGAACTAGGATCAACTGGTTTACCAATGATTTCAGAGTTGAAAAAATTTCCCATTCTTACAAAAGCTCCACCTATCGCAACTACAATTCCTAATCTGTCATACACCCAAAACGGATTTTTCTTGATGATTTTAAACGAATAATAAAGCGTCGTTAGAATTACAGCAATCGTTGCTCCGTGACTTGCCAATCCAGAAAAACCGGTAAATTTAAAACCGTTTTTTGTACTGATCGGTAAGAAAACACTCCAGAAATCTTCTTTAAATAATTCAGGCTGATAAAAAATAACGTGTCCCATTCTTGCTCCTAGAATGGTGCCAATTAATGTCCAGGTAAAAATAGGTTCTACATATTTCAGGTTTACATTATCTGTTTGATACATTTTTGTCATTAAAACATATCCTATCCCAAATGCAAAAATAAACATCAAGCTATAAAAATGCAGCGTAAAAGGTCCCAATTGAATTCCGGGAGTGATATCCCAAATCTTAAATGGAGTTTCTAGTGAAACTGTATCGGTTGGGGTGACTGCTTTTTTAGTTTTTAATGCATATTTGAGTGTTTCAATCTTATCTTCAGAAATGTTTGAATTTTCTACAAGCTTAAAATCTTTATCAAAAAACTGATAGTTTGCGTTCTTGTAATTATTGATAAGAATTGCATTAGAATGATAAGGATCTGCTTCAACATTGGCTTTGGTGAAAATAACCAAAGTATTGTCATTGGTCACTACATCAGCAAAATTATTGATATTTCTAAATTCTGTACTTGCATAAATTTTTACAGGTAAGTCTGCAGAATTGATTTTTAATGTTCCGTCAGATAAACTGTCTTGATGATTCTGTGCAAAAAAACATTGGGTAACCAATGCAAACAGCACAAGATAAATTCGGAAGAAAGTATTACTCATTTTTATTTGTTTATTATTGAATATTTTATTTTTTTGGAGGAACAGGGTCATAACCGCTTCCACCCCAAGGATGACATTTTGAAATTCTTTTTACACCCAGCCAAAATCCTTTAAAAATACCGTGAACCTGCAGAGATTCTACCATATAATGTGAACAGGTAGGTTCGTATCGGCAATTCTTGGGAAGTAAGGGCGAAATAAACCATTGGTAAAATTTAATGAGAATTACCAAAGGTGAAGTGATGATTTTGTTAAATGAAAATTTCAAAACATTGCAAAAGTAGGGTAAAAAATTGAAATTTAGTTTAAATTTGTTTGAAGTTTCAGACTGTAAACAGATGATTGGTTGGATAAATTAATAGCTTTATGAATTCTGTTTACTTTCACCAAATATTTAAAATTCAAATAGATAAAATCTTGAATCATAACACTCCTTTAGCAGAAAGATTAAGACCAAAAACCTTAGATGAAGTTTTAGGGCAGGAACATCTAACCGGTGAAAAAGGTACGATCCGAAAGATGTTGGAAAACGATGCCTTGAATTCTCTTATTCTTTGGGGGCCTCCCGGAACAGGAAAAACTACTTTAGCGGAAATTATTTCTGAAAAATCGGGACGTAAGTTTTTTAAACTTTCGGCTGTTTCTTCGGGGGTGAAAGATGTACGAGATGTGATAGATGATGCTAAAAAGCAGAATCTTTTCTCAGGAAAATCGCCTATTCTTTTCATTGATGAAATTCACCGTTTTAATAAATCTCAGCAGGATTCTCTTCTTCATGCTGTAGAAAAAGGTTGGGTGGTTCTTATTGGTGCAACGACAGAAAATCCAAGTTTTGAAGTGGTTTCGGCATTACTTTCTAGAAGCCAGGTGTATATATTAAAGGCTTTAAGCCATGAAAAGCTGGAAGAGCTTATTGATATTGCATCAGATAGATTTAATAAAGATGAAGGAACTGATTTTACGATTAAAGAAAAAGAAGCTTTCATTCAGTATTCTGGTGGTGATGGCAGAAAGCTTATTAATTCTGTAGAGTTGGTCTTAAATCAGTTTAAAAATTCTGATAATAAAGCAATTTCAAACGATGATGTGATGTCGATTCTTCAGGAAACGATGGCGCTTTATGATAAAAATGGCGAGCAACATTATGATATTATCTCAGCTTTCATTAAATCAATGCGTGGAGGCGACCCAAACGGAGCAGTGTATTGGTTGGCAAGAATGATTGCAGGTGGGGAAGATATTAAATTTATCGCTCGAAGAATGCTTATTCTTGCTTCTGAAGATATTGGTTTGGCAAACCCGAATGCTTTGGTAATTGCGAATAATTGTTTTCAGGCGATTAACGTTATTGGAAATCCAGAATCGAGAATTTTACTGAGTGAAACGGCGATTTATCTTGCAGTGTCTCCAAAAAGTAATTCAGCTTATATGGCAATTAATGATGCATTAGCCTTTGTGAAGAAAACCGGAAATCTTCCTGTTCCTTTACATTTGAGGAATGCTCCGACAAAGCTGATGAAAGATTTAGATTACGGAAAGGAATATAAATATGCCCATTCTTTTGAAGGAAATTTTGTGAATCAGGATTTTCTGCCGGAAGAAATAAAGGATGCCAAATTCTATGAGCCCGGAAATAATGCCACCGAAAAGAAAATCTACGAAGAGCTTAAGAAAAAATGGAATAACAAATATTAGTCATAAAAAAAACGGATGTTCAAAAGAGCATCCGTTTTTAAATATAATTTGATTTTATTATTTTGCTGTAGTCGTAATGAATACAGATTTTACACCGTTATAATCCTTAACTTCTACTTGTTGTGCAATTTCTGCATATATTCTCATATTGGTATCTTTAAACTCATATCCTTCAATGATTACAGGAGTATCTTTAGGAAGATTGTGCTGCTCGTTATATTGCGCTAAGCTTACATTATCTAAAGGACCTACATTGTTTTTAAACTTAACCTCAGTAAGGCCTTGGTCTGCAATAAAGCTGAATTTTTTAAGTTTTTGAGGTAAATTAGCCGCTTTGTATGCCTGCTTACTTTGTACATATTCTTTTTGGTTTTCAAACAATGTTGTTGTACCCACCATATCTCCTAAAACAGCAAATTTTACCTTTGTATTTTTCTGAGCAAATAATGTTGCAGATGCAAAAATAAATAGAGAATATAGAATTTTTTTCATAGTTAATAATATAAGTGTTAAAAACGTGATAAATATACTTACTTTTTGTAAAATATCAAGGAAAATTTTAAATTAATTGTAAAATATTGATGGATAATAGTTTTTGGAGCGATTCTAAATATCTTCATCTATAGAATTTTCATTTTTTTCTACCAAATTCTTAAGCATGTTTTTAAATTTTTGAAACATGAATGAACTCAGCAACAAAATAATTCCTAAAATAATAAAAGCGATAATTCTTGAAACGTTATCCATTTGCCAAACATCATAAAGATATAATTTGAGAATGGTAATGCCGAGTAAACCAAAACCTATTTTGTTGAGTTCCGGGATGTTCTTTTTCAGACCTGCGAAAATAAATCCACAAGATAAAACTGCCCAAATAATAGGAAGATACAGGATACTGAAATATTCCTGCAGTTGAAAGATATTCTGATAAGTCGTGTTATTCGAGAAAATATAAATTCGATAAATCTCAAAACTTACAGAAAGGATGCAGACAATTGAAACAAGTAAATAACCAACTTTTTGCTTTAAAAATTCTGATTGTGGGGTGAGTTTTATATTTAAATATACAAGTGGTGCCAAATAAATCAAATGAATCCAATAGAAACTCAATCCAATTTCCTTTGCTATTATTGCAAGTACAATTTGTGAATTTGTAATGTGTGCAATAAATAAAAATAACAAACCATAAATCAGCAGATTTTCTAAATCTCCAGAAATGCTTAATCTTTTCTTTAGTATTAACAATAAACTTGTGAAAACAATGCTATACAAAAAGCTGTACGTAATGATAACAACAAAATGTTGCGAAGAAAGCTGATAAAGCAATTCAAATAAAATAGAAAGGTAAATCACTCCAAAGCATAAAACTTTAAAAGCGTTTTCAAAAAACTCGACATCGCTTTTTTCTTTGGATTCTTTCTTCAGTAAAATTAAATTGAAGAAACAACTTGCAATAACCACTAAACTCGTCAGAAAAACAGGATTTAAAATTAGAGTTAAATGTTTTTCATTATTTATATATTCAGTCCAGGTCATTATTTGAGACAAAATAACCAAGGGGAAAAGCAGATAGAAAAATATTTTGAAAATATTGTGATTGGTTTTTTTCCATATATATAATAAAAGCGATGCTTCAATCGCCCAAACACTTGTGATGAGGTGGGTTTTAAATTGTAATGCAACAGCTAAAGTCAAAAGACTGATGCCAATTCCTGCAAAAACTGAATAATTTCTTTCAAACTTTTTATTCTGATATTCTCTGAACGCAAAAAATATATTGATGAGCGCAAAACTGAGTGGGAAAATACTTAACGGTTCGTATTTTAAAATAGAGAAAATATAAACCAATCCAAGGGTGCTCGAGAAATTAATCAGAACCAACATCAAAATGTCAAGTTTAGAAAGCAGATTTGTTTTAAGGTAATTCTGAAGCGCAAAAGCGTAGAATACAATGTAAGTAACAATATAAAATATAATACTTGTGAGATCGGTTTTCTCAATAGTCCAGAAATAAAGATAGATTGCTGTGAAAATAAAAGCAATCCAGCCTACACTTTTCCAGTTTTTCAAATAAACGGTAATCAGCATTCCGATATTTAAAAGAGATAAATAAGTGAAAAGGAAAATATAATTGCTTTGTCCGGTACTGATCATCAACGGCGCAAGAAATCCTCCGAACAATGAAAAAATAATCAGCGTCTCGCTGTTATAGCGATAAGAAAGGGCAATTGAGAGCAGAGTTATCGCACAGGTAATTACAAATGCCGTGCTCTGTGTAAACAAATGATATTCTCTGAATGCAATGGTTGTCGTAAAATAGAGTACGGAAATTCCTCCGCCCATAATGATAGACGAGAAAACGGTGTAGTTTTTTCTGATGAAATGTGCGGTGATGATAAGAATAAATCCTGCCAAAAAACCAATTCCCATTCTTGCGCTTTCACCGATCCAGTTTTTATCGATGGCGTATTTTACAAAATATCCTATTCCTAAAACTAAGGTAAAGATCCCAATGATCGTAAGAATATTTTGTTTGATGAAATCAGAAAGTGGGGTCAGCCAATCCTTTTCAGGTTCAGAATTACCTTCAATGGTTTCAGGAATTGGTTTTTGTTCAACTTTATTTCCATTATTGAGTAAAGTTTCAGACTTAATAGTTTCCGTGGAGGTTTGTTCTTGTTTTTCAATTTTGGCTTTGTCTTTTGATAGTTCAGAAATTTTCTGTTCCAGAATTTGGATTTTTCTGTTCAGCTTTTGATGGACTAAGACAATCAGTATAATTAGTATGGTGATGAGTGCGTAGATCATTCATTTGATTTACTACCAAATATAGTGATTTGAAAGTTAAACCTTTGAAAAACCTTAAGCCAGATTTAATGGTCTTCTTCTTTCCAATTTTCTTCTATTAATTTCATTAAAAAATCCGGACATTTAATTACTTTTTGGGTTTCTGAATTTAAAAAAAATAGATTAGTGGAAGCTTCAGTAATTTTAATTCCGTTTTCGTTATAAATTTCATATTCAAATTCAATTCTTACTCCCGGAATTTTTCTCATAAAAGTGTGAATTTCTAATTTTTGATCGTATAGTGCTGGTTTTAAATACTTAATTTTATAATCAGAAACTGGAAGCCAAATTCCTTGCTTCTCGATCTCATCATAAGAGATTCCAATGCTGCGAAAAAGTTCCACGCGACCCAATTCAAAATACGTTGCATAATTGCCGTAATAGACGTATTTCATAGGATCTGTTTCTGCGTAACGTACTCTTAATGAGTGTGTTGAGTGTATCATTTTTACTGCTTAATTATACATACAAATATATTTTTAAATAATCAATATGCGAATATTTTTTTTTGAAAATAAAATATGAGACCTTTGTCTTCCTCCTAAAACGACTCACTAATAGAATTAATCGGGGCATAAAAATGAACGAAAATTTAATGATGATATGGCAGAAGTGCCTTCAGTTTATGCGTGACAATCTTAACGCAGCTGAAGATAATTCTGATCTTAAAAAACTTGAAAAATCTTTCGATTTACTATTCGACAAAATACAACCAATTTCATTGGTTGACAATAATCTTACGTTGATGGTACCGAGTGATTTTTATAAAGAATATATTGAAGATAATTATCTGTCATTACTTTCTGCTGCCTTAAAGAAAAATATCGGTAAAGGGGTAAAGCTTTGGTATTCTGTAATGGAAAATAAACCTAGCGGTTTAGAAAAAGCTGTTACCATGAATATGAAAGGGAAGTCTGTTCCCACTCCAAGAGTTCAGGAAACCATGCCTCAAGGATTTTCTGGGAATATTGTAAATCCTTTTGTAGTTCCGGGAATTAAAAAAGTAAATATTGATTCTAATCTTAAAGCAGATTTTTCTTTTGATAACTATGTAGAAGGAGAAAGCAATAAATTTGCATCTACTGTGGCAAGATCAATCGCTAAAAGACCTGGAGCAACTGCTTTTAACCCTTTGTTTTTATATGGAGGTTATGGAGTAGGTAAAACACACTTAGGTCAGGCTGTAGGTTTGGAAGTAAAAAGCCAGTTTCCTGATAAAGTAGTTCTTTATTTATCTTCAGAAAAATTTATTCAACAGTTTATTTCGGCTGCGAAAGCTCATAAACAAACAGAGTTTGCCAATTTTTATCAAATGGTAGACGTTCTGATTATTGATGATATTCAGTTCCTTTCTGGAAAATCAGCAACTCAAGATAGTTTCTTCCATATTTTTGATTATTTGCATCAGAATGGAAAGCAGATTATCCTTACTTCAGATAAGGCTCCGGTTGATATTATGGATATTCAGGACAGAATTGTTTCCCGTTTCAAATGGGGACTTTCTGCAGAGATCAAATCTCCGGATTTAAATACACGTAAACAGATTATTCAAGCTAAATTAAGCAGAGACGGTATCGTTCTTACTGATGATATGCTTGATTTCCTTGCTGCAGAAGCAAAAACAAATGTAAGAGAATTAATTGGTATCATTAATTCTGTTATCGCTTATTCTACGATTTATAAATCAGATTTAAGCTTAGAATTATTAAAAGAAACCATCAGTAAGATTGCAGCTAACCAGAAAAAAGTGATCAACATTCCTTATATTCAGGATGTAGTTTGCGATTATTTCGGAATTAAAAAAGAGCAGCTTTTATCTAAAACAAGAAAAAGAGAAATTGCACTTCCGAGACAGTTGGCAATGTATTTTTCAAAAGAATATACTAATGCTACTTTTAGCAAAATTGGTGAAGAAATGGGTGGTAAAGACCATTCAACGGTAATGTACGCTTGTGATACCATTAAAGATGTTTCTAAAATTGACAAGGAAATAAAAAAATACGTAAAAGATTTAACGGAAAAAATAAAAAATTAATTCTGTACAAAATATTTATAGAAAGGAGAATAGGCTTATTCTCCTTTTTTATTTAGCTTTGTTTGAAGAAATATTATTAATTAAATTTTTAAATGATATTGAAATGAAAATTTTAATGGTCTGTCTCGGAAATATTTGCAGAAGTCCTTTAGCTGAAGGAATTATGAAATCTAAACTTTCCGAAGATTTTATTGTAGATTCAGCCGGAACAATTGATATGCATCAGGGAAGCAATCCTGATAAAAGATCGGTAAAAACCGCTGCCAAATATGGAATTGATATTTCAAAACAAAGTTCCCGACCGATTACTACAGAAGATTTAAATCACTTTGATAAAATTTACTGTATGGATTTGAGTAATTTAAAAAATGTAATTTCTTTAACTCAAAATGAAGAGCAACGAAGCAAAATTTCATTATTAATGGAAGCTGCAGATCTGAATCATGCTTCAGGAGAAGTTCCGGATCCTTATTGGGATGGAATTGATGGCTTTGAAAAAGTCTATCACCAATTGGATGAAGCCTGTGAAAAAATCGCCGAAAAACTTCTCATTTCCAAAACTCAAAACTCATAATTTACAACATATAACTTACCAAAAATGCTTTTTCTACTCCCAGCTTACCTTTCAGAAAACACGTCAATCAGTCATTTTTCGCCTGTGATAAAAGATTACATTATGCAGACCGATTATTTTTTTGTAGAAAATGAAAAAACAGCAAGAAAAGTTGTAAAGTTTTTTGCACCGGAAAAAAAACAGTCTGATCTGAAACTTTTTTTGTTGGATAAATACACAGAAAACGCCGATATCAAAGAAGCTCAGGATCGAATGATAGACGGTCAGGATTTTGGTTTACTTTCTGAAGCCGGACTTCCATGTATTGCTGATCCCGGAAATTTAGTTGTAAAATGGTGTCACGAAAAAAACATTAGAGTAATTCCTATTTCAGGACCTTCATCGATTATTTTAGCTCTAATCTCAAGCGGTTTTAATGGTCAGGAATTTACATTTAACGGATATTTGCCGATTGATAAAAGCGAAAAGAAAAAGCAAATCATGCATTTGGAATCAATGGTTCAGAAAACTGGCTATTCGCAGATTTTCATGGAAACGCCATACAGAAACAATGTGCTTTTCGAAGATTTGACCAAATTTTTATCGCCAAATACAAAACTTTGTATTGCTGCGAATATCAATGATCCTGACCATGAATTTATCAAAACTAAAACAATAAAAGAATGGCAAAAACAAAAACCGGAATTGCATAAAATTCCTGCCGTTTTTGTTTTAGGTAAATAATGTCATTACAAACCTAAGGTGAAGTAATCTTCAATAAATTGCATGAAAATATATCTTAAAAAATAATTTAACAGCCATTAACACATCCTTTGCATCATTCTTGTCTACTTACAGATATATATAACTTTAAAAATCATATTATGTCTGAAAAAAAATTAGCAGGACTTTGGATCGATTCTCAAAAGGCCATCGTCGTAAAAAATCATGATGCACAGAATGCCTTTAAGTTTTTTCTTTGTAGTCCGGTAAAAGCCGTAATCCAGCATGGAAATTCAAGCGAAAATGCAGGAAACAATGCAGAACAAACCAATAAAGTGAAATTCTTCAAAGAAGTAGAACACCTTCTTACAAATTCTGAAGAAGTTTTAATTACCGGTCCGGGAACCATTCAGGAAGAACTGAAGCATTATCTCCACGATACCGCTCAATTTAAAAATTTAAAAATAACTTTGGAATCGTCTCAGCAAATGTCTGACGAACAGGTTTTAGAAACTGTAAAATCGCATTTTAATGCGTAATATTGTTTCATCTAAATAAAAAAAATCCGAATATCATTTGATGTTCGGATTTTTTATTTTCTTGATTATATAAAAATGTAATTGATATCAATTTTAAAAACTATGCTTAAAATCTAGATTTACTTTTATATTTTTATTGAATGAAAAAAAGTCTTTTAGCATTGGCATTTTTACCGGTTTTAATTTTTGCTCAGGAAAGCCCCAAACTGACGGATGAAATGGCGATAAAGTTATCCGAAAAACCGCTTCATTGCATCAATCAGGAATATCCGAATAAAACGGCACATATTATTAATAATGCTAATGAAGTAATTTTGACACCGAAAGATCTTCATCCAAGTTTTTATGGTTGTTTTGATTGGCATAGTTCAGTTCATGGTCATTGGATGTTAGTTCGATTGCTAAAAACAAAACCTAACTTATCGGTTGCTAAAGACATTGAGAAAATACTTGATAATTCATTTACAAAAGAAAATTTACAGACTGAAGCCGATTATTTTACGAAATATCAGTTAACAACGACTTTTGAAAGAACGTATGGTTGGGCATGGTTATTAAAGTTAGATGAAGAATTAATGACCTGGAATCATCCGAAAGCCAAAATCTGGCATCAGAATCTAAAACCTTTAACGGATAAAATTCTGAGTTCTTGGAAAACTTATCTTCCGAAGCAAACGTATCCCAACAGAACGGGAGTTCATCCCAATACAGCTTTTGCAATGGTTTTTGCATTAGATTGGGCAAGAGCAACAGATGATAAAACTTTTGAAAACGAATTGATTGAAAAAGCAAAATATTTCTATTTAAATAATACCAAAACTCCGGCATATCTTGAACCAGATGGTTCTGACTTTTTCTCGCCAAGCTTGGAAATTGCAGATTTAATGCGAAGAATTCTTCCTCAGAAAGAGTTTGTAAAATGGCTTGATCAATTTTATGAAAAGAGAAGTATCGAAAATATTGAGAAAATCCCTGTAGTAAGTGATTTAAGCGATTATCAAACCGTTCATTTAGTAGGTTTATCTTTTACCAAAGCTTGGTGTATGAAAGGAATTGCAAAATCTCTTCCCGATAATCATCCGCTGAAAAAACAATTTCAAAAAACAGCTAATATCTTTTTAAATAATGGACTTCCGCTTTTATTTCAAGGGAATTATGGTGGAGATCATTGGTTGGCAAGTTTCGCAGTGTATGCTTTAGAAGATTAAATTGAAATGGATAAAATGACTGCTTTAGAAAAATTCGGAGTTGATGTTTTTACGCAATACAATATTTTCGAAAGAATATCTGTGGATAAACCTTTCCGGCCTGATAATCCGGCTTTTATCTTTATTAAAAGTGGATCTATAAAGCTTCGTCAACATTTCAACGATCTTGAGCTTACTGCCAATACATTTATGGTGACAGATCCGCAAACGGTCTATGAGATGATTTCTGTGAGTGATGATTTCCAGTCGAGAATGGTTTCTTATAAACGTGAATTCATTTCTGCTTTGTCGTTGAAATTCAATAGGTTGATTACGTATCGGTATTTTCGACAGCAAATGAATGTAGGAGTTCCTTTTTCTCAGAATGATTTGGATTTAATTTGGAAAAGTGTCAATTTTTTAAAATATATTTTAGATTCTGAAACAGAAATGACTTATAAAAAAGAAATTGTAGAGCATCTTTTTTCAGTTTTTTGTTATCAGATTGCAGGAATTATTTCTAATGAAGATAGCCGTGCAATGAATCAGATGTCGAGACAGCAAGAGATCGTTTTTGTTTTCCTAAATGATTTGTCGTCTCACCATCTTAATAATAGAACAGTAGAGTTTTATGCCGAGCGACAGTCGATTACAACCAGACATCTTTCGTCGGTAGTAAAGTCGGTAACGGGAAAGTCGGCAAGTCAAATTATTGCTTCTATTGTAATCAATGAAGCTAAGGTCTACTTAAATTCTTCAAAAATGCCTATTTCAGAGATTTCTACAATACTAGGTTTTAGTGATCAATATTCTTTTTCTCATTTTTTCAAGAAACATTTAGAGATAAGCCCGAGTCAATACAGACAACAATATCAATAACTGAATCCTACATTTGAACATCTTTTTCCAAAATTCAAACATTTGTTTGATTGTATGCTTCGCCTAACTTTGCATCTGTAAAGCAAGGTAAAATGGTAAAAAACATAAAAACAGCACTATCAGTTTTGATAGGTCTTTTTCCTGCGCTGTTTTTTTCACAAGAAATAAAACAGATGACAGCGAGTGAAGTTGCCGAATTGGCAATTCAGAATCATCAGCAAATTAAAGTTTCTGCTCAGAATATCGATATTGCAAAACAGCAGACAGATATTACAAAACTTCAGAAACTTCCTACAATCACAGCTTCTACGAGCCAATTTTATTTGGGAAATGTGATCGCAATTGACAAAGATTTCTCGAATTCAACGACTATTCCGATGCCGCATTACGGAAGTTCGTATGCTGTACAGGCGACTCAATTAATTTTCAAAGGAGGGTTGGTCAATAAGTCTATTGAATTGGCTGGACTTCGTGAACAGCTTTCCGAATTAGATTTAGAGAATAGAAAACAGGATATAAAGTTTTTGGTAATTTCTAATTATTTAGACATTTATAAAATTTTAAATCAGGAAGTTGTCATTCAAAACAATAAAAAGCTGGGTCAGGAACGTCTGAAAAATATTCAAAAATTTTATCAGCAAGGAATGATTACCAGAAATGAAGTGATTCGTGGTGAATTGGCGATTAAAAATTTAGACCAGGGAATGTTAACCCTAGTCAATAACAGAAAAATCCTCAATTATAATCTGAATATTGCTTTAGGATTAGATTCTAAGACACAGATTATTCCTATAGAAAATTTAGGCAATAAAGAAACAGGAATCGGGATGGATTATTATCTGAATTTGGCTCACGACAACAATCCACAAATAAAATCTGCAAAAGCAAATATTGCCGTTGCCGATAAAAATATCGAAATCATTAAAACGGATAAAATGCCGACACTTTCAGGTTTTGGAGGATATACTTTACAACGACCTATTACGACAAGAAATCCTGTGTTGGATATGTATTCAAGCGGTTGGCAAGGTGGTGTTTCTTTGAGCTATAATATTGATAATTTATATAAAACCAAAGAAAGAGTGAAGCTTGGTGAGCTGCAGAAAAATCAGGCAAATGATGCGATGACATTGGTGCAGCAGAATCTTGATATGGCAGTGAATGCAGCATATACAAAATATCAGGAGGCGATTCAGCAGACTGAAATTCTGAATGATGCTAAAAATTTAGCTGATGAAAACTACAAAATTACAGAAGCTAAATATCTGAATCAACTGGCTGTACAAGCTGAAATGATTGATGCACAAATTCAAAAGCTGCAATCGGAGCTAGATTTGGCTAATGCAGAAATCAATGTTTTGTATCAATATTATAATCTGTTGAAATCTACAGGAACACTTTAATCTTTAAAACTGAAAATCAAAATAATGGAAAACAAGGAACAAAATACTCAAGATACACAGCCTGCAGTTTCAAGTGCAGAAGATAAGAAAAAACAAAATAAAAAGAATAAAATAAGAGCCATCATCTCAAATATTATTGTTTTTCTGGTGATTGGTTTTGGACTGTTTTGGTTGATTCGTCAATATTTTCACATCGGCGATAAAACCTATACAGAAGCTGCTCAGGTGGAAGAATTTATAAATCCAATCAACACACGAGTTTCAGCTTATATCAAAGAAATTAAATTCATCGAACATCAACAGGTGAAAAAAGGCGACACTTTGGTAATCTTGGATGAGAGAGAAATAATGACGCAGCTTGGTCAGGCAGAAGCTGCTTATCAAAATGCTTTGGCACAAAAATCGGCTACAAGTTCATCGGTAAATACAGTTTCTAATAACGTAAGTGTTATGGAATCTAATATTGCGGGAGCAAAAGCCAGACTTTGGAATGCCGAACAGAATTTAAACCGATACAAAAACCTTTTAGCTTCGGAAGCGGTTACAAAACAGCAATTTGACCAGATGAAAACAGAATATGACGCCCAAAAAGCAGCGTATGAAACATTGGTGAATCAAAAGCAGTCAGCCAATCTTTCGACAACTGAAGTGAAAAGCAAATTAGGAATCAATGATGCAGAAATCAAAAGAACAAAATCTGCGTTGGAAATGGCAAAAATCAACCTTTCTTACACCGTAATTACTGCACCTTACGATGGCGTGATGGGAAGAAGAGTAATTTCTGAAGGTCAGCTGATTCAGCCGGGACAACAGGTGGGAACGATTGTTTTAAATAATCACAAATGGGTAACTGCCAACTTTTTGGAAAGCCAAATGCCGAATATTAAAATCGGACAAAAAATGATGATGACCGCAGATGCTTTGGGTGGAAAACAATTTGAAGGAATGGTAACTGCAATTTCTGCAGCAACGGGTTCGAGATATTCTAGTGTTCCAACAGACAATTCTACGGGTAACTTCATTAAAGTGCAACAGAGAATTCCTGTAAGAATAGAATTTACATCATCAAACAAAAAAGAAGATGTTGCCAAGCTGAGCGCAGGAATGAATATGAATGTTTCTTTATAAAGAGACGAATAGATTATAGACAGGTAGATAAAAGACTTTTGTGATTATTTGTAATAAACCAAAATTCTCATCTATCTAAAATCTTATGACTGTCTATTCTCTATTAGTCTATCATCTATTAGTATAAAAATTATGTATAACAAAGGTCTTTTCAGCGATTGGGTTCCGAAACTTGTTCAGCTGTTAATTATAGTTTTATTGCTTATTGTCGTGATGCCTTTAGGAGGCGTTTATGCAGGGAATTTGAGTTTTATGGTCAGTGGAACAGGTCAGCTTACCGAATATTTTATGTGGGCAAATTATGCCACAACTATTGGGATGGGCGCTTGTATGCCGGTCGTTCTCAGATTTAAAATGCGATATAAAGTACGTGATAAAGTAGTGCTTTTACTGGTGCTTTTAGGATTGCTAAGTTACATTAACGGAACTACGATGGATCCTGTAATTATTATTGCAAGTGCTTTGGTTATTGGATTTTTAAAAATGATGATTACCATCGAGTTATTTCTTCCGTTGATGGCAATGATGGGTGGAAGAGGGGTTTTCTATGGTGTATTTTATACATTTGTTTTGAGTTTGACCCAGATTTCTGGTTATTATGCGGTAGAAGTTTCGATGCTTTACAATTGGCAGCAGTTTTTCAATATTGCAGCGCTTCAGTGTTTTGTAATGGCTTTGATTTGTTGGATGTTTATGCACAATAAATATTTTGCTTTAAAAGTTCCGTTGCATTATATCGATTGGCTGAGTATTCTGTTATTTGTTTCTACTTTTATGTTTTCGGCTTACGTTTTTTCATTTGGAAAACAGCAGGATTGGCTGAATTCTACAAGGATTATTAATGCAAGTATTGCGGCATTTGTAAGTTTTGCTTTGTTGGCAATACGTCAGATGACTTTGAAAAGACCCTATTTATCTTTTAAAATCTTCAAGCGAAGCAATGTTCAAAACGGGTTGTTTATGCTGTTTTGTTTGGGAATGTTTTTAGGAACTGCTTCCATTCAAAATATCTTTTCGGTCGGTGTTTTAGGATATGACCAATTGACCAATGCTAAACTGAATCTGATGATGATCCCCGGATTAATTCTTGCCGGAATTGTAGCTGTTTATTGGTTTAAAAAAGAAAAACCTCTCAAGATGTTCATCTTTTCAGGGTTTTCTGCGATGATCGGTTATGCTATTATTATGTACTTTTCAATGGTACTAGAATTTAATTATGAGAAATGGTATTTGCCGATGTTTCTGAAAGGTTTTGGGATGGGGTCACTTTTTATTTCCGTTTGGTATTATACTTTAGATAAGTTGGAACTCGATGATATGTTGGCGGCAATCGGATTGGTTTTGGTTTGGCGTACTTTCCTTGCGGTAGGATTTTTCTCAGCATTATTTTCATGGTTTCAATATCAGTTTCAGATTGAGAGTTTAGGCAATTTAGCAGTCTATTTAGATGGAATGACGCTTACTTCACAAGATCTTTCGGCCAATTTAAAAAGCATTCAACTGAACGCAATTCTTTCTGCCAACAAGAAAATTTTCGGTTACATCATCGTTGCAGGTTTTGGAGTATTGCTGTTTGTTTTAACCCATCATTTTGGGGAAGAAAAATTCAAATATCCAAGATTTATAAGACTCATCAATGGTAAATCGGTCATTGCCAGAAGAAGATTGCAGGAACGCAAAAAGTTATTAGAAGAAATAAAAGATGCGGCAGGACCTGTCGTTTAAAGATACCTTGTTTTCACTTGTAAAGTCTCGTTTTATTTTCAAAGCGGGACTTTGCTTTTGAAGAACAATCACCATCAAAAATAAGTTAGAATTATTACTTATTAATCATAACCAATTACTTATATTTTCCGGAGCTTTTTCCCGCTATCCACTATATCTTTTGTTCCGCTTTGCTTCACAAAAGGATGCCGTTTCTATCGGGGCTAATTACTATTTGTCAAATTCAGGATAATGTCTACATTTGTGAGGTAATCTTCACAAAAACATGAAAAATATTTTAGTATTCTTATTTCTCACATTGTCACTTTTATCATATTCGCAGGATAATTATGTGCATTCTATTACCAAGAAACAGCAGTTTCTGAACCTTTCCGGGAAACCGCTTACAGATAAGTTTACCAATATGAAATCTGTAAAAGTGGTTTATGATTACGGTGCGAAAAAAATATACTTCTTTAACAGTACAAGATATACCTATCATTACGATTTCTGCGTGCAGGTTTTGGGGTTTAGTCAGGAAATAGGAGAGTTTAACAAAGAATCTTACAATCCAACCAATAAGAGAGCTTATCTTCTTGCCAATATCAATTATTTAGAAGATTCTGATGATTGGGTGATGGAACTGGCTGCTTCAGACGAGATGAATGCTGGTTTGATCAATTTCTTTTTTAATGAAGTCAATAAAAATGTGTTTTTCAAAGATAAGCTGAAGTTTTATCTGAATTCTCCGCATGTAATCGGCTTAAATTCAAAAAAAGCGTTAAAAATTCCAACCGTTTTCTCAGATTTTATTTTTAAAAGAATTACAGAACAGTCGATTGAAAATACTTCCAGTATCGGGATTCTTAAAAAATATGATTTACAGAAGAAGGAAGATTTCAATCCTAAATCTGATGAAATCATTATTATCAATACTACTCCTGAGTTTATTCCAACCGTTCGTGGAATTATTATTACCGAGCTTCAGACCCCTTTAAGTCATTTGGTTTTGCTGGCGAAAAATAGAAATATTCCGGTGTATGTAGATACAAAAGTTTGGGAAAAGCAATCAGTTAATAATCTTTTAGGTAAGAAAGTGGAGTTGATAACCAAAGAAAATTCATATTCATTAAAAGCTTCACAAAAACCAATTCCAGTTAAGAAAGCGGTGAAAGAAATTATTCTGAAAAGAGACCTTTCGGTAACCGATTTAGTCGATCTTGAAACCGTCACTCCTTTAAATATCGTTAATTCTATTGGTTCAAAGGCTACAAATCTTGGACTTTTAAAACAGATTCAAAAAGAATTAAAGTCCTATAAAACTCCGGAATATGCTTTTGCAATTCCGTTTTATTATTTTGACCAGCATATTAAGGATAATCATTTTCAGGATAAAATCAATGCATTGTATGCGATTCCGAAAGATTCTGTGAAACTTCTGGAAAAGGAATTAAAAGCATTTAGAAAAACGGTGAAAAATTCTAAAGTGAATCCTGAACTTTTGAAGAAAATAGAAGAAAAGCTCAATGCTCAAAATGATTTTAAAAACTTCAGATTCCGTTCTTCAACAAATGCTGAAGATATGGAAGGGTTCAACGGGGCTGGATTATACGATTCTAAAACTGCAATCATTGGAGACACTGAAAAAACTGTAGAAAAAGCTATTTTGGAAGTCTGGTCAAGTTTCTGGAACTTCCGTGCTTTTCAGGAGCGTGATTTGTTTGGAATCAATCATGAAAGCTGTGCAATGGGCGTGTTGGTACATCGTTCTTTCCCGGATGAGAAAGCTAATGGAGTTTTGGTTACAAGAAATTTATATCGTGACCGATATGCAGGAATTACCGTAAATGTTCAGTTAGGTGAAGAATCTGTTGTAAAACCTGAACCGGGTGTAACCTGTGATGAATTTTACTGTCACAATTTTAACGGATTTGGTTCTTTTGTCGTTGATTATCGTTCTACATCAAGCCTAAATAGCGGAAAACCTATTCTTACAGAAACAGAAATTAAAAAGTTATTTGATATTTCTCCTGTTTTAGAAAGAAAACTTTATCTTCTTTGGCAGAAACGGAAAATGGCCAAAAGAAGTTATCCTTTAGATATAGAATTCAAATATTTGGGTGATGAAAAGCAATTGTATATTAAGCAGGCAAGAGCTTATATGGATTGAGTTTTTAATTATCAAGTTTTATAATAAACGCAAAGATGATGTTTCTTTATGATAACTTAAGGAGCAAAGATGAATCAATAAATTGATTTTATAAAGCTTATAAATATTCCTTACGCTTAAGCGACTTGTTCGCTATTCTTTGCTTCTTACATATGCTCCAATTTTATTAAAACTTTGCGTTATTAAGGCATTAATGTGAAAGCTTTAAAATCACAATATTATCATTCAGATTAATGGTTTTAATATTGTAGCTGAAGTTTTTCAGTTTAGTTTTTTCTGTTAAAACCTTTTTTCGTTCCGCTTCTTCCAATTGAAGAAAGTCTAAAGAAGAAATAACTTCAATCGAGTTTTTTTCAGAAACGATAGGTGATTTTTTTTCGAGGTAATTTAAAACTAAATATATCACAACAATCGAAATGTTGATTCCTAAAAGAATTTCAAGTTTTTTAATGGGTAAAAGTCCGTCTAAAAGGGAAAGTGTGATGGACACAAATAGGAAAACAATGGTCTGAATGGTAAAAGTTTCCGTTCTGAAACGAAGGATTGAGAAAATAGCAAAAAGGCCAAAACCCACTCCGAGACTATATTCCGCTTTGGTAAAAACCAAACACATGAAAAATGTACAAACGCTGATTAATCCCAAAAGAGGATGCAGCCTGATGTTACGGTTTCTGTTTGAAAAATAATAAAGAGTGAAAATCGATATGCAAAGTATCGCTAAACGTTCAAAAAGTTCCTGTAATTCCAAAATTGTGCTTTTAGTTTTGACAAATATACAATTTAGAATGAATGATTTTTAGAAAAAATGAAATTCGTCAGTTCGATTTCTATGACATTTGCAAGTTGTTTTCATACACAGAATTGTTTTTAATTAAAGCATAAACTCTGTGTATGATTTTATTTCTAATC
>NZ_FUZE01000017.1 GCF_900168205.1 Chryseobacterium balustinum
CTATGAGTTTTACTCGGAGTGTATCTTAGTTTACTTAAACACTTTTCTCTTCTTACATAAATATATTATTTTTCCTAGTATAAATCTAAAGGAGTGTTTTTCGTAGCGCAGCGCAGAAAAATGTATCGAGAACAAGTGAACCGAAGCACAAATTTTGTCCTCTCATCAAAAACTTCTCGATATGATTTTTTGCAAAAATCTACTCGAAGTGACGACGTACGATTGGCTTTGTAAAACATAAAAAATCCCTTTCAAAAACTGAAAGGGATTATTTGTATAGAAACCGCAAAAACGGTAATATTTATTAGTAGTTTAAATATTCAAAGCCTTTTGATAAGCATTTTCCAAACCATCAAGATTTTTTCCTCCGGCTGTAGCGAAACCTGGGTTTCCACCACCACCACCTTGGATTTCTTTAGCTAATTCTTTAATAAGTGCTCCAGCCTGATAAATTCCTGCTAAGTCATCAGAAACGCCAACGGTAATCATTGGTTTTCCGTCTGCGTCGGACAAAATAATCGTTATAGAAGTTGGGATTTCTTTCTTTAACTGGAAGACGATATCTTTTACAGAACCTGCGTCCAGAGAAGTTTTCTTCACTAAAAGTAATTTATCGCCTTTTTGCTCATAAGCACCTTTCCAGTCGCCGATCTCGCCTTTTGCTTTTTCTTTCTTGAAAGCTTCTACTTCAGATTTCAATGATGCATTTTCTTCGATTAATTTCTCGATAGAACGTACGACATCTTTAGATTTCAGCAATTGAGAAAGCTCTGTAATTTGCTTTTCTAAACCTTTGAAATATTCCTCAGATTTATCTCCTGAAATTGCTTCAATCCTTCTGATTCCCGCAGCTGCAGAACTTTCAGAATTGATTTTGAAATGACCGATTTCGCTGGTGTTTTTCACGTGAGTTCCACCGCAAAGTTCTTTCGAACTTCCAAACTGAATCATTCTCACACTGTCGCCATATTTTTCACCGAATAAAGCCATTGCACCTTTGTCAATCGCTTCCTGAATCGGGATATTTCTGAATTCCTGAAGAGCAATATTTTCTTTGATCTTAGCATTGACTTTTTCTTCGATCAAAGCCAATTCCTCATCTGTCATTTTATTGAAATGCGAGAAATCGAAACGGAGATAATCCGGACCAACGTAAGAACCTTTTTGTTCAACGTGAGTTCCCAAAACTTCTCTCAAAGCTTCGTGTAGCAAGTGTGTTGCAGAGTGATTCGCCTGAGAATTTTTTCTTTCGTTGGCATTCACTTTAGCATAGAAAACAGCACCTGCATCTTTCGGAAGTCCATTGATTAAAGAAATAATCAATCCGTTTTCCTTTTTAGTTTCAAGAACTTCGAAACTTTCAGTTGCATTTTCAAGAACGCCTTTATCACCGATTTGTCCACCACCTTCCGGATAGAAAGGGGAGTTGCTTAGGACAACCTGATAAAATTCACCGTCTTTATTTTCTACTTTTCTGTATCTTGTAATGTAGGTTTCAGCTTCAATTTGGTCGTAACCAACGAAGTTTTCTTCTCTTTCTTCCAAAGTTACCCAGTCGTAAACTTTCTGAGCTGAGTCTGCTTTTGAACGTTGCTTTTGTTCGCTTAATGCCAATTCAAAACCTTCTTCATCAATCGTTAACCCTTTTTCTTCAGCGATAATTCTTGTTAAATCATCCGGGAAACCATAAGTATCGTATAATTCGAAAACTTCCTGAGTTGGTAACACTTTTTTACCTTCCGAAATCGTTTGCTGAATTAATTTTTCAACTCGGATTAATCCTGTTTCAATCGTTCTTAAGAAAGATTCTTCTTCACTTTTAATCACTTCTGAAACCAATTTTCCTTGTTTCTCCAATTCAGGGAAGAATGTTCCCATTTGTTCCTGAAGAACAGCAACCAATTTGTAAAGGAAAGCTTCTTTCATATCCAGGAATCGGTAAGAATAAGAAATTCCTCTTCTTAAAATTCTTCTGATGACGTAACCTGCACCTCCGTTTGATGGCAATTGTCCGTCTGCAATCGCAAACGAAACCGCTCTGATGTGGTCAACCACAACACGGATGGCAATATCTTTTTCGTCTTCTAAAATTCCTGTGTATTTTTTGCCTGAAAGTTCTTCCACTTTAGCAATCAAAGGAGTGAAAACATCAGTGTCATAATTGGAAGATTTCCCTTGAAGCGCCATACAAAGACGTTCAAAGCCCATTCCCGTATCAACGTGTTGAGCAGGTAATTTTTCCAGAGAACCGTCAGCTTTTCTATTGAATTCCATGAATACAAGATTCCAAACTTCTACCACTTGAGGATGGTCGTTGTTCACCAATTCAAGGCCAGAAACTTTAGCTTTTTCTTCAGGAGTTCTTAGGTCAATATGAATTTCAGAACAAGGTCCACAAGGTCCGCTTGCACCCATTTCCCAGAAGTTATCTTTTTTGTTTCCGTTGATAATTCGGTCTTCAGAAATTACAGATTTCCAGTAATCATAAGCCTCCTGGTCTCTGTCGAGATTCTCAGAAGCATCTCCTTCAAAAATTGTTACGTACAGATTCTCTTTCGGAATTCCGTAAACTTCAGTCAGCAATTCCCAGGCAAAAGCAATAGCATCTTTTTTGAAATAATCGCCAAAAGACCAGTTCCCCAACATTTCAAACATCGTGTGGTGATATGTATCACGACCAACATCATCCAAATCATTATGCTTCCCGGAAACTCTCAAACACTTTTGTGTGTCGGCAATTCTTGGTGCAGTCGGCGTTTTGTAGCCTAAGAAAAAATCTTTGAACTGCGTCATTCCAGAGTTGGAAAACATTAAAGTAGGGTCATCTTTCAGCACAATCGGTGCAGAAGGAACGATAAGGTGGTCTTTGCTTTTAAAATAATCTAAAAATTTCTGACGGATCTCTTGTGATGTCATAATTATATATTGCTTTGCTTTTTACAAATTTTTGATAAGATGCAAATTTAAGATTTTCAATCGATTTTATGTCACAAAATGTCATAATTACTAAGTAAAATATTGCTTATTAGACAATAACATTTAGATGCTATTTAGATTATATCAAAAAGACATTTTATTTTTTTATGCGAAGCTTTTCCCGCTTTCACTACTCGCTTTTTTGAGAGTTTCAGCATCTGCATTGCCACCGCTAAAACTCTCAAAAAGAGCTCAAACAGGTCGTTCAATCGGGGCTATTGACAACGCTTTGTCATAAATAAAACCTAACGGGTTTCAAAAACCTGTTTGGTTTGCAGGCATTTTCAAAACAATAATAATTTGAAAAGGATTTATAAATATCAATAGCATCGGGCTTTAGCCCGTTTAAAAAAGAATAATCAAATTGGCTTTAGCCAAAACTTTAGTATCAATTTCGGCTAAAGCCAATTTGCTGTTAATTTTCGTCATCGGGCTAAAACCCGATGCTATTGAAAAACACAATATTCTAAATTTTAAATAGCTACAATTCATAACAATCAAATTTAGGTTTCCAAATTTTTAAAAAAAATATTTAATTAAATCTAATAGGTTTATATAATTCAACCAAAAACTTTGCACTTCTGCGTTTAACTTATTACCTTCGTCAATATCTGAAAAGATACAATCAAAAAAATGACGAAAAACGAAGCTTTAAAAAACTGGATAGAACAATATTCTGAATCCTTGCTGAGAAGAGCAGTTTTTCTGCTTTCGGATACCATTGAAGCGGAAGATATTGTTCAGGAAGTTTTCATTGCTGCTTTTTCGTCCTACGATTCTTTTGAAGGAAAAAGCACGCCTAAGACCTGGCTCAACACGATTCTCAACAATAAAGTCGCTGATTTTTATCGTAAAAAATACAAATCGGAACCACAGATTAAACTCGACCATTTCTTTGACGAAACAGGCTCCTGGAAAAATGACACGGTTTTAAATGATTGGAATGTTTCTAACCCGGAAGCTGAACTTCTAGACAATCAGGATTTTAATAAAAGTTTAGAAGATTGCATCGAAGATTTACCTTCCCGATGGAAGATCCCGATGAAAATGTATTACCTCGAAGAAAAAAAAGCACCTGAAGTGAGTCAGGAATTGGATATCTCTACGACTAATCTTTGGAAGATTTTACAACGCACCAGAATGCAGTTGCGGGAATGTCTGGAAATTAATTGGTTTTCAAAATCATAAGGAATAAAAAAATGTTAAAAAAAATAATTCATCTTTTCTTTTTATCATGCAGTAAAGCAACTTTACTGATGGAAAAACGCAATGCAAAGAATATTTCGCCAAAAGAAAACTGGCAGCTCTCTGTGCATGTAATGATTTGCAAGTGGTGCAAAGCGTATGAAGAAAAACTGAAAATTTTAGATTCTATTTTAAAAAAGAAATGGTTCGGGGAAGAAAAAAACGATTTGAATGATACAGATATTCAGGAATTTAAAGATAAAGTATTTAGAAAATTAGATTTTTAAGAAAAAAACCTGTCAGGATTGTGTACTCGTTGCGACTATAGTTTTGAAAATAATAAATTAATTCAAAATCTAAGAACAATGCAACAGACATCGCAACACAAAGGTTTACCAACGTACAAAATCGGTTATTACATTTCGCTTTTCGGGGCAGCAATTATTTTACTTTGGATTGGGGCTTTCAAATTCACACCTACCGAAGCAGTAGCCATAAAACCTTTAGTAGAAAACCATTTTCTCACGTTTTTCGTATATGATATTATGAGCGCCCAAGCGGTTTCTAATATAATCGGAGTGATAGAAATTATCATTGCCTTGTTATTGATCTTTAGCGTGAAATTTGCATCTCTTAAAAAGTTTGCAGGTATCGGAATGGTGGTTACTTTTTTGGTGACACTGAGTTATCTCTTTACAACACCGAATGTTTGGCATATTGTTGACGGCGTTCCGGTTACAGATTTTTTCATTCTTAAAGATCTGATGCTTTTAGGATTTGGTTTAATGCTTTTAAATGGAAAAAATGAACATACATAATAAAACAAAAATGAAAAATATATTCACATTTCTCGGAATGGTTCTGGGAATTGCAGTCTTTGCGACAAGTTGCGGAGATGCAAAACAACAATCTTCATCAATTAAAAAAGAGAATGAGACCATTATGAATGCTAAAAATGTAAAAGAAGTTTATTTTGCAGGCGGATGTTTTTGGGGAACGGAACATTTTTTTCAACAAATCAGAGGAGTGGTAGGAACTGAAGTTGGATATGCCAACGGAAATAAGAAAAATCCTACTTATGAAGAAGTTGTAAGTCATACAACAGGTTTTGCCGAAACCGTGAAAGTAAAATACGATCCGGAGCAGGTTGACCTTAAACTTTTGATTGACTTATATTTTAAAACGATAGATCCTACGAGTTTAAACAAGCAGGGAAATGACAGAGGTGATCAGTACAGAACAGGAATTTATTCTACAGACAAAGAAACTGAAGCCATTATTAAAGAGGAAGTTCAGAAACTTTCGAAAAATTATAACAAACTTGTGGTTGTAGAAACAATTCCTTTGAAAAACTTCTACAGTGCTGAAACTTATCATCAGGATTATTTAGATAAAAATCCGGGAGGTTATTGTCATATCGAGCCAGGATTATTTGAAATGGCAAAAAATGCAAATCCGCTTCCAAAAGCTAAATATCAAAAACAGGATAAAGAAGTTTTAAAGAAAAAGCTAACTGCAGAACAATATAAAGTAACGCAGGAAAATGCTACGGAAAGACCTTACTCTAATGAATACGACAAAGAATTCCGTGAAGGAATTTATGTAGATATTACCACAGGAGAACCATTATTTATCTCAACTGATAAATTTGAATCAGGTTGTGGATGGCCAAGTTTCTCGAAACCTATTTCTAAAAATGTTATCGACGAAAAAACCGATAATTCAATTGGAATGGCAAGAACTGAGGTGAGAAGTAAAACCGGAGATGCTCATTTGGGACACGTTTTTGATGACGGACCAAAAGACAAAGGCGGTTTGAGATATTGTATTAATTCTGCATCATTGAAGTTTGTTCCAAAAGCAGAAATGAAAGAAAAAGGATACGGAGAATATATTTCTCTTCTTAATAAAAAGTAAAAAATATTTCAGGAATAGTAATGATGGTCGGAAGAAATTCCGATCATTTTTTATGTTATTCTGTTTCAAATCGACTAGTTTAAAAACTCAGAAGTATTGATTCTTACACAATATTCACTACCCAAATACAGCGGATTACCATGTTTCTCAGACCAAAAACCATCCAGTAAATTTTCGCTAAGACAACTATAAACGGCAACTCCTTTATAGATTTTATCATCTTCACCTTGGTAATTAAAATTGATAACTAAAATATCATTTTTAAAAAATCCAGTTCCATTTTGCTTGTGGTCGCCAATCATCCATTCTGCAATAATGCGTTGATTTTCATCCAAAGCTAAAGTTAATATTCCATGATAAGAAATACCTTCATCTGTTTCCTGATTGCTTCCCTGAACAGAATAGTTGCCTACTAAATCCTCTATTGTCATTGATCTACTTTTAAGGACAACAAATGTAGAAACTTTTTATCTTGTTAAGATCAGAAGGTAAACTGTTTGATATTTATTTTTGTTTTAGATTTGCCATTATGTTGTATGTATTTTTGATAATGAATCTCATCGCTTTCACCGTTTTCGGTTTGGATAAATGGAAGGCAACCCATCACAAAAGAAGATTCTCAGAGTTTTCTTTGCTGATCCTGACGTTTTTGGGAGGAACGGTTGGTGCTATTTTAGCCATAATGATTTTCAGACATAAAGTGTCAAAAAAAAGTTTTCTGTGGAAATTTGGAATTATTATTTTAATACAGATTTTTATTATTTTATTTTTTAAATTTAAAATATTGAATATTAAAATGTGTTGATACTTTAACATTTTTTAAATACCACATCACCCTTTCACGGCATTATATTTTCTTGGTCATTAGTATATAACACCAAAAATAAAATATTATGTCAAAGAAAATTGCAATTTTAGCAACGCATGGATTTGAAGAAAGCGAATTAAAATCTCCAAAAGAACATTTGGAACAACAGGGTTGGACGGCTCATATCGTCAGTCCAAAGTCAGGAACCATCAAAGCTTGGGCAGAAAAAGACTGGGGTAAGGAATACAATGTAGATAAGACTTTAGATGAAGTTTCCGCCTCAGAATATGATGCATTGGTACTTCCGGGCGGAGTTATCAATCCGGATCAGCTAAGAACAAATGAAAAAGCTTTGTCTTTCGTTCAGGATTTTTTCAAACAACATAAACCAGTTGCTGCCATCTGTCACGGTCCACAAATTCTGATCAACGCAGGTGCTGTTGAAGGCAGAAATTTAACTTCGGTCAATTCCATCAGTATTGATCTTAAAAATGCAGGAGCAGTTTGGGAAGACAGTGAAGTGGTTGTAGACAATGGTCTGGTTACAAGTCGTACGCCGGAAGATCTTCCGGCTTTTAATGCTAAAATGGTTGAGGAAATTAATGAAGGGAAGCATGAAGATCAGAATCTTTAATTAATTTGTCCATTAGACTCCTTACAGTCGTCGAACCAATTCGTTAGGTTTTAGTTTGATGCAAAACGAATCAAAAAATCAAGACTCGAAGTATTAGCTAAAATTTAAATTAATATTAGAAGCTTTTTCCCGCTTTCCACTATATCTTTTGTTCCGCTTTGCTGCACAAAAGGATGTCGTTACAATCGGGGCTAAAATTTTCGTTGTTCTTTAAAATGTTTTTAAAATATCCAAGAGGACAACAAATACGAAATGGAAAACTGAAAACGGAAAGCTTTGTACGAATGATTATGATCGTGATGAGTTTCAATGCAGCGAGTATAAAGTCACAAAAACTACTTTAACGTATACTGTTTTGAATTCAGAAATTATTTACACTCGTAAATAATAGATTCAGCGAGATAAATTTTAAAAATAAAAATGCCCGAAAAAATTCGGGCATTTGTTTTAGAAATATATAAGTAAGATTACTTCAAAGTAAACTTCACCTTAGTTTTAATTGCATCAGAAGAATTTCCGATTTGCGCTTCAAAATCTCCAGGTTCTGCAACCCAGTCGTGCTTTTGAGCATCAAAATAACTTAAAGCAGTTTTATCAATCGTGAAAGTTACTTCTTTCTGCTCACCAGGATTTAAAAATACTTTTTCAAAACCTTTCAGCTCTTTTGCAGGGCGCTCAACTGATGATTTTACATCAGTAATGTATAATTGAGCTACTTCTGCACCGGCTTTTTTACCTGTATTTTTTACAGTAACTGTAAAGGTGATTTTATCATCCTGATTCATGCTTGTTTTGTCGGCTTTAGCTTTCCCAAACTCGAAAGTGGTATAACTTAAACCATGACCAAAGCTGAACAAAGGCTTGATTTTTTTGGTGTCGTGCCAACGATAACCTACAAATATTCCTTCGTTGTATGTAATGTTGATCGGGTTTTTCTGGTCTTTACCTTTTCCTGCAGCCAATTCTTCTTTATTTCCAGGATATTCACCCATTGTGTGAGCTGAATTATCTTCCAGTTTTACAGGGAATGTAAACGGTAATTTTCCTGAAGGATTGGCATCACCTGCCAAAATAGAAGCGATAGAATTTCCTGCTTCAGAACCCAAATACCAACCCTGAACTACAGAAGGTACATCTTTGATCCAAGGCATTGCTACTGCATTTCCTGTGATCAAAACAACGGTAAAGTTCTTGTTAGCTTTTGCTAAAGCCGAGATCACATTATCTTGGTTGTATGGAAGTCCGTAACTTTTTCTGTCGTTTCCTTCGCTATCTTGGAAATCAGCTTTGTTTAATCCGCCTACGAAAATAACATAATCAGATTTTTTTGCCAGCTCAACAGCTTCGTTCAGTAATTCTTCCGGTGAACGTGTGTCTTTCAAATCCTGACCAGATTTCACGCCGTTGTATTCGCCACCGATATCTCCTACATAGCCTCTTGCATATTGTACATCTGAATTTTTACCGAACTTAGCTTTAATACCGTCTAAAGGTAGGGTTTCGTATTTTACTTTTAATGAAGAAGAACCTCCACCAACTGTCATTACTTTGATGGCATTCTCACCAATTACCGCAATTTTCTTTGCCTTATTGATATCGATTGGAAGTACGTTATTTTGGTTTTTCAACAAAACAATTCCTTCTTCACCGATTTCTTTTGCTACCGCTTTATGTTCTTCAGAAGCGATGTTTCCAAAAGGTTTTTTGGTGTTCATCGTAGTTTTATAAGCTAAACGTAAAAGTCTCGTCACTTTATCGTCAAGCTCTGCAGTTCCTACTTTTCCTGATTTAATAAGGTCTAAATAAGGTTTTGCTAAATAATAATTGTCGTATGCATTCCTGGTTCCTGCAGAAAGACCGTTGGTCCAGCTTCCAAATTCTACATCCAGCCCGTTATGAATGGCTTGTTCGGTATTATTTACTGCACCCCAATCTGAAACAACAACCCCTTTATATTTCCATTCTCCTTTAAGAATATCATTTAAAAGATACTGGTTCTGGCTTGCATACTGATTTTTGTACATATCGTAAGCACCCATAATCGTCCAAGAATCTCCTTCAGTTACTGCTGCTTTGAAAGGTGGGAGGTAAATTTCATATAACGTTCTGTCATCAACAATCACATTGCTTGTATGACGGAACATTTCCTGATTGTTTAATGCAAAGTGTTTTACGGAAGTTGCTACTCCGTTTGATTGAACTCCCTGAATATAGGGAACGACCATTTTAGAAGTTAAGTATGGGTCTTCACCCATGTATTCGAAGTTTCTTCCGTTTAAAGGAGTTCTGTAAATGTTTACTCCAGGTCCCAAAAGGATGTCTTTTTTTCTGTATCTTGCTTCTTCACCCAATGCTTTACCATAGTTCCAAGACATTTTCTTGTTCCATGTTGCTGATAAGGCGGTTAATGCAGGGTAGGCGATGATAGAGTCATTTGTCCAGCCAGCCTGATCCCATTCATCCCACATTACTTCGGGGCGAACTCCGTGAGGGCCGTCGGTTGTCCAAAATTCAGGAATTCCCAATCTTGGAACACCGGGAGAACTGAATTTTGATTGTGCGTGAAGCATTGCTATTTTTTCTTCCAGTGTCATTCTGGAAAGTGCGTCCTGAATACGCTGTTCAACAGGTTTAGATTCGTCTAAATAAACAGAAGTCGTATTGGTTTGAGCCATTGCAGAGGCAGATATTATCGTAAATAAACTTAGAAGTACAGTTTTCTTCAACATAAAAAACTTTTTATTGATTGTTCACAAAAATAGGAAAAATATTTATTATCTCAAATTGAGAAAATGTGTTTTTTGAGAAATGGTTATTTTTAACTATACTATATAAAATCGGTAGAATAATTTGAGTAATCAAAAGATTTTGAATTTGTTTTTAAATTTGAACCATTAGAATATTTAATTCATTCTATGATTTATACAGTTAATTTCATTTAAATTTCAGGATTCTTCAAAATAAAAATACCGCTCCGGAGGCAAAGATTTCCGAAGCGGCATCGCATATAATAATAGAATTTTTCTTTATGATTAGAGGATTTTTTAATTTTGCTATCAACTATCAACTATCAACTATCAACTATCAACTATCAACTATCAACTATCAACTATCAACAAATTGTTTATCATTCCCAACCTTTCACGGCACCGCCTTTGAAGATTTCTTTGGCTTTATCTTCTACTTCTTTAGATTGATAAGCTTTGAGGAAATTTTTTACTTTATCTGTATTTTTATTGTCTTCTCTTGAAACCACAACATTCATGTAAGGAGAATCTTTATCTTCTTTGAAAATACCGTTTTTATCGGCATCCAATCCGGCTTGAGCTGCAAAATTATTGTTGATAATGGCAATGATGACTTCTTTATCATCCAAGACTCTTGGCAATTGCGGAGCTTCTATTTCAAGAATTTTCAACTGTTTCGGATTTTCAGCAATGTCGGTTACTTTCGGTAATAGTCCAATACCGTCTTTTAATTTTAATAAACCGTTTTTTTGTAAAAGTAGGAGAGAACGGCCGCCGTTGGTTGGATCATTTGGAATAACAATCGTACTTCCATTTTGAAGTTCGTTAATATTTTTTATTTTTTTTGAATAGGCTACAATCGGATAAACAAAAGTCTTTCCAATCACTGCTAATTTATAACCACGCTGTTTCGACTGTTCGTTCAGATAAGGAACATGCTGAAAGGCATTCGCATCAATGTCGCCATTATTCAAAGCTTCATTAGGAACCACATAATCGTTGAAAGAAACAAGCTCTACTTCCAGATTATATTTTTCTTTAGCAACTTTCTTAGCTGTTTCTGCAATCTGCTGTTCCGGTCCGGAAGTAATTCCTACTTTGATGAAGTTTGGATCATCTTTTTTTGGAGTGTTACACGCTCCGAATAACAACAAACCTGCTGCTAATCCTAAAATTTTTATTTTTTTCATTGTAAATTATTTTTATTTTTTAAGTTGGGTGTTAGATATTTTTTAATCTTATAGACAGATGATTAAATGTTTTAAGATTCTTCATTACGCTTTGCTTCATTCAGAATAACAGATTCGAAAAATATTTATATTTTCAACTCTAAAACTCTAAAAACATTCCCACTCAACTAGCGATGATCAAATCTCTTCGCCAATCTGTCACCTGAAAACTGGATGATAAAGACCAAAGTGACCAACAAGCCAAGAACAAGATTCATAATCAGTGCGTCATAACCGATATATCCGTATTGATAACCGATCTGTCCTAATCCACCAGCTCCGACAGCTCCACCCATTGCAGAATATCCCACAAGAGTTATTAAAGTAATCGTTGCATTATTGATCAATGATGGCAAAGCTTCGGGCAACAAAACTTTTTTAATGATTTGAAACGGAGTTGCTCCTAACGCTCTTGCGGTTTCAATCAATCCATTCGGAATTTCTAATAGACTGTTTTCAACCAATCTTGCAATAAATGGTGCTGCTCCAATGCTTAAAGGAACTAATGCAGCATTCATTCCGATAGAAGTTCCTACCAAAGATCTCGTGAAAGGAATCATCCAGACAATCAAAATAATGAAAGGAATCGATCTGAAAATATTTACTAAAATTGACAGGATTCTATTGTAGATTGAGTTTTCTAACAATTGTCCTTTTCGGGTTACAAAAAGCAGAATTCCAACAGGAAGACCCAAAACAAAACCAAAAAATCCTGAAACAAACGTCATGTAAACTGTCTCCCAAATTCCTTTTCCCAGAAGCGAAATTACCGTATCACTAAGCATATCCTTTTACTGTATTTTGAATGTTATTCTGATTAAAATAATAGATTGCTTTCTGGTTTTCATCAGCTTCTCCCTGTAATTGCAACAGCAGTTTTCCGAAATTGGAATCTCCCAAATATTCTACATCAGCTTTCAGAAGTTTATATGGAATTTTATATTGATCGTAGATGACAGAAAGTAATTTTTCTACGCTGATACTTTCGTTCAGTTCGATTTCAACTAACGGGAACAAACCGTCTTGTGGTTCTTTCTGTAGTTTTTTATTGAGTTCTTGCGGTATAGTCATAACACCTGAATTTAAAAATTGTTTGATGATAGGATTTTCTTTGTTGGAAATAATTTCACTCAAAGTTCCTTTTGATACTAATTGTCCTTTATCGATGACGGCAACGTGGTTGCAGATTGCTTTAATGACTTCCATTTCGTGGGTGATCAATAAAATTGTTATTCCCAGACGATGGTTGATGTCTCTAAGCAACTGTAAAATAGATTGGGTCGTTGCAGGATCCAGTGCGCTTGTCGCTTCATCACAAAGTAGGAGATAGGGATCATTCGCTAAGGCTCTTGCAATGGCAACCCTTTGTTTTTGACCACCCGAAAGACTTTTAGGATAATCATGAGCTTTATCTTCAAGCCCTACGATTTGTAAAAGCTCATTCACTTTTTCTCTGATTTTATTTTTACTTAAATTGTCCAATTCAAGTGGAAGTGCGATGTTTTCAAAAACTGTTCGTGATGAAAGAAGATTAAAGTGCTGAAAAATCATTCCTATTTTTTTTCTTTCATGGGCTAATTGTTTGGAATTTAATTTTGTAAAATCTTTCCCGTTAATAATAATTTGTCCTTCATCCGGTCTTTCCAACAAATTAACGGTTCGGATCAAAGTGCTTTTTCCGGCTCCCGAAAAGCCGATAATTCCGACAATATCACCTTTTTCAATAGTTAAATTGATATTATGTAAAGCTTTAAAAGCTTGTTTTTTCTGATGAAATGTTTTTGAAATATTATTTATTTCTATCATTTTTTTCTCTGTAATTTTTAATAAAAAAAGGCTCTACAACGTGGTAAAGCCTTTAAAAATATGTTATAATAAAAGTAAGGTCAGCCACTAAAATTCCCACAAAAAGGCATACAGCAATACATCATCACGTGATTGATGCTCATCTTCGACATAAAATTGTAGGTGAATTTTGATTTCATTTCCATTTCCTAACTTGAATACGGATGCAAATATAAAACATATATTTTTATTAGTCCACTAAAACAATAGACTTTTTGAATATTAATTTTAAATATGTGTTTAATTAATTGTAAATCAGTGTTTTATTTTTGTTTATTAATTTGATTAAATTGAAAAAATATTTTTGTTCTCAGAATAATCTTATTTTAGACCCATGAAAATTCAAATCATCAGCGATTTGCATCAGGAATTCGGATTGTCTGATTTATCTTTTGATAATGCAGATGTTGTGGTATTGGCAGGAGATATTAATTTAGGCACAAAAGGAATTGAGTGGATTAAAACTAAAATTTCTGATAAACCCGTGATTTACGTTTTAGGAAATCATGAATACTACAAAGGTTCTTACCCGAAAACTTTAAATAAAATAAAAGAAGCCTCAAAAAACTCCAATGTGAATGTATTGGAAGATTCTTTTGTGGATATTGAAAATATAAGATTTCACGGTGCCACTTTGTGGACAGATTTTTCGTTATTCGGAAGTCCCATGGCTTATGGAAGTCTGTGTCAGACTCAGATGAATGATTATAAACAGATCAGAAGAGATCCTTCCTACTCAAAAATGCGAAGTATTGATACTTTTAAGATTCATCAGTTTTCAAGACAATGGCTCAAAGAAAGTCTGGAAAATTCACAAGGATTAAAAAACATTGTGGTTACGCATCACGCTCCAAGTTTACAATCGGTTCCTGAGCATTTTAAGAAAGATCCGGTGACTTCGGCTTATGCTTCGAATCTTGAAGATTTTATTTCAGAATATCAACCTCTTTACTGGGTTCACGGTCATATTCATACTCCTTCGAGATATAAAATAGGAGAAACAGAAATTATCTGCAATCCGCACGGTTATATTACTGAAAAATATAATGGCTATGATAAAGAATTAATTATCGAAGTTTAATTTAAACTTTCCTTAATTCCACAACATCCATCCTTAATTCTGTAACAGCATTTTTCATTAATCCAGGAAATTTGTAAAAATATTCAGGGTTATGAAAAGGAAAATATTAATTGTCGGTGGTTACGGTGCAGTGGGAAGTTCTATTGCAGAACGTTTAATGAAAGTGTATCCGCATCAGATCATTATTGCAGGGCGAAGTTTTTCGAAAGCCCAGGCAAAAGCTGAGGAGTTTCAAAATAAAGTTATTCCACAGCAATTGGATGTCAATAATTTGAAAGATTTTTCAGTTTTAAATGAAGTAGAGTTGGTCATTATGTGTCTAGATCAACAGAATACTGATTTTGTTGAGTATTGTATTTCAAAAGGAATTTCGTATATCGATATTTCGGCTGATTACCAGAATTTACAGGAAATTGAAAAGCTGCATTGTTTAGCAGAGCAAAATAATTCAACGGTAGTTTTAAGTGTAGGCTTAGCTCCCGGAATTACCAATCTTTTAGCACAATATGTCGTTTCCCAAATGCAAAATGTAGAATCAATTGATATATTTGTTCTTTTAGGTTTAGGTGAAAAACATGGTGATCATGCCTATCGATGGACATTTGATAATGTAGATTCCAATTATACACTGAAAATACATGATGAGGAGAAAACCCTAAAGAGTTTTACCCAGCCTCTGAAAACCAATCTTTCAGGAAACAGAAACTTTTATCTTTTTAATTTTTCAGATCAACATGTTTTGCTCAATACTTTGGATGTTACGAAAGTGCAGACCAGAATGGCTTTTGATGTAGAATGGTTTACAGAGCTTACAGCATTTCTCAGAAAATTAAGGATTACCAGACTTTTCAGAAATAAAAAAGTTCAGGATTTTGCCATTCAAAGTTTTAAAAATTTCCCGATGGGAACAGATGTTTTCGGAGTAAAAGTAATTGCCAAAGACCAAAACGGAAATTCAAAAAGTGTAATTGTTAAAGGTAATAACGAAGGTAGAATTACCGCATCCGTCGCTGCAGAAATTGCAGTTCTAGTTCTTGATGAAAATCTTCCAAAAGGTGTTTTTCACAGTCATCAATTGGTGAAAGATATTCCTGTGTTTTTAAATAAGCTTAAAAACTATGATTCAGGATTTCAATTAAACTTATGAAAAATAGAAAATTTTAATCGTTAATTTTGCTGAAATTTCTTCTACATGCAACGAAAATCAAATTCTGGATCAAAAGATTTTATCTCGCTTTTCACGTTTGAGGAGCTTCTTCAGGAGGTAGAATTCGATTTACGAATAAAAGAATTTGTGGTCATGGAAATCGAGACTGTAAATCATGAAGTAGAACTTAATAAGCCTTTCCGCTCAGATTATTTTGCTATTTTTTTGATTCAAAAGGGAAATATTGGGTTTAGATTAGAAAATACCAGTTACGAAGCGGAAAAAGGAGATATTATCTTTTCTCCCATTTCAGAAACTGTTTGTATTGAGAAAGTTTCTGATGATTATAAGGCAAAATATATTTTCTTTTCCCACAATTTTATTTCAGAAGCCGGGTTTAATTATAAATCAAACGATGTTCTGAAAAGTCTTTCTTCAGATCCTATCCACGTTATTCGAAACGAACAGGATGTATACCGAAGATTAAACTTTCATCTGGATGAATTAAAGGTTTTAAACGACACAGAAAAAGAGAATTATTATTTCAATGAAATGATTTGGCATCACTTTTCTCTGGTCATTTACGAGATCGATAATTATTTTAAAAAGATCGATAGGCCAAAACCCGTTACTTATCGCGAAGATGATATTACGACGAGTTTTTTCATTCTTGTCCGCGAACATTTCAAAGAACAGCATAATGTGCAATTTTATGCCGATCAGCTTTTTATCAGCCGAAAATATTTAACAAAAGTCATCAATAAAACGATGTGTAGATCTCCTAGAGATATTATTCATCAGGTTTTAGCTGTCGAGGCGAGAATGTTGCTTCGAAATTCTAATTCCAATGTCAATGAAGTTGCTTCACAATTGAAATTTTCTGACCAGGCTTCTTTCAGTAAATTTTTTAAAAAACACGTTGGAAAATCTCCGTTAGAATATAAAGGAAGTGATTTATATTAAGGTTTAATTTTTAAGATGTCTTTTCGGAAAATTAATAACATTTCTTTCATTAACTTAGTGTCTGATTATGAGTGCTCTGTTTTATCTATTACTCATATTAAAGATAACTATTACTAAAATTTTATTCTTAAAAATTTTGTTTTAAGAAAATAAATTGTAGATGTCTTTTTGACAAATTAAGTCGTTTTTTGAATATCTCCCTTCGCTTTTTTTTGGACGAATTTTGCACCGAAAATTTAATTGAAAATTGTTATGCAAAGATTCTCTATTCAGAAATCATCTATGCTTGGCGTGGCTTTATTGGTCTTGGTCGGGTGTAAAAAAGATAATCATGGGCAGGCTTATCAGCAACAGGCCCCGCAACTTCCGGTAGAAACCGTAAAACAGGGAAATGCTTCCGTTGAAAATGAATATGCTGCTTCTGTAGAAGGTGTTTCCAATGTGGAAATCAGACCCCAGGTTACAGGATATTTAAGTAAAATTTTTGTAGATGAAGGCGATTATGTAAGAGCGGGACAACCTTTATTCAAAATTGAAGACCAGATTTTCCGTGAGCAGTTGAAGTCGGCTCAGGCAATTTTGATCTCAGCTCAGGCAGGTCTTGCCAATTCTAAGATCGATTTGGAAAGAAAAAAAGAATTGTTGAAAAACAAAATGGTCTCAGACATTCAGGTAAGAGAAGCTGAAGCTAATTACAACGCAGCGAGAGGTTCAGTAAGTCAGGCAACTGCAACCATTGAATCAGCAAAAATTAATCTTAATTTCTCAACCATCAAAGCTCCGGTTAGCGGATATATAGGGAGATTCAATTACCGTTTGGGAAGTCTTTTGACGCCATCTAATCAGGCAGCGATTACTTTGTTGTCAGATATTCATCAAGTCTACACTTATTTCAGTTTAAGCGAAAATGATTTTAATAATTTCCAGAAACAAAATCAGGGAGGCAATATTGATGAGGTTTTAAAGAACACGCCAACAGTTTCTCTATTACTTTCAGGCGGAGAAAAATTTTCTGAAGTCGGAAAAATAGATGCCGTTGAAGGTCAGTTTAATAAAACAACCGGAGCGATTACTTTAAGAGCAAAATTCAATAATCCAAACAATGTTTTGAGAAGTGGAAATACCGGAAAAATTTTGATGAAGCAGGATTATTCAAACGTTGTTTTGTTACCGATCGCTTCCACACGTGCAATTCAGGATAAGACTTTTGTATTCACTATCAAAGATGGAAAAGCAGTGATGCTTCCTCTCGAGATCAGTGGAAAAGCGGGTGATAATTTCATCGTTTCTAAAGGTCTGAAAGCAGGCGACCAATACATCGTGACAGGTTTCGACAGATTACAGCCCGGAACACCTGTCGTAGCTCAAAAGCAAAATTCTCAAAAGCAAAAATCGTAAGACAAAAATTATGTTAAAGACAATTATAAAAAGACCCGTACTGGCGACGGTTATCTCCGTATTGCTTGTGATTTTGGGGATTGTCGGTATGACGAGTCTGCCGATCACAAAATTTCCGGACATCGCACCACCAACGGTAATGGTAACTGCAGCGTATCCCGGAGCCAATGCCGAAACCATCGCAAGGTCAGTTGCGCCACCTTTGGAAAACGCCATCAATGGGGTAGAAAATATGGATTACATTACTTCTACAGCGAGTAATGATGGTTCATTATCGATTACTGTAATTTTTAAATTGGGAACCGACCCAGACCAAGCGGCGATTAACGTTCAGAACAGAGTTGCACAGGTTACTAATCAGCTTCCTTCTGAGGTTGTTCAGGCTGGAATCACGACAGTTAAAAGACAGAACAGCATGATTGCAATGGTTTCATTGACCAGTAAAAATGGTACAATGGACGACCTTTTCCTTGAAAATTATGCTAAAATCAACATAGTTCCGGAACTTAAAAGAGTAAAAGGAGTTGGTGACGCAATGGTTTATGGAAACAAAGATTACTCGATGAGGGTTTGGCTTGACCCGAATAAACTGACTTCATATAATCTAACCCCGGCTGAAGTTTCAAGAGCGATTCAGTCGCAGAACTTGGAAGCTGCGCCGGGAAGATTCGGGGAGAGAACTAAAGAAGTGATGGAATATGTTCTTCGTTATAAAGGAAAATTTACCGAGCCTCAACAATACGAAAACATTACGATTAAAGCTTTGAGCGACGGTTCTGTTTTAAAATTAAAAGACGTTGCGAAAGTAGAATTTGGTGCATATAGCTATAATGTCGCTTCGAAATATAATAAGAAACCATCTGTAACGATGGCGATTTTCCAGATGGCGGGTTCTAATGCGAATGAAGTTCAGATTGCACTTCAGGAAAGAATGAAAGAACTTGAAAAATCCTTCCCAGACGGAATGGCTTACGAAATTCCGTATGCAACAAAAGATGCGCTTGACCAATCTATTGACCAGGTAATTCACACGTTGATTGAAGCGTTTATCCTTGTGTTCATAGTGGTTTATATCTTCTTACAAGATTTCCGTTCGACTTTGATTCCTGCGATTGCGGTTCCGGTTTCTATTGTGGGAACATTTTTCTTTATGAATATTTTCGGATTTTCGATTAATATCTTAACGCTTTTCGCTTTGGTATTGGCAATCGGAATTGTGGTGGATGATGCAATTGTCGTTGTGGAAGCTGTTCACGCCAAGATGGAACACAAGAAACTCAACGCAAGAGCAGCAACAATGTCTGCGATGAGCGAAATCACGGGAGCGATTGTTTCGATTACTTTGATTATGTCTGCGGTTTTCGTTCCTGTGGCGTTCATGAGCGGTTCTACAGGGTTATTTTATCAGCAGTTTGCTTTGACTTTAGCGATTGCGATTGTAATTTCTGCGATTAATGCATTGACATTGAGTCCGGCTTTGTGTGCTTTGTTTTTAAAACAGCATCACGCAGATTCTCATGAAAAAATGAATTTCAAAGAGCGTTTCTTCGCTGGATTTAATGCAAGTTTCAACAAATTGACTTTCCGATACGGAAAAGCAGTTTTATTCTTATTAAAAAGAAAATGGATTGCAGGAATCATTGTTTTGGTTTTCGGGGGATTGTTTGTTTGGATGTCGATGACTACTCCAAAAGGATTTATTCCTGATGAAGACCAGAGTTTCATTATCGTTACAGCAAATTTGGCTCCAGGCGCTTCAAAAGACAGAACTTCAAAAGTGGTTTCTGATACCGAAGATATTTTAATGAAAAATCCTGCCGTTGACAAAGTGATTTCTGTGGACGGACTGAATCTTTTCAGTGGTTCGATGTCGTCTTCAGCAGCTTCTATTTTTGTTAAATTAAAAAAAGCTGAAGAGAGAGGAAAGGTCAATAATATCAACGAGATTATCGGGCAGGTTCAGGGAACACTTTCTCAAGATAAAAGAGCCAATTTCTTGGTAATTAATACGCCAACCGTTGACGGATTTGGTAACACCAGCGGAATGGAACTCGTTCTTCAGGATAGAACTAACGGTGAACTTCAAAACCTTGGAAATATCTCTTACGGAATGATGGGAGCGCTGATGCAAAGACCGGAAGTTGCTTTAGCTTACACAACTTTCGATGTTTCTTATCCTCAGTTTGAAGTTGTGGTTGACGAAGTGAAAGCCGCACAATTAGGCGTTAATGTTTCTGATGTTTTGAGTGTGATGCAAGGTTATTACGGAAGTATTCAGTCTTCGGATTTTAACAGATTCGGGAAATATTACAGAGTTTTGGTACAATCTACTCCGGAAACGAGACAAGACAAAGCATCATTAAACGGAATTTTCGTTAAAAACAGTTCCGGCGAAATGGTTCCTGTGAATACTTTGGTGACTTTAAAACAAGTTACAGGAGCGGAAGTGGTTGACCGTTTCAACTTATTTAATTCATCAAATCTTACGGTAATGGCAGCTCCGGGATATTCTTCAGGTCAGGCAATGGCAGCAATTGAAGAAGTCGGAAAACAGGTTCTTCCTCCGGGTTACACCTACGATTACAAAGGTATGAGCCGTGAAGAAGCCAATTCTAGCTCGCAATCGGTAATGATTTTCGGGTTGTGTATCGTATTCGTATTCTTCCTTTTATCGGCACAGTATGAAAGCTATATCCTTCCTTTTGCTGTATTGATTGCCATTCCGGTTGGTTTATCAGGCGTGTTTGTGGGAATTACTTTTGCAGAATTATCCAATAATATTTATGTTCAAATCGCAATGGTAATGTTGATTGGACTATTAGCCAAAAACGGGATTCTTATCGTAGAATTTGCCATCCAGAGACGTAGAGCTGGTAAAAGTTTAATTGCTTCAGCTGTGGAAGGCGCAAAAGCCCGTTTCCGCCCGATCCTGATGACTTCTTTGGCATTTATTGCAGGTTTAATTCCTTTGATTTTCGTAGTAGGTCCGTCAGCAATGGGGAATCTTTCCATCGGATATGCAGCGATTTCGGGGATGTTATTCGGAACCATTTTAGGGGTTTTCGTAGTTCCGGTTTTGTTTGTGGTTTTCCAGGCTCTACATGAGAAAATCAATGGAAAAGTAATCACAGACGCCGATTGGGAATATTAATTCAAATGATTTTTTTAAAATGAATTCAATTAAAAATATAGCATATATCGCATTAATCTCGGGAACAGCAATCGCCTGTAAAGTTCAGAAATATGAACAACCCGAAATCCAAATGCCTGAAGCTTTCAGAAATGATAGGATCGCAACCGATAACAACGAAAATATTGCTAAAATCAGTTATAAAGATTTCTTCAAAGACCCAGTTTTGGTGAGCTTAATTGATAAAGCAATGACTCAGAATAATGATTTGCAGGTTGCTTTGAAACAAATCGAATTTGCATCTTTAGCTTACAGCCAAAGTAAATGGGCAAATGTTCCAACCGTGAGCGCAACGATTGCCAACGCTAGCGTGAACCGACCTTCTGACAACAGTATGAACGGAATGATGGCGGGACAATTTATGGGAAGCCGTTATATGCAGGATTACACGACTTCCATCAATATTTCCTGGGAAGCGGATATTTGGGGTAAAATAAAAGGTAGAAAAGAGCAGGCTTTATCAGATTATCTCAAAACTCAGGAAGCTGCAAAAGCGGTAAAAACACAATTGGTAGCGACGGTTGTTCAGGGATATTATAATTTGCTAATGCTCGATATGCAGCTTGAAATTACAAAATCAAACCTGATTTATTCTGACAATACTCTGAAGTTTTTAGAGAAACAACAGGAAGTTGGTTTGACAACAGCTTTGGCGGTTCAGCAACAGGAAATCGTGAAAGACCAGATCTTAAAATCAATTCCAGCCATTGAAAGTTCGATTGCAACTCAGGAAAATGCGTTGAGCATTCTTATAGGTTCAATGCCCGATAAAATCGAGAGAAGCGCAAGTCTGAATAATGTGCAGCCTCCTGATAATATCGCAACAGGAATTCCGTCTGAATTGCTGAGTTACAGACCCGATATCAAAAGTGCAGAATATGATGTGAGAAAAAGTGTTTCCGCAATCAATGTTGCAAAAGCGAATATGTATCCGTCTTTCAACATCACGGCTCAAGGTGGTTTGAATGCTTTTAAAGCAAGTAACTGGTTTAATATTCCGGGTTCACTTTTCGGTTCTGTATTGGGAACTTTAGCACAACCTGTTTTAAATGGAAAACAATTGAAAACCCAGTTCGAACAATCGAAAATCGTTTCTGAGCAGGCTGAAATTAATTTTAAACAATCGGTTTTAAAAGCGGTTGGCGAAGTTTCTGATGCATTGGTTCAAATTCAAAAACTGGAAGAACAACAGAAAATTGCGGAGGGCTTGGTGAGAAAATCCACTGAGGCAGTTCATAAAGCGGATGTTTTATTTAAATATAATTCAGCGACTTATATTGAAGTGATTTTGGCTCAGACCAACAAATTACAGGCAGAGCTCGATTTAGCTTCGTTAAAAGCTCAGCGATTGAATGCGATCACAATGCTCTATCGCTCTGTTGGTGGTGGATGGCAATAAAGTAAAACGAAACCTGCTTCGTCTATGGATGTAGCAGGTTTTTAAACCCAAAAAATTATGGAGAATACAAACATCAACAGCGGAATTATTTTGATTCCCGATTTCAGTGGATTTACTGAATTTGTGTTCAATACAAAACTTTATACCGGCGAATATATTGTAAAACAACTACTTTCTATTTTGATTGATGTAAACAATCAGTATTTTGATATTTCAGAAATTGAGGGCGATGCGATTTTATTTTATCGCTACGACAACCAACCTTCGTACAAAAAGATTTCCGGAATGTTGAGAAATATGAGAAATGCTTTCAATATGAAAATTCAGGAATTAAGCGAAATGTTGAATACCACCATCGAATTGTCATTAAAATTCATTGTTCACTACGGGAAATTTTCACAATACAACATTGGAAGCTTCAGGAAATTATATGGTAAACCTATCGTAGAAGCGCATCAAATGCTTAAAAATGGTTTTGCCGAACAACCTTCTTATGCTTTGTACAGTCATTCTTTTCTGGAAAATTCTCAGAATGCAGAATATGTTCTGAATGAAGAAACCATGCATGTATCAGATGTTGGAGCAATTCAATATTTTGGAAATATAGACTAGTGAAGATTTGGCTTATTAGAATTTCTGTCTGGCTTTAGCTCTAAAATTGGACAGAAATTCTAATAAACTCAATAAACTTATTTATTCAAATAAATCTATTCCCTTTTCAATTATTTGATAACTCAGTATTCTAGCGATATTAAAATGTCTTACATTTCCATTGCGAAGGAAGCAATATGCTTCAACTATAGAGTCTGTAATTGTATCATTTTCTAAGCTTTGAACATTCATGGTACTAATTACTTTAATGCACCTATGTGTTAATTTATTTTGTTTATCAATATAACTGATTGCATAATATTGATTTTTCATAAAATCTTTAGAGGTAATAATCTGATATTTATTTTCAATTATTCTCGGAAGTTTGTTTGTAAAAACTTTATCTTTTTCATGAATTAAATTTTTATCATCTTTAAAATTGCTTATTTTAGAAATTGATCTCTTCTGAAATAAATAATCAAAATATTCGAAAGTATAATAATAGTGATTATACGTTAAATTATTTATTTTAATCAAAGACCTTTTTATAACAATAGTGCTTTCATCTTTTGAAATATTTTTAATTTTCACTTCTTTTTCTAAAGTATATAAATAAAAATTATCATTTTCTTCTTTGAAGACATTTATCAAATTAACTAGTTTTTCTTGATTTTTAACTAAACCTAATAGACTGATTGAAAATAAATCCTCTGAAAAAGAGGTTGTTTGGGGATTGTACCATTTACATTTAAACAAATATTTAGAAAATTCTTTTTCAGGCTTACCATCAAAGGATGAAAATTTTTTTTCATCTTTATTTTTTACAATTTCAATAATTGTCATCACAGGAGGTAAAAAGTCAAGATGATTATTTTCCTTACTTGTACGATGACCATCAGAGCTATCAATAAAAACTTTTTTCTTAGTAAGTTCAAAATCTACATTCTTAAAGCAAACTAATTTACCTATATATTTACTTAAATGCTCAATATCATATATTTCAAGATTCATAAATTCTTCAACATTTAAATGTGTAGAAATTGGAGTTAGTTTTTTTAATTGTCCAACTTTAATCCATTTATCATGATATTTTCCATCTTTATGTGAATAGTAAAAGCATCTAACTTGTTTTTCTGGAATTTTACCAGTTACAGAATCATGTTGTGTTTTGTTTAAGATTTCTGCAATTATCATTACAGGAGGAGTCATATCTGCATTTGCAGATATTTTAAATGAATCATTGTTTACGAAATAGGGGTGATTTTTAAGAGATACACAATCACCAATAGAAAAATCTTCCATTGCTTAATTTAATTTCACGGTTAGAAGACAAATATAATAATATTTATGTATTTTTGAATGCTTGCAAAAAGGAGTGTGATTACATCTAGATAAAGATAATAGGTCTTTTAAAATTATGTATGCTTAAAAGATTCACTTATAGCAAATGGGTTATAAGGTTGAGAGATTGCAATACTTCTTCCCAATTTATAAGGTTGAAGTGGCACAATAGGATAGTAGCTGTAAATTTAGTGATAATAAGTATAGGTCCCAAATACCTAACATATTTTATTAATTTATCTTTCATCTTCTTGATGGGGTTTAATATTATTTGTACAGTTCTTCACTATTAGCTGAATAAGCTCTAATGCTATTTCTATTAATTACGGAAATTTTAATGACTCAGTAAATGGGTTCTTATCTGACGAAAGTGTATGTAATCATTAAACGATATTAACTTATTGCAAGCATTTTTTATGATTGAAAGACCAGATTGGATAAAAGAAAAAGGATATTTACATCTTTCTCCTTCTCTTAAAATAGGAGAAGACTGGGGAAAATATTATCAAAATATTAAAAATGAAAATTATGTAGCCCATTATGCATTTTATCCTCTTATACATACCATTTTAAAAGATCGAAAATATAAGAAAGGTGATCCAGAAAAGCATAAGCATGGAGATGGTCGAAGACATTGTCAAATTCATAAAGATACAAATGTACCTGAGAAAACACATAAGCTTCGTCCTTTACATTATGCAAGTCATATGGACGCTCTTGTTTATGGATATTACAAGGAAATTCTCAATGATTTGTATGAGAAAAAGCTAAATGAAAATCCATTATTAGACTCATCTGTAAATGCTTATCGTAAAATTCCTATTTCAGATGAAAATGAAAAAGGTAAGAGCACAATTCATTTTGCAAAAGAAGCTTTTGATGAAATTAAAAAAAGAGGAGTTGATCAAGATGTTTGTGTTTTAACTTTTGATTTAAAAAGTTTTTTTCCCAGTCTAAACCATCAATTTTTAAAACAAAAATGGAAATGGCTTTTAGGTGTGGATGAATTACCTAAAGATCACTACAATGTTTTTAAAGCCTGTACAAAATTTAGATATGTTCTTCTTGATGATTTAAGAATTCAGAAAAAAAATAAAGGAGGAAGAAAATTAGGTTTTGATGAGTCAAAACTTGCAAAAATTAGAAAAGAAAAAGGATTTAAATGTTTTTTTGAAAGTAATGAAGAACTTAGAAAAACAATAAAAGAAGGAAAACTTAGAGTATATAGTAATCCGTTTTTTTCAAAAGATAAAAAAAATATAGGAATTCCTCAAGGTCTTCCTATTAGTGCTCTTCTTGCTAATGTATATTTATATGATTTTGATTTAAAAATAGTTAATAACCTTGTTCAGGAACTGGGAGTTTATTACAAAAGGTATTCTGATGATATTGTTGTTATCTGTAGACCTAATCAATCTGAATCTATTGAAAAGTATATTTACGATTTGGTAGAAGAAAGTAAGGTTGAAATAAGTAAAAATAAAACTGAAAAATTTTTATTCAAGAATATTCAATATTCTCCAAAACATGATAATAAAAGATTAACATGTTTTAAAGTACATAAAATAACAAAAGAAGAAAAAGAAACTCCTTTGTTATATTTAGGTTTTGAATTTAGAGGATATAAAACCGTTATAAAGTCAGCTAACTTATCGCGTTATTATAGAAAAATTATTTCCATAACAAAAAGACGATGTAAAAGAGCTAAAACTTTATTAGACAAAAATCCAGAAGCTAAAAAGGCTGTTTATATCAATCAAATCAAAAAACTTTATAATAAGCCTTTGAAAATTAATGATTCAGAAGGTTCAGAACTCAAAAAGCAAACAAGAAAACGGTATTCGTTAGTAAAAAATGAAAGAGGTTTTTATGAGTTTTCACATTATTCTTCAAGTGTAAAAAAGGAATCAAATTACTATTCTTATGTAAAGCGCTGTTGTACAATATTTGAAGAGGATCATTTTATGAATCAAATACGCAAAAGAAAACATGTTGTTTTTACAGCAATTAATAGACATTTGAATAGTAAGTAAGGTTTTGAGTTTTGATTGAAATTTTGTTTTTTGTTATGGGTCATCAGTTACAAACAAATTAGTAAATTCCAAAAAAAATCCCGACTTTTGCAACCCTCCCAATAATCCCGACTATTCATGAAACTTTGTATTGCCGAAAAACCCAGCGTTGCCAGAGATATTGCCAAAGTATTGGGCGCAACTATGCCTAAACAAGGCTATATGGAAGGAAACGGCTATTGTGTAACATGGACTTTCGGACATCTTTGTACCCTAAAAGAACCTCACGACTACGGTCCGCAATACAAATCCTGGAATTTATTTTTGCTACCGATTATTCCCCAAAGTTTCGGAATCAAATTAATTCCGAATAAAGGTGTTGAAAATCAGTTTAAAGTAATCGAAAGATTGGTAGCCGAATGTGATGAGGTCATCAATTGCGGGGATGCCGGTCAAGAGGGAGAACTTATTCAAAGATGGGTTTTGCAGAAAGCAAAATGCGACAAACCTGTACAACGTTTATGGATTTCATCATTGACAGAAGAAGCAATTAAAGAAGGTTTTGAAAAATTAAAACCAGCCGAAGATTATAAAAATCTTTATCTCGCAGGAAATGCAAGAGCGATAGGAGACTGGTTGTTGGGTATCAATGCAACGCGACTTTTTACCAAAAAATTTGGCGGAAATAAAGCGGTTTTGTCCATTGGAAGAGTACAGACTCCGACTTTGGCGATGTTGGTTCAGCGTCAGAAAGAAATTGATGCATTCTCAACCGAAGAATATTGGGAACTGAAAACCAAATACCGTGACGTAATTTTCAACGCTGCAATTGACCGTTTGAAAACTTTAGACCGAGCCGAAAAAGGTTTGGAGTATTTAAAGATTAATCCTTTTGAAATTCTTTCATTTGAAATTAAAGAAGGAAAAGAAAAAAATCCAAGACTATTTGATTTGACCGGACTTCAGGTGGAAGCCAATAAAAAGTTTGGGTATTCTGCAGACAGCACTTTAAAATATATTCAGAGTCTTTACGAGAAAAAGCACGTCACTTATCCGCGTGTTGATACGACGTATCTATCAGAAAGTTTATACCCGAAAATTGGAGGGATTCTTCAAAGTATGGTTATTTACAAAGATTTGATCTCACCTTTGCTGGAACAGCCGATTCCAAAATCGAAAGCGGTGTTTGATGATGCAAAAGTGACCGATCACCACGCAATTATTCCGACAGAAATTCCGCCTTCTCCAAATTTAACAAGAGAAGAGAAAATGATTTATGATTTGATTGCGAAGCGTTTTATTGCCGTTTTTTATCCGGAATGTAAAATTTCAAATACGTTGGTTGAAGCTCAGGTTGGAACAATTCCATTTAAAACAAGTGGAAGACAGGTTCTCGAACCGGGTTGGAGAGCAGTGTATGCTAAAGACGCTAAAGAAGAACCGAACGACAAGGAAAAAGATAAGGAAGAGGAACAGACTATTCCTGAATTTAAAGTTGGGGAAACGGGACCTCATGACCCGATGATTCATCAGGGAAAAACTTCGCCACCAAAACCTTATACCGAAGCAACCTTGCTTCGAGCGATGGAAACTGCCGGAAAGCAAGTAGATGACGAAGAACTTCGTGAAATGCTCAAAAATAATGGAATTGGAAGACCTTCAACGCGAGCAAATATTATCGAAACACTTTTCAAGCGAAAGTATATTGAGAAGAAAAGAAAAAATCTGATTGCTACCCAAACCGGAATTCAGTTAATTGATACCATTGAAGACGAATTACTGAAAAGCCCGGAATTAACAGGGGAGTGGGAATTAAAATTGCGGAAAATTGAAAGTGGAGAATATGAAGCCAATCAGTTCAAAGATGAATTGATACAAATGGTGACCGAACTCACCAAAAAAGTGGTTGATGGAAAAGCAAAAGTTTTCACCTTGCATGAAGAAAAGGAGGAAGTCAAAGAAAAGAAAAAACGTGAACCGGCTGTAAAAAAAGAATTACAGTCTTGGGAAGAAACACAATGCCCGAAATGCAAATCACACAACCTGATGAAAGGAAAAACCGCAGTCGGATGTTCCGATTTTAAAAACTGCGGCTTTAAAGTTTCGTTTGATATTTTTGGCAAAAAACTTTCCGATAAACAATTGATGGATTTAGTTTTAAAAGGAAAAACTTCAAAATTAAAAGGTTTCACAACCCATCCCGAAAGTTTAACGGAAGGAGTTGTTTCTCTATCACCTGAATTTGTGACAGTTTTAGTATAAGTGAAAAGTAAAAAGAGCCAAGTAAAAAGTAATTTTGCAACTATCAACTATCAACTATCAACTATCAACTATCAACTATCAACTATCAACTATCAACTATCAACTATCAACTATTTCAGATAAAGCCTCATTCTCGCTTCATATTCAGGCTTGGTTTTCAATAGCTTCCAAATCTTTTTATCATCGGGATTGCTGATTCTGTAATAAATAATTTTGTCTGCGGAATATTTGAAATACGGATGATTTTTCAGCCATTCTTCGGGTGCGTTGACCAAAGTATGTCGCTCAACTTTTGAATTATCGAGTAGAGCAATACTTAATAGTTTTTGAACCAATTCTTTATCAATATTATAGGTCTCCAAAATTTGTTCTTTGGTCATGAATCCGCCCAGTTTTTTTCTAAAACCGATCATTGAACCTGCACTTTTTTCATCCAAACCAAATTCTAAAAGCTGTTTAAAAGTAATAGAATTCATATCTGTTTTTGAAAAATCAGTTTTCTCCTGTTTGAATTCGGGCTTTTTATCCTCAACGGTTTTCGCTATTGTAGAAACGTTTAATTTGATAAAAGGTTTTAATTCTTCGAACTTTTCTGCGGAAATGACAAAGCAGTTTTTAATATCCTCCAAATTTTTAAAACTTCCTTTCAAGTTTTTGTCACGATAATTAACAATCACATTCGCTTGCTTTTCTGAGAATCCTAAAGCCATCCAACCTTGCACATCCAATATATTCGGATCAAAAGAAGTTTGCAGCGTTTTAGATTTGAATGAATTGGATTTTCCGGCATAAGCATTAAAATTGGCAGGAGTTTTTGCCGGAAGAATTAAGTAAGGTTCAAGTTTCGCATAATTTTCTTCATTGATGATAAAGCATTCTTTGAATTTTTCTTTACTCACAAAACTTCCTCCTAGATAATTCTTATATTTTAAAATTGCCACAGCCTGTTTCTCAGAAAATCCGATGTTTTCCCAATCGGTTTGTGAAAGTTGGTCAGGATTAAATTTCCGGGTGATGTTTAAAGATTTCTTCTCATAACTTTTAAAATTTGAATTTCCAGATTTTGCTTCCAAATTGGTTTCAGGCAATAAGATAAAAGAATTGAGTTGGGAATATTTTTCTTCTGAAATCGCATAACATTTCTTGAACTGTTCTTTTGATAGAAATTTTCCGCCTACAATTTTCTTGTATTTTAAAATTGTTGCGGTTTGTTTTTCGGAAAATCCGAGCTTTTGCCATTGATTTTCATCTAAATCGTTTGGATCAAATTCTGAGAATGATTCTACAGGTAAACTTTCGGAAATAAATGTAACCTCGGGAAAAGTTTCATCAGATTTGTTGGCGTATTTTTGAAATCCAACTAGTGTAAACAACAGCATTCCAAGAAATGCCATCTTCTGATAGTAATTTTTTTTCATCGTTATATGTTTATGTTTTTGGCTTATTTCGATTTACCGAAATGAGCATACAATAAAGTTATGAATTAATTTAATTCATAAGCAAATAAAAATGAAAAAAAAATATTGATTAAATGATTGTTTTACAGTGAATTGTAAAGTGTGTTTGATAAATATGTTTAAACAAAAAAAATAAACTTAAGAATCGCTTTTTTTGTGAATGAAAATTTGGACAAGTGACACGACAAAGATTCCAATCAAAGCGGCCATTAAATAAGTATTCACATTAAAAACAGCTCCGATAATTATAAGAAATAATGAGACTCCAGCCAGAGTTTTTAAATGCTTTCTGTGTTTTACTTTAATCATTTGAAATTACATTTTTATTCAGAATCTTTTTCTACCAAAGAATCTTTGAGCTTAAGCAATTCTGCTTTTACGAATTCTAAACGGTCGATTAATGTTACCGTTTCAGAAATTTTTGAGTTGGTTGTTAGGGCAATTCTTGCTCCGTCAAGCGTATATCCTTTTTCTTTTACCAAATGATAAATGATTTTCAGGTTTTTGATATCTTCGGGAGTGAAGTAACGGTTTCCTTTTTTGTTTTTTTTAGGTTTGATGATGGGGAATTCTTGTTCCCAATATCTTATCAATGAAGCGTTTACATCGAATGCTTTCGCAACTTCTCCTATCGAATAATACAGTTTGTCGGGTAAATTTGTCTTCATTATAAATCCTGAAAATTCAAAGATAAATATTTTTTAAGCTTTACTACAAATACACGTTGTAAAATGTTCAGGTTAAGTGTATTTTTGTTCTCTTTTACACTTAATAAATCAGGATGAATTCTATCTCGGTATTGCACATCAATCTTTTTCAGTCAGAGAAAAATGCTCCGGATTTTTACTTTAATACGTTAAGAAATCATTTGGTTTCCAGCCATAAACATATCGAGAAACCGCACCGTCATGATTTTTATGTCACTGTTATTTTTACTAAAGGAACCGGGATTCATGAAATAGATTTTCAAAAATATGATGTTTCTGAAGGAAGTCTGTTTTTTCTTTCTCCGGGACAGGTGCACAGTTGGGAACTTTCTCCGGATACCGATGGTTATATTTTCTTTTTTTCTCAGCCTTATTATGAGATGCACTACGTTAATCAAAAGCTGAAAAATTTTCCATTTTTTAATTCTCCGAGTTTTCCGAGGAAACTTCAGCTTCAATCAACAGAATTGGAAGCTATGATTCGCCTTTTTGAGGCTATTCAAAATGAACATCAGTCTCAGAATGTAATGAAGCAGAGCTTTATTCTTTCTCTTATTTCTCAAATTTATATTCAGTCGGTAAGAGAGTTTTCTAAAGGTGATGAAAAAACGTCCGCCACAAGTGTATCTTATTTTAAACATTATCAGGATTTCGAAAACTTGCTGGAAGAGTCTTTTACTTCTCAAAAATCGATTTCTTTTTATGCTTCACAACTCAATATTTCAGCAAAGCATCTTAACAGAATTACCCAAACCGTTATGCAAAAAACGGCTTCTGAAATTATTACTGAAAGAGTGATTCTGGAAGCTAAAAGAATGCTTATTTATCTTGATGAAGGTCTTGTAGAGATTGCTTTCAGATTGGGGTATGAAGAGTATTCTTATTTTGCGAGGATGTTTCGTAAAAATACGGGAATTACACCCTCGCAATTTATTAAAAATCATAAAAACTAATGCTTTACAATGCAAGTTTAAAAGGTCCTTCAAAGGTTGTTTCAAAAGTATCTAAAACTTCATTTTTTTCATCTAACACAACAAATGTTATATTTTGTTTGGACGATTTAATTTCATTTTCAGGGAATGCAATGCTAATTGAACCTTTAAGAATCTGGTCGCCTTTTAAAACGATTTTACTCGGTCCTGAAGAGATAATTTCGGCATGATTGGGATGCGTTATTTTTATCGTAATTACTTTTTTCTCATTGGTTTTATTTAAAAAAGTATAGGTAAAATTATTGATGATTTTCCCGTCTCTCACAAAGAATGTAGACCCCGCTGGTTTTATAAATTTTGCTTCCATAGAACCTCTGTCGTTTAATAAAAATCCTAAAAATCCTATTAATAACGCCAGAAAAATTGTGGTAATAATCATTCTTGAAGTGATTCCAAGTTTTTTTCCGGTTTCAATTTCTGCTTCTGTGGCATAACGTACCAATCCGGTTGGTAAACCTACTTTTACCATTACCTCATCACAAGCGTCGATACAAGCAGTGCAGTTGACGCATTCTAATTGCTGACCGTTTCTGATATCAATTCCTGTTGGGCAAACGACTACACATTGTCCGCAATCAATACAATCGCCTTTTCCTGAAGATTTTCTGTCTTCCCCGTTTCTCCATTTAGCACGGTTTTCTCCTCTTTTTGTATCATAATATACATTGATGGTCTGCTTGTCGATTAACACGCCTTGAAGTCTTCCATAAGGACAGATCAAGGTACAGACTTGCTCGCGCAACCAAGTGAAAACAAAATAAAAGACCAGTGAAAAAGACAGCATTGCCGTAAAATGTAAAGGATGTTCTACCGGACCTTCCTGAATGATTTTGAAAATATTTTCGTAACCGACAATGTACATAAACATAAAGTGGGAGATAATCAATGAAATAATAAAGAAAACAGACCATTTTAAAAGTCTTTTTCTTATTTTTTCGGAATCCCAACTTTGCCTGTCGAGTTTCATTTGTTTGTTACGGTCGCCTTCAATCCAATATTCTATTTTTCGGAAAACCATTTCCATGAAAATGGTTTGCGGACACAACCATCCACAAAATATTCTTCCGAAAACTACGGTAAAAAGCATTACAAAAATGACAGAAATCACGGCTCCTAACGCTAAAATAAAAAAATCCTGAAGGTAAAACGACTGCCCTAAAATAAAGAATTTTCTATCAATAAGATTAATTAATAGAAATGGATTATTATTGATTTTTAAAAATGGAATTCCGAAAAATAAAGCTAATAAAACATAACTTGTATAATCTCTGTAATTGGTAAACTTACCTTTTGGTTTTCTGGGAAAAACCCATTTTCGTTTTCCTGTATCGTCCATTGTTCCTACAGAATCTCTGAAAGCCTCACCATCACTTCCCGGAATTTTTATATTACCTTGCTGAATACTCATCTTTTGAATTTTATTGAATTAAAAGGACTTTTTTAGATGATTTGTAAATCATTTCTGAAATAATATGCAGTCTAAATTTCCTCATTAAAAGATGATACAAAGCTCTTGATTTTAAGGTTTAATAAATAATATTAAATACTTACAGAATAGGACAAAAAGGACATTTTGTTGTTTATATTTGAACTAAATAATTACTCATATAAAATTGGCAATACTTTTTACAAATCGTAAATTGTAAGCCTTAAATTTATAGAAATGAAAAATATTTTGAATGCAGGTCTTGTTGGTTTGGTTTTGGCATTTACCAGTTGCAAATCACCAAATTACAATGCTATGTTGGAAAATACTGAACCAAAATTAATATCAAATCAATTTTCATTTACCGAAGGACCTGCAGCAGACAAAGCCGGGAACGTTTATTTTACAGATCAACCCAATGACAAAATTTATGTCTGGGACTGGAAAACCAATAAAGTATCCTTATTTTTAGATAAAACAGGGCGGGCCAATGGAACCTATTTCGATAAAAATGATAATTTGATTACCTGTTCAGACAATGAAGGTGAAATCTGGAAGATTGGTAAAGACAAGTCGGTTGAGGTTTTATCTAAAGGTTTTGAAGGGAAAAGATTAAATGGTCCCAATGACCTTTGGTTAGATGGTAATGGTGGAATTTATTTCACTGACCCTTTGTATAAAAGAGATTACTGGCAAGATTTTAAAGTAGAGATTCCTGAAAAAAATCTGTATTACAGAAGTAAAGATGGTAAAATCTCAAAATTGGAAACTTTTGTACAGCCTAATGGAATCATTGGAAGTGTGAAGCTGAAAAAACTCTACGTCTCAGATATTGATGCCGGAAAAACGTATGTTTACGATATTTTAGGAGACGGAAAATTATCTGAAAAGAAACTTTTCTGTGAAATGGGTTCAGACGGAATGACGCTTGACAAAGATGGAAATCTTTACATTATAGGAGATGGGGTCACTGTTTTTAATGCTAAAGGTGAAAAAGTACATCACATTAAAATTCCTGAAGACTGGACGGGAAATGTGACTTTTGGAGGGGAGAAAAACGATATTCTGTTTATTACCGCTTCAAAATCTGTTTACACATTGCAGACAAAAACAAAAGGATTGAAATAAATTAAGGTTGAGGTTTAGAACTATTTCTTTCAGTCTAAACCTCAACCTCGATCTTAAATTAATAAGCAACTTCCATTTTCACTTTCTTGCCTTTCAGCTTTTCAGTGCTCAGTTTTTTCAGTAAATCTCTTACTTTAGTTCTTGAAATAGCCACATAAGATGTTGTATCTTTTACTTCGATCAGACCTAGATCTTCTTTCTGTAATTTTCCTTTTTTCAATAAATATCCAACGATATCCACTTTGTTGACCTTGTCTTTTTTTCCTGCGCTGATATAAACCGTCTGGAATGGCGGGTTTGCAGGAACTTTAGAATATTCTTTTACAGATTCTTCCGGCGTATCTTTTTTGATAAACGGAAACTTTTCATCTTCTGTCATCACCAAATAGGCAGAACCTTTTGCATTCATTCTTGCGGTACGACCGTTTCTGTGAATAAAAGCGTCTTCTGTGGTCGGTAATTGATAATGAACGATCGATTCAACTTCCGGAACGTCTAAACCTCTTGCTGCCAAGTCTGTGGTGATTAAAACTCTGGCTGTATCATTTCTGAATTTCAGCAAAGCACGTTCTCTTTCGTCTTGTTCCATACCTCCGTGGAAGGTTTCTCTGGCGATGCCTTTATCTAAAAGCAGATCAGCAATACGGTCAACAGTTTCTCTGTGATTACAGAAAATAAGCGTTCTTTTGTTTCCAATTTTACAAATCAAATGAAATAAAGTATCTAATTTTTCCTCAGAAATTGTCATTACTTTTCTTAATTGAATATCAGGTTTATTCTCTCCTAATTTTAAGAAATCAATTACTTTTTCGTCTTTCAAGCCTGTAAACTTTGGAATTTCATCCATCGATGTTGCCGAAGTCAGCATTCTCTGGTAAAGATTGTACATATTCTCAATAATATATTCCATATCATCATGAAAACCAAGTTCTAAAGCTTTGTCAAACTCATCCAAAACCAGATTTTTTATGGTCTTTACATCAAGATTTTTGTTTCTCATATGATAAGCAACTCTTCCTGGAGTTCCGATCAATACAGCAGGAGCTTCCTTGAGATTGTTTATTTCAATCTTTTTATCGTGACCTCCGTAGCAAACAGTGACCTTAAAATCTGTTCCCATCGATTTGAAAACCTGCTCAATCTGAAGAGCTAATTCTCTTGCCGGAACCAAAATTAAAGTCTGAATTCCCGTTGATTCTTTCTTAAGATTTCTAAGAACAGGAAACAAAAAGGCCAATGTTTTCCCTGATCCTGTAGGTGAAAGTAAAACAACATCGGTATTGTTTTCTGTAGTTTTATATGTAGTTTTCTGCATCTGATTCATATCCTGAATCTGCAGTTTTTTGTAAATAGATTCTAATTCCATTTTGCAAAGGTAAGTTAAAAGAATTTTTGTGGAAATTATTAAATAAATTTTACAGAAATTTGCATAAACACTCAAACACTCAAACACTCAAACACTCAAACACTCAAACACTCAAACACTCAAACACTCAAACACTCAAACACTCAACATGACTCCCGAAAAAAGAAAACTCATGACCGACAGTTTCAATCGTTCTGAAACGTTGAAATTCTATAAAGCCGAATTATTGGAAGTGGAAACCGATTATGTATCCATCAAAATCCCAAAAATGGAAATGATGACCCGAACTGCGGGAATGTTCAACGGGGCAATGATTGCTTCTTTGGTGGATGTTTCTTCAGGATATGCCGCGGTAAGTCATTACGAAGAAGATTGTTATGTGGTGACAGTAGAGTTGAAGGTTAATTATCTTCGTCCTGCAATGGGAGATGCGCTGGTTTCGAAAGCTTATGTAGTGAAAGGAGGTTCTAAAATCAGTGTCATCAGAACTGAAATTTATACGGTTGACGAAAACCGTACTTCAGAAAGTCATGTAGCAACCTCTTTGGTGACAATGATGAAAATTAAATAGATTTACAGCAAAGAAAACTTAGTATTCATCATTAATTGAATGTGATTGGAATAAGTTTTGTTTATAAAGACCGATAATATAAAAATTAAATACTATGAACTTAATCATTCGACTATTGATTACGGCTATTGTAGCTTTTTTACTCACCAAAATTTTACCGGGTGTGCATTTTGACGGTTTTTCAACGGCAATCATTTTTGCAATTGTTTTAGGACTTTTAAATCTTATTGTAAAACCTGTTTTAAGTCTTTTTGGTTTGCCGCTTACAATTATTACTTTGGGCTTTTTTGCTTTGGTAATTAATGCTATTATTATTCTTATCGCAGATTATTTTATAGATAGTATGATGGTAGATGGTTTTTGGTGGGCGTTTATTTTTAGCATTGCGCTTTCTATAGTGACATCACTTGCCAATTCGATGTTTTCAGATGGAGATTAATTAAATTAAATTCTTAAAAATAAAAAAGTGGAAATTCAAAAGATTTCCACTTTTTTTATGAGATAGAGTATTCTTAAGATTTAAAAATGAATATTGTGGGGTTTGTGTGGTAATTTGAAATGAAGATAATGCTATGATATCCGATTATTATTATTATAGTATTAATTAATTAATTAATTTTTAATAATTCATAAATAATTAAAAATTGGTAAGTATTTTGTATTTAAAAATTAATATTTTTAAAATATATTTATTAGTAAATTATTTTTGATTAATTAATAATTTATTTACACCAAATTTCCATGACAAAATATTTACAGATTTACCTACTGTTGATCAGTTGTTATGCCTTTTCTCAGGCTCCCATCAATGTAAAAGTAAAAGACGCTTTTGGGAATGAAAATTTTCATGTAACATGTACCAATGATCTTGACGCCAATGGCTGTATTCCGCTTCATGTAGAATACCCGGAGCTGAAACAAACTACAACGTACCAGCTTACGCAGGGAACGTATGACCCACCAATCCCTTTGAATCAGGGAACGGCACTGAATGCTAATTTTGACGATTTATTTACGACAAAAGTAGATTTACCGTTTAAATTTTGTTTTTTTAATCAATATTTTGAATCTGTCGTCATTGGTTCAAACGGAATGGTCACGTTTGATCTGAATCAGCAGGGAAATATCAATTATCCCAATGTGCTTTGGCAAAATCCTGATCCGAGTTTGCCTAAAAATTCTATTTTCGGGGTATATCACGACATGGTTTTTTCTGCTTCAGACACATCAGAAATTTACTATTCTACAGTGGGAACTGCACCTTACAGAAAGTTTGTCATCAGTTATTATGACGGAAGAGTTGCCGGTTGTACCGATCGCTCTTCATCACAAATTGTTTTACATGAAACCACCAATATTGTGGAAGTTTTTGTAGATAAAAAATTGACACCCTGCCCAACCAGAAAGTTTGAAAATGCTTTGATAGGAATTATAAATGATACGGGAACTGTAGGATATTCTCCGGCTTCAAGAAATACCGGAAATTGGCAGGCTTTGCAGGAATCATGGAAGTTTACTCCCAATGGAAGTGCAATTCAGCCAACCGTAACGTGGACCAATTCAGCAGGACAAACCGTGGGAACAGGAATTCAGGCTACTTTGTGTCCTACGCAGAATGAAGTTTATACCGCCAATGTTGTTTTTAATATTTGTGGAAATAGTAATTTAACGTTAACTGATGATTTCACTCTTGATTTTGATCCTTCTTATCCTATTTCAAGAAATTATACTCAAGATTTTTGTGGAAACGCTCCCATTCAGCTTAATTTAAATGATTTTAAGCCTAATGTAACCTCACAAAATCCGGCGAATTTTAATTTTACTTTTTATCAGACTTTAGCTGATGCGCAAAATAATCAGAATAGTATTTCTACAACTTACTCGTTGAATGCTAATAAAGTTTTGTACGTCAGAATTCAGAATCCTAATGTTCCCGGATGTTTTAGAGTGTCGGTTCTTACCTTAAATTTCCTTACCAAAAATCTTTTGACGGATAGTATTTTACTTTGCGATACTAACAACGATGGAATTGAACAGAATTATGATTTAAGTTTCTTAAACAGTCAGCTTTTTCCTGCAGGAACATCTGGATTTTCATATTTTTTGTCTCAGGCGAATGCTCAAAATAATACGAATGCCGTAACCACGGCAAATATTACAACGAATGCAAAACTTTGGATAAGATTACAGGATGCAGAATGTACTTATATTCTCGGACCTGTAAGTTTCACTTTCCAACCGGGAGTGAATGCCAATTCACCTATTAATTTTTCGTTCACAATATGTGACATTAATGCAGATAATAACGAACCTTTTGATTTTGCTTTAAATATTGGACCTTTAATTACGACACAGCCAGGAGTCACTTTTACGGTTTATCAAACTTTTTTGGAAGCCTATAATAATTCCGGAACGGTAATAGGAACGATTAAAGAAGGGCAGTACACGGTTTACATCAGAGTTCAGATTCCGGGAGGTTGCTTTGCTGTAGTTACCGTTAACTTAAATATCACCTTTACTAAGATTCTGGTTAATGATAAAAATGAATATATCTGCTTCAACGGAACTGATGATATTACTGTTAATCTTCAGACCCTTTCTGCAAATATGCTTATTGCTCCGTCAACGGTTCCTGTTACAGAATTTTATGACAATTATTCAGCGGCTTTAGATGGAATAAATCCTATTTCACCCACGCAAACGATTACAGAAAACGGAAACTTTGTAAGCAAAACATTTTATGTCCGGTTTGAGCAAAGTGAAACCTGTTATACCATTAAAGCGATTAATGTTCATTTGGTTCATCCGGTTATTGTAGATTCTAATTTTACGGTGTGTGATTTTAATAATGATAATGCGGAAGTTGTTTCCTTAGCTCAGTTTTCGGGAGCGATTATCGGAAATCAGAACGCAACCACAACTTTCTATCTAACACAAGCTGATGCTCAGAACGGAAACAATCCTGTAACGAGTATAAATGTTGTAGGTACTAGACAGCTTTTCGTGAAGATCAATTCTTACAATTGTACTCAGATCTATCCGGTGACCATTAGTTTGGTATCAACTCCTGCTGTAAGTAATGTTGTGAATATTAACCTTATTAATATTTGTGATAACAATAATGATGGAGTAGAGTTGTATAACCTTGTGTTGGCTCAACCTCAAATTTATAGCGGTTCCAATGTTACATTTACCTATTATACTTCATATAATTCTGCGACTCATGCTTTTTCAGGAGCAATTACCAATCCTGGACAATTTCCGGTTCAGGGAAGCGCAACGGTTTATGTGAAAGTAAAATTTAATAATAATGAATGTTTTTCTGCATCACAATTGAATATTCAGATGACCTTTTTACCAGTAATTGTGCTAAAGAATGCTGTTTTAAATACGTGTGATGAAGATTTTAATCTAAATGAGACCTTCCAGCTGAATGATGCGGTTTCTCAAATGTTTTTACCTTCTCAGAATACGTATCCGCTTTCTGATATGACGATTACTTATTACAATACTTTAGCACAAGCCAATGCAGGAGTTCCTTCTACTCAGATTGGGAACAGTATTGTAACAACAGTTTCTACGGTTCAGGTTTGGGCAAGATTTCAATCGAAAACAAATGGTTGCTTTTCTGTAGCGCCTATTGAATTGAATACATACTTTCCTCCAAAAGCAATTAATTCAACGATAACAGTTTGTGATGATAATCTTGATGGTGTTTATGAAGTCAATCTGATGAATTATACCAATCTTTATGTAGATATTCCGAATACAATTAATACTTTCACCTTCTATCTTACTCAAAGTGATGCACAAAACGGGACAAACCCAATTGTCAATCCACAAAGCTTTACGGAAAACCCTTTTCCACAGCAGATTTGGGTAAAAGTGATGAATATTCCTGGATGTGATGATATCGCAACGATTAATTTTATCATCGGAACTAAAGTCGTGCTTCAAAATTCCGGTCCATTCCTTCTCAATAATGTCTGCGATACCTTAAATGATGGAATAGAAAATGTAAATCTTACCCAGTATGAATCACAGATTTTCTCAGGGACTAATGCTTCTTTTACTTATTATGCTTCTTTAGCTGATTTAAATTCAGGAACGAATGCCATTGCAAATCCCGCGAGTTATCCTTTTAATCAAAATTTAGGGTCAGATATTGTGTATGTGAGAGTAAGTGTTCCAGGATTATGCCCTGAAATAGCAACCATTAAAATATCGCTTAAGAAGGTTCCTATTTTTGAGATCCCAACTCAATATTTCTGTCCGGATGCAACATTCAGCTATACTTTAAAAGTAGAAGGATTTAATATTATAAGTTACGTCTGGACAAATCCTACGGGGCAAATTGTTTCCACTACCGATACGGTTGTTAATATGAATCTGGTTGGAACCTATTCAGTTACCGTAACTGCAGATAACGGATGTTCTTACACTGCGACTTTTGAAGCAAAATATTATGATGTTCCGGTTATTCAGAATATGATTGCGAGTGGTAATACTTATACAATAATTGCTACCGGTTCGCAGCCAATCCTCTATTCAATTGACGGAATTAATTGGCAGGCAACAAATGTTTTCTATAATTTACCAACAGGAATTACAACATTCTATGTAAAATATGTGGAAGGTAAATGTATTGTAAAACAGGATGGTGTTATTTTAGATATCAAAAATGCAATTACACCAAACGGAGATGGGCAAAATGATAAATGGATCATCAGGAACCTTCATGTTTTCGGAGCCAAAATGACCAATGTAAAAGTATTTGACCGTTATCAATATCTGATTTTTGAGCAAAATACAAATACCCAAATCGTCTGGGACGGAACCATCGCGGGAAGAGCAATACCAACTTCGAGCTATTGGTATGTGATTACACTTCCGGATGGAAGAACATTTACGGGCTGGGTACTTGTGAAGAATAATAATTAAAATCTTTTGAATAAGAATAACTACCTCATTGAAATTCAATGAGGTAGTTTCTTTCTGCAGAAATATTGATTAGATAATTACTTTGTTTGTCATTCCGTAGGAATCTCAACAATAATTTAAAAATATCGCTTAGATTCCTACAGAATGACAAACTCTGAGTAAAGTTTGAAAAGGAATTCCATCATACAGTATATTTTCTCATTTGATTTGCACGAGTTTTCTAATTTGAATATCTTTAAAACCACAAAATTTAAAACTATAAAAGCTGGATTGTAATTATATCTATTTTATGCATATAGTTGCAATAATTCAAAAGAAAAAAAGTTTAAACATCCTACTTAAGTTTAAAATAATAAATTTACAAATTAGTAACGACCTTTTATGAAAACCCTCTTTAAAAAGCAACTTTTTATTCTTTTTAATCTGCCTATATTGATATTTATAATTCTGTTGTTTTTTATAAATAAAGATACAACAGATACAATAGGTTTTAACAGAAAAATAGGATGGAATATTTGGGATAAATACCTAGGGAATTCATTATATAATTTTTCAGTTTTTGTGATTACTTATTTTACTTATATTTTAGGTTATTTTATTATTGCCTTAATTAGAAGATCAACAAATTTATATTTGTCATTGATACATTTTACACTCTCCATAATCAATCTTATCTTATTGTTTATCAATCCACAATATTACATACTCATCCCTATATCGATAATTTGTTTTATAATTTTCATTTTTAATATCTTTAAAACCACAAAAAAACAATCAACGATCATCAAAAAACCATAAACTATATAATGACTTTCCAAGAACAGATACAGCAAGGTATTCCTAATCAATTACCTCAGCCAAAACCATATGAAACGAATATCAATCATGCTCCGAAACGTAAAGAGATCTTAACGGATGAAGAGAAAAAATTAGCATTAAAGAATGCCTTACGCTATTTCGACCCAAAATTCCATGCAGAATTAATTCAAGAATTTAAAAAAGAACTCGATGAGTTCGGAAGGATTTATATGTATCGTTTTCGTCCTGATTACGAGATGAAAGCGAGAGACATTGCAGAATATCCCGGAAAATCTGAGCAGGCAAAAGCGATTATGCTGATGATTCAAAATAATTTGGATTATGCGGTGGCGCAACATCCACACGAATTGATCACTTACGGTGGAAATGGTGCGGTATTCTCCAATTGGGCGCAATATTTATTGACAATGAAATATCTGTCTGAAATGACAGACGAACAGACCTTAACAATGTATTCAGGACATCCGATGGGATTATTTCCTTCTCATAAAGATGCACCAAGAGTGGTGGTGACCAACGGAATGATGATCCCGAATTACTCTAAACCTGATGATTGGGAAAAATTCAATGCATTGGGTGTGACGCAGTACGGACAAATGACGGCAGGATCTTATATGTACATCGGGCCACAAGGAATTGTTCATGGAACTACGATCACAGTTTTGAATGCTTTCAGAAAAATAAATAAAGAACCAAAAGGCGGACTTTTCGTTACCTCTGGTTTAGGTGGAATGAGTGGAGCGCAGCCAAAAGCAGGAAATATTGCGGGTTGTGTTACCGTAATTGCAGAAGTGAATCCGAAAATTACCAAAATCCGTCATGATCAGGGGTGGGTGAATGAAATCCACGAAAACCTTGATGAATTGGTTGCAAGAGTGAGAAAAGCGCAGGAAAATCAAGAAGTGGTTTCTCTGGCTTATCTTGGAAATATTGTTGAGGTTTGGGAAAAATTTGATCAGGAAAATTTAAGAATTGATATTGGTTCAGACCAGACCTCACTTCATAATCCTTGGGCGGGAGGTTATTACCCAGTTGGACAAAGTTTTGAGGAATCAAACACGATGATGGCAGAAAACCCTGAATTATTCAAAGAAAAAGTTCAGGAAACTTTGAGAAGACACGCTGCGGCCATCAATAAACATACCGAAAAAGGAACCTATTTCTTCGATTACGGAAACGCATTTTTATTGGAAGCTTCAAGAGCTGGAGCCGATGTAATGTCTGAGAATCCGACGTTGGGAAGAGAGTTTAAATGGCCTTCTTATGTTCAGGATATTATGGGACCGATGTGTTTCGATTATGGTTTTGGACCGTTCCGTTGGGTTTGTACAAGCGGAAATCCTGAAGATTTACAGAAAACAGATGAAATTGCTTGCCAAGTTTTAGAGGAAATGATTCAAAATTCTCCTGAAGAGATTCAACAGCAAATGAAGGATAATATTCAGTGGATCAAAGGGGCACAGGAAAATAAATTGGTGGTTGGTTCACAGGCGAGAATTTTGTATGCCGATGCGGAAGGAAGAATGAAGATCGCTGAAGCCTTCAACAAAGCCATTAAAAATGGAGAGATCGGAGCGGTAGTTTTGGGTAGAGATCATCACGATGTTTCGGGGACAGATTCGCCGTACAGAGAGACTTCCAATATTTATGACGGTTCGAGATTTACGGCAGACATGGCAATTCACAATGTGATTGGCGATAGTTTCCGTGGGGCGACTTGGGTTTCTATTCACAATGGAGGTGGTGTTGGTTGGGGTGAAGTGATCAACGGTGGTTTCGGAATGTTATTGGATGGAAGCGATGATGCCGACAGAAGATTAAAATCTATGCTTTTCTGGGACGTCAACAACGGAATTTCAAGACGAAGCTGGGCAAGAAATGAAGGTGCTGTTTTTGCGATTAAAAGAGCTATGGAAGCTGAGCCGAATTTGAAGGTGACGTTGCCGAATTTTGTAGATGAGAGTCTTTTTTAATTTTAGAATTTGAAAATGAGTTAATTTGAAAATGATAAAGCAATCCGTCACTTCGAGTAGCTTTTAAAAAAAGCGTATCGAGAAGTTATTGTATTGAAAAAGAAAAACCTGCCTCACAGCAGGTTTTTCTTTTTATGATAGCGCGGATCTTTAATCCGTGCTTTATTCTTGCTCACAGATTGCAAATCCGCGAGATCGGGAAAAAATTATCCATACTTTATTCCGACACTTAAAAATAATTCCTACTTTTGGGAGCAATTAATTTTTAACAAAAAATGGTCAACCTATTTTGGGATATGACACAAAAAATAGAAATGAAAATAAAAAAAATAGTATTTAGCATATTAACCGCTCTTGTTTTAATTATATCAATATTCCTTTATATGAATAGGGATAAATTTGTTTATGTAGGTTCAGTAGATATTATTGAAGTCGATTGTAGCAAAAAACTTCAAATCTTGAGCGAAGTTTTAGAAAGTGACCAAAGGATTAGAAAAGCAAATGAACCCATCAAATACGCTAAAGAAGATCATAGGAATCAAGAATTAGTCATTAGCATTATTGAAAAGTGTGGTATGCCAACATTAAAGGAGGTGGGTCAAAAACGAATGGATGCAATATGGTTGGGACTGCAACATAGTACTGAAGAAATCAGAAAAAAGTATTTTCCACAAATAGAGAAAGCGGTAAAAAATGGAGACTTATCTAAACAACAATACGCATTGATGAAAGATAGGATATTAATGGACGAAGGAACCCCCCAAATATATGGTTCACAAATAGAAAATGGTAAATTGTATAAATTAGAAAATCCTAAAACTGTGAACGAAAGAAGAAAAGAAATGGGATTGGAACCAATAGAGGATTATTTAAAGAATTTCAATATTCAGTTCAATCCGAATTAACAACACAACATATAATCACTAGACAACTCCGGTCATAATTAAATGGAGTATGTCTCTCCCATTGGTGCGAACATCTTGCTCATACTCACTCAATTTAGTTTAAGACACGAGCTTGAAGCTCGCGGCAGCGAAGTATAACGCAGAAATATTCATGTTCAAAAAACCTTAGAAAGTATGGAAAAACCTGCTGTGAGGCAGGTTTTTGTTTTATTTTTTTGAGGGTAGAAATGCCCAACCATTTTATAAACAGTATGAGTGAGTATACCATCAATAACTGTCAAAGGTGCCGTTTATTAATCCTCAGGTTCTATATAAACTATCGTATCATCAAATTTACATTTTGAATTTAAAAGTTTATAATTTTCAATTTGTTTCGTATTTAGTTGCTGTGGAGAATAGCCTATTAACCTTAAATTGGGGTTTGTAATTATTTCATTTGGAATGTTTTTAATTTCCGTTTCCATAATATACAATTCAGTAAGTTCATTAAGATTTTGAAAACTTTCAGGAATTTCATTGATCATATTGGCTCTTAAGTACAACACTTGTAAAGCCTTGTTGTTTTTATGTAATGTTGGTAAAACTTCAATTTTATTTCGATTAAAATCTAATAAAAAAAGACTTTCCATATTGAAAATATCCTCAGTTATTTTATTTATTTCATTTCTACCTAAATGCAGGAATTTTAAATATTTTAGTTCCGAAATATTTTCGGGTAATGCTTTTAATTTATTATTGTTAGCAACCAATTTTCGTAGGTTTGAAAGCTTGTGAAAGTTTTTTGGAAAATACTCAATTTTATTAAAAGCAATAATAAGATTCTCTAGATTTGTTAGTTTAGAAATAGATTCAGGTAGTTTTTCAATTTGATTGTCTACTAACCACAGTTCGTAAATGTTTTTAAGATTACCAATTTTTTCAGGGATTTCCTTTATATTGTTTTGTTTTAAATCTAGTATTTCTAAGTTTTTACATTTTAAAATTATCTCTGGAAATGTACTTAGATTTTGATTGGATAAATTTATAGCATATACTAAATCAGGACTTTTTTCAATTTCATTTATTGAATAATAGGTTTTACCTTTTTGTGCTGAAATAGCGATTGAAATTAAAAATAAAATATTGATGTAAAGTGCTCTCATATTTCTTTTACTAACATTTTAAGTAATGTCTTGGTTAATCCAAATTATGATTTCAAAAATAAGCAAAATTGTATTAAAAATTTTTCATAACAAGAAAATTAAAATATTCCTTTTTTAAAATAAGAAGTATTTAAAAGTTTTAAAATACTTCTTATAATTTCATAATTGATTATATTTGTATCAATAAATGATACTTAAAAATATAAAATTATGATCGCAGAAATAGAAAAATACATCGAGATTCAAAATAATATTGATGAGATTCTGAAAAATTCTCCTTTCAAAATGTCTTATATTATTGAGAAATCAGGAATTAAGAAACCTACTTTTTTCAAAAAGCTAAAAGAAAAAAGATTCACACCGGAAGAACTTTTAGTAATTTCAAAAACCATAGAGCTAAAACAATGGCGCAACGAAACCAAAGAAGAAATTTTGGAGTCTTTGAAACGCTCTGAAAAAGATTTTAAAAACGGGAGAGTTCATGATTACAAAGATGTTATGGAAGCTACAAGATTACGTTTAGAAAAATACAGAAATGAAAATAAACTTCTCTGATGAATCACTTGCAGATTTAAGAAATATTGAAGAATATCTTCTTGAAAAATGGAATGACAAAATTTATGATGATTTTCTAACAAAATTCGCAGAAATCATCGAAATAATTTCTGCGGGAAATGTGGTTTTTCAAAAATATGAGAATACAGATTATCACAAGATTTTAATTACAAAACACAATACTCTCATCTATACTATTGAAAATAATGTTTTAAAGATTATTAAAATCCTTCAAAACTTCCAAGATCCTGATAACAATTACGAATCACTGAAATAATACTCAAAAACTAAACATGAAAAAAATAGGCATCATCGGCTGTGGCTGGCTCGGAAATCACATTGCAGAACGATTATCAAACCAATATGAAATCTTTGCAACCACGACTACAGAATCAAAGATTGAACATCTACAATCTAAAGGATATCACACCACTTTAGTCAGTTTTCCTAATGAATTGAATCCAGAGATGAAAGAATGGGATGCAGTAAAAAAACTGGACGCTATTATCATCAGTGTTCCGTTTTCGGGGATCAGAGGTGCTCAAATTCCTATGAATGATAAACGTGAAAACTTGCTGAATTTTCTTGGAAATTTTAAAGGTCAATTGTTTTTGACAAGTTCGACGGGCGTTTATCCTGAAACTGAAAAAGATTTTACAGAAGACGATAAACCTGCACAAGAAGTAGAAAGTGAAAGTTTTATTTTAGATAAATTTCCACAGACTAATATTTTAAGATTGGCTGGATTGATGGGAGATCAGAGACTTTTGAAGAATTACAATATTTCAAATTTAGATCTATTAGTGAATCATATTCATTATGCAGATATTTGCTCGGTGGTAGAAAAAATGCTGGACAATCAATCTCAATCTAAAGTGTATAATGTTGTTGCGCCGATTCATCCGAATAAAGAAGAGGTGATTAATGCTCAGAAAGATCTGCCATATTCGGGAGATCGAACGACAACAGGAAGAACAATATCGCCGTCAAAATTAATGTCAGAGGTGGATTTTGAATTTCAATATCCTGACCCGAGATATTTTCATGTGTAGAATTGTTTTGGAAATAATTACTGTAGCCTAAAGAAATACTCAATAATCATTTCAAAATGAAGATTAATTATTTTAATAAACCTTCTCGTGTATTCTAAATTTAAACCGCTCGGTTTTCTTTCCCTGTTCATTCTGATGGCATTTTACGGTCTTCAGGATATTCAATTGATTTATCCTGATTATTTCCCGAAACCAGTTTATGATTTTAAGAAAAATCCTTTAAAACGATCTACTGTCGACTTGGGAAGAAAATTGTTTTACGATCCCATTTTATCGAGAGATCATACGATCTCATGTTCTTCGTGTCATTTGTCGAATCAGGCTTTTTCGCATGCCGGAAATCATTTAAGCAAAGGGATTGAAGACGGAATTGGTGACCGGAATTCTCCTGCGATTTTCAATTTGGCTTGGCAGAAAACATTTATGTGGGATGGCTCGGTTGCAAATATCGATGTGCAGGCTTTAGCTCCGATTAATCATCCAAAAGAAATGGGTGAAGATATTAATGTTGCTGTTCGCAAACTCAATCAGTCAAAAGAATACAAAACGCTTTTCTACAAAAGTTTTGGTGACAGTTTAGCGACATCTGAACGATTGATGAAAGCGCTTTCACAGTTTCAGTTAACGATTGTTTCGGCTAATGCGAAATATGATAAAGTAAAACAGGGAAAAGCAAAGTTTACTTCTTCCGAAAATAAAGGCTATCAGTTATTTAAACAAAATTGTAGCTCATGTCATTCTGAACCTCTTTTTTCAACCTATGAATTTAGCAATAACGGACTTCCTTTTAATCCTGAACTCAATGACAATGGAAAGTGGAACAAAACTTTTGAACCTGTAGACAAATTGATGTTTAAAATTCCAAGTTTAAGAAATCTTACTTACACTTTTCCTTACATGCATGACGGCAGATTTAAAACGCTATATGAGGTTTTGGAACATTATGAAAAAGGAATGGTCAAAAGCCCGACTTTAGCGAAAGAATTGCAAAAACCTATCATTTTTAATACTCAGGAAAAAGAAGATTTGCTGGCTTTTTTAGCAACCCTTAATGATTCTGTGTTGGTTTCTAATCAGGAATTTCAAAAGAAATAATTTTTATTGATTAAAATGAAAGAAAATATTCATAGTAAACACATTAATAGTATTGGTGGTGATGGAGATTAACAACAAAAACCTGCAGTAGCACAGGTTTTATTTTTTTTATTTATTCACTAAAATATTTTCAATAGATTCCAGAATTTCTTTTTCAACACTTTCTTCATCAAGTGTTTTCAGCGTGTAATTTTGTTCTTTCAAAGCTGCGATTCCAATACCGTTTTGGAAAATTGTATCCTGATGTACAACAATTCTTTTTAAATTTTTATCAGCAACAAACATGATATGCGGAAACTTATCGTTGGCATAAAAATTAGAATCTACGTTTCTTGAGATCTGAAGTTTGATATTGGTTTGTGAATTAATCCCTAAACCATTTTTAATTTCTTCATTAAATGAAATCTTGCAGCCAAATCCGTTTTGTCTCAACATTCTTCTGAATTCCTGCATTTTGGGATCGATGAAGTTCTTGCACAGCGTTTTAAAGCCTTCAATAAATAAATCGTCTTCGCTTTTTTGTTTCTCCAGACTTTCTTTGAGTTTTTGTTCTTCCGATTTTAAATTTGAGAATAAGGAATTAAGTCTGTTGATATTTTCTTCTTTCATTTAAATTGTATTTTTAATGTGCTATATTTTTCAAAGATAAAAAAAACGTAAAAAAGAATGATAATGAAAAGGCAGCTGTTGCAGATTTATACTTTTAATCTTGATTTAGTTCCTTTGCTTTCTTCTGAAATTCTAAAAGCGTTTCATCGATTAAAGGTACTATTTCTATAAAACTGTTGATAAGATTTAAAATATCTTCATGAATTCTTTCATCATTAAGCGGTATCCAGCCTTCCATCAAAGTCTGTGGACCAAACTGAATGCTTACATTTTCCCACTTTTGTTCAAATTCTTTAAACTTCACTCTAAAAGAATCTGCAAAAGCACGGCTTTGTAAGGTATATCCATTGAGCTCCCTTAGTTTCAGAGCATGAATATTGTACTTAAGTATTTTTTTCGAAAAAGCTTCTTGATCTATCCAGATTCCCATAAAAATGGCAGAACCTGAATGAGGTTGTTCATCAGGATTATTTGCCCAATGCTTTTTTTGTAATCGTAAAACAACTGAGTTTAGCCAAATTCCTATTTGAATTTCCAATCCACTTTTTTCAAGTGCTTTTGTGTCAATTACCTTTACAGCATTTTCAAATTTGTTTAAATAAATTTCATTGTTCATTTGTTATCAATTTTTTCTGCCAGTCCGATAAGAATCCCTTCAGGACCACGAATGTAACAAAGTTTATAAATATTTTGGTAATCAACGACTTCTTCCACAAGTTGGGCGCCATGTTTATAAAGTCTGTTGAGCGTATCGTCTAAGTCTGCAACGGCAAACATAACTCGTAAATAACCTAAGGCATTTACCGGAGCGTTGCGATGATCTTCGATTACTTTCGGATTAATGAATCTCGAAAGTTCCAGTCTGCTGTTTCCGTCTGGGGTAACCATCATGGCAATTTCTACCGATTGATTACCAAGCCCTGTTACACGACCCGCCCATTCGCCTTCAACCATTGCTCTTCCTTCAAGCTCCAGACCAAGTTCAAGAAAAAAAGAAATCGTTTCATCGAGAGATTCTACAACGATTCCGACATTGTCCATTCTAAGTAAATTCTGTTTTTTCATAGTTTTAAAATTATAAAAAATAATCGAACTTTAATATTTGCAATCAATTGAAAATAAGGTATTTATTGGAGTTATAATAAACATTGAATAATGATTGTCAATTTTAAATCTATTATTAAGATAATCTTCAATTTTGTTTTCCAACCTTTTTATTCAATACTGCATCTTTAATAAAAAAGAGACTATGAAAATTACGATACCAAAGCCTTGTCGTGAAAAATGGGAAAGTATGACTCCACAAGAAAAAGGGAGATTCTGTGCTGTCTGTTCAAAAACCGTCAGAGATTTTACGAATGATTCTGATGATGAAATTTTAGACTATTTTTCTGATTCTTCATCTCAAAATACCTGTGGGAACTTTTACGAATCACAGCTTAACCGAAATATGCAGTATTCAATAATCAACTCACTTTTTTCAAAGTTTGCCATTGGTTTTATCTTAACAACCGGTGGAATTGTTTCTGTAAATGCTCAGGAAAATGATTCGATAAAAAATTCAGCTATTGCAAATCTTCAAGGAATATTGGGTTGTGTTTCACCTAATTCTCCAAACATGGTTATCCCATCAACTAGAGGCATGCCTTCATCTATTTACACAAATGGCGAATCTTTATGGGTGATTGATCATAAAATTGTTGAAGCAAAAAGCATCCGTGATTTTGATTCTAAGAAAATTAAGAGCATGAAAATAATCAAGGGAGCTGAGGCAACAGCGATCTATGGAAGTAAAGCAAGCAATGGAGTGGTCATTATTTCCACGAAAAAAAGTTTTAGAAAGAAAAATTAATTCAAGCTGTGATTTTTTAACAAAAATAAATATAAGATTGGAATCATTCTTGACTTCATTATTGTATCACAAAATATACATTATGAAATCAGACACCATCAAAACCATCGCAAAATATGGTCTCGGAGCCATGTTGATTACCGCAGGAATCGGTCACCTCACATTTGCAAGAAAAGAATTTCAGGCGCAGGTTCCCAATTGGGTTCCGCTGGAAAAAGATGATACCGTTGTTTATTCAGGAATTGCAGAGATTGCTTTAGGAACAGCTATTATCGCCACTCCCAAAAAATATGAATCTATTGTGGGTAAAATTGCAGGAACTTTTTTTACTGCCGTTTTTCCGGGAAATATTGCGCAATATAAAAACGATCGAAACAGTTTCGGCTTAAATACCGATAGAAAAAGATTAGCCCGACTATTTATGCAGCCATTACTCGTTTTCTGGGCGTTAAAATCAACAGGGAAATAACATTAAACTCAGCGACAAAGCTGAGTTTTTTTGTTGAGTATTAATTCTTATTAAAATACCGTCAAATAGAGTAAATCTATTAATTGTCTCTTTTTAAAACGAATTTTTACGGCTAACTTTATTCATTCAAATTTCCAAATTATTAAAAATATACAATTTATGAGTTTAAATAATCAAGCGTCATTCAGTGACCTTTTTAAATCAGAAAATGAAATTCCAGAAGAATATAAAGTTCCCGAAATTCACCAACGAGAATATCTCCTTAACGGAGAATTGATAGAATGGAAGGGAGATGTCACGGATATTTATTCGCCGGTCTGTATTAAAACAGAGAACGGTTTAGAACGAAAAAAATTAGGAAGCATTCCGAATATAAGCCCAAAAGAAGCGATGGAAGTTTTGGAAGCTTCGGTAAAAGCTTATGATAACGGATTGGGAGAATGGCCGACGATGTCTGTGGAAGGAAGAATAAAATGCATGCAGAAATTTGTGTATTTGATGATAAGAGAGCGTGATTTAATTATCAAATTATTGATGTGGGAAATCGGAAAAACGTTGCCCGATTCTACCAAAGAATTCGATAGAACGGTTGATTATATCAACCAGACAATCGATGCATTAAAAGATTTAGACAGAGAATCTTCACGTTTTCAACAAGCCGAAGGAACAATTGCCCAAATCAGAAGAGCACCTCTTGGCGTAGTTCTAAGTATGGGACCTTTTAATTACCCTTTAAACGAGATTTTTACCACTTTGATTCCTGCTTTAATTATGGGGAATACGATTTTGTTTAAACTTCCTAAGCATGGTGTTTTAGCACATTATCCTTTATTAAAAGCATTTAAAGAAGCTTTTCCAAAAGGAACGGTCAATACATTATACGGAAAAGGTTCAGAAATTATCACTCCGATCATGGAAAGCGGAAAAGTAAATGTTTTAGCTTTTATCGGTTCGAGCAAAGTAGCCAACGGTTTGAAAAAATTACACCCGAAAGTAAACCGTTTAAGAGCAATTTTAAGTTTAGATGCAAAAAATGCAGCAATTGTTACAAAAAATGCAAACCTTGATGTTGCAGTAAGCGAATGTATATTAGGTGCACTTTCCTTTAACGGACAAAGATGTACCGCTTTGAAGTTAATTTTTGTCCAAAAAGATGTTGCTGAAGAATTTACACAAAAATTAACGGAAGCTGTTTCTAAAATGAAGCCCGGACTTCCTTGGGAAAAAGAAGTGAAAATTACTCCGCTTCCGGAAGTCAATAAACCTTCTTATTTAAAAGAATGCATTGATGATGCTTTAGCAAAAGGAGCAAACGTTCTCAATGAAAATGGTGGATTTACCGAAGAATCTTTTGTTTTTCCAGCAGTTGTTTATCCTGTGAATAATGAGATGAAATTATATCATGAGGAGCAGTTTGGTCCGGTAATTCCGGTGGTTCCTTTTGACGATATTGAAGAACCCATCGATTATCAGGTGAATGCAGACCACGGAATGCAGGTGAGTATTTTCAGTGAAGATGCTCTGGAAGTTTCGAAATTAATCGACTCTTTTGTAAACCTAGTGAGTCGAGTGAATATCAATTGCCAAGCTCAACGCGGACCAGATGTTTTTCCTTTTACCGGACGAAAAGACAGTGCGGAAGGTACGCTTTCTGTTTTTGATGCGCTTCGCTCATTTTCTATTCGTTCTTTAGTTGCTGCAAAAATCACAGATTCAAATAAAGAATTGTTGAATACTATCGTGAGAGACCATGATTCTAATTTTTTGAGTACAGATTATATTTTTTAAGGATTTAAGTTTAAAACTTTGATACAAAAAAACCGCAATACATTCTATTGCGGTTTTTTGATCATTAAAGATCAAATATATTGAAACTTAAAACTTAGTTGTTAGTTAGAAACTTAGTTAATGTTTCGTTTAAAAGTTCTGCATGTGTAACATTTAAGCCATGTGGTCCGCCTTCAATAATGACAAAATCATTATCAGCAATTCCTTCTGCAGCCTGTCTTCCTGCTGTTTCTATTGGTACAATCTGGTCGTCATCACCATGTACGATCAGGGTTTTTACATTTACATTCACTAGTTCTGGTCGGAAGTCTGTATTTGCCCAGCTTTCGGCACATTTTATCGTTGCGATTGGAGAGGCACAAGATGCGATGCTCCAGTCATAATCCAGCTGTTTTTGACTGACTTTTTGAGAAAGCAATCCGTAATTATAAAAGTTTTTGTGGAAACTTTCGAGAAAAGTAACTCTGTCAGTTTTAAGGCTGGTTAAAATTCCATACAATTCTTCTTCGGAAACTCCATGTGGATTGTCTTCTTTCTGTTTTACCAAAGGAATAATAGATGAGATCAAGGCTATTTTATCTACATTTTCTGAACCGTAATTGGTTAAATAGCGTACAACTTCGCCGCCGCCCATTGAGAACCCGAAGAGGATAACGTTTTTTAATTCTAATTGAGTGATAAGTTCATGTAGATCTGAAGCCAAGTTATCATAATCATAACCCTCGAATGTTGGAGAAGATTTTCCGAAACCTTTTCTGTCGTAGGTGATGACACGATATCCTAAGTCTAAAAGTACAGGAACCTGAAGTTCCCATGATTTTCCGCTTAAAGGCCATCCGTGAATTAAAATAATCGGTTGTCCTGAACCGAAATCTTCGTAGTAAAGTTCAAAATTTTTGCTGTCTTGTTTTGTAAGGTAAGGCATGTTAATATTTTTTTGTGATGTAAAGCATAAAGCACAAATTTTGCGCCACGAAAGATTTCGTGCTTAAAATGTGGTATTTATTTTTTGATTAAATTTCAAATATTATTTTTTTTTGCATAAAAACTGTAACAATTATTTTAATGATCTACTAACTCTACAGAGAGTAAAGAAACCATGACCTCACAACAGGAATTTATTACCAAAATCGAAAAGCATAAAGGGATCATTTTTAAGATTTCTAAAATGTATATGGATGATAAAGATGACCGCGATGATCTTTTTCAGGAGATTACGTATCAGGTCTGGAAAGCATATCCAAAATTTAAAGGAGAAAGTGAATTTTCAACCTGGCTGTACAGAATTGCGCTCAACACCGCAATTATTTTCTTAAAATCTGAAAAGAAAAGAAGTTTTATAGCCAATGAAGATTTTTCGAATTATAAAATTATTGAGGATGAATACGACCATGAAAAAGAAGAGAAGCTTGCAGAAATGTATAAAGCCATCAATCAGCTAAATCCTATCGACAAAGCATTTATTTTCTACTACCTAGAAGATTTTTCGGGAAAACAAATTGCCGATCAAATGGGGATTTCTGAAGGAAACGTAAGAGTAAAAATGAATCGCGCCAAAAATAAACTGAAAGATATATTAAGCTCAAAATAATTATCAACTTTTTAAATCAAAAACAATGAATATAGATGACCTAAAAAATGCATGGAATGACGATGTTTCTGATGAAACACCCGAAATCAGTATTGAACAGAAAAATAAAATCAATCTTCCGCTAGAAAAAATCAGAAAAAATATGCGAATGGAATTTTGGTCTACCGTAGGAATATTACTTTTTGGCTTTGCTGTTGTCTGGATTCCTGTTCCGGAAGCTCCATTTAAGTTTAAATTTTATTTGACAGTTTTGCTGTTCTCAATGGTAATTGTAGTGTCATTTTTCTTCAGTAAGTTTTTTAAATTATACAATAATATAAGCAGCCCAATGATGAGTACTTACGATTCTTTGAAAGATTTAATGTACCAGTTTGACCTTAATAAGCAGTATTACCTTTCATTTATGCTGTCATTTGTACCATTTTTAGTCTGTGAACTGATTATCGTGATCGAGTTTATCCCACACCCCAAGCCGATGAGTGATTTTAAGGTAGCTACTACAATTCTTTCTACACTTGCTATTGGTCTTTTTGGTCTTTTCTTGCTGGGAAAATATTGGTACAGAATTTTTTATGGAAAATACGTTCAGCAAATAGAAAATCTTTTGGGCGAGTTTCAAAAAAAATAATAAAGAAAATTGTGAAAATACCTAACGAAGATGCTGCTTTTTAATATCAATTATAAGTTGTATCTTCGTATCAATATCAATTAAATGACAACAAAGTACTTTTTTCCGGTGAAGTATTCCTCGATTACACTTTCGTTGTCTTTGTCATATCTGCATGATGACAAATTTTTAAAAAATTCTAAAGAGTTTATTTAATATCCCTGTCGAGACTCAGGGCAGGGCATTGTTAAGTATTTAACCCAATTCATTTTTCTGAATGTGCATTCTGCATACCTTATCACAAATTTTTGTGCATTATGGCTATGTCTGAGTCAAAATATTCGGCATTCGGAAATTTCATTTTTAAAAAATAAAATTATGTCAGAACAGATTATTTTAACCACAGGAGTATATGATTTAATAAAAGACCATTTAAGAAGAAAAAAAACAACGGCTGAAGAAGAGAAAGTACTTCTTGGGCAACTGAGAAATGCAAAACAGGTATTGCGCCGTGATTTACCAAAAGATATTGTAACCATCAACTGTGAAGTAAAAATAAAAGATTCTTCCCATCCTCAAGAGCAAAAATTCACGATTGTTTCTGATGACAAGGCAAAAGTGAAGAAAGGGAAATATTCTGTATTATCTGATATTGCATTGGCAATTGTAGGCAATAAAGAAGGTGAAGTTATTGACTGGCCTTTTAAGGAGGGAGATAGAAAAATTGAAATCCTTAGTGTAGAACATATCAATTAATTGAAAATAATGATATTGAAAGCTCCCAACTTGGGAGCTTTTTTAGGTTTCGGCGGCACCGAAGGTGCCGCCGAAACCTAAAAAAAATATAATCACCTTTTTTTCAAAATACTTTTCGCAGAATCTGAAGCAATCACCAAACCTGCACCCAACATAATAATATCTTTTATAACCAGTCTTCCCGCGCCGGATAAATAAGGAAAACCATGCTGATTTCCACCCAAATCCGGAACCCAGGTTTCTGGTGTTGTAATAAGAAAAGAAAGTGTGATTACCGACATTCCGGCTGTTAAAATTCCGCTTAAAACTCCAACTTTAGGATAGAAAATTCCTAAAAGTACCAGAATTCCGATGATACTGATTACACTTCCTAGAGCATAAGAAAAAATATACGTACCGTTGGTTTTATGCCATTGAATATTTTCAGGAACTACTTCGCCTTCTTTATTTTTGTGAAGTTTGTAATTATCGGTATCAGAAGCGTTTTTTTGAAGAAAAAAGCTCATAAAAGGAGAATTGGCTACAAAAGGAATAATACCTTCCGCTTCATATTGAAAAGCTTTGAGACCTCCGATCCATGCCATTACAATAAAAATACTTATTCTTAAAAAGTGGATGAAGTTTTTCTGTGAGTTTGCTAAAAGTTCCAGCATAATTTATTTTTTGACAAAGTTATGCCGAACTAATAGCTAATAAAATAGATGATTGTGGAAGTTATTTGTATAAATCTGCCACGATAGAAATTCCTGTTTCTTTTCTGAACTGTGTTGGTGAAATTCCTACGTATTTTTTGAAATATTTACTGAAATGAAATTCATCATTAAAATTGAGTTCCACAGCGATTTCTTTAATCGATTTTCGGGTAAGATGAATCTGTTTTTTAGCTTCCAGAATTACCCGTTCCTGAATAATCTGAGAAGGAGTTTTATTAAATTTAGATTTGATTTTCTTGCTTAAGGTATTTGAGGTTACATGCAGCAAATCCGCATAAAAAGACAGACTTTTTTCTAAAATAAAATGTTCTTCCACTAAGTTTTGAAATGATTTCAGTTCATTAAAATCATCTTTTATTATTTCCTTATCAGGAAGCAGTTTATTCTTTTCCCTGCTTGAAATGGCCAGAATTAACTGAAGATATGACTGTAAAACCGAACCTGAAAAATCTTCATTATGATTTACGTCCTGAATTTTTAAAAAATAATCTGAAATCTCCTGATAAACTTCTTCGGTTAACGAAAAATGCGGAAAAAGATAAATATTATTGAAAAGCAAACCGTTACACGCCACTTCTTTTTTATGAAATTCTATACAGTAAAAATCACCATGAAAGTTCAACACTTCAGCCTCCATCTCATTTTCACTTAAAATATGAATATTCTGAAAAGGTGAAGTGAAAAATACCGTTTTTCCTGTAAAATTATATTCTATAAAATCAACAACGATTTTTCCGCTTCCATTAAACAAGAAAATATGATACATTGAGTCACTGAAGGTATTTTCAAAATACGCTGAACTCTTTTTCTGAACGGAAAAAAATGTACTTTTCATATCCTAAAACTACAGAATTTTCTTTTAAAGATTTATGAAAACTCTACTGAGTATAATAAGCCGGAAATTCTCTTAAAATAGAATATAAATCTCGCCATTCAAAATATCTCGGACTTACACTTTTCACATCCGTAAAACCTTTCTCTTTAAAAAGTTTTTTTGTGCGGGTCACATGAAAATACTGAGAAACAACGATGATGCTTTTAAACTTATATTTTTGTTGAAATTTTAAAGAATTTTCAACGGTCAATCTTGTGTTATTGCCGTAATTATCCACAAGAATTACAGAGTCAGGAATTAAATTTTTTACTAAAAATTCTTTCATTTTATCACCTTCATAAAAACCTTCTTTACCTAAACCACCACTCACCAGAATTTTTTTAACCCGCTGATTTTTGTACAATTCAATTCCGGTTTCCAAACGCTTTTCAAGTCTTGCGGATAAAGTTCCGTCTTCGTTTACTTTGCTTCCGAGGATGATAGAAATATCTGCTTTTTCACCGCTGTCATACAATCCATCAATTACGATGTAGATGGTATGAACTATAAACCAAGAAATAATCAGGATGACAACAAACTTTAAATATTTAATTAAGTTTTTCATCAATCTGCAATTTTTAAGCTTTCTTTTTCTTTCTTAATTTCTGCTTTCACCCAATCCAGTTGCGAATCTTTTTGATCAATAATGTCCTGCATACTTTGCGTAATTTCCACATCGGGAGTGACTCCTTTTTTTGTATTTTCAAAAGTGATATTGGGTTGTATTAAAAGCAATCCAATCGGTAAATCTATTTTAGAATTGGGAAGCTGTTGATAAGAGTAAAACCCTGCAACCGTTCCGTCATTGGCACCACCGGTCTCTTCGCCAACCAAGGTTACCCGTTTGTCAAATTTTAATTTAGCGGAAATAACAGATGATGCCGAAAAACTTCCGCCATTAATCAAAAAATACACTTTCCCTTTGAAAGCATTTTCTTTAGGTTTTGTCGGTTTGTTTTCCTTCATTTTATAGTAAGCAACACCATCTTTTCCTTTGTAAACATTCAAAGCCTGATAAAAGAAATATCCGGGATAAGCCAGACTTTTAACAGTGTATTGCAACGGATTTGACTTTCTGAAATAATTGGTTTTAAGTGGTGTTACTCTTGATGTAAGCTGTGAAGGTTTTATCAAAACAAAAGGCTCAGGAGCAAGATAAGAATAGAGTTGATTGATTTCGTACAGCGAACCACCATAATTTTCGCGAATGTCGATGATGAGGTAAGAAGATTCTGCATTTTTGATTTTTGTAAAAGATTCTTTGTAAAATTTATCTGAAAATGATCTTGAGAAACTTTTTATTTTCATGTAAGCAACTGTACTGTCTTTGTCTAAAAATTTAAAACTTCTGTTGTAAGAACTTGTTGAAGCCACGTAATCATTGAGCTTTTTTTCGGGAGTTCGTTTTTTACCAGCCTTGTCTTTTTCAATTTCTTGTTTGTTTTTGCTTTCCCGTTTTAAAATCAGAGTTTGTTTTTTGTCATTGTAAAGAGTTTCAATTTTCGCGCTGTCCATTATTCCTTTTTCGGCAACAAAAAAGTTGAAGAAAACATCCTTAAGATAATAAGGATAAAAAGTAGTGTTGTAGCCGTCACTGCTTATTAATTCACGGTATTTTTTAAGATAGTTTGAGACAGGGACATCATTAATACTTAAAAGCTCAGTTCCCGGTTTGATGTTCTGAATAGAATCTTTATTTTCAATGAAATACAAATGATCGTCTTCTACTTGGTATTCAAATCTTCCAAAGAGACCTTTTTTGTTCTTTAAAGCTTTAATTTCTTTTTTTGAAAACCTTTTTGCCGGAATTTTCAATGATAAATGACCTTCACGGATTTGTGCGATGACAGGTTGTAGTTTAAAATAAAACTGTTTGGGAGTTAAAGGTTTGTTGATGGTCGATTTTAAACTGTCAAATTTAAAATCGAGTTCTTTTTTTGAAATATACCAGTTTAAATTCGGATGCATTTCCTGAAGTTTTTGATAAGTAAAATCGATATCATCACGCAATTTCTCGGGAGAAATCAGGCTTAATCTTTGCGCATTATACTTTTTTACAGAAGTACAAGAAGCAAAACTTAAAATGATCAAAATGAATATAAAATATTTCAAAGTAAGAAGTTTTTTGAGTAAACGAATTTAAAAACTTTTAAATAATTAAATGAAAAAAAAGTAAAATTTACTTTCATGCGTCATTGATGAAAGAGTTCTAAACTTAAAGAAAGTTTTTTACATTTGAATATCAAATTTTAATGATGGTTTATTTAATTATATTGATCGCAGTACTGGTTGCAGCAACTTATTTTGTAATGTCTCAGGAAGTTTTTGGAGCAGCACCGAAAGGAAAACGTCTGGAAAAAATACTTAATTCTAAGAATTATAAAGATAAGCAATTTCAAAATCAGAGTTTTACCCCACAAATTGCTGAGGGCTTTTCTATGCCAAAAGTAATGTTCGATTTTTTATTTGGTAAAAAAGATCCGTTACTGAAGCCTTTACAGGCAATTCCGACGATTCATACAGATTTAAATAGTATTTCAGCTAACGAAGATGTTTTCATTTGGATGGGGCATTCTTCTTATTTTATAAAAATCGATGGAGTTTCATTTTTGATTGATCCGGTTTTAAGCACATTTGGTTCGCCTTTTAAGTTTTTCAATAAAGCTTTTGAGGGGTCAGATTTGTTTAAACCTCAAGATATTCCGAATATTGATTATTTGGTGATTACACATGATCATTACGATCATTTAGATTTTCCGACGGTAAAAGCAATCCGTGAGAAAGTAGGAAAAGCAATTATGCCTTTGGGAGTGGGAGCACATTTTGAAAGATGGGGATATTCTGAAAATCAGATTATCGAAGAAGATTGGGGTGCAAGTGTCGCTTTAAAAGATGGTTTTAACATCACATTTACCCCGGCAAGACACTTTTCGGGAAGAAAATTCCAAAGAAATACGACGTTGTGGACTTCTTATGTTCTTGAAACGCCCACGAAAAAAATATTTTTAGGTGGCGACAGCGGTTATGATACTCACTTTAAAACAATTGGTGAAAAATACGGTCCATTCGATTTTGCAATCATTGAAAACGGGCAATACAATCCGGCTTGGAAATACATTCATGCTTTGCCGGAAGATGTTATTCAGGCAAGTTTAGATATTCAGGCAAAAAATATTATTCCTGTTCATTCCGGGAAATTTGCTCTGGCTTTACATCCTTGGAATGAGCCATTGCAAAAAGTAACGACGCTCGGAAAAGAGAAAAATTTACAGATTCTCACTCCGAAAATCGGTGAAAAATTAGATTTAAATAACACATCGTATCATTTTCAAAATTGGTGGGAATAATCTATTCGTGCCAAATTCCTTTATATCTTTTCGGATGATTTCCTAACTGTTGTCTTACGAAATCGCATTCAGGGTCAATCATCAAATCTTTTTCTTCGGCAAAACTTACCAATCTGTCTAAAAGAAGTTTGGCGTAGCCATGACCTTCCAGATTTTCATCAATTTTGGTATAATACACATTAAGCAGTCGTCCGTCAACGGAAATCGACATATAACCTACTTTTTTGCCATCAATTAACAGCTGTAATTCATCTTGGTAAGGGGTGATTTCAAACTTTATACTTTCCATAATTTCTGATGCTTTTGGTGAAACTCTTCCTTAAAATTACAAATTAAATTTTTACAAAGCGAAGATTTTAAGAATTTTAAAATAATTTATAATGATTTAAATTAAATTATTAGGGTTTAATAATCTCAACTTTTTGATTGTAAATCTATCGTATTTTTTGTTTCTTTCTTAAATGAATTGGCTTTTTTACCTTTATGAATAATTATTTACAAAAAAAACTTTGTTTTAACCTTGCGATTCTTAGAAGCTAAGAAATACAAAAATTTAAAACTACTTCTAAAGCAAACTTCCACTTTCCCCTAAATTAATTGATAAGTAATAATATAATAACGAAAATTTCCTGCGTTATTTGGTAATCATCATAAAATGCCGAACAGCAAATCACATTACATTTACGATTGAATTTAATTATATATTATTTCAGAATTATTAATCTAAAGAAACACGCTTGAACAAATAAAAAGTCGGACTTTTGGGGCTTGAAAATTTCATTCGGATGTTAAAAGAGAAAAATAAATTTATTGCAACGATTCTTGCTTTTGCAATGATTCCGATGTCGGGTTTGGCAACAGATATTTATCTGCCTTCAATGCCGAGTATGGCGACCGAACTTCACCAACCCGAAAGCAATATTCAGCTTACTTTATCGATATTTTTGATAAGTTATGGCATCACGCAGTTTTTTGCAGGAAGTATTGTTGATTCTTTCGGACGATACAGAATTTCAATGGCTTCTTTGGCTTTATTTATTGTCTCTTTCCTGATTACTGCGACAACTCAAAATATCTTGGTAATCTATGCAATGCGGGTTTTGCAGGGGATTTTGTCAGGATTTGCAGTGGTTTCTAAACGTGCTTTTTTTGTGGATGTTTATGAAGGTGATGAGCGGAAACATTATCTCAGTATTATGACGATTGTATGGTCAGTTGGTCCGATAATCGCGCCGTTTATCGGAGGTTATTTACAGAAAATTTTCGGTTGGCAATCTAATTTCTATGTTTTGGCGGGATATAGTTTGGTTCTTTTAATTTTTGAATTGATTTTTTCAGGGGAAACTTTAAAGAAAAGAAATCCTTTCAATGTTGAATTTTTGCTGAAAGAATACGACTCGATGTTTAAAGCGAAAGATTTTTTCTACGGAATGGTGATGTGCGGATTGAGTTACTCGATGATTATGTTTTTCAATTTGTGTGGTTCTTTCATTATCGAGCATAAAATGGGGTATTCTGAAGTTGTTGCGGGATATGTTTCCCTGATTCTTGGTTTTGCCTGGATGGCGGGAGGTTTTTTAGGAAAAGCATTAATCAATAAAGCATTTTTACCTAAAATTAGAAATGCCAATTTTATTCAATTGCTGCTGATTGTTTTGATGTTTATTGCATCTTATTTTTCAAATAATATTTACAGTTTGGTTGCTTTTGCATTCGTCATTCATGTGACTGCCGGATTTATTTTTAATAATTATTTCTCGTACTGTATCGGAAGATTCCCCAATTCAGCTGGACTTGCAGGAGGAATGACCGGTGGAGTCGTGTTTATTATCACTTCTGCAATAAGCTACGGAATTGTAGCGCTCATCAAACCTCAGATTCAACTGGAAGTTGCGGAAGGATATTTTGTAATGGGAGTTTTAGGGCTGTTTATTTTAAGTATGATTAAATGGAGAAAAGCGCATGTTTGATTACTGTGTTATAAGTACTAAAAATTCCATACAAGCCTAAAACTTAAAATTTAAACTCACAAAAAGAAATTAAAAATTTCGATTTCTAATTAGAAGAGTTATGTTTACGATTAAAAAATGAAGAAACACACCTATTCCAATACAGTAAATTATAAAATAATGAATTGAATAAAATATATTAGCAGTAGGTGTTATGGGAGACATATTTCCTGTAAATATTGAAGATGTGCTATAGGGAAGTAATGAAGTATAAGTCCAAATATTATTCCTGTCTAATTGTACTTTTTTAGTTTTGTAATATTGAAGTTCATTTTTAAGATAATTTATCTGTTGATTTATTACACTTCCAAATTTAGTAGAATCCAATTCGGTTTGACTACCACTTTTATATAATTTATTTTTTAAAATACCTTCTTTATTAAATATATAAATGGTTGCTATAAGGTTACCACGAATATCGGAATTAAAATCAGAATGGATTATGTGGTTTTTAGTAAATTCTAGTCTTTTTAATTCTTTTAATGACTTATGAAAAATAACGCTATTTGTAATTTTTATATATTCAAGATTTTTAATTTCGCTAGGGAGAGATTTCGAATCATTTGCCCATTCATTAAGTATTATTTCCTTTTGATTATCATGAATAGATGTTCTAAATTCAAAACTATCAGGATTATTTTTAAGCATTAGAGTGTATATAAAAGGAAATGCGATTAAATGTAAAAATAATAGGATTGAAAGAGAAGTAAGTGCATATTTCGAATTCTTATATCGCTTATATTTTGAAATCCTGTAAAAATATATACATAAAGAAAGAATAAATAATATTATAAATATTGTCGAAAATATTTCCCATATACCAAATGATATATTATTAGCTAAAATTGTTGTTATCATAAAGGTTTTTAAAGTTTATTAGGTGTATTTAATAAGTAATATCGATTAAAAAACTATTGAAAATTAAAAAAAATTGCATTAAGTAAATTATGGGAAGCCATAAAACAAAAAAGCTCCTTAAAAAAGGAGCTTTCAATTTATATTAAATCTGAAAATTAAATTCCGTCAATAATTTCATTTAAAACAGTACTTGGTCTCATTGCCTCATACGTTTTGTAAGTGTCGGTTTTGAAGTAGCCGTCAATGTTTTGAGGCTTACCTTGAGCACCGATCAATTCAGCATTGATTACCTCTTCATTTTCGTGCATTGCTTCTGCAACCGGAGCAAATTGTTCAGCTAATTCTGCATCTGCTGTTTGGTTTGCCAAAGCTTCAGCCCAATACATTGCCAAATAGAAGTGAGAACCTCTGTTATCGATTTGTCCAACTTTTCTTGCAGGAGATTTGTCAGTCGCTAAGAATTTAGCATTTGCTTCATCTAATGCATCCGCTAAAACCTGAGATTTTGTATTTCCTTGAGTTTGTGCTAAATGTTCTAAAGAAGCTTGTAAAGCTAAGAATTCACCTAAAGAATCCCATCTTAAATAACCTTCTTCCAAGAATTGCTCAACGTGTTTTGGAGCAGAACCTCCAGCTCCTGTTTCGAACAAACCACCACCGTTCATCAATGGAACGATGGAAAGCATTTTTGCAGAAGTTCCAAGTTCAAGAATTGGGAAAAGGTCAGTTAAATAATCTCTCAATACGTTTCCTGAAACAGAAATAGTATCTTTTCCTTCTCTTGCTCTTTTCAACGTTTCCGTCATTGCGTCTTTTACATCAAGAATTTTAATGTCAAGTCCGTTTGTATCGTGATCAGCTAAATATTTTTCAACTTTTTTGATCATTTCTCTGTCGTGAGCTCTTCCTTTATCTAACCAGAAAATAGCAGGAGTATCAGAAAGTCTTGCTCTGTTTACCGCTAATTTTACCCAGTCTTGGATCGGAGCATCTTTAGTCTGACACATTCTGAAGATATCACCCGCTTCAACTTTCTGAGAAAGAAGAACGTTTCCAGCTTCGTCCTGAACTTCAACTGTTCCTTCAGCAGATGCCTGGAAAGTTTTGTCATGAGAACCGTATTCTTCAGCTTTTTGAGCCATCAAACCTACGTTAGGAACAGAACCCATTGTTGTAGGATCTAATTTTCCGTGCGCTTTCATATCATCAATAACTGATTGATAAAAACCTGCGTAAGAACGGTCTGGAATGATACAAACAGTATCTTCTTCGTTTCCGTCTTTGTTCCACATTTTTCCTCCGCCTCTTACCAAAGCAGCCATAGAAGCATCAACGATAATATCTGAAGGAACGTGGAAATTCGTAATTCCTTTATCAGAATTTACCATTGCCACTCTTGGTCCGTTTGCTAAAGCAGTTTCAATATCAGCTTTAATATTCGCTTCCTGAGCATTTCCTTTTATTTTATCAAAAAGATCAGCCAAACCGTTGTTTGGATTTACATCTAAAGATTTAAATGTTTCAGCATATTTAGTGAAAACATCTTTAAAGAAAGTCTCAACGATTGCTCCGAAAACGATTGGATCTGAGATTTTCATCATCGTCGCTTTCAGGTGAGCAGAAAGAAGTACGTTTCTGTTTTTAGCTTCTTCGATAGCTTCCTGAACGAAAGATTTCAAAGAATTTAAATTCATTACAGAAGAATCGATCACTTCTCCAGCCTGAAGACCTGCGAAATCTTTCAATAAAGTTTCAGCACCGTCATTTCCTTTGAAAACAATCTTATATTTTGTAGCATTCTCTAGAGTAGTAGAAGTTTCAGTTCCGTAGAAATCTCCACTGTTCATGTGAGCAACGTCAGTTTTGCTGTCTGAAGCCCAGTTACCCATTCTGTGAGGGTTTGCTTTTGCGTAGTTTTTAACAGCTTTTGGAGCACGTCTGTCAGAATTTCCTTCTCTTAATACAGGGTTTACAGCACTTCCTAAAACTTTAGCATACTTAGCTTTGATAGCTTTTTCCTCATCATTTTTAGGTTCAGCAGGATAATTTGGAACTGCGAAACCTTTAGCTTGCAATTCAGCAATAGCAGCATCTAATTGAGGAGCAGAAGCTGAAATATTTGGTAATTTGATAATGTTTGCATCCGGTTGAGTTGCTAATTCTCCTAATTGAGCTAAAGCATCAACGATTTTCTGATCGTCTTTCAAAAATTCTGGGAAGTTTGCTAAAATTCTTCCTGCCAAAGAAATATCCGGAACTGCGATCTCAATGTTTGCTGATTTTGTAAAAGCTTTTACAATCGGTAAAAACGAGTGTGTTGCCAACATTGGAGCTTCATCCGTAAGGGTGTAATAGATTTTTGATTTGTCTGACATTATACTGTTATTTATTATTTAAATTTTTAGTCTCACAAATTTAGTTAAATTTTAATTTTTTTCGCTTTAATAGTCAATGAGATTTTCCACTTTAAGAATTATTTAACCTTTATTTCAAACAAAATCATTTAGAATTTAAATAAATTTGATGAAAATTATAAATTTATCAAAAATGTCTACAATCACGTTTAAAGGAAACCCAATCAATACAATCGGAAACCTTCCAGAAGTTGGAAGAGAGGCTCAGGAATTTACTATGGTATCTTCAGATTTATCTGAAAAAAATCTTGCAGATTACACAGGAAAAAGAGTAGTATTAAATATATTCCCAAGCATCGATACAGGAATTTGTGCTGCTTCAGCAAGAAAATTCAACGAAGAAGCGTCAAACCTTGACAATACAGTTGTTATTAATGTTTCTAGAGATTTACCTTTTGCATTATCAAGATTTTGTGCAGCTGAAGGTTTAAATAATGTTGAAACGTTATCAGATTTCAGAGGAAATTTCGGGGAAGATTATGGTGTAACGCTTTCAGATTCACCTTTAAAGGGTCTTTTGAGCAGAGCTGTTGTTGTTTTAGATGAAAAAGCTAAAGTAATTTATACAGAGCAAGTTCCTGAAATCGGACAAGAGCCTAATTACGAAGCTGCTATCGCATCTTTGAAATAAATGAAAATATTTCTCATCAATTTGAATCATTCTGTTATTTAATAGAATGATTTTTTTATTTTTGTACATCAACGCAATAACCAGCCATTGAAGAATAAATTTACCTCTTTTGCAATTATCTGTTTTCTCTTTTGTGGGAACACAGTTTTTAAAGCACAGGAATCTGTTGAGATTAATAATCTTAAAAGTCAGCTGAAATTGACTAAGTCTGACAAAGAACGAGCAAAGATTTTTGGAGATTTAGGTAATATCTATTCTCAAAATAAAAATGCAGACAGTGCAATTTCATATTCCAAATTATCATTATCCATTTATTTAAAAAACAATGATATTGAACAAATCGGAAGAGCAAATTTGTTTATAGGGACTTTGTTTTTGCAAAAAAATGATTTAGTTACGGTTGAAAAATACTTGTTAGAAGCCGAAAAATATCTCCATAAAACTGAAAATTACGAAAAGAGAGCTCTTCTCAATTTTTGGATGGCACGACTGAATGCTGTTAATAAAAAAAGTGATATTGCTACAAAATATTACAATGAAATTTTAAAATATAATAAAGAAGGCAGAAAAATAGACAAAAATCTTGTAATGGAATCTTACCAAGGTCTTTTTGCCAACAACTTTATAAAGCAGGAATATGCAGACAGCTATACAGCTTTGTATACCTACATTGATTTTGTAAAAAAAAATTATCCTGAAAATTTATATCCTGCATACAGAAGTGCAGGAACATTTTTCTTAACCAGTAGAGATAATAAAAAAGCGCTGGAATATTTCCAAAAAGGGTTGGATGTTTCCCAAAAGAGCCGTAATGATTTGCAGATAGCAGAAGCGAAAATTTTTATGGCTAATGTTTATTCTGAAATGAATCAACTGGAAGTAGCGAAAAAATATCTGAATGAGGCTAAAGCTTATTATGAATCTCATAATTTGAAAAACAGTTTACCTCTGGTTTATTACTATTTCTCGGATATTTATTCTAAAGAAAAAGATTTTGTAAAAGCTGAAGACTACGCCGCTAAAGTGATGAAATTGAGTGATGAAAATGACCCGATGTATCAGTATTACAAAAATCATGAAGGATTTATCGGGCTAAAGAAAATTATGGAAGACAGTCTTTCGCTAAAAAATAGTCCCTCAAAGCTTTCTGAATTGGAAATTAAAACCAAAGAACAGGTAAAAAATCTTGAGTATTTTACTCAATTGAAAACTTATGTTTCTCCAGAAATTTTCATACAAAATTATGAGGTATTGCATCGGGCCTATGCTTTTTTAGGTGATTATAATCAGTCTTATTCATATTTAAAAAAGATGTATGATAAGAAAGAAGAAACTTATGGAATCGACAAAATGAAGGCGCTTTCTTCTGTACAATCTGAGACCGAGCTAGCCAACGAAAGAACCCGTATAAAACTTGAAGAAGATACCAAAAGAATTCAGCTTCAGAAAGAAATAGAATTAAAAGCGCTTCGTTTGGAATACGAAAAAAAACAAGCGGCTGCAAAAACGGAAGAAGAAAGAAAAAGATTGGCGCTTGAAGAAGATTTAAAACGAAAAGAAATTCAGATTAAATTTGATGAAGAGCAAAAAGCTGTAACTTTAAAATATTCTCAGGAAAAAAATATTGCCAAAATCAATCAGGAGAAAAAAGATGCCATTGCAAAAGCAGATTTAGAAAGTTCTAAAACTCAAAAAAATATGTGGGCAATTGGAGCTGGTTTATCTTTGCTGTTATTAGGTTTTGCTGGGTTTTCCTATAATCAGAAGCGAAAAGACAACAAAAAAATTGCTGAAGAAAAACAAAAATCAGACGATTTACTGCTTAATATTCTTCCGTATGAAGTTGCTGAAGAATTAAAAGAAAAAGGAAAAACTAACGCCAAACATTTTGATGAGGTTTCGGTTTTGTTTACAGATTTTGTCAACTTTACAGCAAATTCCGAAAGAATTGGTGTGCAGGAAGTTTTGAATGAACTAAATATTTGCTTCACCGAATTCGACAGAATCATGGAGAAATACAACTTAGAAAAGATAAAAACCATTGGGGATGCCTATTTAGCAGTGAGTGGTTTACCGATTTCTAATGAGCAGCATGCAACAAATGCAGTGAATGCAGCTTTGGAAATTCTTTCTTATATTCAGCAAAGAAAAAAAGATAATCCCAATGCTTTAGATATCAGAATAGGAATTCATTCCGGACCGGTGATCGCAGGAATTGTGGGCGTGAAAAAATTCGCTTACGATATTTGGGGAGATACCGTAAATACGGCTGCAAGAATGGAGCAAAACAGTTCACCGGGAAAAGTAAATATTTCTGAAGCAACCCATCAGTTAATAAAAGAAGACTTTAATTTTGAGCATCGCGGAAAGATCGAGACCAAAGGAAAAGGTGCGATGGATATGTATTTTGTAAATCAAATTTAATTTTATCAGAGTGAAAAAAGATCTACTCTTAACATTTTTACTTTTCTTGTTGATCGGATGGCAAAATTTATGTTTTGCACAAAATTCTTTTGAAAAACCTAAAATTTTCACTGAAAAAGAAATTAAAACGGGTGCACCGATCAATGAAGGCAGTAAATTTTTTGCGGGAGACAACCCTGCTTTTGCTTTGCCACAATTTGATGATTCTTCATGGAAACATGTGAATTTTAATTCTAAAAAAGTGTACTCATGGAATCCTCTCAAATTAAGCTCTGGAAATGCTTCTAAAAAAAATAAGATCTATTGGGTTCGTTATTATTTTAAAATAGACTCTACATTACTGGATCAACCTTTATGTTTGAATATCAGTCAACTTGGTGCTTCAGAGATCTATCTAAATGGTAAAAAGATAGAAAGCATCGGGAATATAAGATCGAAAGAGTTTAAGATTAAAAATAAAATTCCAGAGTTGTTTTCTTTAGACAATACGGATGTAAACGTTTTGGCGATCCGTTTTTTGCCGATCATTGAAAATAAAAAAAAGACGGTCACTATAAGTACCGTAGCAATAAGCGTGGAACTTGTTTCTGCTCACGAATTTATTAAAGATAAAGTAGCATTGTGGAAAGATTTTAATTTCTACACGATGCTGATCTGCGGGATATTTGGCGCATTAGGATTTATTCATTTACTGTTGTTTCTTTTTTATAGAAAAGCGATTTACAATCTATATTTCTCTACGTACAATATTTCCATTTCTTTGATGAGCTATTTAACATTGCTCTTCTCTGAAATGACAAATCCTTTAGATTTAGATACTTATACCTTTGTTTCATTTCTCGCAGTGATGTTATTTGGTACTTCGCTTACAGGTTTTGTCAATACCTTATTTGGAAGAATAAAGAAAAGGCTGAAAGTATTGTTGATCATTTCTGCCTCTATTGTTCTGTTGTATTATTTTAGCGCTACAACTGCAGCCACTTTTGCATTTTTTTATATTTCTTTTGTTGCTTTCGAATCTTTTTATTTGATCATTAGAGCGATGATCAGAAGAGAGAGATCGGCTTTCATTGTTGGAGGTGGAGTTTTGGTGTTCTTTCTTTTTATTGTAATGGTCATTATTTTTATGTTTTTAAATAAATTGAATACCATAGATATAAATGAGCTTTTCGGCGATGATTTCATAGGATATGTTCTCATATTTATTTTTATCAGTTTTCCTGTTTCTATCTCTGCTTACCTGGGTTGGCAATTTGCATCAACCAATTTAAGCTTGGTAAAACAGCTTGATGAGGTCAACCGACTTTCTGATATTAATTTAAAACAGGAACAGGAAAAGCAGCAGATTCTTCAGGATCAAAATGATCTGCTTGAAAAACAGGTTGATGAGCGTACCTTTGAATTGCAAAAAGAAAAGCAAAAAACCGAAAATTTATTATTAAATATTCTTCCGCATGAAGTGGCCGAAGAACTGAAAGAGAATGGAAGCTCTGAAGCCAAATATTATGACGAAGTAAGTGTTTTGTTTACTGATTTTGTTAATTTTACTCAAAGTTCAGAGAAAATGGGCGCCGAAAAAATGTTGGTTGAGCTTAATGAATGTTTTACTGCTTTCGATATGATCATGGAAAAACATGGTTTAGAGAAAATAAAAACCATTGGTGATGCCTATTTAGCAGTTTGCGGTTTACCGCTTAAAAATGAATGTCATGCGTATCAGACAGTTTTGGTAGCTTTGGATATCATTAAATTTATTGAAGAAAGAAAAAAGACAAATCCTAATACTTTGGATATCAGAATCGGAATTAATTCAGGTTCATTGATTGCAGGAATTGTCGGAGTGAAAAAATTTGCTTACGATATTTGGGGTGATACCGTAAACACTGCGGCAAGGATGGAACAAAACAGTGAAAAAGGAAAAATAAATATTTCTGAATCTACCTATCAGTTGGTAAAAGAAAAAATCAATTGTGAATACAGAGGAAAGATTCATACCAAAGGAAAAGGCGAAATGGATATGTATTTTGCAACCAAATCTCAAATTTAATTTATAACAATTTTGAAAAAAAATATACTCTTTACATTTTTAATTTTTGCCTTTATCGCGCTGCAAAATTTTTGTTTTGCCCAAAATTCTCGTGAAAAACCTGCAATTTTCACCGAAAAGGAAATAAAAAACGGTGTAGAAATAGATGAACAGAGTAAATTCTTTGCAGGCGACAATCCGGCTTTTTCTTCTGTAGAATTTGATGACTCTAGCTGGAAAAATATTAAGATTTCATCTAAAAAAAATTATAATAAAGATCAACCCTATTGGATTAGGTATTATTTTAAGATTGATTCTACAATGATTAATGAGTCATTGTGTTTTGATGTGAAACAGGTAGGTGCTTCTGAAATTTATCTGAACGGTAAAAAAATCGAGACGATCGGCAAAATAGGTGATCCCAAGATCAGAGTATTTAAAATAAAAAATGAAGTTCCTCAGTTATTTTCATTAAATAATACAGATGTCAACGTTTTGGCTATTCGCTTTTTACCCATCGTGGGTGGTAAAAAAATAAGCATCAATTATAGCCCTGTAGCACTCGATGTAGAGCTGGCTTCTGCCAACGAGTTTTTGGATGAAAATGTTAGAATGATGCGGGGGTTCAATTTTGTGACTATGCTCATCTGCGGTGTGTTTTCAGCTTTGGGATTCATCCATTTACTGTTGTTTTTATTTTACAGAAAGGCAATCTACAATCTTTATTTCTCTACGTACAATCTATCCATCGGCTTGCTGAGTTATATGGTTTTGTTATTTTACCAGATGACAGATCCGAAAAGTATTGAGATTTACGGTTTCTTTTCTTTCCTTGCGATACTTGTTTTTGGTGCTTCGCTTACAGGTTTTGTCAACACCTTATTTGGACGGAGTAAAATCAGATTAAAGATTATGCTGATTCTTGCTGCATTGTTACTTATTCTTTATTATTTTTCTGTGAAAACGGCTTTTGGCCTTCTTATTTTTTATATATTTTTCGTTTGGTTTGAGTCATTATATCTCATCATTCGAGCGATGATAAGAAGAGAAAAATCAGCATTTATAGTTGGAGGCGGAATTCTTACTTTCTTTTTAATTATTATTTTAACCATCATTGCTAATATTTTAGATTCTTTAAATATTGCAATGCCCAAAATATTTTCGGGAGATGAATTTGGCATATTTATTTTAGTTCTTATTTTCGTAAGTTTTCCTATTTCTATTTCTGCTTACCTTGGATGGCAATTTGCATCAACCAATTTAAGTTTATTAAAACAATTGGATGAAGTCAACCGCCTTTCTGATATTAATTTAAAACAGGAACAGGAAAAACAGCAGATTCTTCAAGACCAAAATGATCTGCTTGAAAAACAGGTTGATGAGCGTACTTTTGAATTGCAAAAAGAAAAGCAAAAAACAGAAAACTTACTTCTAAATATTCTTCCGCATGAAGTTGCTGAAGAATTAAAAGAAAACGGAAGCTCTGAAGCTAAATATTATGACGAGGTCAGTGTTTTATTTACCGATTTTGTTAATTTTACCCAAAGTTCTGAGAAAATGGGTGCCGAGAAAATGTTGATTGAATTGAACGAATGTTTTACCGCTTTCGATATGATCATGGAAAAGCATGGTTTAGAAAAAATAAAAACCATCGGTGATGCGTATTTGGCGGTTTGCGGTTTACCTATGAAAAATGAATGTCATGCTTACAAAACGGTATTGGTAGCTTTGGATATTATTCATTTTATTGAAGAAAGGAAGAAGACCAATCCTGATGTTTTAGATATTAGAATCGGAATCAATTCGGGTTCTTTAATTGCCGGAATTGTTGGAGTGAAAAAATTTGCTTACGATATTTGGGGAGACACTGTAAATACGGCTGCAAGGATGGAGCAGAATAGTGAAAAAGGAAAAATAAATATTTCTGAATCTACCTATCAGTTGGTAAAAGAAAAAATCATCTGCGAATACAGAGGAAAAATCCACACCAAAGGAAAAGGCGAGATGGATATGTATTTTGCCATTGAAACTAAAAAAGATTTATAAATAATTTAAGTCTGAAAATTTTAGAGCTTTGCTGAGTGAAACGCCTTTGCGAATGAAAAATACACGGAATAATATTCAAAGATCTGTGTGAACTTTGCGTTTAAATTCCGCGGCATTAGAAAAATTAAAATTTTAAACACATTTTCTATTTTAAAATATGGAATACGAAAAATTAAATAAAATAATATTAAAAAGACTCAGAGAAAACCTTCCTGAGCATCTTTCTTATCACAGTGTGATGCACGTAAAAGACGTTATCGATGCTGTCGAAAAAATTGCCAAATCTGAAGGAGTTAGTGATGAAGATTTAGTATTGCTAAAAACCGCTGCGTTGTTTCACGATACTGGATTTTTATACGGATCAAAAAATCATGAGGAAAAATCGTGTGAGATTGCCGTAGAATATCTTTCGGATAATGGATATTCAGACTTACAGATTGAGCAAATCAAAGGGATGATCATGGCGACAAAAATTCCTCAGACTCCAAAAAATCATTTAGAGCAAATCGTTGCCGATGCCGATTTAGATTATTTGGGAAGAGACGATTTTTTTGTGATTGGAGATAAATTGTTTGAAGAACTTTCTATGTTTGGAATCGTAAATTCTGAGCGCGACTGGAATTTATTACAGGAAAAGTTTTTAGAAAGCCATCATTATTTCACAGAAACAGCCATCAACAGCAGAAATCAAAAAAAACAGGATAACCTGGATATTATCAAAACAAAACTAAAAAATAACTGATCACTTTATGAGCTCAGCAACTAAACATGGCCCGCTATTTACTCTTTCAGATATTATTTATCTCGTTTTAGGAGTTATTTCTGCGAGTTTTGCTTTAAAATCTTTCCTCGTTCCTAATCACTTTTTAGATGGTGGTGTTACCGGTGTTTCACTTTTACTTCACGAAGTTTACCATTGGAATCTCGGAGTCATTCTATTGGTTTTAAACTTACCATTTATCATTCTGGCGTACTTCCAAATCGGAAAACACTTTGCGATCAGAAGTTTTTTAACGATTTTACTAATCATCATCACCATTTTTTTCGTCCCTTTTCCGGAAGTGACCCATGACAAATTATTGGTCGCTGTGTTTGGCGGATTTTTCATGGGAATTGGAATCGGTTTATCTATGCGAGGTGGCGGAACTTTCGACGGAATGGAAGTTTTAGCTTTATTAACATTCAAAAAAAGCAGTTTTAGCATTACCGAAATTATTTTAGGAATGAATGTGATTATCTTTATCATCGCAACCGTTTTTCTTAAATTTGAAACTGCTTTGTATGCAATTATGACGTATCTCGTGGCTAGTCAGATTACCAAATATGTAATTGAAGGAATTGAAGCCTACACTGGCGTAACCATCGTTTCTGCAAACAGTGAAGAAATCAAAAAAGCTTTGGTTTTAACGATGAACAGAGGAATCACGGTGTACAAAGGCGAAAGAGGCTTTATGAAAGAATCTTTTGAGCAAAGTGCAGAAGCTGATATTATTTTCACCATTGTTACCAGATTGGAAGTTAGAAAACTACAAAATATAGTCCGTTCTATCGATCCGAAAGCATTTATTTTCACGCAAACGGTAAGAGAGCCTCAAGGCGGAATTGTAAAGGAAATTATAAAGCATTAAATTTTAAATAAATAATTATATTGCCTTGTGAAATTGTATTTTTCACAAGGCTTTTTTTATTTTTAAATCTAAATTTTAAGAAAATGGTAAAAAGAATTGTTGCTAATATCAAAGCAGAAGATTTATCTAAAGCTGATGTATTTTATCATGATATTTTAGGTCTCGAAACATTGATGAATCACGGCTGGATAAAAACTTTTGGCAATGAAGAAAATACAAAAGTGCAGATCAGTTTTGCAACTCAAGGTGGAAACAATACTGAAGTTCCTGATCTTTCTATCGAAGTTGATGATGTGGATGAAATGTATGAAAAGATGAACAATTCAGGATTTGAAATTACTTACAAATTGATCGATGAAGATTGGGGTGTCCGCAGATTCTTTGTCAAAGATCCATTCGGTAAATTAGTCAATATTCTTTCACATCAGTAATTTTAATATTATTCTGTTGATTTTAGTTAATTAAAAATCTTTGCATGAAAAAATAAAAATGTTAAAGCCTTATGTATTTCAATTGTAAGGCTTTAATTTTGCCTATCAACTATCAACTATCAACTATCAACTATCAACTATCAACTATCAACTATCAACTATCAACTATCAACTATCAACTATCAACTATCAACTATCATCTCTCAACTATAACAAATGAAACGTTCCGGAACCGCAACTTTACCACTTCACTACGGAAAAGTACCGCCTTGGCTTTATGAAAGAATGGCTGTACTCGGACTTTCCATCGTAGAAGTAATGCTTGCAGATTACGGGAAAAATGAAGTTCTTCGAAGATTAGCAGATCCGTTTTGGTTTCAAAGTTTTGGTGCTGTGATGGGAATGGATTGGCATTCTTCCGGAATTACAACATCTGTTATGGGAGCTTTAAAACGCAGCATCAATCCAAATTCCAAAGAACTCGGAATTTATATTTGTGGCGGAAAAGGTAGGTTTTCAAAAGAAACACCTAATGAACTTCTCATCATCGCCGACAAAACAGGATTAGATGGAAACGAATTAGTTCGTGCCAGTAAACTTTCTGCAAAGGTTGATAATACTGCCATTCAGGATGGTTATCAGTTATACCTTCATAATTTTATCCTTTCAGATGAAGGAAATTGGGCAGTCGTACAACAGGGAATGAATGATACCGACGGAACCGCAAGAAGATATCATTGGCATTCGGAAAATATGGAATCTTTTGTCGACGAACCGCACAAAGGAATTCAGGGAATTAACCGTGGAAATATTCTGAACCTTACAGCTCACGAAGCTCAGGAAAGCCGCAAAGGAATTTTAGAAATTTCCCATACCAATTCAGAAAAAATCATGCAGGATTTCGCCAATTTGATCTTACCTGCGCATCATGATGTTCGTGCTTCTGATGTTGATTTGAAAAAACTCGGAACACTTTTGTACATGACAAGAGAAAACCAGCCTGAAAACTTTGAAGAATTGCTTTTATTGAAAGGTGTAGGACCTAGAACTTTACAGAGCCTTGCTTTGGTAAGCGAAGTTATTCACGGTTCGCCTTCAAGATTCAGAGATCCTGCGAGATTTTCTTTTGCACACGGCGGAAAAGATGGGCATCCGTTTCCTGTTCCCATTAATGTTTATGATGAAACCATCAATATTCTTCAGAAAGGAATCGAAAAATCTAAATTGGGTAATTCAGATAAACTGCAATCCATCAATAAACTTCATACGATTATTGCAGAAGCAGAGAAAAATTTTACTCCGAATTTTGATATTAACGAAGTGATTGAAGAAGAACGTCAAAACTCATGGCGATTTGGTGGTAAAACAGTATTCGGTGATGCTGAAAAACCTTCAAAACCTAAACCGATTCAGCTTTCTTTGTTTTAAATTTACTTGCTAAGATTGGTTTAAATATCCTTAAATGATCTCAAAAATAAGTATTTAATTAGCATCTAGTTTGTCATTCCGCAGGAATCTCAACTATTTAAAATAAATTCTTTGCTTAGATTCCTACGGAATGACAAAATGGGCATTTAAATTTGATAAGTTTTTTCAACAGAATTGGTAAACTAATGTATTAAAAATACTTTGTGATTAATTAAAAATTTAGGATTACAATATTTAAATTCAGGTAATCCAAAAAAAAACACTTTCAATTCCAATAAAAATTTTAATTTTAAAATCTTAAAATAGTATTTGAATGACCAGCAAAGCCTTTGACGTTTACCGCGATTTTCCTTTCTTTTTTCAGGAAGAGCTTGAGGAAATTATTCAGGCGCACGAAAAAGTAATTTTTCAAAAAGGGGAAACTATCCTTCAGGAAGGCAAAATGGCTAATGAATATTATATTTTAGAAAAAGGTTTGGCGCGTTCGTTTGTAAATGATTTCAACGGAAATGATGTAACGACAAACTTTTTTACAGAAAACGAAATTATCATTGATGTTTCTTCACTATTTCAAAGAATTCCTACACAGGAGAATATTGTCTGCATCACCGATTGCGAATGTTGGAAGCTTGATTTTGATGTTTTTCAGGAACTGTTTCATAAAATTCCGAATCTCAGAGAATGGGGAAGAGCATGGATGTCTCAGCAGCTTTTTTTATACAAACAGCGTTCAGTAGAGATGTTCACGCTTTCTGCAACCAAACGCTATCTTCATCTTTTAGAGCAAAAATCTCAGGTGATACAGTTTGCTCCTTTAAAACAAATTGCATCTTACTTGGGAGTTACCGACACTTCATTAAGCAGAATCCGCAAAGAATTGGTGTCACATCCAAAGAAAAATTAAATCTTGTCTTATGGCAAGTTGATTTTCGCAATGACTTGGTAATTTTGGTTAAAAGTTTAACATCAAAAATTACAAAATGGAAATCAATCAAATTTATGTAAACCTTCCTGTAAAAGATGTTCAGAAAACGAGAGAATTCTGGACAAAACTTGGGTTTTCTATCAACGAACAATTTTCTGATGAAAAAGCAATCTGTGTAATCATGAAACAAGATCATATTTACACCATGTTTTTAAAAGAAGAGTTTTTCCAAACTTTCACAGACAGACCTGTTGCAAAGGGAGATACTACTCAAACGCTTCTTGCGATTGGCGTAAACAGTCGTGAAGAAGTTGATGAAATGGTGGAAACTGCTACAGAAAATGGAGGTTCCAAATACAGTGAGCCAAGAGATTATGGCTGGATGTATCAGAAAACTTTTTCAGATTTAGACGGTCATCAGTGGGAAGTTCTTTTTTCAGATATGTCTCAGCTTCCTGCAGAATTTTAAATTTTCACCTAATAAAAAATTACAAAATGAAAGTCAATCAAATTTATGTGAACCTTCCGGTAAAAGATATTCAGAAAACAAAAGAATTCTGGACTAACGTAGGATTCAGCATCAACGAGCAGTTTTCAGACGATAAAGCAGTTTGTGTTGTGTTGAACGATACTATTTACGTCATGTTTTTAACGAAAGAATATTTTCAGACATTTTCAGAAAGACCTGTTCCAAAAGGCGATACAACACAAGTTCTGGTTGCAATTGGTTTAAACAGTCGTGAAGAAGTTGATCAGGTTGTTAATGCAGCCGTAGCGAACGGAGCTTATCAACATGAGGAACCACAAGATTACGGATGGATGTATCAAAATTCTTTTTGGGACATCAACGGACACGGATGGAATGTGACGTTTGCTGATATGTCTCAACTACCTCAAAGATAATCAAATGGAAACGCAATCAAACGATATTGAAATTCTAAAATTTCTGATATTCAGCAATTACAAAGTGATTTCAATGAATATTAATGATATTTCAAACGAAGAAGCAATGGTTTTTCCTAATGGTGAAGCGAATTGTATGAATTGGATTTTAGGACATTTAATTTACATAAGAAATGCTTTTCTGAATGTTTTGGGTGAAGAACCGGTTTGGGACAACAAAAAATTTTCATGCTACAACAGAGGAGAAATTCCTTTGAACAGAAAAGATGAATTTGTAAGTTTTGAAGAATTAAAATTGTACTTAAAAGAATCTCAGAATAAGTTTGAAATGAAATTGAATAGTCTTGAAAGTCTTGATTCTGCAATAATTAATGACGTTTCAGGATTATCTCTTCACGAAATTTATCACAGCGGTCAATTCGGATATCTCAGAAGGGTTTTAGGAAAACCCGGAGCTATAAAATAAAATCTGCGAAGGAAATTTAAACACGAATTTCATAGAATTCAAAACAAAATTAAACTAAACAAAATGGATACACCAAAATCATCAAAATTAGAAATTATAATTCCTGCATTTCGAGGTCACAGTCAGAGTTTTCTGATGGTTCTTGATGGAATTTCAGAAGAAGATGCGCTGAAAAGAATTGAAGGCAGAACAAACCATATCGTTTGGATGGTAGGTAATTTTCTCGATATGCGCTATGCAATGGGAAGCGTGCTCGGATTAAATGAAGAATTTGAGTTTAAAGATTTTTTCTTTCAGGGAAAAGCGTTAGATACAAACTTAGATTACCCGTCTTTACAACAATTGAAAGATTCTTTTCATAAAATCTCACCGCTTGTTTACAATAAATTATTGGAAGCTTCAGACGAAGATTTAGAGAAAGCATTTCCGATGGGAATGAACATTGATTTTTTTCCGGAAAACACACTCAATTTCATCGGAATGTGCATTGGTCGTGAAGATTATCTGTGCGGACAAATCGGATTGATGCGCAGAATTCTCAATTACGAAGGAATGAAATACGATTTTGATGAGAATATGAAGTATTAAAATCAAATGTAGATTTAAATATATTTAAAACAGATTCTTCACTGCACTTCGTTTCGTTCAGAATGACAAAACGTATAAAAATATAACTTATTTTCTTTGCTGAATCAAACGCCTTTGCGAACGAAAAACATTCTCAATTAGATAAAAAATCTTTGTGCTCTTTGCGTTTAAATAAACACAAATGATACAAATGTTTACACAAATTTCACGATAAATTTAATTGTTTTATTCGTGAAAACCATTAGCGAAATTCGTGTTTAAAAAACTAACTTTTAAAAATAAAAATCATGGCAAAATTAAATCCGTACCTGAATTTTGACGGTACAGCAGAAAAAGCATTTACATTTTACAAATCTGTTTTCGGCGGAGAGTTCGTTGGAGAAATTCACAAAATGGGAAATGCTCCCGGAACTGAAAATCTTTCAGACGAAGAAAAAAATAGAGTAATGCACATTGCTCTTCCCATTGGCGGAGACCTTTTGATGGCTTCAGATATTGTGCCGTCATTCGGACAGAAATTAACCGTTGGAAATAATAATTATGTTTCAATTTTTCCTGATTCCAGAGAAGATGCGGATAGAATTTTTAAAGGACTTTCGGAAGGTGGAAATATTGAAATGCCAATTGAAGACCAATTTTGGGGAGACTATTTCGGAAGCTTTCAGGATCAGTTCGGTGTTCATTGGATGATTAATTATAACGAAGAATACACAAAATAGTTTTATATTTAATTAATGAAAGGGTAGATGTGAGTTTACCCTTCCTTTTACACATTAAAACAAAATATTAAATGGACAAAGTTAAAATTGACATTACGATCTTGGCACCGGTAGAAAAAGTTTGGGATTATTTTAATGCTCCAAAATACATTACCAAATGGAATTTCGCGCACGAAAGCTGGTATTGCCCAAAGTCTGAAAATGATTTGAAGGTAGGTGGGAAATTCAACAATAGAATGGAAGCAAAAGACGGAAGCTTCGGATTTGATTTTATAGGAACTTATGACGAAGTGATTCCGAATGAAAGAATAAAATATCATATTGAAGACGGAAGAGAAGTAGAAGTGATTTTTGAGAGAATAGACGAAAATACCACCAAAGTAACCGAGATTTTCGATCCTGAAAAACAAAATTCAGTTGAGATGCAGCGTGAAGGATGGTATGCGATTCTCAACAATTTTCATAAATATGTAGAAAACAATTAATAATTTTTTGCAATATGATCAACTTAATAATAATGGCGAAGTGTTTAAGCTCTATTTGTGCTGTTAATTATGTTGCGAATGGAGATTTTTTAAAGGGCATTATAGCGATGCCCGCAAGAAGAGCTCTTGAAAAAGAAAAAATAAATTCTTTGGAAAAACTTTCAGATTATTCTGAGCAAGAAATCATGCAACTTCACGGTTTTGGAAAAAACACGATGGAGAAATTAAAATGCTATATGCAGGAAAATCAGATTTCTTTTAAAAATAATTAAAAATTTACTACACATACTTTGTCATTGCGAGCAAAGCGAAGCAATCTTTAAACATAAATACGTTAAATATCTTGTCCTAAATAACACAGAATAAATATTTAAGCAATTCGTGTTTGAGCTCAATCAACCCTAAATTTTAAAATAATGAATAACAATATTTTCCCATGCCTTTGGTATGATGGTGATGCAAAAGAATCAGCTGAATTTTATTGCAAAATATTTGACGGAAAAATTACTGCAGATACTCCGGTAGTTTTAAATGTAGAACTTTTCGGGCAGAAATTAATGCTTTTAAATGGTGGCCCGCATTTTGAAAAAAATGCTTCCGTTTCGTTTATGGTAATGTGTGAAACCGAAGATGAAGTTCAGAAATATTGGAATCAATTAGAAGACGGAGGGATTGTTTTGATGGCGTTAGATTCTTATCCTTGGAGTAAAAAATATGGTTGGATCCGAGATAAATTTGGAGTTACTTGGCAAATATATTTAGGTGAAAAGAAAAGCGAGCAAAGAATTATTCCGACTTTAATGTTTATTCATCAAAATAACGGAAAAGCATTGGAAGCAATGGAATCGTACACCAAAATTTTCCCCAATTCAAAAATAGAAAGTGTTCTGAAATATGGAGAAGGGGTAAATGGTGAAAATCACGAAGTTCCGGAAAATGTACAGCACGCCCATTTTCAGATTAATGGCTATTCTTTATTCTGCATGGATAACTCTTATGATCATAAATTCGATTTTAATGAGGGAATTTCAATGGTTATTATGACAGAAAATCAGGAAGAAACAGATCATCTTTGGAATTCATTAACTGCAGATGGAGGTAGAGAAAGTATGTGTGGTTGGCTGAAAGATAAATTCGGAATGAGCTGGCAAATTGTACCCAAAAGATTAATTGAGTTGATGGGCGATTCTGATCAGCAAAAAGCCCAAAATGTAGTACAGGCAATGATGAAAATGCAAAAAATTGTAATTAAAGATTTAGAAGAAGCTTATAATTCTTAAAATTTGCTGGAATTCAGGTGGTGGAGGCTGGAAGTCTTTTTAAGTCAGAAACAACTTCCAACATCCAGCTTCGATCATCCAACTTTTCTTTTCGGCTTGTGATTTGATGAGGTTTATTCATAAAAAGATTTGCTTATGAAGACGCAGAACAAGTCAAAATCACTTTCCAAAGTACCTAAAGACGGTTTGTATCCTGAGATTATCAGGCAAAATTATTTAGGAAGTAAAAAATTATTTAATAAAAAAGCCATTATTTCCGGGGGCGACAGCGGAATCGGTCAGGCAGTAGCCGTGCATTTTGCAAGAGAAGGAGCCGATGTTGCTGTTATTTATAAAGAAAGTGTAAAAGATGCCAGAGAAACCCAAAGATTGGTTGAAAAAGAAGGTCAGAAATGTATTCTTTTCAAAGGTGATATTTCTAAAAAAGCATTTAGAAAAAATACTTTAGAAAAGATTAGTAAACATTGGAAAAATGTTGATATTTTGGTCAATAATGCCGGAATTCAGTTTCCGAAAAGTGAGATTGAAAAAATTTCGGATGATCAGATTAATGAAACATTTAATGTCAATATTATTTCAATGATTTCTTTTACAAGAGATTGTTTGAAGGTAATGAATAAAGGCGCACGAATCATTTGTACCACTTCTGTAACTGCGTATCGCGGAAGCGATCATCTCATTGATTATTCGGCAACAAAAGGAGCGATTGCAACATTTGTCCGGTCATTGTCCACAAATCTTGCTGAGCGTAAAATCTTAGTCAACGGTGTTGCTCCGGGGCCGATTTGGACTCCGCTAGTGAAAGAAACTTTTGAAGATATTGCCTCTTTCGGAAAAGATACACCTTTAAAAAGAGCAGGTCAACCTTCAGAAGTTGCACCTGCATATGTTTTTCTGGCTTCGGAAGATTCCAGTTTTATCACGGGTGAAATTATTCACATCAATGGCGGTGATTTTGTCGGCGGATAAATATTTTTACCTAAACCTAAACCTAAACCTAAACCTAAACCTAAACCTAAACCTAAACTAAATATAAATTAAATTATGGAAACTTTAGAATTCGAAATTAAGATTAATGCAACTCCCGAAAAAATTTGGACGGTTCTTTGGGATGATATGAGTTATAGACAATGGACTTCGGCGTTTTCTAAAGGCTCTTTTTATGTAGGAACTTGGGATGAAGACAGCATCATTAAATTTTTTGACCCCAATAACAATGGAATGTACAGCCGTGTTCTAAAAAATGATCCCAATAAAGAAATGACTTTTTTGCATTTGGGTGAAATTTATGATGGTGTGGAAGCTCCACAAGATTGGGGCAACGCCACAGAATCTTATATTTTGGAAGAAACAGAAGAGGAAACCATATTAAAAGCGACCATTAAGTCTTCATCGGAATTCAAAGATTTTTTTGAAGAAAAATTTCCTGCTGCACTTCAAAATGTAAAGAATCTGGCTGAAAATCAGCTCTAAATGATTGATTGCAAAGACACAAATGATTTTAACCAAATCACACACATCAAAAATCATTATTATGGAAAACTTATCGTACGACATTATTATCAATGCTCCAAAACAAAAAATATGGGATGTTTTGTGGACTCCCGAAACGTACAGTGAATGGACAAAATTTTTCAATCCTAAATCAATTTCATTGATGAGATCTGATTGGAAAGTTGGCGGAAAAACCTATTTTACAAATACAGAAGGTGAAGGAATGGTTTCTACGATCGACAGTCTGGAGAAACCTGATCAGATTGTTTTTAAACATTTAGGAATGGTTGATAAAGAAGGAAAGGAAGATACCCAAAGCAAAGAAGTGATGGAATGGAACGGCTCTTTCGAAAAATATTTTCTAATTTCACTTGATAATGGAACGGTAAAACTTCAGGCAGAAGTTCAGGCCGAGAGCGAATGGAAAGATCATATGAATGAAGGTTTTACCAAAGGTTTACAGATTGTGAAAGATCTTGCAGAATCCAATTAATAAGATTTGAATAGTTTATATCAAGAGGTTTTTACAGGAAACCTCTTTTTTTATTTATCTTTAAATAAATATCCTCAATCATCTGGAAGAATTAGTGAGATCTGCAGGATTTTAAAATAATAATTATGAAATTACTGGCCATACTTTTTATAACATTTGCTTTAGCTTTAGTGGGAACAAAAATCTTTGAGGGAAATTGGAATCTTCTATTTTCAGGAAACCTAGGAATGGCGGTTTTTATGCTATTTACAGGTTTTGCCCATTTTAAATTCCAGAAAGGAATGGCTTTAATGATTCCTGAATTTATTCCTGCTAAAATGTTTTGGGTCTATTTTACAGGCTTGATTGAAATTGCTGCTGCAATCGGCTTAATGATCCCTTCAATTCGTGAACTTACTTCAATTTTATTAATTATCTTTTTTGTTTTGGTTTTCATTGCAAATATCGATTCATCAAGAAAGAAAGTCAATCTTTTTAAAGCAGATTATTCAGGTCCCGGAATGAGTTATTTGTATAAAGAAAGAATTCCTATGCAGATTATTTTAATAGCCTGGACATGGTTTTTTGGGATTTACCTGAACTGAAATGAGTTTTTAAAACGGTTAAAATAAGTTTGATTTAAACAAAATTTAAAACAAACATCACGATTTTTATCTCTCACCGAAAATCCTTATTTTTGCATATCTAAAAAGTAAAAGTAAAGAAATGAATTCCTACAAAAATCCATTGGAAGAGCGCTACTCCAGTGAAGAAATGTTATTTAACTTTTCTCATAACAATAAATTCCAGAATTGGAGAAAGCTTTGGATTGCCCTTGCTGAAATTGAAAAAGACTTAGGTCTTGAGATTACAGACGAGCAAATTGCTGAGTTGAAAGCCAATGTTGATAATATCGATTACGATAAAGCAGCAGAATACGAGAAAAAATTCCGTCATGATGTAATGGCTCACGTTCACGCTTATGGTGACGTTGCACCTTCAGCAAAAGGAATTATTCACTTAGGAGCTACTTCGGCGTTTGTAGGAGACAATACAGATTTAATTCAAATCCGTGACGGACTTTTAATTTTAAAGAAAAAGTTGGTTAACGTAATGAAAAATCTTTCTGATTTTGCCATTCAATACAAAGACCTTCCAACTTTAGGATTTACACATTTCCAGCCGGCTCAGTTAACGACTGTTGGAAAAAGAGCAACACTTTGGTTACAAAGTTTAGTTCTAGACATCGAGGAGCTTGATTTCTTCTTAGAAACTCTACGTTTCAGAGGAGTAAAAGGAACAACAGGAACTGCAGCAAGTTTCCTTGAGCTTTTCAACGGTGATTATTCTAAAGTAAAACACTTAGATAAAGAATTGTCAAAAAGATTTGGTTTCGAAAAAGTTTTCGGAGTTTCCGGACAGACTTATGACAGAAAAATCGATGCTAAAGTGGTCGCTTTATTAGGAAATATCGCTCAATCTGCACATAAATTTACAAACGATTTACGTCTTCTTCAAAATTTGAAAGAAATTGAAGAACCATTCGAAAAAAACCAAATCGGTTCATCTGCAATGGCTTACAAGCGTAATCCAATGAGAAGCGAAAGAATCGGAGCTTTAGCAAAATACGTAATGTCTTTAACGACAAGTTCTGCAATGGTCGCTTCAACGCAATGGTTTGAAAGAACTTTAGATGATTCTGCAAACAAGAGATTAACGATTCCTCAGGCTTTCTTGGCTGTTGATGCAATCTTATTGATTTGGAACAACATTATGAACGGAATCGTGGTATATCCGAACAGAATCAACAAGCATATTATGGAAGAACTTCCTTTCATGGCGACAGAATACATCATCATGGAAGAGGTAAAAGCTGGTGGAGACCGTCAGGAAATTCACGAAGTAATCAGAGTTCATTCGATGGAAGCTTCTAAAAAAGTGAAAGAAGAAGGTAAAGAAAACGATCTTATCGAAAGAATCTTAAACGATGATTCGTTAAAGCTTGATAAGTCAAAATTAAAAGAAGTTTTAGATCCTAAAAACTTTATCGGGTTTGCACCAATTCAGACGGAGGAATTCATTGCCAATGAAGTTCAGCCGATCATTGATGCCAATAAAGACCTGATTGGTTTGGAGGCTGATCTTAAAGTATAAATGATATGCAGTCTTTTCGGCTGCATTTTTTACTTTGTTAAGTTTAAGATTTGACAAAGTTTTGAGAAACACTGATTTTTTATGGCAGCTTTATCCGCCTTCCGTTCCCGCTTTTTGCCTACACTTCGTTTCGGCAAAAGAGCTCCACTCAAGTCGGGCTGCAAAGTGGGATTGCCAACATAAATTTCAGTTAAAAATTAAAAATAAATCTAATAAATATCTGGCATCTAATGTCTAATAACAAAAGAATTTTCGTAGAAAAAAGAGGAATTTTCGATGTAGAAAGTCCAAAAATTTTTGATGAAGTAAAAGCGGTGGTTCCGTCTATCCAAAGCGTAAAGGTATATAACGTTTACGATATTTTTGGATTAAATGATGGTGAATTCGAAAAAGTGGTAAACAGCACTTTCGTAGATCCGGTTACTGATATTTTAATCGAAGAAAATCCTGCACAGGGAACTCATTTCGCATTAGAATTTTTACCGGGACAATACGATCAGCGTGCTGATTCTGCGCAACAATGTATTGCTTTACTGACTGAAAATGAGAAGTCTAAAGTAAGAAGCGGTAAACTTATCGAATTCGAAGGAGTTTCTGAATCTGATTTAGTAAAAATCAAAGACCTTTTAATTAATAAAGTAGAATCTCAGGAAAAAGATTTATCAACTTTAAATATTCCTGCGGAAGAAACGCCGTCAAAAGTGATTGTTCACGAAGGTTTTATCAATTTTGATGACGCTCAGCTTGAAGAATTCTTTAACAATCACGGTTTTGCTTTAGGTTTGGATGATTTGAAATTCATTCAGGAATATTTTAAAACTGAAGAAAGAAATCCTACGGAAACGGAACTGAAAGTTTTAGATACTTATTGGAGCGACCACTGTCGTCACACAACGTTTGAAACAGAATTGTCAAATATTGAATTTGAAGGACAGTTTAAACATACATTGGAAACTATTTTCAATGATTATATCGAAAAAAGAAAATTCTTAGGACGTGAATTGAAACCAATCTCTTTAATGGATTTGGCGACCGTTTGCGGAAGATATTTTAGTAAAACCGGAAAGCTTGATAACTTGGTGGTTTCAGACGAAATCAACGCTTGTACCATCCAGATCGAAGCTGAATACGATGGTAAAAAAGAACCTTGGTATTTATTATTCAAAAACGAAACACACAATCACCCGACAGAAATTGAACCTTTTGGAGGTGCTTCAACGTGTTTAGGTGGCGCAATCAGAGACCCTTTATCTGGACGTTCTTTTGTGTTCCAGGCGATGAGATTAACGGGTGCTGCTGATGTTTTAGAATCGGTTGACAAAACTTTACCGGGTAAATTACCTCAAAAAACAATCACAAAACAAGCTGCAAACGGATATTCTTCTTATGGTAACCAAATCGGTTTGGCAACTACAATGGTTTCTGAAATCTATGATGAAGGCTACAAAGCGAAAAGAATGGAAGTTGGTTTCGTTGCCGGAGCGGTTCCTGTGGATTGGGTAAGACGTGAAAAGCCTGAAGCTGGCGATTCTATCATCATTTTAGGTGGTGCAACGGGTCGTGATGGTGTTGGTGGAGCAAGTGGAAGTTCTAAAGAACAAGACGAAACTTCTATCCATACGATGAGTTCTGAAGTTCAGAAAGGAAATGCGGTTGAAGAGCGTAAAATTCAGAGATTATTCAGAAATCCTGAAGTGACGAGATTAATTAAAAAATCTAATGATTTCGGAGCGGGTGGAGTTTCTGTTGCAATCGGCGAAATTGCTGATTCTTTGGAAGTTAATCTAGATGTTTTACCTTTAAAATATGAAGGGTTAAATGGAACTGAGCTGGCTATTTCTGAATCTCAGGAAAGAATGGCAGTTGTGGTTGAACCAAAAGATAAAGAACAATTCATTAAGTTCTGTGAAGCTGAAAACATTGTCGCTGTTGAAGTGGCGAAAGTGACAGATTCAGGAAGAATGCAAATGTTCTGGAAAGGCGATAAAATTGTTGACCTTTCAAGAGAATTCCTTGATACAAACGGTTGTTCTAAAAGCCAAGAAGTTAAGATTACACATCTTAATGAAGTAAAAGAAGAAGCACAGGTTTTTAATGAAGAGAATTTCTTAAAAATATTAAGCGATAAAAATGTTGCTTCTCAAAAAGGTTTGTTGGAAATGTTCGATTCATCGATTGGTGCGACTACAGTTGCGATGCCTTTAGGTGGGAAATATCAGCAGACTTTGATGGAAGGAAGCGTTCAGACGTTGCCAATTTTAGGAGCGAAAGATATTGAAACGGTTTCTTTGGCAAGTTGGGGATTTGATGCTGAAATTTCAAAGCAAAACTCGTTATTGGGAGCTTCTTATGCAGTGGTTGAAAGTGTTGCAAAAATCGTTGCGATGGGTGGCGATTATAAAAATATCAGATTCAGTTTCCAGGAATATTTTGAGAAATTAGGACAAAATCCTGAAAAGTGGGGGAAACCTTTGGCATCTCTTTTAGGTGCTTATGATGCTCAAATCAATTTCGGTTTAGCAGCAATTGGAGGGAAAGATTCTATGAGTGGAACATACCAGGATTTGAATGTTCCGCCAACGTTGATTTCGTTTGCTTGTGCGAATGGAGAAAAGAAAAATATCATCTCTCCGGAATTTAAACAGTCAGGAAATAAACTGTATTTCTTTAATCATATTCCACAGGAAAACGGACTTCCAAGCTATGATAAATTGAAAGATGTTTACGAACTTATTTTCGAAAATATCACAGCTGGAAAAGTGGTTTCTGTGAAGATTGTTAAAGAAGGTGGAGTTGCAGTTGCTTTAGCAAAAATGAGTTTCGGAAACAGATTGGGAGCTGAAATAAATGTTGCTGACGAGAGTGTTTTATTAGCTAAAAATATTGGAAGTTTAATCATCGAATCAACTGAAGAATTGAGTTCTGTTGAACTTCAATTAATAGGTGAGGTTAAAAATTCAAATATTTTGAAAATCAGTGATTTGGATTTTGAAATAGAAAAATTACTTGAAGTCAATACGAAAACTTTTGAAAATCTTTTCTCAACGGTTGAAAAAGAAAAAATAGTGGTTGAATTAGATTCAAAACTGAACTCAATCAACCCAAGAAATATCATTATCAACAAACATGGTATTGCTCAACCGAGAGTTTTTGCACCAGTTTTCCCGGGAACAAATTGTGAGTACGATACGCTGAATGCATTCCAAAAAGAAGGTGCAATTGTAAGCAGTTTACCTTTAATAAATATCAATCATCAGTTGCTTGATGAGAGCATCGATGCGTGGGTGGAAGAAATTAAACAGTCACAGATTTTAGCATTCTCCGGAGGGTTTTCTGCGGGTGATGAACCGGACGGTTCAGCTAAGTTTATCGTGAATGTTTTGAAGAATGAAAAGATGAAAAATGCCGTTCACGAATTGCTTGAGAGAGATGGGATGATCATCGGAATCTGTAACGGTTTCCAGGCTTTGGTTAAATCTGGATTGTTGCCTTACGGAAGAATCAAAGATTTGGATGAGAATTCTCCAACGTTGGCTCACAACGCCATCAGAAGACACATTTCTCAAATGGTCAATGTGAAAGTATTAAATGATGAATCGCCTTGGTTGAAAGGAATGAAAGACCAAGTTTTCACAATTCCAATTTCTCACGGTGAAGGTCGTTTTATGGCTTCCGAAGCAGAAATTCAGAAGTTGTACGAAAACGGACAAATTGCCACTCAATATTTAGATTTAGACGGAAACATCGCTCACGGAATGCCGTTCAATCCAAATAACTCATTGTTTGGAATTGAAGGGATCACAAGTCCGTGTGGTAAGATCTATGGTAGAATGGGGCATCCTGAACGTTTTGCAGAAGGTTTAATGAAAAACATTCCAACTGCGAATTATCACAATATCTTTAAAAACGGAGTTGAATATTTTAAATAGATTATTGAGGCTTTTTTAAAGGCTAAAATATTTTTAAATAAAAAAATGACTGTCATCAATGGCAGTCATTTTTTTATTTAAAAATCTGCAACATTTTTTTGAATGATGCATCTTATGAATAGTAAGAAAATTAAAAAAGGAAGATGAAATTCAAATAACTGGAAAAATTTAAAATAAATTGCAACATTAAGAATATCATCGCGTCTATTAGATAGGAATAACAAACAATAACTAATAATTTTTGAAAACAAAAACAGTAAATATCAGTGACAGGGAATTGTTGGAGCTATGCGGTTCCGGAAACAATTCCGGATATTCTCTGCTTTATCAACGTTATTCCAAAGCGGTTTTCAATTCTATTTTTCGTATTGTGAATGATAGGGAAGATGCAGAAGATATTCTTCAGGAGGTTTTTCTGAAAGCTTTTTCTGAAATAAAATCTTTAAAAAATACCGATAGTTTCGGAGGATGGATTAAACGTATAGGAATCAATCACTCGCTTACTTTTCTTCGGAAAAAGAAAATTTATTTTGCGGAAATTGATGATGATAAAATGTTGGATATTAATGATGATGAATTGGATGAAAAACTGGCTTTAGAAACTCGCGTAGAAGAACTTCAGGACGCTATTGCAGGGCTTCCGTTACAGATAAGGACAATTGTAAATCTTCTTCTGTTTGAAGAAATGTCGCAGGAAGAGGTGGCAAAAAGTCTAAATATTCCGCACGGTACAGTAAGGAGTTACTATCACCGCGCTAAAAAGAAAATTTTTGAAAAACTAACTCAAAAATGTCAAAATGAAAGATTCGCTTAAAAAATATATTCAAGACCATCGCGAGGAGTTTGATACGCTCGAAGCTCCGGAAGATACGTTTGACAAAATAATGTCCAGACTGAATGAGACAGCAGTTTCTGAAGAAAAAACCGTTCCCTTATTTTCGTGGAAAAAATGGAGTGTTGCTGCTTCTGTAGCTGTAGTTTTTAGTGTTGGACTTTATGCTTTTTGGAATCACAGAGAAGGTGAAAAAACAATGATTGCGGTTCATGAAAAACTTAAGGAAAATGGAAGTGCAGTTGATGTTTTAAATCAAAAAAATGATTTGAAAACTGTGAAAATAGAAACTATAATACAACAAAATACAGGCAAAGCTTTCACAAAAAATAATTCAGATTATTCTCGGAAAATAGTAGAAACTAAAAGTCTTGCTCAGAATGATAATCTTGAGAACGAAAGTAATTTTGATGAGCTGAAAGCTTTAGAATTGATAAATAATCAGCATTCTGCAAGTTCAAGGTTACGAGGAATTGATTTACTGAAGAGTTTTTCAGCTTCCGATGAAAAAATTATCAATATTTTATCTGAAAAGGCACTTTCAGATGAAAATACAAATGTAAGATTGGCTGCTGTTGAAGCTTTATCTGTACATATTGAAAATACAGAGGTTAGTCAAAATATTCGACAGATTTTTCTCAATCAGGATGATCCTATTGTGCAAAAAGAGCTTATTGCTATTTTATCCGAAAAAAATCTATCCAAATTGAATGGTGAAGTGAGCGCAAAATTGAAAGAACTTACTCTGGATCCTACAACGGCTGTTTTCGTAAAAGACGAAGCGTATGCGGTTTTAATGAGATATTAAAAGCTTTTATATATAAACTAGTAAATTATTAACAAATTAAACATTATGAAATCGCCATTATTGGAAAATACAAACACGTGTAAAGATATAGCGATAACATATGACAATTAAAAAACAATAAAATCTGCATATGAAAAAGATATATTTAATGTTATTTGCTTTGATGACGCTTTCTGTACATGCGCAAGAAGACGCTGAGCAACCCAACGCTACACAAGAAAGTTCTAAAACTTATAAAATCAAAAAAAGTAAAGGCAAACTACTCCTTAATTTAGGTCAAGTAACGGTGGAAGGTTACAAGGGGAGCGAAATCATTTTTTCGGTAAAAGGCGAAGATCAGGATGAAGATAAACGTGCCGAAGGGCTGCAAATCGTTAATTCTTTAGGACTTGTAGATAATACAGGACTTGGAATTAATGTAAGTGAAAAAGATGGAATATTGGAAGTTAATTCTTTGAAAAAAATGTCTTTTCCGGACGTAAAAATTTTAGTTCCTGAAAACGTTATTATTTCATTTAAACATCAGTCACAATATGGAGGAGATATAGTTTTCAAAAATATTCAGAATGAAATTGAAATTGCAACCACATATAACAATATCAAGCTGGAAAATATTACGGGTCCAGCAACGGTAAAATCTATTTACGGAAAAGTAGAAGCGGTTTTTAGTCAAAATACAAAAGGACCTTTGTCGATTATTTCCGTGTATGGTCTTGCTGATGTTACGCTTCCTAAATCGGTAAAAGCTAATTTGAAAACGACAACTTCTTATGGTGAAATTTATATGTCTCCGGATTTTAAAATTGATGTTGAGAAGAAAGATGGCTTGGTACGTCATGGCGATGAACTGATTGGAAAAGTGAACGGCGGCGGTACTACTATTGAAGTTCGTTCCGATTACAGTAAAGTTTATTTAAGAGCGAAATGAGAACGGTACTAATTTTTGCAGTGAGTTTGATTTTCGGTCTTAGTGCAGCACAAACAAAGATTAATAAAAGTTTTTCTACAGATAAAAATCAAAAAATATCGTTGAAGTTTGATTATCCCGAATTGATCAAGATCAGCACTTGGGATAAGCCTGAAGTTCAAATCTTGGGAACAGTTAATATTAATGAGAATGAAAGCAATGAAGCTTTTCAGATAAAAGAATCTAAAGAAGGAAATTCTCTGGTTATTGAAGGTAAAATAGCTGAAATGAAGAATATTCCTCATCGAATCAAGGTTGAAAAAGATAATAAAAAACTGATTTTTAAAACTCGTGAAGAGTATCAAAAGTATTGTAAAGAAAATAATGTAACGTTTAATTCGATGAACAATGGCGTTGATGTGGATATCAAATTAGAAATAAAAGTTCCGAAATCTTTAATGACTCAGATAGAATCTCAATATGGTTTGGTTGAAGTGAAAGATTTTGGCGGAACAATCAATGTGAATGCGATATACGGTGGAATTGATGCCACGGTTTTGGATAAAAATGTTGGAAAGCTTTCTGCGGAAACCCATTTTGGACAAATTTATTCAAATTTAGATACCAAATTCACAGGAAAAGATTCGGATGATTTTCGTACTTTAGTTACGGCAACATTTGGAAACGGACCACAATATAATCTGGAATCCAAATACGGAAATATTTATCTAAGAAAATAATATTGGTAGTATTTAATGAAAAACGAAATTCATCATAAGAAAATGACTGTCATCAATGGCGGTCATTTTTCAGATTTGGAAGGCTTTTACGAAGAAATTTCTCAACTTTTTATGAAAGATGAAGATTGGAAAGTCGGAACTCTGGATGGTTTTGATGATATTCTGTACGGAGTTGAAACAGATATTACTTGGAAAGACTCTCAAAAGTCGAAAGAAGATTTAGGTCTTGATTTAACTAAAGAATTTTATGAAAATAAGATCAAACAAGGGAAACCTTTCAATGTACAATTGATTCAGCAAAAATTGGATGAACTGATTGCCGGAAACGGACAGACTTTATTTGAAATTTTAATTGAGATCATAGAATCGCATAAAAATATTACATTGATTTTAGATTGATCTTTAAACACAAATTACACGAATGTTTTGCACAAATAACACAAAATATCTGTGAAGATCTGAGAGATCTGTGGGAATTAATGGTTTGACTTGATATTGCTTCGTCGCTTGTCTCCTCGCAATGACTATTTAATTGAAAATATATTTCCAATACACCAAAACTCCAACAATCATAGAAAGTATCGACATCAAAGTAACAGCTCCTGCAGAAACATCTTTTATAAAGCCAATTCTTTTATCAAATTCAGGTTGAATGATATCACAAATTTTCTCGATTGCTGTATTGAAAATTTCAGCTGCTAAAACTCCAAAACAAACGATAAGGATGAGAATTGTATCAAAACTTGACAGTTTTAGATAAAAAATCAGAAAAATATTGATGAAAAAGGCGAAAACTTCAAGCTGAAAGTTTCTTTCAGATCTAAGCATAAAGAAAATACCTCGAAAAGCATTCAGAAAACTTTTATGAATAGGAGGTTTGCGCATTTTTTTCTTTTTTACAAATATAGAAAAAAGGACAAGATTTTAATTTTTCTCTTATATTTGACAAATTTAATTTTAATGATGAAAAATGTATTTCTTTTATTAGGTTTAGTGATTTCTACCGGCCTTTTTTCACAGGATTATAAGAAGAAAATTGCTAAATCTTCTTGCGATTGCGTGAAGTCAATTAAGACCGAGGGGAAAAATGGTTCGGCAATAACTGCAGAGCTTGGAGTATGTATGCTTAAAGCTACAATGCCATTTTCAAAAGAAATCAAAAAAGATTATAATATCGATCCTACAGCTGATATTGCAGATACTGAGAAAATGGAACAGTTGGGAATAAAAATGGGAATTCTCATGGCGGAAGAATGTCAGGAAGAGTTTTTGAAAATAGCTCAATATGCTGATGAGGAAGCGGGAGGAAAAGAGTCTTCAGAACTTTTAATAAACGGAACGGTCTCTAAAATTGAGAAAGAAAACTTTATTGTTTTCCATGTGGTAGGAGAAAATAAGATTTTGAATAAGCTTTATTGGATCTCTTCTGTAGATTCCAATTTAGATTTACCTAAAGAATATCAAACCTTGATGAACAGAAAAGTTAGCATCAGCTATTTTACGATGGAGATTTTTGATCCGAAAATTAACGACTACAAAACCCTGAATATTATTTCGACACTTAAAACAGAATAATGACATTTGTTAATAACTCTCAGGATTATTCTTTTCTATCTGTTTTCTATTTGTTATATTTGTAGAAACTTATTTTTAAATCTATGAAATTTATTATTTCAAGTGGTGAACTGCAGAAGGCTTTGCAAACTGTAAGTGGCGTAATATCAAGCTCTCAATCGAGACCGATTTTAGAAAACTATCTTTTTGAACTCAACGAAAACATCGTTACCATTACTGCATCTGATGGCGAAACAACACTTATTACTTCTTTGGAGGTAAAGTCAGACGATTCTGGTAAGTTTGCGGTTCCAGCTAAGATTTTTCAAGATTTTATAAAAACGTACGGCGAGCAGCCTCTTACTTTGGTGGTGAAAGACAATGCTGAAGGTACGGGTAGTTTGCTTGAAATTTTAGACGAAAAAGATAATTTTGCTGTGGCTTTAGATAACGCAGATGATTATCCTGAAATTCCGGAATTTGATATTTCTCAAAGTGTCACAATGCCTGCAGGAGTTTTGTCTGAAGCTTTAACCAACACCCTTTTTGCAACAAGTAACGATTCTCTTCGTCCGGTAATGACAGGAGTTTTGTTCCAGTTTGGGGAAAACGAAACCAATTTTGTTTCTACAGATTCTCACAGATTGGTAGTGTACAAAAGAACAGATTTGATGAATGCCGAACCAATGGAATTTATCATGCCTAAAAAACCGTTGAATATTTTCAAAAATATTTTAGCAAGCTCAAATGAAGATCTTACGATTGACTTCAACGAGAATATGGCTAAATTTACTTTTGGTAAACATATCTGGATTTGTAGATTAATTGACGGAAAATATCCTAACTATACTGCGGTAATTCCAAAAGAGAACCCGAATGTTTTGACGATCAACAGAAACCTTTTATTAGGTGCGATTAAGAGAGCGTCGATCATGTCTAATAAATCAACCAATCAGGTAAGATTCAAATTATCTGCTAATATTCTTCACCTTCACGCAGAAGATACAGAATATGCAAACAAAGCAGATATGCAGATTCCTTGTGATTATAACGGAGAAGATATCAATATCGGTTTCAGTTCTAAATTCTTAACAGAAATGTTGGGCATTTTGGGAGCAGACGATATCACAATGAAAATGTCTCAGCCAAACAGACCGGGAATCATCGAGCCTCTTGATGGTCTTGAAGAAAACGAAAATATCTTAATGTTATCAATGCCTGTAATCGGATTGTAAGATTTAAGAAAAATATATATAAAAAGGATTTCAAATTTTTGAGATCCTTTTTACGTATATTATGCAGTATTTTTGTATTTGAAAATTGATTTAATCTTAAAAAATACTCGTAAAATAATTGTATTAATTTTTGACAATGATGTAAAGTATTGAAATAGAGTATGTTATACTTAGATCCCTCTTCGGAGTGGGGGAACGACTCTTCGAAATGCTTGATTATCCCTTCGAAATGGTTTGCTCTCCATTCTTAATACTTGAACAGTCTAACGAAGTCTTTGTTTGTTTAAACTGAATGATTGAAGCTTAATCCGAAGAAATTAATGCGTGCATGGAAGTGTATTCTTGGAAATTTTTGATTGTTGGGTTTCTTATGTGAAATTAGATTTAGCCTAAAATTCCAATTGCTCTTTGCTTCGTATTTTGAAAAACCTATGTTAAGCAGAGTTGAGAATTATTTGTTAAACTTAATAATAGTGTTGCCACTTACGAAAGATCCTTCACGGATTAAATTAATTTTTAAAAGTTCCTCATACAGTCTTCCTTTGTTTCTGAAAAGCTTCTTTATAATTTTTGATGTTATTTTATCTAAAATATCTTCAAGGATCTTATCAAATGCTTTTATTGACTTTTCCAAATCATAATACTCAAAATGATTTTGGTTTCTTAATAGCGTAATTTTATCAAATTGTAAATCTGCTCTTACAATTTCATAAACATCAAATTTATGTTCTGAATCCTCTTTAATAATAGAGTAATTTGAAGGATGTGAAGCAATTTTATTTCTTAACAAAATTATTTCTGATTGCTTTAAGTTTTGGATAAATTCTTTAGAATTTGGAAGTTTGAAAATTTCAAGCAGATTTTCGATTGCTATTTTTTGTTGATAGATAGAATTTAGTAATCCATACAGACGCAGATATCTTTCACCAATATCCCTATGTCTTGAAGGACCTTGAAGTCCGAATTGATTAAAAGATGTTTTAGCTATTTCAGTATCATTTATCACATAATAAGAATTCAGCATAATATTCCATCCGAATTTATTCTCAAAGCAGAAATATTTTTGTACATCTTCTCTAAAGGATTTTTTAGATTTTTCTCCATCCCACTTTAATGCAAAATTGCTTAAAATTTCTTTTTGTATATCGATGAATTTTTCAATTATTGTGTCCATAAAAAATTGCGTCTAACGGAAAAAGACTAAACAAAGCTGATTCTTTTTTTAGATTGTCTAAATTAAAGAAAAAAATAATATGAAAAGCAGCGGCGAATAAAAAAATGGAGTACTCCAACTTTTCCCTAACCTCAGCATTTTGACAATACAATGTTGAACTAAACCTCCGGTAGCTTTTCCCTTCGCTGTTTTATTAACTTTGGTAAAACAACAAAAAATCTTTAAAATGGCTACAAAAAAAAATCT
>NZ_FUZE01000020.1 GCF_900168205.1 Chryseobacterium balustinum
TGGTCATTTTGGACCGGAAAGTGGTGGTCACTTTGCTCCGAAATCAGTGGTCAATTTACTCCGAAATTAGGTGGTCAATTTGACCGTCTTTTCCACACAGGAAAATAGAAAAGATACTTTAAATGCATCTTTTATTTATATTGAAAAAAATGTTGAGCTATTTTCTAGCGATGAAAACTTTACGAAGCAGCTTCAAAATGCAAGTATCATTACTGAACAAAAATTAGTACTCTGTGATAGTCTGCTAAAAGTTAACATTATCTCTGACAAAGAACAGGTTGGGATTGGTGCACGAGCTGAAAATGAAGTTCTAGCTTTTCAAAATGACGAATTTGTAAAGCAGGCAGTGGCACATACTGAGGAGAAAGTTAGAGATTTTGAAAAAAGAAAGAAAAACATTTCTAAATGGGAAATCTATTTCAATCATTCTGGAGATTCTTTTCATGCTCTTTCTGAATTTAATAAAAAATATATTTCATCTTCTAAGCATCATTATTTTTTAGATAAGTATTTTGGAGAAAAAGATTCTGCAGCAAAAGAAAATTTAAAATTTATACATCAGCAGCAGTATTTCCTTTATAATAGCAAATCGCTGGATTTTTGCTTTTCAACTGTTTTTTTTGTAAGACCTCCTCCTTTTTTAAGTTAAAAAACGAGTGTCAATTTTTGTTAGGAAAGGTCAGTTTGATCTTTTCAAATATTCCTTTTTTTTAATTTAAAATTTTATGATAAAAAATTATAAAATACTAAGTGTATTCTTGGTATTATTATTCAACATGTCTGCATATTCTCAGCAGGCAGGAAAGATTTATTTGTCTTCTGGCCGCACTGGTAGAGTTTACGACATTTCTACTGATGTTTTAGTAAATCCGTCATCTACAGTGAGGGCACTCCCAACACCTTTATCAGTAATCAATACAAGTGGAAACAATAGACTAAGAACAAGTAATTTGGCGATAGGATATGATGCTGTTGCAGGAAATAGTGCCCAACTGGTATTTTTTCACTCTAATATTTCAAAAAATACTGCTTTATACAAGAATGGAAATGCAGTAGGAACTGTGACTCTTCCTGAGGATATCGGAGGAATCGGAACCAATAATGTAATAGGCCCTTATTTTGGATATACCTACGGTTTTAAAAGTCTAAACAAAAATTTATATAGAATCAATCCAAACCCGGATCTTGTAGGAACAATTACTGCGGCTGTACCAACAGATACAGATTGGGAAAACGGAACATCTTTTGGGACAGATACGTTTTACGATTATCAAAATAATATTTATACTTTTATTAATAATGGTGGAAATCGATTTTTGTATAAAATATCGATAGCAAATCTAAAGGCTACAAAAGTGGTGCAACTTGCGAATGCGACAACACCTTCAACTGTTGATGGGATTCAAGGAATGGCATATTTGAATAATACAGCTTATATAGCAACTATTACCACTCCTTCAACCGGAAACTCTAGAATTACCGTTAGAGGAATTAATCTGTCGACGGGTGCTATTACAACACTGTCTATTTATGAGTTTAATGAAGCTTCGGCGAATATAGATCTGGCATCGGTAGATTATTTTGTGCCGTTTACTTTTACTTGTGGGTCGATTGCATTTCTTAATGATACGCCCTATGTTGCAGGTGCTTCTTCTACCCGAACTTTAAGAGTTCCGATAGCTAATGTATATACTCCAGGCAATTATACTATGAATATAATAGGTACTGGTGTTAATACAGTTCATAATACAACGATTACAAGTGCTACCACTCACATTGATATTCCAGTAGCATACAGTGGTTTGGGAAATGGGGGTAATTCTGACCTTACCATTGATTTGAACGGGAGTACAACCTCTTGTGTGTACAGTACATTTGTAGACAAAGACACAGATAAGGATGGCATTAGAGATATGCTAGATTTAGATTCTGACAACGATGGTATTCTTGATATTTTTGAATGTCCTGATTATGTTGTTAATCAGCCTTTTAATGCGAGTAGTGGTACAACGATTAATTTTTCAGCACCTTCTGCAGATTTAGGGTTTATTTTCGATGTCTTTACTTTAGATAATTCTTTTAATTTAAATATCAACGGAGTAAAACTTGCGGTCAATGAAATTCAGTTTCAGCCGGATCAAACAGATAATATAAGATTTGCTGATGGAAGTCGTTACGGAAAGGGAGGTATTCCTCAGATTTATAATATGATTGGAACTTCTACAAATCCTTTGGTGAGAATTATCATTCATAAAAATGGCAGTATCAACATGTATGGCAGTAAATCTGGAGGGGGGAAATTTTTTCCTTTAGAACTTTATAATGGAAATAGTTTTAATACCATCATTTGGAATACTTCGGGCGCAAACAGTGTTACATTAAGCCAATCTGTTGTAGGAACTACTTACATTACAGGTAATGGATATGGTGTGAAACATGGTTTCTGTGATCCTGATAATGATGGGATTTCTAATCAGTTTGATGTAGATTCAGATGGTGACGGTTGTCCCGATGCAATAGAAGGTTCTGAAAATGTAAAATATACACAGGTTCATTCTTTGAGTCTTCTCTCGTCAGACCCAAATTACAAGTACAGAGGTCAGATTAAGGTTTTAGGTGATGGAATAACTTCCGGTTCTCCGAGTCACGTTATCAGTACAAAAGCTGAAGGATACGGAGTTCCTCTTTTGGTCAATAGTACTCTCGGAAATAATACCAATACTGCAGGTGTGGCAGATAATACAGATGGAACAGTTGATATCGGACAGGGAATCGGTAATTCTCAAAATGCAGCACTTAATGACTGTAAATGTTACAATATTCCAAACACGACAACTGGAACAGATAATCCTACACAACACGGAATTACAGCTTTCAATAGAGCGGGAGCCACTAATTCAAACTGGCCCATGTTGAGAAATAATGGTTGGACGGCGCTTGAGGCAGATACAAAAGCTTTAGTCATCAATAGAATGCCGAGCAGTACAACAGGAGCAAACGCTGGCGAGCCACTTTCGGGACTAAATCCTGCTATTATGGTACCAGTAATGGGGATGATGTATTATGATACTACCAGCGATTGTCTGAAAATTAATACAGATGGTACCAGATCAGGATGGAAATGTTTCAATACTCAGTCTTGTCCTGCTGAAAATTAATTTAAATCTAAAAAAATGAAATTTATATATTCAATAATTCTAGGAATTTCTTCTATGGTCACTTTATCTGCTCAGGTAGCGATTGGGAAATCTTCTTTAACAGTGCTTCCCTCTACATCTACGCCAAATCCTTCTATTTCTTTGGAGTTTGGATCTGGCTTTAAAGGCTTAATTTTACCTTGGGTGACCAATGCAGGTCTCGTAAGTCAGCATCCTACTGCAAACCAAAAAGGCGGTGCTTTGGTTTTGGATCGTGCCGATCGTAAAGTAAAGTTATCCAAAAACAACGGTACTTGGGTTGATTTAACGGTTCATAGCAATGAGTTGCCTGCAACAGCAGGTAATTTTACAATAGATGCTGCTTTACAAACTGATGCTTCTTATGCTGAAAAAACGGAAGCTAAATCTCAGATTGGAGGAAGTCTTTCAGATGTTACTCCTGGTATTTTGGTTTTGGCAGATACCAACAAAGCAATGATTCCACCGTTGGTTGAAAGCCCCGAAATCAATATTAAAAGTCCAGCTCCGGGAATGATGGTTTTCGATCCTGTTAAAAAATTATTTTGTGTTTATAATGGCACAGTTTGGTCGTATTGGAGAGCAAATTAAGAAGTTTTTATAAAACATCTATTTTATAATTTAAAATCCTAACCACTTCATTTTGAAGTGGTTTTTTGTTGTGTGAGAAAATTAAAATTTGTAAATTTGCAATCTCTTTTGGCGCTAAAAATTAAACATATTACAGTAAAATATTGAAAATCAGCTCTTTCGTTAATTTGGAAGGGTCTTCTGTGTTTTAACTGTAATTGCGATTTTTCGTCGTTAGATAAAATAAAAATATTTTGCATTACACTGTGAAAAGATATACCAGTGTTGCAGTTAGAATTTGATAAAGATATAAAGTTAAGGAATTGAGGTTCTTACGTGAGCGCCAAAAACACTTTTACCTTTTTACTTTTACCTTGTTTCTTTTCATTCTGATATTTTTGAATAAAAACAAAATATTTTTTAACCCTTTCTTAAAAGTTTTATGAGTAAAACAGCATCAACAACTAGGGGAGTTGAGAGAATTAATTTCTCTTCAGCTAAAGGAAAAATCATTACTCCGGATTTCTTAGATATCCAGTTAGAGTCATTTAAAGATTTTTTCCAGCTAGACACACTTCCTGAGGACAGAAAGAAAGAAGGTTTGCACAAAACCTTCCAAGAAAACTTTCCTATTACCGATTCTAGAAACCAATTTGTATTGGAATTCTTAGACTATTTGGTAGATTCTCCACGTTATTCTATTAATGAATGTGTGGAAAGAGGTTTAACGTATTCCGTGCCTCTAAAAGCTAGACTTAAATTATACTGTACTGACCCTGAGCATGAAGATTTTCAGACGGTTGTACAAGATGTATATTTAGGCCCGGTTCCTTATATGACCGATAGTGGATCTTTCATCATCAATGGTGCAGAAAGAGTTATTGTTACGCAGCTTCACCGTTCACCTGGTGTATTCTTCGGACAAACTTACCACGCAAACGGAACAAAACTATATTATTCAAGAATTATCCCTTTCAAAGGATCTTGGATGGAATTTACAACCGATATCAACAGCGTAATGTACGCGTATATCGACCGTAAGAAAAAATTACCTTTAACAACTCTATTAAGAGCAATCGGTTTTGAATCTGATAAAGATATCCTTCAAATCTTCGATCTTGCTGAAGAAGTGAAAGTTTCTAAAGCAGCCCTTAAAAAAGTAGAAGGTAGAACTTTGGCTGCGAGAGTATTGAACACTTGGTTCGAAGATTTCGTAGACGAAGACACTGGTGAGGTAGTTTCTATCGAAAGAAACGAAATCATCTTAGATAGAGAAACAATTCTTGAAAAAGAGCATTTAGACCTTATTATAGATGCAGGTGTGAAATCTATCTTGATTCACAAAGAAAATGCTAACGAATTCTCTATTATTCAGAATACGTTACAGAAAGACCCTACTAACTCTGAAAAAGAAGCAGTAGAATATATTTACCGTCAGCTAAGAAATGCAGATCCACCCGATGAGGAAACTGCAAGAGGAATCATCGAAAAATTATTCTTCTCAGAGCAAAGATATTCATTAGGTGAAGTAGGACGTTACAGACTAAACAAAAAGTTAGGTCTTAATATCCCTACTACAACTGAGGTTCTTACAAAAGAAGATATTATTGCGATTGTAAGACACTTAATTGAATTGGTGAACTCAAAAACAGATGTTGATGATATTGACCACCTTTCAAACAGAAGAATTAAAACTGTTGGTGAGCAATTAGCAGGGCAGTTCGGTGTAGGTCTTTCGAGAATTGCAAGAACAATCAAGGAAAGAATGAATGTTAGAGATAACGAAATCTTTACTCCACTTGATCTTGTTAATGCTAAAACTTTAACATCAGTAATTAATTCATTCTTTGGTACCAACCAGCTTTCTCAGTTTATGGACCAGACCAACCCTCTATCAGAAATCACGCACAAGCGTAGACTTTCTGCTCTAGGACCTGGTGGTTTATCAAGAGAAAGAGCAGGTTTCGAGGTACGTGATGTTCACCATACTCACTATGGTAGAATTTGTCCTATCGAAACTCCTGAAGGACCAAACATTGGTTTGATTTCATCTTTAGGTATTTATGCTAAAATCAATACTTTAGGTTTCATCGAAACTCCATATAGAAAAGTAAACGAAGGTACTGTAGATCTAAATGCAGATCCTATTTACTTAAATGCAGAAGACGAAGAAGATAAAGTAATTGCTCAGGCAAACGTTGAGTTGAATGACAATGGTACATTTATTACAGACAGAATTATTGCTCGTCTAGATGGTGATTATCCTGTAGTAGAGCCTTCTGAAGTTAACTTGATCGACGTTGCTCCAAACCAGATTTCTGGTATTTCGGCTTCATTAATTCCATTCTTGGAACATGATGATGCGAACAGAGCATTGATGGGATCAAACATGATGCGTCAGGCAGTTCCTTTGTTGAAGCCACAAGCTCCAATTGTAGGTACAGGTCTGGAACAACAAGTTGCGAAAGATTCTAGAATCTTAATCAATGCTGAAGGTAAAGGTACTGTAGAGTATGTAGATGCTGATAAGATTACCATTAAATATGAAAGAAGCGAAGATGAAGATTTAGTATCATTCGAATCTGCTACAAAAACATATAACCTTACGAAGTTTAGAAAAACTAACCAGAGTACAACAATTACCCTAAGACCAAACGTAAGAGTAGGTGATGTAGTGGAAAAAGGACAAGTACTTTGTGACGGTTATGCTACTGAAAAAGGAGAATTGGCTCTTGGTAGAAACTTAGTGGTTGCGTTCATGCCTTGGAAAGGTTACAACTTTGAGGATGCAATCGTAATCAACGAAAAAGTTGTACGTGAAGACTGGTTTACTTCTATCCACGTAGATGAGTATTCTCTTGAAGTTCGTGATACCAAATTAGGTATGGAAGAATTGACAGCAGATATTCCTAACGTTTCTGAAGAAGCTACAAAAGATCTTGATGAGAACGGAATGATCAGAATCGGTGCTGAAGTAAAGCCTGGTGATATCATGATTGGTAAGATTACGCCAAAAGGTGAATCTGATCCTACTCCTGAAGAGAAACTTCTTAGAGCAATCTTTGGTGACAAAGCTGGTGATGTAAAAGATGCTTCATTGAAAGCAGATTCTTCATTAAGAGGTGTTGTTATCAACAAGAAATTGTTCTCTAGAAACATTAAAGATAAAAAGAAAAGAACTGAAGAAAAACTTAAACTTGAAGAGATTGAAAACACTTACAAGGCTAAGTTTGACGAGTTAAGAAATAGTTTAATTGAAAAATTAAATACTCTTGTTAGCGGTAAAACTTCTCAGGGAGTTACCAACGACTTAGATGAGGAAATCATCGGTAAGGGTATGAAATTTACTCATAAATTATTGACTTCAGTTGAAGATTACGTTAACGTAAGCGGTGCAGATTGGACTGTTGACAACGATAAGAATGAATTAATCAAACAATTAATTCATAACTATAAAATCAAATTCAACGATATTCAAGGAGTTAAAAACCGTGAGAAATTCGCAATTTCTATCGGAGATGAGCTTCCAGCAGGTATCATGAAGTTGGCTAAAGTTTATATCGCTAAAAAACGTAAACTAAACGTTGGAGATAAAATGGCAGGTCGTCACGGTAACAAAGGTATCGTTTCGAGAATCGTTCGTGAAGAAGATATGCCATTCCTAGAAGACGGAACACCAGTAGATATCGTATTGAATCCACTTGGGGTACCTTCTCGTATGAACATCGGTCAGATTTACGAAACTGTTTTAGGATGGGCAGGTAGAACATTAGGATTGAAGTTCGCTACACCAATCTTTGACGGAGCTACTCTAGATCAAATTACTGAGTACACTGAAAAAGCAGGAGTTCCTAAATTCGGTCACACTCACCTTTATGATGGTGGTACCGGAGAGAGATTTACTCAGGCTGCAACGGTAGGTATTATCTACATGTTGAAATTAGGACACATGGTAGATGACAAAATGCACGCACGTTCTATCGGACCTTACTCATTGATTACTCAACAGCCATTAGGAGGTAAAGCTCAGTTTGGTGGTCAGAGATTCGGAGAGATGGAGGTTTGGGCTCTTGAAGCATTTGGAGCATCAAATATCTTGAGAGAGATCCTTACTGTGAAGTCAGATGACGTGATTGGTAGAGCAAAAACTTATGAAGCGATTGCGAAAGGAGAAGCAATGCCTGAACCGGGTATTCCTGAATCTTTCAACGTATTACTTCATGAGCTACAAGGTCTTGGATTAGACGTAAGATTGGAAGAGTAAATTAAGATTTAATTATTAAAAAATTAAAGCATTAATTAAACTCAGAGATAATAAGTGGGGGAGAATTTTAAATCTCTCAAACTTTTAATCTTTTAATCAAAAATTAAATTATGTCATCAAATAAAAATAAAACAAGTAGTTTTAATAAAATAACCATCGGTTTAGCTTCTCCAGAGTCTATTTTACAAGACTCAAGAGGGGAGGTGCTTAAGCCGGAAACTATTAATTACAGAACGCACAAACCTGAAAGAGACGGTTTGTTCTGTGAAAAAATCTTCGGTCCTATCAAAGATTACGAATGTGCTTGTGGTAAATACAAGAGAATTCGTTACAAAGGGATTGTTTGTGACCGTTGTGGTGTAGAGGTTACGGAGAAAAAAGTACGTAGAGAAAGAATCGGACACATTGGTTTGGTTGTTCCTATTGCGCACATTTGGTATTTCCGTTCTTTACCAAACAAAATCGGTTACCTTTTGGGTATTCCTTCTAAGAAATTAGATATGATCATCTACTACGAGAGATATGTTGTTATTCAGCAAGGTATCGCTAAAAAATTAGATGGTTCTGATTTTGACGATAAAGAATTCCTTACAGAAGAAGAATATCTTGATATCATGGATACTCTTCCTGTAGAAAATCAATATCTTGATGATGCAGATCCAAACAAATTCATCGCCAAAATGGGTGCTGAAGCTGTAGAAGAATTGTTGAAAAGAATTGATCTTGATTCATTATCTTTCGACTTGAGACACAAAGCTCACAACGAAGGTTCTAAGCAAAGAAGAACTGAAGCTCTAAAAAGATTAAACGTAGTAGAAGCATTGAGAGGTGCTAATACTAGAATGATCAACAGACCAGAGTGGATGATTATGCGTGTGCTTCCTGTTATTCCACCAGAATTAAGACCATTAGTTCCATTGGATGGAGGACGTTTCGCTACTTCTGACTTAAATGACCTTTATAGAAGAGTTATTATCAGAAACAACCGTTTGAAGAGACTATTGGAGATTAAAGCTCCTGAAGTAATCTTGAGAAACGAGAAGCGTATGCTTCAGGAATCAGTAGATTCATTATTCGATAATACAAGAAAATCTTCTGCAGTAAAATCTGAATCAAACAGACCATTGAAATCACTTTCAGATTCATTGAAAGGTAAGCAAGGTCGTTTCCGTCAGAACTTACTAGGGAAAAGGGTAGATTACTCTGCACGTTCGGTAATTGTTGTAGGTCCAAACTTGCAGCTTCACGAATGTGGTATTCCTAAAGATATGGCAGCTGAACTTTACAAACCGTTTATCATTAGAAAACTAATTGAAAGAGGAATTGTAAAAACAGTAAAATCTGCAAAGAGAATTATTGATAGAAAAGAACCAGTAGTATATGATATCCTAGAAAACGTGATGAAAGGTCACCCTGTTCTATTGAACAGAGCACCTACCCTTCACAGATTGGGTATTCAGGCTTTCCAACCTAAGATGATCGAAGGTAAGGCTATCCAACTACACCCGTTAGTAACAACAGCATTCAACGCCGATTTCGATGGTGACCAGATGGCGGTACACTTACCGTTAGGACCAGAAGCGATCCTTGAAGCTCAGTTATTGATGTTAGGTTCTCAAAACATCTTGAACCCTGCAAACGGTTCTCCTATTACGGTACCTTCTCAAGACATGGTTCTTGGTCTTTATTTCATGACCAAAGAATTAAGCTCTACAGAAGAGAAAAAAGTATTGGGTGAAGGTTTGGCATTCTACTCTCCTGAAGAAGCGGAAATCGCTTATGCAGAAGGTAGAGTTTCATTGAATGCTAAAGTAAGATGTAGATTACCAATCAAAGAAAACGGTGAAATCACTACGAAATTAACTGAAACTTCTGTTGGTAGAATCTTATTTAACCAAATCGTTCCTAAGCAGTCAGGATATATTAATGAGCTTCTTACGAAGAAATCATTAAGAAATGTTATTGGTAAAGTACTTGCTGATACAGACTTTCCTACAACGGTGAAGTTCTTGGATGCAATGAAAGACTTAGGGTATTCAAATGCATTCAAAGGCGGTCTTTCGTTCTCATTAGGTGACATCGTAGTTCCTGTTGAGAAAAAGCAAATGATTGCTACTTCTATTGAAACGGTAGACGAAATTAGAGCCAACTATAACATGGGTCTAATTACAGATACGGAAAGATATAACCAGGTAATCGACGTTTGGACAAACACCAACGCAGGATTAACTGAAATGATCATGAGCAGAATGAAAACTGACCAAGGTGGTTTCAACTCTGTATATATGATGCTTGACTCTGGAGCAAGGGGTTCTAAGGAACAGATCCGTCAGTTATCAGGGATGAGAGGTTTGATGGCAAAACCGCAAAAAGCTGGTTCTACCGGTGCGGAAATTATCGAAAACCCGATTCTTGCAAACTTTAAGGAAGGTCTTTCCATCTTAGAATACTTTATCTCTACTCACGGTGCTCGTAAAGGTCTTGCGGATACCGCTCTTAAGACTGCCGATGCGGGGTACTTAACGAGAAGATTGGTAGACGTTGCACAAGACGTTATCGTTACAGAAGACGACTGTGGAACATTGAGAGGTACAGAAGTTACTGCACTTAAGAAAAATGACGAAATCGTTGAAAAGATTTCTGAAAGAATCTTAGGTAGAGTTTCTTTACATAATATTTATGATCCTGAAACGGATGAGCTAATTGCTCATGCAGATCAGATTATTAATGAATCTTTAGCTAAAAAAATAGAAGAAATCGGTCTTGAAGCAGTTGAGGTTCGTTCACCACTGACTTGTGAAACTAAAAAAGGAATCTGTGCTAAATGTTACGGTAGAAACTTAGCTACAGGTAAACCTATTCATATGGGTGAAGCTGTAGGGGTTATTGCTGCACAATCAATTGGGGAACCGGGAACTCAGCTTACGTTGAGAACTTTCCACCAAGGGGGGGTATCTACAAACGTATCAGAAAATCCTTCAATTTCTGCAAGAAGAGACGGTATCGTAGAATTGGATGAGGTAAGAACAATTACTTCTGAAGACGAAAACGGTAATACTACTGAAGTAGTAGTATCTCGTACAACAGAATTTAGATTAGTTGCTGATAACGAAACTAGAACTCCACTAATGGTAGCTAACGTACCTTACGGTTCTCAATTATTAGTTAAATCTGGTGATAAAGTGAAAAAAGGAGATATCATTGCAAAATGGGATCCTTATAACGCGGTAATTATTGCAGAAACTGCTGGTAAAGTAGAATACGAGGATATTATTCAGGGTATTTCATTCCAGTTGGAAATTGACGAAGCTACAGGATTTGAAGAGAAAGTAATTTCTGAATCTAGAAATAAGAAAGCTGTACCTACATTAAAAGTAGTAGATTCTAAAGGTGTTGAACAAAAAGGTTACAACTTACCGGTAGGAGCCCACTTAATGGTAAACGATGGTGAAAAAATTAAGGCTGGTAAAGTCTTAATCAAAATCCCAAGAAAAGCTGCTAAGACAGGGGATATTACTGGAGGTCTTCCAAGAGTTACCGAATTATTCGAAGCAAGAAACCCTTCAAACCCGGCGGTTGTTACAGAAATCGATGGGGTAGTTTCTTACGGAAAAATCAAAAGAGGTAACCGTGAATTAATCGTTGAAGCTAAAACTGGTGAGAGAAAAATTTATTTAGTTAAATTATCAAACCAAATCTTAGTACAGGAGAATGACTTCGTAAGAGCTGGTTCGCCACTTTCTGACGGTTCAGTTACTCCAGACGATATCTTGAAGATCAAAGGGCCAACTGCGGTTCAGGAATATTTAGTAAACGAAATTCAGGAAGTTTACCGACTACAAGGGGTAAAAATCGATGACAAACACTTCGAAATCATCGTAAGACAGATGATGACAAAAGTATCAATTGTTGATGGAGGTGATACTCAATTCCTTGAAGCTGCTCTTGAGCACAAATACGATTTCTTAATGGAAAACAACAGAGTATTTGGTCTTAAAGTAGTGACAGAAGCTGGTGATTCTAAAGAATTCAAACCAGGACAGATGATTACTGCAAGAGAACTAAGAGACGAAAACTCTAAGTTGAAGCGTGAAGATCAGGCTTTAGTTGAAGTAAGAGAAGCTTTACCTGCTACTGCAACACCAGTATTGCAAGGTATTACAAGAGCTGCTTTACAAACTAAATCATTCATGTCTGCAGCATCGTTCCAGGAGACAACTAAAGTTCTAAACGAAGCAGCAGTTGCTGGTAAAGTAGATAGCTTGAATGGTCTTAAAGAAAATGTAATTGTAGGTCACAGAATCCCTGCAGGTACAGGTCTTAAAGAATATCAAAATGTAATTGTAGGTTCTAAGAAAGAATTCGAAGACCTTAACTAAAATTAATGATTTGAAATTTGAGGTTTGAAATTATTTTTATATTTTCACAATCTCAAATTTCATTTTTAAAAATATAACTTATACAATGGACAATCAAAATCAAAACAACGATCCAAACAACATCAACATCCAACTTAACGAGATGGTAGCTTCAGGGGTTTACTGTAACCTTGCTTTAGTAAACCACTCTCCATCTGAGTTTGTAGTAGATTTTATCCAGCTTATGCCAGGTGTACAGCAGGCTAATGTGAGATCAAGAGTAATCTTGGCTCCACTTCATGCTAAGAGAGTTTTAGCTGCACTTCAGCAAAACATCACAAACTACGAGCAACAATTTGGAGAAATCAAAGAAGTTGAGCCTTTCGTATTAGGAGGAAACAACGTTAACGCTTAAGATTTTTTCTTATCATATAAGAATGCCTCAACGAAAGTTGGGGCATTCTTTTTTTTATAACATATTAACTTAAACAATAAATTATATGTTGTTCTTGATCATTTTAAATTATATTTGCTAGGCAAAGTTGAAAAAATATGAAAGATGAACAATTTATCTTCGAAAAATTCGGATTTTTAGGAAATGATTTTCTAGAAGAAATTCAGAAGCATGCCTCTAGGGTTAAAATAAAAGGAAAAACTGAAATTCTTGCAGAAGGAAGCAAAATAAAAACTATTCCTTTTGTAATAAGCGGAAGCTTAAAAGTATATGCACTAAATGACGGAAGAGAACTCATTTACAACTATATAAGATCCGGCGAAACTTGTTTAATGAGTTTTTCAACCATTTTTAATGACTTTGTAAGCAGGGTATATGTGGTTTCAGAAGAAGAGACTGAGGCATTAATAATACCAGCTCCTGTTTTATTAGATTGGCTCATCAAATACCCCCAAATTAATAAGCTTTTTTATTACGAATTTGATCTTCGTTTTACAGATATTATGAATATGGTGAACGATGCGGTTTTTCATAAACTAGATAAAAGAGTTTTAAATTATATAAGACAACAAATTTCTATCACCGGAAACAATCCCATTAAGATTACTCATAAAGAAATTGCCAATCATTTAGGAACTTCCAGAGAAGTTGTGAGCAGAGTTTTGAAAAAAGTAGAGAATGAAGGCGAAATTATTCAAACAAAAGAAGGTATAAAAATCCCTATTAATGAGAATGTTAGATTGAACTAATAAATATTATTTAATATTTTTAACAATCCGATTGATAAAAACAATTCACTCGGTGACTTTTGTCACCTGTTTTTAGAATTATAAGTGTATAAGTTTGTCATACGAATAATAAACAATTATGTGTATGACAAAAACTTTCCTTTTTTTGTCAATATTTGCTTCAGGTTTTGCTTTTGCTCAGGAAGACCTCTTGAAAGATATTGATACCATTCAAACAAAAAATACCGAAATTTCACCGCCTGCATTCAAGGCACTTCAGATTGTTACCGGCCAGTCTACAAAGCTTACTGCAAAAAACGAATGGTACATTGTTGTAGCACACCGTTTTGGTGATGTAAGCAAAGGATTCAAAGATTTCTTCGGATTAGATGATGCTTCCACAAAATTGGGTGTCATCTATGGCGTAACAGATGGCCTTTCATTAAGCCTTTCGCGAGAAACCAATTTAAAAACCTTTGAAGGCGGAGCGAAATATAGATTGATTAAGCAAAGCGAAAATTTTCCGGTTGATATTGTGGGATACAATGTCATGGCGGTAAATACAGACCTCAGCAAAGACAATTATCCACATCTGAAGTTCGGAGACAGACTTTCTTATCTTACCCAGGCATTAATTTCAAAAAGATTTAATGAAAATTTTTCTTTACAGTTAACGCCTTCTTATGTTCACAAAAACCTGTACGAACCAATGATTGAAGATGAAAATCAATTCTTAACAGGTTTAGGCGGTCGTTATAAAATATCGAAAAGAATCTCGATTAACGCCGAATATTTTGTGAATTTCGACAATCACAGTTTTTATAAAAATCCTTTATCAATTGGTATGGATTTAGAAACCGGGGGACACGTATTCCAGCTTTTGTTTAGTAATTCCCAGTTGAATTCAGATATTGGTTATCTCACAAATGCTACCGGAAAGTGGGAGAAAGGGCAGATTTTCTTTGGGTTTAATCTTTATAGAGTTTTTTAAATATGAAAAAAATGATGTGCATTATTTTACTGGCATTGATATCAATTGCCTGTGAAAGCAGAACCTACGAAGAGATTTCAGATAAAACGCCGATTGCAGAATTGGTAACTTATAATAAAGATGTTAAACCGGTAATTGATGCCAATTGTATTAGTTGTCATTCAGCAGGAGGTGCAGCTTCGTTTCAACCATGGACAAGCTACAACCAAGTGAAGAATAATATTGATAAAATTATTGACAGAATTAACAGACCTATCGGTGACCCTCAAAAAATGCCTCAAGGCGGAAGTTTATCACCGTCGCAAATTGCAATTATCACAAATTGGAAAGCCGATGGGCTCACCGAAAATTAAAACAATTAATATGAAAAATCTGGTATTATTAATCATCACATTAGGTTTTGTAAATATTGTTTCGGCTCAGAAATATTCAACGAAAACAGGTAAAGTAACATTTGAAGCGTCGGTACCTTTATTTGAAGATGTTTTTGCGCAAGATGACAGCAATATTGCTATTATCAATGCTGATAATGGTGATTTTGCGTCTGTTTCTACCGTTAAAAACTTCCAATTTAAAGTGAAATTAATGGAAGAGCATTTTAACGAAAATTACGCAGAAACTGCAAAATATCCGAAGACAACTTTTAAAGGAAAAATTGTAAATTTTGATAAAACGAAATTAACCGCATCCCCTCAGAAATATACAGTTCAGGGAACATTGAATTTTCATGGAGTTGATAAGGCGGTAAATTCTACTGCGACAATTTATGCTAAAGACGGAAAAATTTATATGCAGGGAACTTTTGTGGCGAGACCGGCTGATTTTAAAGTGACTATTCCTAAAATGGTCATGAAGAAAGTTGCAGAAAATGTAAATGTTGAATATAATTATGTACTGTCAAAATAATGAAAAATATACTTTTTATTTTAAGTTTCATTCTGAGCTTTACGCTAATGTCGGCTCAGGAAAAAGCAAAATCTATTTTTGATATTGCCAGAAACGGGACTGTTACAGAGGTAAAAGAACTGATGAAACAGAATCCCGATGTGATTAATCAAACCAACGAAAACGGATTTTCACCATTGATTTTAGCTTGTTACAGAAGTAATATTGAAGTTGCTAAATTTCTTATTGACAATGTAAAAGATGTGAACTACAAAAGTGGTGAGGGAACTGCTCTTGCAGGGCTTGCCGTGAAATATAATAAAGACTTGGTAGAATATTTATTAATTAAAAATGCCGATCCGAATATTGCTGATTCTACAGGTTTCACTCCTTTATTTTGGGCGGTAAAATTCGGGAATAAAGAGTTGGCAGAATTGCTACTGAAGCACAAAGCCAATAAATCAATAAAAGATTCACAGGGAATGACTCCTTTTGAATATGCTTTACAGACAAATAACAAAGACCTTATCAATTTATTAAAAAATTAAAATGAAAAAAAATTTACTAACATTTAGTATTGCTCTTGCCAATTTAGCTTGGGCACAGTTTACGACAGGTACGGTTACTCTTTCTACAGGAATGACTGTGAAATTAGATACTTCTGCAACTTTAGCGACCTTAACGCTTACAGGACCCGATACTTCTTACTTAGGAGTAGGATTTGGAGGAACCGGAACAAGCGGCGGTATGGGAACAGGAGTTGACGGGTTTATATACAATGCAAATTCAACTACGAATACAAACTTAGATTATACTTTTGCAGGAATTGGAAATACACCAAATGCAGATGCTGTACAAGATTGGACGATAACTTCTAATACCGTTGCTTCAGGAACGAGAACAATTGTAGCAACACGCTCTCTTTCTGGTGGAACAGGAGATACAGCATTTATCAATGCAGCAGGAAGCATGAATATCTTTTTTGCAAAAGGTTCTTCTACAACTTTGGCTTATCATGGTGCGGGAACAGGAAATAGAGGATATGCAGTATTAACAAAAGCGGGAACTTTAGGAGTTAATGATGTTTTTGCTGAAAATAAAAAAATACGACTTTATCCTAATCCTGCAAAGGAAACTGTATATTTCGAAAATGCTGATAAAATAAAATCTGTAGATATTTACGAATCTACAGGTAGAAAAGTGAAAACAGTAAAAGTTGATGGAGAAAACATCAGTGTTTCTGATTTAAAATCGGGTAATTATTATTTTGAAATTACCTTAAAAGATGGTTCTACGGCTTATCAACAATTAATCAAAGAATAAATAAAAAAGATTATATTTTTTGAATACCTCTAAATTTTTAGAGGTATTTTTATGAAGTGAAAATTCAAACTCTATTGATGTTTTTTAAGTCAATAGTTTTACTACTTCATAAAATAATATACATGGAATTTAAAAATCTTGAACTTGTTGATATAGAAGAACTTTTATCAGTATTTAACACTTCTTTTTCTGACTATCTGGTTCCGTTTCATTTAACATTAGAGCAATTAGAATTAAAAATAGCCTTAGAGAAAATCGATATGAATCTGTCTGTCGGTGTTTTTGAATCTGATAAGCTGCAGGGATTTATCCTTCAAGCCTGTAAAGAAGAAAACGGAAAACATATCATTTATAATGCAGGAACCGGAATCAATCCGGAATACAGAGGAAAAGGGCTGGTCAGAAAAATGTACGATTTCATACTTCCTGTATTAAAAGAAAAAAAAGCAGATGTACTTACTCTTGAAGTCATCGAAAGAAATAATCCAGCCATTAGAGCTTATGAAAATCTAGGCTTTAAAATCGCTAGAAAACTATTTTGTTTCAACGGAATTATTGAGCTTAAAGACAAAAACACAGAAGTGTCGATAGAAGAAATGGATAACTTTCAATGGGAAGTATTTCAATCTTTTTGGGATATCGCGCCGTCGTGGCAGAATTCTAACGCGATACTTATTGATAGGGAAAAGAGATACAAAATCCTGGGAGCTTACAAAAATAAACAGCTTGTAGGGTATGCTGTTTACAATCCTATTGCGAGGAAAGTGTCTCAGATCGCTGTTGATAAAATTTACAGAAGACAGGGCATCGGAACAAAACTTTTCAGAATCATTGAAAATTTGAGTGGTGGGCAGGCTGTATCGGTGAATAATGTAGATGATACCTTAGAAAATACTTCAGCTTTTTTAGAAAAAGGAGTTGGACTTAAAAACTGGCTTTCTCAGTTTGAGATGAATAAAGAGATTTAATATACTTTTCATCGTATAAATTTTTATGAGAGAATGGTAGACTGTAACTTTGCAAAAAATTTACTAATGAAGCGAGGAATACAAATTGTACTGCTGTTTTTTTCTTTAATAATCTATGCTCAGAATAGCCCTGTCGATACGGCTCAGATTGTCGTTTCAGACCGAATAAATAATGCTGAAGCAATGCAAAAACCTTATGTAATCATGATTTCTGCAGACGGTTTCAGATATGATTATGCTAAAAAATACAATGCCCAAAATCTTTTGAAATATTCAAATCAAGGAATTCAGGCAAAAGCAATGATTCCGAGTTATCCGAGTATTACTTTCCCTAATCATTGGACACTGATTACCGGATTATATCCTTCTCATCATGGTTTAATTGATAATTTTTTCTACGATTATCAACGTAAAGAGGCTTACGCAATGAGCAATCGCCAGAACGCTGAAGACGGAAGTTGGTACGGTGGAACTCCGCTTTGGAGTTTGGCAGAAAAACAGGGAACAATCAGTGCTTCTCTGCAATGGGTAGGTTCGGCAAGCGATGCAGGCGGAATGAGACCAACATACTATTATCCATATCACGAAAAATTTACGCCTTCAGAAAAAGTGGGTAAAGTAATTAACTGGTTGAAACTTCCTGAAGATAAAAGACCGCACTTTATTTCATTATACTTTCCGGAAGTTGACGGAGCGGGACATCGCTTTGGTCCCGAAGCCAAAGAAACTGAAATAGCAGTTCATTTAATTGATGAAGCAATAGGAAATTTGGTTCAAAAAGTAAATCAGTTAGGCTTAAAAAATGTGAATTTCATCTTTGTTTCCGATCATGGAATGATAAAGGTTGACCGGGAAAATCCACTCGAGATTCCTCAAATGCTTTTTGATAAAAACAGATTCGATTATTATAATTCTCAGACTTTATTAAGAGTTTATGTAAAAAATTCTGATGAGGTAAAAAATGTTTATAAAGAATTAAAAGCCAATAAAACCGATGATTATGAAGTTTATCTGGATAAAAAATTACCAAAATATTTGCATTTTGCAACGAAAGACGATCGATACAATAGAATAGGGCAGATTTTATTGATCCCAAAAGCGCCAAAAATATTTTTAGAAAGAGATAAAAGAACTTCGGTAGGAAAACACGGTTACAACCCTAAAATTGTTCCAGAAATGAAAGCCACATTCTTCGCTTGGGGATCAGATTTTAATAACAACTTAGTAATTGATGAATTTGAAAATATCAATGTTTATCCATTAGTTGCTGAAATTTTAGGTTTAAAAATAATCCAACCCATCGATGGAAAATTGAAGGTTTTAAAAGAAACCTTAAAAAAATAAAATAGAAGTCCTGAAAGGACGACTTACAAAAGGATGGGGTAAAACCCTATCAAAAAACAATTACAATAAATCTTCGGCGAGCCAAAAGCTCGCCGAAGATTTTAAATTAACTAGAAGAAATTAAGCATTAAATTTTTCAGCAAATTCCTTTGCAAATTCTTCTAATTTAATCTCTCCATCAACAACAGAACCATGTTCAATAAAATCCTTTTGCACAACACCCGTTCTGATTCCTCTTCCCATTTCTGTATATAATTCAGCCATTTCCTGAGGAAGTCCGGCTTGAAGCATTCCGTTTAAAGAATCTTCATCTTTAAATTCAACCCAAGGAAGTTCAGGTTTACCAATAGCGTTTCCGAAAACTTGAGCAAATTCAGAAGCTTTACGCTCATCACTTACAATATATTTTACATTTTTGCCTTCAACGTTCTTAACCAATTCTTCAGCTGCTGCTTTTGCAATATCTTTAGGGTGTACCAACGGAACTTTCGCATCCTGAGGGAAATTAGCTCCTATAATTCCTGCATTTTTAATCAAAGGAATATCATTAAAGAAGTTCAAATAAAAATATCCGGCTCTTAAAAATGTAACAGAAATATTCTCCAGCTCATTGTAGAATTTTTCGATGAAATGAAGACCTTTTATTGGCCCGTTTTCCACAGGAGACTCTGCGCCGATACTGCTTAACATGACAACTCTCTTTAATCCGGTTTGTTTAATCGATTCTGCATAATTTTTTCCTGCATTAATGGTGTTTTCAACAATGTTAATTCCGCCCATATTTGGCGGAGTCATTAAAAATGCTGCATCTGCTCCTTCAAAAGTTTTAACTAAAAAATCTAAATCCGCAATAGAACCGATTGCTGCTTTTGCACCTAAAGCTTCTATTTCGTCTTTCTTAGTTTCGTTACTGCTGATTACGGTAATATCATGACCTTCGCCAATTAATTGTTGAACAAGTGGTTTTGCTACATTTCCTAATGAACCTGTGATGATAATTTTCATAATAATTTTTATTTTTTCGTTGACAAATATTTTTTTATTTCTGAGAACAAAGTTATATTTGTACATACTTTTATACAAGTACTTACCCTAAAGTATGTATTATGGCAGCTATTAAAGAAAGTTCTACTATTCAGCAGAATAAAAAAATTGCATTAGATCTTTGTCCGGTAACGTATGTGATGGAAAAGATTGGGGGCTATTGGAAACCTATTATTTTATATCATCTTTCGACAAGTGACAAAAGATACAGTGAACTAAAACGGGCAATTCCTGCGATTACAGAAAAAATGCTTATTCAACATTTAAAACAACTGGAAAATGATGGATTAGTGATAAGAACTGCAAAACCTGTTGTTCCTCCACACGTTACCTACAATTTAAGCCAATCCGGAAAAGGATTAATCCCAGTCATTCACTCAATGGCAGAATGGGCTTTCAAAGAAATGGAAGGCGAATACAAATAACAAGTGTTAAAATTCCCCTTCCTTGAAGGGGTGGATTTTTGCATAAGCAAAAAGACGGGGTAGTTAACTTATCACTTTAAAGCTAATAAAGTCAATTATGCTCATAAAACAAAAACGACTCTCCAAAAAATGAAGAGTCGTTTTCTATAATTAAATTTGAAATTACAAAGATTTCATATCAATCACAAAACGGTATCTCACATCGCTTTTCAGCATTCTTTCATACGCTTCGTTGATGTCTTGCATTTTGATGATTTCAATTTCAGAAACAATATTATGTTCACCGCAGAAATCAAGCATTTCCTGAGTTTCGGCAATACCTCCGATCACAGAACCGGCAACCGATTTTCTTCCCATGATCATTGGCGGAGTAAACAAGCTATCTTCCATCTTGCCGATAAATCCTACCAAAACATGAGTTCCGTTAATAGTTAAAGTGGTGATGTAAGGATTTACATCATGGTCGTAAGGAACCGTGTCAATAATTAAATCAAATTTTCCTTTTACAGAATTCATTTGCTCTTCATCAGTCGAAATAATGACGTGATCTGCACCTAATTTTTTAGCATCTTCAGTTTTTCCCGGAGTTCTTGAAAATAAAGTTACCTCTGCTCCTAAACCTTTTGCTAGCTTAATTGCCATATGTCCCAATCCACCTAAACCTACAACCGCAACTTTAGAACCAGCACCAACATTCCAATGTCTTAAAGGTGACCAAGTTGTAATTCCTGCACAAAGAAGTGGTGCAACTGCAGCCAGATCTAGATTTGCCGGGATTTTTAAAACGTGACCTGCGTCCACAACTACTTTCTGAGAATATCCTCCAAAAGTATGGCCTCCCAAATGCTTGTCATTTCCATTATAAGTTCCTGTAAATCCGTTTTCACAATATTGTTCCAAATCATGTTTACAGCTGTTACAATGTCCGCAAGAATCTACAATACAGCCAACTCCTGCAAGATCGCCCACTTTGAATTTAGAAACTTCGCTTCCTATTTTTGTTATTTTTCCAATAATTTCATGACCGGGAACTGATGGATATTTCGTTCCGCCCCAATCGTTTCTTGCGGTGTGAAGATCAGAGTGGCAAACTCCGCAATATAGAATTTCAATTTCTATATCATTTGCTGTTACTTCTCTTCTTTCAATATTCATTTCTACTAAATCGGCAGTTTTAGATTCTGCTCCAAAAGCTTTTACGGTAAATGTGTCCATATTTTTTAATTTAGTTTGATTATACTATTTCTATTTTTTCTAAACTGATTACTTCAATCATTCATAATTTGAAATGTTCGTGTTCTTTGCTGAGTGAAACGCCTTTGCGAACGAAAAATATTTTCAAACATTAAAAAAAACTTTGCGCTCTTTGCGTTAAAATCAAATATTATAATTTAAAGAACAGATCATCAATTTTCTGATACAAAAGTCGATACTTTAAATGTAAAAATACTTATATAAATTACAGAATCATTTACCAATTTTACTTACACCTAAAATTGTAGGTCGGAAATTGGTAATTTTGAATTAAAATTAAAAATTTACTTCATGGAAGATCAGGAAGTTGAAATATACAACAGCGTTTCAGAATACAATAAAATGGTGAATCATGAAACGATGCATCCTTTGGTAAGCGTGGTAGATTTTTCTAAATCTGATCCTATCTGTCAGTTCAAAAGAACCTTTGGTTTTTACACCGTTTTTCTGAAAGACGTAATGTGTGGCGATATGCAGTACGGAAAACACAGCTATGATTATCAGGAAGGAACTTTAGTTTTCATCGCCCCGGGACAGACTTATGGGATTTACAATGCAGGCACTTATATTCAGCCTGCAGGTTTTGCGTTGATTTTTCATCCGGATTTATTGAAAGAAACCAATTTGGGAAAAAACATCAGAGAGTATAATTTCTTTTCTTACGATGTTCATGAAGCGTTGCACCTTTCAGAAAAAGAAAGGGAAATTATTTTAGAATGTTTTAAAAATATAAAATTAGAACTTGAGCAAGCCATTGATAAACACAGTAAATCATTGATTGTTAATAATATTGAGTTGTTTCTGAATTATTGCATGCGTTTTTACGACCGTCAGTTTATTACACGAGATCACATTAATCAGAATTTTATCGGAAAGTTTGAGAAGTCTTTAGATGATTATTTAAAATCTGATAAGCCTAAAAATCTAGGGTTTCCGATGGTTAATTATTTCGCAGAACAGCTTAATCTTTCAGCAAATTATTTTGGAGATCTGATTAAAAAAGAGCTCGGAATTTCTGCTCAGGAATTTATTCATAATAAGCTGATCGATGTAGCGAAAGATCAGATTTTTAATGCATCAAAATCTATCAGTGAAATTTCGTATGATTTAGGATTTAAATATCCACAGCATTTTACAAGATTGTTCAAAAGTAAAGTCGGCGTTTCTCCAAGCGAGTTTAAAGCTTTGAATTGAATTTGTGATTAGTTTTTTAATCCAGTATCCGTACTGTGTAAATGATTGAAAAATTACTACAAGCCTTTGTTGAATGAAATCGAAGATTCGACGAAGTCAAACACCTTTGCGAACGAAAAATATTTTCAAACATTTAAAAAAAATCTTTGCGCACTTTGCGTTCAAAAAGAGATTGTTATTAAAAACGTATAATCATATTTTTAAACAAAATTTGTAAATTGTAATTATAAATAAGTTTAAATTTTATGCGAAACCATGACCGCAAATCAAAATAATTCTAATACTTATACTTTTCAGCCGCCTTTTGGAAAAATTTTAGCTTTTAGAGAAAACGGAATTTTAAAAGCTAAAAACATTCGCTATGCGTATTCTGAAAGATTTAAAATGCCAATTGTTGTACAGCCTTCAGATTCGGAAATTATTTTTCCTAAAAAAACTCCGGTTTGTCCACAAAATATCAGTCCACTTCTTGAAAAAATGATTGGGAAAACCAATTTGGATGATTTTGAAGTGGATGAATCTCCTCAATATATTTCCATTTTTCGCCCTGAAAATTTTAATGAAAACGAAAAATTTTCTGTTATTGTATGGATTCATGGAGGTTCGTACGAAATAGGTTGTGGCGATCTTCCAACAGCAGATCCTACAGATTGGGTAAAAGAGCAAAATGTTATCGTAGTAACCGTTTCTTACCGCTTAGGAATTTTTGGATTTTTAGGAGGAAATGAAGAAAAACCAGCCAATTTAGGTTTGTTTGACTTAATCGAAGCTTTAAAATGGATTAAAAATAATATAGAATCTTTTGGTGGAGATTCAGAAAATATTACCCTTTTGGGGCAGTCTTCTGGTGGCGATGCAATTGCCCATCTTATGATTTCAGAAGGAACTGAAGATTTATTTAAAAGAGTGATTATTCACAGTGCTCCCTTAGGTTTAAGAAAAAACCGGCAAAAAATGTCAACTGAATTTCTGAAAAACACTCAAATTTTTAACGAAAAATCTGATGCTCTGGAAATTATTGAAAACTATAAAAATTGTACGCCTTCTTTTCTAAAATACGGATTAAAAGCTGCAATGCCTTTCGGAACTCAATATGGTTTTCCGCCATTGTGCAATGAATGGGAAGCCGAAGAAAAATGGAAACAGAAGGCAAAGGAAATCGATGTTTTAATTGGTTTGAATGATGAAGAAACCGCTTTCTACTTGAAAGCTTCTGATATGATCAATAAATATTTTCCTGCAAAAATTATAAACAAAGCAATCCGCACAACAACAGAAATCATTTATGGAAAACCTGCAGCAGATTTTGCGGAAAATTTTTCCAAAGCAGGCGGAAATGTTTATTTGTTTAGAATTTATCCACGTTTCAAGGTTTCTAATTACTTTTTGGGAGCTCATGCTATTGATCTTCCTTTTATTTTTGGTAACGAATTTGCCTGGAAAAATGCCGGAATTCTAAAAAATATTCCTTGGAAATATATTGACGAGAACGGAAAAAAATTAAGAAAACTCTGGACTGAATTTGCCCAATACGGAAAGATCTCAGATGATTCAGAAAGACCGGAAATTCTTGAAATTTGTAAAGTCTAATTTTCGTTAATTCTAATGTAAAACGGTTGCGTATAAAAGATTTTAAAAATTTTATCCTTTTTCATTCCGTAGTAATCTCGTAATGAATTGCCAAATGTGCTTAGATTCCACGCTCCACTACGTTTCGCTCTGAATGACAAGCTCGACACTAAGATTTGTTTCAATCTAAACTTTAACCTCAATCTACAAATTATTTAGAATCATTCAAAATATGACGAAAATCATAAAAATTTTGTCACGTTCCAAATTCTTTTTAAATTTACACCTAACAAATGTTAGTTAGTTATGAATGTGGATTTGTCAGTTGAAAATTTACGACTCGACCAATTAAGACAGCTCCAATCTGAGAGATTGGTGAGTTTGGTGGGTTATCTTGAGGAAAAATCAGATTTTTATAAAAGAAAATTTGATGAATTAGGAATATCGCCACATGAAATAAGGACAATTGAAGACATTTCAAAACTACCGATTACCTACAAACAGGATTTAAGAGACAATTATCCGTTCGGATTATTTACGGTTCCAAAGAATGAATTACAAAGAATTCACTGTTCAAGCGGAACGACAGGGAAACCGACGGTTGTAGGATATACAAAAGAAGATGTTGATTTATTCAGTGAAGTTGTAGCAAGATCGTTGAATGCAGCTGGAGCAAAACCGGGAATGCAATTACACAATGCTTATGGTTACGGGATTTTCACTGGTGGACTTGGACTTCATTATGGAGCAGAAAAATTAGGAATGAGTGTTCTTCCGATTTCGGGAGGAATGACGACGAGACAGGTAGATTTAATTATAGACTTTAAACCGGAAGTTATCTGTTGTTCACCTTCTTATGCTTTAACAATCGCTGATGAATTTGCGAAAAGAGGGATCTCAGCAGACGAAATCAGTTTAAAATATGCCGTTTTAGGTTCAGAACCTTGGACGGAGATTATCAGACATCATATTGAAGAAAGATTAGGCGTTCATGCAACCAATATTTATGGATTGAGTGAAATTATCGGACCCGGAGTTTCGATGGAAGATTTTGAGGAGAAAGGAGGTTCTTATATTTGGGAAGACCATTTTTATCCTGAAATTTTAGATCCGATTACAAAAGAACCTGTTCCGTTTGGCGAAGAAGGAGTTTTGGTAATCACAACTTTAACTAAAAAAGCAATGCCGCTTTTACGTTACTGGACAAACGACATCACAAGTCTTTATTACGAAGAAAACTCGAAAAGAACAATGGTAAAAATGAGACCCATTCTTGGAAGAGCTGATGATATGCTGATTGTGAGAGGGGTAAATGTGTATCCAAGTCAGATTGAAGAAGCGTTTTCTCATGTGGAAGGAGTGGTTCCGAATTATTATTTAACACCGATTGAGAAAGAGCAAATGTGTGTTGCATTGGATATCGATCTGGAAATTGATGATGAATTTGTGAAAGCCAAACAAATTGAAATTAATACCGATGATTATGCTATTTTTGTCGGAAACTTTGCAAAAAGTATAGAAAACGAAATAAAAAAACGAGTAGGAATCACCACGAAAGTGAAAATTTATGCTCAGGACAGTTTGCCTAAGTGCGAAGGTGGAAAAATTAATAGAATACTAAAAACAAAATGAATTCATTTTATAAATTAAAAACGGTAAGGGTTCAGAAAGATACCAACGATGCAGTGAATGTAGCCGTTGAAATTCCTGAGGAACTGAAGGATAAATTCAGATTCAAACAGGGGCAGTATCTTAATTTCCGAATGATGATTAACGGGAACGAAGAGAGACGTTCTTATTCTATCTGCAATGCGCCGAGTGAAAAAAGCAACACACTGGAAGTATTGGTTAAGTTGTTAGAAAACGGAAAAGTTTCAGGTTACTTCAACGAACATCTTCATATGGATGAAGTTCTTGAAGTAATGCCTCCGATGGGCGGTTTTAATACATCTTATCACCCGACAAACGTAAAGACTTACGTTGGTTTGGCAGCAGGAAGCGGAATTTCTCCGGTTTTATCAAATATTAAAGAAAGTCTTTACCAAGAGCCGAATTCAAACGCTTATCTGTTTTACAGCAACAGAAGCATGAATCACGTGATGAAAAAGGCTGAAATCGATAAATTGGTTGAAACTTTTAACGGAAGACTGAAAGTTGTTTATTTAGTAAGCCGTGAGCAGCATGAAGACCCGATTTTTGAAGGTAGAATTTCTCCTGAAAAATTAGATTTATTATTTGAAAGATATGCAGATATCGATGTAAGAGAATCTACATTCTTCATTTGCGGACCTTCAGAAATGATTAAAGGCATCGCTGATTATTTAAAGAAAGAGAAAAAAGTACCTGCAATTCAGGTTTTATTTGAATATTTCACCGCTCCTGACGAAGAGAATTCTGAGGAAATGAGTGATGAATTCAAGGCAATTGCCAATTTAGAAAGTATGGTAACGGTAATCATTGATGATGATGAATATTCGTTCCACCTTAATTCTAAAAAAGAGAGTATCTTAGATAAAGCATTGAAAGACAATCTTCCTGTACCTTTTGCGTGCAAAGGAGGAGTTTGTTGTACGTGTAAGGCGCAAGTGTTGGAAGGAGAAGTTTTCATGGAGAAAAACTATGCGCTTACCGAAGATGAGGTAGCCAGAGGTTACGTTCTGACGTGTCAATGTCACCCGACAACTAATGTGGTGATGCTTAATTATGATGTATAATTAAATTAATGTAACAATATATCAATTTACCAGTGTAACAATCATTGGTACATTGTTAGACTGATACATTGTTAAATTGGAAAAATTATGGATTTAGAAAAATTTGTACAATACGTACACGACGAAAATAAAGTAGAACCAAAAGACGTAATGCCCGATGATTACAGAAAGCTATTGGTTCGTCAGATTTCACAGCACGCACATTCTGAGATTGTCGGAATGTTGCCGGAAGCCAACTGGATTTCCAGAGCACCTTCATTGAGAAGGAAAATGGCTCTTTTAGCTAAAGTTCAGGATGAAGCAGGCCACGGTTTATACCTTTATTCTGCAACCGAAACATTAGGAAATGGAACAATCAGAGCTGACAGAGACGCGACTTACGAAGATATGTTGGAAGGAAAAGCAAAATATTCAAGTATTTTCAATTATCCGACATTGAGCTGGGCAGATATTGGCGCAATCGGTTGGTTGGTTGATGGTGCTGCAATTATGAATCAGGTAATGTTGATGGGGAATTCTTACGGTCCTTACTCAAGAGCGATGGTGAAAATCTGTAAAGAAGAATCTTTCCACCAAAGACAGGGTTACGAAATTTTGATGGCGCTTTGCCGTGGTACAAAACAACAGAAAGAAATGGCTCAGGCTTCACTAAACCGTTTCTGGTGGCCGGCTTTAATGATGTTTGGTCCAAATGATGACAGTTCGCCAAATTCTAAAATCTCTATGAATTACAGAGTGAAAAGAGAAAGTAACGACAGTCTTCGTCAGAGATTTATCGACGTTACGGTTTCTCAGGCTGAATTCTTAGGATTAACCATTCCTGACAAAAATTTGAAATGGAATGAAGAAAGACAGCATTACGATTTCGGAGAGCTTCCTTGGGATGAATTCATGACTATTCTAAAAGGAAACGGACCTTGCAACAAAAAAAGATTACAGACAAAAGTAAAGGCGCAACAAGAAAACCTTTGGGTAAAAGAAGCAGCTGCAGCTTTTGCAGAAAAACAGGAAAAAATTTCAATGTAACAATATACCAATGTAAAAATGTAACAATCAATTTGTTCTGAGCAAAGCGAAGAGTCTCATTGGTAAATTGTTAGACTGATACATTGTTAAATTAATTTTATTTATGGCAAATTTAGATATGTGGGAAGTGTTTATTCAGACTAAACCAGGATTATCTCACAAACACGTTGGAATTGTACAGGCACCAACAGCAGAAATGGCTTTGCAGAACGCAAGAGACGTTTATACAAGAAGAAAAGAAGGAACTTCAGTTTGGGTTGTTCCAAGTAAATATATTGTGACTTCAGAAGGAATTGATAAAGAAGCATTTTTTGATCCAGCTGATGATAAATTGTACCGTCACCCGACGTTCTACGATATTCCAAACGATGTAAAAAATATGTAATAAAAGAAGTTAGAAGTTAGATTCTAGAATTTAGTCTAATTTCTAACCTCTAATTTCTAAATTCTATAAAAATGAACCCATTATATAATTATTTATTAAAATTAGCGGACGACAGTTTCATCATGGGACAGCGTTTGTCTGCTTGGTGCGGTGAAGGTCCTTATTTAGAGGAAGATATTGCATTGACAAACATCGCTTTGGACGAACTTGGACAGGCAAATAACTTTTATGTTTACGCTTCAAGAGTTGCCGATAACGGTAAAAGTGAAGATGATTTGGCTTTTTTAAGATATGAACATGAATATCTGAATGCCCATTTAACCGAGCTTCCAAATGAAGATTATGCACAGACAATTCTTAAAGTGTATGTTTTTTCTGTGTATCAGAAATTAATGTACGAAGCATTGTCAAATTCTGCCGATGAAGAACTTTCTGCAATCGCTCAGAAATCTTTGAAAGAAGTAAGATATCATTACACGCATACTGCTTCTTGGATGAAAATTTTCGCTCAGGGAACTGAAGAAAGCAAAACCCGTTTGGTAAAAGCCATCGAAAATGTTTGGGAATATACGAAAGGATTATTCGCAAAAGTGGAAGGAGAAGATGATTTAATTGCTTTAAATATCACTCCGAATGTTGATGAATTGTATAACCAGTTTATCTCGATCACAGAAAAAGATTTCGCAGATTTTGGTTTGGAATATCCAACAGATCATTTCATGCAGCCAAAATCAAGAACAGGATATCACACCGAATATTTCGGATTTATGCTTTGTGAATTGCAATATATGCAGAGAGCTTATCCGGGTTGTACTTGGTAACAATTTTTTAGTTTAGCGATATAAATAACTTTTTACTTGAATACTTTTGTTTTGCATGAAGAAATTTGTAATGTTTTTATTATTTAGTTTTATAATTATTTCTTGTCAAAAGAAAGAGATTAGAACTAAAGTAATCAAAAATACTGGAGATATTGAAGAAATGTTTCGATTGAAAAACTATAAACAAGAAGTCAAATTAATGATCAATGATTCAATAAATCGTATTACTGCTACTAATGGTCATTTCATTTTAACGGGTGATTTTAATACTAAGACAAATACAAGAACTGGAATTTGGAGTTTAAAGAATAAAGTTGATTCAAAAGAAATACAAATTGATTATATCGTTTTAGGCAAGAATAATGTTTTTGAAAATCAAATTATTTTTAAAGAACATGGAAAAATAGACTCTTCTAACAGTAAATTTTATTTAGTAGAAAACAAAACTCTGCAAGGATTATCATACAAGTTTTTCTCTCCTGAAATGAAAAATGAAATTTCTAAGGAAGCTAAAGTTATTTATACAATTTATAGAAATAGAAAAGAAATCAAAATTGATTCTGTTGTTTATAAAAATGTAAAGGAAGGAAAATATTTTGCAGATGTTAAGTATGATTTTAAAAAAGGAGATCATATTTCAGGGTATTTCAGTGAAATTGTTACTGCAAGAGATCCCAGAATTAAGGACAGCTTATTATTAGGCAATAATTCAATATATTTTATAGAAAAGTTTGAATAATTTATTAAACATATTAAGTCAAGTTCCCGATCCGGAAATTCCGGTAATCAATATCGTGGAATTGGGTATTGTAAGAGAAGCGAAAGTTACGAGCGATAATTCTTGTGAAGTAACGATTACGCCGACTTATTCTGCCTGTCCCGCTATGTTTACCATCGAGGAAGACATCATCAAATTGATGAAAGAAAACGGTTGGGATGCAAAAGTGGTTACCAAAATGTTTCCGATTTGGACGACAGATTGGTTGACAGATGAAGCGAGAGAAAAACTTCGTGTTTACGGAATTTCACCTCCGGAAAAAGGAGCCGACGAACATCACATCGGGAAACCGAAAAAATGTCCTCGTTGTGGTTCGATGAATTCAAAACAAATAAGCAGATTCGGGTCTACTTTGTGTAAGGCTTCGTATCAATGCTTAGACTGTTTAGAACCTTTTGATTATTTTAAATGCCACTAAGATTAATGTAGCAATATACCAATGTACCCGTTTACCAATAATATTCAGCATGACATTATAATTGTTAGATTGTTAGACTGATAAATTGTTACATTATGACTAAATTAGTAGATTGTTAAATCTTCGAATTTTTAAATAATTTAATCTTTAAATTAAAAAAACTATGTACACACAACTTGATATTGAGTCACATTTTGATGGAAAGCTGAAAATCGCTTACCTCAATCAGCCTGAAACGATGAATGCGCTTACAAAGCCATCTTTGGGAGATCTAAAAGATTTTATTAAAGAATGCAGTGATGATCCTACGGTAAGATGTGTAGCGATTTCAGGAAGAGGAAGAGCGTTTTGCTCAGGTCAAAACTTAGATGATGCTTTCGTACAAGGGAACGACCATCATGATGACGATATCATCAGAAGAATTGTGACGGATTATTACAATCCTTTGGTACTCGAAATTACACGTTGCAAAAAACCTGTTGTGGCTTTGGTCAATGGTCCTGCTGTTGGAGCTGGAGCAATGTTGGCTTTGATTTGTGACTTTGTTTTAGCTAATAATAAAGCGTATTTCTCTCAGGCATTTTCAAATATTGGGTTAATTCCTGATACAGGAGGTACTTATTTCTTGCCTAAATTATTGGGAAGACAATTAGCAAACTATTTAGCTTTTACAGGCAAAAAATTATCAGCTGAAGAATCAAAATCGTATGGTTTGGTAGCTGAAGTTTTCACGGAGGAAGAATTCAATTCAAAATCAATGGAAATTTTAGAAAAAGTATCAAATATGCCAACTGTAGGTTTAAAATTAACCAAAAAAGCCTTCGCCAATTCTTACAACAACACTTTGAAAGAACAGTTGGAACTGGAAGGAGATTTACAGCAGGAAGCTGCCGAAACAGAAGATTTCAAAGAAGGGGTACAAGCCTTTTTACAAAAAAGAAAACCTGAATATAAAGGGAAATAAGAATTATAGAATTTAGATATTAGAGGTTAGAAATTAGTATTAATCTAACTTCTAACTTCTAAATTCTAATATCTATAAAAAAATATGAATATAGGAGTTATCGGTGCCGGAACGATGGGAATTGGTATCGCACAAGTAGCCGCAACGAACGGATGCAAAGTTTGGGTCTATGACGCCAACGCAAAACAAGTAGAAACGGCAACCGTAGGTTTGGAAAAAATATTGACCAAATTGGTTGATAAACAGAAAATTTCGGCAGAGAAAATGACCGAAATTTTAGCTAATATTTCCATTGCTACAGAATTGAAGGACTTTAAAGATTGTGAATTAATCATTGAAGCCATCATCGAAAATAAAGAAATTAAAACCAAAGTCTTCACAGAATTAGAGAAACATGTTTCAGAAAGCTGTGTCATTGGTTCCAATACATCATCCATTTCCATCACCTCTCTCGGTGCGGAATTACAAAAACCGGAGCGTTTCATCGGAATTCACTTCTTCAATCCGGCTCCTTTGATGCCTTTAGTTGAGATTATTCCATCTCTCCTTACAGAAAAATCTTTAGCCGAAAAAATGTACAACCTCATGAAAGATTGGGGCAAAACTCCTGTGATTGCTAAAGATATTCCAGGGTTTATTGTTAATAGAATCGCTCGACCTTACTACGGTGAAGGTTTGAGAATTGTTGAAGAAAACATCGCCACTGTGGAACAAGTTGATGATGCGATGAAAACAATTGGAAACTTCAAAATGGGACCTTTTGAATTAATGGATCTCATTGGTGTTGATGTGAATTTTTCGGTAACAAAAACAGTTTACAACGAATATTTCTACGACCCGAAATACAAACCATCTCTTCTTCAGCAAAGAATGTCTGAAGCAAAACTTCATGGCAGAAAAACAGGAAAAGGCTTTTATGATTATTCTGAAGGCGCCGAAAAACCTGTTGCTCAAAAAGACGAGATTCTTTATCAACAAATATTTTTAAGAATTATTTCGATGCTGATCAACGAAGCGGTTGAAGCAAAAAGATTAGGTGTTGCAAACGATGAAGATCTTGAATTAGCAATGCAAAAAGGTGTAAACTATCCAAAAGGATTATTAGCTTGGGGAAAAGAAATCGGATATGCAAAAATCTCTGAAACCCTGCAAAATCTTTACGAAGAATATCAGGAAGAAAGATACAGACAAAGCCCGTTACTACGTAAAATGTAACAATATACCAATCTAACAATGTAGCAATCGCACTGTCATGCTGAGCTAGTCGAAGCATCTCAATTGGTAAACCGTTACATTGTTAAATTATTACATTAAAAAATGGATATAGATGGATTCAGAGCCGAATTGGAAACAAGGCTTCTCATTGAAAAAGAATATATAATTCAGGAACTTTCTTCAATAAATGATTATAAGGAAAAGCTTGATTTATTAGGAAAGTTTAATGAAAAATATAAAGAGCTGATCAAGAGATTAGCGAATGAAAGTGGTATTGATTTAAATGCTCCTTATCCAACCGAAAACCCATCAAATTCAGAAAATCTTTCAAACGAGCAGATAATTCTCGGTAAAACCATGGGTGTTTACGATAAATTGGCTGATGAATTATATGAAAAAATAACAAGCAGAAATTAAAAATGAATCCAAGACAGGTTGCAGAATATATGTTTGATCAGGATTATTTTTCCCAGTGGATGAATATCAAGATGATCGAAGTAAAAGAAAATTATTGTTTAATAGAAATGCCCATCAAAAAAGAAATGATTAATGGGTTGAAAACCGTTCACGGAGGCGTAACCTTTGCTTTTGCGGATTCCGCGTTGGCATTTTCGTCTAATAATACCGGCGATGCAGCAGTTGCTTTAAACTGCATTATTAATTTTACCAAAGCCGGAAAAGAAGGCGATATTTTCAGAGCAGAAAGTATTTTGGTAAACGACACTAGAAAAACCGCTGTTTATGACATTAAAATTACCAATCAAAATCAAGAAATGATTGCAAAATTCGTCGGAACAGTTTATAAAATCGGGAAAAAAATTACAGAATTATAAATTTGAGAATTTGAAAATGAGGCAATTTGAAAATTATTTTTAATGCTTTATTTCATTTTCAAATTCTCAAATTAACACATTTTCAAATTAAATAAAATGAACAACGTATACATCATAGATTACATCAGAACTCCTATTTCAAAACTAAGTGGAGGATTATCAGAAGTGAGAGCCGATGATTTGGCGGCAATCGCTCTAAAAGAAATTGTTTCAAGAAACCCAGAAGTTCCTGTTGAGGAAATCGAGGATGTTATTTTCGGATGTGCTAATCAGGCAGGTGAAGATAACAGAAACGTAGCAAGAATGGGACTTTTATTGGCTGGTCTTCCGTACAAAATCGGAGGTGAAACAGTAAACAGGCTGTGTGCTTCCGGAATGTCGGCGGTTGCTAATGCTTTCCGTTCGATTGCTTCTGGAGAAGGTGAAATCTATATCGCAGGTGGAGTTGAGCATATGACGCGTTCACCTTATGTAATGTCAAAACCAAGTGCTGCTTTTGGTAGAGATAGTCAGATGTTTGATACCACTTTCGGATGGAGATTTGTCAATCCGAAAATGAAAGAAATGTATGGCGTAGATGCAATGGGAGATACTGCTGAAAACTTAGCAGAAATGCATAATATAAGCCGTGAAGATCAGGACAAATTTGCTCTTTGGTCTCAGCAAAAAGCCACAAAAGCTCAGGAAAGTGGAAGGTTAGCGGAAGAAATTGTAAAAGTTGAAATTCCTCAAAGAAAAGGCGACTCTAAAATTTTTGATAAAGATGAATTCATCAAACCAACTTCTTCAATGGAAGGATTAGGAAAACTTCGTCCGGCTTTCAGAAAAGAAGGAACAGTAACCGCAGGAAACGCTTCAGGAATGAATGACGGTGCTGCAGCTTTAATTTTAGCAAGCGAAGAAGCGGTTAAAAAATATGGGTTGAAACCTAAAGCTAAGATTTTAGGATCTTCAGTTGCTGGTGTTGAACCAAGGATCATGGGAATCGGTCCTGTTGAAGCAACTCAAAAATTATTAAAAAGACTGAATCTTTCATTGGAAGATATGGATGTTATTGAATTGAATGAAGCTTTTGCTGCTCAATCTTTAGCCGTAACAAGAAGTTTAGGGTTGAAAGATGACGATTCAAGAATAAATCCAAACGGAGGAGCGATCGCGATCGGTCATCCACTTGGCGTTTCGGGAGCGAGAATCATCGGTTCTGCCGCAATGGAACTTCAAAAACAGGATAAAAAATATGCATTGTGTACCCTTTGTATCGGTGTCGGACAAGGCTATGCAATGGTAATTGAAAAAGTATAACTTTTCAATAATGTAACAATATAAAAATGTATCAATGTAACAATTCCTGTCATTTTGAGCAAAGTGAAGAATCTCAATTGGTAAACTGTTAGATTGATACATTGTTAAATTAAATTTTTAACAAAAATTTTATGAATATTTACTCATATCACGGTATTCGTCCCATCATCAAACCTTCCGCTTATGTTCATCCACAAGCGGTGATTATCGGAAATGTAGAAATTGGCGAAGAAGTTTATATCGGCCCCAATGCAGTTATCCGTGGAGATTGGGGTAAAATTATTATCAAAGACGGTGCAAATGTTCAGGAAAATTGTACACTTCACGTTTTTCCGGGTATTGAAACGATTTTAGAAGAATCGGCACATATCGGTCATGGAGCAATTATCCATTCCGGGCATATTGGGAAAAACTGTTTGGTTGGAATGAATGCTGTGGTAATGGATAAAGCGGTAATCGGTGACGAATGTATTATCGGTGCATTGGCTTTCGTTCCTGCAAACTTCAGATGTGATGCGAGAAAATTAATTGTTGGTAGTCCCGCAAAGATTATCCGTGATGTTTCCGATGAAATGATTAAATGGAAAACAGAAGGAACAAAACTCTATCAGGAATTGGCAAGAGAAGGAAAAGATGCGATTCTACCTTGTGAACCATTTACAGAATATGTTCAGCAGATTCCTACGAAAGTTGTTGATTACAGCATTTGGGATGATGTGAAATGATTGTCCATAGCTAAACCTCATAGGTTTTCAAAACCTATGAGGTTTGAATATTAAAACACATAAATGAAGAAAAAACATGTCAAATACGGAAGGTTTTGAATATGGTTATGTATATCATATTTATACTCATGCAAACGGAAAAGATTTAATTTTTCGAGAAGATGAAAATTATAAATATTTTTTAAGTAAGATTTTAAAATATATTCTTCCGATAGCTGAAATATATGCGTATTGTTTAATGCCCAATCATTTTCATTTATTAATAAGGTTTAAAGATTCAAACCTAATATCAAATGAAGATGAGCATAAATATTTAATGAAACAGTTTAGTAATTTATTAAATGGTTATGCAAAAGCATATAATAAGAAATACAATAGAAAAGGAGCACTTTTTCTTGATTTTTTAAAACGCAAGAAAGTAGGCGATGAAAAGTATTTGATTAAATTATTACATTATATTCACAATAACCCCGTCAATCATGGGTTTGTTGAAGATATTAATGATTGGAAATATTCATCTTATCATTCTTACATTAGTTTGGTAAAAGAAAGTAAAATTGAAAGAAAAGAAATGATGCAATATTTTGATACAATAAAAGATTTTGCAGAATATCATAAGTCAAATGTTGAGTATGATTTTCTCACAATCGAATAAAATAGAGTTCAACTCAAACCTCATAGGTTTCTAAAACCTATGAGGTTTTGAAAGGACGATTAACAAATTAATAAAGTATGCTAAAAAAACTTCTCATTTTCTGCAGTATTCTCTTTGCATTTCAATCAATGGCTTTAGCCCAGACTGAAAATGTAAAACCATTAACTATTGGAGAAATCAGAACCATAAAGTCTAAGATTTTAAACGAAGATAGAATTCTTAACATCTATCTTCCACAAAATTTCGACAAAACAAAATCTTACCCAATTATCTATTTGTTGGATGGAAGCATGAATGAGGATTTTATTCACGTTACAGGATTGATTCAATTTTTTAATCAAATGTATTCTATGCCGGAAACAATTGTGGTTGGGATTGCAAATATTGATAGAAAAAGAGATTTAACTTTTCACACCGATTTAAAAGATTTACAGAAAGACTATCCTACTACAGGACATTCGGATAAGTTCATCAGTTTTTTGGAGAAAGAATTAAAACCTTATATCGAAAGTCAGTTTAAAACAACCGATACCTACATCTTCGGTCAATCTCTTGGCGGACTTCTGGCAGCAGAAATTCTCTTAAAGAAACCTGAGATGTTTAATAATTATTTTATCATCAGTCCAAGTTTATGGTGGGATGATGAAAGTCTTCTAAAAGAGGCTCCTCAATTGTTAACTAAAATTCCCGATACAAAGAAATTTATTTATGTTTCTGTCGGAAAAGGGGAGCATCCGGTAATGATAAAAGATGCCGAAAGTTTAGATGATATTCTGAAAAAATCAAACAAGAAAAACTGGACGTTAGAATATAGAATGATGGAAACAGATAATCACGCAACCATTCTTCACAGAAGTTTGTATGAAGGTTTAGTGAAATTATTTCCTTATCAGGAACCGAGATAAATGTAACAATATACCAATGTAAAAATCTAACAATTACATAATGCCATACTGCTGTTTTCGAGGCACCTCATTGGTAAATTGTTAGATTGATACATCGTTAAATTAAAATATAAATATTTTATGGAAAAACTAAAAAACTATATCCACGGCGAATGGGTGGAAGGTAACGGAAACGGAATTCCTTTATACAATGCCGTGACAGGAGAGCAGGTTGCTGTTTCGGATACAGAAGGGCTAAATTTTGAACAGGCTCTTGATTATGGTAGAACGGTAGGATACAAAAATCTTTCTTCAATGACGTTCTACGATCGTGGAGAAATGTTGAAAAAAGTAGCGCTTTACCTTTTAGAAAGAAAGAAAAAATATTACGAATTATCATATAAAACAGGGGCAACTCACGCAGATTCTTGGGTAGATATTGAAGGAGGTTTTGGTACGTTCTTCACGTATTCAGGATTGGCAAAAAGAATGCTTCCGAATACTCCATTTTGGGTTGACGGCGAAACTCAGAAAATTTCTGCAAACGGAACTTTCTTGGGAACTCACATTTTGACTCCAAGTGAAGGAGTTTCTGTACAAATCAATGCCTACAATTTTCCTGTTTGGGGAATGTTGGAAAAGTTATCCACATCTTTGTTGGCAGGTGTTCCGTCAATTGTGAAGCCTTCGCCATTTGGTTCTTATTTAACCAATGCGGTTTTTCAGGATATGATTGAAAGCGGTGTTCTTCCTGAAGGCGCACTTCAATTGGTTTGTGGTGAACCGGGAAATATTTTGGATTACGTTCAGGATGGAGATTCTGTATTGTTCACAGGTTCTGCAACGACGGGTAGAAAATTAAAAGCTTTGCCTTCTGTTTCAGGAAATTCTGTTCGTTTTAATATGGAAGCAGATTCTTTGAACTGTTCAATTCTTGGGTTGGATGCAAAACCGGGAACTCCTGAATTTGATTTATTCATCAAAGAAGTTCGTACAGAAATGACCACAAAAGCTGGACAAAAATGTACAGCAATCAGAAGAATTATCGTTCCTGAAAACTTAATTGGTGATGTTCAGAATGCTTTGTCTAAAGCTTTAGACCAGACGAAAATCGGAAACCCGTTAAGCAGAGATACAAGAATGGGTTCTTTGGTTGGAAAGCAGCAATACGATGAGGTTTTAAGGAAAGTAAATATCTTAAAAACTGAAAACGAACTTGTTTATGACGGAAAGCATGAGCTTGTAGATGCAAACTATGAAAATGGTGCATTTATGAGTCCTAAATTATTCTTAAATGATTCTCCTTTCACTAAAAATATCTCTCATGATGTCGAAGCTTTTGGTCCGGTTTCTACGTTGATGCCTTACAAAGATGCGGAAGAAGCTGCTGCGTTGGCAAAAAGAGGAAAAGGAAGTTTAGTAGGTTCAATTGTTTCTCACGATGAGAAGTTCGTTGCTGAAACTTCGTGGAAAATGGCTTCTCAGCACGGTAGAATTTTCGTGTTAAACAGAGACAATGCGAAAGAAAGTACAGGTCATGGTTCTCCGCTTCCAACTTTGATGCACGGTGGTCCTGGACGAGCAGGAGGTGGCGAAGAAATGGGCGGATTGAACGGTCTTCATTTTTTCCTTCAAAAAACAGCAATTCAAGGTTCTCCAGATATTTTGACGGCGATTACCAAAGTATACCAGCAAGGAGCTGAAAAAAAATATGCAGACAAACATCCTTTCCAAAAATACTTTGAAGATGTTGAGGTTGGAGATTCTTTGGAAACCGCAGGTAGAACGGTTACCGATGCAGATATTGTTAATTTCTCGAATGTTTCTTGGGACCATTTTTATGCACATACCGATGCAACGAGCTTAACAGGAACTATTTTCGATAAAACAGTTGCTCACGGATATTTTATCCTTTCTGCAGCAGCTGGATTATTCGTGTCAGGTAAAAAAGGACCGGTTATTGCGAATTATGGTTTAGAAAACTGTTCGTTCTTCAAGCCTGTGTATGCAGGAGATACGATTACGGTTTATTTAACAGCAAAAGAAAAAATCAACAGAGGCGTAAAAGGAAGAAATATTCCTTCCGGAGTTGTAAAATGGTTAGTTGAAGTTGTGAATCAAAGAGAGGAAGTAGTTTGTGTAGCGACTATTTTAACATTGGTGGCAAAACACTCTCCTTTTATCGACCTTAAAAATGTTCAGAAAATTGTAAAAGGATTATCTGAAAACACTCAACCAAGTTGGGGTAAAATGTCTCCTCAGCAGATGATCGAGCATTTGGAACATGGCGTTTTGGTAAGTCTTGGCGAACCTGAAGCAGATAAATGTTTCACACCTGAAGAGCAGTTAGAAAAATGGCAGGATTCACTTTACAATCACAGAAAAATGCCAAAAGATTTCCCTGCACCTTTCTTGGCTGAAGATGAAACTTTGTTAGAATTAAAACATAAAAACTTAGAAGCAGCAAAACAGTCTTTCTTAGATAATTTGAAAAGATTCTCTGTTTATTACAAAGAAAATCCACAAGCAGAACATATGAATTTTGTGTTTGGAAAATTAAACAAAGAAATGTGGGAACTGATGCACAAAAAACATTTTACGCATCATTTTGAACAGTTTGGATTGATTTAATATTTTAAATTTAATAATAAAACAATTTAACAGTGTAGCAATTTTTGTTACACTGTTTTTTTATAATCTTTTGTTAAAACACATTCCAGATTTTATGTCTTAATTTTTATTCCCTATTTTCAAGCTTAAATTAAATCATACAAACATGAACGATAGCTGGATGAAAAAATGGGAAGAAGTAAAAGATATTCTTACTTGCCCTACCGATTTGGAAACCTATTTTACTTCAAATGAAATTGGTGGTCAACAATTGGAAACTATGGAAATAGGAAACGTTTCTCTTCCTTCCGGAAAAGTAGTAGTGAGAGACCCATTGGTTTCTCTGGATGCGAATCAATCGCCTTATTTTGTTCAGGCTCCAAAAGGAAATTTTCCGGTAACGATTTCTGTTGTAAAATCAGAAGATTGGGGCGACAGATATGCCGTAGTGAAAGTAGAATTTACCAAAGAAAAACCTCTTGTTTACAGAGAAGCCTTAATTGGAATTGAAGAATTGGAAGGCGTAACTAAAGATGATTTTTTCGGTTTTGGAGTAGATGCCGGTTTAGGATGTATCACCGATGCAGAAGTGCTTCCGTTTGTAGATAAATTTACAGATGAATCTGATGTCGATAATCTTTACGATGATTATTTTGCTGAAATTTTTGCGCAGAGCTACAAACATAATCCCGACAATCAAAGGGATGCCGGAGACTGGATCAATTGGACAGTTCCGAATACAGAGTACCAAATTCCTATGTTTGCAAGTGGTTTTGGCGATGGCGAATATCCTGTGTATTTCGCTTATGATGCAAATGGGGAAATTTGTGGTTTATACATTCAGTTTATAGATATTGAATTGGCTCTAAGTGAAGAAGGAGACGAGGAAGATGTAGAATAATAAAGATGGATAAAACTTTTGTTGATAAAGTCATACAATTTAACCGTAATTTACAGTATTCCGGAAATCTTCCCGATGATTTTCAAGTTCTAAACCCGTATTTAGATAACCCTGAAACAATGGTTGTCATGGAAAAGTTTTATCATAAATATTATAATGACTCAAACCAAAGAAAATTTTTAATTGGAATTAATCCAAGTCGTCATGGAGCAGGAGTTACCGGAGTTCCTTTCACCGATACAAAACGGTTGGAAAGTGTCTGCGGAATTAAAATGGAATCTGCTTACACGCATGAAGTTTCTTCTGTTTTCATTTATGATATGATGGCAGCTTATGGAGGTGCAGGTGAATTTTACAGAGATATTTATATCAACTCTCCGTTTCCGTTGGCGATTGTAAGGAAATCGAAAGGTAGTTGGGTTAACGCCAATTATTATGATGACAAAGAACTTTTCAACGATGTAAAAAATTTCATGATTGATTCTTTGAAAAAACACATCAGTTTAAATCTTGATACTTCCGAAGTTTTTATTTTAGGGAAAAAGAATGCAGAGTTTATTTCAAAATTAAATAATGAAGCGAATCTTTTTGACAAAATGACAGTTTTGGAACATCCGAGATATATTCAGCAGTATAAATCCAAAGAAAAAGATTTGTATATTGATAAGTATATTTTAGCATTAAAGAACCAATAAATTATTGGTTTAAAAATCCTAAGAATTTTCTTTGAAGTGAACATTGTTCTCTATGGAGTTTATCGCAGAAGGCGCATTCCGTAGGAATGCAATCTGTGTAGAAAAGCAAACTAGTTAACAATTCTGCGTTCCGTAGGAACGCTATCTAAAAACAGTAAAGAATGCCCAACACATACACACAAATTTATATTCAACTTGTTTTTGCTACAAAAGGTAGAGACAATAAAATTATAAATTCTGTTCGTGATGAAATTGAAAAATACATTTGTGGTATTTTCAATAATAAAGGGCAAAAGTTTTGGCTATTTATGCGAATCCGGATCATGTTCACATCTTTTTTAGTTATAAAAATTTACAAATTACCATCTCAGATTTGGTGAAAACTGTCAAAACAGAATCGACAAATTTTATCAATGAAAAAAAGCTATGTCTAAATCACTTTGGGTGGCAACAAGGTTATGGTGCGTTTTCTTACGCAAAAAATCAGAAAGAACAAGTTGTAAATTATATTTTAAATCAAGAGTTACATCATAAGAAGAAAACTTTTAAAGATGAATATATAGAATTTTTAAATGCTTTTGAGATCGAATTTCAGGAACAATATTTGTTTGAGTTTTATGATTAGAAATTAGAGATAGCGTTCCTACGGAACGCGTCATCATTGTACCATTCAAATACTACACAGATAAGATTCATACGGAATCCTCCCTTACTCAACCTAATAAAAAAATAAAAATATGCCTTGGAATCCTGAAGTTTACAATCAATTTAAAAATATCCGTTATCAACCTTTTTTTGATTTAATGAAGTTGATTTCATCAGATGGTTTAAAAAAAGCAATCGACATTGGTTGTGGAACGGGCGAACAAACCCATATACTTTCAGAGAAATTTGAAGATGCTGAATTTTTAGGAATTGATTCTTCTGCTGAAATGCTCTCAGAATTTAATTTGTATCAGAATAACCGTTTAAATTTCAAGCAAAAAACGGTTGAAGTATTATATGATTCCGAAGAAAAATGGGATTTAATTTTTAGCAATGCTGCTTTGCAATGGTCAGATAATCATAAAAAATTATTTTCCAAACTGCTTTCTTTATTAAGTGAGACTGGGCAATTCGCTGTTCAAATGCCGGTGCAGTCTGAAAATATACTCAACCAAATTTTGTTTCAACTCGCTTCGGAAGAGCCTTTCAAAACACAACTTCAAGATTGGAATAGGGTTTCTCCGGTTTTAAGTTTAGATGAATATGCTAAAATGATGTTTGATGCTGGGTTGAAAGATTTAAATATCTCTATAAAAGTCTATCCGATTATTGCTGATGATGCAGAAAAGCTATTTCAGTTTATTTCAGGTTCGGCGTTGATTCCCTATTTGGAAAGATTGGATGAAGAGAACAAAGAGAAATTTACCAGTGAATATAAAAAGCGTATTGCTGAAAAATTTGATAGATTTCCTGCAATTTATGCATTTAAAAGAATGTTGCTATACGGACGAAAATAGATGAAGTGCTTTCCTGTAAAATTTAATTCCCCGAAGAACGGGGAATTATCATTTATGCCTAGAATCGTTTGTTGATAGCTTATAGCATAATAAAAGCTTTCATGGTAATTAGTTTGCTAACTTTTTTATCTATCACAAAATAACGGATTTCGATTAGAGCAGAATAGAGTATAAATACGGCATTTGAAAATCAGTATTTTTACTGATTTAATTTTGATTTAAATATTTCTTTAACTAAAAATTAGGACATTAGTTTTCTTAAAAGTCCTTTATTTAGTACTTTTGTATAAATCGAATACAAACTAAAAATGAGTGATTTTGTAACATCAGAAATTAAAAATAATATTGCCGAAATTACTTTCGGAACGGCAAAAAGTAATGCTCTTCCCGGAGCAATTCTCGAAAAATTAGCGGAAACAATTTTAGAAGAAGGAGCTAAAAAAGAAGTAAAAGCGATTCTTGTAAAAAGCGAAGGGGAAAAAGCCTTTTGCGCAGGGGCAAGTTTTGATGAACTTTTGGCAATTGAAGAACTTGAAGCATCTACAAAATTCTTTGGAGGTTTTGCTAAAGTTTTAAATGCCATGAGAAATTGCGGTAAAATCGTTGTTGCTAGAGTTCAGGGAAAAACAACCGGTGGTGGAGTAGGTTTGGCTTGTGGTGCAGATTACTGTTTTGCAACCAAAGATTCTGCTTTAGCTTTAACTGAAATTAATTTGGGAATCGGGCCTTTCGTAATTGGACCTTACGTAGAAAGAAAAATCGGAAAATCTCAGTTTTCGGCAATGGCAATTGATGCAGATTTCAGGTCGGCAGAATGGGCAGAACAGCACAATATTTATCACTCAGTTTCAGAAAACATTGCAGAAATGGATTTTAAATTGGAAAAATTCTTAAACACTTTGGCTACAAGAAGCGAAGACGCTTTAGCTTTAATTAAAAAAGTCTCTTGGGAAGGAACAGAGCATTTCAATGAATTAATGCCTGCAAGAATTCATATGAGTGCCAGTTTAATTCTCGAAGATTCTGCGAAGAAAAATATTGAGGCAATTAAAGAAAGATTAAGAGCAAAATAAAAAATAAGCGTTGAGATTTTCAACGCTTTATTTTTTGTATTCAGATTGCAATAAAGAATATAATACTGAATCTTCAAATATTCCATCCACCAAATAATGACCACGAAGATTTCCTTCTCGGGTAAAGCCAAAATGGTCTAGTAGTTTTTTTGAAGGCGTATTGTTTTCATCAATTAATGCTTCAATTCTGTTGAGCTGCATTTCTTCAAAGCCAAACTCAAGCACTTTTTCAACAGTTTCTTTCATAAAACCTTTGTTTTTAAATTCATCACTATTTAATGCATAACCAATTTCTGCACGATGATGTTGAGGATTCCAGGTATGAAAACCGCAATTCCCAATAATTACTGAGCTTTGCTTTTCTACAATTTGAAAGTTCAGCATTTTCCGATTGTAAGATTCATAGCCTTTTTGATGAATCTTTTTCTGTCGAATAAACTCCTCATCAGTAAGACCTAATATTTTCTTGATTTCGTCATCATTATTCAATTCAAAAATTTGATTCATCGTTTCTGAATCTAGTTTTTGAATTAGGAGACGTTCTGTCTTTATTGTTTCAAATGTCATTTTTTTCCGTTTAATTTTACCAATTTAAATTCTTGATATTGATTTATATAATTTTTTAATTCTCGCTGATTAAACAGATTTAGCATATAAAAAATTATATAATATAAATCTGTTTAATCAAAAAAATCTGCGTGAGATGTATTAAAATTTAGTTTTTCAATAAATTAATCGACACCGTTGCCAACTCAGAATTAGGGAACTTTCTGAATAGTTCTTTATCAATCTGCAATCCTGTTTCCATACAGATCTTTTTAAAAACATCAACTTCCAAAATATATTGATCAGAAAATCCATGTGTCGCTTCATACGCTGTAGCCGGAGTTTTGCCTAAATTTTCGCTGGTCAGTTTAGAGTCTAAAGCGTGAAGCTCGATAATTAAAAGTCCATTTTTTCTGATGTAGGGAAGCCAAAGTTCCAAATGTTCTTTCAGGCTTTCTTCCACCAAATTATTAGGAAGTCTTTTTCCTCGATAAGCAAACGCTCCGGTTGACGTGCTGATCCTTGTAGGATGATCGTTTTCCGGAACTTTCCAAACTCTGTTGTGATCTAAAAATGTTCTGATATTTAGTAAATCTGAAAGATCAATTTCATAATTTTCTTTTAAATCATCGGCTAATTTTTTAGGATTTCCAATGTCGCCCCAAATTACTTTTGCCCAAATATCGTTATTGATGAGGTTGGCTCTGGTTACTTTCAATGCAGCTTGGTTATAATCTGCACCTACCAAAAACAAAGGATGTTCTTCGAGCATTTTCCCACGAATTGTATATCTTTCTATGGTTTCGAATATATGTTGAATGAAAGCACCATTTCCGCAACCCATGTCTAAAACGCCTTTTGGTTGCAGATGAATAGGCTGATTGAAAATTTGAATAATAAAATCATTCGCCACCTTGAAATAATTGGAATGTGAACCACCACTTCCCCAAACATTCATTGCACGATCCACATGAATTTCATCTTCACCATCTGAAATTTCTCTTATTTTTGAAGCATCACCAAATAAAAGATCATTCATTTTATTCAGCAACGGAAGATAAGAAACAGTAACACCGTAAGATGGCGCTCTTTTGGCAAAATAAATTCCGGTTTCGGTAAATTTATAATTGTCGCCAGTCTTTTTAAACCAACCCAAATAAGCCAAGAAGTCTAAAATTACTTCAAAATTCTCTGAATTTTTATGAAACTCTGCCGCCTGAAATGATGTTTCCATAAAATATTTATGAAACATTCCTGTCATTCCGAGATAGACAATGACGGGACCGATGATGCAGCCTTCAATATGTTTTAAGATCTGTTCCTGGACACCTTTTTCTTCAATATTATCAGAAAGCTGAATTCCAAAATGGTCTTTCACAGAATCGCTCAATCGCGTAAATTCTTCAATGAATAAATTTTCGTTGATCTGATTTTTAATATCTGTAGAATGTTTTAAAAAAGAAATTACCTTAAGGTAAAGCAAACTGTATTTTTGCAGAAACTGAGTTTTTCCATTAGCTGAAAATAGTATTCGATCAGTCTCGTTATCGACTTCATAATCTAAAAAGCCTTGCGATGCTAAAGCTCGAATCGCAACATTCAAATACCCTTCGTTGGCTTTCAACTCTTCAGAAAGTTCGCTCAAAGACATTTTTTGTCGCTCAATAATGAAAGCAATGATCTCTTTTTTCATCAATGAAGCAACGATGGGGGCAGTGACGACGCCATCCAAATGCCTGAATATTTCTGAGCGCAAAGTTTCTTTGTCCATACAATACGTTTTTTTAAAGTTAAGAATTTGAACAAAATATTTCAATAAAAGTTTTGTTATTTGAAAATTAAATATAACTTTGTAATTCAAAGTTCTTTTTATATGAAATCAAAAAACTATCACGAAGACTTATCGCATATTCGTTCTATGATGGAACGATCTTCAAGGTTTATTTCATTAAGCGGGTTATCCGGAGTTGTTGCAGGTTTAGCGGCAATATTCGGTGCAGCTTATGTCTGTTTCGTTTTTGAAAGGGAAGGACTCAATTATTTTGATGGAGAGAGAATCACTTTCAGTAAAAGTATGGTCAATGAACTGGTCATTACTGGAACTGTGATTTTGATTGTTGCCGTCTTAAGTGGATATTTTTTTACAGCCAATAAAAGTAAAAAGAAAGGTTTGAAAATTTGGGATGCGACAACTAAAAGACTTTTGTTTACCTTTGCAATCCCTTTATTGACGGGTGGATTTGTTTGTTTGGGCTTATTGTACCATCATCTTTTTTCATTGGTTGCTCCCGCTACTTTGATTTTTTATGGTTTGGCTTTGGTAAGTGCAGAACGCTATACTTTAACAGATATAAAATATTTAGGATATTGTCAGATTGGTTTAGGACTTATTTCTTTGTTTTTTTTAGGATGGGGATTAGTCGCATGGACTTTTGGTTTTGGTGTTTTGCATATTGTATATGGTTTGATTATGCATAAGAAGTATAAATAGTTAGTTAGTTAGTTAGTTAGTTAGTTAGTTAGTTAGTTAGTTAGTTAGTTAGTTAGTTAGTAGATATGGGAAATATTATTTCGTTTAGGGATTTGATTGTTTGGCAAAAGTCACATGAATTTGTTTTGGAGATTTATAGAATAAGTTCAGCATTTCCAAAAGAGGAAACTTATGCTTTGACAAGTCAATTAAGACGAGCGGCTGTTTCAATTCCAGCTAATATTGCAGAAGGATTTACTAAGAAAACCTTACCAAATAAGCTGAATTATATTTCTCATTCTGAAGGATCATTACAAGAGGTAAAGTATTATTTAATCTTAGCAAAAGACCTTAATTATATTAATAACATAACCTTTGAAAGCGTTATTAATTCATGTGAAGAAATTGGAAAATTATTGAATGGATACATCAAAACGATAAAAAATTATCACCAAAATAAATAAAACTAAAAAACTAAAAAACTAAAAAACTTTTTTAACTAAAATACTAAGCAATGATTAACATCAGTCAACTCAACAAAGAATTCGAAAGCCGTGTAAGATTGGGCATTATGTCTGTTCTTATGGTGAACGACTGGGTTGATTTTTCTGAAATGAAAAATATTCTTGAAATTACAGACGGAAATATGGCAAGTCACAGCAATGCCTTGGAAAAGGCTAATTATATTGAGGTGAAAAAAGAGTTTGTAGGTAAAAAACCGAAGACTTCATACCGTGTAACACAATCGGGAAGAACTGCATTTACTGAGCATTTGGATGCATTAGAAAAATTAATAGGCAGATAAAGTCTATATTTTTTTGAAAATTTACTTTGAAATACAAAGTACTTTTAATAAATAAAATTGAAATATTATGATGACACAAAAACAAACAACAGCATTGATTTATTCTGTACCTGCTCTAATAATTAGTGTTGCGGTACTTGGAAATCTATTTTCTAAAGAATTCAATTGGTCTCCTTCCGATTTTATTATTGCCGGAATTCTTTTATTCGGAACAGCTCTTATTATCGATTTGATTCGTCGGATTGTAAAAAACAAAACTTACAAAATCCTCTTATGCGTCGTGGTTTTGTTTGTACTCATTCTTACCTGGGTAGAACTTGCGGTGGGACTTTTCGGGACACCTTTTGCCGGAAGTTAATTTTTTATTTTTAAAAATAATGACAAGAAAACATTTTCTCAAGCGACTTTTACAGCTTTCAGCAGTTGGAGCTTTACCTTTTCTCTATTCTTGGCAGATTGAACCGTTTTGGGTAGAGTTTGTGGAACGGAAACTTCCGATTAAAAATTTACCTGAAGAGTTAGAAGGAAAAATTCTGATGCAGATTTCAGATTTACATGTAGGAAACAGATTCGACTGGAATTTTTTGATTGAATCTTTTCAAAAAGCTGAAGAGTTTAATCCTGATTTTGTGGTTTACACTGGAGATTATGTGAATCATGGTACCGAAGAAGACCATAAAAATTTAGAAAAAGTAATGGCAAAAGCGGTTTATGGAAAACTGGGAACTTTCGGAATTCTCGGAAATCATGACTACGGAAAAAACTGGAAAGATTTGGGTTCTTCGGAAGAGATTTATCGTATTCTCCAAAACAATGGCATCACAATGCTTAAAAATGAGCAAACAGAATCTCATGGTTTAAACATTATCGGCTTTGATGATCTGTGGTCACCCAATTTTGATCCGATGAAAGTGATGAAAGATTACAATCCTGAAAAAGCAAATCTTGTACTTTGTCATAATCCCGATGTTTGCGACAAAGATGTCTGGAATGGTTACCAAGGCTGGATTTTAAGTGGTCATACTCACGGTGGACAATGCCGAATTCCAGGTGTGATTACTCCAATTCTTCCGGTGGAAAACAGAAAATATGTTTCAGGAGAAATTGATTTGGAAGACGGAAGAATGTTGTACATCAATCGCGCTTTAGGCCATTCTTTTCAGGTGAGATTTATGGTGCGTCCCGAAATTACAGTTTTCAAACTTGAACGTGATGAAGAAGTTTGAACTAAATAATATTGCATTAATTTATTTCTGTATCAGTTGGCTGATTGGGATTATGATTTTTTTATTAATGCTTTTAGAAATACAGGATGAACTTGCATTTAGTTTGATCTTTTTGTCAGGATTGAATATAATTATAAACCTCCTTTCGATATTACTTCTCTTTGTTTTTTATTATGTATTTCCGGAAAATAAAAAAGAGTTTAAAAATTCGGCAATTCTCCTATTTTCCAATTTTCCAATTTTATTTCTTCTCTACATATTTTTAATATTAGCATAAATAACTATGAAAAAACTACGTGTGCAATTCCTACTTTTTGTCTACGACAAAACACAAAAACTGTACAGAAAATATTTCAAAAAGAAAAAAAGACAATGGCAGTTTAATGAAAAACAATTGCTGGAATTTCACAAAGATTCTTTAGGCAGAAAATTAGGTGAATTCTATAAGAAACACGGTTTTACCATGATTCCTAAAATGGAAAACCACGACGTACATCATTTATTAACAGATTGTGGAACCAATTTCGAAGACGAAATCGCAATGCAGTTTTTGCTTCTCGGAAACGGAAAACTCAATGCCCATCTTTTGGCAGCAGTGGTTTTAGGAAGTATTATCCTTCCGGAATATCATAAAATGTATCGTAATGCTTACCAAAAAGGAAAAAGTATGAGAGCATTTCACCACATCGATTTTGAATCTTTATTGTGGCAGAATTTTGAAAATATTCAGGATTTTTTCAAGCAAAAAGAAACTCCTGTTTTCTATTAATCTTAACCTTACCCTCAAACTCAATCTTATGAAAACACATCACTATATATTTCTCAGTACCATTGCATTTATCGTTTTATTTTATAATGAAAATGTAGGTTTAAATCTTGGTATTTTAGGCGTTCTATACTCAGTGTTAACGCTTATTAAAACCTCGGAAAGGAACCGCAGCAAAACAGTTTTTCTGCTTTTTGCAACAAGTATTCTGTCGAGTATAGCTTTTGCTTGGTTCGGCGATTTTAGCTCGTTTCTGGCATTGGTAGTTTCGCTTTTGCTGCTTTCTTTCCGGTCAAAAAACAAACGTCTGAAAGTCCTGTTGCTGATTCCTGTTTTTATAGTCAATTGCTTCACATTTATATGCCGAATTTTCAGTTTTGACAATTGGCTTCCGAAAAGAAATTTTCAAGCAAAAAGAAACTCCTGTTTTCTATTAATCTTAACCTTACCCTCAAACTCAATCTTATGAAAACACATCACTATATATTTCTCAGTACCATTGCATTTATCGTTTTATTTTATAATGAAAATGTAGGTTTAAATCTTGGTATTTTAGGCGTTCTATACTCAGTGTTAACGCTTATTAAAACCTCGGAAAGGAACCGCAGCAAAACAGTTTTTCTGCTTTTTGCAACAAGTATTCTGTCGAGTATAGCTTTTGCTTGGTTCGGCGATTTTAGCTCGTTTCTGGCATTGGTAGTTTCGCTTTTGCTGCTTTCTTTCCGGTCAAAAAACAAACGTCTGAAAGTCCTGTTGCTGATTCCTGTTTTTATAGTCAATTGCTTCACATTTATATGCCGAATTTTCAGTTTTGACAATTGGCTTCCGAAAAGAAATATGTCTGGAGTTTGGCAAAAAACGTTAGCTTTTGTAGGAATTCCTCTGATTTTGATTTCAGTCTTTTTTGGTGTCTATTCCATGGGAAGTAATCATTTTGCAAACCTTTTTACTAATTTTCAGCTTGAAATTAATGTTTGGCAATTGTTCTGTATTTCTGTTTTAGGATTTTTTATCGCCTTTAATTATTGGAATTATGATGTAGAAAAAATGATTTATAAACAAAACCATATTCTAAATAATGATTTTCAGGATAAGCATAAAATTCAGAAGCCCACTTATTCTTTTCTAGATTTGAACACCGAAAGAATGAGCGGTGTGATTTCTTTTATTTCATTAAATATTTTGCTGCTGTTTTTTATAATTACATTTAATTATGAACAGTTTTACGAAATAGTAAAAACACCGAGCCAGCTTTCTGAAGAAACGCACGAAAGAGTAGGCGCAGTAATCGTGTCAATTGTAATGGCAATTTTGGTGATTATGTTTTATTTTAAATCAAATTTCAACTTTGATCCGAAAGCGGGTTTAATGAAAAATTTAGTGAAAATCTGGATTGTTTTGAATGCCGTATTGGTAATTTCTGCACTATTGAAAAACACAGAATATATTGTCAATTTAGGCTTTACTTACAAGCGTTTGGGCGTTTATGCTTTCCTAATATTATCTTTGATAGGATTGACGTTGACTTTTGTGAAAGTTCAGACCCAAAAAACAAACGCATTTCTTTTCAACTCGATGAGCTGGTGCTTTTATGGAATGGTTTTAGTATGCAGTTTTATCAATTGGGGCGGAATCATCACCTCTCAAAATATGAAACGTCCGGATTTTGTGGTCGATTATCATGTAAATTCGATTAATTTTAATGAAAAATATCTTTTAAAATATGCCGAAGAAAAAAAGGATATTGACCTTAAAAAACGAGTTTTAGAAAAAAGTAAGTTAGGAATTTCGCCAACATTTTTATCTAAAGTTTTTTATTATGAAACCATTCAAAAATAAATTGTCATGAAAAATTCAGTTTTATTAATAGGTCTTTTATTAATTGTATCATGCAGGAAAGGGAATCCTTCACAAGGAATGAAGACAGATTCTGTAGTAGTTTCGGAACAGTCTGAAAATGCTTTACCAGTAGATTCTGCCAATTCGAAAATAAGTAACGATACTTTGCAACCAGTAAATACAAAATCGGATGAAAATTTAAACAAGCAAAATGGTGAAACCGTAAAGTTGGTTGATGGCGAAAAACTTCCATCCACATTAGAATTTGAGTTTACAGATAAAATTCAAAAAGCCGTTGTAAGAATTGCAAATTATAAGAAAGATCAATTGAAAGCGAACATTATTCCTGAAAATAATAATATGAATATTCGTTTTAATCAAATTAAAACGCCCGACGGAAAATACGACGGTCCGTTTGGAAGAGAAATTTCTTATAAAATTTCGAGCAAAGGCGAGGTTTGGCTTATTATCGGAAAAAATCTGATGGCAGATGGCGAAAATACGGGTCGATTTTCTGTCAGAATAGAATAAATTGGTATAGTTTATGCAAATGTAATTTTCAAATTTTAATTTTATGAAAAAGATATTTTCATTAGCAATAATATCATCCATCGCTTTGACGAGTTGTGGTGCGGTACAGTCGATTGTACAAAATACATTTCCATACACAACCAATGTTTTGGTCTCTACAGGAGTGCCTGCAGATAAAGAAGTTTCTTCTACAGCCACTGCATCAAATGTGCAGACTTGGGTAGGCGGAAACAACAATGCGCAGATTAAAGATGTAAGAATTTCTGATGCTAAAATTTCTGTAGCTTCACCAAGTGGCGGTAATTTGAGCGCCTTGAAATCTATAAAAATCTATATCTCCTCAAATGGAACTGGTGAAAAATTAGTAGCTTCGAGATCCGCAATTGATACCAATTTTTCAAGTTTAAATTTAGATTTAAATAATGATACCGGTTTTCTTGATTCTGTAGTGAAAAGTTCGGGCTTAACAGTAAGAACCGTTTACGAACTTAAAAACCAGACAAGCTCTGATATGAATCTGAAAGTTGCATTAAACTTTAGCAGCGTTCCGGTAAGATAAAACTTTTTAACATAAACATCAAAAGCTTTCTTATTTTGTAAGAAAGCTTTTGTCATATAAAGAATTTGTGTTACTTGACTTTGTAAATAGAGATTTCTGCTTCGGTAGCTGTTGTTAGATCTATAGTAGCTACAGATTGCCTGTTAACGCCAAACTGGATCTTGTCTCCGGCATTAAGAGTATAGAGATGACTAATTATGGTTTGTGTTATACTCACTGTAATAACTAATGCAACACTTATCCCACCAAATCCTTTGGTATCTAAAGCTGCTGCTGTACTTGAGCCAGAAGGTGTTCTGCTAATAACAATTCCGGAATTTGTAAGGAGCGAAACACTTGCGCCTGAACCTTCTTTATAACTATAACTAATATGATATAGACCCGTTGAAGGAACTGTATAAACGCCATTGCTCATACTTGTGGATGGAACCTGAACTGTTGTTGTTCCTCCTGTACTACCACCGAGATTTAAATTTACAAGACCGCCACCAATATTCACACCTAAAAGAGTGAACGTACTATTAAATTTTGCAGAATAAGCTCCATCGCCTGCAGTACCAATATTTGCCGTAGTAGGCAGCTTAAACCAAAGTCCAGGATTTCCACTTGAATTATTAGTAACAGCATCGTACATAAATAAACCAGCAGTTGTAACGCCGTTTGTTTTAGGCCCAGTAGTCGTTGCTGGACTTGTAACATAGACAATAGCACCATTTTGCGCGGCGGTATAAGCGGCTTCTTTTAATCTAAGGGAGTCTCCGGAAATTCTTGGAGCGATAATTCCGTCTGCAAAAGTAAGGTCTGCTTTTTTTTGAACATGCAGTGTAGCTTTAGGGTTGGCTGTGTTAATACCCACTTGGGCATTGGTGTTGTAACCCATTATAAATAGGACTACAATAAGGTAGTAGTTTTTCATGGTTATTTAGTTTTTGGTCTTATAAAGGTATATAAAAAATATATTATAATTCCATAAATAAATAACATTTAATGTGAATTTTATTATTTTACCGTATTTATACGGTGTTTTCCGTTGTTTTTATTGGGTTTTATTACGAATTGTATAGATTTAAACTATTAAATGAAAGTAATTTATTAGAAAGAGACACTTATTGTATAGGTAGGGATTGTTATTGTTTTGTAAGAGTGTCCATTACAATAGTGACGGGTCCGTCATTAGTGAGTGATACTTTCATGTCTGCTCCAAAAATACCAGATTCAATTAGTAAATCTGATTTTGAAAGTTCTTCTTTAAAATATTCGAAAAGAGGAATTGCTTTATCGGGTTTTGCAGCTTTTATAAAGGATGGGCGATTGCCTTTTTTGTAATCTGCGATCAAAGTAAATTGACTGATGCACAAAATCTCTCCATTGATATCTTTAATAGATAAATTGAGTTTGTCGTTTTCATCACTAAAAACTCTCAGGTTTAAAATTTTCTGTATAAGCCAGTCTGCATCTGATCTTTCATCATTTTCATCAATTCCAATCAGAAGCATAAAGCCGGTATTTATTTCACCTACAATGTTTCCTTCTACTTTTACAGAAGCTTCAGAAACTCTTTGTATTACTGCTTTCATTAATTATATAGGCTTAAATTTTTTGTAGCGGCATCATAGTTCCAAAAATAAGTTTTTGGAGGAAGTCCTGTTGTTGCTCCTTGAGCTGGAGAGCCATTATTAAGAAACCATTTAGAATTGTCTTTTGGACAGATGATATACAAATTGTCTTTTACTTCCAAAGTAGTGTTGCTGTCGGGGCAAAGATGAGGTGCATTTCTGTCATACACTCTAAACGTAGCCGGATTGTCTAGGGTTCTTACTACGATCAATCCTCTTGTGCCAGATTGCTGTTCGTCAATGTAAATAGGCTGCCCCACAAAGTTGAGGTTGTTGTAGGCTGCAAGATTCAGATTTAGATTTACATTGATTGTTGAAATGGGAAAACAGCTTACGGTATCGTCACGGTTACTGCATGAGTTTATATTTAAAAAACTGAATGTCAGTAAGATGAAAATTGATATGATTGAGAAAGTTTTTTTCATTACTATATAAATTTTTATATATTTGTAAAACAATAACGATTAACACACAAAAACATTGTCCGGCAAATGTCGGATAATTTTTTTTATACCAAAACTAAATTTTAAAATTATGGCGAGCTATGTAACTAAGGTAGGATTAGATAAAATGAAAGCTGAGCTGGAGCAATTGGAAAAAATAGAAAGACCAAAAATTACTCAACAGATCGCTGAGGCAAGAGATAAAGGAGATTTGTCTGAAAATGCAGAATATGATGCGGCGAAAGAAGCGCAGGGAATGTTGGAAATGAGAATCTCTAAACTAAAAGATGTTGTTACAACTTCAAAAGTGATTGATGAAACTTTGCTTGATACTTCAAAGGTTTCTATCCTTACTACGGTAAGATTAATGAATAACGATACAAAGAAAGAACAGACTTTTAAATTGGTTCCGGATAATGAAAGTGACTTGAAAACAGGCAAGATTTCTGTAAATACTCCTATCGCAAAAGGATTATTAGGAAAAGTAGTGGGCGAGACTGCTGAGATTACCCTTCCCAACGGTAATAAATTATCATTTGAAGTTTTAGAAATTACACTTTAAAAAAATGAGCTCAATTTTCACAAAAATAATCAATGGAGAAATTCCTGCTTATAAAATAGCGGAAGACGAAAATTTTGTGGCATTCTTAGATGCTATGCCTTTGGTAAAAGGCCATACACTCGTTGTTCCTAAAAAAGAAGTAGACCTGATTTTTGATTTGGAAACAGAAGAATATAAAAATCTTTGGGCTTTCGCTCAAGAAGTTGCTCAAAAAGTGAAAAATGCAATACCTTGTGTAAGAGTAGGAGTAGCGGTGGTGGGACTAGAGGTTCCTCACGCTCATATTCACCTGATTCCGCTAAATAAAGTGGAAGAAATGAACTTTAAAAACGAAAGACTGAAACTTTCTGCGGAAGAATATTCCGAAATTCAAAATTTAATAATTAATTCTTAACAATACAGAAGGTCGTAAAAAAGAAATTTTTTACGATTTTCTTTAATAATATATTAATAATCAAGATGAACTCAAACCAATGTTCTTTCTGTGGTAAGAAAAGAAATGAAGTGCAAATGCTGATTTCAGGACAAAATGGCTTTATTTGCGAAAACTGTATTGAGCAGGCTCATACAATTGTAAAAGATACGGTTTCGCCAGCAGGATTTTCACCAGCTGAATCTATAGACGAGCTTAAAAAACCTAAGGAAATAAAAGAATTTCTTAATCATTATGTCATAGGACAAGATCAGGCAAAAAAACAACTTTCCATTGCAGTATATAATCATTATAAAAGATTATTGCATGCAAAAGATGAAAACCGTGAAGTAGAGCTTGAAAAATCAAATATCATCATGATTGGTGAAACAGGAACGGGAAAAACGCTTTTGGCTAAAACCATTGCTAAAGAACTTAATGTTCCTTTCTGTATTGTTGATGCTACTATTTTAACGGAAGCTGGTTATGTGGGGGAAGATGTTGAGAGTATTCTTTCGAGACTTTTAATGGTTGCCGATTATGATGTAGAAAAAGCAGAAAAAGGGATTGTTTTTATTGATGAAATTGATAAAATTGCCAGAAAATCTGATAATCCGAGTCTTACAAGAGATGTTTCAGGAGAAGGTGTGCAGCAGGGTTTGTTGAAGCTTTTGGAAGGAAGCATCGTGAATGTTCCGCCACAAGGAGGGAGAAAACATCCTGATCAAAAATATATTCAGGTAAATACTCAGAATATTTTATTCATTGCGGGTGGTGCTTTTGACGGTATTAAAGAAATTATCGAAAGAAGAATGAATAAGCAGGCGATTGGTTTCAGTGCTGAAAAGATTAATAAAACAGAAGAAGATGAATATGTTTTAACAAATATTAACGCCATCGACCTTCGCTCATTTGGATTGATTCCTGAGCTTTTAGGAAGATTTCCAATCATTACCTATCTCGAAAAGCTAACCAAAGAGACGATGATTAGAATCATGAAAGAGCCTAAAAACTCTATTGTTAATCAATTTGTAGAGCTTTTTAAAATGGACGGTACAAAATTGGTGTTTACTGATGAGGCTATAGAGATTATTGTTGATGAGACTATGGAAAAAGGTTTGGGAGCCAGGGGGTTACGAGGAACTACAGAAAAAGTCTTAGAAGATTATATGTTTACCGTTGGAGAGCATGATGAGATTGTTCTTACAAAAGATAATATTTTGATTGTTAAGTGATTTTGTTTTTTTTTTAGAAAAAATTTATATCTTTACACTGAATATTTTTTTTGACACAAAAAAACAGTATACAATGAAAAAAAGTTTATTAACTATCGGAATTTTAGCAACCGGTTTATCTGTTCAGGCGCAGACTGTTCTACTTCATGTAGACGATACCGCTAAAATGTATGTAAGTAATGGTGCCCTCGTTTACAATGGGGGAGGAGTACAGACCAGAGGTAATGGTAACATTGACCTTCATGGTAATATGATGGTTGTAGGAAGTAATGCGACGGATGTCTTCAGGACAATTGATGCAAGTTCTAACCCTAAAACGACTGGGGCAAATGTTATTTTACGATTAAATTCCCCTTCTCTAGCAACTTATGCAACTTCTACTTATGGACAATTGTACATAACGAATTTGACACAAGATAAAATTACAGGTATTGTAGATAAGGAGTATAAAGCTGTTAACCAAGGAAGTTTTCAACAAATGGCTTTCCCTTTTGCTAATAAAACAGTACAAAGTATTGCTACTGATTTAGGAAAAGCGGTTAATTTTACAGGTAATAGATCAACTTCGTCTTTAGCATATTGGGATAATACCAAGACGGTAATGAGAATTGTTAATCCTGCTACTACTACGGATTTAGGAAATTCAACTTTGCTGTATGGTCCAACTACTTATTTCGCAGTAGGAACTAGTGGATGGAATCCTACTCCTGCAAATTCAGATGTACTCACTTTAAAAGGAGTTCCTTATTCAGATGCTGTAGCTTCTACAAGTAGTGTGAATCTTACAGGTGGAGGTGTAGGAATTGACTATGGAAGTTCAGGGCAATACATAAATTATTTTGGTGAAAGATACAACAGCTATCTTAATGATCCATTTGATACAAGCTGGACTCCAAATTATGGAAAAGAGCTTTATCAGTATGGAAATCCATTCTTAACCAATCTTGATTTAAGCTGGATTGGTGCAGATGTAGGTGAGCCAGGAACAACAAAAGATGGTAATCGACTTCCAATTAAAGGGATAAGATTCTCACAGGAAGGTGTAAATTATTCTACCTCAGGGGGAACAACAACAGCTACAAATAGAACTATAACATTTAGCCGTAATGCTTCAGGTGCTACTATTCCTGCAGGTGATGTGAATAGCTTAGTGATTAAACCTTTGGGAGTTGTTTATATTAAACTTGATCCTAGTTTAATAACTACTTATTCTGCTGCTAATTTAAACAGATCATTAAATTTTAATACGACAAGACGCTTTGCGACTGCTGCAAGAGATGCTGGGTCTTATTCTGTCACTGCAGCTAAGAATACACCTTCACCAACGTTGAAGCAATTAGGTGTTATTGCCTTAGATAGTCAGGATAATGAAATTTCTAGAACATATTATGTAGTTCGTGATAATGCAACGACTGGATATAGCTCAGTAACTACTTTACAAGCTAATTTAGGATATAATAGTAGTAATGCTCCTATCAATGGACCTATTTATACCAATGAAGAGTATATTACTGGTGGGATAGATCCTACTTATGCCTCTCAATATAATTTGTATATTAATGAAGCTAATGAGGCAAACTTTTTACATAAAAAAATACCATTAACACTTAACTCTCCTGAGATAAGTAAGCTGAAGTTTGAAATTAGAGAAGATGCCGCGTTAATTCCTGCAAACCAATCTGCATTAAGCGCAGGTGAAAGTTTTTGGATAAAGATTAATGGTGCCAACGTTATGTTATCTCAAAATCAAGTTATAAGCGCAGGGTCAGTAACTCAAGCAGGTCTTTATTATGGAGAACCACAGCCAGAAACTGTTTTAGGAACTTCAGATTTAGCTAAAAAGAGTGGTACAATTGTAACTTATGAAAAATCTTCAGATAATTTTGTAGCTATATTTGACAAGAATTGGAAAAATGCAGATATTACAATTTTTGATATGAGTGGTAAACTAATTAATTCTGAAAAAGGAGTTAATACGAAATCTAATCATACGTTAAATATTCCTAAACAATTAAATAATGGTTATTTGATTACGATAAAGGCTGATAACGGACAAGTATATAACACAAAAATAATGAGATAAAAAATATTTATGAAAAACAAATTAATTATTCTATTCGCATTGTTTGTATCTCAACTATCTTTGTTTGCTCAAGGGAATTCTGGGACAATATCAGGAGGTCCAGGTGCTCCCCCTGATCCGCAAACTGAAGCTGATGGTCCTGGTGCAGTCGCTACTTCTCCCATCGATATGTATGTTTATGTATTAGCGATAGTAGCAATTCTGGTAATCGCCTATTTCGCTAAAAGATACAAAACTCAAAAAATATAAAAATAACATTAAAATATTTTAAACTCTCTGATTAGTCGGAGAGTTTTTTTATTTTTACATTATGAAAAAGATATTTGTATTGTCAGGAATGCTGTTGGCATTTTCAATAAACGCACAGTTTTCTGTGAATATCCAGTCGCAACCGGATTTTAATGAGCAAGAAGCTATTCTATATACATTGAACGGCTCAAAAGATATTATTGTTACCAAAGAAAAAAGTAAAGGAAATGTATGGACTTTTAAGTATCCTAAGAATTATTCTGGGATGATGAAAGTTTACTTTCCTAATACCAACAATTCTGTAAGTTTTATTTCTGAAAATAAAAATATAAGTATTAAGCTTGATACAAAAGCCAACAAAATTCAGAATATAATTTATCAGGATGAATCAAATGAGTTGATGAATAGTATTCAGGAATCTTCTCAGAAAAAAGAAATAATTCTTCCCGCATTAGTGCAAATCAAAGAATATTATAAAGACAATACAGACTTTGGAAAAGCGCTAAATAGTGAGATGGGTAGGTTGTCTGGAAAAAGCAGCATAGACCAGTCAAAACATCCATTTGTGTATTATTATAATACCAATTATAATAAATTCCTTTCAAATGATCCTGCGAAAAAGGTAACACAAGAGGAAATTGTAAATTTTATAGATAAATCAAATGATATGTTAGAGAGTTCTTCTCTTCTACGTCCAATTCTGGTATCGTATCTTAATGTAGGTGGTAATACCAATGTCAACGCTTCCGTAGATACATTGATCAATAAACTGAATGTGGAGACGCCGAGAGGTCAAACTGTACTTTCTGAATTGATTGATATCTTTGATGTGTACGATATGAATGAGTTTAAAACTAAATATCTTACGCTAGCAAAAGATTTAAAATGTACCATTAACGACCGTTTGGCTTCTACTTTGAAATCTAATGCTGCTACAGACATTGGAGCTGTTTTTCCGGCTTATAAATTCCATGCTGCGGTCAATACCAGTGCTAAGTCAATTGCTGATGTAAAAGCTGATAAAAAAGTGATTGTTTTTTGGTCTTCAACCTGCTCACATTGTGAGAACGAGTTGCCACAACTTTTAACTAAATATAAAGAACTACAGGCGAAAAATATTCAGATAATCGGGATGTCTTTAGATACAGATAAAAATGCTTACACAACAAAGATTGCCGCATTTCCTTGGATCAATGATTCAGAATTAAGAGGATGGAACAGTTCTTTTGCTGAAATGTATAATATTCATGCAACACCAACATATTTTATTTTGGATGCTAACAATAAGATAATCAGCAAGCCTAGCCATGTTGGTGATGTTTTAGAATATTTTAAGCTAAAATAATTTTGGAGGTAAGTAAATATTTTCTATATTTGCACCACCAAAACGGCGAGGTAGCTCAGTTGGTTAGAGCGCAGGATTCATAACCCTGAGGTCACGGGTTCAATTCCCGTCTTCGCTACAATATTAAACCGCAATCATTGATTGCGGTTTTTTTTATGTTTAAAATTTAAAAGGTATTTTGAGTGGTTGAAGAATGATTCTCCAGAGTAAAAGATGATTTATGGGTAATCTTTCAAGAATATGTTCTTAATTTTTTTAAACCTTGAATTAATACTTCCGATTAAAAAAAAAATGATAAATTTAGATGAGAATTAGTGATTTCAATCAGAAATAAGACTGTTTTTATATTGAATGATGAAAAAGAAAGTATTTTTTGTTTTTTTATTTTTAAATCTTATCAATTTTTGTACTGCACAAGAAAAAAAATCTTATGCTGTTTACATAGATTCTGCTAATGCCATAAAATATAAAAATGGAGAAAAGATAAACCAATATATTCAAAAAGCTAAAAAAGAAGTTTCTGAGAAAGATTTGGGAGATTTTTATCTTAAAACTATTCAGATTTATATTGATATCAATCATTTTGACGAAGCGTTAGAATATTGTACCCAAGCTCATAATATATTTAGTGAAAGAAAAGATTTGGAAAATCTGGCGAAGGTTAATAGTTTCTTTGCTTTCATTTATGCACAGCTCAATGATCCTCAAAGAGCAATAAAATATTATAAAAGAACATTGGGCTTTTATCAACAGAAAAATAATAAGGCAGGAATAATTAAATCTTTGAATAATTTAGGTAACGCTTATTTCACATTATCTAAATACGATTCATCTCAGTACTATTTTCAGAAAAGTCAGGTTATTTTTAAGGATTATAATGATCCAACTTTAAAAGCTTTTGTCATGTCAAATCTTGGCAAATTATTCTTTAGTAAAAAACAATACACTGAGTCTGAAAAATATTTATTGGAAGCAAAAAATATTTTAAAGCAAAATAAAATCAACGATACAGATGCAAACTACAATACTTTTTATAATCTTGCGACCTTTTATATTAAAAGAAATGATCCTGTAAAAGCATTATTGTATGCAAAAAAGACAGGAGATTTCATTCAGACAAAATCATCTGTAGATTTTGATAATATTAGATATTTAGACAATTTGTATAATGCTTATCTTTTGAATGATGATTACAGAAATGCAGCTGTTACTTTCAAAAAGTACGATTCGATACGAGAAATGCTGAATGTTGAGGAAAAAGCTGTAAACGTAGAAAGAATAAAAGCCCAACATGAATATGAGCTAAAGCAGAAACTGAATAGCTTAAAGCAGGAGAAAAGAAATTTGGTTTACATTATCATATTGGTGGTTTTTCTATTGATTGTTGTTATCTGTATTCTTTACACGATTAACTATCGAAATAAAAATGAAGCGTTGAATCTTGAGAAAAAACTGATAGAAGCAAGAGAAAAAGAATTAGAATTTGATAACCACATGAAAGAAAAACTATTGGTATATCAGTCAATGGAGCAGCAAAAAGTTGATTCTATTTTTAAATCTATCTTGGAAAAAGTAAATGCTTTAAAAATAAAATATCAGCATGCGGAAGAGATCTCTGAGATTATTAATGAAATTAAAATAAGCGTGAAACCCAATACTTGGGAAGATTTTGAATATCACTTTTTACAGATTCATGAATCGTTCTATAAAAATTTAGAACAAAAACATCCGAACCTTACCAATTACGATAAGCGGTTGGCTGCTATGCTAAAGCTTCGGCTATCGACTAAAGAAATTTCAAATCTATTGAATGTTACTCCTAAAACAATAGAGAATTCACGCACAAGACTTCGAAAAAAATTAGATCTCACCAATACGAAAGAAGATTTATCTAAATACCTGGATGTATTTTAAGTTGTTGTATTTTAATTGTTTAAGTTTTTGTGTGTGGTCAGTATGTGGATGGTTTGTAGGTTGTAGGTGGTAACTATGTAATGCTTTTTAATCATATTTTTAGAATACTTTATTCCTTTGTTCCAGACAAGAAATAATAGAGAGATATGAAAAAATTAATTACATTATTATGTACAGGGTTCATGATTTCTGCAATATCTGCACAATGGAATCCTAATACAGATCAAAATTTATTTATCGCAGAATCGGGAAATGGTGCATCATTTTCTACCATAACTAATGATGGAAAAACATACATTGGTTTTTGGAAGCAAGTAGCAGCCCCCGCGAATTATGAACTATGGCTTCAGATTTTAGATGAGAATGGTAATAAGCAATTAGGAGCGAATGGTATGTTGCTAAGTAATACAATTCCTATGAGTACTTATACTGTATTTGAAAAAACAGCAGTAGATTCAGCTAATAATGTTTATATAGGAGTGAGCGGAACGGGAACAGGAACTCCTATTTATCTTTTTAAAGTTTCGCCACAAGGGAGTTCCGTCTGGCCAAATGGGATAAACATAGGACAAGGTTATACTCCTGTAATTCGTCCATTAGCGAATGGTGATATTGTTGTAGGTCATGCTCCAACCAATCAGTTGCATATGATGATACAGAGATATAATCCTGCTGGGCAACCGGTTTGGGCAAATCCTGTAAATATCGTTTCTAATGATTCTACCAAAAGAACAGCACCTTCAGATATTTATGAGTTGGCAAATAATGAAATAGAAATTATTTTCCATAAGCTGGCAACCTCACAAATCAGTTATTTATTTGCTCAGAAACTAGATGCTGACGGAAATATTCAATGGACAGACGGACCAACTCAAATCACAACACAAACAACAGTTCCGAACGGTTTTTACTCTGGTTTTTCAGATGGAAATAATGTGTACTATGGTTACACTAGCGGACAAAATAACCGATTCGATTCATATTTGCAGAGAGTAAACCCAGATGGTAGTATTCCTTGGGGAGTTAATGGGGTAGATTTTGATGTCAACCAAACAAACTTTGAGAAAAATATGAAAGTGGCTTTTGCTCCAGGTTCACAAAATATATGGGCAATTGCAAATTATACCGGGAGTTCACAAGGAAGCGGAGGAGAATATGTGCAAAAATTTGATAAAGTTACTGGGAATAGACTCTTTACGAACAACGCAAAACAAGTTTTTCCTTTGTCTACTGATATGATGATGCATACAGGTGATTTCCATTTAGTAGGTGGAAAGCCTTATTTCGTCATAGAGAAAATAAACGGTGCTTCGCCTATTTCAACGTCTTTAAACGCTGTTTTGCTGGATGATAATGGAAATTTTGCATGGCCTCAACAATACATTCCAATGGCTACTTTGAATAGACCTAAAAGCTATATTAATGTTTTAAAACCAGTTAATAACAGAAGTGTAATTGTATTTAAAGAGGAAAAGACTGCTGTTCCAAATGCTAACTCAGTTGTTTATGCACAAAGTCTTGTACTTCCTGCTGCAACATTAGGAACGAGTGATATTGTAAAATCAAAATCTATTAAATTATATCCAAACCCTGCAACAGATGTTATCCATTTGGATGGTGCTGATAATTCTTCTTTCGTAATTTACAATGCTGTAGGTCAGTTGGTAAAATCTGGTGAAATAAAATCTGGTGAAATTGCAGTACAGGAGCTTGTAAAAGGGCAGTACATACTGAAATTAAAAGGAGAGGAAAAAGCAATAAAATTCATTAAAAAATAATCAGTAATATAAAATGAAAGATTGGTAGCTGTATAATTATTAATAATTTACAAATTTAATAATAGAACGTTTTCGGTCTATTGCTAAAAATTATAATTTACTAAGCCATATTCCGTGAGACCTAAAGCAATTTAGGTCTTTTTTTGTGAAAATTTTCGAACTAATTAATTAGCCCAAATGTTTATTCTAAAATCTAAATTATTCTTAGAAGTATTTTTTTTGTAGCTTATTTTATACAATTATTTCATTAATGATTCTTTTTGAATCAAATATTTGAAATTTAATTTTAATTTTCAAATTAATAAAAGATAATTCACTATTTGATAGGGGAAAATTCTATTAAAATTAGTTAAGATTTTAGCGAAAAAATTATTTACTTGTTTTTAAGTTATTTTATATCTTTTGAATCATTTTGTCTCTAAAATTCCTTTATAATCAACTTTTACAGCATATGTGTAAATCGCATTATTGGGAAAAGTAAAAAAGACGAGAGTTTCAAATCATAAAATTTTCATAAAAGTTAAATAAAAAGAGGGGTTGTATTTTGAATTTTAAAAAAAAATTGTATTTTTACAGTGCCTTGAATGAGGGAACAAGTCAAGGTAATAAATTTTTTTTCATCATTTGTGTTTTTAGAATCGTATCGCCTGATACGATTCTTTTTTTATGTAGTAAACATGCTTTTGTAGCGTACTAAAAGTTCAATAAAATAAGAATAGGTAATCGAACCTTCCTGTTGGTTGCTTTTAAGAAAAAGATTGTTGGTAAACCCAAAGAACTCATTAAGAAAACCTTGATGTTCTGTTACAAATCTCTTTTCATTCAAGCGGTCGCGTTTCATTTCTTCGGAATAGTTTTCTAAAGTTGTTTTCACAAAATTTTCATCTTCATTAATGATAGAATTTAATAAACTCTTTAATGTAAAATACTCTGTACTATATCTGAGTTCCGGGTTATTTGAATGTATACCAATCAGATATCCAATAAAATTAGCTTCTTGCTCTCTTGCAAATCCTAATTGGTGCGCGCTTTCATGAGAAAGTGTAAATGGAAGGTAAGAAGAGGGTAATTCGGCGTTGAATTGAGCTTCTGCAGTAAAAGGATTATAATATCCTAAAATCCCTGTAAAACTCATTGTTTTTCCAAATAAACTGGACTTAAAAGAGTTGATATCGCTGCTCTTTTTTTGACTTATAAAAGTAGGAAGTATTTTTTGTTGATTTAAAATTTCTTGCTGAATTGCATTTAAATCTTTTATGACAAAAACTCCGTTCTTATCTTCTTTCACAAGCTTTCTTGTTGCTTTCGATTTTCCAAGATATTCTAAAGCTAATGCTTTTCTTGCTTCCAGTGTAACTTCAGTTTTTGGAAGTTTTGCAATGATGGGTGTCTGAAAATAAAGCATTCCCCAAAATATCTGATAGATGAAATAAACAATATTCAGAACAATCAATATTTTAAATAGAGCATTGCTTCTCGTCTTCTTTTTAAAGAGTTTGACGATTAAATAAATCAATAAAATCCCTAATAAAATATACAGTAGATCTCCAAAAGAAAAAGGGATCCCGGTGAATAATAACTGATGGATTTTTTTCTGAAATTCAAATAACTTTTCAAAAAATAAAACTGCAAATTTTAGTTTTGAAAAAGTATAGAACAAAAGAAATTGGGCAAGTAAAATACCCGCCCAAAATCTCTTTTTTTTATATGTTTTTGTAGTATTAATGTGCACCTTCAGATTCTAAAACGTCAACATCAATTCCCTGTTTGCTTAAGGTCTTCTTTGCAAGATAAGCAAATAGGGTAATATAAGCAAAGCAAAGTACCGGGATAATATAAGAACTGTGGATTCCGATAATATCAGAAAGCTTTCCTTGTAATGGAGGGATAATTCCACCTCCCAAAATCATCATTACCAAGAATGCAGAACCTTGAGCGGTATATTTTCCTAATCCTGTAATAGCCAAAGTAAAAATTGATGGCCACATTATGCTGCATGCAAGACCTCCTGATAAAAATGCGTAAATAGCAAAATTTCCGGTGGTCATTAAACCTACAATCATTGCAATAACACCAAAAAGCCCAAAAATAATAAGCGTTAAAGCCGGTTTATTTTTACTCACAAGGAATAAAATCACCTGAATAACAATGCAGATCGCGTAATAATACAGATTAGACATGTCTTTCTGTGCAATAACATTAATTCCAATAATTACTAAGAAAGCAATAAATGGAACTACAATAGTGGCTATCATCTGCTGCTGTTTATTAAGGTTAAAAACGGTAATTGCACCGGTCCATCTTCCAATCATTAAACTTCCCCAATACATCGAAATATAAGGCGCTAAATCTGAAGACTGATGTCCTCCGAATTCAGGCAGGCTTAAAAGTTCACCTAAATTACTTCCGATGGCAACTTCTACTCCCACATAAGCAAGAATGGCAAGCATTCCCAAAACAAGCTGCGGATATTTCATAGCTCCCCATCCTTCAGGATTTTTCTTAGAGCTAGAATTTGCATAAACAAGACATAGAACTACGGCTAACAAAGCACCTCCTAAATAGTACATTCTTGTTTTTTCTAAAGGATGTTTTACTTCCTGTAATTCTGCTTTTTTAGTGTCAATATTTTGTTGAATATTGGCTATCGTAGCAGCATTGGTTTCAGATTTTTTGTTAGTATCTAACGTGGTTATTTCTTTATTTAAATCCTCAATTTTTATGGCTGCATCAGAATTATAACTTGCAAATACAGGGATGAAACAAAGGATGACCAAAACAGTCATTGCAATCAGATTTTTTCTTGCTTTTCCTGCTTTTTCCATTGGTTCTGTAGAAATTCCGGCAGGTAATTTTTTAGAAAAATGAAAAATTCCGGCAGCAATTAAAAATAATGCTCCAACAGCAGTATACAATAAAATGACTTTGTCTAAAGCTAAATGCTTAATCTGGTCATCATCTACACTAGCGGTAGTTCCGAAAAGAGCTAAACCTACAATGATAGGGCCTATTGAGGTTCCAAAAGAGTTTACTCCACCTGCAAGATTCTGTCGGCTGGTTCCTGTTTTGGGGTCTCCTAATAAAACAGCAAAAGGATTGGCTGCAGTTTGCTGGATAGAAAAACCAAGCGCTACAACGAATAATCCAATTAGCATTCCGTAATAAACATTTGCTTTTACCGCAATTATCATAATGGCTGCTCCAATTGCGGAAAGAAGAAGACCGTAGACAATACTTTTTTTGTAGCCCCATTTACCAATGATGTCTATGCCTTTAATCGTACTAAATATGAAAAGCAATAATGCTCCCAAAAAGTAGGCGGTGTAGAAGGCAAAATCGATAAGCTGCGATTGAAACTGGTCGAGTGAAAAATAATTTTTACAGAAAGGAATAAAAATGCTGTTTCCTGCTGCAATAAAACCCCAAAAGAAAAACACCAGAATCAGTGTATAAAGTGCGGGATAATTAGTAGGTTGAGTAGTTGTTTTTGACATATTTGTTAAAAAATGAATTCTTAATAACAAATATATATTTTTTATGTGATTAACTGTGTTCTGTTAATGTTTTTTTTATGGTCTCAAAAGCAGACAGTTTTAAGTTTTTTGGAGAGTCGGTTGGTTCTAAGATGTCGTTGAAAAATACTTTTACTTTCCCGGGATGCCCTTTAGAATTATCAAAAGGAAATATTTCTTTTAAACCAACAAAAGTGAAAATAGCAATAGGAGACTGGTGTTTCGATGAAAGTGTAAAAGCTCCATCTTTAAATTCGTCTAAAACAACTGACGTGTCATCGGGAACACCGCCTTCAGGAAAAATAACAATGCTGTTGCCTTCCTCCATTTTTTCGGCACATCTTCGGTAAACATCGGCACGACTTCTGGCGCTGCTACGGTCTACCATCACACAAATTCTTTTGTAAATTGTTCCGAAAATTGGAATTTTTTCCAATTCTTTCTTTCCAACATAACAAAGCTGATGATTGGGAAACAAAATGCAGGGAAGCATAATATCCATAATCGAAGTATGGTTTGAAATGATAACGTATTGTGTGTTTTTGTCGATTTTTTTATTGGTAAGATTAATGAGTTCGTATCGTAAACCCATTCCGAAAAACATTCCGTAACACCAAATTCTTATTAAAACATGAGCATATTTGAATGTGCTTTTCTTTAAAGACAGAATGTAAACCGGTAATCCCAGAATAACAGTCAGAACAAATGCCAATATAATCAGCCAGAATCTCCAGAGGTAATTTAAAATTTTAGTCACAAATCAACCGTTAAATATTACTTTTTTCTTTACAGAATAATTAAGAATAGAAACCAACAGAATAGCAGCAATCTTACTCGTCATTTCCGGACTCAAGGTATAAAAAATTAAATCAATATTATCTTTAAATATAAAACTGTAAAAGATTTGGAAAAAACTTAAACTTAAAATAGTGGAAATAAAAGAAACCACCATAAAGTAAACAAACTCTTTTCTTTTAGAATGTTTTCCACGTTCAAAAACAAACCAGATGCTCAGAAAATAATTAAATAAAATTCCGCAGCTCGTTGAGAAAATATTACTTAGCGGATAATGAATTCCGTGAAAATTTTGTTCTTGAGAAATAGCTTGCGGAAGATAGGTGCTGAATATTTTGAAACTCCCGATTTCCACAATCGCACTGAGTCCGCCCGCAATGATAAATAATAATACCTGTTTATGGCGTAGTAATAATGCTTTCATCTATTTTAATAATATGCAAATTTATAACTATATGTTAAACAGTGAAAAAAGTTGTTAATTTTTTTTTTCGTGTTAAAATAATTTCTAAATTTAATTTTCAGAACGAAAGAAATAGTACCTGATAAAAAATTCATTTTCAACTTTTTCTGTTGATGGTCTTTCTATCTTGTAAAGCACGATGAAAAGAATTTGCACAAATTTTACAAACTACATTAACCCTAATATTTGTATGAAATCTCAAAACAAATACAGAAAATTTCAGCTTCAACAGAAAAATATTGAAGTTTTAGAAAAAGAAAATACCCGTTTCAAAAGGGTATACTCAGAGTACGAAAATATGTCGGATGATCTGTGGAATCTTGAAAATTCAAATGGTGATCCTGTACCCGACGATTTTATCAACGCCATGGTAATGCAAGCGACTTATCTTGAAGAAGAGATAGAAGACTGGTTGATACAGTTTAACCAAAATAAAAACGAAATCAAAAGCTGAACTTAATCATAAATGAAAGTATCTGTGCCCGTTTTTGAAGTCTAATTAAAGATAAATTCATAATTTAGCCCTTTAAAATTAGAAATATGGTTGCTATTGTTGATAGTGGTTCTACTAAATCTGACTGGGTAATCTTGGATGACTTCAAAAATGTTTTCTTAAAGACTGAAACCATTGGTTTCAACCCCAATTTTATCAGCAAAGAGCTCATCGTACCCGAAATTGAAAAAAACAATAGCTTAATATCAGTTAAGAATTCTATTACCAAGATTTTTTTCTATGGTTCAGGATGTGGTGTGAAAAAAAACTGCCAAACGATAGAAGAAGAAGTAGGCAAAGTTTTTACCAATGCTCAAATCGTTGTAAAAGAAGATCTTTATGCCGCCGCTTATGCCGCTTATACTGGTAAGCCAACAATAGTGTGTATTTTAGGGACAGGTTCGAACTCATGTTATTTTGACGGAGAAAATTTAAAAATAAAACTCCCTTCGTTAGGATATCTTATGGGGGACGAAGGAAGCGGAAGTGCCATCGGAAAACAATTGGTGCGTAGATTCTTTATGCAGAAACTTCCTCAGGATTTGCATCTTGAGTTTAAAGAAATATATGGCTTAACGATAGATGAAGCGTTAAAGAACATGTATCATACCACCAGACCGAATGCTTACTTAGCTAATTTCAATAAATTTGTAGTCGAAAGAAAAGATCATCCCTACTTCCAGAATATGGTTTTGGAAGAGATGAAAAATTTCTTCGATTATCAGGTTCTTCCGTATGAAGAATCTCAGAATGCCGAAATTAATTTTATAGGCTCTATTGCTTATTATTACGAAAATATTTTACGTTCTGCTGCGTCAGAACTCAATTTAAATGTGGGGCATATCGTACAGAAGCCCATCGAAAGCTTGGTTGATTACCACATTAAATATATTTTATAGTAGATAATAAGTTTAATAAAAAAATAATATATAAATAAATGTCAAGTTAAGTAATAAAACTTTCTAAACGACTTAGGAGTTCGTAGCGTAAAGAAATTTTAAAAAATTCCGTAAAGAAATTTCCACTGTTTGAGTGGCGGCAGAAAATAGGATTAGCATCTGAAATATTGTTTCCGCCCGAGTCTGGAAATTTTAGGAAGTTTTTAAAATTTTAGCGGAGAAATCCAGTCTTGAATTTTTGGTTCTTTTGTTTTAAGACAAAAGAACATTTATAACTTCTAATTTGATAAATATTAAATAAAAACAGAAAATTATATGTCAAGTAAAACTCACCGCGACGAAAAAAACTTTAGTCAGGCAGCGTTAGATTATCATAAAGCAGAACCCAAAGGAAAGATTGAGGTAATTCCTTCAAAGCCACACTCATCGCAGAGAGATTTGTCTTTGGCTTATTCTCCAGGAGTTGCAGTTCCATGTATGGAGATTCATCATCATCCTGAAACGGTTTATGATTATACAGGAAAAGGAAATTTGGTGGCGGTTATCTCAAACGGAACAGCAGTTCTTGGTTTGGGAGATATTGGTGCTGAAGCTTCAAAACCTGTAATGGAAGGGAAAGGTCTTTTGTTTAAAATCTTTGCAGATATCAACGTTTTTGATATTGAAATTGACGAAAAAGATCCGGATAAATTTATCCAAATTGTAAAAGGGATTGCTCCAACTTTTGGAGGGATTAACCTTGAAGATATCAAAGCTCCGGAAGCTTTTTATATTGAGCAAAAATTAAAAGAAGAATTAGATATTCCGTTGATGCACGACGATCAGCATGGAACAGCGATTATTTCTGCAGCAGCATTGATCAACTCTCTTCAGATTGCCAATAAGAATATTGAAGAAGTGAAAATGGTGGTAAACGGAGCAGGAGCAGCAGCTATTGCTTGTACCAATCTTTATATTTCTCTTGGTTTAAAAAGAGAAAATGTATTGATGTGCGACAGTAAAGGGGTTATCAATCATAAAAGAGAAAATCTTACTCCTGAAAAATTAGATTTCATCGCTCAAACAGATATTGAAACTTTAGAAGATGCTGTAAAAGGTTCAGACGTTTTCATTGGTTTGTCTAAAGGAAATGTGATGACACCAGAAATGTTGAGCAGCATGACTGAAAATCCAATTGTTTTTGCATTAGCAAATCCAGATCCTGAGATTGCTTATGATTTGGCACTTTCTACAAGAAAAGATGTAATCATGGCGACGGGAAGAAGTGATTATCCTAATCAGGTGAACAACGTTCTTGGCTTCCCATATATTTTCCGTGGTGCATTAGATGTTCAGGCAAAAGGTATTAATGAAGAAATGAAATTGGCTGCAGTTCATGCGATTGCAGATTTGGCTAAAGAACCAGTTCCTGAAGCAGTAATTTTGGCTTATAACGTTAAGAATTTACAGTTTGGTAGAGAATATTTTATTCCAAAACCATTTGATAACAGATTAATTACCAAAGTATCAAGTGCAGTTGCAAAAGCTGCTATTGATAGTGGTGTTGCAAGAAAAACCATCACCGATTTCGAAGAATATGAAACTCAGCTTCTCGACAGAATGGGAAGAGATGAGAAATTGGTGAGAATGATGCAAAACCGTGCAAAAGCTAATCCGAAAAGAATTACTTTAGGAAATGCTGAAGAATATAATGTTCTGAAAGCGGCACAGATCTTATATGAAGAAGGCATTGCTCATCCTATTCTTTTAGGAGACAAAAAATATGTGAAAGAGCAAATGGAACGTTTCGGGATCAATATTGATGTTCCGATTATCGATCCTAGTGATGACGACCAGAAAGAAAACAGAAAAAAATATAGAGAAACCCTTTGGAAACTTCGTCAGAGAAAAGGGATGAACGAGTACAAGGCAAAAAGACACGTTCGTCAGAGAGATTATTTTGGGCCTTTAATGCTGAAACATGGTGATACAGACGGATTGATTATTGGTTTTTCTAAAAATTATGTTTCTACTTTAAGACCTGTTTTAGAAGTAATCGAAAAAGATAAAGGGGTTGATAAAGTAGCGGCAATGATGATGATCTTATCTGAAAAGAAACCTATTTTCTTCGCAGATACTTCAATCAACCAAAATCCTACCGCTGAAGATCTGGTAAATATCGCTAAAATGGCAGAGCACACCGTGAAGTCATTTGCTATTGAGCCGAGAATTGCCATGTTAGGTTTTGAAAACTTTGCAGCAATTTCTGATACTTCCAAAAAAGTAGCAAAAGCAGTAAGCATTCTTCATGAGAAATTCCCGAAAATGATTGTGGATGGAGAAATTCAGCCTGATTTTGCAATGAACTCTGATCATTTAAGTGATTATCCGTTCTCAAAATTAGGAACAACTCCTGCAAACACATTCATTTTCCCGAATCTTGAATCTGCAAATTTATCATATAAAATCATCAGAGGAATGAAGGTTGCGCAAGTAATCGGACCAATTTTGATGGGACTGAAACAACCGGTTCACGTTTTACAGATGCGTTCAAGTGTTGACGAAATTGTAAACTTGGCAACAGTTGCAGTTTTGGATGCACAGAGAAGAGAAGCTAAAAAATAATTTTGATTGAGGTCCCGAAGGGACGACTTAGCAAAGGATAGGATAAAATCCTATCTATCAAAAATATTAATGAATAAAAAAGTCGGGCAGAATTCGTAGAATTCTGCTCGACTTTTATTTTTACGTAAGCTGCATCTTCGGTTTAGCAACACCCTTCCTTAATATAATAAACGTAGTTACTCCCACAATTACCTCTATCAAAGCACTTCCCCAATAAATACTTTTCACTCCAAAATAATAAGGAAGGATAAGCATTAGCGGAATATAAAGTATTAATTGTCTCAAAAAAACAAGAAAACTGGCTTTTCTGCTATCGTTCACTGCAGGATAATACGAAAGCGCCAAAACAGTAATCGGCAATAACGGAAGTACAGAGAAAAATAATCTGAAATCCTGAATTTGACTTGCATTTACAATATATCCTGGAAGCATTAATCCAATTAATTGTTCCGGAAAAATCATTGCCATCAAAAAGAAGGGTGAAAGTATCGCAATTCCTGCTAAAATGTAGGTTTTTAAAAATTTCCTGGCTCTTTCAAATTGTCCGGCTCCAAAATTAATTCCGACAACGGGCTGTAAACCTCGCATTAATCCAAATAAAGGCGTCAATAAAAATAGGAAGAACCGATTCAAAACGGTGAAAAAAGAAATATCATCCTCTGTTCCGTAAGAAGCAATCGCATTAAAAATAATAATACTTTGTACAACTCCCATTACCGATAAAATCATTTCCGGAAGCCCTAATTTTAAAATTCTTTTTCCAGTTTCAGGATGATAAGAAACCGATTTCCAATTGGTCTTGAAAGAACTTTTTCCTTTAGCGTAATAATAAAACCCAAGTAAAGAATAAATCAGCATTCCGCAATTGGTTGCCCAAGCTGCGCCGGAAACGCCCATTCCGAAAGTTGAAATAAAAATAGGTTTTAAAATAATATCGATGACCAATCCACCTGCAATCATCACTGCAGCAGTTTTCATTTTTCCTTCTGCACGAATTAACATATTTAAAGCTAAACCGTAGATCCAAAAAATGGTTCCGATCAATGTAACTCGAAAATATTCAACAGCAATCGTTTGTAATTCTCCTTTTGCGCCCATCATTGCCATCAGTTCATTCGCAAAAATATAAGCGGGAACTGTACAAATTAATGAGAAAAAAATACACAGAAAGTTGAAACTTCCGAAGAGTTTGTATAATTTATCCTGTCTGTTTTCGCCAATCCAAATACTTACAGCTGCACCTGCGCCAATTCCGACCAATCTTCCAAATCCTAAAACAATTTGCGACAAAGGAAAAGCCATTCCTACGGCAGCTAGGGCTTTTGTATTAATTAAATATCCAACGAAAATTGCATCCAGAAAATTATTGATTCCGTACAAAACAATCGCCACAACGGCAGGCCATGAAGTTTCCCACATGACCTTTTTTAAGTCACCTTTTAAGATGAATGTTTTGCGATCCATTCTTTTGAGTTATTGAATTGCTGAAAAGCAATTCGTTTTTCTACTTTATAAATTTCTTTTCCTGCAATAGAATTAATGATAATTGCATTTCTGTAAGCACACATTCCCAAATCCGGAGTGACAAAACCGTGAGTGTGAAGTTCTGCATTTTGCACAAAGATGTTTTCTTCATTATCGATGGTGTAATATCGACTTACATCAAATAAACCGTCTTCGTTTCTTTGAATTTTATTTTCAATTCCTTTTAAAAATTTTGGCTCGTTATAAGAATATCCTGTTGCCAAAATCACATAATCTGAAGTGTGGGTAAAAGTAGCTTCGTCCTGAACATGCGTGAAATTCAAAACATAAGAATTTCCTTCAGGAGAAATATTGTCCAATTGACAGCTTGGCTTTAATTCTACATTTAATGGAACATTTCCAACACTCATTTCGTACATCGTATCAAAAATATCGTTGATGAGGTCAAAATTAATTCCCTTGTAAAGCGGATGTTGTTTTGCTAAAATATTTTTACGCTGATTGGAAGGCATCTGATAAAAATGGTCAACATATTCCGGTGAAGTCAATTCCAATGTCAGTTTCGAATATTCCATCGGGAAAAAACGGTCGGGTCTTGTAAACCAGCTCATGAATAAATTATCATCTGTTTCCGGAAGAAGATCCTGGAAAATTTCGGCAGCACTTTGCCCGGAACCGATGATTGACACCGATTTTGAATTTAAAATTTCTTCTTTGTGATTCAAATATTCTGAAGTGTGAATGACATTCGGATAGTTTTTATCTTTCATAAATTCAGGTAACTTGGGCTGAGTTCCCGTTCCTAAAGACAATTTTTTAGTATAATATTTTGTAACATCGTTATTTTTTAAATCTAAAACTTCAATGATATACAATTGTTCAGATTCATTAAAACTAATGTTTTCAACCTTTTTTCCGAAAAGACAATTCGGTAATTGATTAACCGCCCATTGACAATACAGATTATACTCTTTTCTTAAAATAAAGAAATCTTCTCTAATGAAAAATTTATACAAACGGTCGGTTTCCTTTAAAAAATTCAGAAAGCTGTATTTACTTTTCGGATCTGCCATTGTCACCAGATCCGCCATAAAAGGAACTTGCAAAGTAGCATTATCAAGCATCAAACCGGGATGCCAGTCGAAACCTTCTGCCTGATCTAAAAAAAGCGAATCGATAGATTCTACAGGCTCTAAAAGTGCTGCCAATCCAAGATTAAAAGGACCAATTCCGATCCCGATGATATCGTATATTTTGTTATTTTCCAATGTTTTTGTTTTTTGAAATTGTTTTTATTGAAACATTAAGTTTCTATTAAGGAATTTAAGTTAGATGCCTCATTTCGCTTTGCTCCATTCAGAATGATAGTGCGCATGTCATTTCAACGAAGGAGAAATCTCTTAATGATCTTAACATCTTAAATTAAATCTTAATGGTTGAAATTTGAATTATTTATTCAAACCTTATAGGTTTCAAAAACCTATAAGGTTTACTAAGATCCTTCGACTTCGCTCAGGATGACATCGCTAATACTAAATTTTATAATACGTTGTCAGGCTGAGCGTAGTCGAAGCCTATTATTAATTTTTTTAACGAATTATGATTAAATACTTTTCACTTCCAGTCTGCTTCTCGGGCATTTATCCCAATATCCTTCACGCGTACAGAAAGTAAGGTAAGCGGTTTTATGAGGCATTTCAATCACACCTTCGCGAGTGTAGCCCAATTTTGTAATAATTCTATCCGTCGGAACCGCATCAACAGAAGCTTCGCCGATACATTTTCCAACTTCAGGAAGCATGAAAATATAATCTAAAGCAGCCTGAAATGACTGGAACGAAAATTTCTTGTCTTTCTGAGTTTCAGCAACAAAAAAGTGTGTTCCGTAATCGGTCGGAAGTGCATCGTAATAAGCTCCGACAACATCTCTCATTGACCAATAAGGTTCAAAACTAAATTGCGGAACATCATTCACATAACCAATAAAACTATGCTGTTCATCGCTTGGAAGAATCGTTCTGAACCACAGTTCTAAGTCTCTTTTTGACCCATCCATTTTCCAAAACGGTTTTGCGTGTTCCCTATTGAACCATTCGTGAATCATTTCAAAATCTTTTTCGATATCAAAAGGACGAATGCTAATATTTACATTTTCCTCTTCAAAGTATCTTGAATAAACGATTTCGTTTGTTTTAGGCTTAATTAATTTATCTGAAAAGAAATATTTATTTAGAGGATTTGGTGTATCAAGGAAAACGGCAGGATATTCTAAATTTTCGTCTGCTTCGTTGATATTTTGAAGACTTGTAATTAAATTTCCTTTGGTGTACCAAGTTCTTTTGTTGATAATGTAGTCTACTAAACCTGTTTCGTCCTCATTTTCAAGTTCTTTGAATGATTTGTAAACCAGATTAATCAATTTTCTTTCATCCGCTAATTGATTGCAGCCTAAAGCATTTACAACTCCTAAAATATTATTCGTTACCAAATAATACGTGTATTTCGGAGCTAAAGATTCTTCATGAATAATCGATTGGCTTTCATCCGTAATTCCCGGAAGTGCATTGGAAACCAATTCTTTTCTGCCTTCTCTGAAGAAAAACCCTTGATTGTCTCTGAAATAAATTTTCGCTGGAAACCCTTTTCCATCAAGCTCAATCATTACATTTTGCTGATGAAACTCACACGCTAAACCATATTTGTTTAAAATCCCGACAATGGGTCTTACACAGATATGAAGATATTGTTTGAACCAATCTAAAGCGACCTGTTCTACGGATAGATCAAGATTTCTGGCAGTGTTGACAATAATATTCTGCAGTCTTGAAGGCTGACCAAAAATTCCGTCCTGACAAAGAGCTGCTAAAAGTGTTACATTTTTAGTTTTATCTTCACCCTGAAAAGGATTTCTTCTGATGCTGATATTAAACCCGTTAATTATTTTGTCATTAAATTTTACCGCAATAAAAGCTGGATCAACCATAAAATCGATCTCAGGATAATCTGTCTGTAGATTTTTCCCCCAATCGGTTTTTAATAACTGACTAATGTCGTGACCACGATGAAGTTCAGGGTAAAGGTTAATTCTTTCTGAGTTTGTAATTTTTACATGCAGAGAAAATTTATACATCCATTTACTGTTCTCGCTGTAAACTGTTCTTACAGAAGAGGTAGGAGTGAAAAATTCTCCATAATGACCTAAAGCAAACAAAATTCCTTGTTCCTGCATGATCTGAACATCTTCCTGAACCAGTAAGTATTCAGCTTCCCAAGGATGCATCGGAACAATTTGATGATCAGGAAATTCGTCCCACAATTTTTTATGTTCTGAATTTAAAAGCGGATATATTTTCTCGCCTAATTCTTTAGTAACAAACTTTCCGTCTGCATTTTTTTCAATCACATTTTCAGGGTTGATTAAAAAATAGAACAACTGAAACTGTCCTGAAGTTTCCGGGGAATATTTCAACAGATCTTCCTGATTAAAACCTTGTTTCGACTTTGGAACAGGATGTAAAATATGTCCTAAAACCAATGACTGTTCAGCCTCAATGAAAGACATTTCCAAATTATTGACCGATTTATTATTTTCTACTAATTGATCTAAATAGGTCGACAGATTTTCAATGCTGTTATTTAATCTTTTCAATACTGTCGAAGCATCGATATCGGCATGAATTCCTTTTGAATATTCTGCAATAAGTGTCATAAAGCCGTAAATGTCAATTTCTGAAACTTCATCCGTCTCCAAAACTCTTCTTAAAACCGGAAAATCAAAAAGATGTCTTCCAGTTTCAGAAAAATAAGTAACAGGAATATAAACGTCACATCCTATCGAAGAAAAATCGATTCTGATGTGAAGATCTGTTGGTGTTTTTCTTATGTTTTGAGCAATGGCAATATCATATTTCGGGATTCCCAAATAACGGCTCCAGTTGGTAAATTCTCTCATATAACAGTTGATGAGAGCCGTATAATTAATATTTTCTGCGTATTGCTGATTAGTTAACTTCAATGTATTCATTTCCGTATTTTTTTATTGTGATTAGTATTGATTTGATGTCTTCAACAGTTGTTAAAGGGTTGAGAATGGTAAATTTTAAATAAAACTGTCCGTTCACTTTTGTTCCTGCAACGAGAGCATGGCCGTTTTTATAGAGTTGGGATTTAATGTAGGTATTGACCCTGCTCAGATCGAAAGTTTTGAATGGATTCGCTGAGTAACGGAAAACCAAAGCCGAAATATCGGAACGGTTCAATAGTTCAAAATGCGGATCATTTTCCAGTAAATTTGCAGCTTCACGAGCAGTATAAATGATTCTTTCGATGTAATTTCCGAGCCCTTTTTTGCCGATAATTCTTAAAGTAAACCAAAGTTTCAACGCATCGAATCTTCTTGTTGTCTGAATCGATTTATTAACTTGATTTGGAATTTCATTTTCGTCGTGATCTTTTGGATTCAAATAATCGGCATAATGCGTGATTAATGTGAAATAGTTTCTGTCTTTTACCAAAAATCCGCTGCTACTTACAGGCTGGAAAAAAGATTTGTGATAATCTACCGTTACAGAATCTGCGTTTTCAATTCCATTGATTAAATGACGGTGTTTTTCAGTTAAAAGCAATCCGCAACCATAAGCTGCATCTACATGGAACCACATTCCGTATTTTTTTGCAATCACTGAAATATTCGTTAAAGGATCGATGTTTCCAAAATCTGTAGTTCCTGCAGTTGCAACCACTGCAATCGGAATATTTCCGTTTTCGATTTCTTTTTGGATGGCATCTTCCAACAAAATACTGTTCATTTTAAAAGACCGGTCGGTTTTAATTTTAACAACGGCTTGTTCGCCCAATCCTAAAATAGAAGCACTTTTTTGAATACTAAAATGAGCCATTTCTGAAACGAAAATCCTGAAGCGATGTGCATTTTTCGGCAATCCATCTTTTTTGATGTTATGATTAAAATGTTTGATCGAGTAATGATCTCTCGCCAAAAGTATTCCCATCAAATTACTTTGAGAACCGCCACTTGTAAAAATTCCATCTGAGTTTTTTCCGTAACCAATTTCGTTGCAGATCCATTCGATTAATTTTTGTTCCATTAAAGTTCCACCTGCACTTTGATCCCAAGTATCAAGAGAAGAATTGATAGAACTGATCAACATTTCCGCTGCAACCGCCGGAATAACAACCGGACAATTGAGATGGGCAACGTATTTTGGATGATGAAAAGCAACGGCGTGTTGTGTATAAAGTGTTCTGACCTCTTCGAAAACCTGTTCATAACTTTGTGGATAACTGTTGAGATCAACTTTTTCAAATTGTTTTCTAAGGTCTTTTGGAGAAACTCCGCTGAAAGGTTGGTTGTTGTCTTCTAGAAATGCAACTACACTTTCCTGTGCCTTTTGCATTACATTTTGGTATTCGTGAATGTTGATATCACAAAATAAGTTCTCCAGATTTGGGAAAAGACTTTCCTTTTCCGAAATCAATTGTTCGGTAATAACTGTGTTCATAAAAATTTTTGGCTGGTGTTTCTTTTTACTTTTAAATAGTATTGGCGAAAACTTATCGTCTGTTCGAGTAAAATTCTGCAAGAATTTGTATCGAGAACTTTTATTTAACCTCTAAGGCTTCTGACAAGAATAATTTTAATGAAGATTAATCTTTATGATTTTTTAAATTTACTCTTGTATAAAAACTTCTCGATACGATTTTTTCAAAATCTACTCGAAGTGACGAAATGTTTCATTTTTAAATAATTAATAATTTATTGTATATCCTACAGAAAATGTAGTTCCTCGTCCCTGATAAGCAAAGGCTTTTTGTGGCGCTCCGTAGAAAAATACAGAACGCTGTCCCCAAATGGTGGTGTACTGTTTGTTGAAGATATTTTGTACTCCAAAATTAATGACTCCTTTGTTTAATTTCACATCTCCAACCAAATCAAATAAGGTATATCCATTTATTTTCATGTTTGCTAAATCTGTATAATTCATAGAATTCTGCATTTGTAGTCTTAATGAAAAACTTTTTGCATTCCATCCCGTAAAAACCATAAATTTTGATGGGTTTGTAGTGTAAACCGATTGGTTTTGCCAACCTTTATCAACGGTTTCTGTTTCAGACTGCATCAATAACACGTTTCCTCCCAATTCTAAACCTTGAATAAATCTGTAGCTTAAAGCACCTTCAAAACCATAGTTTCTTAATTTTTGATCAAGCAAAGAAATGGTGAAAGCGGCATTGTCGATTTTCAAAGTTTTGTTGGAAAGTGCATAGAAAACCGATCCTTGAGCAGAAAGTCCTTCTTCTGAAGTTCGGTTATGCCTAAAACCAAGCTCCATCTGATCGGTTTTAATTCCGCTTAAAGGTTGCTCTGCGATATTCATGCTGTTGAGCAAGTTCCAACGGTTATTGCTCAATTGATATTTTCCGAAACCATAAGATTTTGCAGCATCAGGAACGGCAAATCCCTGAGAGAAATTTAACCAGGTTTGCCAAGAAGGATTAAATTTATACAGTAAACTTGCGTTCAATAAAGTAACGTCGTAATTATTTTTACCTCCTTTCACGGCATCTGCAGAATTTCCATAACCGAAATGCATATAAACCTGTTCTTTGAATCCTACAAAATCATCCAATTTTACATTGATCAACTGTTGACGAACACCTCCTGAAAAAGTTAATTTTTCTGTAATATTCCAATCTGCCTGAATAAAACCTGAAAGAGCAGATGTTTTTGTATCGGGATATCTTCCTACAAAAGCATCGGTTTGATTGACCAAACCTCCTGATTCTGCACTTTTTTGTGGATTAAAAATTGCCTGATCGCCTGTAAAGTTTTCTAGATCTATATCAACTCCATAAGTGAAATTGAAAGAACTCCATTTTTTATTTAAAACTAATTTTGCGCCGTATGCATTTGTATTTCCTCTTGCGGATGAAAGAAAAACCGGAAGTACAACTCCAGCCGGTGGTTTCGGAACTTCAGCAAACGATGCTCCGAAATATACTTCTTCACGTCTTCCGTAAGCCTGTAAAATTAAATCTTGCCCACCCCAAATATTTCGCACATTGTAATTGAGGTTGGCCATAAAACGTTCCGTTCTTGGAACAAGATCAGAATCAGCTCCGTCTAAAACGTTAATCAAATCAGGTTTTTTTGTGGTGAACCCAACAAAATTCTGTCCGAATGAAAGCCACTTTTTATTTCTTACTTTTGAATTGTAGTATTGTAAATCTACATTCAGATCTTGGTTTGGAGCCAGTTTAGCACTAATTCCTCCCAATAGATCAATTGATCTGTTGTATTGAAAATCTGCCTGTTTTACATCGGTGATAATTTGGTCGCCATTGGCATCAAAAGCGCCTTCATTTTGTGTAAAGGCGGCTCCTAATCTGAATTTTACCTTATCATTTCCGCCTGCGATAGATTGCGCGATTCTTTTATCGAGATCATCTTTATGAAAACCTGATTTTAAGCCAACCGAAGTTTCGAAAGCCAGTTTGTTAGACGTCGGTTTTTTTGTAATAATGTTGATGATTCCTCCTGTAGAATCTCCCCCGTAAATAGAAGATGCTCCGGAAAGAACTTCAATTTTTTCGATATTAAAAGGATCAATCGCGTCGAACTGACGACTTGTTGCTCTTGTACTGTTCAGAGAAATTCCATTGATCATCACCAAAACATTTCTTCCACGCATGTTTTGAGCATAATTGGTTCGTCCCTGATTTCCAAAATCGAATCCTGGAATCATATTTCCCAACACTTCCTTTAATCCGGCTCCGCCTCGAATCTGAGTCTGTAGCTCTTTATCACTGATTACCCAAACCGTCCCGGGAATATCGCTTATCTGTTTCGGCGAACGGGAGGATACCATAATTACTTCATCAATATTTTTTGTTGTAATGCTGTCTTTAGTAATTTGAGCGTTTGTATTTATGGCTAAAGCAGCCAATAAGAAAATTGAAAGTGCGTATTGCTTTTTCATTTATTTAGAATAATTAAAAATAATGAGGTAAATATAAATTATTATTCATGGAAAAATCAACCTGACTTTTGTCACGTAAGTGCTTTAAAACAAATCAAACAGAATACTATTGACTTATGAAACCGATTAACCTTCTTTAAATATTCTTTTAATGCAGTCTCAAAATGAGATGATAAAATCGTGGTGAAAATAAAAATTCAAATAATTTTTTATTGTTAAGCTTTTTTATCTCTAAAAACTATCAATTTATTAATATCAGAAATCCCCAAAAATGATAGACGAACCCAATAATTTTAATTTTTTCGGAAAATTAGAAGATCAATTTTGAACATTTTAATCTAAAGAATTTAATAATGAACTTGTTTAAACTTATTTAGAAAAAGAGTTTCCAGAAAATTAGCAATTTAGAGTTGCAAAAAAAAGAACTAAAATCTGGAACTCATAAGCAAAGATAAACGAGGGTTTTCCACGAGATTTGATTTAGGGAAAATCTTTAAACTCATTATAAAACGATTGAAAACAGGCTGCCAATGGCGGGAATTAAGCCT
>NZ_FUZE01000010.1 GCF_900168205.1 Chryseobacterium balustinum
CAAGTTACTAAAGCAGATGTTGGAGTAATACTAGTCACTGTAACGTTTGGAGGAGTAGGATCACATTTGGTTTTAAATTCATTATGTGAGAATACCCCTGGGACATTATTACAAACCGCTGCTACTTCCACTTCATAATCAGTGAATGGTAACAGGTTTTGAGGGAAAGGATAGCCATTTGTAGCTGTAGTTACTGCCGCTACAGTAATAGGGCCAGTGGATGGCAACCAAGCACTTCCCGTACCTAAAGGTCTGTATCTTATCACATAAGAAGCTCCACCAATATCTTGTGGCCAAGTAAGGTTTGCCGCATTATGTGTAATAGAAGCAGGTACTACTGTTACTACAGGAGTCGCATTACTACAAACTCTTAATACAATATTATCAATTGCAATAGAAGGCTGAGTACCACCCCCACCATCATTTCTCCATTGGAATACTAAACGCATTACACTATTGGCGAAATTGGTTAGGTTTAAATTGCTATTAGAATAAGACTGCCAAGTTCCCTGAAGATTATACTGTCCTAAAGAAACCCTTCCCGCTCCTGCAGTAATTAACGTTCCTGGAGCTGGTAAATATGTAGATGGCACTAACCAAACTTCCAAATAATCGTATTTGTAAGTTGTTCCTTCTCCCTGACCTTTCCAATCAAAAGAGAATGAGGCAAGTGTAGTTCCAATTGGAATTTGAATATCTCTAAATGCATGTACAGTACTTGTTGTATGTGCATATCCATTTGTAACACCATTATCATTAGATATATATAATGATTGAGCAGGATTTCCAGTTACATTACCACGTACCCATTTATTAGCTTGTGTTCCGTTTAATAATCCTAAATCATTATTTGTGGTAAAGTTTTGAGTATAAGGAAGTGTTGCCGGAATCTGCGTTGTCATAATAGATACAACATCCGATAAATCACTCTGATCTGTCCCACTACATATCGCTTTAATCCAAATATAATAAGTAGTACTTGGATTTAGCCCTGGAATTGTATAGTTAGTAGCTGTACCTGCCACAAATGGTACTTGAGGTGCTCCCGGAGGAGTAGTTGTAGTACTATAATATATTTGATATCCATTTGCCGGCTGCGTTGTTGGTGGATTCCATGATACCGTAGCTGTATTTCCTGTGGCACTAACGGCTACAACCCCTAATGGCTCTATACAAGTAGGCGCAACTCTCACTCTGAAATCATCAACCCCTAAATACCAAGGAGCAAAAGTAGACGATGCATTTACGGCAAAATTATAGTTACCGGTAGTTGCAGGTGTATAGTATACTTTATACTGAGTATAGTTAGCTGTACCTTGTGTAGCAGTGATGAATGTTCCTAAATTCGTAGCTCCTGTAGAAGACTGAGACGAGTTTACCAAGACATTACCTGTGAATCCGATATTACTAGTATCTGTTCCTCCAGTATGATAATAGAATGAAAATTCGTAAGTAGTTCCAGCTGTTAATGTAAATCCAGGTGTCCATAATTGACTTGCTGTTGAATTACCATATTGTACTCTAACATAGTTCTGTGTCGATCTTGGTCCTGGAGATGAGTTAGATGCCGCTGCATTTGAAGAAGTCCACGCATTACTTCCAGTAACTTGTGCCCAACAAGGAGGAACAATTCCAGCACCTAGAGTCGACATTGCATCAAAGTTTTCTGTCCAAGGTAAAGGAGTCGTTGTACATAAAGTTCTAAAATTTCTTTCAGTACATGAAGCCGAAGCTCCACCAGTGTTGTAAGAATTTACCTTATAATAATACTGTGTATTATTAGCTAAAGGAGTAGGGAAAGTGTATAATGTTACATTTCCTAAATCTACATTATTTAATGTTTGTGTTCCACCTGCGGTAGTACCTACGGTCAATCTATACCCTGTAGCGCCAGTAACAGCAGCCCAAGTGATTGTTGGCGTAGTAGATACTCCCACCGCTCCAGCAGCTGGTGCCGATACAGCAGGACATGGAATAGTTTGAGTCGTAAAGTTTCTTACCGAACAAGTTGCAGAAGGATTAGTAGCGCTGTAAGAACTTATCGTATAATAATACTGAGTACTATATTGCAATCCTGCAGCAACTGGAAGTGTATACGTCGTAACGTTTCCAAGATCTTGATTGTTTACGATGTTGGTTCCTCCAGATGTAGTACCAACAGATAATCTATACCCCGTTGCGCCACTTACTGAGTTCCAAGTAAATGCAGGTGTTAAACTTACTCCTGTTGCCGCAGCTGCAGGAGCTGTCACCGTAGGACAAGCAGGAATAGGGCTTGGAGCCAAGCCTAAAAGTGTGGTAGCAGAGTTATACCCATTTCTTCCTCCAGCAGTTGGTGGAGAAGCAGGATTAGGAATAGTAGTATCACTTCTGTAATAGATTGATCTATTTGCTGCTGTATTGTAAACATACATAGCATCTGCAAATCCATTTGAGTCGTAATTAGGTGAATTTTCTCTTGCCGCAATTACTAAGTTATCTACGTTATTATAAGCAAAAGGTGTCGGGAAAGTAATTTCTACAACACCTGCGGTATTGGTTACTGTTCCGGTAAACACTTGAGTTAATCCCGTTACCGCTATCCAATCTGTATTAGAATCAAAGGTAGCTTTGTTAGTATGACCTAAATAAACAGTCCAACTCGAGGAATTAGTAAGTACTGATGATGGACTTAAGTAAAACTTAACACCAGTTATATTCCCAGCAGCGGCAGCATTTATTTCCGTTTTAGGAAAAATCTGCTGTACGTAGGAATATCCATAATAAGTACTAATAGGGGCGATTCCCGTAGTAGTACTTCCAACACCCAAATTAATCTGGGCATTTATACATGTGACTATAAATAATAGACACGAGAATAAAAATTTCTTCATAAATAGTAAATTAAGAATCTAATGAAGTATTAAAACGATTTTTAAGGCTATCAATGCGTTTTTCTGTAAAACCATTGAGTGTAATTATTTTCATAATCGAGTTTCCTGTGATAGGAAATAGATAAAATGACAATTTCTCAAACAGAATAGCATCAATGCTTTTTATAAAACTTAACGCTATTAAATCACGAAATTGTATTAAAAATGTAAAGAATTTCTTCATAGGCATTATTTATTAATTAAATACAAATCTAATCATTTTCTATAATTAAATTATAGATTAAACTTTTTTTTTTACAATTACTTCATCAAAATCAAGCTTATGATTTCAAAACAAAAAAAATCCTCAGGGTTTTCCTGAGGATTCATTAGTATTAAAAAAGAATTTATTATTTCTTGATAAATTTAGAATTGAAACTTTCTTTTCCTTTATCTTCAATAGATATTACATAAGCTCCTTTTATTAATGATGAAACATTAATTTTTCCGTTGCTAATATTTCCATTACCAACTAATTGACCAGCTGCACTGTAAATCTTATAAGTCGCTTTATCAGAAACTTTAGTAACATTTAAGAAATCAGTTGCTGGGTTAGGGTAAATCTGAATACCGTTATTCTTGACACCTGAATTCTCATTTGTTGACAATAAAGGATCTGGAGTCACTACTACGTTATAATCCTCAGTTTCTCCATAATTGAAATTGGTGCCACAAGCAAAATCTGAAGGTATAGGGAAACCATTATTTCCAGAGCCCGCAAAAATATACACTACTCTCATTCTCAACGGCTGGTTTTCTACAGCAGTAGAAGGTACTGTTACAGACGATGTATATTGAGTTGGAATAGTAGGAGATACTGGAGCATCTAATACTTTTTCAGAATCTTCAAATAGTCCGTTTCTGTTCCAGTCTATCCATACAGAAGCCGCATCATATTGATCCGCAGTTCCCACACCTACTGTTAAAGTATAAGGAGCAGCTCCTTTTGCTAAGTTAATTTGTAATGAGGGATTTGTAGTATAATTTGTATATGTAGAAGGTCCAGAAGGATTATTTATATTCGCCAATGAAACGCTTGAGATATGTTCATATAAAGCACTTCCTGTAGAAGAATCACAATAGGTAACTGTAGAAAAAGTAGTTACTGTAAAGTTTACAGATGCAGAAAATGTACCTGCAGTACCAGCACATACCGCAGCTACCTGCGCTTCATAGGTTCCAGCCGTTAAGCCACTAACATTGATTGCTGACCCTGATGTAGAAACTTCAGTCCAAGTAATATCGGTCGTTTTCTTATAACGTACTATATATGTAGTGCTAGTTCCTGAATAAGGAGTCCAATAGATTGAAGCCCCACTTAGTGAAGTAATTACGGTAAGACCAGAAGGTGCAGTAGTACTACAAGGTGATAATGTAGTAAGCGCAACACTTCCGATAGCATAGAATACGTTTCCTATAGAAGAAACTCTCACTTTAACATTACTTCCATTCAATGAAGTTGGGAATGTAAAGCTTTCAGAACCATCATTTGGTGTAGAAGCAGAAAGCACTGTCCAAGTAGTACCATTATCTGTTGTATAATCAATCTTAACATTTGCTACATTATAGGGTGCAGCGGTAGTATTGGCAACTGCCCATGAAATTGATGTTGGAGAACCGCTCGCCTCTGCTATCGTAGTGGTCACCTTAAATGGACCATTATCTCCTACAATAATTGTCTGTTCTGCAAACTGAGTTTGCTGTTGAAGAGGATCTGGGTTATTATCTCTTACCGTAACACTAAACTTAGTTGTTCTTGCTACTTTGGAAACAGACTCCCATTGATTATTAGTATTGTCTAAAACACCATTTAATACAGAAGTAAGCTTGGGAAAATACCTTGTAGGATTTGTAGTTGGTGTTAAAGATCTAAAAGATGCACCCGTTGAGGTATTACCTAAATTATTTTTATCTATTGCAACGCTAGCAGGATCCATTTCCTCCCACGTATATGTCAGAGGATCATTCTCCGGGTCTGTAGCCGAAGCCGAAAGTACAAATGCCGTACCTTTAGGAATATTGAAGGTTGGTAAAGCCGCAATTACTGGAGCATTATTGGTAACTGTAGTTTCTACATCACATGTTTTACTAATAAGGTTTGCCTGAACCTGTTTAATATTGACTGCATGAAAATAAGCATCCGAATTTTGCTGAATATCAGTAAGTGGTCCTCCCGTAATACCAGCATACCCCATAATGGTAGATCCGGAGCCAGGTTCCATTTGTGCTCCCCCCCCTTGTATCTCATGAGAAAAAGAGTGGGTTGCGCTTAGTTGGTGCCCCATTTCATGAGCAACGAAATCTATATCAAAAGTATCTCCTGATGGGGGTGCCGAAGGACTAGGATTTATACTACCAGTAAGAGGAGACGTAATCGCAGCTCCTTTTCCCAATGGTACTGCTGTGGTAGGATTCACACATATACATCCTATACAACCGGCGTTTCCTCCTCCTCCTGATGCACCAAATAAGTGTCCGATATCGTAGTTAGCATTTCCTGCAGCATTAGTTATTGCTGTTTGAAGAGACTGATTCCAGCTACTAGGTGGTTGATATGCATTTGTTACAGTTGCATAAGGATCCGTAGTAGGATCTAGATAAATTAATTGTGGATAATTCTGAAGATTTAAATGCAATGCAAAATCTTTTTCAAATACAAAGTTTACCCTGGTTAAAGTTGCATTTATCTGAGTAAGTGCTCCCGCTACTGTACCACCAAAAAATTGGCTATACTCTCCTGTAACAGACATTACCAATCGCATCGTTCGGTATTTTTTGTCTGATAACTTTGAAAAATTTGTTGGTTGATTGTAAAATGACTTACCTTGCTGATACAACTGTTCCATCTGCTGTTTTGCCTGTGCGCTCTCTTCACTAGAACATACAAAACCTTCTTTACCTTTAATCGTTTTTAAATGAACAGCGTAGACAGTTTTATCAGCATTTTGCGCATCTATAAATTCATAAGTTCCGCTCTTCATAATCATCGACTGGAAATCATTAGGAGCTAAGGAAAATCTTAGAGATTTTGAGGGATCATCAACTCCCACACCTACATAAGATCCTAACTGATATTGATCAGCCAATTCCTTTACAACTACAGGAAAACTATAGACAGCAAACCTTTCTATTTTTCCATTTGAAGTAGGCAATAATATTTCAACCGGTTTTGCATTGGCTCCAGTCTCTTGCGCATCCTTAAGTTGAGATTGCAATAAATCTAAATCTAATTTATAGTAATCTCCATCTCTAATAGATGTCGATTTCACTACAAATTCTGACCCCTTTTTTTTAGGCTCTACATTTTTAGAGGAAGTTGGTGTCCATTGTGCAAACACCACACCCCCTCCTACTAGAGTAACCATTAAGGTAGTAATGAGTTTTTTCATATACTTGAATTATTTTTAATACCCAAATATACTTGTTTTCATCCATTTATTACAAAAAAAGCCAAACATTAATACCAATACTATAAACAAAAAAAAATCCCCAGGGTTTTCCTGAGGATTCTTTAGTATTAAAAAAGAATTTATTATTTCTTGATAAATTTAGAATTGAAACTTTCTTTTCCTTTATCTTCAATAGATATTACATAAGCTCCTTTTATTAATGATGAAACATTAATTTTTCCGTTGTTAATATTTCCATTACCAACTAACTGACCAGCTGCACTATAAATCTTATAAGTAGCTTTGTCAGAAACTTTAGTAACATTTAGGAAATCAGTTGCTGGATTAGGGTAAATCTGAATACCGTTATTTTTAACACCTGTTTCAGAAGTACTTAGGTTAGAAGCAGTAACAACAACATTGTAGTCTTCAACCTCTCCATGCGTAAAGTTTGTACCACAAGTTAAAGATGCATCAATAGAAGCTCCAGCAGATCCTTGTCCTGCATAGATCAATATTACTCTCATTCTAAGAATTTGGTTTTCAACGGCAGTTGAAGGAACTGTAATTGACCCAGTAAAAGTAGATCCAACGGCTGTAGGGAAATTGTAAGCTTTTTCGTTATCTGTAAATACTCCGTCACGATTGTAGTCAATAAATACGGCAACGGCATTATATTGATTCAATGTGGATTTTATTGAAATAGGATAAGGAGTTCCTTTTACCAAATTTACTTGCAACGCCGGGTTAGTCGTAAAGTTTGTGTACGGCGCAGCATTCGAATTGTTGTTAATATTAGCTAAAGTAACATTAGAAATAGATATTGATGTACCTGTAAGCGTTGAGGCATCACAATAGGTTAATTCTGCCTTAGTTGTAAAGTTTACAGAAGCTGAATAAGTACCCGTATTACCAGAACAAACAACTGCTACCTGAACTTCGTAAATAACCTGCTCATTTAAACCAGCCAACACAGCATATGGTGAAGTGGAAGTTGTTTGTTGCCAAGTTGTATCTGATACTTTTTTATATCTAATAATATAAGTTGCTCCTGTTACTGGTGCCCAGCTAACTGTTGCACCACTTGCTGTTATATTACTTACTACTACACCGGTAGGTGCTGCTGCTGAACATGGCGCAAATTGTGAAACTGATATAGAATTTACCGCATAGAAAACATTTCCTATAGAAGAAATTCTTAATTTGATTGTCTGACCGCTCAATGAAGCTGGAAAAGTAAAGTTTTCAGTTCCGTCATTCGGAGTTGAAGCAAATAATACTGTCCAAGTAGTTCCATTATCAGTTGTATAATCAATTTTAACATTCTCTACGTTGTATGGAGCTGCTGTAGTACCCGCTGCATCCCATTCAATTGCTGTAGGAGCAGAAGTATTTGCATATTGAGTAAACACTCTAAACGGACCTACGTCACCAACGACAATTGTTTGCTCTGCAAACTGAGTTTGTTGCTGTGCAGGATCAGGATTATTATCTCTTACGGTTACTGCAAATTTTGTAGTTCGAGCAACTTTTGATACAGATTCCCATCCATTATTTGTATTATCTAAAACTCCATTTAATACAGAAGCTAATTTTGGAAAATATCTTGTAGGATTAGTTGTTGGCGTAAAAGATCTAAATGAAGCACCTGTAATAGTAGAACCTAAGTTTGTACTATTAGTGGTAACACTTGCATTATCTACCTGCTCCCAAGTATAAGTCAAAGGATCATTTTCAGCATCAGTAGCTGAAGCCGTTAAAACAAAAGCAGTTCCTTTTGGTATATTGTAAGTTGGTAACGCTGTGATAACAGGAGGACTATTATTTACTGTAGTTTCTACATCACATGTTTTATTAATAAGATTTGTTTGAACCTGAGTAATACTTGCTTTATGGAAGTAAGCATTTGAGTTTGGTTGCACATCAGTAGCCGGTCCACCAGTAATACCAGCATACCCCATAATTGTAGATCCTGATCCTGGCTCCACATTTACTCCTGAACCCTCTAGAGCATGTGAGAAAGTATGATTAGCTCCTAGTTGATGACCAATTTCGTGTGCTACGTAATCAATATCAAAGCTATCACCAGATGGGTTTCCATTTGCTGGAGATGTATATCCTGATCCTTTTTGCTTAGAAAGAGATGTTGCAGCAACTCCGGTTGGGTTAATACATACACAACCAATACAGCCTGCATTTCCACCACCTCCTGAATCTCCGAACAGATGTCCGATATCATAGTTAGCACTTCCAACATTTACACTTAATGTCTGTTGAAGTTGTACATTCCAACCAGTTGCGCTGGCTGTATTAGCAGGATCTGTTCCAACTGCAGGATCTGAATAAGGATCGGTTGCTCCGTTTAAATAAATAACATTAGGGAAATTTTGCAAATTCAAATGTAATGCAAAATCTTTCTCAAAAACACCGTTTACTCTTGTTAAAGTAGCATTAATTTGAGCTAAAGCTCCAGCAACTGTACCTCCAAATTTCTGAGAGTATTCACCTGTTACAGAAACAGCCAATCTCATTGTACGGTACTTTTTATCAGACATTTTAGAAAAATCTGTTGGCTGATTAGTAAATGAATTACCAACTTTTGACATTTCTTCTATATCTTTAATCGCTCCAAACCCTTCATCAGTAGAACAGACAAAGCTTTTACCTTTTGTATTAATCGTTTTTGGATGAACTCCATAAATGGTTTTAGCTGAATCTTGCGCATCAATAAATTCAAGCTCTCCATTATTAATTATCATAGACTGGAAGTCATTTGGAGCAACAGAAAATCTCAGATACTTTGATGGATCATCAATACCGACACCTACATAAGAACCTAATTCATACTTATCTGCCAATTCTTTCACCACTACAGGAAAGCTATAAACAGCAAATCTTTCAATTTTACCACTAAGTGTAGGAAGTGATATTTCAACAAATTTTGAATTCCCACCCATTTCTTGAGCGTTTTTAAGCTTCTGCTGAAGCTGGGCAAGATCCAATTTGTAGTAACTTTTAAATTCTGTAATTTTCTTACTAGAATTTCTTTGCGGTTGAGCTGGTGTCCATTGCCCAAAAGCAAAGGTTCCCATCAAACCGCAAAATAAAGCAGTAACGAGTTTTTTCATATAATTGAATTATTTTTAATTGCCAAATATACTTGTTTTCATTTATTTATCATAAAAAAAAATAAAAATCCTCAGGGTTTTCCTGAGGATTCATTAGTATTAAAAAAGAATTTATTATTTCTTGATAAATTTAGAATTGAAACTTTCTTTTCCTTTATCTTCAATAGATATTACATAAGCTCCTTTGATTAATGATGAAACATTAATTTTTCCATTGCTAATATTTCCATTACCTACTAACTGACCAGCTGCACTATAAATCTTATAAGTAGCTTTATCAGAAACTTTAGTAACATTTAGGAAATCAGTTGCTGGATTAGGGTAAATCTGAATACCGTTATTTTTGATATTATTATCAACTGTAGAAAGGTTAGTTTCAGTTGCTACAACAAAATAATCTTCTGCTTCACCATAACTTAATCCTCCACAAGGTCCAGTTAAAGATCCTCCTGCATTTGGTGCACCACCGTATAAAAGAACAACTCTCATTCTCATAGGTTGTCCAGTAATAGCTGACTGAGGAACAGTAAATGACCCCGTTACCGGACCAGTAATTAAAGCTACTGGGAAATTAAATACTCTTTCAGAACTTTCAAATACTCCATTTTTATTATAATCAATCCAAGCAGCTACAGTATCATAATCAGGGTTTGCAACCGTAACAGACATTTGATTTGAAACTCCTTTAACCACATTAATCTGAAGTAGAGGGTTGGTAGTATAATCTGAATAAGCAGTTCCCACAGAAGTATTATTTACATTAGCTACTGTTACATTTGAAATATATTCATATGCAAAATTATTAGATTGTGTTACACAATAAGTCAATAAAATTGTGTTAAAATAAACAGATGTAGAATAAGCACCAGGAACACCATTACAAACTGTAGAAACCTGCACTTCGTAATCTGTATTTTCTGCTAAATTATTTAAAGTAATAAATGCATTATTTAAACTTACTTCAGTCCAAACAGTTGAACTAGGCTTTCTGTATCTGAAGTTGTAAGTTGCATTTACTATTGGAGTCCAAGAAACATAAGCCGAAGAAGCTGTTGTATTTGACACTACAATATTAGTTGGCGCAGCCCCTGTACAAGTTGCAAAAGGAGTAATCATTACAGATCTTACTGCATAAAATACATTTCCAATTGATGAAACTCTTACTTTTACAGTCTGCCCGTTAAGAGCAGCTGGGAAGCTTATGTTCTCAGTACCATCATTTGCAGTAGAAGCAAACAAAACATTCCAAGTTGTTCCGTTATCTGTTGTATAGTCAATTTTTACATTTGCAACGCTATAAGGAGCAGCCGTAGTATTAGCAACATCCCATTCTAATGCAGATGGAGCATTACTATTTATATAATTTGTTAAAACTTTAAATGGTCCATCATTACCAACAACAATTGTCTGTTCTGCAGATTGTGTTTGTTGTTGTTGAGGATCTGGATTATTATCTCTTACAGTAACCGAGAATTTCGTAGTTCTTGCTACTTGAGAAACAGACTCCCATTGATTAGTAGAGTTATCTAGTACACCAGCTAACACAGATGTTAATTTAGGGAAATATCTAGTTGGGCTTGTTGTTGGGGTAAAAGATCTAAAGGTAGCCCCCGAAGTTGTAGTACCAAGGTTAGCCTTATTGATGGTTACAGTTGCATTATTCACTTGCTCCCACATGTAAGTAATAGGATCATTTTCAGGATCTGTAGCAGATGCTGTTAAAACAAATGCTGTTCCTTTAGGAATACTATACGTAGGTAAATCTGCAATTACTGGCGGATTATTGTTCATAGAAACTTCTGTATCACAAGTTTTAGCAGCTAAATTATTTTGTACTTGAACAATACTAACCTTATGAAAGAATGGATCAGAATTAGGCTGAACATCTGTATCAGGTCCGGTAATTCCAGCATACCCCATAATTGTAGATCCAGAACCTGGCTCCACATTTACACCAGCTCCTTCTAAAGCATGAGCAAAAGTGTGGTTCCCTCCTAACTGGTGCCCCATTTCGTGAGCAACAAAATCAATATCAAAACTATTACCTATCGGGCTTGTACTCTGGGTAAAAGCAGATCCTTTACCTAATGAGGTATTATTTGCCGGAGCTAAACATACACATCCTATACAACCTGCATTTCCATTGTTTCCTGCAGCATTGAATACATGTCCAATATCATAATTTGCACTACCTACAACTGAAGTCAGCGTTTGCTGAAGTTGTAAATTCAAATTATTAGTATAAGGATCTGGCGATCCTGCAATGTAAATTAATTGCGGATAGTTCAGTACATTCAAGTGTAAAGCAAAATCTTTTTCAAAAACACCATTTACGGTAGTCATTGTTGCATTAATAGCAGATAAAGCAGTTGCTAATGTACCTCCATGAAAAGTAGTGTATTCTGGAGTTGTAGAAATCGCCAATCTCATAGTTCTATATTTTCTATCAGAACTTTTTGAGAAGTCAGTTGGCTGATTGGTGAAAGACTGTCCTCCTTTAATCATTTCATTGATTTGATCAATTGACTTTGGTCCTTCAGTTGTACTACATACAAAACTTTTACCTCCCGTATTGATTGTTTTAGGAGTTACTCCGTACAAAGTTTTAGATGCGTTCTGAGGTTCAATAAATTCATAGGTGCCGTTATTAATTACCATAGATTGGAAGTTCGTTGGCGACACAGAAAATCTAATATATTTTCCTGGGTCAGTAATTCCTACCCCTACATACGATCCTAATTGATACTGTTCTGCAAGCTCTTTAGCCATTACCGGGAAGCTATAAACAGCAAATTTTTCAATTTTCCCGTTAAGAGATGGAATCGAAATTTCAACAGGTTTAGCATTACCTCCCATTAGCTTTGCATCTTTAAGCTGGGATTGAATTTTTGCTAAATCCAATTTATAGTAATTTCTTACTTGAGCTTCCCCAAGTTTAGTTCCTCTTTCTGCAGTCGTAGGCGTCCACTGCGCAAGTACAGATCCTCCTATAAAACTACAAAATAAAGCAGTAATGAGTTTTTTCATATAATTGAATTATTTTTAATTGCCAAATATAATAGTTTTTAGCATATATATATTTAGTATAATGACATTTTTTTTATTAAAATCACAATCACATTTGTTAGAATTATTAATAATGGAAAAACTCCAGAAAAATCTGGAGTTTTTTTAGTATCTAAATAATTCGAAAATTTATAATCAGTGAGTTTTAGCTCTTTCTATTAAAACTTATACGCTATATTCCATGCAAAGCCCATATTAAACTTATTGGAGCTTTTTCCAAAACCGGGAACAATCATCGGAACGACGTCGTCTTGTTTAGAAGTAACCATCAGATAACGTGGTTGCATGCTGACATCGATATAAAAATTAGATGTAAACAACTGTACTCTTCCGCCTAAATTTCCTTCAAGCCAGAAAGATGACTGTGAAGAAGAAGAAGGCATTGAAACGTAAGAGCTGTTTCCTGCAAAACCACGCACCGGAATCTTCATATATTCCTGAGTGTAAAATGACCCGCCTATTTTTCCGCCTCCATAAAAACCGTTGAAATCATTTTCAGGGTCTCTTGCCAACATGTAAAAGGCTCCGATTTTTATGAAGGGACCGCTTGCTTTAGCATCATAACCGTTATTTTGGTAAATATTTTTATCAAAACCTGCCTCTATAATTCCGTGAAGATTATCTTTTACTTTAGATGAAATAAATCCCTGAAAAAACTGTCTATCTGAGAAAAATGAAGCTCCGGCATTCAAAATATCAACCCCTACAATAAAATTGGGTTCATATTTCCATTTTGGTTTATCAGCTTCTTCTGTTTCCTGTGCAGAAAAAATCAGCAAACCGAAAACACTAAAAATTAAAGAATAAATTAGTCTTGTCTTCATTTTCTATAAAATTTTGCCCTTGTTCTACACTTTTCAATGAGTTCGGAGCTGATAATACTGAATTTACATTTTCGTAATTTTTCTTGACACCACATGCCGGAGAAACGTAAATAGCTTTGGTCGTGTAATTGACTCTTACTCTTGTAGAATCTTCTGAATCGAGTGTCTTTACATAGATATCAGTATAAGGAGATTCATCTACACGTAATGGAACAAAGATAGAATCAACTTGTGAAAAAGTTCCCAAGGTTACAATTTTTGAACCGTAATCTACAAAAACTTTTATTTTATCAATCTTTGTGATCTGATTGCCTTTTTTAAATGCAATTTTCATCCGTGGTGTACCCTCACCACTATCGCAGATATCATCATCACTTCCACATGAAATGACCGATGACAATGCAAGAATGAATATGATAAATTTAAAATATTTCATATTTAAATCTTTATTTTGGATCTAAGGCTTTCTCGATACGGAAAACCAAATCTTCATTATGATATTTATTGACCAAATCATTAGAAGTATTTTTTGCTAAAAGATCTTTTTTAATGGTATTTAAATTTCCTCTTACGATAGCAGAAACATCAGATTTATCAGAATTTTTATTATCAATCAATCTTATTAGAGTGTCTACATAATTTCTCTGAAGATTTCTTCCGTAAATGTCTGCGTTATCTTTTTTAATAATTGAACTATTTAAATCTGAAAAAAGCTCAACCAATGGATAAGAATTTTGGTCAACCGCTTCAGACTGATAAAGACTCTGAAGTACCATCGGACTTAAAACTCTTCCCAAAACAACATTTTGAATTTCTTCAACTGTTTTTACCGGAGCTTTACCTGTCTTCTCAAAAATATCTTTCTTAAGCAACCATTGCGGAGTGATGAAAACATTTTCATTTAAAAACTTCATCGCCTCCTTTTGATCTTTTTTGGCAACAACTTCATAAACCGCACCAGACTGTTCTGCCGTTTTCGGAGTTTCCATTTGTCCACCGATGTATTTTGAAACGTGACCTAAATATCTTTTAAATTGAGTCGTCACCTGATCGTACATCATGTCAAGATTTTTGTAATCTTCGTTTGGTGTTTTCGTCCATTGATCTAAGTTATCAACAATTCTTTGAAGATTTTTGATCCCATAAGTACTTGCAATCATCGCATTATCACCAACTTGCTCACTTTGAGATCTTGGATCTAATGGGTTGGTTTCTGTACCAAACCAAAGTCTTTCGTTTTTAAGATTTTTAATTACCCATTGATTCAGATATTGTTTTTCTGCATCCGGAGTTTTAAACTGATTAAATCTTTTATAGCCCCATTCAATTGCCCAATCGTCGTAATCACCGATTCTAGGGAAAATTCCTGCATCACCAATTTTATCTTCCGGTTGTGCAACATAATTAAATCTTGCATAATCCATAATAGAAGGAGTGTGACCGTTTTTCTCTAGCCACTTTTTATCTCTCAACTTTTCAACAGGAACGGTAGAACTTGAACCATAATTATGTCTCAAACCTAAAGTATGCCCAACTTCGTGAGAAGATACAAAACGGATAAGTTCACCCATCAGTTTCTCATCAAACTCCATTTTTCTTGCTCTTTCATCATTTGGAGCAGCCTGTACAAAATACCAGTTTCTTAACAACAACATTACATTATGATACCAATTGATGTGACTTTCTAAAATCTCACCCGTTCTAGGATCGGCGATTGAAGGCCCTGAAGCATTAGGTACATCTGAAGGTTTATAAACGATTGCTGAAAATCTTGCATCTTCCAAACTCCACTCTGGATCAACTTTAGGATCCGGAACTTTTGCTACGATTGCATTCTTAAATCCGGCTTTTTCAAAAGCTTTTTGCCAATCATTAACTCCCTGCATTAAGTAAGGAACCCATTTTTTCGGAGTTGCAGGATCGATGTAGAATACAATCGGTTTTGCCGGTTCTACCAATTCACCTTTATTATATTTTTCTAAATCCTGAGGTTTTGGCTCAAGACGCCATCTTTTTACTAATGAGATCCTTTTTACCCCTTGAGGATCTAAATCGAAATCGGTATACCCTACTGTAAAATATCCAACTCTAGGATCAAAATATCTTGCCTGCATTTTATTTTCAGGAAGAAGTACGAACGAAGAATTAATTTCCACCGTATAATTTCCACTGATTTTTGGTGCAGGTCTTCCCGGAATTGCCGGAGTTACAGGCGCTCCTAAAGTTCTTGCAAAAGTTTTAGTGGTATTGATTTCAATATTGCTTGGGAAAGATTTCACAAAATTCACAAACGACATATCTTTCTGGAAAGTCCCGACTCTGTAAGAATCTTTAGACCAAACGGAAAAAGAAGTCAGCTCGTTATCAGAATTCAAAACATCTGTAACTTCAATTACAGAAGAGTTATTCTTTACTCCGTAAGCTTTTACATCAAAAGATTTAATGATAGACTGCACATTATTTCTAGTCACCGAATTATACATCTGCGAGGTAGAATCTTTGGCATAATCTACGTGAGAAATCGAACGCAACAAAATTTTATCTTTCGGACCTTTCTCAAAAGCGATTACCTGCTGCCCAATTTGATCACCGGCATAACCGGAAGTTCCGGAACGCATTCCTGCAGCCGCTTTTGTTAACCTTGTCACCAAAAGAAATTCCTTTTTCAGCATGGCGTCCGGAATTTCAAAATAATATTTGTCGTCTACTTTATGAACCGTAAAAACTCCCTGATCTGAAACCGCTTTATCGGTAATGATTTCTTTAAATGGTTTGATCAGACTTTTCTTTTTATCATCTTTCTTTACTACGGCAGTATCTTTTTTTACAGTTGCAGTAGAATCATTCTCTTTTTCCTGAGAAAATAAATTCTGCTGGGTAAAAAATAATGCACCCACTAAGAAAACAGCTTTACAGTTCTTTATCATATTCATTAAACTTTTGATTTTTGTATTTTCAAATTTAAATAAATTATTTCTTTATTAATAACGCAATATTTTCAACATGATGTGTTTGCGGGAACATATCAACCGGTAAAATTTTCACCAAAGCATAATGCTCTTTCATTAAAGCTAAATCTCTAGCCTGCGTTGCAGAATTACAACTTACATACACTACTTTTTCAGGAGCTAATTTTAAGATCTGCTCTACTACTTTCTGGTGCATTCCGTCTCTTGGTGGGTCGGTAATCAATACATCCGCTTTTGGATGGTTTTCTAAGAACTCATCATTAAACACATTTTTCATATCACCACAATAGAAAGTCGTATTGGTTAAACCATTTAATTCAGCGTGTTCAATTGCAGCATCAATGGCTTCCTGTACAGACTCAATACCAATTACATGCTTTGCATTTCTTGCAACATACTGAGCAATAGTTCCGGTTCCTGTATATAGATCATAAACCACTTCATCACCTTTTAAATCAGCAAACTCAAGGGTTTTTCTGTATAATTCTAAAGCCTGTTTATAATTGGTCTGGAAGAAAGATTTCGGGCCAATTTTAAATTTCAAGCCGTCCATTTCTTCCATTAAGAATCCGTCTCCGAAGTAAATATTAACATTTAAATCGTAGATTGAATCATTTTGTTTAGGATTGATGGCATACACCAATGTTTTTATCTGTGGGAATTGCTCCAACAAGAAATCAAAAAGCTGCGTACGGTTTTCTTTTTCTTCTCTGTAAAGCTGGAATAAAACCATCCATTCTCCTTTTGAGTTTTGTCTCATCATCAAAGTTCTCAAGAAACCTTTCTGACTTTTCACATCAAAAAAGTCTAAACCTTTATTCTCAGCGAATTTCTTTACAGCTAAACGAATCGCATTCGATGGATCTTCCTGAAGGAAACATTCTTTTAGATCTAAAATTTTACTCCACATTCCCGGAATATGGAATCCTAGCGCATCTCTGCTTCCAAAATTTTCTTCAGAACTGATCTCGTACTGGCTTAACCATCTTGCATTAGAGAAAGAAAATTCCATTTTATTTCTGTAGAAATACTGTTCTTCTGCACCCAAAATCGGAACGGTTTCAAAATCATCGATTCCACCAATTCTTTTGATATTATTGTAAACTTCTTCTTGTTTAAAATCAAGCTGCTTTTCGTAGCTCATATTCTGCCATTTGCAACCGCCACAAGTTCCGAAATGAATACACTTCGGCTCCACTCTGAATGGTGATCTTTCAACAATTTCTTTTACTTCAGCCTCAAAATATTTTGATTTTGATTTTTTTACTCTTGCATTAACCACATCTCCAGGAATCGCTCCGGAAACCAAAACAGTTTTCCCTTCTTCAGTCTTTCCTATCGCAACTCCTTTTGCACCCGCTGCAAAAAGTTTTATATTCTCAAGAATTACGTCTTTCTTCTTTCTCATATCAATTCAAGTATGATGAATATAGCTTTCTACCCTACACTTCATCTATTTTCTATTTTTTCTAATAATTTAACGTGAAACCTTTCAGTTTCAATTTTGTCTGCAAAAATACAATAAAAAAAAACCTTATCCGAAGACAAGGTTTTTTATATTCTGTTTAAGCTAATTATTTCGCTTCAACCGGAACTTTCTCAACCTGAGGAGCCGCTTGTTGCTGTAAAGCTGAAGGATCAATCTGCAATTGAGCTGCAGGATCTACTTTTGGAGCTGAAAGACCTGTTTGCTTATCTAAAATTGTAATCAAATCTTGATCACCTAGATTTACGAAAGATCTGCTTGCTACTTTACCATTTTTATCAACTACGATGAAGCTTGGTAATTTGAAACCGTATACACCATATTTTTTAGCAATATCAGAGTTTAAACCTCCGTCACCGTAAACATTAGTTCCAGAAATTCCTTTTAGTAAAGCGTTGCTTGTTTTAGTAAACTGATCTTTAGTATCATCAAGGTTTACGAAAACGAAATTCATTTTAGACTTATAGAAATTTACTACTTCTTTTAAAACAGGAACTGTACCTTCAGCAATATAAGGATTCCAAGATGCGTAGAATACTAACATGTATGGTTTTCCTTTGTTTTCACTTAATTTATAAGCTGAACCATCTTGTTTTACCAAAGCAGCTTCCGGAGCATCATCACCAATTTTGAATCCGCTGATTACGAAAAGCATTTTCTTCAAATCAGCTTTAATGGTAGCGTCTTTAATATCTTCTTCGATAATCTTTTTGATTTTATCTGTCGTAGCGGCAGGAGTTTGTGGATGTACGTCAGACTGAGCCATTACAAAAGCCAATAAATAATCTTTCTCTATTTGAGAAACTTCTTTTTTACCTTTCAAGAATTCATTGAATAATTCTGAAGTTGTAATATCTGTTTTTCCTTGCGCTTTTGCCTGAGCAAATGTTTGAAAATCTGTACTCATCTTTGTTAAAAGATACTGTCTGTAAAACGGACTTGTTTTGATCATGGTATCTTTATTCTCCTGAAGCTTGGTTTCGTAATCAGTGAATACTTTTGCCAGCTTGAATGAAGGATTGTTACCAGACATTTGCTTTTTGGTCATTTCATAATTTACCAATAAATTAAGAATAGCTGTTTTAGCATCTATTTTTTTCCATTCTACCACTTCTTTTCCAGGGTTGAATTTCTTTACATTTTCTTCGATGTTTTTATTGATATCAGCTTCAATTTTCTGCATTGCCTTTACATACGCAGCCTCATCACTTGCAGTCAACTGCTGAATATTCAACGTCTGACCGTAAGTTGTTAAGAATTTCTGGCAAGCTTGAAAAAAGTCGTTATCACTTTTTGCATCTCCTGTAACTACATATTCGTTCGGGAAACTAGCAGAATTACCTGAAATATTAAGTTTCTGACCTCCCTTAAGGAAAATAAGATTCTGTTTTCCGGCATAATTAATCACATACATTCCGTTTTTTGGAGCTTCAAAAGTTCCTGTAAAGTTTCCGTCTTTATCGATACCAAAGTTAGCCAATGGTAATGTAGCAACACCGGAAGCTTCTACAAACTCAATTCTCTCTAATGGAGAACTGCCTGCGATTTTTCCTTTTACTTCAACTTTTTTTGAACAAGACATTACAAATATTGCAATGACAAACAACAAAAGATATTTTTTCATTTTTGATTTTAAATAATTTAGCAAAAATAAGTTTTTCAAATATACTAAATGCAATATTTGAAGGTAATTTATGAAAGATTTAACTAAAAAAAATCGTCTCCACAACGGAAGACGATTTTTATAATTTATTTTAAAACAGATTATCCTCTGTCTGCATAAGCAGCCATGTATTCTCTGTTCATTCTTGCGATATTTTCAAGAGAAATTCCTTTAGGACACTCTACTTCACAAGCTCCTGTATTTGAACAGTTACCGAAACCTTCTTCGTCCATAGCTTTCACCATGTTTAGAACTCTACGTTTCGCTTCTACTCTACCTTGAGGTAACAATGCGTACTGAGAAACTTTAGCTCCAACGAATAGCATTGCAGAACCATTTTTACAAGTTGCAACACAAGCTCCACAACCGATACAAGCTGCAGCATCCATTGCTTTGTCTGCATCTTCTTTAGGAACCGGAATTGCATTTGCATCCAAAGTATTTCCTGAAGTGTTTACAGAGATAAATCCACCTGCAGCCATTACTCTGTCGAATGCACTTCTGTCTACCATTAAGTCTTTGATAACAGGGAACGCAGCACTTCTCCACGGTTCGATAACGATAGTTTCACCGTCTTTGAACATTCTCATGTGAAGCTGACATGTTGTAATACCCGTATCCGGACCGTGAGCTCTACCATTGATGTAAAGAGAACACATACCGCAGATTCCTTCACGACAGTCGTGGTCAAAAGCGATAGGTTCTTTTCCTTCGTTGATAAGGTTCTCGTTCAGAATGTCTAACATCTCCAAGAATGAAGAATCTGTAGAAACATCTGATATTTTATAGGTCTCAAACTGACCTTTAGTTTTTGTATTTTTTTGTCTCCAAATTTTCAGCGTAAGATGAAGGCCTTTTTTTGCACTCATAATTATTTATTTATAGGTTGGAGATTATTTGTAACTTCTCGCTTTAACTTCGATGTTCTCATAGATAAGGTCTTCTTTGTGTAGAACTTCTTGTTTGATATCATCACCCTGATATTCCCAAGCTCCTACATATTTGAAGTTAACATCATCTCTTTCTGCTTCACCTTCCGGAGTCGCATGATCTTCTCTGAAATGTCCTCCACAAGATTCGTTTCTGTGTAATGCATCGATAGCCATTAATTGACCTAATTCGATAAAATCGGCAACTCTGAATGCTTTTTCAAGCTCGGTGTTCATTCCTTCAGTTTCACCCATTACTTTTACATCTTTCCAGAAGTTCTTTTTCACTTCGTCAATTTCTACGATAGCTTCTCTCAAACCTTCAGGAGTTCTTCCCATCCCCACTTTATTCCACATAATGTGTCCTAATTGTTTATGGAAATAATCTACTGAGTGTGTTCCTTTATTATTAACAAAGAAGTTTACTTTGTCTTTAATTTCTTTTTCAGCTGCGTCAAATTCAGCAGAGTTAGTAGGAATTTCTCCCGTTCTGATGTCTGCAGAAAGATAATCTGCAATTGTGTAAGGAAGAACGAAATATCCGTCTGCCAAACCTTGCATCAAAGCAGAGGCTCCTAATCTGTTTGCACCGTGGTCTGAGAAGTTTGCTTCCCCAACAACGAAACATCCAGGAATTGTAGATTGTAAGTTATAATCAACCCAAACACCACCCATTGTGTAGTGTACAGCAGGATAGATCTTCATTGGAGTTTTGTAAGGATCATCTGCAGTAATCTTTTCGTACATTACGAATAAGTTACCATATTTTTCCTCAATCCAAGCTTTTCCTAAATCATAGATTTGTTGCTCTGTAGGATTGTGAATATGTTTTTCGATAGCAGATTCTTTACCTTTTTTCATAATCTCTGTAGAGAAATCCAGGTAAACACCTTCTTTAGTTTCATTATTTTCGATTCCGAAACCAGCATCACATCTTTCTTTACCTGCTCTAGACGCAACGTCACGAGGAACCAGGTTTCCGAATGCAGGATATCTTCTTTCTAAATAGTAATCTCTATCTTCTTCTTTAATATTTTCAGGTCTCAATTTACCTTCTCTGATGGCAACTGAATCTTCAATTTTCTTAGGAACCCAAATTCTTCCGGAGTTTCTAAGTGATTCAGACATCAAAGTCAGTTTAGACTGCTGTGTTCCGTGAACCGGAATACAAGTTGGGTGAATCTGTACATAACAAGGGTTTGCGAAGTAAGCTCCTTTTTTGTGGATTTTCCAAGCTGCAGAAACGTTAGAACCCATTGCGTTAGTAGAAAGGAAATATACGTTTCCGTAACCTCCTGAAGCAATTACCACTGCGTGAGCTGAGTGTCTTTCGATTTCACCTGTTACCAGGTTTCTTGCAATAATTCCTCTTGCTTTTCCGTCTACGATTACCAATTCAAGCATTTCGTGACGGTTGTACATTTTTACTCTTCCTTTTCCGATTTGACGGCTTAATGAAGAATATGCACCTAATAATAACTGTTGACCAGTTTGTCCTTTTGCGTAGAAAGTTCTTTTAACCTGAACTCCACCAAATGAACGGTTATCTAATTGTCCGCCGTAATCTCTACCGAATGGAACCCCTTGAGATACACACTGGTCGATAATATTTGCAGAAACTTCAGCTAATCTGTAAACGTTTGCCTCTCTTGCTCTGTAGTCACCACCTTTAATGGTATCGTAGAACAATCTGTAAGTAGAGTCACCATCACCTTGATAGTTTTTAGCAGCGTTGATACCACCTTGTGCAGCAATAGAGTGTGCTCTTCTTGGTGAATCTTGGTAGCAGAATGCTTTTACATTATATCCTTGCTCAGCCAAAGTAGCTGCAGCAGAACCTCCTGCCAAACCTGTACCTACAACAATAATATCAATCTTATCTCTGTTGTTTGGTGCAACAAGGTTCATATGGTCTTTATGATTTTTCCACTTATCCTTTAAAGGACCTCCTGGAATTTTCGAATCTAATTTACTCATATTAGTATATTGATATTATTGAGTTACGTAATGAAAAATTGCAATAAAAATAAAACCTGCAGGAATAAGGATTGAATACCAGTTTCCGAAAGCTTTAATAACAGGAGTGTATTTCTGGTGTCTAGCTCCGATCGACTGGAAAGAAGACTGGAAACCGTGTGCCAAATGCAGACCTAATAATCCGAAAGCAACAACATAAAGAGCCACTCTCCAAAGGTCGTGAAACTTGTGGTGAAGCTCTGCCCAATATCTTGTCTCATCTGGTGTATTTGCCTGAATGTACTTGTAGTTCATTTCAGGAAAATAAAAATCATAAAAATGCAATACCAAGAAAGCTAAGATCACAGCTCCGGAAATAATCATATTTCTAGACATCCATGTAGAATTAGCCGCTCCGTTGTTGTTCGCATATTTAATCGGACGAGCCTTGTTGTTCTTAATCTCAAGAACGAACCCCATTGCAAAATGGAAAATCACTGCAAACATCAAAATCGGCTGCATCAGATACTGCACCGCCGGATTGTATCCCATAAAATGAGAAGCCTCATTAAAAACATCTTCGCTAAAAACGGATGTCATGTTGGTAGATAGATGCATCACTAAGAATATCAGCAAAAACATTGCTGAAAGTGCCATAGCATATTTTCTACCTATTGTAGAACTTGTTAAACCTGCCATATTAAGTTTAAATTTGAATTTCCACAAAATTAGGAAATGTTAACAATACTAAAAAGTGAGAAATCTCACTATTAGACAGTTTGTAATCTTTCTAAATAAGATTCATAAGTATATTAAATACAAGAAAAAGCATTAAAATTTGAGATTACTTTAATTCATAAATTTTACCTTCAAACTTTACCATTTTAGCCGAAGCCGGAAAATTTTTGATTTCTAAATTTTTTATCCTCCGTGAAGAAACATAGGGATTGATAATATACTGTTGAATTTTATTTTTATCATCCGAAGAATTCATCCAAAAAATTGCCTTATTTCCTTTTTTCATGGAAATAATATTTTCTTTTTTATAATGATGTACTAAAAACTCATCTTTCTGGTTTTCAATAAGATTAAAAGAAATTCTGATAACTAAAAATACGGTAATGGCTAAAACTATATTTGAAATATTTCTGAAACTGAGTTTATCAAGCATAAATTTTAGGAAATAAACAATCCCAAACAGGAGAAAAACCTCAGCTAAATTTAAAGGAATATTTTCAAAGAAAACGGCATCGAAATCAGCAAACCAATGAATTACATTCAGCAAAATCTTAATAATAAAATCGTAACACCAATTAATTATTTCAAAATCTAAATTAAAACCAATCAGCGCAGTCATTAAAAAAGAAAAGATAATGATAAGCTCCGAAAACGGAACAATTATAAAGTTCGCAATAATTGAAATCAATGAAAACTGATGAAAATAGTACAAAACTAGAGGCAATGTCGCCAATTGTGCTGCAATAGAAATAGAAATTGTATTATAAATCAGTTTTTTGAAAAAATTATCCTGTCTCGGAAGGTATTTTAAAATCGGTTGATTCAACCAATAAATCCCCAACACAGCCAGAAAACTCAACTGAAAACCTACATCAAAAATTTGCTGCGTATCAATCATTAAAATAATAAATGCCGAAAGTGCCATTGAATGGAGCAGATCTGGTTTTCTTTGAAGCAATAAGTAAATAAAATATACAGAAATCATGATGCAAGACCGCACCACAGAATTTCCAAATCCAATGAAAATGGCAAAAATCCAGATGAATAGTAAACTGATAATGATGGCATATTTTTTCAGGCGAACAGATGCAAACCTCATCATCAGGAAATAAAACATCCCGAAAATCACGACGATATGCGTTCCTGAAATAGCAAGAAAATGCACCAAACCGGAACGGTTAAAATCCTGAACGGTTTCAGCATCAATTTCTGTGCGGTCTGCCAAAATTATTCCTTTTAAAAATTCGCGACTTCGCAAAGACATTTCAGAATTGCTAATTTCCTGCAATGTTTCAAGACGTTTTTGCCTGATCTTTTCTGTAAAACTCAAATCGCTTCTTGCAGCAGACGAGATTTCTCCGTTAATATAACATTGATAGGAAATATTTTTTCGCTTTAAATATTTTGAATAATCAAACTGAAAATCGTGTTCCGGTGATTTTGGTTGAACCAGATAGGCTTTTGCTTTATAATAATGATTAAAATCTAATTCTTTCTGATTTTTTACAACATTTACAATCGCTTGAAAAGACCGATTATCAACCTCAGCTAAAACCTCGTACTTTCTATATTTTTCGTTTGAATTTAATTTTTTTGAAACTTTAAAAATGATGGTTTCATTGGTTTTTACATCAATCTTTTGAAGATTCAAATTATTATAAAAATGAAAAGAAATTCCTAATCCGAAAAAGAAAATCATCAAAAGGAAATTTCTGATTTTAAATAGAATCTGGTTTTTCAGAAAAAATAATCCGAAAATAATGACAGAAAAAAGTAGAATTAAAATGATGGAATTTTGCTCAAGAATGAATTTATCCTGAAAGAAAATTCCAAGAATAAAACAGAGTACAACAATCAAAAGAGGTTGCTTGTTCAAAATCATTTGTGTTTGAACAAACTAAGTTAGAAAATTTTAGAATACCGGAATAGATTTATTTCTATTTTTTGAGATTCAAAATAATATCAGCTGCATTTTCACTTGCACCTTTTCCGCCCAATTTTTCTCTGAGTAATTTAAAATCTTGAAGCATTTCACTTCTTTTTTCACCATCAATAATGAAATTTAATTCTTTAACAAGATTTTTAGTATTGAGTTCACTTTGAATTAATTCTTTCACCACTTCCCGATCCATAATCAGATTTACCAAAGAAATATATTTGATGTTTTTCACCAATCTTTTGGCAATAGCGTAAGAAATTTTGCTTCCGCGATAACAAACCACTTCTGGAATATTCAGCAAAGCAGTTTCCAACGTTGCCGTTCCTGAAGTAACCAAAGCTGCTTTTGAACATCTCAGCAAATCATAAGTTTTGTTGGATACGAAATGTACATTTTCATCAACATATTTTTGATAAAACTCCTTTTCAAGACTTGGTGCTCCCGCAATCACAAACTGATAATTCTCAAAATGAGGACGAACAGAAAGCATGATTTCCAACATTTTTTCCACCTCCTGTTTTCTGGAACCTGGCAAAAGTGCAATGATTTCTTTTTCATTTAAACCATTTTCAGTTTTAAAATCATCAACAGAAATATCCTGAAGTGTAGAAATTGCATCCAACAAAGGATGTCCTACAAAGTGAGATTTTACATCATGCTTGTGATAAAAATCTTCCTCGAAAGGCAAGATCACCATCATTTCATCAACATATTTTTTAATGATTTCAACACGACCTTCTTTCCAAGCCCAAAGTTGAGGAGAAATATAGTAGACTACTTTTATGCCCAATTCTTTTGCAAATTTTGCGATTCGCAAATTGAAGCCGGGATAATCAACCAAAATCAAAACATCCGGCTGATTATTTTTAATATCTTCTTTGCAGATTTTAATATTATTTAAAATCGTTCTCAAGTTCATCGCAACTTCCAAAAAGCCCATAAAAGCTAAATCTCGATAGTGCTTCACCAAAGTACCGCCTTGTTTCTGCATCAAATCTCCACCCCAAAATCTGAATTCTGCGTTAGGATCTTTTTCCTTTAAAGCTTTCATTAAATTGCTTCCGTGCAAATCTCCGGATGCTTCACCTGCGATGATATAATATTTCATAAATGACAATTGATAAGCGATGAATGATTTTATCTATTGAAATGACATTTAATCTCAAATTGCAAACATCAAAATTCAAATTATAATTGAGTAAATTTGCTTCAAAGATAATGATAAAAAAATGTCAGAAGAACTTGAAATAAAAAATAAAGTAGCCGCAAGCGGATTGATCAACTTTGACCTTACTGATCTTGTTCCCAAAGGTGCAAGAAAAGGTATTGATCTTAAAGATTTTCTTTTTATGGAAATGATTTTAAAAGAAAAAGACTTCCGTGAAAAAGTAGCCGCAATCGACACTGAAGAATACAAAGATACTTACGTTTACATCTATAATTCTGCTGATGCAATCGTACCACTTTGGGCTTACTTTTTAATCACTGCTAAATTAACAGACGTTACAAAAAAAATAGTTTTCGGAAATTTAGAAAATTTAGAAATAATCTTAATGCATGATGCGATCAACAGCCATGATTTCTCTGTAATGGAAGGAAAAAGAGTATTGGTAAAAGGCTGCTCTGACAAGCTAATTCCAGAAAATGCATACGTAGAATTGGTGGAAAAAATTCAGCCGATTATAAAATCTCTGATGTTTGGTGAGGCTTGTTCGAATGTTCCCATTTTGAAAAACTAATCTATTCTTCAAGATATTAACCTTAGATTTTTGTTTTAAATTAAATTATACATTGTCAATATTTTTGATAACTTTGAGTTTATTAACACCTAAAAAATAAGCACAAAAATGAGTTTAATAGATTTACTTACAGGAAACACAGGAAATCAGGTTGCGGAGCAGGCTGAAAACAAATTCGGAATCAGCAAGAACCAAATCCTCGCACTTTTGGCAGTAGCAACACCTCTTGTAATTTCTTATCTGAGAAACAAATCTCAAGACAATAAAGAAGCCGAAGCTTTAAATAATGCATTAGATAAAGATCACGACGGAAGTATTTTAGATGATACTTCACAGTTGGAAGCAAGACAAAATGAAGGCGGGTCAATTCTCTCTCATGTTTTTGGAAGTGAAAAAGGTAATGTAGAAAATCAGTTATCACAAAATACAGGAATTTCTATTGATAAAATCGGACCTATCTTGGCAATGCTTGCTCCTGTAATTATGGGCTATATTGGTAAAGAAAAACAACAAAACAATGTGGGAGCTGGAGGTCTTGGTGATCTTTTAGGTGGAATTTTAGGCGGTGCACAAACTCAGGCTCAGCAACAGCAGTCTAATCCTTTAAACGATATCCTAGGAAGTGTTTTAGGTGGTGGGCAATCGCAGTCTTCTGGAAATCCTTTGAATGATATTTTAGGAAGCGTTCTTGGTGGAGGCGGACAACAAAAACAACAACAAAGTGGAGGTTTAGGAGATATTCTAGGCGGGCTTTTTGGAGGGAAATAAATCCTAACATCTTAAAAATATTGAATACCGAAGTTTACGCTTCGGTATTTTTTATGATAATATGGTTACAAATAGTTAATGTTTTTTAACAAAAATAATTTTCAACATTTAGTGATAATATAGTATAAATTTTAAAGGAAAATCTTTAGTTAAGAAGCATTATAATTTAATCGATGAAACTTTGTAACTTGCATTTGCGAAATTCTTAATTATCAATGATATGAAACTTCATGTAGTGAATTTCATAAAAAACAATGAAATCAATTAATAATTAGCAACATGTATCAAAAAAAATATTTAGCTTTGTATATTATTTAGATAAAATTAAGATTTATGAAAAAAATAATTACTACTTCTTTACTATTTGGAATTGCTATTTTTAGTAATGGATTGTTTGCACAAGAACTTTCTAGTGAGAAAACAAGAATCTTCCAGACAGACAAAATAGAAGATATAAAAAAGGTTTTCAAGAAAGACGAATTGACCAAGTGTTTTGATATTAAACAAGTCCCTTACAATCTCTTGTCTTTAAGTGCAAGATATGAAAGAGTAAATGTGATCAACTATTTGTTTGAAAACAATGTAGACGTTAATAAATCTTGTAGCGACACAACTCCACTTATGTATGCCGCAAGATATGGCTACACAGATACCGTAAAATTATTTTTAAAAAAAGGGGCTAAAAAAGACACTAAAGACCGTCAAGGTAAGACAGCAAAAGATTATGCTTTAGAAAATAACCATCCTGATACGGCTGCAATTCTTTAGAAAATTTTACAATATTATACTTTAAACTTCCTTCGGGGAGTTTTTTTTATTTTAAAACTTTCAAAAACCTTATCTTTGCCAACGAAAAATTAGACATATAAAAGTCTAATATATAAAGTCTAATATCTAACATCTAAAACAAATGTTTCGATCGCACACCAACGGAGAATTATCTCTAAAAAATCTTAATGAAGAAGTTACACTTTCAGGATGGGTACAAACCATTCGTGATAAAGGATTTATGATTTGGATAGATCTTCGAGATCGTTACGGAATTACTCAGTTGGTTTTCGACCAAGACCGTTCTACAGCGGAATTGATGGAAAATGCAAAAAAATTGGGTCGTGAATTCGTGATTCAAGTGAGTGGAAAAGTCATTGAAAGAGTAAGCAAAAACCCCAATATTCCAACAGGAGAAATTGAAATTTTAGTTGAAAAATTAACGGTTCTTAATGAATCTCAGCTTCCGCCTTTCACCATTGAAGATGAAACAGACGGAGGTGAAGAGTTAAGGATGAAATACCGTTATCTGGATATCAGAAGAGCTCCGGTAAGAGATAAATTGATCTTCCGTCACAAAATGGCGCAAAAAGTTAGAAATTATCTTTCAGACGAAGGATTTATTGAAGTTGAAACTCCGGTTTTAATTAAATCTACTCCGGAAGGGGCAAGAGATTTCGTGGTTCCAAGCAGGATGAATCCGGGACAATTTTATGCATTGCCACAATCTCCACAGACTTTCAAACAATTGTTGATGGTTGGTGGAATGGATAAATATTTCCAGATCGTGAAATGTTTCCGTGATGAGGATTTGAGAGCCGACAGACAGCCGGAATTCACACAAATCGATTGCGAAATGGCATTCGTAGAGCAGGAAGATGTAATGAATGTTTTTGAAGGAATGACCAAAACGTTAATCAAAGATATTACCGGTCAGGAATTCGGAACTTTCCCAAGAATGACTTTTGCTGATGCGATGCAGAAATATGGAAACGACAAACCGGACATCCGTTTCGGAATGGAATTCGTAGAATTAAACGATTTAGTAAAAGGAAAAGATTTCAAGATATTTGATGATGCAGAATTGGTTGTCGGAATCAATGTTGAAGGATGTGCAGATTATACAAGAAAACAAATCGACGAGCTTGTTGATTGGGTAAAAAGACCACAAATCGGAGCTTCAGGAATGGTTTGGGCTAAATTCCAAAATGACGGAGTGAAAACTTCTTCTGTAAATAAATTTTACAACGAGGAAGATTTAGCAAAAATCATTGAAAAATTCGGAGCAAAAGAAGGCGATTTAATGTTGATTCTTTCAGGAAACGAACACAAAGTAAGAACTCAGCTTTCAGCGTTGAGAATGGAACTTGGAAACCGTTTAGGATTAAGAAAAGGAAATGTATTTGCACCACTTTGGGTTGTTGACTTCCCGTTATTGGAATTTGATGAGGAAAGCGGACGTTACCACGCAATGCACCACCCTTTCACCTCTCCAAAACCAGAAGATTTACATTTATTGGAAACTGACCCAGGAAAAGCAAGAGCCAATGCTTACGATATGGTTTTGAACGGAAACGAGATCGGTGGAGGTTCAATCCGAATTTTTGATAAAGATTTACAATCAAGAATGTTTGATTTATTAGGATTCTCAAAAGAAGAAGCAGAAGCGCAATTTGGATTCTTAATGAATGCGTTCAAATACGGAGCTCCGCCTCACGGTGGTTTGGCTTTCGGATTTGACCGTTTGGTAGCTATTCTTGACGGAAACGAAGTGATTAGAGATTACATTGCATTCCCGAAAAATAATTCAGGACGAGATGTGATGATTGATGCGCCAAGTAAAATTGCTGATGAACAACTCGATGAATTGGAATTGAAATTAAATTTAAAAGCATAAATTAGAAGCGGAGATTTTTCTCCGCTTTTTTTATTTAAACAAAGACTATGACCGAAGAAACCCTAACCTACAACACTCCAATCTCTGAAGAAATTTTCACACAAATTCAGCAATATGAATTTAAAAGAGCTTGGAAGAGCAACCTTAAAAAAAACAATAGGAATCTCTTTTGGGGGCTTTTTTCAATAGCTTTTGGACTTCTTACTTTTCTATTTAATGATTATCAATTTACAGGTTTCTTTATAGGATTCGGTATAGCTACATTTTCATCATACTTTTCTTACTATTCTATCCATAAAAATTCTAAAAAGAAGTTTAAAGAAACAATAGATAAAGAAATTTCTAATTTCAGAATAAACTCAACTGATGTAATTTGGGAATTTACTCCTACCCATTTTTCCTTCAAAAACTATAAATCTGAATATAAATTTATTTGGCAGGAAATTACCTACTGTATTCTAGATGATAAATATCTTTACATCACAGCCTCTTCATTCATGAATTTCATTTTAGACAAAGCTAATATTGATGAAAGTAATCTCAATAAAACCATCATCTACCTTGAAACTAGGTCGAAATTTATGGAAATTTAGTATCAACACATTTTTTAAAAGTTAATTGCAAAATATTTTCAGGTATTTTTAAAAATAATAGTCTTTTACAATATTTTTGAATCCATCAAAATAAAAAAACACGCAAAACTACTCACAATTTATTATTTTTACTTCAACACAAATTTTGAATTATGAAATCTTCTCTAGAAATTTTACAGCAATATTTTGGCTACGACAGTTTCAGGCTAGAGCAAGCCAATGCCGTGGAAAATGTAATTGCAAAAAAAGACACGTTTGTTTTAATGCCAACTGGTGGTGGGAAATCCCTTTGCTACCAAGTTCCGGCTTTAGTTTTGGAAGGTACTGCGATTGTTATTTCTCCATTAATTGCTTTAATGAAAGACCAAGTTGATGCACTGCGCGTGAATGGGATTTCTGCTGCATACATTAATTCTTCGATGAGTTCTCTGGAACAAAATGAAACTTTACATCAATTAAAAAATGGCGAACTCAAACTTTTATACGTCGCACCCGAAAAATTAAGTGCCGATAACGGTGCATTTTTAAAATTGCTTAATGAAGTTAAGGTTTCATTATTTGCTGTAGATGAAGCACATTGTGTTTCACATTGGGGCCACGATTTCCGTCCGGACTATTTATTTCTGAATAGTTTAAAAAATCAATTTCCACAAATCCCAATCATTGCTTTAACGGCAAGTGCAGATGAAATTACAAGACAAGATATCATCAAACAACTGAATCTTCAGCAACCTCTTGTTTTAGTTTCATCGTTCGACAGAGCCAATATCAAATATTTTGTACAGCCCAAACAGTCTGTCCTTCATCACATTACTCAATACCTCAGTGAGCATCCCAACGATTCTGGAATTATCTATTGCTTATCCCGAAAAGGGACTGAAGAAATGTCTAATCAGCTGAAAGAAAATGGTATCAATTCTGCTTTTTATCACGCAGGAATTTCATCAGCCGAACGGGCAAAGGTTCAGGAAGACTTCATCAAAGACAAAACTCAGGTAATGGTTGCAACAATTGCTTTTGGAATGGGGATCGATAAAAGTAATGTCCGTTTTGTGATGCACGCAGATTTACCAAAAAATATAGAAAGCTATTATCAGGAAACGGGAAGAGCCGGAAGAGATGGTCTGCCGAGTGAAGCGATTTTGTTTTATTCTGGTGCTGATGTGATAAAACTTCGAAGATTTGCTTTGATAGAAGGCAATGAAGAACAATCTGGTCTAATGTTGCGAAAGCTGCAACAAATGGCTGATTTTGCCGAGATGCAAAAATGCCGAAGACAATATCTGATGGAGTATTTTGGAGAAAATCATCCTGGAAATTGCAACAATTGTGATTATTGCCTCAGTGAATTTGAAACCTGGGACGCAACCGTTGATGCTCAAAAATTACTCAGTGCCGTCTTCCGACTGAAAGAACGGTACGGAAAAAACATGATTATTGATTTTCTGCGTGGTTCAAAAAGTGCCAAAATTACAGATTATATGCAAAGTCTTCCTACGTATGGTATTGGAAATAAAAGTGATAAAAACTATTGGCAAAACCTCATCAAACAACTAATAATCAATGGTTTTCTAAAAGAATCAAATGAAGAATTTTCTGTTTTAAAATTAACAGAAGAAAGCAATTTGGTTTTATTTAAACATAAAAAAGTAAGCTTACAAAAAATAAAAGAACAAGCGAAAGCAGTAACTGTAGCTGAGATTGAGACTAATTATACTCAAAATAAAATAGCAGAAAACCTCGATTTATTTGATGAGCTCAAGAAACTCAGACGTAAGCAGGCAGAAAAAGAAAACGTTCCGCCGTATGTTATTTTTTCTGATGCCAGTTTGATGGAACTTTCAACTTATCTGCCCAATACCAAAGAAGAACTTAATCAAATTAGTGGTTTTGGGGAATTTAAAATAGAAAAGTATGGAGAATTATTTCTTGAAGTCATTTTAGAATATTGCAACATTAATAATTTGAGCAGTAAAGTCTCAGAAAAAAAACAAAAAAAACAACGAGAACAGAAACCCAAAAAGGCAAATAAAAACACATCTGGAACATTTGCTACAACTTTTCAACTCTACAAAGAAAATAACAGCATCGAGGAAATTGCCAAAATAAGAAATTTGTCAATCAATACGATTCAGAATCATTTAATTAATTTCGTCGTGGACGGAACCATAAATGCAAGTGAACTAGTGAATACTAACAAAATAGAAAACATCATCGAAGTTGCAAAAACCCCAAAAATTCAATCTTTAAAAGTGATAAAAGAAGCGTTGGGTGACGATTATTCTTATTTTGAAATTCATGTGGCTGTTGCGCATTATAAATCGCAGCAAGAAGTTTAACCTATTTTATATATGGTAAATTTGAAAAATAAAAAAACGAAAATTATTTTTTTATGGCAATTTCGCCACCAAACTTTCCGGCAAGATTTTTAAAATAAAATAAATCAATTTCCATTTAAAATTAGGAACAATCGTAAAAGAATTACCTGCATTCACAAGATGCTTTGCCACATAATCAGGTTCCATCAGAAGATTTTTATTAAGGTCTAAACCAGCGTTTATTTTCGTATTAATATATCCACTGACCAAAACGTTGACTTTAATATTTCTCTGCGCTAGTTCCTGCCTTAAACCCGCCAAATAAGTAGTAAAAGCTGATTTTGTACTTCCGTATACAAAATTACTTTTACGCCCTCTCACTCCTGAAAGAGAAGACAATCCGATGATTCTTTCTAAATTTTTATTACTTCCATCCATCGCAATAATGTTCAGAATAGAAACCGCACCCATATAATTCACTGTCATCATTTGTTGAACACCTTTGAAATCGCTTAACGCTTTCTCGTTGTCAACTAAAAATCCGGCTGCGTAAACAACAATATGAGGTCTTATAGGAAGTTCATCGTAAAACTTTTGATGAGAATCAAAATCAACAGCATCAAAAGATAAAACTGTAACTTTTGAATTGAGATTATTTTGCTGAATAAAGTTTTCTAAAGATTCGGTATTTCTAGATGCCGCCACAACCAAAAATCCTTTTGCTATATATTGTTTAATACATTGTTTTGCAACATCGGAATTTGCGCCAAGAATGAGAACAGTTTTGTTTTGATTCATTAGGTAAAGATATTTTTTTAATAGAAATCTTACAAATACTCTCACAAAATAGACAATAAAAATTCGACGCTATTTTTTTCATCCTTTAAGAATTAAAATCACAACTTTAATAGTTTAAAGAATAACAAAATGATTCATCAATATTAAAAAAGTTTCGGCGGGGTAATCTATCCTCACCCCGCCGAAACGAAATATTTTAAATTAGTTCAGTTTATAAAGATACTTTCAGAATTTGTTTTTTCGTTCCTTTTCTTCCAATGAAATAAACAGAATCACCAGAAATAGCGCCATTTGAGACCATAAACGGAACTTCACTGTCTTCATTATCTAAAATTTCCTGGTAATCGAAATTTCCATTTTGATTGACCCGGATGATATTAAGATTGGCTTTTTTGGAACTGGTTTGTCCAAATTGGATTCTGTCGTTGCTTAGTTTCTTTACTTTTTCACCTGTATTGATAAAGAAATAAGCGTCGCTACCAACAGCAGCTGAAGTGTAAGAAATAAAAGATTCGTCTCCATTAGTTGTCTGTCTTTTATTGATATTTCTTGCCCAAACAATTTCACCAGCTGGATTAAGCCTTGCTGTAACAATATCATCATAATGAAAAATTGTGCGCGAATATCCTCCGCCATATGGCGACGAATAATAATGTGAAGTAATATAAAATTCTTCAGCGTTAAAAATAATATCTCCGTTTTGAGTTGTAATTATTTTTCTAAAAGAAAGATTTTTCAACTCTTTATCTTTGTCTTTCCCATATTTATCAATGATAAATTGCTCCGTAAACGGATTGTACTTTACTTTTTTCATTTCTAAAGTGACAGGATCTAGCTCGAAATAAGAAATTCCTTTAAATCTATGATCTCGTAGATCTGAATAAAAGCCAAGGCATATTAAACGATCTTCAAAAACGATTGTATTAAGAGACGCTACAAAATGTTCATCAGAATCAAAAACCTGAGTTTTTTCGCTATCACCAGTAATGCGAGTTAATTCATATTGATATTTTCCGCCTTCTTTTTTCTTCTTTTTGTCATCGCTATATACTTTCCCGAGAACATAAATTGTTTTTCCGTCTTTAGAAACATCAATATTCTCGTAAACAAATTTTCTGTCCTTTATCTCTTTTTTAAAAGTATGATCAATATTTTTCTGAAGCGATTGATCAAACACAAACATACGGTGCGTTTCTGTATTTTTATCTTTAATATCCACCGTCACTGCAAATGCAGTACGATTTTCGTTAACAATCATACTCGCTCCGTAATCACCATCAAAAACTCCTGCATTAAAAAAAACAAATTGCTTTATCTCATCACTATTAACCCGAAACAATTCGCTCTTCTTGAAATTAAAATCATTAATATTAGATGACATTGCAGAACAGATGTAAGCTTTTTGATCTTTTTCATATATAAAATCGATAATATGTATATTCTCACCATCCATAATAACACCCAACACAGAACTTTGTCTTACCGCTTTAGAATAGTTTATTTCATATTCAAATTCTTTTATCAACTTAAGATTGGAATCATAATGCTCAAAATAATAACCAGATCCGGAAGAAAAAACACCACCAACATAAGAGCGAATAACCACCACTCCACCTTTTCCGTCATCTTCTACAAGAGCAATCGATGAACGTTTGTATTCATCTTTAAAAACATCGCTTTTTTTAATGTCAAACGGAATTTTCTGTGCAAAAGAAATAATGCTTAGGAAGGTAAACGCCAAACAAAGAAGAATTTTTTTCATGGTTTTCTTAGTCTTTTAATAATCTGTCAAATATATTTTTTTAGCATAACTTCCACAAACATTTTTATATATAAACAAAAATTTCACAATCATGAAAATAAGTTCAGAATGTTGTGGTTTTTACAGAATGATGTATAAAAAAATTGGCGCGGTGAGCTTCTTTCACCGCGCCAATTCACAATATTATTTTAAAACTAAATTATTTTTTTTCAGTTTCTACAACTTCTTTTTTATCAGCCGCCGCTTTGTCTCCAAATCTGTTTGCTGTAAATTCTCTTGAAATTGCTGCTTTTTCAAATTTCAGTTTTCCTGAAAGGGTTTCAATAACCACTCCATCCTCCTGAATCTGAGCAATTCTTCCGTGAAGACCAGAAGTAAGCACTACTCTGCTTCCCACTTTCAGATCTTCCTGAAATTTTTTCTCCTGCTTCTGCTTCTTCATTTGAGGTCTGATCATCAGAAAATAAAATCCGACAACCATCACCCCCATCATCATCAACATAGTCGTTGAATTTCCCTGTGCAGGTGCTTGTAAAAATAATGTTAACATATTCATTTAATTATGGTTGAATATTGGCATTGAATGTCAATTTTATCGGAGCATTTTCTACGTTAGCAAAAACATCAGCATACTTTTGTACGCTTCCGTCAAAGCTTGTAGAGTCAAAGCTCAAAGTAATTTTCCCTTTTTTACCCGGCATAATTGGATCTTTAGTAAATTCAGGAGCAGTACATCCGCATCCAGGCTTTACTTCAGAAATAATTAATGGGTTTGTACCTGTATTGGTTACTTCGTAAACGTGGTTTACTTTTGCTCCTTTTTTAATAGTTCCAAAATCGAAATTGCTTTCAGATAATGCAATTGTGGTGGTAGGTTGATTAGATTTTACAGGAGCTGCAGCTTCAGTTCCGGCAACTGTAGGAGTTACAGGTGAAACTGTAGAGTCATTTGAAGGTGCAGCAGGTGCATTGGTAGAATCTACACCAATTACTTCTGCATTTTGCACTTCTTTATTTTCTTCTTTTTTACAAGAAACCAATCCGAATCCGATTACAGACAAAGCAATAATTGATAATGTCTTTTTCATATTAAATTAATTTTAATTTATATTCTATTTAAATCTTTACAATATTTATCTAAAATACCGTTGATGAATATATTAGAACGATCTGTCGCATATACTTTTGCAATCTCAATATATTCATTAATAATAACTCTTGAAGGGGTAAAAGGAAAATTGTCTAGCTCTGAAATAGCAGTTGTTAAAATAACTTTATCCATCAATCCCACTCTTTCCAAATCCCAGTTTTCTAGACGCTCAGAAAGCTTTTTCTCATTAATTTCCCAGTTATTCAAAGTATCTCTAAGAAGTTTGCTCGCAAAAGTTGCGTCTTCTTCATCTTTAATCATTTTAATTAAAGTGCGGCTTTCTTCATCTTCTTTCAAAAAACCGATTGTTTTTTGAACCATCGAGTTGGCAATATGAATATCATCTGACCAAGTAAGTTCTCTATCGCTGATATAATCATGAAAATCATCATTTTCGGCAATATACCTTAAAAATAATTTTCCGATAAACTTTTGATCATCTTCAAAAGAATAACCATCTTCCTTCATAAAATCCTGATAACGCTTTCCTGCAGTCATACGTTGGAAAGTTTTCACCAACATATCATCGTGCAAGTCCCATTTCAAATCTTTATGCTGACCAGAGAAATACAATCTCTCAGGATTTTCATCAAGCTTTTTTAAAACCTGATTATTAATAAATTTTTGATTGGGATTAACATCTGAATCAGTTTTAAAGTATTTGTTTTTACCAATTTCCATTTGGTTTTCGGCAAGATCTTTCAGACCCACCAAAAAATTCAATTGAAAAATATAGAGATTATAGATTTTCTCTATTCCCGAAAACATGTTTTTTTCTAACACATCAAATTTTATCGGGTTTTGGTAGTACGAATACACAGATTCTACTACTTTTTCACGGATTTGTCTTCTTCCTAACATTCAAAGAGCTTTTTATGCGTGCAAAGATATGAAATTTAAAATTTATGAAATTCTCAGTCTGCTTCAATTTTTGTAATTTTGTGAAACTTTATGAAAGCACTGAAAACTCTGAACCCTTACTTTTGGAAGCACAAAATATTATTGTTTTGGGGGTTATTATTCATCATCGCCAGTAATTTTTTTAATATATATAAGGTACAGTTCGTTGGAAAATCGGTTGACGAGCTTACAAAACATGGAAATCTGGGCTTTAATAAGCAAGTTTTAATCTACGTTGCCATTATTGTCGGTTGCTCTCTTCTTACCGGATTCTTTACTTTTATGATGCGACAAACCATCATCGTTGCATCCCGAAGAATTGAATATGAACTAAAAAATAAAATCTACAGACATTATCAGGAGTTATCGCTTACCGATTACAAGCAAACAACCATCGGAGACTTAATGAATAGATTAAGTGAAGATATTGTTGCCGTAAGAATGTATCTGGGACCAGGTGTAATGTATGTGGTCAATCTTATTGTATTATTATTGATTACCAGTTTTTATATGCTTACAACTGATGTTTCAATGACGGTTTGGACGTTGTTGCCGCTTCCGATTTTATCTTTTATCATATTTAAAGTAAGCTCGATTATCAATAAAAAATCAAAAGTGATGCAGAAAAGTCAGTCTGCGATTTCCACTTTTGTACAGGATAGTTTTTCAGGAATACGAGTGGTAAAATACTTTGCAAAGGAAAAATATATCCAAAAAAATTACGGTATTAAAGTAAGCGATTACCAAGATAAAGCTTTAGATTTAGCAAAAACAGAAGCCTATTTCTTTACCATTATTTTATTTGTAATCGGGTTATTGAATGTTGCAGTAATTTTGATTGGCGGACAAAAATATATTGCAGGCGAGCTTACCGTTGGTAAAATTGCAGATTTCTTTATGTACATTAATATTTTAATCTGGCCATTCTCAATGGTAGGTTGGGTAACATCAATTAATCAGAGAGCAGAAGCTTCCATGCAGAGAATTAATGAATTTTTGGAGAAGCAGTCTGATATTTACAATAAAAACTTTGAAAACTACCCTATTAAAGGTGATATTGAATTTAGAAATGTCTCTTACGTCTATCCAAACACAGGAATTAAAGCATTAGATAACTTAAGTTTTAAAATTGGTGCCGGAAAATCTTTAGCCATCATGGGAAAAACCGGTAGTGGAAAATCGACGATCGCTTTACTTCTTTGCAGACTTATAGATCCTACTGAAGGCGAAATTTTGATTGACGGTAAAAATTTAAAAGATCATAATCTTGAAAATTACAGAAATTTCATTGGTTATATTCCGCAGGAAAGTTATCTCTTTTCAGATTCTATAGAACATAATATAGGATTCTCTATCGACCATCCTACGCATGAAAAAGTGGTTGAATATTCTAAAATTGCAGATGTGCACAAAAACATTGTTGAGTTTAAAGATCAATACAAAACGATGGTGGGCGAACGAGGCGTAATGCTTTCGGGAGGTCAAAAACAGAGAATTTGCATTGCTAGAGCCTTAATAAAAGACCCAAATATCATTATTTTTGATGACTCCCTATCTGCATTAGATACAGAAACCGAACAGAATATCCTCAGAAACATAGATGATAAAATCAATAATGCTACTTCCATAATCATCACACATAGAGAGTCTAGCGCACAAAGAGCAGACCTCATTCTTAATCTTAGTGAAATTAGCAATTCTGCAACTGCATAGCCAAAACATTTTGAATTGTTAAATAAATCATAAAAAAAACTTTGTGATTAAAAGAAATATTTTATATTTGTTCTTAACAAGATTTAAAAAAATATCTAATAATGAGTGAATACAAGGAACGCCATGAAAATGAAATTTTCACTAAGGTGTTAAAAGCGGGGAGAAGAACTTATTTCTTTGATGTGCGAGAGACTAAAGCAGGAGATTATTATCTTACGATTACCGAAAGCAAAAAGAATTTCGGAGAGAATGGAGAAGCTACATTCGAGAAGCACAAAATTTATCTTTACAAAGAAGATTTTAAAAGTTTTCAGGAGATGTTTAATGAGTCCACAGATTTCATCATTAATGAAAAAGGTGAGGATGTTATTTCAGAAAAGCATGATAAAGATTTCAAAAGCAGAACTTACACTATAGATTCTGACGACGAAGTTTAAATCAAAACATATCTAAAAAAACACAAGCATCTGAAAAAGGATGCTTTTTTTATGCTACGCTTTCCAACTTGTTATATCTGATATTTAAAAAATAAAAAGTACACTTTTCACAGTGTACTTTTCTATTATAAGGATTTAGCTTAGTTCTAAACATATTCTCTTTTGATCTGAGAAAGTATTGTCGGATCCTGAATTTCATTATCTTTTGCCAATAATAAAACTTTAGACAAAACTTCAGCAGATTTGGGATCGTCATCTGCAAAAGGTAAAAACAACCTTCCTCTGTGCTGTGAATGAACCGGAAGGATCGACAGATATTTCCCGGGAACCTGATGTACAACCGCACTCCCCAAATGTACACTGTATTCTGCCAATTGACCTTTCACTAAGACATGAGAACCTTCAATTCTTATATTTTCAAGCTTAAATAACCGTGCCGTTTCTTTCATTAATACCGCTCTCATTTCAATAGAAGAATGGCTTGCTTCAGGATCTACTCCACCAACATGAGCAACAGAAACAACCAAATCAACATCACGCATTACCTCAGAAAACAATCTCGGGTTGATATCTTCAAAAGGAATATTTTTATAATCTTTTAATGAATGGAATTCTATTGTCTCAAGGGTCGGGCTTTCTACATCTGCAGGAGAAAACCAATCTGCAATCGCGTATAATTTAACCTGAAAACCTTCTTTATGATAAACTTTCTGCAAACCTTCTTCATAATCTACCTTCCATCCTCTTGTTTTTAGTAAAGCTAAGGTTTGCTTAGGTTGAATCTGATGTCCTGCATATCGTCTCGAAACAGATTTTTCCTGCAACTCATCCGGAGTCGGAGTATATAATTCTCTGAAAATTTGTTTGAATGGCTGAATCAATTTTTCCTTAAAGCAATAATGCTGGAAATCACTCCAAACCGAATGTTGATGCAAATCTACACAGTGAGCGATTCTTAATGTATTATTTTCGTTCAGTTCATGAATTTCACCTTGAGCGTCTACCAAATTTCCATCATGGAAAAATCCTATCTTATTATCATTAGAGATAAACACCAGTTTTTCTAAATGTTTCACAATAACCGGATGTTCAAAAAGATTTTTTATTTCAGCATAAAAAAACTCATCGCCTCTTATCATCGCTTCTTCAAGTCCTTTTCGGGAGCGCATCCATTGTTCACGCATGATTTTTCGATAAGTTCCCAATTCTACAATCGCTTTATCCTTTTTAATTTTTGGCGGAATTGATTTTAACTGTTTATCATCTCTGAAAACAACCAATTCGGCTTTTCCGTCGTCTTCGATAATTAAACCGACCGTAACGCCATCAATGGTAACCTGAGTTTCTTTTGATAATAAGTTCTGAATCTGCTTGGTTTCCATAGCCCAAGTTAAACGGATCGGGTCAGGATAACCTGCATTTCTTGCCAAATTCTCCAACGCCACACGAATGGCCAATGCTTCACTCGCCTGTTTCATCGAGCCAAATTCTTTACTTTCTTTCTTAAACTGCTGAATGTATTCGTATCGGTTTAAAACATCTTTTTCAGAATTTGTTTTACTTAAAGGAACCAAACCGTACACACGAAGATAATCCTGATCACGCTTGTCTTTTACTTTTGCCGTAACTTCTTTTATTTTTAAATCTCCTGTTAAGGTATCAGAATATAACCTCGCTCTTCGGTGTCCATTTCCATCAGAAATATATTTTGCAGATTCATACAACATTTCCCAGCGGGCTTTTCCTAATTCTTTATACGCTTTAGTAAACCAATCTTTATCAACCGCTCCATCCTGAAACTCCTGAACGTCTACGGAAGAATATTTTGCTACTTCACTTTCAAGACCTGAATTCTGAGCCTGATAAGAACCTGTTTTTGTATGTGCATGCATCCACCAAATTGCAGAATCTAAGCCTTTCCAACCTAAATAATTATTAATAAATTTCTGCCATTGCGGAGCATACACTGCAGCCTGAATCAACCGAAGCTCAGCAATTTTCTCCTTTTTCACCATTGCATTAAACGATTCCTGAGTATCACTTTCCAACGGATAACAATTAGACAAAAGATAAGAAAACAGCTTTTGCTTCGTCATACTTTCGCTTCCGTAGCTGTAAATATAATTTGCATACAAATTGGCTTTGCCTAAACCTTTTAAAATTTGCACAAACCGTTCAGCTCCATAAATCGCCTGAAATTCCTGGACAAAATGTGAAACCGAAGTATTCGCATCACCGCGAATCAGTTCTATATCTAAAAATTTATTCTGAATTCCGTCAATTACAGGCTTCAGGAAAGGGAATGTTTCCAGATATTTTTCGCTGTGATGATAAAACTTGGTTGTCGTAAGGTCTCTTATTGCAGATTCTGCTGTAAAAACTCCTTCATAAAGCTCATCTTTGGTAATAATTTTTAGTTCATAAGCTTTACAGAATAAGTAGAAACCAGGAACTGTGTATTTTACATTATCCTGTGATCCGTTGAACTGCATCCATCGGTACAAGTTCCAGACTTTTGCAAATTGCTCATCCGTCAGCTTTTTTACCGGAATTGACTGTAAAAACACTTTAAAAAAAACTGCATTTTGCCATCCGTCTCCATCGTATCTGTAGTAATATTCGCTTGGTTTGGCTTTATAATCAATAATCTCTTTCGGAAGATTTGCAAATAAAGTAGCACAGGCATCAATCAGAAAATCTATTGATTCTTTAAATTCAAACTTGTATTCTAATGATAAGAGAATGTTTTTAAGAGGATTGTCCCAGTAATAATCATTTTTAAGGGGATTCGGAATGAAGTCTTTGTGATAAAACACATAATTTTCAAGAAAATCTCTAAACTTTTTGCGATCGCAGTTCTCTGCAAATGTCAATAAAAATAAATCTACCGGCTGTAGTTTAGAATCTTTATACCATTGTTCCCAAACTTCATACAGTGGGTAGTTTTCTGCTAATTCTTCGCCAATAAAACCTTCCGTATTTTTTTTAATCTGACGGAAATTATTTCCTAGCAATTCTTTTACTAGAGAACCATTCCAGTCTTCGTATTCATATTCGTGATCTTTATGTTTTAAAAATAAATCATTAAGTTTTTTTAATTCAGATTTAATATGATCTAAAGACTGCGTGAAGCCATATTTATCATTCTTTGTTGCTTTTGCATAGAAAGAATCTGATTCTACTTTTGGCAACTCATACTTTGAGATAACGGAAGGATTATAGAAACCAAATCCGTTTTTTTCTGAGAGAATTTCTTTATCTTCAGAAGGATTAAGCTGATCCAATAAGTTTTTTTCTCTATCAGAAATTTTTGTTTTTTCAGAATACTGTAAAGCCCATTGATCAATTTTATCAGACAACCTTCTGTTTTTCTGGAGCTGAAGCATAATATCCAATGAAGCCGTTCTTTGTTCAATATCTCCCTTCACGGTTAATTCTTCGACCAATGGAGCGACTACTGCATCCTCTTGCTTCATCATCAATTCTATTAACTTTTTACGAAGCGTTCCACCTTTTCTTTTAAACAGATCAAAGAAAATCATGACTTCATCTTTATTTAAAGAACCTTGCTGTAAAACATTAATTCCTGAAGCAATCATAGATTCTCCTCTGTCTTTGATAATTTTAAAAGCAAATTCTTTCTGAAAAGGGGTAACTTCTTTCTTTTTCTTTTCAAAATTATAAGAGTAAGAGTAGCAGTAGAAATCACCGAGAATATTTCTGGTGAGTTGCTCTCTTAAGCTCAGATCAAACTGATCAAAATAAGAAAGCACCAAGTCTAGTTTTTCACTATCTTCTCCTACCAGATAAAACATTGAAGCATATAAATCACTCTTTTTGAAAGTCGCATTTTGCCAAGAGAAAACTTTTCCTTCAAACTTTTTTTCTTTAACTTCTATTTTTTGAGTTAGCTCATGAAGTTTTTCAAAAAAGTTGGGATAATCGGTGTTATTGACATAAAATTTAGAATTAACATTTGCGCTTAAAAGTGAAACCATAGGAGCTCCGGCAAATGCTAAAACCTGTAAATCACCTTCCAAGACGGCTTTATAATACAATGGCATCTGAATGTAAGGATCTTCAGTTTCTACAGCGAATTTTATCGCCAAACATTTCTTTTCTACACTACCTTTATCAAACAAATCATGCAGATAAGGAACCGTTTTTTCTACATCCAAAACTCCCTGAACCCAAAGTGCCATATACACTTCATTATTATTTTTACTTTTAACAGCTTCAAAAATCTGTTCCGGATTATTAAAATAAGTATGAGCCAGAGATACTATATTTTTAACGACAGACTCTTTTTCAGCGTCCCAACCTAAACCCGTCCAAGTATCAATTGCACGCACAACCGATGAAAAACGTGTCAGTTTATGCTCCACAATTACATTCGTCATATATTGTAAAGCTCCGATGCTTGTTTCGTCTAATGCTTCCAAAATAGTTTGCCTTAAACCTTCCTGCCGCTGTGCCGCAAGCAAAAGCTTCTCTACCAATTCCCAACAATGTTTCTGCTCGCTGTTGAGCAAAGCTTTTATAATGTTTTGCGAAACTTTTCCTTCCGTATGTTTATTGAAAATAATATCCTCAATTAACTGATAGATTTCTTTGTTTCCGTTATCTATTGCTGCTGACCAGATATAAAACTGACTTGAGTTATTGGATAAAGCATGATCGTAAATAATCTGTTCCTCCAAAGACAGGTTGTAATATTCAAAATTACTGCTGTAAGAATATGTACTTGGAAACTGCAGCAAATTTTTAATTAAATTGATTTGGTTGAGCAATACAAATTTTTCATTATTGGGAGCACGAAACGAGCGACGATCATATCCCGATTGATACATTTTGTAAGGCATTTTATTCCATGCGTATTTTACCAAATCTGCGTTTTCTCCAAAAAAATAAACCAATAGTTTGTAGAATTCTTGGTCTTCCCAAATATCCGGTTTTAAATATTTTTTGATTTCTTCAGTTTTCTTCGAACCTAAAGTCAGTTCCTGATAATGATTTTCTTTACCCAAAAACAAAAGCCCCAATGTAGCAACGTCTTTCTTTAATTTAGGTTTAGAAAACAGCTGAGACAATATGCTTTTCTCTGCCTGTTCTTGTAAATCTTGTCTTAGATTTTTGTAATAGTTGACAATTTTTTTTGATTTTAATTTTTCTGTGATTTCCATTAATAGATGTGTTTGTAATTTATTACCAATAGCTTCCTGCAAGAAAAGTAAGCCTAATAAAAGTGAGTGTATGCTGTAAACTGAGGTTGATATTCTGGGTGAGATTATCTAATTGTTCGTCATTATAAAAGACAGCAAACATCCCATCTTCAAAAGCCTGAATTACGTTTTCCTGCGCTTTCTCTAAATCTGCTTTTTTCTGATTGTAAATGCTTCCGAAACCTACCTTTCCTGTGTCAGTAAGAATATTCAGGTAGTTTTCGGTAGGAATTTTTGCATAGTCTTCGTCTTCCCACTCAAATGATTTTACATTAAATGTCTCCACTTGTTGCCGAACCACTAGTCTTAATAAATTTTCTAATGAAATATCACTGCCATCAAAAGCAATTTCAAGTGGTTCTGTAGTAAGAATAGGATGCTTCCGTCCCAATTGCTTCACTGTAACATTTATTTTCATATGAGAATTTGATATGGAAATAAATATAACAAATTTTTCACTTTCCGTAAATGATATTTCACATCTATTCGGAATATTTTTTTTTAAAGAACTTAAAATTTAAATCAAAAACCGTTATCTATTTGAGTATAATGATCAATTGAATATTATTTATTTTGGAGAAAACAAATCGTTAAGATATAGAAATCTAAATGAGCGAAGTTGTAAAAACAAAAAAAGTACACTGTAAAAGTGTACTTTATAGGGTGAATGAGGGGTCTCGAACCCCCGACCTCCGGAACCACAATCCGGCGCTCTAACCAACTGAGCTACAATCACCGTTTTTGGTGGTGCAAATATAGGAAAGAATTTTTAATTACCAAACAATTCCATCAAAATTTTTCAAAGCAATTAACTTCTCAGACGTAAATCCCTCAGCATAAGCAACTCCCGAAAGCCTTCCTAAATCCTGAGCACGGTACGTTAAGCTCTCATAAAAATCTTTTGACGTAATCGGAGTTTCAGGTTCTTTAGAAGTGGGGTCATAAAACTGAGTTTTAAATGCCATACAAGCTTCCAGCTTTTTCTCAAGATGTTCTGAAATATCAATAACAAATTCTGGCTGAATATGTTTCCACTGAATATAATGAAAAACTTGCTTAGGTCTCCACACTTCCTGAACTTGGCCGTTTAAAACAGTTTCAATTTTTATTAGTCCAGCTAAAAAGCACCCATCCGACACTAATTTTGCAGCTTTTGCATGATCTGGATGTCTATCATCAATTGCGTTGGCTAAAACGATTTCTGGCCTATATTTGCGGATCATTTTTACAATCTCCATCTGATATTCTTCAGAATTGACAAGGAAACCATCTTTTAATCCTAAATTTTCTCTTGCAGCTACTCCTAAAATTTTGGCAGCTTCAGTTGCTTCCTCTTTTCTAGTTTGGTCAGTTCCTCTTGTTCCCAATTCACCTTTAGTTAAATCAACAATAACGATGGTTTTTCCTTCCGAAATTAATTTAGCTATTGTTCCGCCACATCCTAATTCAACATCATCAGGATGAGCCCCAAAAGCAAGTATATCTGTTTTCATAATTAGATAATAATTTAAATAATACAATCGCCGGTTTGATTATTTTTAGTTTTAAACAGGCAATATATTAATTCAAAGATAAGATTTAAACAAAAACTTCCCAAACATTACGAATGGGAAGTTTATATCTGAATAATTTAATTTTTAAATTATTTATTGATTTCTGCATTTAATTTCACAGCATCCTGATAAGAAGGATCCAACTGTAAAGATTTTGCAACATAGTCTTTAGCTTTAGCCAAGTCTTTATCTTTTTCAAGATATGCTACTGCAAAATAAGCATACGCAAGAGTTTGCTTGTTAGTTTCAACCTCAGCAGGTTTTACCGTTGCAATAAATTTCTCATAAGAAACTTTTGCGGTCTCATTATTTCCTTTCTGTTGGTACGCATATCCTTGGCTGTAATAAGCAGGCGCCCAATCAGGTAATAAACTGCTCATTTTCTGCCAAGTTAATATAGCTCCATCCCAGTTTTTCACATCTTGATAAGCATTCGCAAGTTTGTACAATGCATCCGAGCTTTCAGGATTGGCAGCTACTTCTTTTTTTGCAGCCTCTACTTCAGGAGAAGTTGGTCCTTCATTAATACTTGCCTGCGTAGCACCACCACCATTAATTTTAATTATTTCCAAATCCCACTTCATTGTTTGGTCTTTAGCGGCTTTTGCAATAGCAATTTTTTGTTGTGCTTCTGCCTGTAAAGCTGATTTTTTAGCTGCATCAGTTTCAGTTTTAGCCAAACCAGCAGCGATTAATCCCATCAATCCTTGATCTGCAGGTTGAACTCTAGATTTTTCAGCTTTAGATACGAAAGAATCCATGTTTTGTTTTGCTTCTGCATATTGACCGTCTGCATAATTTACATATGCTCTTAATTTGAATTTAATAGGATCGTCAACTTTATCAAAGATTTTATCTAAAATCATTTTAGAATTTGCATAATCTTCGTTAGTAAAGTACAATTTTGCAATTTCTAATTGAGTATAAGGATCCTCATCAGCATACTTTGTATAATTAATCAAATCCTGAGTTGCTTTTGCATTCTCCTGATATTTAATATCATAAGCAGCTAAAGCTTTGTAAGCAGGCGCATATGTAGGATCGGTTGAAATTGCTTTCTCGATGCTTGTTTTTGCTTGTTGCCATTGCTGAGCAGCCATCCATAAAGTTCCAATTCTTGTATACACTGAAGCTTTATTTTTAGCTAACGGTAATGCGTTGTCATATGCTGTCATTGCATCTCCAGGAACTCTTTTTAATCTGTATGCATCTCCTAAAGTATAGTAATAGTATGCAGGAACTTCTTTTCTAGAGGCTCTTTCAATAGCTTTATTCAAAAATTGAATAGCTAAATCTGGAGCGTTATTTTTTTCAAACAAAGTCAATGCTTCAGCAGCTCTAAACAATACTGCTGCATCTTTTTCCCTAGAATCTGTAACTACTTTCTGAATCTCTGCGATAGCAGATTTATCACCTTTACCAAGCTTAACCGCAGCTAAACCAATTTGATTTAAGTAGCTTTTTTTATCTGCAGCTAAACCTTTATTGAAGTTTTCTGTAGCTGCTGCAAAATCTGGCTCACTTTGTCTTAAAAAAGTATTTCCTAGGTAGAAATAATTTTCTGCTGTAGGTTCTTTTGCAATCATAGACGTGAAATTGGTCTTCGCAGCTGCAAATTTATCGCTATCTATGCTGTTAATACCATCCTGCAACGTCTGTGCAAAGGCAAAATTGGTAAAAAATACCACTGATGCTCCTAAAGCAATCTTCTTTACATTCATAATCATTATATCTTTCATTATTATTTTAAAAATCAGTATTCTAAATAAAACACATTACAAATACACAATTTTCAGACCAATATAATAAATAGGTTTGAAAGTTGCTATTTTTTAATATTTTTTAACGCATTTGTACTTGTCTCGGATAAATATTATAAGGTTGTAAACCTTCTTTCTGAACAATTTTCTGTCCCAAATGGGTACAAGAATATCTTATAAAACCATTGGCGATATTAAAACTACCTTCATTGGTAAGGAAATACAAAACTCTGGTGAATGGGTACTTCATCTCACGAAGTCCACTAAAATCAGGAGAATAAGATTTTCCTTCACTTACTACAGGAAGAATTTTTATCATTCCTCTTAGCTTTTCAGCTTCTTTATCATAGGGTCTGCTGATTGTATTTAGCCCAATCACCCCTACTTTATTCGGATATTTACTCAATTCTTCAATAACATTTACACTTCCTGGAATAATTGAAAACTTTAAATCTTTAGGAAGTTTATTTAGCTTTTGAGCAACAAAATTAAGGTTACTAGAATTGGTTCCGTCAAATACAAAATTCTTATCATCAGACTGCAAACCGGAAGTTATTTCTTCCATTGTAATACTTTCTTTATCAGAATTTTTAGGTACAAAAAATACGACAGCATCTGCTGCAAATTTTGCAGGTTCTATCTTCATATCTACTTTTTCTTCGTAGGCTTTAACCTCTTCGGAAGATAATACTTTAGACATCACTACAATTCTTGCTTTATTATTCAATAAATCAAGAAAACCTAAGTCTTCTTTTTTAGTCACCACTTTTATTTTAGTGTCTGGATAACTAATCATATACCCTTCTGCTAAAGCTTCTGTAACACTTTTAAAAGATTCATCCGTTAAAATTGTCATTTCCCCTTTATTATAGGATACGGTACTTTCTACTTTTTTTGAACAGTTTATAATCAAAACTGCGAAGAAAACTAATAAAAAAAAGCGACTAATCTTCATCTTCGGCTGTATTTCTGAATTTAGATATTGCTCTCCAGATTCTGAAGATTCCGTAAAGTATTAATACAGCTCCCAGAGCGTATGCATATATTGGCTCGAGGAATTTATAAACCATCATTACGATTCCTAGGGCTACGTAACAAATTCCTGCGACTAAAGATAACCAGTTGAACATCATACAACAAAAATATTAAAAAAAATAAAAAGAGAAGCATAAGCTTCTCTTTTTTAATTATTATTTAAAATAAACTAATAACTTATTCTGGCGGTTGCATCGCTAATGGAAGTCTGTATCTGTAACGAACAGATTGACCATTAATTTTTGCAGGAGCCCATTTGTTTTTAATCGATTTTACAGTTCTTACAGCTTCAGAGTTAAAATCGGAATTTTTACCGTTTACTTTAATATCTGTAATACTACCATCTCTCTCAACAACAAAAGTAATTTCTCCTTTTACAACTCCATCAGCACCTTCAATTGCCGAAGAATCAAAATTATCTTGAACTTTTCTTCTGAAAGCATTAATTCCTCCAGGGAATTCTGCAGTCTGCTCAACCTCACTATACACCTGAGTATCACTCACCTGAGGCTTAACTTCAGCTGTTGAAGCTTTAGTACCTGTAGATGGCGGCGGTGGTGGTGGAGTATAAGCAGGAGCTTTTACTCCATCTTGAGATACAGCACCTGTAGTGGTTTTTAGCTGCTCAGAAATTGGTGGTGGTGGCGTCTCAATTTTAGGAGCTTTCACCGGTTCCGGAACAACATTCTGAATAATTTCAATCTTTTCCTCTTCTACTGGCGGAGGTGGTGGAGGTGGTTCCTCTTCTTTCGGCTGTTCAATGATAGGATCTTCTTCGATAATTTCAACCAAATCAGATTTCACCTCTACAGCTTCCTTTTCATTCATACTCTTAATAGTCATATAAATAAAAGGAGATAAAGCAGTCACCAAGAACAATCCTGTACCAATAATAAAAGACTTTGTCAGTAATCTAGGATACTGATGTCTAAGATCGTAAGCACCATATGCTTTATTTCTATTTTCAAATACAATCTCGTCTAAAGTAAGATTCTGACTGTATATATTTTCATCTGCCATTGTATTGCAAATTTAAATGTTAAACACTTTGCAGTAACAAATTAGTTACCCACTTTCTTATCGTAAACAGCTTTTTCATAAGGCTTAAGATCGGTTACCCCATATCTTTCGCTTTTTGTAATTGCCATCTCGTCAAGAATGTCTACAAAGTTTTTATATACCGCATCATCCGTTGGCTTAATAATCACTGTAAACAGATCTTTCTTTTTAGCTCTGGCTTTTGCTTGCTTGATAATTTCTCTAATCCCTTCTCTGTCTAAAGAAGTTTCAGTCATTGTCTGATCATTAAGACCTGCTTGGTCTTGCTGATGCCAAAATACTCTATTATCTTTTCCTAAAAGCAAAGTAATAGAATTGGATAAATCGATTTCATTTGGTGGTGGTTGAGGTTTAGTGGGATCCGGTTTTGCGGGAAGCCCTAAATCCATCACATTCGGTTTACTAAATGTTGATGTAAACATAAAGAACATCAATAGTAAGAAATTAAGGTCAACCATTGGCGTCATATCGACGGCAGGGTTGTTTTTCTTGGAGCGAACTTTGCCACCTTTGGCGCTCTTCTCCTGTACTTGTACTTGTGCCATTTCTTATTCTTAATTATTCGTTAGGTTTACCTTCTTGTGACGTAATCAACCAAAATTTAAGAAAGTTAATATCTCTTAAACCCTCAAATAAACTTTTCACTTTAGGATATTCTGTTGTAACGTCACCCTTGATTGCTAATTTGTAATCAGGATTTACGCTTAAACTTTGTTCTACCCAGTCAGTTAACTGCTTATTTGTACTATCCATAGGAATCCCAGTAGGACTCTTATAATTTTTCTGCTCATCTTCTGGCAAATCCAAATAGCTTCTCAATTGGTTCATAGGAACACCAATAGACTGTACTTTTTGGAATGAAGCTTTTTGTTTATCATCAAAAGTAACATTGTACTTTTCACCCATTTTCTTTAAAAGCTGTAATCTCTCTGTTGCATTTTCTACAGGCTGGAAGTAAAATTTCCCGTCTGGTGTAGCATTAATAGTCATTAAGCTTGCATCAGGAAGTAACTTCTCTGAGATTGAAGATGGCGGTTTGATCTGCTCCACATCAGGTTTTTTGAACTGAGTGGTCATAATAAAGAACGTAAGTAGTAGAAACGTAACGTCGCACATTGCGGTCATATCCGTAACTACACCATGTCTTTTTGGTTTTATTCTCGCCATTATTTATTATCTAATTATTAAAACTTCTTTTTTTGTGTAAAAACACAGCTCCACTATTTCTTAGTGAAATTCTGCAAAAGACTGCTGAATGCTCATAGCGATCTCGTCGATCTTATAAGTCAATCCGTCAATTTTAGAAGTAAAGAAGTTGTAAAGGATAATCGCTACTGCAGAAGTACCAATACCTAATGCCGTGTTAATCAATGCTTCAGAGATACCGATTGATAATGCAGCTGCATCAGGAGTACCACCTCCAGCTCCTAAAGCGAAGAATGCTCTAATCATCCCGATTACTGTTCCCAATAGTGCTACTAATGTTGCAACAGTACCTAAAGTAGAAAGAATCATCATGTTTTTCTCTAACATTGGCATTTCAAGAGTTGTAGCCTCTTCGATAGCTTTGTTTAGAGCAACCATTTTCTGCTCTTTGTTAAGAGTAGTATCGTGAGCTAAAGCTTTGTAAGTAGTAAGACCTTCTTTTACAACATTCCCTACAGAACCTTGTTGTCTGTCGCACTCTTCTAAAGCCTCGTCAACTTTATTGCTATTTAATAAACTTCTTACTTTTACTACGAAGTTATCTACGTTACCTGCACCTGAAGCTTTGCTTAAAACAAAATATCTTTCAAATGAGAAAACGATTACAGTAATCATGAATGTTACCAATAATGGTACAATAATACCTCCCATGTAGATCATACCTAAAAATCCTTCAGGATGCATCTCTTTACCTTCAACATCAGAAAACGCTACTGACGCACCTGCCAATCTTGGATCAGCTTTAAAGTTACCCGGGCTACCCAATACGAATAACCAAATACAAATTCCTATAACTAATAGAATAGGAATAATTACAGCTGGATTAAGACCTCCTGCTTTTCTAGCAACTACTTGCTCATCATTTTTTGAAACATTCATTTCCATATTTAACTAAATTATATTGTTTTAAAATTTTAAAGTTGTAAAATAAAGGCAAAATTAATTAAAATCCAATAGTATCAAATAACATTTTGCCTTTTTTTCATAATGATAATTTGATAAGATTCCGATATCGCAATTATATTTAAATATTTTATTAATATTTTCTAATTTCACAAAATACGTTAGAAAATCAAAAATTTAAATACTCTAAAATTTTCATTTTACCAATGTTAAATTTCTTTTAAATTACGATATTAACGATTTTTTTTGGCACTACGATGATTTTTTTAGGAGTTTTACCCTCCAAGAGAGCTCCCATTTTCTCATTTTGAAGCACTAAATCTTCAACCTCTTTAGCAGATAATGTTGCAGGAAGAGATATTTTAAATTTCATCTTACCATTTACACTTACAGGGTACTCAATTTCGTCTTCAATTAAGTAATCTTCGTTCAAAATTGGGAACTTTTCAAATTCAATTGAAGAGTTATTTCCAAGCAAATTCCATACCTCTTCGCAAATATGTGGAGCGTAAGGGGAAACTATAACGGCTAAAGGCTCTAAAATATTGCGTTTGTTACATTTTAATTTCTGTAATTCGTTTACAGCGATCATAAATGATGACACAGAAGTGTTGAAAGAGAAGTTTTCGATATCGTAAACTACTTTCTTTATTAAGGTATGCAATACTTTATATTCTGCTTTCGTAGGTTCTTCTTCAGAAACTTCAAAAGTATCTTCATTGAAATAAAGATTCCAGAACTTCTTCAAGAAACCATACACTCCACTTAATCCTTGAGTATTCCAAGGCTTGGATTGTTCTAATGGACCTAAGAACATTTCATATAATCTTAAACCGTCTGCTCCATACTCATTACAAATATCATCAGGATTTACAACATTGTATTTAGACTTAGACATTTTTTCTACTTCACGACCTGTGATGTATTTTCCTTCTTCTAAAATAAATTCGGCATCAGTATAATCTGGTCTCCAAGATTTAAATGCTTCAGTATCTAATTCGTCAGATGTTCCTTTTAATAAAGATACATCAACGTGGATTTGTTGAAAGCTATCTTTTGTTAAAACCAAATTTGATTTCAGATCAAATCCAATATTTTTAGAAATAAAATTAGTTAGTAAGTCTACATTATTTCCTTTAACAAGGTTATCAACAAGGTTTTTAGAAATAAAAACTGATTTTAATTCATTGTCAATTGTAGAATTGTAATTAAATCTATACACAAAAGCGCTCATTCCCAAAATCATTCCTTGATTGATCAATTTTTGGAAAGGCTCATCATTATTAATATACCCTCTGTCTTTTAAGAACATATTCCAGAAACGAGAATATAATAAGTGACCAGTCGCATGTTCGCTACCGCCAATATATAAATCTACCTGCCCCCAATAATCTGATAAGTTTTTGTTTGTGAAAACTTCATCATTATTAGGATCCATATATCTAAGGAAGTACCAAGAGCTTCCCGCCCAACCTGGCATGGTAGATAATTCTAATGGGAAAACAGTTTTATCGTTAATTAAATTAGTATCAACAATTTTTTGGTTCGCTTCGTCCCAAGCAAATGTCTTTGCATTTCCTAATGGCGGATCACCATCTTCTGTTGGCAAATATTTTTCAACTTCAGGAAGTTCTAGAGGCAGCGCAGAATTTGGTAAAGTATAAGGCATTCCATCCTTATAATATATAGGAACGGGCTCTCCCCAATATCTTTGTCTTGAAAAAATCGCATCACGCTGTCTGTAATTCGTAGTTCCGTGGCCGATTGCTTTTTTCTCGATAGCATCAATAATTAATGCTTTAGCTTCATTATATTTTAATCCGTTTAAGAAATCAGAATTTACGCAAACAGAATCTTTAGAATCAAAAGATTTTTCCTGAACGTCTTCTTCTGTTTCTACAACTTTTTTAATTTCTAAATTAAATTTTTTCGCAAACCTATGGTCACGGTCGTCATGTGCAGGAACAGCCATTACAGCTCCCGTTCCGTAACCCATTAATACGTAATCTGAAATATAGATCGGCATTTTTTCTCCGCTAAACGGATTGATTGCATAAGTTCCTGTGAAAGCACCTGAAACGTTTTTCACATCAGACATCCTGTCTCTTTCAGTTTTCTTGGAAGTTTCTTCTATGTAGGTATCTACTTCAGCTTTTTGTTCGGCTGTAGTAATATTTTCGACTAAAGGGTTCTCCGGCGCCAAAACCATAAAAGTTGCTCCAAAAATAGTATCAGGGCGTGTGGTGAAAACCTCAACGATTTCATCATGCCCATCAATATTAAATTGAACCTGTGCTCCCTGAGATTTTCCAATCCAGTATTCTTGAGAATCTTTCAAAGGTTGTGGCCAGTCTAAAGTTTTTAGACCTTGTAATAATCTTTCAGAGTAAGCAGAAATTCTCATGCTCCACTGCATCATTTTCTTTTGAAAAACAGGGAAGCCTCCTCTTTCAGATTTTCCGTCTTTTATTTCGTCGTTTGCCAAAACAGTTCCAAGGGCTGGACACCAGTTCACCGTCGTTTCTGCTCTATACGCTAAACGGTAATTTAAAAGAATATCTTCTTTATCAATTTCAGAAGCAGATTTCCATTCTTCTGCTGTAAAATTTAATTCGTCGTTTTGATTGGCATTTAATCCTTCCGTTCCTTTTTCTTCAAAATGTTTGATTAAAGTTTCGATAGATTCAGCTTTGTCGGTATCTTTATTATACCAAGAATGGAATAGCTCAATGAAAATCCATTGGGTCCATTTATAATAAGAAGCATCAGAAGTTCTCACTTCCCTACTCCAGTCAAAAGAGAAACCTATTTTTCTTAACTGCTCTTCGTATCTTGTAATGTTTTGCTCAGTAGTAACTGCGGGGTGCGTACCAGTTTGAATTGCATATTGCTCAGCAGGAAGCCCAAAACTATCGTACCCAACCGGGTGGAGAACATTAAAACCCTGATGTCTTTTATATCTTGCGTAAATATCTGATGCAATATACCCAAGCGGATGGCCTACGTGAAGCCCCGCACCCGACGGATACGGAAACATATCGAGAACATAAAATTTTGGTTTGTCTGTGTTATTGGAAGTCTTATACGTTTGATTGTCTTCCCAGTATTTCTGCCACTTTTTTTCTATCTGCTGATGATCGTAAAACACTTTTTATTATAGATGTTAGATGTTAGACTTTAGATATTAGATATTAGAATTAATTTCACTATCAATTCTCAATCTAGTTTCACAAAATTAATGATTATAAAATTAATGTAAATTGAATTTTGAATTAATTACAATGTAATTCTTATAAACAAAAAAATCTCACCAAAAAGATGAGATTATATATTAGAATCGAAACACTGATTATTATTGCGGAATTCTTTTGAAAGTATACGTTGTAGACTTATATATAGTAGGATCTGTAGTATCTTCAATTTTCAGATTTAAAGTTTCAGCGTTTAGCAAAGTCACTTTACCTTTATCTGAAACTACAGTTCCCTGATATTTGATCTCGAAGTTTTTCTCAGAAGAGTTATACACATAAGTGAAGTTACGCTCAGAAATTGTACTACATATTGCAGGATTTCCTGCCATATCTCTATTGGTTCTTTTACCCGAAGAATTTTCATTAAAAACCCATCTTCCTTCTTTCTGGCAGTCTGTATATGTTATTTCGTCAGAAAACCCGACTCCGTCAGCGGGAACCTGTGTTCTTACTTCTGTGGTTGGAGACCAAGTTCCTACAATAGGAAATATCTGTTCTGACACGTCGTCGTCGTTACATCCTGTAAAAGCTAATAATGATAATCCTGCAAATAATGCTAATTTCTTCATAGATCAAATTTTTCAAGGGTTAAAATTATGATTTTTTTTAAAAATCCAATCATTTTTTTTGAATTTTGAACTATAATTTACATTTCCTTAAAAATTCTCCGAAGAAAATATATTCACAAAGCCTTATATTTGTAAAAAAATACGTGCCAGAAGTTTCCATCATTACCCCTTGTTACAATTCTTCTCCTTTTTTAGAAGAAACCATCAGCTCGGTAATGAATCAAACGTTTACCGATTGGGAATGGCTCATTACAGATGATCAGTCGACAGATAATTCCGTTGAAATCATTCAAAAACATAAAGACTCCCGAGTAAAATTAATTATTGCTAAAAAAAATGGCGGTGCAGGTCATGCAAGAAACCTTTCTCTACAGGAAGCTTCCGGAAGATTTATTACTTTTCTTGATGCTGATGATTTTTGGGAACCCAATTTTCTTGAAGAAATGATTAATTTTATGAAGCGTGAAAATGCAGAAATTGCTTATTCTAATTATGCAAGATGTGATGAAAATTTAGTTCCAAAAATTGAAGATTTTAAAGCCGATAAAGAAGTTACTTTTAATAATTTATTGAAAACCTGCAGGTTTTCTCTTCTTTCATCGATGTACGATTCGCAAAGAGTGGGAAAAGAATTCTTCCCGGAAGACAGCAAGAGGGAAGATCATGTAATGTGGTTAAATCTATTAAAGAAAATTCCTACAGGAAAACCACTTCCGAAAACAATGGCAAAATACAGGATGCGTGAAAACAGTATCTCTAGAAAAAAACAGAATATTGTAAAAGATCAGTATCTTGTTTATAAAGATTTTATGAAATTTTCTACCTTAAAATCTCTTTATTACACCGCAAACTGGGCATTAAACGGATTTATAAAATATTCGAAAATATTTAATTAATGGAGTATTCTAAAGAATTTAAAACAGCATTAAGTCAACTTTCACCGGTAGAAAAAGACCGATTAATTTTCAGATTACTCAGAAAGGATGAAATTTTATCTAAAAAATTATATTTTGAATTAATCGATGAAGAAACCGTTGATCAGAAACGCGATGCAATGGAAGAATTAATTAAGGAAAAGGTAGAATATGCTTCTAAATACATCAGTAATCAAAAATATTTCATTGTACTGATCCGAAAAATAAGCGCTCAAATTACCGAACACGTAAAAGTGACGACCGATAAATTTGGTGATATTAGTTTAAACCTTTTATTGATCAACGAAATCCTGGAAAGTAATGAAAAACTGAGCCGACAGAGATTTAACGATATCTACAAACTTTATCTTTATATCATCAATAAAGTTGTAAAATCTCTAGCTTTAACTAAAAAACTAGATGAAGATTATTGGATGGAAATCGATGAGTATCTTTCAGTTGCACACGAGAAAATCACTGCTAATATTTATCTTGAGAAACTATTTATCAACAATGGAGTAGATTTTAACTGGTTCAATGCCGATAGAATTCCAGAACATTTTGATTTGATCATCAAAGATATTAAGAACCAGGGATTTTTAAAGTGATAAGATTTTCTGAAGAATGAGCTCTGAAGAATAAGGTTGTTTAATCACAAATTGTTCAGCATTTTCAGACATCTCTAAAAGCATTTTTTCATCTTTAAATAGATCTAAAACAAATTGAGCCGCCGAATTTTCATTTTCAAAAGGCTTACCTCCTTCATCCAAAATTAATTGATCAGCTTCAGGGTTTTTCTTGTACTTATTGCCAAAGATCACAGGAACACCAAAAGTTGCTGCTTCCAGAATATTGTGAAGACCTGCATCATGAAAACCACCTCCAACAACTGCAATATCAGCGTAAGAATAGAGTTTTGAAAGAATCCCGATACTGTCTATGATTAAGGTTTGAGCATTCGAGTGCTTGAGTGTCTGAGTGTCTTTTTGCAATTCGCTATATAAAACCGCAGTAGGAAAAATTTCTTTTAAATTTTCTACTCTTTTCAAATCGTGTGGAGCAATAATTATTTTTAAACGCTCATTTTTTTCTGAAACTATTTTTGCGATTTTTTCTTCCGCTTGCCATGAGCTTCCAAAAACAATTCCCTTTTCTTTTCCGAGAAATTCTTCAACAAAATCAACATGATTATTTCTAAGTCTCAATTGCTTTACCCTGTCAAATCTAGTATCTCCAGTCACCGAAGAATTTAGTAGGCCAATACTTTTAGCTAAAACATAAGAATGCTGTGTCTGATGAAAAAACCATGTTATATTCTGCGTCAGCTGTTTTACAAACCACTTTCCATACGTTGTAAAAAAAGACTGTCTTTCATAAAACAATGCTGAAATTACAAAAGTTTTTACATTTTTACGTTTAAGTTCATCCAGAAGATTATACCAATAATCGTATTTTACGGTGAAAAACAATTCGCAGTCAAACTGAGAAACAAATTCTTTTACGGTACTTTTTCTATCGAAAGGAAGATAACAAACTGCATCTGCAATATGCTTTTTCTTAACCACATTTTCATATCCGGAAGGTGAAAAAAAGGTAATCAAAATTTTATGGGTCGGAAATTCTTCTTTAAGTTTTTCTAAAACAGGAAGCCCTTGCTCGTATTCTCCAAGACTTGCAGCATGCATCCACAAAATTTTATCAGTCTTTGAAAATGCTTTTTTCACAAGCTCTAAAGATTGCTTTCTGCCTTCAACGCCTTTTTTAGTTTTATCATTAAACAACGACAAAACCTTCATTCCGAAAATGAGGAAATTTATAAATATGTTGTATAAAAAAATCATTAGCTTTTCATTAAACCTCTAAAAAACTGAATTCCGCCCAAAAGTACTGCCCCGTAAGCAATAGGACCTCCTTTTCCGCTTGCCACAGAAACTAAAGTTACCACAAGACCACCTCCAAACCATAATCCACCATAGAGAATATCTTTATTCGCCTGTTTTTTTTCTATCACTTCTCTTTGGAACATTTGATCTCTTCTCAATTTTTCAAGCCTTTTACTTTCGTCATTTACTGTTTCAGAAAACTTAGGCAAAGATTGATAATACTCCTGATAATTCGCTACATTTTTAGTTTCAAATAATTCTGTTTCAAGCTGGGAAATGGGTTTTCCTTGAGCTTCAGAAAATGCAGTAACTAGCTTTTCTATTTCTTCATTGATCTGAATTCCTCTTCTTTTGATTTCTAAATACGCTAAAATTACTGTTTCTTCAGTATAGTATTGCCAGCTCACCAAAATTTCTGAGAGCTGAAACCCTTTTGAACTTGAGATTTGAGCTAATGTTTTTGTTGTTTTCATTATTAGTTTTAAAAAAGATATTGGTTTTTATTCATAAATATAAGCCATGACAATCGCCACCATGACACTTATAAAAATAAAGGGAATAAATAATAAGATATGAACTCTCGCTTTTGAGTCAGCATTAAAACTATATCTAATCGTATAATCCTGAAGATTTAAAAACAAAAGCACAACGAGAAACATAAGCCATTTCATCAAAAGAATCATGATGAAAAACTGAATTTCATTGTTGGCCGTGGTAATCTCAACAGGAAAATTTCCAGACTCGGGGTTTCTGGTGATAAAATAAAAAGCGATGTAAAATATCAATGACAAAATAGGCAGAAAATAAATAAATCTTTTTCCACCAAAAGAATCTGGTTTTCCTTCAAAATCAAAATGGGTAGGGATTTTTTCCGGTAGTTTTTTAAATATTCTTAAAGTATAAATCCATAAAAAAAGGATTAACACTAAGTTCAGCATATCAAAGACAGTATAAATAATGCTTTCCATAAAGATTAAAGGATGCTTTTAATAACCCTTAGTTTATGAGTATGCTTATTCATCTCTTTATTAAAAATTCCACTAGAATCGAGCGTATCTATTCTCACTTTTCCGGAAGCATGAATTATTTTCTGATTTTCAAGCATAATTCCGACGTGGATAATTTTGCCTTCAGAATTTTCAAAAAAAGCTAAATCTCCAGGTTGACTTTCTTCTACAAAGCTCAAAGTCTCCCCTACTTCCGCCTGTTGATAAGTATCTCTGGGCATTTTTACATTATGGATTTTATAAACCAACTGTACAAATCCGGAACAGTCAACTGCAAAAAAACTTTTCCCACCCCACAAATAAGGGATGTTGAGAAATTCTTTAGCTGTCAAAGCAATACTTTCACGTACATCGTGGCTTCTTCTTGATGCAACTGCAGGAAACTCGACTTCAGAACCCATTGACAATAATGTTTTCCCCTCAAGAGTCATTACCGACGAAAAATCTTCCGTAATTAAATTTACTTTTCTGTTGGCAAGATATTCTTCAGTGACAGGTTTGATTTGTTTGGTATCCATCCAGCCTTCATAACCGTCGTAGTGCATTTTTATTTTTGTCCAGTTTTTATTTACTTCCAAAATATCTGCACTTTCACCATACAAAATCTCGGTAACGATTTCAGCTTTATCTGAATTTTCAGCACGAACAGGCGCAACAGTTACTGTACAAATTCCTTTATTCATTGTATTTTAATTAAAAGGTTAAGGCTTAGGTTGAGAAAAATAATACTATAAAATTTTAACCTTAAACTTAAACTCAACTTCAAATTATTTCCTTCTGAGGAAATTCACTCCGTCACGCAAAGGTAAAATAAGATTTTCAAAATCATCATCTTTTGCCACCAAATCATTAAGCTCTTTAATAATCTGTGTAGATTTTTGCTTAGGATTTTCTTCTAAAACTTTACCATACCAAAGTACATTATCAAATAAAATTACAGAGCCAGATTTTGTTCTTGGTTTAATTAATCTGAAATATTCTGCATAATTTTCTTTATCAGCATCAATAAAGATCAGATCAAAAACCTCATCGGTATTTCGCAGAAACTCTTTTGCATCCTGAATTTGAAAATTAATTTGTTTTGAAAATTTACTTTCCGAGAAATGTTTTTTGGGAAGATAAGCCAAATCTTCATTTACATCAAGTGTCGTTATTTTTCCATCAGAAGATAGACCTTCTGCCAAACAAAGTGTAGCATAACCTGTAAAAGTACCTATTTCTAAAACATTTTTAGGATTCAGCATTTTAGAAACAATCGTTAAAAGCCTTCCCTGTTGATAACCGGAAATCATATGCGGCTGAGTGGTTTTCTGAAAAGTTTCTCTTCTTAATTTTTTAAGGTTTTCAGGCTCAGAAGAAGCGTGATTTTCCAGATATCGATCCATTTCAGGATTTTTTTCTTCAAAAAAACTCATGATTTTTTATTTGTTCAAATTTAATTAAAATAATTCGGTGTCTTATTACGAATGCTTCTCAACAAAACATCCGTAAAAATACGGATTGTTTTGTTGGCGAAAGCTCAATAACTTTGCGGCACTGCAAAAACAGAGAAGGAGGTAAAAATACTTAAATGAAGATGATGAAAACAAATTTATTACCCGTGAATGACGATAAGAATTACACGAACACCAAGTCATCCACAAAAAATAATTTCCCAAAAAGAAAACGCAGTTATTTCTGGGATCAAATTATAAAATTCTTAAAAAAAGAAGATGTAGTTTGACAAAAAAAAATTCCGATAAGTGATTATCGGAATTTTTTATTTAAATTTTGTTTTATTACTTTTTAGGAGCAATATCCATCAATTTCATAAACTCGTCCAGCTTAGGCATGATGATAATTTCGGTTCTTCTGTTCTCAGCTCTTCCAGAAACGCTCATGTTTGTCGCTTTAGGATTGTATTCAGAACGACCTCCTGCTGTAATTCTTGCAGGATCTACTCCAAACTGACTTTGCAATACTTTAGCAATTGCTGTACCTCTTAATGCAGAAAGATCCCAGTTGTCTCTTGGCAAGTTTACAGAGCTTAATGGTGCGTTATCTGTATTTCCTTCGATCAATACAGAATATTTATCATAATCGTTGATTACTTTTGCTACTTTCCCCAAAACTTCTTGAGCTGCAGGTAAAACATTGTAGTCACCAGTTTTGTATAACAATTTATCTGACAATGAAATCATCACAACACCTTTAAGAACTTTTACCTGAACATCCTGATCAGCCATGTTATCCAAAGATCTTTTTAGCTTGTTTGATAACGCCAAATTTAAGCTGTCATTTTTCGCATTTGCAGAAATAAGCTGTTTGATATAAGAGTTTGATGCATTGATTTCACCAACCAATTTATCAATATTCGATGAGCTTTTTCCGGTATTTGAAAGACAAGCATCCAAAGATGATTTCAAAGCATCATGCTGACTTTTTAATAAGTTATTTTCCGCCGTCAATGTAGAATTCTGACCTTTCAGATCCTGAATTTCACGTTGTCTCTCACCAATATTTTCAATACACTGTTTGTAGTTGCCACTTAGAGCATCATACTGCTTCTTACTAACGCAAGATGTCATTCCTAACACCACCGCTGAAGCTACTAAAATTTTAAAAATCTTCATAAATAAACTTTTTAAACGATTTCAAAGGTAACAAAATTCATTTTAATAAATAGGATTATCTTTGTACAAAAGAAATTCTGAGCATTATGCTTACACAATCTGCATTCGAAAAACAGTTTCAAAATCTTACTCAATTATCAGATAACCCAACCTATCTTTTGGCGGTAAGCGGAGGCGCAGATTCTATGGTTTTAGGCTATCTATTTAATGAATTACGAAATTCAGGTTTAGAATTTCAAGTTGCGCATATTAATTATAAACTTCGTGGTGAAGATTCTGATTCTGATCAGAAAGTAGTGGAAGATTTCTGCAAGAAGCATAATATTAAATTTCATTTATATCAAGTTTCGGAGAAAGATGAGAAACCGGAAAATTCTATTCAGCTTTGGGCGCGCGAACTTCGTTATCAGTTCTTCCGAAAAATTCAAAAAAAAGAAAATTTAGATTTTTTGGTAACCGCTCATCACCTGAATGATCAGTTGGAAACATTTATTATCAATCTTTCAAAAGCTTCGGGCATTAATGGCTTAAGCGGAATTCCGGCCAATGAAAATAATATTTTAAGACCGTTGCTGAATTTTTCAAAAGACGAAATTTATCAATTTGCTAAAGAAAACAATATTATATTTCGTGAAGATCTTTCTAATAAAAAAAGTGATTATCTGAGAAATAAAATCAGGAATGAAATCGTCCCGAAACTTTCTGAGACCAACGATCAGTTTTTAGAAAACTTTAGAAAAAGCATTTCTTTCCTGAATCAGACCAAAGATTTTGTACACGACCAAATTGAGATCATAGAAAAAAATTTTTCTGTATTTAACAAAGAGCACAAAATCTTATCAAAAGAAAAGCTGGCTCAGCAAAGCGATTTCGTAAAGTTTGAGATTTTAAAAAAATATGGTTTTAAACGAACGGAAGAAATTCAGAAAATTTTCTCGGCAGAAAACGGAAGCTCTTTTTTTTCAGAAGATTATCATTTAACCGTTGATAGAGAAGGTTTAATTTTAAAATTAAAAAACCTTTCGAGAGAAATTAATCCTGAAATAATTTTGCTCAATAATTTTGATTTTCATCAAGATCAGGTAACGATCAATATCAAAAGTTATATTCCAGATGGCAACTGTTTTAATTGGGTTTTTGATACAGACAAACTTCAATTTCCTTTGTCTCTAAGAAAGCAAAAAGATGGTGATGAGTTTTACCCTTCAGGTTTTTCAGGAAAAAAGAAGGTTTCTAAGTTTTTCAGGGATGAAAAATTATCTGTTTTAACTAAAGAAAAAATATGGGTTTTGTGCGATGCTGAAGATCAAATTTTAGGAATCGTTCCTTTAAGACAAGATCGTAGATTTGAGGCAGAAGTCAACACACAAAAAACAACAACAGTACAATGGACAGAAGAACAACCAATTCTTTAGCCATAGAAGATTTCAAAAAAAACAGCAATGCAGCTTTCGGTATTTTGTATCAAAATTATTTTGTTTATGTAAAAAAATACATTCTTAATAACAAAGGAAAATCTGAGGACGCAGAAGATATTTTTCAGGATTCGCTGCTTATTCTTTACGAAAAACTACATCGCGATAATTTTGAAGCTTACACTTGCTTAGGAAATTATATTGTAGGAATTTCTAAAAATCTATGGTTGAAAAGACTAAAAAACAGAAATTTTTATATAGAATTTCCGGATACTTATTTCATAGAAAATCAGCAGGAAATTAATTCTGCCATTGAAAATGAAAAATATTATTGGGAAAAGCTAACGGGATATATGAAAGCTATTTCTTCACATTGTCAAAATTTAATTCAGGATATTTTCATAAAAAATAAAAGCATTGAAGAGATTCAGGATAAATACAAATACTCCAGCAAGCACAATGCGCAAAACCAAAAATACAAATGTGTAGAACAAATCCGGAAGATAAAAGACAAAACTTTTCAAACTGAAAATCAATAAATTATAAAAAATCATCTAAACAACGGGTGATTTTTTTCTTTTTGGGAGAACTTAATAAAAACAATCATTATGTTCAAAACAATTATATTCAGCACATTTCTGTTTTTAGGAATTTTTGTAAGTGCGCAAAAAGAAAAAGGCATCAATTTTCAAGATGTAAATCTTGAAGCCGCAAAAAAAATTGCTCAGAAAGAAAACAAACTCATTTTCATCGATTTATTTACAACCTGGTGCGGACCATGTAAACTGATGAAAAAGAATACCTTTACTGATGAAAAAATCGGAGAACTTTTCAATAAAAACTTTGTAAATCTTGCGATTGATGCCGAAAAAGACAAAGACGGGCTTCAGCTTGTAAAAAAGTATAAAATTGTCAATTATCCTTCGTTTTTATTTTTAGATAAGAATGGTGATGTAATCCAGTATGATTTTGGGTATTACAATGCTCAACAGTTTTCGGGAGTCGGGATGGCTGTTTTAGATAAAGCTTTTTCAAAAAATACAGTTAAAACAATCGACCAGGTAAAAGGAAAAATGGTCGGAGATAAAGTTGCTGATTTTTCTGCTAAAGACCATTTAGGAAAAACATTTACTTTATCAAAAGAAAAGGAGAAAATCGTTTTGGTTTTCATTCGCGGGCAATGGTGCCCTTACTGCAACAAATATGTTGAAAGCCTGCAAAATATTTCACCGGAATTAAAAGCAAAAAACGCAAGACTAGTTATTATTTCGCCAGAAAAACCTGAGTTTATCGAAAAAACCATCGCTAAAACAAAAACAGATTACACCGTTTTGCACGATGAAGATTATAAAATTGCCGAAATGTTTGATGTACTTTACACTCCGGAGCAAAAAACACTTGATTTTTACAATTCAAGATTAAAAGGCGATTTTACAGACAGCAGATCGGATCATTCCGGAAGACTTCCTGTTTCTGCAACGTTCATTATTAATGAAAATAAAGAAATTTCGTGGAGACATTTTAATCCGGATTATAAAGAGAGAGCTTCACTAGAGAATATCTTGAATCAACTTTAGTTTCATTTTTTATTTAAACTAAAGTAAGTTTACACTTTGGTAAGAGATTCTAAACCTTTATTTTTGTAGAATTCATTTAATTAAAAATACCTTTATCATATGCGGTCAAATGCTATTCTGAGAATCCTCACATTTACTTTTTTATTGCTTTTTGTAGGAATTTCAGCACAAATAAAAAATCCCGTAAAATTCAAATTCACTGTCAACGAATTGGGCAACAATCAGTACGAAGCTGTTTTGAATGCAACGCTTGAAAGTGGATGGCACATTTATTCGAGAGACATCCCGGAAGACACAGGAATCCCAACAGAATATGTCGTTTCTGGAAAAAACATAGAACTGATTGGAAAATTTCATGAAGTAGGAAAAAAACATGAAGAATTTTCTGAAGCTTTTGGCGGAACGATTATTTACTATTCCAACTCTGCTGGTTTTAAACAAAAATTTAAATTAAAAGACCCTACGAAAGCAGGAGATCTTGTTGCTGAAATCACTTATCAGACTTGCGACGACAGAGTTTGTCTTGCTCCGAATACTTTAGAATTCAACAAAAAAATTACTCCGACAGGAGTGACAGAAGAAGCTGTAACCGATGATAAAACTGAGGCAACTAAAGATTCTGCTAAAGTTGTTGAAACGCTTACCGGAAATCCTGTAAAAGGAGATTCTACAATTGTTGAGACTGCAAAATTAGACCCTAAACAATTAAAAGTAGCTTCTATTGATATCTCAAAACCATTAACAGATTGCGGAACGGGTTCATCTAAAATTGATGAAAATTACTGGACGTATCTTTTATTAGGTTTCATTGGTGGTTTAATCGCCTTGTTAACACCATGCGTTTTCCCGATGATTCCATTAACGGTTTCTTTCTTTACAAAAGGAAATAAAAATCCGGCAAAAGGGAAAAGAGACGCTTTGGTGTATGGGTTTTTCATTCTTTTAATTTTTGTTTTATTAAGTCTTCCTTTCCATTTAATTGATGGAATCGCAGGAAATATTTTCAACGAAATTTCTACCAACGTTTGGCTGAATATCGTTTTCTTTATCATCTTTATTTTCTTTGCAGGAAGTTTCTTCGGATACTACGACATAACATTACCAAGTTCGATTGCCAATAAATCTTCAAAAGCAGAAGAAGCAGGTGGAATGATTGGTATTTTCTTTATGGCTTTAACTTTGGTAATTGTCTCTTTCTCTTGTACAGGTCCTATTTTGGGAAGTTTATTGGGAAGTGCCATTACAGGTTCGGCAAACGTTCCAATGTTACTAACGTTTGCTTTGGCAGGTTTCGGATTGGCTTGGGCGATTGTTTTCGGATTACTGGCGTTATTCCCGCAGGCTTTACAAAGTCTTCCAAAATCGGGAGGATGGATGAATACCGTGAAAGTAGTTTTAGGTTTTGTGGAATTGGCTTTGGCTTTAAAATTCTTATCAAAAGCAGATTTAGTTTCTAAAACATTCTTAATTAAAAGAGAACTGTTTATCGCAATCTGGATCGTAGTTGCGATTGGATTGGTTATTTATTTATTCGGATTGATAAGATTCCCTCACGATGACAAGAAACCGAAAATTTCTATTACAAGAAAGATCATCGGAGTTTTAGGAATTGGTTTTGTTGTGTATTTAATTCAAGGATTAATTCCTGCAGAACGACCAAAACTATCGTTATTAAGCGGAATTTTGCCTCCTTTGAATGTAAGTTATTTCCATGACGAAAAAGACGGAATTCTGGGAATGCATCCTGAACATGATTTCTTTAATGCTATTGAACTCGCCAAAAAAGAAAACAAACCAATTCTAATTGACTTTACAGGGTACGGCTGTGAAAACTGCAGAAAAATGGAAGAATTTGTTTGGAGCGAGCCGGATATTTTACCAATTCTTCAGAATGATGTTGTACTTGCCTCTCTTTACGTAGACGACAAAGAAGAGCTTCCTGAAGACCAAAAAACTAAAATCGATTTAGGAGACGGACAGGTGAAGAAAGTGAAAACAATTGGTGACAGATGGAGTTTATTCCAAACCGCTAATTTTAATAATAATTCGCAGCCTCATTACGTTCTTTTAACTCCTGATGGAAAAGTAATCAATACTCCGGTTTCAGGTTATATGGAAAAAGAGAAGTTTAAAAAATTCTTGGAATGTGGTGTCAATTATTTTAAGAATAATAAATAAGATCATCAATTATAAAATTTAGCCTTATTAATTCATTTTGATAAGGCTTTTTTAATGGATATACCAATAAATTATTAAAACAAATATTAATTTCGATAATTTAACACTAAATTGAAAATTTAGGTATAAACTTTGCATCGAATCAATTTAAAGTGAAATAAAATTTCATTGATTTTAAAATTTTGTTCAACATTTAAAAAACTGAATTATGGCTGAAGTTATTACACGAGAAAAATCCGGAGGCAAGCAAAACAAGAAACCTATTAAAATCGATATGACTCCGATGGTCGATTTAAATTTTTTATTATTGATGTTTTTCATGTTTACATCAAGTTTTACAAAACCTAATGTAATGGATCTCGGCTTGCCGGCAAAAGATCCCAATCCTATTCTTACAAACTATGATATTGATTACAGAAATCAAATCACTTTTATTATTGGGGAAAATAACAGAATTTTTTATCATCAAAGCAATGAAAAAGACCTTACAGAAGCTAGTTTAAAAGAAACAGATTATAATGGTTTAAATGTTTCAAAAATAATTTCTAATGCTTATGAAAAAGCTCCGAAGAAAGAAATTTTCACCATTATTGTAAAACCGACTGATGATGCGAATTACAAAAACTTTGTAGATATGATGGATAATATTTCGATTTCGAAAAAGGAACGATACGGCATAAGCGATATTAAACCCTGGGAAAAGAAAGTTTACGAAAACGTAGTAAAATAAAACATTAGAGCATTTTTATAATGCTCTTTTTTTATAAATTTGAGCGTAAAATTTCAAACCATGATGAAAAACATTTTAATTTTAGCAGGAATCGGAATCTTAAGCTTTTCATGTTCAAAAAAAGAAACTACAGAAGTTAACGATAAAGTTGACAGTACAAAAATTGTAGATTCTATCAACGCTTCAAGAACAAAACTGAACGACAGCATTAAATCTCAAAACCGTTTTAAAGATTTCAGTGGAAGCCACAAATTCTTTTATCAGAATGACAGTTCATCCAAATATTCAGGATCTGTAAATTTTACAAAAATTGAAGGCGAAAGAGATAATTATGATGTTTCAGGAAGCATTAAATCAGGAAATAATTCGGTAACTATTAAAGGCTTTATACAAGTCGTTTCACCAAAACACATGAATTTCACCGGAGAAATCACCCAAAAAATACCTGAAAACGACAACGGAAAACCTTACACAAGAAAAGGAACTAAAACGTTTGCATCTAAAGATGGCGGAAAAACGTACAGGCTTCAGGATATGGTAAATGGTTCGGGATTTGTAGATTATATCGACATTCAATACTAAAATTTTAAAGTTATGCTCAATTTTGAAAAAAAAGGACAAGGAAAAGAGACATTGGTTCTGCTTCATGGTTTTATGGAAAACATTTCAATCTGGAGTGACCTTGAAAAAAACCTTTCCAAAGATTTTACTTTACTCAAAATAGATCTTCCCGGACATGGAAAATCGGATATCTTAGCTGAAGTTCACACTATGGAAATGATGGCAGAAGAAGTGAAAAAAGTTTTAGACCATCAAAATTTAGACAATATACACTTGCTCGGTCATTCAATGGGTGGTTACGTTTCTTTAGCATTTGCTGAGCAATTTTCTGATTATTTAAAAAGCCTTACTTTATTTTTCTCTACTTATTTTCCGGATGATGCAGAGAAAAAAGAACAGCGTAAAAAGAGCTACAGAGTGATAAAAGATGCTTTTGCCCATTACGCAAGAGTGGGAATTCCTAATTTATTTAATCCTAATGAAAGAGATGTTCTGGAAGGAAAAATAGAAACAGCTTTGGAAGTTGCATTATCAACCAATAATCTTGGAGCTTTAGCCTGCATAAAAGGAATGGTGGAAAGAACCGACAAAAAACATATTTTAGAAAATCTGGAATGCCGGATTTTAGTTCTTGCCGGTAAACACGACAATGCCGTAAAAACTGAAAATACAATCCATAATCTTCCAGACCGCACCAATATCAAATCTTATGTTCTTGACTGCGGACACAACGGACATTGGGAAAAACCTTCTATCTGTGCTGAAATTATCAACACAGAGCTTCTGCATCATTTACCCAAAAAATTGGTACTTTAAAATCATTTATCAATCTTGAATACCGTTTATTTATAAAACCATATCTTAGTAAGGTTTAAATCTTTCAATGAATTTATTTTCTTTCAAAAAAAAAAACCCATTATAGGACTTACACTTTCCGGCGGCGGAATGCGCGGAATTGCCCACATTGCTGTTTTAAAAGCATTGGAAGAATATGATCTTAAACCGGACATTATTTCAGGAACGAGTGCCGGTTCTATTGTTGGCGCATTTTATTCGTTCGGAAAAACACCTGATGAAATGATGGAAATCGTAAGGCAGACTACGTTTTTTTCACGTTCTTACCTAAAACTTTCCAAAAACGGAATTTTCAGCTCAAAATTTATTCTTAAACTTTTTAATGACCATTTTCCCGAAGATGATTTTAAGATTTTAAAAATTCCAGTGTATGTTACTGCGACGGAAATGACTCACGGCATTGTTGATTTTTTCTCTGAAGGTGAGCTTTTCGGGCCACTTTTAGCCTCTTCAAGTGTGCCTTTTGTTTTACCTCCTGTAAAAATTGGAGAAAAAATTTATGTCGACGGCGGGGTTTTAGACAATCTACCAATAGAACCTATCATTGACAAATGCGATTTCCTGATTGCCTCACACGTCAATTCTATTAGCTACGACGGATTGGAAAACATGAGTTTAATGAAAGAATTTGACCGTATTTTACATCTAGCCATTGCCAAATCTGTTTACTCTAAAGCAAGCCATTGCGATATATTTTTAGACCCACCCAAGATGACCAAATTCAGCCTTTTCAATAAAAAGTTTCTGGATGTGATGTTTCAGGAAGTGTATGAATATACCTGTAATGACCTTGAAGAAAGAGGATATAGGAAAGTGTAGCTTGTCATTGCGAGAAGTGAAGCGACGAAGCAATCTCAAATTAGATTAGATTCCACGCTACACTACGTTTCGCTCTGAATGACAAAGTTAGCGCAGATTTTTAATCTTACTCTCTTTAATTTAAACTACAAATTCTCCTCCGCAATTCTGCTTTTAAAAGTTTCAATCGTGTCTGGTAAAGATTCCATAGATTTTCCTCCCGCTGCATTGATGTGACCTCCACCGCTGAAATATTTTCTTGAAAACTGATTTACATCGACATCATCTTTACTTCTAAAAGAAATTTTAATGAAATCCTCATAAAGATCTTCCATGAAAAAAGCTGCCATTTTTACTCCGACAATACTCAATCCGTAATTTACAAAACCTTCTGTATCGCCTTTCTGGAAACCATACTCCTTAAGTTCTGTTCTTGTGAGATATAATACCGCAACTTTCCCATCATTTACGACCTCTATTCTCCCAAGAATTAGCGCCAATAAATGCAAACGTGAAACGGTATTGGTATCCCAGGTATTGGATGTAATTACAGACGGATCTGCTCCTTTTTCAATTAAATTAGCAACAATTCTATGCGTTGTCGCACTGGTAGAACGAAAACGAAAACCTCCTGTGTCGGTCATAATACCTGTATAAAGGCATTCTGCAATATCTTTATTAACCAAATCTTCATCATTCATGGCTTCAATGAAATGATAAACCATCTGGCAAGTCGCCGGAATAACGGTATCTGAATACACAAAATCGAAATCTTCAGGTTGCTGATGATGGTCTATAAGGATTTTTTTTGCCTTTGCTCTCATCAACCAATCTCCTAGAATCCCGATTCTTGCAGGAGAATTGAAATCTAAACAGAAAATGACATCGGCTTCATTAATAATATCAAAGGCCACTTTTCTTTTGTATTCGCCTACAATATTTTTCTTCGCTTCAGGCATCCATTTCAAAAACTTAGGAAAATCGTTGGGAACAACGACCTCAGCTTCCAAACCTTTTGCTTTTAAGTAATGTTTTAAACCTAAACTTGAGCCAATAGCATCTCCATCCGGGTTATAATGGGTAAGAATAACAATTTTATTTTCCGGGACAAGAAGCTGACTAATTTCTAAAAGTTCTGCAGGTGTAAACATTTTCTTTAAATTTGAGTTTCCAAAGATAAAGGTTTTAAACGGAAAGAATAGTAAATATAAAATAGCATGCGTGCAGTTTTTTTCATTAACTCCTCTATAAATCAATTAAAAATATTTCAAAAAAAGAAAGGTAATATTTGTATCTAATAAAAAAAATGATATCTTTGCAACCTGAAAATTAATAGATAATTACGACTAAAATATATAGTAATGAGTAAAAGAACGTTCCAGCCATCAGAAAGAAAGAAAAGAAACAAACACGGTTTCAGAGAAAGAATGTCTACACCAAACGGTAGAAGAGTTTTAGCTGCAAGAAGAGCTAAAGGCAGAAAAAGCCTTTCAGTAAGTTCTGCAAGAGCTAAAAGATAATTCTTTAATTACAATATACAGATTATGCTTGAAAAGTACTTTTTCAGGCATTTTTTGTTGTTAAAATATATTAATTTTTAGGTTTATAGAATATCTTTTTTTATTTTTAAAATCTAAAAAAAGTGCTTTCTGAAAAGCCTATAAAAATTGAATTTATGCCACATACAAATATCACCGGAGACATCATTGTAAGCCTGGATCATGCAAAGATTGCTCAAAAAAGTTTCACGGTACTCTCTGACGTCAACCTTACTATTAAAAAAGGAAGATTCTGCTATCTTATCGGAAAAACAGGCTCCGGAAAAAGCTCACTTTTGAAAACTCTTTACGGGCACATCCCGTTGGTTGCAGGAAAAGCGGAGGTCGTAGGTTTTGATTTGGCTAAATTAAAAGCATCAGACGTTCCTAACCTAAGAAGGAAGCTAGGAATTGTTTTCCAGGATTTTCAGTTGCTTTCTGACAGAACGGTTGAAAAAAACTTAAAATTTGTACTGGAAGCTACAGGATGGAGTGACAAACACAAAATCGATGAGCGAATCAATGAAGTGCTTTCAAGTGTAAACATGAAAGGTAAAAAGCACAAAATGCCGCATGAACTTTCTGGTGGAGAGCAACAGCGTATCGCCATTGCAAGAGCTCTTCTTAATCACCCAGACTTAATCTTAGCGGATGAGCCAACAGGAAATTTAGACCCTGAAACTTCTAACGAAATTATGACGCTGTTGAAAACAGTAGCTGAAGAAAATCACGCTGCTGTTGTAATGGCAACTCACGATTATCACATGATTCAAAATTTCCCGGGAGAAGCAATCAGATGTGAAGACGGAAAAGTTTCTGTATTGGATACCTCAGAATTGTTTGAATAAAGTACATTAAAAAATTGAGAAATTAAGATATTACTAATTTCTAACTTCTTTAAAGACATGAAACTCTTTGGTGAGTTCAATATATTGGTCCGAGTATTGTCTCGGACTTTTTTCTATAATACATTCAGATTCTTCAACTTCTTTTTTCGTTAAAGAAAATTCCAGAATTAATCTTTTTACTTTTGAATTTTCAATTCCTTTAATATTAACCTGTCTGATCAGAAATAATTGATTTTCATTGGCAATTTTCGTAAAATCATTTCCTACTTCAGAAGGAATAATGACCGAAAAAATGCCGTTTTCAGAAAGCAGTTTTGATGATTTTGAAATCAACTGCAAAAAATTCAACCCAACGGTTTGACGCGCCAGTTTATCTTTTTCGGAATCCGATTCTTCAAAATATGGTGGATTTGAAACAATTAAATCAAATTTTTCATCCGATTCAAAATTTTTAAAATCCTGATGCCTATTTTTTAGTCTTAATTGAAAAGGTGAGTTTTCAAAATTACTTCGAGTAAGACTTACCGCTTCTTCATTTATATCAATTCCTAAAAATTCTGCATAAGAATTTCTTTGAGCCAACATCAATGAAATCAAGCCTGCTCCCGTTCCTACTTCCAATACTTTAGAGGCATTATCTATATTCGCTAAAGAACCCAACAAAACACCATCTGTTCCTACACGGAATACGTTTTTTGACTGCTGAATTTCGAACTGTTTAAATTTAAAAGATTTCACTATAAATTAGTCGGTAAAGTAATGATGAATGTAGAACCTTTTCCTACTTCAGATTTCACAGAAATTTCTCCTTTATAATCTTCAACCATTTTTCTAACCATTGATAAACCAAGTCCCATCCCACTATTTTTAGAGGTAAAATTAGGCTCAAAAATCTTTTCATACATACCCTCAGGAATCCCGATTCCGTTATCCTGCACAGAAATTATGACCCTTCTCTGATGCTGCTCAATATCTACATTCACCAACAAATCTCTATCATCACTTTTTGCCTGCTTAGCATTAGTAACCAAATTGGTAATAATTCTCGAAAGGAAAACACGATCCATCGTAATCATAATATTGCTCTTATTAGAATGAACAAATATCTGATCATCGTTGAAAACCCTTAAAATATCTTCTATCTCATTATTCAGATTGATTACTTCATTATTTTTTTCGGGAAGTTTTGCAAATTCTGAAAAGGCAGAAGCTACTGTCGCAATAACATCGATCTGATCAACCATTGTTTTACTCATCTGCTTTACTCTTTCTGTAATATTTGGATCTTGGGGATCAAACTTTCTTTCAAAATTCTGAATAGTCAGCTTCATCGGTGTTAAAGGATTTTTCACTTCATGAGCAACCTGTTTTGCCATTTCTCGCCACGCTTCTTCTGACGCTTTAAAACGAAGCCTTTCTTTCTGATCCTGAATTTGAAGAATCATCCTGTTATACGCTCTCGCCAAAGCATTCAACTCATCATTTTTATAATATTTAATAGGGCGCATTTCATTTTCAAAAAGAGTGATACGCGTAATCATATCAGAGAATTTCGTAATATTTTTAGCTAAATTATTTGATGTAACCCAACTAAGCCAGATACTGAAAACAATAATAATTAAGTCTATTAAAAGAATATAAATCACATACTTATGTAAAACCTCCATATAAGCAGACTCATTATGATACAACGGAATATAGATAATTCCGATAGGTTCCCACATATTATTTTTCAGAACAAGATATGATGAAGTATACACCGCATCTTTGGAAGCATCATACCCACGAACATCATATCGAGTCTCTTTCGACAAGAGTTTATTAACAATATCCATTGGGATTTTCTTGCGATCAACAAGATTCAAATCTTTATTTGAAAGCAAATAATTCCCCTTCAGATCGTAAACAATAATATCATGTTGGTTAATATCTGCAATCTCAAATATCTTATTTCCTAAAACCTTTCTAAGGTCTTCGGTTTGTACCGTACTACGACTCAAAGCATAATCAAAATAGGCCATCACCGCATTGGTTTTCTCCTGCATATCAATTTTACTCTGCTCCAACGCATTATTTCGCAAAACAAAGTAAGGAACAAGAGAAGATGCGGCAACACTTAAAAGACATATTAATAAGAATCCGAAAAATACACGGTTTCTTAAACTATATCCTTTATATTTATTAAATGCCATTCTGCCTGCTAATTAATTTTGAAATATACTTACCAATAATATCAAATTCAAGATTGACTTTATCGCCCACTTGAAGGGTATTCATATTGGTAAACTCCCAAGTATACGGGATGATTGCTACAGAAAACTGAAAATCTTCACTTTTAGCTACCGTCAAACTAATTCCATTCATCGTGATTGAACCTTGAGGAACTGTAACAAAATTACCTTCTGAATTATATTTTACAGTAACAAAATAACTGCCATCTTTGTTTTCGATGCTCACAATTTCTCCGGTTTTGTCTACATGCCCTTGTACAATATGCCCATCAAGCCTTCCATTCATCATCATGCAACGCTCCAAATTTACCACACTCCCCTTTTTCCATTTTCCTAAATTGGTTTTTTCCAAAGTTTCATTGATTGCCGTAACCACATACTGATCATCTTTAATCTCTACAACCGTTAAACAACAGCCATTATGCGCAAGACTTTGATCAATCTTTAGTTCGTTCGTAAAAGAGCAACTTAGGGTAAAGTCTATATTCGTTCCGTTTTCTTGTATCTTCTCAATAACTCCTACTGCTTCAATAATTCCTGTGAACATATTATTTTTTGCTAAATTTGTAAAATTATAATCTTCAAAGATAATCAAAATGAGCCCAAAAAACCATAAAGTACGAGTAGGAATTTCAATTGGTGACTTCAACGGCATTGGCCCCGAAATCATCATGAAGTCTCTGATTGACAAAACCATTACTGATTTTTTCACTCCAGTTATTTTTGGGTCAGGTAAACTTTTCACCTATCAAAAAAACCTTTTTAAGCTTAATTTAAACTTCAACTACATTACTGAAGCTTCGCAAGCTCAAAACGGAAAGCTCAATATGGTGAATCTAGTGAAAGAAAATTCTAATGTAGAATTAGGAAAACCTACAGAAGAATCGACAAAAATGGCAATAGACTCATTAGAAGCTGCAACTGAAGCTTTAATGAAAGGTGAAATTGACGTTTTGGTAACTGCGCCAATCAACAAAGATGAAATGATGAAGATGGGTTTCAAACATGCAGGTCACACCGGTTATTTTGAAGAAAAATTTAATAAAAAAGGATTAATGTTTTTGGTGTCAGAAGATTTGAAAGTAGCAGTTTCTACTCACCACATTCCTATCTCTCAGGTTGCTGAAAACATTTCTAAAGAAAAAATAAAAAAGCAGATTCGAGCTTTAAATCAGACGTTAATTGAAGATTTCGCTATCAGAAGACCCAAAATTGCAGTCTTAGGTTTAAACCCTCACTCAGGTGACGGTGGAGTAATCGGAAACGAAGAAATAGAAATCATTTCTCCGGCAATAAAAGAACTTTCAGACAGCGGAATCCTTACGTTCGGACCTTTTCCAGCGGACAGCTATTTCCAGCCGGCAAAATACAAAAACTACGATGCTGTGCTTGCGATGTATCACGACCAAGGATTAGCTCCTTTTAAAACACTTGCTTATGAAGAAGGTGTAAATTATACGGCAGCACTTCCTTTTATCAGAACCTCTCCCGATCACGGTGTAGCCTATGATATTGCAGGAAAAAACATCGCTGATGAACAGAGTTTTGTGGAGGCGATTTTTACGGCAATTAAAATTTATAATCACAGAAATGATTATAAAGATTTGATGAGCAATCGTCTGCAGCCAAGAAGAATGCCTTCAGACAACGGAGTCGATGAAGATTTACCTATAGAAAGCGAAATGTAAAATCTGTAAACGAATAAAAATTAATTTGTTATGAATTTTATTTGTAATATTAAAAAAAATGCATATTTTTGCACACTCATTTTATGGACAAGTTAAGAAACTACGACGTAAGCTTTTCCGGGCTAAAAACTGGTAAGCACGAGTTCAAATATGAGATAGATAAAGAGTTCTTTCAATTATTTGAAACTGATCAGGAATTTACAAATCCTAAAATAGCAGTAGATGTTTTACTTGATAAGCACACTACTTTTTTAGAGTTTGAAATAAAAGTAGAGGGTACAGTAGAATTGGTTTGCGATATCAGCAACGAAGATTTTACACACTCTATTGAAAACCAAATCGGTATTTTGGTAAAGTTTGGGGAAGAATACGATGACAGCGAAGAAGATGTTATCACCATTCCTACAAACGACCACGCTTTTAATATTTCACAATTGATATATGAAAATGTGGCACTTTCAATACCCATGAAAAAATTATCACCCAATATAAGTGATGAAGATTTGGAAATCCTTGAAAAATTCAGTCCAGAAGAAATAGAAGAGGAAGAACAAAAAAGCGACCCAAGATGGGACGCATTAAAAAATTTAAAGAATAAAAATTAAATAGTTTAATGATGAGATGATGAATCTCATCACTCATCAATTAAAAAAGTTATTACAAAATGGCACATCCAAAGAGAAGACAATCGTCTACAAGAAGAGATAAGAGAAGAACTCATTATAAAGCTGTAGTTCCTCAATTAGCAAAAGATGCAACATCAGGAGAAATGCATTTATACCACAGAGCTCACTGGCATGAAGGAAAACTATATTACAGAGGTAAAATAGTTATGGAAAAAGAAGTAGCTACTATAGAAGAAAACTAAGAGTCGCTTTTCATCGAAAAACACTCGTTTTAATACAGAAACCGCCCAATTTTTATAAAATTTGGCGGTTTTTTGTTGTTTTTTGTGTTTTTTTGGTATCTTTGACAGCAAATCAAATATCAAATTTATGGACATTAAAGACATACAAAATCTTATCAAGTTTGTATCTAAAGCTGAAGTTTCAGAAGTAAAATACAAAACTAAAGATTTCGAAATTACTATTAAAACTCCACTAGGAGGTAATGAAGTAAGCTATGTTGCTCAGCCTGCAATGTATCAGCAAGCTCCACAACAGGTAGCTCCAGGCCACGCTCCAGCTCTGGTTTCTGCATCTCCAGAAAAAACAGAAGCGGCTTCTGATGATAGTAAATATGTAACTATTAAGTCTCCAATGATCGGAACTTTCTACAGAAAACCATCTCCAGATAAAGATGTTTTTGTAAACGTAGGTGATGAAGTTTCTAACGGAAAAGTAGTTTGTGTAATCGAAGCAATGAAGTTATTCAACCAAATTGAGTCTGAAGTGAGCGGTAAAATCGTTAAGATTTTAGTTGATGATGCTACTCCTGTTGAATACGACCAACCATTATTCTTAGTAGATCCATCTTGATTAGAAGTTAGATGTTAGACATTAGATGTTAGATTAAATTCTACATTAAAATAACATTATCTAATTTTCAAATTATCTAATTTTCAAATTGAAGAAGATGTTCAAAAAAATATTAATTGCCAATCGTGGCGAAATTGCAATGCGTATTTTACGTACTTGTAAAGAAATGGGAATCAAAACCGTTGCAGTATATTCTACTGCCGACAAAGACAGTCTTCATGTAAGATTTGCTGACGAGGCTGTTTGTATTGGTCCTGCAATGAGTAAAGACTCTTATCTTAAAATACCTAATATTATTGCTGCTGCAGAGATTACCAATGCTGATGCAATTCACCCTGGGTATGGTTTCTTATCCGAAAATGCTAATTTCTCAAGAATCTGTCAGAAAAACGGTATCAAATTTATTGGTGCAAGTCCTGAGCAAATTGAAAGAATGGGAGACAAAGCAAACGCTAAAGCAACCATGAAAGCGGCAAACGTACCTTGTGTACCTGGTTCTGAAGGTTTAATTGAATCTTACGAGCATGCCGTAAAAACTGCAGAAGAAACAGGTTATCCGGTAATGATTAAAGCTACCGCAGGTGGTGGAGGTAAAGGGATGAGAGCTGTTTGGAAAGCTGAAGACCTAAAAGAACACTGGGAATCTGCAATTCAGGAAGCTGTTGCAGCCTTCGGAAACGGAGGTATGTACATGGAGAAACTGATTGAAGAACCAAGACATATTGAAATTCAGGTTGCAGGTGACCAATTTGGTAAAGCTTGTCACCTTTCTGAAAGAGACTGTTCTGTACAAAGAAGAAACCAAAAATTAACTGAAGAAACTCCTTCTCCATTCATGACTGACGAGCTTCGTGAGAAAATGGGTGATGCAGCGGTAAAAGCAGCAGAATTTATCGGTTATGAAGGGGTAGGAACTATTGAATTCCTTGTTGACAAGCACAGAAATTTTTATTTCATGGAAATGAACACAAGAATTCAGGTTGAGCACCCTATTACGGAGCAAGTTGTAGATTACGATTTGATTCGTGAGCAAATCTTATTAGCTTCAGGAGCTCCAATTTCAGGAATTAATTATTATCCAAAATTACACTCAATTGAGTGTAGAATCAATGCGGAAGATCCTTATGCAGATTTCAGACCTTCACCGGGAAAAATCACTGGATTAAATATTCCTGGAGGCCACGGCATCAGAGTAGACACTCACGTTTATTCTGGATATACCATTCCTTCTAACTACGATTCAATGATTGCAAAACTGATTACTACGGCTCAAACCCGTGAAGAAGCGATTGCAAAAATGAAACGTGCATTGGAAGAATTCTATGTTGAAGGTGTAAAAACTACAATTCCTTTCCATAGACAGTTGATGGAAGATGAAGATTATCTTTCAGGAAACTACACGACAAAATTCATGGAGAGTTTTGTAATGGATAGAAAATATGATAATCACTAAGATTATTTTAGATAAATACTTAAACCGTCTCACCTATGAGGCGGTTTTTTTTGTGAGAAGCTGGATTTTAATGAGGTGTTTGGAGTAGAAAAAAAAATAATCTTTTTATTGAAATTTCTTGATTACTAAAAGCCAATCACTAATGATTTCAGAGCTTTCATTGACAGTACTTATTATTCAATCTTTGTAATAATACCATTTGTAATGATATAAGAATTATTGTCATTGTAAACATTATACCAACTATTCTTGTTTGACTGCCTATAATCAAGCATAAAAACGGTTTTATATTCATTTTTTATATCAAACCTTTTTCTTTCCGAATCAAAGAAAATTTCATTTTCATAAATGATGGGTACAAGCAATAAATTATTTTTAGATACCAAACCATACTTATTATTTTTCTTCACAAGATAAGCTTCAAAATACGGATTACTCAGGTATTTTATTTCATCATATTCTAATGGAATTATTTTTTTATATGCGTCATTAAACAAACCGGTTTTCCCGTTTTTAGTCACGATAAATGAGGTAACAAGGTCTTCTTCACTTCTATAATAATAGTTATAATAATGAAAATTTACGATTTTAATGTTGTCATATTCCGCAGGCAAAACTTTCTTTTCTTCAAAATCAACCAACCCTACTTTATTATTCTTAAAGAAGTATATTGCTTTGCTTTTTATAACACTTCTCTCTATTTCATCATATTCTTTTATCGCTGTTTTTTCTTCATAAAGTTTGTTCAGCTTGTTACTGTAATAAGTAACCGTATTTTCTTGGTTTTTTTCATCATAAAATCGCCTTACAAAACCAAAGTTTTTTCTAAGAGAAAAATAACCTTTATCTGATGCCAAAACTATCTTTTGGTTTCTTATATCGTACACAAAGAAACCATTTTGAAGATTAGAACTACTATAAAAAAAATCTTTAGTTATTCCTTTTTTACTATACCTTCCAAAATTATTATCCGTAACGTATGTATTATAATTTTTTTCGTCCAGATAAACGATTTCTTTGCCAACAGAATTTATGATTTTAAACTCCTTAAAATAGGCTCCTTCGGGTCCAAAAAAACCTCCAGGAATAATCAAATAATCAAGATGATTTTTCTTGTAATAATCTTCCATTTTTTCATCATAACTTTCTTCTACATATTTTCGCAACGGATAAACATTTATAATTTCATACTTTGGTTCTACGAATATGTTACCATTAAAATCAATCAGTCCATATTTGCCTTTACTAGGATGAAATTTGAATAGTTGGGATAAATAATTTTCATAATTTTCGTTCTTAGAATAATTCCCGTAATCATAATAATGAGAAACAGATTCAATTAATGGGTAAGAAAATTTCGATTTCATACCATTTTTCATCAAGCGAGAATTCACACCTTCTTTAAGGTAAATATAACCGTTTGTTATATTGCTGATGCTGTCTTTACTAATGGTTTCGTTGAAATTTTCATCAAGAATATAATTATAAAAATTTTCTTTGGCTGCGTATATCTTGTTATTAAAAACTCGGTAATATTTATACTTTCGTTCGGTTTTCTGTTCGGTTTCCATATTATAAAAGCCTCCTTTAAAACCTTCTTTGTAGAATAAGATATTTTTAATAGGCAAAAAACCTAAATCGTCATAATCTACTTTTATAGATTGGGCACTAAATTGGTTATTTTCAAACTTCACCAGTCTATTTTGGCTCACTTTTAATGTATTCTCGTTGTATTTTCCTGAAAACCCTTCTGTTTTAGGATACTCAATAACAATAAAATAGACAATATTTTTATATTCTTTAATCTCAGAAAAACGATGAATTATAGGAGGATACAGCAATTTTCCATTTTTAGAGTAAATTCCGTATTGCTCATCATACAAATCTTCATTGGTATAAGAAAAGATTACATCTTTCAAATATTTTTCTAATTTTTCTTTGGTATTTGCGTTTGCGTTTGCAAAATTAGATTTGCTATTTTTCACACTTTTGTATTGAGCCGGAACGATTGTTTTCCCTAAATGATTGATTACTCCAAACAGCGAATTCTTTTCGACTACAAATAAATTTTCATCAAAAAAATCAATGTTGTCGAATGTCGCATTAGTTAGTTTCTTATCAAGACTGTCTTTAACTCCAAATTTTCCATTTTCTTCATAAAAAAATTTCTGGCGCAATATTATTCTGGCAGAATCTTCAGCTTCCCTGTTCCTTTGCCCCGAAATACAAATTATAAAAAAGGAAAAAAGAAAAATTAATAGTACTTTCATCACCACTATATTAAAAGTAAATTTAGAAAATATATCAAAGAAATTTAACTTTATAAAAAATAAATACCTAACAGCAAAATAAATAACAAACTCTCAATACTTTATCTTGCTTGAAAAAGGGTACAAATAAAAATTAATTGTTGAAGTTCACATGTATTCGAAATGCAAAAACTTTGGCACATTAACATCTTGTAAAATTGATGAGAACTTTTCAAGCCCGTGAAGAAGCAGTTGCAAAAATAAAACGTGCTTTGGAAGAATTCTATGCTGAAGGGCTAAAAACTATATTTCATTACAGATAATTGATTGAAAATAAGGGTCATATTTCTGAAAACGACACTATAAAATTCATGGTGAGTTTTATAATGGATTGAAAATATAATAAAATTGAAAACTGCTTTACTTGAAGCACCCTTTAAGTAAAGCTTCACAATGATTTTTATCATAAAAGAAAACTTCTCTATAAAACTATTTAATCATATCTTAGAGAAATATAATTAAATTATGAAAAAACAGCTCTTCATTTTTTTTAGTGCAACCTTATTGGCCATCGTTTCATCATGTACATCAACAGATGAAGACATAATAGCTGAAAAAAATACAGAAAACTTTGAAAATCAAGAACATATTACAATTCCTATAACAGACCCTGTCAAAAAATTTGGGGTATATAATGCTTTGGGATATGGTTATAACGTAACAGGGGAATATGCAGATGCAAACTCTACCGCATTAAAAATTATAGATACAGATAAGTTTAAAATAGAAAACCCTTCACGGCTATCTGATGAAACAGTACTCTCTCAGGAGCAAAAAGATGAATATGGGAAAGATGCTGCTTCATTTTCGGAAATGATATCTAAGAAAGTTGAGGCAACGAAACTCTTAAAAGTATACGGTAAAACAATACCATTTGCATCAGCCATGTTAAATGATCAAACTTTTGATAATTCATATATCTATGGAAGTTATAACATGATTATAAAGCTTAAAAGATTTAGATATAATGCTACAGCAGAACTATTGAGTAATTATTTAACTTCAAGTTTCTTAAACGATATTGAGGAAAAAACTCCTGAACAGATTGTTCAAGACTATGGAACTCATGTTTCAGTAGATATATACACTGGAGCAAAAGTAGATATGATTTTTCAGGCCAAAACAACAAACCATGACCGTGAACGTGCTGCAAGAATTGGTGTAAGAACATATTTAAACGACGTGAACAATAATGAAATTGATGCTATAGAAGCCTCAAAAAACTACGAAAAGAAATTATATTATAAAACCAGAGGTGGTGATAAGTCTAAAGCAAAAGCAGGCATATTTAACCTTGATAAAAAAACTCCGACAATTAACTTTATCGATTGGCAAAGTACGGTAACAAAAGAAAATTCAGTTCTTGTAGATTTTGGAAATTCCGGTCTAGTTATCATTTATGATTTAGTAAAAGATCCTGTAAAAAAAGCAAAGCTTAAATTTTATATTGATAATTATATTATTAAAAATCAAGTTACTTTAGCTCCTTAAAGTCAATATTTTAAATCTAAATTATACAACATTCCGTCTTTTAGAAAGACGGTTTTTTTATTTATAAGAAATTAAATCAAAGCCTATAAAAAGATATAAAATCTGATTGCCAAGTTTATTATATGAATTTTCTTCTGAAACTTATGTAACCTACCTTAAAACAAACTTAATTAACAATCGTTCAAACATTATTTTACTGTTTATCTCTTTCATTCAGAATGTTTAAATTTGTAAAAAAGCAAAAACAATATGTCAATACAAGAACAAACAAAAAACTCACAATATTTCATCGAACTCGAAGAAAAACATGGTGCACACAATTATCATCCGCTTCCGGTGGTTTTAGATAAGGGTGAAGGCGTTTTTGTTTGGGATGTTGAGGGTAAAAAATATTACGATTTTCTTTCGGCTTATTCAGCAGTTAACCAAGGGCATTCACACCCAAAAATTGTTGATGCTTTAGTAAATCAGGCAAAAAAACTGGCTTTAACTTCAAGAGCGTTCTACAATTCAAATTTGGGAGAATACGAGAAAAAGATCACTACCCTTTTTGGTTTTGACAAAGTTCTACCAATGAATTCGGGAGCTGAAGCTGTGGAAACTGCAGTAAAGTTAGCCAGAAAATGGAGCTATGAAGTGAAAGGAATTTCAGAAAATGCAGCTAAAATTGTAGTTTGTGAAAATAATTTCCATGGAAGAACGACAACAATCGTTTCTTTCTCAAACGATCCTGATGCTAATAAAAATTACGGACCTTTCACTCCGGGATTTGTAAAAATTCCTTACAACGATCTTACAGCTTTAGAAGAAGTTTTAAAAAATGATGCTCAAAATATTGCAGCTTTTTTGGTTGAGCCGATTCAGGGAGAAGCTGGAGTTTATGTTCCGGATGAAAACTTCCTTAAGAATGCATTAGAATTATGTAAAAAATACAATGTTCTTTTCATTGCAGACGAAGTACAGACAGGAATTGCAAGAACGGGTAAATTGATTGCTTGTCACCACGAAAACGTGCAACCTGATATTTTAATTTTAGGAAAAGCACTTTCTGGAGGAATGTATCCTGTATCTGCAGTTTTGGCGAATGATGAGATTATGAATGTGATCAAGCCGGGTCAACACGGTTCTACTTTTGGAGGAAACCCTATTGCATGTGCCGTTGCCATTGCAGCGCTTGATGTGGTAGAAGAAGAAAAACTTTCTGAAAGAGCTGAAGAATTAGGAAAATTGTTCAGAAGTGAAATTGAAAAACTAATCGAAAAATCAGACTTAATTACCAAGGTAAGAGGAAAAGGTTTATTAAATGCCATTTTAATTAATGATACTCCTGAAAGCTCTACTGCTTGGAATCTTTGCTTACAGTTAAAAGAAAACGGACTTTTGGCTAAACCCACTCACGGAAACATCATCAGATTAGCTCCACCATTGGTTATTACAGAAGAACAATTATTAGATTGTGTGAAGATTATTGAACAAACAATCTTGAATTATAAAAAATAAATTCAAATATTTTTAAATGAATAACACTCTAAATCAGAGTGTTATTCATTTATTTAATAAATCGAACAAACGATTGTTTAACTTTTGCGTTTATTTTTCATCTAACCTTTTATAATGTGAAAGGTATGGAAGATCCAAAAATAAGTGCTTTATTAATTGTCTTTAATGAAGAGAAAAATATTGAAGAAGCTTTAAACTCGGTAGAATTTGCCGATGAAATTATTGTCTTGGATTCTTTCAGCACAGATAAAACAGTTGACATTATAAAAAATAAATATCCAAAGGTAAACCTCTATCAAAATAAATTTGAAGACTTTACCAAACAGCGTAATCTCTGCATTTCTTATGCAAAAAACGACTGGATTCTATTTTTAGACGCTGATGAGAGAATTACTCCAAAATTGAGAAGTGAAATTCTGAAAGAAATAAAAAAACCTATAACTCAAAATGCCTATTTTTTTAAACGTAAATTCTTCTTTATGGGTGAAAAAGTAAATTATTCGGGCACTCAGAATGATAAAAACATCCGTCTATTCAAAAAAGAAGTGGCACATTATGATGAAAACAAAAGAGTACATGAAGGGTTAAGCAACGTAGATAACCCCGGGACTTTACAAAACTATCTTCTTCATTTTTCTTTTGATTCTTATGATGCTTACTACAAAAAAGTTATTCACTATTCAAAACTGAAAGCAAAAGATTTACACGAAAAAGGTGTGCACTATAAAATGGTGAAGCAATTATCAAAAAGTGCATTTAATTTTTTTAAAATGTATTTTCTAAAGCTCGGTATCTTAGACGGTAAAAAAGGGTTAATACTTTCCTATTTAAGCGCTTTAAGTTCTTTTAAAACCTATGAATTTCTAAAAGAAGAATATGCATAACGATTATTTTTTTCCAGCTTTAAAATTCTGAAAATAAACTGTATTTTTGCATCAGTAAGTCATCAATCTATGAAGCTTTCGGTAGCAATAATTACGTTTAACGAAGATAGAATAATCGAAAAAAATCTGAATGCAATTCACGATATAGCTGACGAAATTGTTATTGTCGACAGTTTTTCTAAAGACTGTACAGAAGAAATTTGCTCAAAATTTCCAACAGTAAAATTTATTCAGCAAAAATTTCTGGGTTTTGGAAAGCAGAAGAACTTTGCGATTGAGCAATGTCAATCTGAATGGATTTTATTTTTAGATTCTGATGAAATTCCTGATGAAGAATTAAAAAAGTCAATCAAAAAAATAATTTCAGAACCACAACCGGAATTCAATGTTTATGACGCCGAATTTAATAATATTTTCTTGGGGGAAACCTTAAAATATGGAGGTTGGGGAAATATAAAAAGAGAAAGACTTTTCAGAAAAGGCCACGGAAAATACTCTGAAGACATTGTACATGAAGTATTCATTACGACAGAACCTAAAGGAAAACTGAAAGGGAAAATAAATCATTACACATACAAAGACATTTATCACCACATCGAAAAGTCTAATAAATATACCTCGATGATGGCAGAAAAGATGTATAAGAATGGTAAAAAATCTAATATTTTTAAAATTCTTTTTAAACCTATGTTTCAGTTCTTCAAATCTTATTTTTTACGGTTAGGATTTCTTGACGGTTTGGTTGGTTATTACGCTGCAGCAACAGCAGCCTTTTACACCTTCCTTAAATATAAAAAACTTCACGAAATTCATAAATTCAGATAGAATATGGTTCAGTTTTTTAAAAGAGTTTGGGGGCTTTCAAAGAAAGAAAGCATTAGAATTTTGATGTATCATCAGGTTTTACCGCAATCTATCGCATATAAAAATGATTTGATTGTTACGATTGAAAATCTAGAAGAGCAACTGATTTACATCAAAAACAATTTCAAAACTATATTTTTCAAAGATTTAAAAACTTCAAAATCTATTGAGAATAAAATTATTTTAACCTTCGATGATGGGTATTATAATAACTTAAAATATCTGATTCCTCTCCTCGAAAAATACCAGTTGAAAGCGACAATTTTCATTCCTACTGAGTTTATACAAAACAATCTGAATGGAGAAGAAAGAGTCTACATGAATTTTACCGAAATAAAATCTTTGAACCCTAATTTAGTTGAAATTGCTTTACACAGCCATTCTCATAAGAATTTTTCACAAATGATGTTATCAGAATCGGAAGCAGATCTTCTAAAAAACATTGAAATTTTGGAACAGAACGAAATTAACTTCACAAAAGTTCTTGCTTATCCTTATGGGAAATTTCCAAAAGAAAAAAAACGTAAAGTAGAATTTTTCAAAATGCTTGAAAGAATCGGAATTGTTTCTGCGATGAGAATCGGAAATAATGTAGCATCTTATCCTTTTAAAAAGAGATTTGAAGTCAATCGTATCGACATCAAGTATGATGATTCTTTAAAAGCATTCAAATGGAAGCTCAAATTTGGGAAAACAAAGCTTTAATCTAACAATTTTTTATATAAACCTTCATAGGATTCGGCCATACTTTTATAACTGAATTTCGAAGCTCTATCCTTTAATTTTGTTTTATAATTTACCTTATCGGCATTAAATTTTTCAATTCCTTCATCATAAATTCTTTTCATCGAATCTGATGTAAAATCATTAAAATAGAAAGCCAAATCACCGCCAATTTCGGGAAGGCTGGTTAAATTGCTTAGAAAGATGGGCTTTCCAAAATACATTGCTTCAACTGGAGGAATACCAAAACCTTCCGCCAATGAAGGATGACAATACGATTCACAACGTTGAAGCAGAAAATACTTTTCATTATTATCCACATTTTCTAAAATATGAACTTTCTTTTCTAAACCTAAGTTTTTCACTTTCTCAAGAAACTTTTCTTTGTATTCAGACTTTGCTGAAGAGGTAATCAAAACCAATTCTCTTTCGCTATTAGTAATAAGGTTGAGCAAAACTTTCTGATTTTTTTTGGGGAAAAGCACCCCAATATTTAGAATAAATTTTCTGTCTATAAACTCATATTTTTTTTCAGAACTAAAAATTTTATTATCAGGAAAAATCAATCCATTATAAATTACCTCAATTTTTACATCGTTTTTTAAAGTAAACAAATGCTTATTTTTAAGAAAATCATTTTTCACAAACTCTGAAATACAAACTATGGCATCAGCATTTCCAATGTTTTTTTGAACGAGTTTTTTCGATTTTTCGATTTTTCTTTCAGAACTTTTATCATGAAGAAAGTTCAAATCGTGTAATGTAACAATCTTTTTCTGATGACTTTTTTTAGAATGAAAATAATCTGATAGTTGATGTGTTACATGAATCAGTGAAAAAGACGAAGTACTTATTGTAATTTTTTTATGCCAAAATTTCCAGTTAACAATCTTAAAATCAGATCGTGTTGTAGGAATATTTTTCTCTGGACCGTAAAGTGTATAATTGAAATGGCACACTTTTTCGTCTATCCCATTGATTAATGAAATGCAAACATTTGCGATTCCCGATTTAGGATATTTGAGTCGTTCAACGTCGATAAGGATATTCTTTTTCATGAAAAACAGGGGCTTTTCCCCAAAATTAGAAATTTAAACTTTAAAATCTTTACTTTTGTTTTATGAAAATTTGTTTAATCAGTTTTGATTTCTGGCATTATGATGAACATATCGTAAATAAACTCAAAGAGAAAGGTGTAGATGCCTACCACATCAACATCGGGGCTTTTACGCACAAAAATTTTGGTGCAAGGGTAAAAAATGCAATGAGCAAAGTTTTTATCGGAAAAAATCTGAAGCACGAGAAAAGACAAGAATTCATCATCAATTCTCTAAAAAAAATAGGAAAGCAAGACCAAATTTTAGTTATTAATCCCGAAGGTATTGAAGAACATGTACATAAAGTAATCAGAAAATATACAGACCGAAATATTGCCTATTTATACGACAGCATGTCAAGAAACCCTGCCCATCATATTTTACATTTTTTTGACACCGTTTTTTCTTTTGATGACGAAGATGTGAAAGAACATGGATTCAAAAAAATAACCAATTATAATTATCTGAAACACTGCCCTTATGAGCAGCAGCACCCTCATCTTGATCTTTTTTATATCACTTCGTACGATACGCAGAGATTACAGAAACTTAATATTTTAATTAATCAAATTGATGATTTAAACATCAATTTTAAAACAATTGTTGCCGGAAAGAAAAGCTGGAAAAATAAGATTACACAAATTGTTGACTCCAAAAACATCAATATCATTAAGTTCAGAACCAAAAATATTCCTCAACAATCATTACCAAAACTATACAAAAACACAAAAGTGATTCTTGATCTTCAGCGAGATAATCAAATGGGGCTAAGTTTCCGTATTTTTGAGGCAATGGCTTTAGAAAAAAAGTTCATTACTGATAATCAAACGATTAAAAATTACGATTTTTATAATCCGGAAAACATTTTGATACTCAATGATGATTTTAGTAATATTGAAAAGTCTTTTTTTGAAAAGGATTATCAAAAACTTCCGGACGAAATTTATTACAAATACACCTTAGACAATTGGGTGAATACTGTTTTTAATCTGAGCTAAATGACAAAAATTTCTGTTGCACTTTGTACTTATAACGGCGAAAAATACATCCGAGAACAAATAGATTCTATTTTGGAGCAGTCTTTGAAAGTAGATGAAATTGTAGTGTGCGACGATGGATCAACAGATAAAACCCTAAGTATTTTGTCGGAATACGAAAATAAATTCCCCAATATTTTTAAAATCCATCTCAATGAAAAAAATTTACGAAGTGTAAAAAACTTTGAAAAAGCCATTTCACTTTGTAGTGGTGAAATTATATTTTTAAGTGACCAGGATGATGTTTGGGAAAACAATAAAGTGAAAATTTTCAGTGATTTTTTCGAAGACAACCAAAATGTTGATGTTATATGCTCAAACGGATTTATTATCGATGAGAACAGTCTACAGCAAAATCTATATACAGTTTGGGACGTTCCAAATTTTTTAAGCGAAAACAAAAAAGAAATCGACTATTTTAAAATTTTTGCAACCATTGGAAATTTTGCAACAGGAGCTTCAATGGCCATCAGAAAATCATTTATTAATAAAGTTTTACCCTTTCCAACGGTTGAAGGTTTACATCACGACGAGTGGATTGCATTGGTTTCTTCTGAACAGAAAAATTTTGCTTTTATAAATGAAAAACTCTTTTCATATCGTATTCACAGCGAGCAACAGGTCGGAGGAATCTGTTATTCTAAAGATGAAGTTTCTAAAGAAAAACTGATTAGCCGTTTCGATTATGATAAAGCCCCTAAAACGTTCAGAGATTTTAAAATAAAACTGAGAACGCTTAATGATAAAGAAAGAAAATTCACAGTTTATCTTGAAAAAGATTCTAATGAAAATGCGAAAAGATTTTTGAAAGAAGTTCAGAATGAAAAATTAGCTTTATACCAAAAATTAAAATCTGAGCGTTTTGCTCTTTTCCTATTCTTTAAATATTTTTACAGATGAACAGAATCCTCATCATCATGCATAACTATGCAGGAATTTCAGACCTCATCAAAAAAAACCTGGAGTCTTTGAATTATGACAATGTAGATTTTTTACTGTATTCTGATGAAAAATTCAGATACAAAAACTGGCGTGAGCAACTTAATAATGTTTACCGAAAAACAGTTTTAGGAGACAAAAAGTACAAAGAGATTCTGAGGAAAGCCTTTATAGAAAATACATTGCTAGAAAAGGCTAAAAGGTTGCCCGAATACGAAACGATTTTGGTGATGACAACAGATTTCTTTTCCGAAGAATTCTTAAGCATTATTCGAACCAAAACTAAAAAACTCGTCGGAAATCATTGGGACGGACTTAACAGAACACCGAATGTTTATCCTAAACTTAAGTTCTTTGACAGGTTTTTCGTATTTGACAAAAATGATGTTGATGAAAAGAAAAACATTTTCTTCCTCACCAATTTCTTTTTTAATTTTGAAGAAGAGAAAGCCCAACCAACCATAAAAAACGATGTTTTCTATATCGGAACATATGTGGAAGAGCGATTTGAAACATTAAAAGACATTTCAGCAATTTTAAGTCTGAAAAAAATCAGTCAAAAAATACTGCTTTTCAGTTGGAACAAAAGAGAAGCTGAAGGAGAAATCAATTTCACCAATCAATTTCTGACATACGATGAAAATATGGGCTGGGTTAAAAGCTCTAAAGCACTTTTAGATTTAAAACTGAAAGAACACAACGGGTTATCTTTCCGCTTTTTTGAAGCATTAAAATACGAAAAGAAATTAATTACTGATAATCCGGATGTAAAAAATTACGATTTTTACAACCCAGAAAACATCTTTATCATTGGCGAAGATTCTGAAGAGAATCTGAATAGTTTTATTGAAAATCCTTATCAGGAAATTCCTGCAGAAATCAAAAATAAATACAGTTTTGAAAACTGGTTCAAAACACTTATTTCTTAAGACATGAACGAAACAATCTCTATCATTATTCCTTACTACAAAGGTGAAGACTACATTCATGAAACCTTAAAAAGTGTTTATGATCAAACCTACCAGGATTTTGAAGTTATTATTGTGAATGATGGTTCTGAAAGAGCAGCTTTAGATCTAATTGAACAAAATGAAGCTTTTAAAAATCTAAAAATCATTCATCAGGAAAACCAAGGACAATCTTCTGCCAGAAATAACGGTGTGAAATCTGCCACAGGAAAATATATTCTCTTTCTGGATTGTGATGATCTTATCGACAAAACATTTTTAGAAAAAACACATCAGATTCTTTCAAAAAACAAAGAGGTTAGAATCTGCTACACGAAAGGAAAATTCTTCGAAAAAACAGATAAAGAATGGGTTCTTCAGCCTTTCAACACTTTTGATTTCTTAATTGAAAACTGTATTCCTATTACCGCTCTTATTTACAAAGAAGATTTTGATAAAATCGGAGGTTTTGATACTCAATTAAACTACTACGAAGATTGGGATTTCTGGATTTATTTAATTGAAATGGGAGTGAAAGTTCATAAAATTGATGAATTTTTATTCTTCTACAGAATCAGAAATACGGCAGATTCGCTTACCAATACAAGCATCGACAACAGCTCCAGACTGTCTGATAATTTCTTTGAGATCTATAAAAAACATTATACCTTTTATAAACAAAACGGGTTAGATTTTCATAACATTATGAGTTTAATCCGCGAGAATAAGAAGTATAAAGCCAAGTATTATAATGAATGGTACAGAAAATTGATTTATAAATTTTTTAAGCCTAAAAAATATCAGAAAATTTATAAAAATTAATTTTCGAACCCTAAATACTGAAGCATCTTTTTAATATTCTGCTCCTGAGTTTCTATAGAGAATTTTGAAAGCGGCAAAAGGCTGTTATCGTGTAAAGTCTGCCAAATACTTTCATTATCATACAATTCAATGATTTTATCTGCAAAATTTTGAGGATTTTCATCAGAGATCAACGCTGTTTTTTGATCCTCAAGGCTCATTCCTTCGGCACCAATTCCGGTGGTAATTACAGGTAATTTAAATTCTAAAGCCTGTCCGATTTTTCCTTTTACTCCGGCTCCGTAACGAAGTGGTGCTACAAAAACTCTGGAATTTTCAAACCAAAAATCTACGGTTTCCTGATACCCTAAAATCTGAAAACGCTCAGAATGGTATTTTTCTTTCAGATCGGCAGGGAAATCTGGTCCTAGAATAAAGATTTTAATCTGATTATTTTTTGCCCAAACTAAAGGCATAATCTGATCATGTAAAAATTTCACGGCATCAATATTCGGCAAATGATTGTAACCACCAATAAAAAGTAATCCATCTCTTTTTGAAAAATTTAACGGAACATTTTCTACAGGTTTGTGAATATTACTTACCGTGAAAATTTTATCTTTTTTGACCCCGTTTTCAGAAACTGTGTTTTTTTCTTCATCACTGATAGAAATTACAGCATCTGAAATATTCATTCCTGCATATTCTTTTTCTTTGAAGAAACTTATTTCCTGTTCTCTTTCTTTTGTGACAACATCGATATAATTATTTTCGCGCTCCATTCTCAAATAATGAAGGTCAACCATATCATAAATAATCTTTTTCCCGCTTGCTTTATCTTGGATCAAATTATACCAATGATCAAAGCCTAAAGGTCTGAAAATCCAGACTACATCAACATATGATAAAGCGTTTACAACCTGATCGGCGACTTTTACAATTTTATTTTGGGCATTTACATAATCTCTGCAAATTTCAACACCAGCATTTTGAAAGTAAGGAATATAATCAGAATCTTTAGCTTCATCAAAATGTTTAACTGCTAAAACAATGTGATGATCATTTTTCTGAAGTATCTTTAAAATTTCCATAAACCTTCTTGAGCCGGAATCCTGATCTGGTTTTGGCATATTTTCCTCTAAAAAGAGAAAATTTTGAGTTTTGTAATGAGTACTATAATTGATTTTCTCGCTTTTTAAATATTTTCTATCTGTAAAATAAGAATTCCAATGATTAGCAAAACCTTCTTTATCATTGTTTGTTTTTACTTTAAAAGAATTATCAAAACAAACAACTTCTGAATTTGGCTGGTAATAAGTATTTAAATTTTCTTCTTTTTTCAATTTCAAACACAAATCAGCTTCTGCAAAATGCGATGAAGAAAATGTTTCATTCAGTAAATTTAAATCTCCGGTTTTATTGATTTTAGGGAACAACAGACTTCCAGTGCAAAAATCTACTTTTCTTACAAAATTAAATTGAGGAGTATCAATCGCTTCAGATTTACCTAATTCAACGATTTCAGAATTTTCAAAAACTAAACTTCCGGCTTCAATTATAGTATTTTCAGCAGAAATAATTTTAGAACCTACCGCTCCTATATTTTCTTTGGTATTAAAAACCTCCATCAAACTTGACAAATAATTCTCCTGAACCAAAGCACTAGAATCTAAAAGATAAATAAATTTTCCTTTTGCCTTTTCAATGACAGGATTTAAACCTTTAACCAAACCAAGGTTTTCTTCAGAATTAACTAAGATTATTCCTTTTATATTTCCTAAATAACTGCTTATTTCATCAATATTTTTATCATTAATAACAATAATTTCTCTGGAAATATTTTGGTCATATTTTTGAATATAATAAAGGCAATTGAGAATCGTTTTCAAATCATCAACGTCATGAATAATAATTGAAACTTCAGGATTGATTTCTGTAGAAAAATTAAATGGATGATTTTTAAAAAAATCAAGATTTTGAAGATTGGCAGTCACCTTTCTCCTATTTTTGATAAAGTGATAATCCTTGATTTTATTTTTAAAAAACCTTTTAATTCCCATTTTAAATTTATTATTTTGTCTAAGTTTTTTTGCGAAAACGAATTTAAGCATTTATTTCCTCAACTTTCAAGAATCCTCATCCTAAACCAAGATCATTAATGAATTTTTCTAATAAGAACTTATTATTTTTCTTTCCCGAAAGTCCTTTTTCCAAAAGAGCCGGAAATGTTTTACGTACTTACACCAATCTCAAACAATTGAAGTCTTTAGGCTTGAATATTGACCTTGTAGGGGTAGAAGATTATTACAATAGTTTTGGAGATTCTCCTGAAGATACTGATTCTACAATTATTGACGCTGTTTTTGTTCTGAAAACCAAACCACCAAAGAAAAAACTAACCCTTGAATATTGGAAATACAAATTTCTGAAAAAAATTGAGAAAAAAAATCCAAATCAATATCTTACCACCTATTTAAAAAATAATTTTGGAGCTATTCTTGATAAGAAAAAGTACGATTATATCTTTATCAATTACGAGTTCTGGACAGATCTCATCCGTGATCAGGATCTAAAAGGATCCAAAACCATCGTTGATACTCACGACTGGATTACGCTGAATGAGTTTTATAACAATCAAAACCTTGATTTGGGTAAAAGATTCGGTGAAGAAATCAACAACCTTTCGTTTTATGATAAAGTGGTTACTATTTCTCAGGACGAATACTTTATTTTCAACAGTTTTTTAGGAGATAAAGTGATTAATATTCCACCAAGTTTTCCAGAAAATTTCGAAGACACAAACACCGAAAAAAAATATGATCTTATATTTGTAGGAAGTGACAACCCTTTTAATATATTATCGATTAACTGGTTTGTCGAAAAAGTCTTGCCCCTTCTCACTAAAGAAATAAAAATTTGTATTATCGGAAGAATCTGTAAATACGTACCCAATCATGAAAATATTGAAAAAGTATTTTTTGCAGACGATTTAAAAACCTATTATCATGCAAGTAAAATTGCAATTTGCCCAATGCTGAAAGGAACCGGTATAAAAATTAAAGTCGTGGAAGCCTTATCTTTCGGACTGCCTGTAGTAGGAACTGAAAAAGCGGTTGATGGGTTTTCAGACAAAAAAAATAACGGCTGTAAAGTAAGTGATGATGAAAAAATATTTGCAGATATTATCAACAATCTCTTAAACAATTCATCAGACTACGAAAAACAAAAACAGGAGGCCACTGAGTTTTTCAAAAATAATTTTTCTGAAGAGAAATCAATTAAACTTTGGAAAAAAACTTTAAATTTTTAATGACATTATGCATTCACTTATTTTATTCATTAAAACATATAAACCCGATTTTGAAAGGGTAAAAAAGCTTCTTTCATCAATAGAAAAGCATAATAAAGACAATATTCCTGTCGTTATATCTGTCAATGACAATGATTTTGATTTTTTTAAAGAAAATATTAAAAATTATAATATTATTAAAGATTCAGATATCATTACGGCTGACAGTTCTGATGGATGGAGATATCAACAAATCATAAAAGCTCACGTTTATAAGTTGAACCTTTGCAAAAATTATTTGTGTATCGATTCTGATTCAGAATTTATTACGGATTTTTATTATTCAGACTTTCTATATGATGAAAATACGCCTTACACGATCATGCATGAATCTAAACCCTTTTTGGAAACAATGGAAAACATTGGATTAGATTCTGAAAACATTTTCTTTAAAGAAGCATTACGAGCAACTCGCCCATTGTTTGGGAACAAAGGAAAAGAATGGGATTACGGCCCGTCTCCGTATCTTTGGAGCTGTAAAGTTTGGGAACATTTTGTAGAAGTTTATTTAAAAAATGAAAATAAAACTTTTTTAGATTTTTTCCAGGAAATAGATAAAGTAACGCCACCATCGGAATGTGTGATATACGGAGAATATCTTCTTAAGACTAAACTTATAGATTTGTATCCTATAGAAGGTTTTTTTAAAGTATATCATTACGAAAAACAATATCAGCTTGAAAAAAAATTCCATGATATTGAGAAATTTAAAAAAGTATATTTAGGCATTATTTTCCAAAGTAATTGGGAGATAAAAAAGAAAAAATTCTTATTATTCAAATGAAAATATCAATAGTAACAGCATATTACAACAGAAAAAAACTTTTTGACACTACCCTTTTAAGTATTTCAAAACAAATTGAAAATCATAGATTAGATATTGAAGTAATTGCTGTAGATGACGGTAGTGATGAAGACGAAAGATTAGAAGAACTTACCAATAAGTATCCATTTTTAAAAATCATCAGATTAGAAAAAAAAGACAAATGGTACTCTAATTCTTGTATTCCTTTTAACATAGGATTTAAAGAAGCAAAAGGAGATATTATCATATTACAGAATCCTGAATGTACTCATCATGGAGACATTTTAAAGTATACCTTAGAAAATATCACTAATGAAAACTATATAAGTTTTGCATGTTTTTCTCTCGGTATAGAGAGCACAAATAATATTGAAACTTTTCTGAATGATTCTGAAAAGCTGAATGAACTTATGCAAAAAAATAATGTAGGCTACATCGGAGACGGATTAGACTGTTGGTACAATCACCCCGTTATAAATCCTAAGGGATATCATTTTTGTGCGGCTGTTACAAAAGAAAACTTATACGATTTGGGAGGATTTGACGAAAGGTTTGCAAAAGGAATTGCATTTGATGATAACGAATTTTTATACAGAGTAAATTTAAAAGGTCTTGAAATACAAATTGTGGAAGCCCCAATTGTACTTCATCAAAATCATTATTCTAAAATATCTTATACCACAGATAAAAATCTTTTAGATGATGAAACCTATCAACAAAGATTACAATTAGCCGAAAAAAATAGAATCTTATTCGAATTGGTTACAAAATCTGAAAAACCATGGCGGGTTAATTACTTTTTTGAAACTGAAAAGCACAAGACCGAAAAAAAATTATTAGAAAAAATAAAATTTAAAGTAAAGAAACTTTTTTAAACTTTACTTCAATAAGAAGTTTGAAATAATAAAGCCAAAAATAAAATAATATTTGTTTTATTTTTGGCTTTATTTATTAGTAAGAATTAATAATTCAATTAGCTTCTATCATACTCATCATCCAACCTCACAATATCATCTTCCCCAAAGTAAGTTCCTGTCTGTACTTCGATGAAGACAACTGGTTTTTCTGAAAGGTTCATGATTCTATGCTTAGCTCCTAAAGGGATGAAAATACTTTCGCCATAAGACAGTTTTATTTCTTTATCATCCAAAATAATAGTAGCATCACCTTCAATAATCGTCCATTGCTCTTGTCTTTTGTGGTGATATTGATATGATAACTTTTGCCCTGGATTTACCTCAATTCTTTTCAGTTTATAATTAGGTTCGTCTGCCAAAACATAATATTTCCCCCAAGGTCTTTCACCAATTTCTAACATATTCTTTGAATTCTAAATTTATACAAATGTATATATTAAGATTAAAAAACCCAATATAGAAAACATTAAACATCATTAAAATATTTAATTTTAAGTAAATTTGCAGAAATTTTATTTAAAATGGAGAAAGTAAGAGTCCGTTTTGCACCAAGTCCTACAGGACCTTTGCATTTGGGAGGCGTAAGAACCGCATTATATGATTATCTTTTTGCTAAAAATCAAGGTGGTGAATTTGTATTGAGAATAGAAGATACAGATACCGCAAGATATGTTGAGGGCGCTGAAGAATACATTGAAGAAGCTTTGGAATGGTGCGGAATCATACCAGATGAAAGCCCTAAAAAAGGCGGAAAATTTGCTCCATACAGACAATCTGAAAGAAGAGATATTTACGATAAATATACAGAGCAGATCCTAAAAACAGATTATGCTTATATCGCTTTCGACACAGCAGAAGAATTAGATGCTATCCGTGCCGAATATGAAGCTAAAGGTGATGTTTTCTCTTATGACAATAAAACCAGAAACCGTTTAAGAAACAGTCTTGCACTTTCTGAAGAGGAAGTTCAGCAATTGTTGGAGGCAAAAACACCTTACGTTGTAAGATTCAAAATGCCTGTTGACAGAACTTTAGGCTTGGTCGACATTATCCGTGGAAACACTTCAGTAAACACAGATATTTTAGATGATAAAGTTTTGGTAAAAAACGATGGAATGCCAACTTACCACTTCGCCAACATCATCGACGACCATGAGATGGAAATTTCTCACGTTATCCGTGGTGAAGAATGGTTACCTTCTTTAGGTTTACACACTTTATTATATGAAGCAATGGGTTGGGAAGCGCCTCAGTTTGCTCACCTTTCTTTAATTCTAAAACCAGAAGGAAAAGGAAAATTAAGCAAAAGAGATGGTGATAAATTCGGATTCCCGGTATTCCCGTTGAATTTCACAGACCCTGCAACAGGACACGTGTCTAAAGGATACAGAGAAAGTGGATATTTGCCTGAAGCATTCATCAATATGGTCGCACTTTTAGGTTGGTCTCCTGCAGATGATAAAGAAATTTTGACTTTGGATGAAATGGTGAAAGAATTTGATTTGCATAAAGTTCATAAAGCTGGCGCAAGATTCAGCAAAGAAAAATCTGAGTGGTTTAATCATCAGTATATTCAAAAAACGTCTGATGAAGAATTGATGAATATTCTTAAAAATTCAGATTTAAATTTAAATATGGCTGATGAAAAATTATTAAAGATTATTCATCTGATGAAAGAGAGAGCAACTTTCCCGAAAGATATTTACGAAAACGGAAAGTTTTTCTTTGAAGCACCAACTTCTTACGATGAGAAAGCTTCAAAAAAAGCTTGGAATGACGAAACGTCAAATCTTTTGACTGAATTTGCTGAAAATTTACAATCAATCAATGATTTCACATCAGAAAATATCAAACAGAATTTACACGATTTTGCTGAAAACAAAGGCTTGGGAATGGGTAAAGTAATGATGCCTCTTCGTTTAGCTTTGGTAGGAGAACTGAAAGGACCAGATGTTCCGGATATTTTGGAACTCATTGGAAAAGAGGAAAGTGTCGCTAGAATAAGCAATGCTGTAAATAATTTTAAATAGGTTTTCATAATTTTTCATACATTTGAAAGATTTAATTTACTTCAAGAATGGAATATTTAAGTTTCGAACTTCCTATAAAAGAGCTGATGGATCAATATCAAACATGTTCTTTAGTAGGAGAAGAAAGTGGTGTTGATGTAAAATTAGCATGCAGCCAGATCGAAGACAAGATCAGGGATACAAAAAAAGAGATCTACGGAAATCTTACCCCTTGGCAAAGAGTACAGTTATCGCGTCATCCGGATCGTCCATATACTTTAGATTACATCAAAGGTATGGTAGATAAAGGAAGCTTCCTGGAGCTTCACGGTGACAGAAACTTTGCAGATGATCCTGCATTGATTGGTGGTTTGGCTACACTTGATGGTCAAAGAATCATGATTTTGGGAACTCAAAAAGGAAGAACAACCAAAGAAAGACAATACAGAAGATTCGGAATGCCAAATCCTGAAGGATACAGAAAAGCTTTAAGACTAATGAAGCTTGCTGAAAAATTCAGAATTCCTGTAGTTACTTTGGTAGACACACCTGGAGCTTATCCTGGTTTGGAAGCTGAAGAAAGAGGACAAGGTGAAGCAATTGCGAGAAATATTTTCGAAATGACAATGCTTAAAACGCCTATTTTCACTTATATTATCGGTGAAGGAGCAAGTGGTGGAGCATTGGGAATTGGTGTTGGTAACAAAGTATATATGCTAGAAAACACTTGGTACACCGTGATTGCACCAGAAAGTTGTTCTTCAATTCTTTGGAGAAACTGGGATCATAAAGAAGATGCTGCAAATGCATTAAATCTTACTCCCGCAGATGCATTGAGAGAAAAATTCATCGACGGAATTGTAGAAGAGCCACTTGGTGGAGCTCATTATGATCCTGAAGTTGCTTATTTAAATTTAAAAGCTTCTATTTTACAGAATATAAAAGCTTTCTCTAAATTTACAGGTAAGGAACTTGAAACACACAGACAAGACAAGTTTATTGCGATGGGGCAATTTAAAGGATAAAAAAAGCGGTTAAGAAAATTCTTAACCGCTTTTTTATTTTTACTCAGCTACATTAAGCTGAATCTCGATATCTTTATTTATTTTCTTTAAAGAAGAATATTTGGCATCGCAAACTGAGGTTGTTAAAACATAATCGCCTTTTTCGACCATTATAAAGTTTTGTCCGCTAGCAGGAACATCAAGATTATAATATTTTTTTCCGCTTATTTTTACGATCAATCTGCATTTTGATTTATTTCTGATATTGATGTAAGCTTCTTTATCACTTGGGTCATTATTAAAAAGATGCGTCAGGTAAGAAGCTGTTTTTTTTGCATCAGCACTTGGCTCAGATTTTTTACTAGAACTTCCCATCGAAGCATAAGAAACTGATCTTTCAGGTGTAGCTGTTTTATTAGAATTAGAAGCTATCGCTTTGCCTTTATTGAGCTCACTGTTGCTTACAATTTTTTCAATTTTATCTTTGCTGATTGGTTTTATTGTAGGCTTAGCTTCAATAGAGTTATCTGCCATGATGATGGTAATTAATTTTCTTTTGAGTTCATCATTTTTTTCGTGCCCCGGATTTTGTTTAATAAAACCTGCAATTATTCTTGCTTCTGCACTTGTCTGTGCTTCTTCCAGCGTATAAATAATTACAGTTTCCTTTTCTGCAACTACTTTAGACTTACTTTTTTTCTTTTTTTGAGAAAACCCCAAACTGAAAATGGATAGAAATAGGATTAAAAATATTTTGTTCATGGAATAAAAAATTATTAAATAAATACTATAACGTTAAAAGTCATTTTTTAGTTTATCATTAAAATCATTATCTTTGCCCTGCTCAAAAATAAACTATTAAAGTTAATTATAATTTTAAATAAAAAAATAATAAATATTATGTCTTATTCACCAGCTGCTGCAGACGTAGCAAAATTAAGAAACCAAACAGGTGCAGGTATGATGGACTGCAAGAAAGCTCTAGTTGAAGCAGAAGGAGACTTCGAAAAAGCAGTTGATATCCTTAGAAAAAAAGGACAGAAAGTTGCAGCTAACAGAGCAGACAGAGATTCTTCTGAAGGTGCTGTGATCGCTAGAGTAAACGAAGATAACACTTTAGGTGTTGTAATTTCTCTAAACTGTGAGACTGACTTTGTTGCTAAAAACGAAGCGTTCATCGAGCTAGCTTACGAAATTGCTGAAATGGCTATTTTTGCTGCTACTAAAGAAGAATTATTAGCTACAGACTTCCACGGAATGACTGTTGCTGAGAAATTAATCGAGCAAACTGGAGTTATCGGTGAGAAAATCGAGATCGGTGCATTCGAAAGAATTACAGGACCTTTCTTGGGAGCTTACATCCACGCTGGAAACAAAATCGCTGCAATCACTTCACTTTCTGCTAAAGTAGACGGTGCTGATGAGGCTGCTAAATCTGTTTCTATGCAAGCTGCTGCAATGAACCCTATTGCTCTTGACGAAACTTCTGTTTCTCAGGAAACGATTGACAAAGAATTGGAAATCGAAAGACACAAACTTACTGAAGAAGGTAAGCCTGCAAACATTATCGACAATATCTTGAAAGGTAAAATGCAGAGATTCTACAAAGACAATACTTTGGTACACCAAGATTTCATCAAAGACAGCTCTATTTCTGTTGCTGATTATGTGAAATCTGTAAATGGAGACCTTAAAGTAACAGGATTTGTAAGAGTTAGCTTATAATAACTTTTTCAAGTTTTAAAATATTAATCCCGATGAATTTTTCATCGGGATTTTTTTGTCTATTATATTCACATTAGAATATTAACAATACATGAAGTTAATTTTAAGTTTTCCACATTTTCAGAAATATCAAAAAAGTGTTAAAAAAATACTCTAAAAAATTGATTATTAATACTTAGATTTGTCGCCCCTTAAATTTAGGCATGAAAAAATATCTACTACTTATTTGCACATTTTATTGTTTATTATTCAATGCTCAGCTAGACACCGAGCACTGGTTTGCTCCGATGTCTGCAAAAGCAGGAACGGGCGGTCTTGAAGGATATTTATATTTATCTACCAATGAAACTATACCTTTTTCCGTACAAATCTTCAACAATAATACCTTATTTACCACGGTACAGGTAAGTAAAAATAATCCGACACAGGTAATTATCCCTAATAACTTTTTGATTGCGTCTTCACAAAGCCAGTTGTTTACTCCGAATAACATGGGATTGAATGTAAAAGGTTCAAAAAAATTCTTTGCCAATTACCGATTTGCAATGTCGAATCATGCTGAGATTCTTACTTCAAAAGGTGCGGCTGGTTTAGGAACAATATTTTATGCCGGAGTAGCTCCTATTTCGGGATCCGAAGACCACATGAATTCTACAATTGGAGTGATAGCGACCGAAGACAACACGGTCGTTACGATTTCCGGTTACAATCCGAGTATTACTTTTTCAGACGGAATATCTTCACCTACAAGAACATTTACACTTAATAAAGGTAAATCTTATATTTTAGATGTCGTAAGTTCTTGGTCTAATATCAACAAAACAGGACTAGTAGGAGCAAAAATTGTTGCTACAAAAGCAATTTCTGTAACAAACGGAAATTTTAATGCTGCCTATACTAATCAAAATTACACCAACAATGATATTTTGATGGATCAGGCAGTTCCTGTAGATCGTTTAGGAAAAGATTTCGTTGTTGTAAAAGGAAACGGTAGCGTGACTTCTCAAATGGAAACAGCTTTGATTATTGCTACAGAAAATAATACACAGATTACGTTTAACGGAACCGGAGCTACAACAACTCTTAATGAAGGACAATACTATTTAGTACCTAGTGCACGATACCAAAACCAAGGAAATGGTCATTATAACATGAATATTTCTGCAACTAAAAACGTATATGTTTATCAACTTCTTTCGGGTGCTACCAATGGAAATGAGTATGCTTCCGGAGGAATGAATTTCATCCCGCCGTTAAGTTGTTTTATGCCTAATAAAATAGACGAAATAGGATTTATCAACAGAATTGGAGGACAAACTTTTGCTACAAGATTAAATATTATTACGCAAGCCGGAGCAACGGTAACTTTAAACGGAGGTAATATTGCAGCAGGAAACGGACCTTATCCTGTAACAGGAAACCCTAACTGGGTAAGCTACTCTATCCAAAATGTGACAGGTAATGTGACATTAAACTCTACCAAAGCAATGACTGCAGGAATTGCTGCCGGAAGTGGCGCTGTAGGATATGGTGGATATTTTGCAGGATTCTCATCAGTTCCGGCAATTACAAAAACCGGTGACTGCTACGCAGGAATTCTTTTACAGGTTGATAATAATTACGATGGTTACCAATGGTATTTAAATGGTGTTGCAATTCCAGGCGCAACTTCTTTTTCCATTAATCCTGAACCGTATGGAGCAGGAGCTTATACTTGTTCGGTAACTAAGAACAATTGTGAAACAAAATTGACGACGATATATAATTATACACTTTGTCCGCCAATTTCAACAACAACTTTTACAATCGGCTCTTGTAACACGAAAGTGATTACTCCGGTATTTACTAGTTCTACACAAACCATTGTTCCATCATTAACTTCTATTATTTCTCAGCCAACGAACGGTACTGCAACAGTAAACCCAACCACTGGACAAATTACTTACACCCCAAATACGGCGACTGCAAATACTACAGACCAGTTTATTTATTATATTCAAGGAAATGGAAACCCTTTTGCCTTTGAATATTTTAAAATTATTATTAATACCAATGTTCTTCAGGTCAACAATGCCTCAATAAGCATTTGTAATAGCGTTGCAGGAAATGGAACCTATAATCTAACGACTGCAAATGTTACATCAGCTGCTGGAGCCAACATTACTTATTTTACCAATGTAAATTTAACAGGCCAAATTACTGATCCAACAAATTATACAGGATCTGCAGGAATTATTTATGCCAATGTAACTTCTACTTACGGATGTTCTAAAGTTGCACAGATTACACTGATAATGAATCCAGCTCCAAACATTAATACAAGCATTTATAATGCAGAATTTTGTATTGACAACTCTTCTGGAGCTATCAACATCAATTTTGCAACAGTTACTCCTCAAATTGTTACCAATTCAGGGAATTTTATTGTAAAATATTATTTAAATCAAACTGATGCAACCGCAGGAAATAACAATACATTACCAACTAACTGGAACTACACTTCAAATACAACAGTTTATGTAAGAGCTGAAAGCACCAATGGATGTCCTCCCGCATTTGGACAAATTAATTTTGTTATTAAAAACAAAGTTCCTTTGCTAACTCCAACGCACGTATTAGAAATTTGCGATACAGATATGAATGGCTCTGAAACAGTGAATCTAAATAATTATAAAAACATTTTCACCACAGATCCTGCAACTAACGTTACTTCCCACAATAGTTTAGCAGATGCACAATCTGGCGCAAACGTAATCCCTGCAACACAAACAATCAATAACGGAGCAACGGGAACTTTTTATTTAAGATTTACAAATGCAACACAGTGTTTTAGTACAGCTAATTTATCTATTAAAGTAAATGCTGTTCCTAATATCAATATTGCGAATTTTAATGGTAATCTTTGTGATGATAATTTTGACGGAATTGTGAATGTAAATTTCTTTACTATTACTCCGCAAATTGTAACCAACTCTGCAAATTTTACGGTAAGATATTATTTAAGTCAGGCTGATGCTAATGCAGGTAATACTAACACACTTCCAACAAACTGGACATATACCTCAGCAACAACTGTTTACATACGAGTAGATGGTACAAGTACAGTTTGTCCGACTGCTTTTGGACAGATTAATTTTACTGTAGGTAATAAAATCACCTTACTGGCTACGAATTTTACTGCTGAAATTTGTGATAATGATTTAAACGGTTCGCAAAGTGTTAATCTAAATGATTATAAAAATCAGTTTACTACAGATCCTTCTGTGACGCTTACTTACCACGCAACATTGGCAGATGCACAATCAGGAATCAACGGATTAGCAGTAAACCAAATCATTACCACTGCTGTTACATTTTATATTAGATTCACGAGTAATAATGGGTGTCCAAATACAGCAGCTTTAAAAATCAGCTTAAGGTCTCCAAAAAAATCTGAAGTTTTGAAAGACCAGATTATTTGTTTAAATGACAAAGCTGTTTTAAATGCCGGAGATAGCTTTACATCTTATTTATGGAGCACGGGAGCAACCACCTCAACCATTACAGTTGGGATAGGAACTTACTACGTGGATTTGAGTTTTAATGGTTGTACCTACAGACAAACTGTAAGCGTAACTGCAGCACAAGCTCCTACTATTACAAGTATTGTAGTTACAGGAACTACTGCAACTATTAATGTTACGGGAGGCACTGCACCTTATCAATATTCTTTAAATGGTTCTGATTATCAAAATTCTAATGTATTTACAGGTTTAACGAGAGGCCCATACAAAGCATATGTAATCGGAAGAGATGGATGCCTGCCTGTTATCAAAGATTTTTTAATTTTAAATTTAATAAACACCATTACTCCAAACGGGGACGGAAGAAATGACATGTTAGATTATTCAGATTTAAAAATAAAAGAGCAGGTAAGCATTGAAGTTGTTGACCGATATGGAGCAGCCGTTTATAAATCTTCGGGCAACAATTACAAATGGGATGGAAAATCTAATGGAAGAAATCTATCAACAGGGACATATTGGTATATTCTTAAGTGGATTGAGCCCGATACAAAATTACAAGTTTCTCATTCTGGATGGTTATTAATAAAGAATCGAGAGTAAATATTAAATTTTGTTTATGATTTATTAACAATATATTAAATATTATTTTAATTTTGTACAAATACTAATTCCATATTTATATGAAAAAATTTCTACTCAGCTTAGTATTAATACTCAGCATGTTTACATCTCTGTTTGCACAGAGAGATACAGAACATTGGATCGCACCCTATTATGCTACCGCTGGAGGGTACACAAATAAATTATATTTGTCTACCGACAATGCAACACCTTTTGCAGTCACTGTCTATAGCAATAATGCAGTTATAGGAACGGTAACAATTAGCAAAAACACCCCAATGACCTTCGACATTCCGGTCACTACAATCTCAGCTAATCTTGCTGCGGATGCATTTAATGTTATTACTAAAGGAGTGTATCTACAAGGAAGTAAACCATTCTACTGTACGCTAAGAATGGGACAGTTCTCACATGGAGAAATTGTTACCAGTAAAGGTAAAGCAGGCCTTGGAAAGGAGTTTTACGTAGCTAATACTCCATCTCTTGCAACATTTAATAACTTTACAGCGGGAGTTTTAGCAACAGAAAACAATACAGTAGTTACAGTAACCTGGAATGGTAGCGTCACATTTTTTGGAGCACCTACAAACCCAGCACCAACAAACACCCATACTTTCACTTTAAATAAAGGGCAATCTTTTATTTTTGCAGGAAATACCTCAGGAACAGCACCTTTTATGGGAGCTAAAATTGTTTCAGATAAACCGATTACATTAACCAACGGAAACGTTAACGGAAATTTCGGAGATACAGGAACTGCGGGCGGATCTGATGCCATTTTAGACCAATCTGTTCCCGTAGAAAGACTAGGTAGTACTTTTGCAATGGTGAGAACTAAATCTACCACCTCAGATTTAGAAGGTGGAATTGTAATCGCTACAGAAAATAATACAGATATATTTTTAAATGGTGTGGGAGCCGCAGTTGCCACTATCAATCAAGGGCAATGGTATAGAATTCCGGGAAGTGCTTATCAATTACAAGGAACTAATAACCATTACAATATGTTGGTTACAACTTCCAAAAATGCATATTTATATCAGTTGGTTTCTGTAAACGATAATAGTGCAACTTGTGGGTTTAACTATATTCCCCCATTGAACTGTTTTTTACCTAGAAAAATCGATGAAATTGGAAAAATCAACGAAATGCCTGGTTATACCGGTACGATTAATCTAAAATTAAATATCTTAACAGAAGCAGGAGCTACAGTATTAGTAAACAATGTCCCTCCAACTCCAGCACAAGGGCCTTATCCTCTCACAGGAAATACAACATGGGTAACCTATGCTATTGAAGGAATACCAGACAATTTAACCATTACATCGACCAAAGCCGTTACGGCAGGTATTAACGGTGGATATGAAACAGCTGGATACGGTGGATATTTTGCAGGATTCTCTTCAATTCCGGTAATTTCAAAACAGACGGGAGAATGTATTCCCGGAATTATTTTAGAAGTTGATGATGGTTATGACAGTTATCAATGGTTTTTGAACAACGTCGCAATTCCTGGAGCAACTGCTCACACAATAACTCCTGCGGTTGCCGGAAACTATACTGTTAAAGTAACGATGGGAACTTGTCCTCCAGTGACCACTCCAATATACAAAGTCTTTACTTGTTTGGGACAAACTACTCAAAATATTAATATTTGTGGTACAAAAGCAATTGTTCCTACATTTACAAGCTCAACTCAAATACCAGTACCAGGAACTGTGCAAATCGTTACACAGCCAGCCAATGGAACTGCAACACTTAATCCTGCTACAGGAGTAATTACTTATGTTCCAAACCCAGGATACTTAGGACCAGATAAGATTGTTTATAAATTCTGTGGTAATGCTACCGAATTTGTAGATTGTGAACAGATAACTTTAAACTTAAACGTAGTTCCTTTTGTACTTACAGACAGAACTATCTATGCTTGTCAATACGCAGGAAACGGATTTTTTGATTTAACTACCGCAAATGTTACTGACAATGTAGTACCAACAACAAAAAAATTCTATACTACTTTAGCAAACTTAGAAGCTAATACAAATCAAATTACTAATCCAACAAATTATTTCTCAGGTTTAGGTTCAGTATATGTAAGGGTTTTAACAGCTGAAGGATGTGTAGGAAATGCTAAAATTACTTTAGATTTCTTCCCTACTCCGGTAGTTAAAGAAGATACTTTAACAGAATGTTTCTTAGAAAACAACGAAACCAAAGGTAGATTTAATCTAGTGAGTGCTAATGTAACCGCTGAATCACCAGTTACAAAAAAATTCTATCCTACATGGGTAGATGCAAGCAATGGAACCAATGAAATTGTAGGGGTTGACACTTATATTTCTGGAAACGGATCAGTGTATGCAAGAGTTTTCAACTCACATGACTGCTATGCAATTGCTAAAATCAATCTGAAAGTGACTCCTCCAAAAAGATCACCGATATTGGTAGATAAATACATCTGTATTGACGACAGAACTACTTTAGATGCAGGTCCAGGATATCAATCTTACCGTTGGAGCACTGGTGCAACTACTCAATCAATAGTAGGAGTAGCAGTAGGTGATTACTGGGTAATTCTTCAGGATTCGGGATGCTCTGTGAAGCAGTTTGTAAGTGTAAAAAAAGCACAAGATCCTGTCATTACTTCAATTGAAATTTCTAATAATACAGCAACAGTAATTGTAAGCGGAGGAGTAGCACCGTACCAGTTCTCTGTAGACGGAGTAACCACTTGGCAAGATTCTAATGTCTTCACCAATCTTACGAGAGGGCAACATACATTCTATGTAAAAGATGCTTTCAACTGTAATCCTATTTCAGTGGAAGTTACTGTTCCTAATTTAGTCAATGCAATTACGCCTAACGGAGACAACGTAAATGACTACATAGATTACAGAGAGTTAGCTTATAAGGATAATCTTAATTTCGTAATTTATGACAGATATGGTAACAAAATATTCACAGGGGATAAATCTAATAATTACCGATGGGACGGAACCCATTCTAATAAAAAGATTGTTACCGGAACTTATTGGTACCACATCAGCTGGAATGAACCTAATGAAGCAAAAACTCCAATTAAATACACAGGTTGGATTTTAGTAAAAAATAGAGAATAAGAATCATTTTTTAATATCAAGCCACAACTTAACGGTTGTGGCTTTTTTTTACCTATTTCCTAATTATTTTATATTTTTCATGTTTTTTTTACAGTCCTTTTAAATTATTCTATTATTTTTGTAAAAATCCTAATTCTACATTATGAGAAAACTTTTACTCACTTTTTTATTAATGCTCTTTAGCAGCAATATACTTTTTGCTCAGAGAGATACAGACCATTGGTTTGCTCCCTATTTTGACAGTCAAAACAGCACGCCATACACTCACACCCTTTATTTATCTACAGATTCAGTCGCTCCTTTTGAAGTAAAAATCTTTAATAACAATACCCAGATAGGAGCAGTTACAATCAGTAAAAATAACCCACAATCATTTCCTCTACCACCACAGTTTATTTGGACAGATAATAACAGTATGGCATCTACTCCAGTCAATATGGGAGTTTATACCAAAGGTACCAAGCCTTATTTTGCATCATTAAGAGCTGCTATGGGTGCACATGGTGAAATTATCACATCAAAAGGTAAAGCAGGAATAGGAACAAAATTTTATGCAGCGGCGGCTCCTATCACAACCACATCTAGCACTCATAATTTCACAACCGGAATTATGGCAACCGAAGATGCTACGACAGTAACAGTTTCGGGATATGACGCAAATGTTCAGTTTGTAAATAATACAACCCCTCCACTTACATTAACGTTCAATTTAAATAAAGGACAGTCTTATATTTTAGCAGGACAAGCCGATGTTGTAGCTAATAGAGATGGTTTTATTGGATCAAAAATTGTTGCCACAAAACCAATTTCTGTAACTAATGGAAATGCAAATGCAATGTATGCTACAGGACAAACAAGTAACGGCTCCGATCTTATTATGGATCAATCTGTTCCAGTAGACCGTCTTGGAGACGAATTTGCAATGGTAAGAAGTTTATCTCCGATTCCTTCATTCAATACTGAAGGAGGTATCATTGTTGCAACCGAAAACAATACCGAAATTTACCTTAATGGAAATGGAACGCCAGTAGCAACGCTAGCTGAAGGAGACTATTATAGAATTCTAGAGAATAATTATGTACAGCAGGGTACAAGCGGGCACTACAACATGTATATAAAAGCAACTAAAAATATTTATTTATATCAATTAGTTGGAAGAACAGGTACAGAAACAGGAGGTTATAACTATATCCCCCCATTGAACTGCTTTTTGCCAAGAAAAATCGATGAGATTGGTAAAGTACAAGAAATGCCTGGTTCATCAGGAGCAATTGTTTTAAAGCTTAATATCCTTACCGAAGCAGGTGCTATTGTTACTTATTCCACTAATGGTGGTGCACCAATAACTCCTACTGCCGCACAAGGCCCATTCCCACTTACAGGAAACACCAACTGGGTAACGTATGCAATACAACCCATTACAGGAAACCTAACGATTACTTCTACAAAAGCAGTAACTGCAGGAATTAATGGAGGATATAATTCTGCAGGATATGGAGGATATTTTGCAGGTTTCTCTTCAATTCCGCTTATTGCAAGACAAACAGGAGAATGTATCCCTGGATTGATTTTAGAAGTAGATGACAGTTACGATACTTATCAGTGGTATAGAAACGATATTGCAATTCCTGGAGCCAATGGGAACACGTATACCCCACCTACCGCAGGAAATTACACCGTAAAAATTACAGTAGGAACTTGTCTGCCGGCAATTACTCCTGTATTTAAAGTATTCACTTGTCTTGAGAAAACTGCTAAGACTAAAACCGTGTGTGAAGGATATCTAAATATTGTTCCACAATTTACGACGTCTCCACAGCTATTTACACCAGGTAGCGTTCAAATTATTACACCACCAGCGAATGGTACTGCAATCATCAATCCTACAACAGGAGTGATAGGATATACTCCAAACAATGGTTTTGTAGGAACAGATACAATTGTTTATAAATTCTGCGGAAACGATCCTGAATTTGTAGATTGTGAAGAAATTACCCTTACACTGACTGTAACAGAAAGCCCTGTGGTAAATGATGCTACATTAAGAACTTGTTTCTTAGAAGAAAATATCGCAACAGGATTGTTTAATCTTACAAACGCTAACGTAACCGGTCAACTTGGAGTTACTAAAACATATTACCCTTCTTTAACTGATGCTAATAACCAAACGAATGAGATCTTGGTTCCTGATCATTATATTGCTCCAAATGGTGTAGTTTACATCAGAGTAACGAATGCAAACGGATGTTATCGTGTGGCAAAAGTAACCTTAGTGGTTTTAGCACCTGTAGAGTCAGCTATATTAGTTGATAAAATAATATGTATCGAAGACAAAACGGTATTAGATGCAGGACCAGGATTTGCATCATATCTATGGAGCACAGGAGCTACTACACAAACAATCTCAGATGTTGGAGTAGGAACTTACTGGGTAAAATTGAAAACAGGAGACTGTACGACAAAACAAGCGGTAAAAGTTTATGCTTCTGAACAGCCGGTTATTACAAACATTGAGGTTTCTAACACAAGTATTACGGTATATGTTACCGGAGGTGTTGGCCCTTACGAATATTCAATAAATAATATCAACTTTCAGTCTTCAAACGTATTTACAGATCTTCCTAGAGGTGATATTAAAGTTTACGTAAGAGACACATTCACTTGTGTACCGATTGAAGTAAGTATTACAATTCCGAATATTGTGAATGTAATCACTCCAAACTCAGACGGAATAAATGATATTTTAGACTACTCTGCTCTTGCTAATAAACCAAATCTGGTATTGAATATTTTTGACAGATATGGTAACAGAATTCATCAGGGCAATAAAGAGAATAACTATACTTGGGATGGCACGACCAACGATAAAAAGAAAGTTTCTACAGGAAACTATTGGTACAGCATCAGCTGGAATGAAAATAACAGAACCAAAACGCCAATTAAATTCTCAGGCTGGATCTTAGTGAAAAATAGAGAATAACCAATTTTCAAATCAAATATTATAAAAACCACGATATCAAATCGTGGTTTTTGTGTTTTTATAAAACTATTAACGTATTTTATTATTAAATTTGTAGTAAAATCAAGTCCAATATGAAGAAAATTCTATCTTTTTTTCTTATTTTTTATATATTCTCTACTTCATTCGCTCAATTGGATAGGGAACACTGGTTTGCTCCTATGGTAGATCGTACAGGAAACCCAAATCCTTATCAAAAACTTTATCTTTCTACCAACCGTACAACTCCATTTGTAGTTACTATATACAATAATAATGTTGTTATTGGAACCGTTACTATTAGCAAAAACAATCCGCAAAAATTTGATGTTCTTAGAGAATATATTATTACGACTCAGCAGACCGACCTTTTCACCCCTACTTCAAAAGGTTTATATCTAAAAGCCGACTTTCCTTTTTATGCCAATCTAAGATTTTCGGTTTTTAACCACGCAGAAATTATTACCTCAAAAGGTATTGCTTCCACCGGCACAACTTTTCATGTAGCTACCGCTCCCATTACAGTAAATAATGCCATTCTCAATTTTATGACAAGTGTTTTGGCAACTGAAGACAACACAACGGTCACCATCTCCGGTTACAAAAATACCGTACAGTTTTCAAACGGAACCTCGGGAGCTACGAACCCTACTCTGACATTTACATTAAATAAAGGACAATCTTACATAATTGATGGAATTGGAAATATTACCGGAAATTTTGACGGATTTATTGGTGCTAAAGTTGTAGCCACAAAACCTGTAAATATCACCAACGGAAACTTCAACGGACAATATGCAGGAAACAACCCTACAAGTTCTGATATTTTAATGGATCAGTCGATACCAGTAAGCCAGCTTGGGACTACTTTTGCCCTTGTAAAAGGTAACGGAAATATCGGCAGCAATATGGAAGGAGCATTGGTAATTGCTACTCAAGACAATACTGCAGTGTATGTAAATAATGAATTGACACCCGTTGCCAACCTGAATACCGGACAGTATTTTGTAATTCCAGATACGAAATATCAACTTCAAGGAACCTCCCACTATAACCTGTATATTGTAACAAGCAAAAATGCTTACGTTTATCAAATGCTCGCAGGAGCTGGTGCTACAGCAAATGAAGTGGCAACGGGTGGCTTTAATTTTATCCCTGCACTCAATTGCTATCTGCCAAAACAGATTGACGAAATAGGATTTATTAATGAAAATTTGGTACACACCACTGCTAATCCTGCAGGAATTCTTATAATCCCAACAAAACTAAATCTTATTACCGAAAGAGGCGCTACCGTTTTTGTAAATGGAACCCCTCCTCCTCCAGGAACCGGCCCTTTCGATATGACAGGAACAACCAACTGGGTAACTTATGGTATTCCCAATACAACAGGAACAATTACAGTAAATTCAACAAAAGCAATTACAGCAGGAATTACAGCAGGAAGTGATGCCGTAGGATATGGCGGTTTCTTTGCAGGATTCTCTACACAGCCAGTAATTTTAAAATCCGGCGGAGATTGTGTACCCGGGATTGTACTTACGGTAGACCCGATTATCTATGATTCTTATCAATGGTATGTTGGTGGAGTTCTTATTGTGGGAGCTACATCACCTACCTACACTCCTACCGGATCAGGAAATTATACATGTTCGGTAACGATGGGAACCTGTGCTCCATTGATTACAGCACCTTTCAAGGTTTTAAACTGTATGAAACAGTCGGCTGTCACTTATGATATCTGTGAGACAAAAGTTATCACACCTGTATTTACAACTTCTACACAAACTCCAGTTGCCTCAACAGTTGCCATTACCACCGCTCCCACTTTAGGAACCGCAACCATTAATACAACTACAGGAGTTATCACCTATACCGTAACCAATCCTTCTATTACAGGAACAGATACCCTTGTTTACACCTTCTGCGGGAATAATCCTAACTTTCCGGATTGCGAAACGGTTACAGTAACCCTTAATATTCGTCCGGTAACCGTAAATAATGCAATATTAAACGCTTGTAATATTAATGGTAACGGAACTTTTAATCTTACTTCAGCAATTGTTACCACAAACACACCGGTAACCATTACTTATTATCCATCTCTACTTGATGCACAAAACGAAAATTTAGCTGCATTAATAACTGTTCCCACTACCTATTCTGCTCCGAATGGAACTATCGTTTATGCTGTTGTAAAAAATACTACAGGTTGTAAAAGTATTGCACAGATTACTTTAAATTTATTTCCTTTAGCGATAGTAATTCCTGCAAATATGGGAAATCAATGTGATGAAAATATGGACGGAACTGTGAATATTGTGCTATCAGACATTACACAATTGATATTAAACAACCCTCTCTATTTTACCAATGTAAGATATTATGCACTTTTAGCAGATGCTAATTTAGGAAATGCCGCTACGCTTCCTAATAACTGGAGCTACAACACCAATACTACGATTTACATTCGCGTAGATTCTCCCGATGGATGTGCACCCGTGATTCAGCAGGTTAATTTTACCGTAGGTACAAAGCTTACTTTAATTAGAAATACGCTTACCACTACTTTTTGCGATGATGATTTAGATGGAATAAAACCAATGGATTTATCATTTTTCTTAAATCAGTTTACCATAGACCCTTTGGTAGCGGTTAGCTATCATACAACTCTTGCAGATGCCCAAAATGATGTTGCACCAATTAGTAGTGCTGTAACACTTACCGGATCTCATGTGTACTACATAAGATTTGAAAAAAGTGGCTTCTGTCCTGATGTAGCTACCTTAAGAATTACTCTTAAAACCCCTAAAAAATCTGACCTTTTATTAAATAAAGTAGTGTGCCCAAATACGACCACAACCTTAGACGCAGGCCCTGGTTTTGACGCCTATCTTTGGAGCACAGGAGATACAACGCCATCGATTTCTAATGTTCCTGCTGGTAACTATTGGGTTGAACTTACTTTTGATGGCTGCGTTTACAGACAATTTGTAAATGTTTCTGCCTCTACATTACCTGTAATTACATTAATCGATATTAACGGATCTACCGTAACAATCACGGTGAGCGGTGGTACACCTGCATATGAATATTCTTTAGACGGCTTTTTTTGGCAGCCGTCTAATGTATTTACTAATGTAAAAAGAGGAACTTACACAATCTATGTAAGAGATTCTCTGAATTGCGATATTGTGAAAAAAGACTTTGTCATCATTAATTTAATTAATACGATAACACCCAATGGTGATGGCAGAAATGACGAAATAGATTATTCCGCATTAATGGGCAAAGACAATCTTGAATTTAGAATTTTTGACCGTTACGGAGCCGAGCTTTTCCGTGGAACGCCTGATAATAAATTTACATGGGACGGAAACATGAAAGGAAGACCAGTTTCTACGGCAACTTATTGGTACTTCATAAGCTGGACAGAACTTGGCAATGTAACGAGTGTAAAATATTCAAGCTGGCTATTGGTGAAACACAGAAACAACAGTCTTTGGGATAAATAATTTAAATTTCAATCATAAAACTATTTTCTATAACATACATTAACAGTTTATTATAAAGTTTAATATAACTTTAACCACACCCTGACAAATCTCACATAAAAACTGACCTAATTCTTATGTAATTTTGCACGACATATGAAGAAACTTTTTTTAATTATATTACTGGTTTTTATAAGTAAGATGAATGCACAGAATTATTCTGGTGAAGTCTTTTTACGAGACAATTCCGTGCTTTACCTTAATCAGGTTTATGTCACCAATCTTACCACACTCAAAACAGTATTAACTACCTATAGCGGAGAATTCAATTTAAAAGCAGAGCCTGGAGATATTATTCGCTTTACATCTATCATTACCGAAAGAAAAGATGTAAAACTAACGCCACAAATGTTGACCACTAAAAATTTAGTTGAATTAAAAGTGGCATATTACGATATTCAGGAAGTTATAATCAGCAGATTCCGACCTACTGGAAATTTGAGATATGATATGAACTCTATCCGCAAAGAAGATAAAGCACTTGCCTTAAAAAAAGTCATTGGTCTTCCCGAGCCTAAGGGCGATGGTACTTCCCCCGTTCTTCCTGTTGCAGGGCTGAGAGACGGTGGCCTTACCTTTAGTTTAGAAAGTATATTTGATATTCTTTCCGGTGATCGTAAGAAAAAGCAGCGACTGGTGGCTTATGAAAGAATGAATAACTCTGTAACCAATATCAAAAACTACTTGGGTACTGATTATTTTACAAGGCTTAAAATTCCTGAAAATCTTATCGATAACTTTTTACAGTTTGTCTATACTTCCGAAAACATTGACGTATATGTACAAACAGGAAATTTTGAAGCTATAAAATTACCTATCGAAAAATATCTTCCAATTTATCAAAGAAGATTAAAAAATTCTCATCTTCAAGATATTGTAAAATAATATTGCAAAGAGTTTTCCAGTTAAAAAAAATCATAATACTTTAACCGGTAGTGCTTTTTTAAAATTTGTTTAATTTTAATAAAACCATAATTTAAAGCGAGTTTAAACAATTTAAAATTGATCCATACCGCATAACTAAAATTTATTATTCAATGAAAAAGTTATTTTTACTTTTTAGTACTTTACTATTTCTTACATTTTCGGCGCAGAACAAGGGTAAAGATTACAGTAACATTCTTAAAAGCAAGAATATTTATGAACTCAATGCCTTCCTGAGAGATGCCCATCCGGACGACCCTCGCCGATCTGTTTTGAAACCGAGAGTAATGGATTTTATGAAAGATTATATCAAAAATGCTCCACCGGGTGATAAAAAAGTACGCGAGATGCAAGAAAATCTTGCCAGGCTAAAAACTGGGCCGTCTACAAAAGTTTCTTTCGAAGAAATGAATGCGATGATCAAGCAGAAACAAATTTTAAAATACCAAAAGCAATTGCAGGTTGGGCAATCTGCGATTGCCTACACACCCAGTTCGGCAAAAAGTGTTTATGTAACCTCTGCTGGAGGTAAGAATACTAAGATAATTGCAGATACAGAAGCATCGGAATTCAATATGCTGATGGGAGAAAACCCTTTAGAGCATAAAAATAAAACCGTAAAAATCCTGAACTCTCTATTTGATAATGATCCGAATTCAAAAGAATGCATTGTAATGATTGAAAATAAGTCTGACTGTAATATTATCGTAAGAATTGAAGGGATAGGAAATACAAAATACAGACTTCCGGTTCCGGCTCACGGAGACAATTCTATCGTGGTAGAAAAAGGAGATTATTTATTCACAAGCATTGTTTGCGGAGCGCAATATGCCTCACAAAAAACAATTATGAAACCATTATTGGTTGCATTAGGAAGCTCATCAAAATAGATTCGGAAATCTGTTCCTTTTCAGTTTAATTAAAAATTTAAATGCTGCATAATTTTCGTAATTTTGCAGCATTTCATATATATTTCATGGGTAAAAACAAATTAAGAAGATTCGCTGAAAATAAAAAACTATCAAACGTTATTCAACCGACAAGAGATGAAGCTCTTACCGGTTTTCAACTTAAAGGAAACTGGAGAAAAGATTTCTTTAAAAACGACCAACCCATTGTTTTGGAATTAGGTTGTGGAAAAGGAGAATATACAGTAGGTCTTGCAAAAACTTTTACCGATAAAAACTTTATCGGGATAGATATTAAAGGGGCAAGATTCTGGTTTGGAGCCAAAGAAGCATCAGAAAACGGCATGAACAATGTTGGTTTTCTAAGATCTCAAATTGAATTGGTTGAGTATTATTTTGCAGAAAATGAAGTTGATGAAATTTGGATTACTTTCCCAGATCCGCAGATTAAATTTAAACGTACCAAGCATAGATTAACCCACCCTGATTTTCTTGAGAGATACAAGAAGTTTCTAAAACCTGGAGGAATTGTACATTTAAAAACCGATTCAGAATTTTTGCACGGTTATACTTTGGGCTATTTACAAGGTGCAGGCTACGAAATCATTTCTGCACATCACGACATCTACGGAGCTTTAGAATACGAGCCCAACACGCCTCATCTAAGAGACATCCGAACGTATTATGAAGAATTGTTTTCAGCAAAAGGAAAAACAATTACTTATATAAAGTTTAAAATTAATTAAATCAATATTGAAGCTGTAAATCATTTACGGCTTTTTTTTATGGCAATAAAGCAGGCTTTTCTGAGTTTAATAAAAAATCTAAATTTAAATCTCGAATACATAACTATGAAAAAGTTTCATCTCTTCTCTCTTCTTACTACCCTGTTTCTCAGTAGTTGCGGCACTGTCAACCAGAATACCAGACAACCTACGCGAAGACCTTTTCCAACACCCTCCAATATTGGAACAAAAACAAATTTTGCAGCACAAACAGAGAGAGAATATCAAGCTTTGCTAAAGACCTATAAACCCGAAACCACAGAAGTTTTAAATAGCCTGTTTAATGATTCATCAAACAGTCCGAATGTATCAATTACTGTAGAAAACCAGTCAAATTGTAATATGGTTTTAACAATCAGCAGCAAAAACTATTTCAAAAAAATTCCGATTGGTGCTCATAAAACGGGAGCTGTAATGGCTCCCAAAAATCAGAATTACAATTTGTCTGGAATGCTTTGCAACTCAGTTTATGAGAAAACAAAATTTATTACAAATTCTTTCAATATAAAATTATCAAATTAAACAACTAGAGCTATAATTGTTTAACTTTGTGATTAACAAAAAGTTCTGATTAACATTCAGAATTTATTAAAACACAATTTGATGAAGAAAAAAACACTCACTGTTTTCTTCTTTGGTCTCATTCTTTCATCCTGTGCCAGTAATAATACTGACAGAGGAGATATACTGAAAAGTACAAATATCAATGAGATTGAAGAATATCTTGGGAAAGCACATCCCGAAGATCCGAAAAAAAAAATTCTAAAACAACATGTCATCGCATTGAAAAATGCTGAATGGACGAAAGGTGCAAAAAATGCAAAACCTATGGAAGCAAGACCGGTTTTCATGGAATTACCAGATCAGCTAAGCAATAAAAGAAGTTCTGAAGCCAATCTGGAGGTTTTTAAAAAACTAATGTCTGAAACTTCGGAAGAACATAGAGAGAAGACAAAAAAGCTACTCAACAATATGTTTAATGAAGATATTACTCACAACGAAGCCATTCTTTTACTAAAAAATAATTCTGACTGTAATTTGGTTTTAGAAATCTCAGGAAAGAAATTTTATAATCTTGCTGTTCCAGCGAAAGGTGAAAATTTCATTGTCTTAGATAAAGATACGTATAGTTTTTCCGGAAGTATTTGTGATGTAAAATACCAAAGCTCGAAAGACATTAATAAAAGTCTTGTTGTTGTTTTACAAAATCCGGGATTTAAACAAGATTTAATTGCCGAAAACAAGCTCGATAAAGGTTTAGAAAAAGTAAAAACCACTCAAAGTATTTCATCTAAAAAAAAGAAGAAAAAATAGCAGCTTTTAAGCCATAAAAAACAAAAACCGCTGAATAAATTCAGCGGTTTTATTATTTTAAAGATAATCTTTAGATTATTCAGCAGAATCGAAATCTGCATCTTTATCAGCAGAAACTACTTCACCTTCTTCTTTAGATTTTTCTTTATCAGCTTTTCTTTGAGTCTGACCTTCTTTGATAGATTCTGAAACAACGCTCAAGATCATATCAATAGACTTAGAAGCATCATCGTTTCCTGGGATAACGAAGTCAACTTTTCTAGGGTCAGAGTTAGTATCAACAATACCGAAAACTGGAATACCTAATTTCTTAGCTTCAGTTACAGCGATGTGTTCTCTCATGATATCTACAACGAAGATTGCAGAAGGAAGACGTACCATGTCAGAGATAGAACCTAAGTTTTTCTCTAAGTTAGCTCTTTGTCTGTCAACCTGTAATCTTTCTTTTTTAGATAAAGTTTCGAACGTACCGTCTTTTTTCATTTTGTCGATATGGTTCATTTTCTTTACAGCTTTTCTGATTGTAACGAAATTCGTTAACATACCTCCCGGCCATCTTTCTGTAATATAAGGCATATTAAGTTCAGCAGCGTGTTTAGCAACTACCTCTTTTGCTTGCTTCTTAGTAGCAACAAAAAGAACTTTTTTACCTGCAGAAGTTAATTTTTCTAAAGCGCTGCACGCCTCATCCAATTTAACTGCTGTTTTATGTAAGTCTACAATGTGAATACCATTTTTCTCCATAAAAATGTATGGAGCCATATTTGGATTCCACTTTCTAGTCATGTGACCGAAGTGTACACCAGCCTCTAGAAGGTCTTTTACATTTGCTTTTGCCATGTTTTCTGTTTTTGTTAGTTTACTTTCCGTTTCTTAAACAATCAACAACTTCTTTAGATGGGAGAAGCGTTTGGATGCTAAACGTAACGGGCAATTGACGGTCTGCTTTTTGCTTTTGGCAATTGGCTTTTCGCCGAGATTAAGTTTAAAAAAAATTTAATAAATTCCTGAAGCCAATAGCTAAAAGCCATTCGCCAACAGCAAATCTTAACGTTTTGAGAATTGGAATCTCTTTCTTGCTTTTTTCTGACCTGGTTTCTTTCTTTCCACCATTCTTGCATCTCTTGTAAGTAAACCAGCAGGCTTCAATGCTAATCTGAACTCAGCATTAATTTCGCAAAGTGCTCTAGAAATACCTAATCTGATAGCTTCTGCCTGACCTGTATTACCACCACCGAAAACATTTACGGTAACGTCATACTGACCAACAGTTTCAGAAAGGATAAACGGCTGGTTTAATTTGTAAACCATCACGTCTGTAGAGAAATAAGTTGCAGCCTCTTTACCGTTTACTGTAATGTTACCAGTTCCTGGCTTTACATAAACTCTAGCTACAGAAGTTTTTCTTCTTCCGATTTTGTGAACTATAGACATAATTAATTATTTAAATTCGTTAACATTAATTGTTTTAGGCTGTTGAGCTTCATGCTTGTGCTCAGTTCCTTCATATAAATAAAGGTTTTTAAGCAATGCAGATCCTAATCTGTTTTTTGGAAGCATACCTTTTACAGATTTTTCCAATACTTTTAAAGAATCTTTTTTCTGAAGTTCAAGAGCTGTCATAGACTTCTGTCCACCAGGGTAACCTGTATGCCAGATGTAAGTCTTATCGTTCCACTTGTTTCCTGAAAGAGTAACTTTCCCAGCATTCAAAACAATAACATTATCACCACAATCTACGTGAGGTGTAAAGTTTGCTTTGTGCTTACCTCTCAAAATCTTTGCAACCGTAGAAGCTAGTCTTCCTAACGGCTGTCCTTCAGCGTCTACCACAACCCATTCTTTATTAGTAGTAGCTTTGTTCGCTGAAACAGTTTTGTAACTTAATGTATTCACACGTTTTAGTTAAAGATTAAACATAATTTTTCCCTTAAAAGGGTGTGCAAAGGTACACATATTTTTCTAATCTGAAAACTTATTTTAAATTAAAGTATTGAAAATAAAGATATTTAATAAGTTAGCACTTTCAAAAGAATCAATATTTATCCATTAAAAGGTGAGAGCCAATCCTATATAAATTAAAAATTCAGCAAATATCTACTCCGTCAATTTGTTTCCCACGATAGTTTCTTGATTAATTACGCAACGATTTACTCCCTCTGAAACTTGCAAATAGATAATAAGCAACAAAAACAGTCGAAAATTTAATGATAGAAGGAATTGCCAATTCTAAATTGAATATCAAAGCACCAACAGCAACTAAAAGTGCCATCGCTCCAAAAGACAATCCCATTTTTTGGAAAAGAGAGAATTTAACATCATCTAAAAAATAAGCCAATCCCCACGCAAGACCGAAAGCAATAGCATAATAAAGTTCTAAACCAAAATCTTTGGTTTCCATAAACAAATAGTTGAACATAAAAATAATTCCGGTTCCTACTATAAAATAAATCAACGCTCTTTTCATACCATAATATATAATGCAAAAATAAAGAATTAAATTTTGCAATCATTTTTAAACATAGAATAAAGCTTATATAATTTTAAAACAAATATTTAATAAAGTACATCAGCCAATTCTCTAAAAACAAAACCAATCTATAAATATCTAAACAACAGAACAAATGTTTGTTAAGTCGGAGAAAACGACTTCAACCCAAACACAATAACCATTTAAAAATCAATAATTTAATTTCAGATTAGCGGTTTTTAATTTATTGTTATATTTGGAATTCAGAAATTTTCTAGATTTTTATGGAAACCCAAAAATATACTCCAACAAACAAAGTAAGAATTGTAACCGCAGCTTCGTTATTCGACGGGCACGATGCGGCGATTAATATCATGCGTCGTGTGATTCAGGGAACAGGATGCGAAGTGATCCACCTTGGCCACGACAAATCGGCTGAGGAAGTTGTAAACACAGCCATTCAGGAAGATGCCAACGCGATTGCATTAACATCTTATCAAGGCGGTCACAACGAATATTTCAAATATATCTACGACCTTTTAAGAGAAAAAAACTCTCCGCAAATCAAAATTTTTGGTGGCGGTGGCGGTGTAATTCTGCCTGAAGAAATCGAAGATATCATGTCTTACGGAATCGACAGAATTTATTCTCCGGATGACGGTCGTGAACTTGGTTTACAAGGAATGATCGATGATTTGGTGAAAAGATCAGACTTTCCAACAGGAAGAGATGTCAAAGCTGAAGATTTAGATTCTATCAGTTTTGAAAATTCTACAAGCATTGCTAAAATCATTTCTGCAGTCGAAAACTTCTCAGAAGAAAAACCAGACTTGGTAAAAGCGATAGACGAAAAATCAAAAGATTTAAATATTCCTATCATCGGTATCACAGGTACAGGTGGAGCCGGAAAATCTTCTTTGACGGATGAATTGGTAAGACGTTTCCTTCGTTCAAATCCTGGTAAAAAAATTGCCATCATCTCAATTGACCCTTCAAAAAAGAAAACCGGAGGAGCTTTGTTGGGTGATAGAATCCGTATGAATGCGATCAATGATCCTCGAGTTTATATGCGTTCGATGGCGACGAGAGAGAATAACGTTTCGGTTTCTCCATTTATTCATTCAGCTTTAAATGTTTTAAAACTAGCTCATCCTGATGTGATTATCCTGGAAACTTCAGGTATCGGACAGTCTGGTTCGGAAGTTTCGGATTTTGCTGATGTTTCAATGTACGTAATGACTCCTGAATATGGTGCTTCTACACAGTTGGAAAAAATCGACATGTTGGATTATGCAGATTTGGTTGCTTTAAATAAATCGGATAAGCGTGGTGCGCTTGATGCGCTTCAAGCTGTCAGAAAACAGTTTCAGAGAAACCATTTATTGTGGGAAAGTCCATTGGATGATATGCCGGTTTATGCAACAAAAGCATCCCAATTCAACGATCACGGAACGACTGATCTTTACAATAGATTAGTTGAAAAAGTAAATGACAAGTTTACAGATTTAAACTTGCAAGGTTTCGTTGAGCAAGAAGTTTCAGAAGATATCACGATTATTCCTCCGAAAAGAGTTCGTTATCTTTCTGAAATTGTTGAAAATAATAGAATTTACGATGCCAATGTTGAAAAACAAGCTGAGTTAGCAAGAAAAATGTATCATATTGAAGGCGTTAAAAAATTCCTTTCTAATGAAACGTTGGATGCTGAATATCAGAAAGCAGAAAAAGATCTTCAACAGGAAAATATCGACTTCTTAAATAATTGGGATGATACGAAACAGGCTTTCAAAGCTGAATTCTACTCTTATTTCGTTCGTGGAAAAGAAATTAAAGTTGAAACCTCAACAGAATCTTTATCACATTTAAAAATTCCAAAAATTTCTTTACCTAAATACACAGATTGGGGTGATTTGATCAAATGGAAAGGTCAGGAAAATCTTCCGGGAGGGTTTCCTTACACAGCCGGAATTTATCCATTCAAAAGAACAGGAGAAGATCCGACGAGGATGTTTGCCGGAGAAGGAGGTCCTGAAAGAACGAACAGAAGATTCCACTACGTTTCTGCGGAAATGGATGCAAAACGTTTATCAACAGCATTTGACTCTGTAACTTTATACGGACAAGATCCAGCTTTACCACCGGATATTTATGGTAAAATCGGAAATGCGGGAGTATCAATTGCAACTTTAGATGATGCGAAAAAATTGTATTCCGGATTTGATTTGGTGAATGCAATGACTTCGGTTTCAATGACTATTAACGGACCTGCGCCGATGTTGTTGGCTTTCTTTATGAATGCTGCGATCGATCAGAATGTTGAAAAATACATTGCTGAACATAAGCTTGAAGCGAATGTTGAAAAAGCTTTAAAAGCAAAATTTGACGACAAAGGTTTAGAAAGACCAAAATATAACGGCGAATTACCTCCGTCAAATAACGGTTTAGGATTAAAATTATTAGGACTTACCGGAGACGAAGTCATTCCTGCGGAAGCTTATGCTGAAATTAAAGCTAAAACCATAGCAACTGTTCGTGGAACGGTTCAGGCTGATATTTTAAAAGAAGACCAGGCTCAGAATACGTGTATTTTCTCTACTGAATTTGCTTTGAGATTAATGGGTGATGTTCAGGAATATTTCATCACAGAAAAAGTGAGAAACTTCTACTCTGTTTCTATTTCTGGTTATCACATTGCAGAAGCAGGTGCAAATCCTGTTTCTCAGTTGGCATTTACCTTAGCGAATGGTTTCACGTATGTTGAATATTATTTGTCAAGAGGAATGGATATCAATGATTTCGCTCCTAACTTATCATTCTTCTTCTCCAATGGTATCGACCCTGAATATTCAGTAATCGGACGTGTAGCAAGAAGAATCTGGGCAAAAGCAATGAAACTGAAATATGGTGCAGACGAAAGAAGCCAGATGTTGAAATACCACATCCAAACTTCAGGACGTTCGCTTCATGCTCAGGAAATTGATTTCAATGATATCAGAACAACACTTCAGGCGCTTTACGCAATTTACGATAACTGTAACTCACTTCACACGAATGCATACGACGAAGCTATTACGACTCCAACTGAGCAATCTGTAAGAAGAGCAATGGCGATTCAGTTGATTATTAATAAAGAATTAGGATTGGCTAAAAACGAAAATCCGCTTCAAGGTTCATTTATTATTGAAGAATTGACGGATTTGGTGGAAGAAGCTGTGTACGCAGAATTCGACAGAATCACAGAAAGAGGTGGTGTTTTAGGTGCAATGGAAACGATGTACCAACGTTCAAAAATTCAGGAGGAATCGATGCATTACGAATGGTTGAAACACACTGGAGAATATCCAATCATCGGAGTAAATACTTTCCTTGGAAAAGATGGTTCGCCAACGGTTCGCCCAGGAGAAGTTATTCGTTCGACCGAGGAAGAAAAGCAGGTTCAGATTGAAACGCTTCATAATTTCCAGAAATCTAATGAAGACAAATCTGAAGCTGCCTTGAAAACATTACAACACGCTGCCATCAATCAGCAGAATTTATTTAATGTAATGATGGATGCAGTGAAATATTGTTCGCTTGGACAGATTACCAATGCTCTATTTGAAGTGGGTGGTAAGTACAGAAGAAACATGTAACGGCAGGGCCGTAGCCGATTATTAACTACTAACTGTTTTAATAATTATAAAGTAAACCTCAAGGAATTTTCTTTGAGGTTTTTTGTACTTTTACTTTAAGAAAAATATTAACAATGAAAAGTTTTATCAGAACAATTTTAGCAATTTACTTAATGGGATCTGCTGTCTCGTGTAAATCTTATCCGATGGAGACTCCTCAAAAAAGCGCTGTCGATAGAAATTCTGAAGAACTACAAAAAAGACAAGCTGTGGAACGCGAAAAAACAGAGGCTAGTCATCTAAATAATTTTGGAAAACCACCAAGCAAATAGCTTAATTTAAACTTTGTCACCACAGAAAACCTTCAAGAAATTTCTTTGAGTTTTTGTACTTTTAAACCTTTAAAAAAACAAAATGACAAAGTACATTTTATTCCTAATAGGAATTATTTCCAGTGGATTCTTCAACGCTCAAGAAGCCGATAACAATCTCCAAGGTTATTTTATGACCCAATCTAAAGAATCTTTATACCCCTATTTTGCCTTTGATGGTAACGGGAAAGTCGATATTGCAGGATATGGAAAAGGGGATTATTTTGTTAAAAATGATTCTGTAGTGGTTTTTCCGGATAAGGATATTTTTATTTTTAAAATTTCTAAAAATCGTTTGGCTGGTACTTCTACCTGGGTGAAAAACACCAAATGGGATCTAAAAAAAGACAGTATCGCTGAAAACAACAGAAAAGACGATGCTTGGGCTAAAAAAAATGCACAACTTCTTTATGAATACTTTCGTAAAACAAGAGCAAAATCAAATGATCTTGAGAAATTATTTGATGAAAACGCAATGCTAAATTACACAAAAACCATTGATGATCTTTGTACCAAAGGTCTTGCAAAGGCTTGTATGGAGAAATTTGGATTAATGGTCATGAACGATATTGGCGGAATGAACGCTGTTCTAACAAACAAAACACAAAAACCAAAACAGAATTCTGAGATTATTAAACTTGGACAAAAAATCATTAAGCTTGGTGAAATAGAGGGGCATACAGTTTTAGGAAGTTACTATTATAGTTTAGGTGATAAAACTAAAGCTACAAAAGAATGGCAAACGGCAACCGAGAAAGGAAGTACCAAAGCTGGATTAGTACAATTCGAAGCAGAAATGAATGATGCAGCAAAATAAAATACAGAATGGATTAATGAAACCCAAAGCCCTATTCAACTGGAGCAGCGGAAAAGATTCTGCGCTTGCTTTATATAAAACCTTAAAAGAAGATAAATATGACGTTACTTCTTTGCTAACAAGCATCAATAAAGAATTCCAAAGGATTTCTATGCATGGCGTTCATGTTTCGCTATTGGAAAAACAGGCTGAAAGTTTAGGTTTTCCGTTAATAAAAATGGAAATCCCGAAAGAACCTTCGATGGAAGAATACAGCAAGATCATGTCTAAAACCATGAATGACATAAAATCTAAAGGCGTTACTCATTCTATTTTCGGAGATATTTTTCTGGAAGATTTAAGGAAATACAGAGAAGATCAATTACAATCTATCGGAATGAAAGGCGTTTTTCCATTATGGAAACAAAATACAACCGACCTCATCAACGAGTTTTTAAGTTTAGGCTTTAAAACCATTGTAACCTGCGTCAATGAAACGTATCTCGATAAAAGCTTTGCCGGAAGAATTATTGATCATGATTTCATTAAAGACTTGCCGGAAAATGTAGATCCGTGTGGCGAAAATGGAGAATTTCATACGTTCACTTTTGACGGACCTATTTTTAAAAAACCTATTCAATTCGAAGTTGGTGAAATTGTAAAGAAAACGTATCCTAAACCAAAGTCTGATGAAAATGAGGAAGATGGAGAATATGTATTTTGGTTTTGCGATTTGATTGAGAAATGATTTCACTATTACAAGATTTTTTATTATTTTTAGTAAAAACCTAATTTTATGCTGAAAAAAACTTTGCTGTTTTCTCTATTTTTTCTCTTCCTGTTTTCGTGTCAGAAAACAGAATCAGCACAACCTTTTAATAGAAAAGCAATTGCAGATTCTGCCATTGTAGTATTTCAACAAAAATTATATAAAACCCAAATTGATTCTATTTTTAATCAATACAATTTCAACGGCAGTGTCGGTGTTTTTAAAGACACTATTGAATTATACAGACGAAATAATGGCTTTTCAAATTTTGAAAACAAAACTGCGGTAAACGATTCTACAGTTTTTTCTATTGCGTCGATCAGCAAACAATTTACAGCGGTTCTTATTCTCCTTCAAATGGAACAGGGAAAGCTCAACCTCAACGATAAAGCTTCAAAATACATTAAAGAATTTCAGAAAAAAGAATACGAAAACATTACTATTCAGCAGCTTCTAAATCACAGTTCGGGTTTAAATAATTTTGGCGAAAAGTTACTATTTAAAAGCGGATCGGGATTTAATTATTCAAATGATGGCTTCAATGCTTTAGGGAAAATTGTGGAAACGGTTTCTGGAAAATCTTTTGATGAAAACATGGTTGAATTATTAAAAAAAGCAGGCATGAAAAGTTCATCAACAGGAACAACTTTTAAAGGAGAAAATTTCGCTAAAACCTATGTAGGAAATTCAAAAAACCAAAAACCAGTTGATAACATGCCACAAAGGCTAAGCAATAAAGAAATCGGAATTGCGGCAGGTGGAGTTTTGTCAACCATCAACGATTTACACATTTGGAATAATGCTTTATACGCCGGAAAAATCATCAAACCTGAAACGCTGAAAAAATTCACTTCTAAAAGTACTGAACGACAACACCCGATTCTCGGAAAGATGGGTTACGGATTGGGAATTATGATGAATGATAACAAGCCTGTCTCCTATTTTCACAGCGGTTATGTAAAAGGTGCGCCTTCGCTCAACATCTATTACCCTGAAACCAAAACTATGGTCATTATTCTTTCTAATATTGCCGATGAAGAAAAGGGTAAATCGGCTGCTTTCAAACCTCACCTGAAAATGAAGGAAATCGCAGATGTGTTAGAAAACATTAATCAGGAATCTTAAAATTCTCTTGCAGATACGGGATTATCTTCTTTATAATTTCAAGATATTTTTGTTGACTAACTATAATTGCAGCTTCAAAAAGGAAAAAGAATAAGAACAAAAAATTCACAAAAATTCCTTCAGCTTGATTAGCATCCAGAAAACCATCATTCGCCTCTAAAATAAATCGAATACTCTCTTACTTCGGTTTTTTGCTCTTTCGTTATACCAGTAAAACATTTATTTTTTTAGCTCTGAAATAAAATAACTGAATCTGAAGCACTACTGAAAAAGTTATAAACATATGGTTCAAAGGAAATTCCCATAAATTTTTAGTTGTCGAGAAAATAATATTGGTGAGAGGAAGAATAATTAACATCAACAATACATTTCTCAGCAATAATGGATGAAAAATCATTTTCTGATATTCTGAAAAACTCATTTTTCTAAATATGAAATGATACATCAGAAATAATAAATGCATTGCAATTAAAGCTCCCTGAAAACACAGATAAACATTTTCATTAAAATAAAATACAGTTCCCATAATCACGGAGGACAAAAAAAAAGCGATCATCATCATTTTTTTGAAACGGTCTTGTAAAATACCTTTCTCAATTTTTGCAATTCTTTTGAAAGAAAACAAATCAGCTTTCACCATTTCCAGTTCGCTTTGCCAATTGAATTTTGTCTGAAGAAAAGCTTCCGTAAAATTGATATCTTTTTTATTGATTAATTCTGAAATCTGTATCACAAAATGATCATAAACCTCAGCAAATACAGCAGAACTTAGATTCTTACCCTTTAGATATTTTTCTATTTCTATTAAATTTTCTTTAGTCATCATAATTTTAAATATCAAAAATGGTTTTTAGATTAAACAAATAAGACCTCATTTCATCTTCCTGCGTAGCCTGTTGTTTTTTCCCTTTATCGGTAAGCAAATAATATTTTCTGCTTCTACCGTTGATTTCCTGTACTTCAGACCTAATAATGCCGTCAGCCTCCAATTTATGCAAAAGCGGATACAAGGCTCCTTCTGTCATTTCCAATTCTCCTTCCGTCAATTCTTTTGCACGTTGTGTAATTTGATAGCCATACATTTTCACCTCTTTTGAAAGTAATTTTAAAATGATATTCTGAAGTGTTCCTTTGTAAAGACTATTTTTTTTCATTTGTAATGGTAATACCTAACAAATCTATGCATAATTTTCTTATGTATTAGAATTAATTTTAATATTCAGATAAATCTTATATTTATAGAATGAAAAAAATGTACTTCATTGCTATTTATCCTGACCAAAAAACCATTGATGAGGTAAGAGTTTTTAAAGAAGATTTAGCTTTACATTTCGGGAATTCTAAAGCTTTGAAAAATGATGCACATATTACCTTATTACCACCATTTGAAAGAGAGATAGAATTGGAAGAAGACATTCATCTGGCATTTCAAAAAATTGATACCAACATCACTCCTTTTGAAATTATTTTAAACGGTTTTGGAAACTTCCCCAATCCAAAGAATCCGGTTTTGTTTATAAAGCCTGAAGAAAGTGAAAATTTAAAGCAACTTTATTTTAATGTAAAAGAAAAATTTAGTTTTAAAAGAGACTCATTTAGTCCACACGTAACTGTTGGTTACAGAGACCTCACCTATGAAAATTTTCTGAAAGCCTGGGAGATTTATAAAGGCAAAAATTACGAAACTAAATTCTTAGTTGATAAGATCTCATTACTAAGACATGATGGAAAATGGGTTTCTATTAATGAAAAGAAATTATCACAGTAATAATTTTATTGGTTGCTAAAATAAAGAAAGCTGTATCTTTGAAGCAATGGTTTCAGCAGAGAAAATAATTTTAGGAATTGACCCCGGAACAGCTATTATGGGGTTTGGTTTGATATCGGTAAAAAAAGGAAAAATGGAAATGATCTCCATTCACGAATTGATTTTAAAAAAATACCCGAATCATGAAACTAAACTTAAATATATTTTCGACAAAACTTTGGCGCTAATTGATGAGTTTCATCCAGATGAAGTGGCACTTGAAGCTCCATTTTTTGGAAAAAACGTACAATCGATGCTGAAACTGGGAAGAGCTCAAGGCGTTGCAATGGCCGCAAGTCTTCACCGAAATATTCCTATTACCGAATATTCTCCAAAAAAAATAAAAATGGCAATCACCGGAAACGGGAACGCCAGTAAAGAACAGGTTGCAGGAATGCTTAAGAGCCTTTTAAACCTGAAAGAATTTCCTACAAAATATTTGGATGCTTCCGACGGTTTGGCGGTTGCAGTTTGCCATCATTTCAATTCAGGAACGATTGCAGATACAAAATCTTATTCAGGATGGGATAGTTTTCTAAAGCAGAATCCAGATCGGTTGAAGTAATTATTTTTTTCTTTGATAGAAGTCTTCAATTTCTGTCACATTTCCATTAATAATATCGCTGTAAATAATTGAAAATTTATTCTGTGAATAGATTTTATACTGCTCTACTTTCTTAAGATCCTCTTCTCTATAAGAAATAGACCCGCCACTTATCGTTACCAATAAATCGTCTGTTTGGCTTTTGATTTTACAGTCTTTCCCCGTAGCGAATGTTTTTGTCATTATTGTTTTTAGATCTTTATTTTTAAATATAAGCTCATACTCTTTCATACATTCATGAAGATTAAAAACTTTCGTTTTTCCACCTTCTTTATATGTTTTTTGTACAAACGTCCATGTTCCTGAAAAATATTTTGCTTTGTCTTCATCGTTGTGTCGGTTCCCAATTTTCTGTGATTGACAACTGATGATTAATAAGCAGAAAAACAAGACACTGAATAATTTTTTCATAATATTTCAAGTATAAAAAAAGCCCTTTAAAAAGGGCTTTTTTATTTTTAATTATTTAAGAATTTTTTAGAACCTTGTTTGTCACCATCAGAATAATTAATGATATATGAACCTTTAATTAATTCCTGATTGATGCGAACTTCATTGGTATCTGAATTTCCTTTCTGGATTAATTTACCACTCATATCATAAATTTGATAAGTTCCGAATTTTAAATTTCTGTTACCAAAAAGCTGAAGTTTGTTCTCTCCTTTTAAGTAAACAATTTTGGTATCAGAATTATCTTTTTTAATATCAGAAGTAGATAGTGATCCTAATATTTTAACAGCATAATCTTCTATTTGACCGTACTGTAATGCAGAACATGATGTAAATTCCGGTAAATTTACCGAGTTTCTTGTTGCTGCATCTACTCCTATTCTTACTCTCAGATAGGTATTTTGAACTGCAGATGCTGCCGGAGTTAAATCTACTGTATAAACACTACTCTGTCCTGATCCTATATTATTAGAAAGATAGTTCGTAACTAATTCTGCATCTTCGAATGTACCATTATTATTATAGTCAATCCATGCTTTCACTCTGAATTTTTCTGCCTGCCCAAAACCGTTCATAAAAGTAATTTTTAATGGAGTTGCAGTAATAGAAGGTATTTCTGTAGCATACGCAGGTCTGATGCAGGTAGCATTTGCATAATCTGCATAATAGATAGGATTTGCCTCATCTGAATCATATCCGTTGGTAACACTATTGATATCTCCAAATACTACTCTGTAAGGTCCTATTGCAAAATTATTATTTGCAGGATTTGCAATACCAGAAGGGTTGCATTGCGCATTAATTACAGAAACTGGTGATGGGATAACCGTTGCAGGATCTTTTCCACCTAAAGAATTTATAAGATTTTTTCTGTATTCCATCATCATCAAAATTGCTCTGTCACGTTGCCCTGCGGTAAACTTACGGTTTGAGTTGGTATAATTCATAATATTATACTGTGTTCCGTCATAGTTCTGAGTGGTACACGGATCGATTGCATTATTGTTAGGAACCGCAACACCATACATGCTTCGTGATGGAGATGTATCACAAACTCTGTCACCATCTGTAGCACAATTGTTATTCACAGGACAAGTCGTCTGACTGTTAGCCGAAATTCCTTGAAAAGTATGATAAAGCCCAAAAGCATGACCTAATTCGTGGGTAAGCGTCGTATCATTTTGATTCTTTATCGTTGCCACTTTCATAAAACTTTCATAATCGTAATCATATGAACTTGGAAATGCAGCATAACCCATAAGACCATAAGACAATTGCTGTTGACCATCGAAACCAATTACTACATAAATGTTAAAGTATGAATTTTCTGGCCAGTGAGGTGCTAACTGGTTTTTAATTTGTGTATCTGTAGCTCCGGTATCTGTTACTCCATTTTGGTCATAATCAGTAAGAGTACTTCCGTTGTATCGTATAATACCCGTTGTAGGCATACAACTTGGTGATCTCTTTGCTAAAACAAGTTTAAATGGTATCACATTTCCTCCTGTAGCACCGGTCGCTTCGGGATAAAAGTTTCCACCATAAGTAGTTGCATACATACTGTTTGCTCTTCCTATCCAATTGATAATTTCCTGATCTGTAACCGCCAAGTTAGCATTTGCAGGATCTTGAGATTCAATCACGTGAACAACTACCGGAATTTCATAAATCTGCCCTGTATAAAGAGCATTCTTTGAAGTTGTAGCACCTACTTTATTTAGAAAAGCCTGCTGATTCATGCCGAGAATCTTTTGCTCCCCTTCTTCTCTATATCTTTTTAGGCCAGGATGTTTGTCATCCAATTTTTTCATTACTTTATCAAAACCGCATTCTTTATGAAAATCCTGCGAGAATGCATTAATAAAAAACATAAGTACTAATAGGGTACTGAATTTTTTCATTTTTATTTATTTTTATTTAATATTCGATTGCAAAACTATCAATTTATTATTAATACCAAAACATTAAAGGGTTAAAACTTAAAAACTATTTAAATTTTAACATATTTTAAATCCTTTATCTTAAATATCATTTTTAAATTACTTGGTAAAACATAATACTATTTGTAACAATGGTATGCTTTTTAATACTAATTTTGTATAAATTTTCAATAATGAAAAACACACAAGCAACTATATATCAAACGAATCACAAGATAAACTGGTTTCAGAAATTCCTTTTGGTTTGTTCAGGTGGGAACATCCACATCTTAAGAAAAACACCCAGTGAATGGAATAAATTTGCAGGAATTGGAGGAATTGTTCTTTTCACCGCAGTTTTTGCAACACTTTCTGCAGCCTATGCAATGTTCACCATTTTCGATGATATTTGGGCCTCAATTGGGTTTGGAATTCTTTGGGGTTTAATGATTTTTAATCTCGACCGGTATATTGTTTCCTCTATCAAAAAAACAGGATCTTGGTGGAATCAGATCCTGATGTCTATCCCAAGATTGATTTTGGCAATATTTTTAGGAATTATTATTTCTAAACCTTTAGAACTTAAAATTTTTGAAAAGGAGGTTAACAAACAGCTGAATACTATTATTCAACGTAATAAAACAGACCTGCAAAAACAAATGAACGGTAGAATTCTTCAACAGAGCGGTCCTTTTGAAACTGAAAAAAAACAAATTACAGAAAAGATTGCTCAATATCAAAAGTCTTATGATTCTGCTTCTGTTGAACTTGAAAAAGAAATTTTAGGAAAACAGACTGATTTAACCAGTGGAAAAGTAGGTTTTGGTTCTAATGCAAAAAGAAAGCAGGAATTAAAAGAGCAACGCAGACAAGACTTAGAAAACTATCAAAAGCAGGTAGCGACAAGACAAGAATATCTCGACAAAGAAATTTCTAAAGTCTATACCAATCTTGAAACAGAAAGAAAATCTACAGAAACGTTTGAAGATAAATTCAACGGATTTGCTGCAAGATTACAGGCTTTGGATGAATTAGGAAAAAACTCAGCGATTATTGCCACTGCCGCGGCATTTATTATGGGGCTATTTATTACATTGGAGATTTCGCCCGTTTTAATTAAGCTTATTTCTTCGGTTGGTCCTTATGATTATCTTTTGGAGAAAACTGAAAATGACTTCCGTCTGTATGCCAAAGAAAAAATAGAAAAAGGAAACGCACTGACAGATTTTCGAATTGATGATTTTAAAGACCAATTAAAAACCTAATATTTCAATAAAATACATTCACATCAAAAAAACTCACAATTAATTGTGAGTTTTTCATTTAAACAGTAAAAAAATAAAACAAAACACAATAATATTACGCTATAGATAAATATCTACAACCATATTGATATATATCTAAATGAATTATTATGATTGCGTTTATTATGTTGATAAATTTACATTATAAAAGTTGAGAGAAAAAAAACACTTTTTTTTAGTTTGAATTTAAAGAAATTCAAAAAACACAAATGATGAAAATTTAAGTATTCCGAGGGAGGTAAAAACTCAATGATGAAAAAAAATTAGAACGTATTTATTTTCGGAGCCTAAAAAAAGGCTCTGAGATAAATACAAAAAGAAGAAAACACAAATGATATTATAAAAACACAAATGATGGAAATTTAAGTATTTCGAAGGAGGTAAAAACTCGATGATGAAAAAAAAATTAGAACGTATTTATTTTCGGAGCCTAAAAAAAGGCTCTGAGATAAATACAAAAGAAGAAAACACAAATGATATTATAAAAACACAAATGATGAAAGTTCTATTTTTCTCATAATTTAATTTTTGGTTCAAAAAAATACCTCCGAAAATTCGGAGGTATTTTATGTATATATACTAGTTTATTACAAAGAATAATTCGGAGCTTCCTGTGTGATAATCACATCATGTGGATGAGATTCTTTCAAACCGCTTCCTGTAATCATTACCATTTTAGTTTCAGTTTGTAAAGCTTCAACATCTTTAGCACCGCAATATCCCATTCCAGCTCTTAAACCTCCAACTAATTGGAAAATAACATCTTCCAGCTTACCTTTACTTGGAACTCTTCCTTCGATTCCTTCAGGAACGAATTTTTTAGCCTCACTTTGGAAATATCTTTCTTTTCCACCTCTCTTCATTGCAGAAAGACTTCCCATACCTTGGTATGTTTTGAATTTTCTACCCTGGAAAATAATTTCTTCACCTGGAGCTTCATCTGTTCCGGCTAAAAGTGAACCCAACATTACAGCTCCTGCTCCACTTGCGATAGCTTTCACGATATCACCTGAAAGTTTAATTCCACCATCGGCAATTACCGCAACATTTTGAGATTTAGCATATTCGTAAACGTTGTAAATAGCAGATAATTGAGGAACCCCAACTCCCGCGACAACTCTCGTTGTACAGATAGAACCCGGGCCAACACCCACTTTAAGAACATTTGCACCCGCTTTAATTAAAGCTTCAGCAGCTTCAGCAGTTACAATATTTCCACCCACGATATCCAAATCAGGATATTTGCTTCTGATTTCTGAGATTTTATCTAAAACTCCTTTAGAATGCCCGTGAGCAGAATCAATACCGATAATATCAACTCCGGCTTTTACCAAAGCTTCTATTCTGTCTAAAGTATCTTCTCCAACTCCAACTCCAGCACCAACGATCAAACGACCACTTTCGTCTTTGTTGGCATTTGGATATTCCAATTGATTATCAATATCTTTAATGGTAATTAAACCTACCAATTTATTATTCTTATCAACAATAGGAAGCTTCTCAACTCTACTTTTAAGAAGAATTTCTTTCGCTTTTTCAAGATTTGTATCCTTATCTGAAGTGATAAGATTATTTTTTGTCATAATCTCTTCCACTTTCATATCAAGATTTTCCTGATATTTTACGTCTCTGTTGGTAATGATACCAATCAACGTATTTTCTGCGTCCACAACGGGAAGACCAGAAATTTTATATTTTGCCATCGTTTCTTTAGCTTCAGCTAAGGTATGGTCTTTCGAAAGCGTTACAGGATCAGAAATCATTCCGTTTTCAGAACGCTTCACTCTGTTTACCTGAGCGGCCTGTTCGGCAATCGTCATATTTTTATGAATGAAACCCAAACCGCCAACTCTTGCCAAAGCAATCGCCAAATCACCCTCTGTAACGGTATCCATTGCAGCGGAAACAATCGGAACATTAAGCGTAATTTTATCGGTAAGTCTTGATTTTAATGAAACCTGGTTAGGTAAAACTTCAGAATAAGCAGGGACTAGAAGCACGTCATCGAAAGTGATGGCTGTCTCTACAATTTTGTTATGAATAGACATCTTTACTTTCTTGCAAAATTAAGTCTTTTTACTGGAATACGAAAATAGAATTAAATAGTTTAAATAAAACTTAATAATTCATATTATAAATCGAAAAAAAGCCACTCAGAGAGTGACTTTACAAAATTAAATATAGTTGAATATGAAATTATTTATCTGACGCAATAGTAATCATTCTAGAAATATCATCTGCCGTAAAGCTGCCTTTAACATCCAAAAACACCATATCTTTTTTTGAATTTACAGTAATCAACATATTATTGATCATCTCGCCTTTTTGTTTTACTCTGATATTTACATTATCACCATCGTGTTTTATAGTTGCCCAATCTTCGTAATTATTGTCTCTAAGATAATTGGCATAATCTTTCAGCATTTCTTCGCTTCCATTGGCAACGGTCATCATTTTTATTTTTGAAACTTTTTTCACCATTGCAATCGCGGCCTCACTTTCACCTTCTTCTCTCAAAGCTTTTTTGATATAAGGTTTCGCTAAAAATAACGGTACATTAAAACTTGCAAATTGTGCATCCTGAAAATCATAATTTGATTTTGAGAAGAATTCTATATTCGGTTTGCTGGAAACAATACAGGACTGCAGTAAAAATAATGTGCAACAAACGAGAAAAATGTTTTTAAAAATTTTCATGGCCTAGGTTTTTTAGTTGATTTGATTTAAACTTCCCGCAGAAGATTTGCTGATGTTTGCCTCAATTTTAGGATTTCCTCTGTATTTCACAGATCCTGCTGAAGAAGCCTTCACAGTTAATTTATCTTTTGCACTCACAGAAACGCTGCTTCCTGATGTAGACTCCACGACACCGATATTTGCAGTTAATTGGTCTGCCTTACAAGAAGCACCACTGCTTGCATCAATTGATACATATTCAGCATTTCCTTCTAACTTAATACTAGATCCGCTTGAGCTTTTAACTAAAACTTTATCTGAACTGATTGACGCTTTCACATTAGATCCTGAACTTGCTTCAATATTGGATATCCCAGAAATTTGAAATTTCGCAACAATCCCCGATCCTGAAGAAACATCAACAGTCATCTCTTTTCCTCTGATTTCATTCACTGTCGTAAAGTTGGAGCCAGAAGAAGTCTTAATTCTATCCATTTTCGGCGAAGAGACATTCACACTTAGGTTTTTGAATCTTAAATTTTTTGTTCCTTTATTATCAATCGAAATTTTTAAAATCCCGTTCTCAACTTTTGTGATTACATTTTGAAGTTTATCTGCATCTGCAAAGACTTTCACACTGGTAGAATTTTCCTGTGTAAAAACTACTTTTACTCCTGCACTGACGTCAATTCCGGAGAATTGCCCTACATTTCTACTCTCCCCGTTGAGATAGGAAGACGTATTTTCTGAAGCAAAGCTGCTCGTCATTGTAGTTCTTGTGGTATTTGTCTTTGTTTCGTTAGAATTAATGATTTTGTTCACGTCATCCATAGAAAGCTTTCCATCAAGCATTACAAGAATACTTTCGCCACCACCACTATCTATATTTAAAAGCATGTTTTCTAAAGTACCATCTTTTTCAGCTTCAGATGAAAGAAATTTAATTTTGCTGCCTCCGTTTTTTACAGACATAATCTCACTGTAGTTAAGATTTTTAACGAAAGTTGAAATCTCTTTATTAAGCTGATTAATATTTGCCTTTGAATTCCCTTCAGGATTTTCTGTAATAAGGATTTTCAGCCCATTGATTTTGGCCAATAGAGGTTTAATCTGATCAAGTTCTGCATCTGCAATGTTCAGGTTACTGAGCATTCCAAACATAGGTTTTGCAATCTTAATCGAAGTTACCCCTTCTACTTCCTGATATTTATCAAAAAGTTGATCTAATTTGTTTTTCTGTCCGTATACAAGGAAATGAGACAGCACAAGTGTACATATAATGAATATTTTTTTCATGAGTTCAGTTAAATTTAATTGACTACAAGCCTGATCAGTTGCATAATCTGTTGTTAATAATCTACGTTGTCCATTACTTTCGGAGCTAATGCCTGATTGACATTATTAGCCACAATCTGGAATGAATATTTTGTTATATTGATAGCTTCTTCCATATTATCGATACGTTTACCGTTTACGATAACATAAGAATCTTTATATCCTGTGGAATCTTTTAAAGTTTGATTTTTTAAACCGGAATTGTAAACATATCTAGGTTTTGACTCTTTTTTAATTCTGCTTTTTTTAGAGAGAATTTCATCCAAAACATCTTTTTCAGCAATCGAGTTTTCCACAAAAATAGAATCTTGCTTTGGTCCCGAAACAGAATCAGTAATATGAACTGCAACCTGCGAATTGGGATTATGATTTTCGTTAATAAAATCATTTTTCTGCTTCTGAATTTCGTTTTCGACTAATTTTGCCTGATCTACAACCTCTCCGTTTTGATTATAATTAAATAAAAAACCAAAACTTAAAAGTATTACCGCACTTGCAGCCATCCAAAACCATTTAGGAAGCGAAGGTTTTTTACCTTGAATAGGAATTATTGGTGTTTCATCAGCTGAAATATCATTACCTTCTGCTTTCTGAAGAAAATCTTCAAAATCCCAATTCATCCTTTCTTCCTTTAAACCCTGGAAGATCTCGTTATATTTATCTTGAAATTTGTCGTTGCTCATAGCTCATCAATTGTGAGATTTGTTCTTTTACTTTTTGTCTTGCACGCATCAGGTTGACCCTTACTGCATTTTCTTCCATTTCCAACATTTCAGAAATTTCCGACACTTCATACTCTTCTACGTCTTTCAGGTGAATCACCGCTTTCTGTTTCTCCGGAAGCTGGTTGATAAAACCTATAATATGTTCTTTCAGATTATTCACCTCCATACTATACAATTCCGATCGATGAAGCTGCATATCAGCAAAACCTAACTTTACATCGTGATGCTTCAACCGGTTAAGACATTCATTTCTTACAGATTTTAAAGCATAGGATTTAAAATTACCAAACTTTTCCAGCTCATCTTTTTTTTGCCAAAATTTAATCATCAAATCCTGTACTACATCTTCAGCTTCATCGCTGCTCATGACAAACCTTTTTGCAAAACGGAACATCTCATCTCTGAGAGTAAATACCGTATCCCTAAAAGTTTCTTGGGTCATAAGTTTGTTTCTATAAATAAGACAATCTGAAATTGAAATATATTACATTAAAAATAAAAAAACTTCAAAAAAAATTGAAGTTTGATTTTTATCTCTGTAAATATTTTTAAATCAACAGTCTTTTTGTCATGCTGAAAGCATCTAAGCTTAGATTCCTACGGAATGACAAACATGGTGTCTATTTGAAATTAATAATTTTGAAAAATATGCTTTAAAATACTTTTATCATCGTCTGTTAAAGGCAATTTTCTTCTTGCCATTACTTTTTCGGCAACTTCGTACGCTTTATCTAATTTAAATCGTTCATCATCTTTAAAACCACCCCAAGAAAAATTCTCAATATGATTCGGAGGAAAACCTTCTTTAAAAATATTGGACGCAACACCAATGACCGTCCCTGTATTCAATTGGGTATTGATTGCCGTTTTAGAATGGTCACCCATTATTAAACCGGCAAATTGTAAACCTGTATCCTGGAAATCTTTAGTTCTATAGTTCCAAAGTTTTACGTTTCCGTAATTATTTTTTAAGTTAGAAGAATTGGTGTCTGCTCCAAGATTACACCATTCCCCAATCACAGAATTCCCTATAAAACCGTCATGACCTTTATTCGAATAACCAAAAATAATGATGTTACTCACTTCACCACCTACTTTAGAATGCGGACCAATCGTGGTTGCTCCGTAAATTTTTGCGCCTAAATTAAATTTAGAACCTTCACAAAGCGCAATCGGACCACGAAGATTACAGCCTTCCATCACTTCTGCATTTTTACCAATATATATTTTTCCTGTTTTGGTATTGATGGTTGAAAATTCTACTTCCGCACCTTCTTCAATAAACAGATCTTCTTTATTTCCTAAAAAACCATTGGTGGAAGATAATTCCTGAGAAGTTTTCCCTTTCGTTAACAATTCAAAATCAAAATCGATAGCTTCCTTATTATAGGTAAATAGGTCGGTCGGTTTTTTAAAGAAAATAAGCTCTTCTTTAATATCGGTCATTTTTTCAATCTGATTAAGAGAAAAACCTTCCATATTGATTTTCGCAGCTACCAGTTCATCTTCGTACACCAAAGCTTCACCTTGACTTAAATCTTTAATTTGCTGAATTACCGTTTCTGTTGGTAAAAAATTGGTTACCAAAAACAGACTTTCTTTTTTTTGTGGCTCAGCAAATTTATGCTGAAGATAAGCCTCTGTAAAAAAAGAAACTTCGGTATTCTCTAATATTTTTTGCCATCTTTCAGAGAAAGTAAGAATTCCACATCGCATTTCAGCGACAGGTCTTGTAAAAGTTAGAGGAAGAAAATCTTCCCAATATTGTGCATCGGAGAATACGAGTTGCATTTTTTTAGATGTTAGATGTTAGATGTTAGATGTTAGATGTTAGATGTTAGGCATCTAATTTCTACTCAAAGCAAAAATACAAATAGTAAAACTAATTTCTCACCTCTTACTTCTAATTTCTATCTTTTTTATCCACAAAAAAAAGTCTCCCGAAAATCGGAAGACTTTAAATATTTTTAATATCAAAAAATTACTTAGCGAATTTTTTGTATTTGTTCATAAACTTGTCTACTCTACCTGCAGTATCAACTAATTTAGTTTTTCCTGTGTAGAAAGGGTGAGAAGTAGAAGAGATCTCCATTTTGATCAATGGGTACTCAGTTCCTTCAAACTCGATAGTGTCTTTTGTGTCAGCTGTTGATTTGCCTAAGAATACGTCGTCGTTACTCATATCTTTGAAAACAACAAGTCTATAATTTTCTGGGTGAATTCCTTTTTTCATAATACAAATTTTTAAAAAATTAAAGTTCTGCTTTCGAAATAGTAATGGTATTTCTTCTGCTAAATTTTAGGTTGCAAAAATACAATAATTTTTATAATATACAAATACCTTGTCAACTATTTTTAAAAGATAAGAAAATTAAAGTATTTTCGTTAAATTTGAAACTTATATAAATTTTAATTTCAATGAAATCGCCAAGATTGCTTTTAATTACAAACCACAATGAAGACAAGCGATAACATATGACGTTAAATAAAACAAAAAATTTCTACCTATGAAATTCAAATCACTACTCTTTTTATCTTTTTGGATGCTGTTTTTGGCAATTTCGTGTGACAAAGATGATATTACTTTTGATGCACCTTCTCAGGAACTTAGTTTTTCTAGAGACACAGTATTTTGCGATACGGTTTATCATCAGGTGCGCTCAGAAACCTATGTGGTAAAAGTATTTAATAATGAAGATAAGGATGTAATGATTCCCAGAATTAATCTTGAAAAAGGAGCTGCATCATTATATAAAATAAATGTAGATGGAAAAACAGGACACGATTTTCAGAATGTTCCGCTTAGAAAAAAAGACAGTCTTTATATTTTTGTAGAGATTGCTCCTCAAGCTACAGGTCCTGAAGCGATTGCTGAAGACCGAGTTTTATTTACTACAGGAGCCGGACAGCAGCATGTCACTTTATTTTCTGTTGTTCAGGATGCTGAATTTTTCATTAAAACGCCTACAAATCCAAATGTGATTGCCACTGATGCAACGTGGTCTAGTAATAAAGCTAAAATTATTTACGGAGACTTAACTGTAAATACTGGAGTTCATTTGAATATACAGCCGGGAACAAAAGTATATTTCCATAAAAACAGCGGAATGACAGTTTCTGCAGGCGCTACTTTAGATATCAACGGAACCGCAACTGATCAGGTAATTATTCGTGGAGACCGAAATGATACTTACTATGACACCATCCCAAGAAACTGGAATTCTATTAAAATGGAAGCCGCCTCTGTTTTAAATATGAATCATACCCGACTTTTCGGAGGAACTAGAGGTCTTGATATGAAACAAACTACTGCAACAATTAAAAATTCATTCATTCACACCTTTCAAGAATACGGTATTTATTCAGTGGGGTCAAAAGTAAATGCTGAAAATTTGGTCATGAATAATTGCGGAGAATCTTGTATTGGAATTTTTTATGGTGGAAATTATACTTTTACTCATGCAACCATTGCTAATTATTCTGCTACCATGAATGACAGAAGCCGTATGGGAATTTTCGCCACCAACGAATGGAAAAATGAGACTGGACAAAATGTGTACGCACCTCTTCAAAATTTAAGCATTCTCAATAGTATTGTATATTCAGATAGAGATAATTTTATAAATTTAGAAAAAGTAGGTTCGAATCAATTTAATTTTTTAATTCAAAATTCATTGATAAAGTACTCTGGAGAGAACGAAGCGGGATTTAATTTTACTGGCCCAGGAGTCATTCAAAGTATAAAAAATCAAGACCCTAGATTTATGAATTATTTTGCGGCTAAAATGAATTTAAGAGTAAAAGCAGATTCTCCTGCAAAAAATAAGGGTGATGTAACAGTTGCGAATACAGTTCCTACTGATATTGTAGGTGTTTCAAGAACGACCAGTCCAACTTTAGGAGCTTATCAGTAATATGAATGATGAATGATGAATGATGAATGATGAATGATGAATGATGAATGATGAATGATGAATGATGAATGATGAATGATGAATGAAATTAACTTGATTCTTTAAACTTTTAACTTGGCTCTTAAAAAATGGAAATTACAAATCTGCAACAACAAGTCGACGAATGGATAAAAACCATTGGTGTTCGTTATTTTAATGAGCTTACCAATATGGCAATGCTTACTGAAGAAGTTGGCGAAGTTGCAAGAATTATCGCAAGAAGATACGGTGAACAAAGCGAAAAGGAAAGCGATAAAAATAAAGACTTAGGTGAAGAATTAGCAGACGTATTGTTTGTCACTTTATGTTTAGCCAATCAAACCGGAGTCAATCTACAGGAAGCATTCGACAAAAAAATGAAAATAAAAACTGATCGCGACAAAGACCGCCATCAGAATAATGAGAAATTGAAGTAGATTTCAGATGCTAGACTTCAGATATTAGACCATTGAAAGTCTGAAATCTGACATCTGAAGTCTCAAAATCTTTAAAACAATGAAGCTAGAAAAATCAAAATTAAAAGGAAACAAAACCATACAAATCAGCGGTTCGAAAAGTATTTCGAATCGTTTATTGATTTTAGAAAGTTTGTTTTCAAGCATAAAAATTGGGAATTTATCCAATTCTCAGGATACGCAATTATTAAAAAAAGCACTTTCAGAAAATAGCGAGATTGTCGACATTCATCACGCTGGAACAGCGATGCGTTTTTTAACGTCATATTATTCTATCCAGGAAGAAAAAACGACAATTCTTACCGGTTCCGGAAGAATGAAGGAAAGACCTATTAAAAATTTGGTTGCCGCTTTACAAAATCTTGGTGTACAAATCGAATATTTAGAAAATGAAGGTTTTCCGCCTTTGAAAATTACGGGCAGAAAAATCACGGAGACAAAAGTTGACGTTCCGGCAAATATTTCAAGCCAGTTCATCACTTCCCTTCTTTTGATAGCCGGAAAACTTGAAAATGGATTGGAAATAAATTTAGTTGGTGAAGTTACTTCGAGATCTTATATCGAAATGACTTTGGATATTTTAACCAAATTCGGAATAAAAAACAGTTTCGTTGGAAACACTATTAAAGTAGAATCAACTATCAACCATCAACTACCAACCATCAACTATGAAGTGGAAAGTGATTGGAGTTCGGCTTCTTACTTCTACTCTTTTGCAGCGTTGGGAAGAAAAACCATTCACCTGAAAAGCTTTTATCATGAATCAACTCAGGGAGATTCTGCGATTGCCGATATTTATGAAACGTTTTTCGGTATTAAAACTATTTTCACAGAAGATGAGCATAAGCTGACTCTTCAGCCTATCGAAAACTTCCAGTTTCCGGAAAAGATTATTTTGGACATGAATAATTGCCCGGATATTGCACAAACACTTTGTGTAACCGCTGCAGCTTTGAAAATTCCATTTGAAATTTCAGGTTTGGATACATTGAGAGTAAAAGAAACTGATCGACTTTTAGCTTTATTTAATGAACTACAAAAGCTAGGAGCAGAAACTGAAATCACAGATTCAACGATAAAATCGATTAGTTTTAATGAACCTCAAGACAACATTTCTATTAAAACATATCAAGACCACAGAATGGCGATGAGCTTTGCCCCGTTTTGCCTGATTAAAGAATTGAATATTGAAGATGAAAATGTGGTGGAAAAATCTTACCCGATGTTTTGGGAAGATTTGAAAATTTTATTAGAAAAATAATTGACCATTTAGATGAATATTGAATCCAGCAAGTTTTTCAAAATCAATAAAATTGCCAAAACGTTCATCATTTTGGTTTTAGCTTGTTGTATTTTGATGAATATTGTTGATATGATTAAATACTATGAATTTATAAGTATTCAATTTCATTTATTTATTGTTGTGATCTTATCAATATTCATTGCAAGTTTATATTTTGAAAATTATTTTACGACAGTTGTTTTACTAATCTTTAATATATTATTCTGGTATTATACCATCACTGAAAGAAAAGATTTATCTTGGTATGATAATCCTTTTAATCATTATGATGTCGTTTTACATGGTTTTGAAAATTTCTTTTCACCTTTGACTAAACTCTTTGATCTTGTAATATTTTCACCACTATGTCTATTCAATAATTTATTAATCTGGACAATCATCATTCCTTTCAGAATTAAAAAATTTTATCTAAAAAAAATTAAATGAAAAAGCTACTCATTATATTGTATCTCTTAATTCCTTTGACATTTTGGGCTCAATATCTTTTACCCAATGAAGAAGTTATTTATTCATTTGAAACCAAAAACGGTAAGAAAATGTCTTTGGTAAAAGATAAAACCAATAAATATATTCAGTATCGTTTTGGAACTAAAACCAAAGTGGAAATGGAATTTCCTGCCAAAAAAACTAAAGAAAGCTGGAAGCAATTCACATACAATTCTTATCATAGAGGTGGTGGTAAACAGAATGCAGGAATGGATCTCAATTATTTATTTTTTAAAAACAACAACTATAAATATTTAATCTTCAAAACTTATCATGCAGAAGATGAATCATTTTCCACCGGCATCACAATAACTGATATTAAAGGTAAAGAAACCGAAATTACAGGACTTTATAAAACTCATAAAGGTTGTATGTGTTACTTGGATGACACAGAAGTAAAGAAAGAAGATTTTGGACTATAATTTCAATGATAGTTTATTGAAAAGATTCCTTTCTTTTTTATCATTTTATTTTATAAATTCTCTCATTCAAAAAAAACAGAATTTTTTTTTAGAAATAAACTCAATAAATTTCTCGTAAGGTTGATAAATAATTTATATATTTGATAGTGTGTACATTAAGTACCACAAACCAAAAAAAATCATTTAAAAACTAATTACTATGAAAAATTTAAAAAAAATTTCAAGAAAAGAATTGAAAAGTATTAGCGGGGGAATCGAAGTGTGTATTCAAAATTGTATGGTAGGATATTATAAATGCTGTATTCCCCGTCAACGTTATTATTGTACTCCTAATGGGAGTCAATGTGGAAGTATTATTATAGAACCTTAATTAAAACTGTTAAATACTAAAAAATTCCTGAAGCATGTCTTTGGGATTTTTTTTGAAATATCGTTTCATCTATTTTACATTGGTTTTGTGGATTTATTACATCGAAAGTCTTATTTTTTGGTTCTTTTACATAAATTTACCGTTTATAAAATGAACAGCTTTAGGGAATTCAAAATCTCTGATACAAATAAATATTTTTACCATTAAATGTCAAAAACAATTATCATTACGGGAACTTCCTCAGGAATTGGTTTCGTATTAGCAGAATATTTCGGAAAGAAAGGTCATCACGTTTACGGTTTAAGCAGAAAATTTACCGAAAATCAGTATTTTAAATCAATTCCGACCGATATTACAGATAATAATGCCGTACAAAATGCTATTTCTGAAGTTTTAAAAACTGAAACTAAAATTGATGTTTTGATCAACAATGCAGGAATGGGAATGGTTGGCTCTGTAGAAGATTCTACAAAAGAAGATATTTTAAAATTATTTAATCTGAATCTTGTTGGAGCTGTACAAATGATGGCTGCCGTAATGCCGAAAATGCGTGAAAATAAATTTGGGCAAATCATCAACGTTTCAAGCATTGGAAGTGAAATGGGATTGCCTTTCCGTGGATTTTATTCAGCTTCAAAATCTGCTTTAGATAAAGTTACTGAAGCCATGAGATACGAAGTTTACCCTTGGAATGTAAATGTCTGTTCGCTTCATTTGGGTGATATTAAAACCAATATTGCAGAAAACAGAGTAAAGACAAAAGTTTCTGAGCCTTATAAAAACGTATTCGATAAAGTATATGCTCTGATGAATTCTCATGTTGGAGACGGAACTGACCCCTTAGAAGTTGCAGAATATATCGACCAACTTTTAACTAAAAATAAGTGGAAAGCTCATTATTATTTTGGTAAATTCGGACAGAAAATTGGTGTTCCATTAAAATGGATTCTTCCGCAGGGAACTTATGAGAATTTAATGAAGAAGTATAATAAATTGGCTTAGTTTCAGTTAAACATATTTAAACTTTTTATTTATAAATTTTCTAAAAAACAAAACAGCATTTTTGTCATTCCGGAGGAGTCTAAACTATTTACATTAAATTCTTTGCCGAGATTCCTATGGAATGACAAAAAAAGATTTAAGCTTTTATTAATTGAAACTACTTTTAAACATATTTTTTGTCTTCTTTTGCGTTTTTGTACAAGCGCAAAAGAAGCATTATTTTCTGATTGATACAGAAACGAAAGTAAAGAAAAAAGTAAAAGATTCACTTTCTGCCGTAAAATTCCTCGATTCTTTAGCGCAAAACAATTATTTTTTCACCGATTTAAAAGAAGTGAAAATAAAAGGCGATTCTACAGAAATTTTCTATGATAAGGGCAAAAACTTCAACGAGACCTACGTTAACCTCTCAGATTCTATTGTTACCAGATTTAAACTTGAAAAAGAATTTTTTACTAAAAATTTAGATTCAGTAAAAAAAAACATCAGCAAAAAATATATTGACGACGGTTTTGCTTTCAGTAGAATCAAATCGAAATTTATGGGTCAAAAAAATGGTTATCCCGTTGTAGAACTTGATATTAATAAAAATAATAAAAGAACCATTGACGGTTTTGTGGCAAAAGGTTATACCCGAGTTCCGAAAAGATTTATAAAAAACCTTGAAAAAGAATTTAAAGGAAAAACCTACGACGACAAAAACCTGATTGCCATTAATAAAAATTTTCAGGGTCATCCCTTTATCATGCTCGAGCGGCAACCACAAACTCTTTTTACAAAAGATTCTACACAGATATATCTGTTTATGGAGAAGAAAAAGACCAATACTTTCGATGGAGTTATCGGCTTCGGAAATGATAAAACCGATAAATTTACGCTTAATGGAACTTTGAATGTGAATTTTAAAAACATGTTCAACGGTTTTGAAACAGTCAATCTTTATTGGCAGAGAAACCCCGACAAAGGTCAGAATTTTGATTTGCAAACCGATATTCCATATTTACTGAATTCTAATGTGGGTTTAAATATGAAAGTAAATATCTTCAGACAAGATTCTACTTTTGCTAATGTAAAAGCCTTGCCTGCATTTTATTATCATCTCAACAGCCGACAGAAAATTGGTTTACGAGGAACTTTTGAATCTTCTACCATCATCGACAGTCTTTATATTCAGGGGAAAGATTACAACAAAAAAGGGATTGGTATTTTCTTTGATATGACCGAGCCTACCGATATCGACCTTTTTCTTTATAAGTCTAAACTGAATGTAGGATACGATTTTCTGGCAACCAACTATACCGGTGAAAATATAAAAGCCAACCAGAATCAGTTTTACTTTTTTGGTGAATACAACTATCATATCAACGGAAATCATTTTCTCAACATTAAAGGAGAAGGGGCTATGATGGATTCTAAAATAGATTTCTCTGCCAACGAATTGTACCGTTTTGGGGGCTGGAATTCACTCCGGGGTTTTAATGAAAACTCTCTCGCCGCCGATTTCTATTACTATGCAGGAATGGAATACCGGTATCTTATCGGAAATCAGGCATTTTTTGATGTTTTCGGACAATATGGGCAGCTCAATAACAAATCCTTAAATGTAAAACCTAAATTTTATAGTGTTGGGCTTGGTTTCAATTTCTTTATTCCGCTTGGTTTAATGAGTTTTCAGCTTTCTAATGGTAACGAGTTTGGAAATCCTTTTAAGTTTAATGACATCAAAATTCATTGGGGAATTCTGAGCCGTTTTTAAAAAAAATTTCAATCATTTTTTTTCTATAAGAGTAAATTCTATATTAACATTATCATTATATTAATTCTTATTGTCATTTTATACTCAAAAGATATTTCACACTTAATAAATAATTAAGGAATAGGCAATACTATTTATCTACATTTGGTCTCAGGAATATTTAGTTTTTTTTGAACTAAAATTACGCACCATATCTCAAAATACGCTGAAAAAACTCAATGTAAAAACCTATTGAAATTCAGAAAAAGAGACATGAAACCATCAACCTTATTACCATGCAACTACGATGTCAATCTCCAAAATAATAAGATTGTAATGACCAATCTTAACGAGCCCCCTGTATCGTTAATAATTTATGATAAAAATAAATTTAATACCAAAGATTATTATTTTTTATTTACCCTACCTTCAAAAGACGAAATTTCGCATACAGTAGATATCGAAAAATACAGCTACGAAATAATAGGCTCTAATGGCTTTGTAAGAAAATTTAAAGGCACCAAAAAACCCGACCTGAATGTAAACTTATCTACCAATATCTCAAAACATGAAATAGATATAAAACTTACAAATATCTCAGCCAACACTTTAAATATTAGTTTAGAAAACAAATATACCGATCACATAAGTGAACTTTCTCTCAATGCACAAGAAGAAAAAATAAATATTAACCTAGACAGATCAAAAGGCTGGTACGATTTCAAAATAAAATCTAATACCAACATATGGCATTTTTCAGGAAGAGTAGAATTTGAGAGATCGACAATAGATTCTATTTAGTCTTAGATACATTTTAAAACCTTAAAAAATCTTATACAAAGAACTTGTATAAGATTTTTTTATAGTGATTTGAGTCATAAAACCCAACATTGCTATTTTAGTAATTATGTACCATATTGTGATAAAATATAAGATAATGAATATTTAACATTAAATTCTTACAATTTATTATATCATATTATAATCCATTTTATTAACTTCACAATTCAAAATACTAAAACCATAAAAAAACAACAACTACTTTAGCTCTGACTTTTGTTGCATTTGCTCTATCTGCAAATCTTAATGCTCAATCCACAGACAATCACACTGTAACTATTTCTGTACCCGAAATAGCACTAGTTGACATTGAACCCTCCGCTACAAAAAACATTACTTTAGGATTTACAGCACCAACTGAAGCAGGTAATCCTGTAACCCCAAACACTGCCAACAGTACGCTTTGTTTAAATTATTCTTCTATTAAATCGGTTGCAGATCCTACACGTAATGTATCTGTAAAAGTAAACCCTATCATTCTACAGATTACAACAGAAGCGCCCCAAGGCAAGCATACTGTTTTACTGGAGGGAACCGAAATAACGACAGGCGAAAAGTTTAGCCAAACTGCAGAATTATTAATTTCTACAAACAGAAAGCTTTCTCTCACCCTATTAGATTCTCCAGAATTTATAAAAGCTGGGGAAACGATTAAATCTACTTTCGTTTTAAAAAATGATGGAATGTTTCTGAAAATTTAATTTTAGAAAGCAAAAATGCTATCGTGGATGAAAATACGTCTTTAATTTTAGCTCCTGGAAAAAGCAAAAAAATTAGCATTAGTAAAATCACTCCATCCAATTTAAGTAAAAATGAGTTTCAGAATTTAAATCTTTCTGTTTATTCTAAAGACCATCCGCAAGAAAATCAGACTGCCTATTCTAGTGTAAAAATAATTTCTGTAAAGCCAATTGAAGATGATATCTACCACAGATTTCCAGTTTCTGCATCTGTTTCTATGCTGGGTATGCAAAATAGAGATCAATATAAAAGTGGTTTTCAGGGTGAACTCTATGGAAAAGGAAGTTTAGACGATGAAAATAAAAATCTTGAAGTGTCGGGAGAAACGGCATACAGCAAAACAGAAAAAACAGACGGAACTGCATACATGATTAACACAATTGCAAATTATGATAAAAATAAATGCAAATGTAATGTATACGAGAGCTAGTCCAGAATATACTGGATATTTCAATAATACCAGTACTATTAATGGCAATCTTCAATATCAGTTATCAAAGCGGATTAATTTGATAGCAAGCTATTTACAGGATGCTAAAAACTTCCAGCGTGACACTTTATTTCTTGCAGCACCGTATCGTAAATTTTTGCAGTACGGGATTTCAATATAAATACGCTAGTAAAGGAAATATTTATGTTTACAATGGTTCCCAAAGATATGAAGACCGATTAATGCCCAAAGAATTTGATTATAAAGAACGTTTTTTTAAACTCTCTGTTAATCAACAAATCGGAATTTTTCAGTTAAACATTGATGGACAATTTGGAAAAACAGATAATTTTATGACTGGCTTTTCTGGAAACTCAAGTTTTTATACTTCAATATTGGTTTTGAAAAATTTAAAACTTCATTTAATGTATATGGAAGTTATGCACTCACATCTCGTTATCAACTGAAAAACGAGAAACAGTTTTACTTTGGAACCAGAATTTTAAGTCGTTTTTCAGATAAATCTTAATTCAGTATTTTTTATCAGAACAATTATATCCCTGAAGATTATTATAAAGACAGAAATCTATTTGAGTTTCTTTTTCATCAACAAATTTTCAAAGGACATGAAGTAGATATTTCAACGAGATACAATTTGCAGCGTGGAAAATTGGGAAATAAAGATTTTATTTTTTCGTTGCGTTATACTTTAAGAATGAATATTCCGACTCAAAAAATTGCAGAATATACTACGTTGTCAGGTAATATAAAAAACTTAGGAGTAAAAAAAGTAGAAGGAATTCGCCTGATAATGGGAAACCACCTTTCGGTCACCAACAAAAACGGAGATTACTTATTTAAAAATGTAAATCCGGGAGATTATGTTTTAGCAATCGACCGAACGACTACAGAAATCAATGATATTGCCGACATAAATGTCCCGGTATCATTAATTTTAACAGGCAAAGAAAATATTTACAACTTCGGATTAACGAGTGCTGCAAAGATTCAGGGAAAAATAGAATATAAAGAACATGAAAGTAATTTGAAATTTGCCCAACTTTCAACCAGAAAAAAGAAAAACGAAAATCTGATTGTTGAAGTTACAAACGGTAATCAGACCTTTAGAAAGCTAGTACTTTTGGGAGATTATTTTGATTTTACCTATCTGCGTCAGGGAGATTGGAAGTGAAAATATACAGAAATGGTTTAGACAAAAAATATAAAATACCCATTGACCAGTTTGAGTTTAATCTAAAATCTGGCGAAACAAAAAATATAACCATTAATGTCATTAAGCAATCATCAGAAATAAAGTATCAGCAAGAAACCATCAAAGTAAGTTATAACGAAAACAAAAATGAGCTACTTCAAATTAGTTTTTTTGTCAGCTTTATTATCTCCGCCAATCTGTATTCACAAACTACAGGAAATAGTACTGTAGCTGTAACTTTACCAATTGTTACTTTAATGGATATTGAGCCTGCAGGAACTATTACAATGAGTTTTTCTAATCCTGATGTAGCCGGAAATCCTATTATTTCACCAGCCGCCAATACAACAAAGTGGATTAATTATACATCAGCAATAGCATTAGGAGGAGTTACCAGAAAAATCACCGCTTCAATCAATACCCTAATTCCTGAAATTGATATAAAAATTCAGGCAGCAACAGCTTCCGGTTTCGGAGGAGGAACATTAGGCATACCATCTGCTCAGGTAACATTAAATACAACTTCACAAACAATCATCGGCGGAATAGGAGGTGCATTTACAGGAAATGGAGCAAACAACGGCCATCGGCTGACCATAAGCCTATCTGCGAATACTTATAGTAATTTATCGGCAAGAACAAATACGCCTGTCGTAATTACCTACACAATCACCGAATAAATAGAAAACGAAGATGAAAGCAAATTATACTATTTACTATGAAGATATTTATTTAAAATACCTTTTTTATACTCTCATTATTATTTTTCTGCACGATAAAAGCCCAAACAATAAACGTAACAGGAACTAATTGGACAGTCGCGATACCACCAATTAGCGGAGCCGGTTTAAACTATGCAGGAACTTATGAGAGTGCAACCAACCAAATATTATTAAAAGTAGACATACCATTATTATTAAGTAGTGGCAAAGTCTCAAATCCTACTTGGAATTCAAACTTAATATTGAGTACTAAAAGAACAGGTAACGGATCCACAGTATGCTTAGTGTGCACAATGACGGGTGGAACAGCCTACCAAACAGTTACACTCACCGATATTGAACTATTTAGACTTTCAGCATTAGCTGCAGTAATATCTTATTCAAACATTCCCATTCAATTACAACTGAGTGGAGTTTCGGTAACAATTCCAGCAGCCACTTACAACAGTAGGGTTTTATTTACAATAAGTGCTCTTTAAAATATTTATTAAGAAAACTCTATTTTTTTCAGGAGCTATTTCCGGCTATTCGCTTTTACTCCTCACTCCATTGCTCTTCCATCACTAACCCCCTCTTCTCTCTAACGTGTGTTCCGGGGTAACCGCTGCTATCCGGGCTAGGATTACAGTCTTTTTATAATAATATTTATCCTTTAATTAAAATTAAAGGCTTCCAATTCATCTTTTTAGAATTCAATATTTACCTTTCAAAGAATAAACTCAAGATTTTAAGTAAGATTTACACTCAAGATAAAACATAACAAACACTCCGGAGGAGTGTAACCTTTGTAGAACATTACAGCATCATTTTCATAAGCTCCGAAGGAGCGACACAATAGGCAATAGGCAATAGGCAATAGGCAATAGGCAATAGGCAAAATTACTTATTGCCCATCTTCAAAAGTTTATAACAAAAAAAAAGTCTCAT
>NZ_FUZE01000028.1 GCF_900168205.1 Chryseobacterium balustinum
CTATGAGTTTTACTCGGAGTGTATCTTAGTTTACTTAAACACTTTTCTCTTCTTACATAAATATATTATTTTTCCTAGTATAAATCTAAAGGAGTGTTTTTCCGTAACAAAGAGAAGAAAAAATATATCGAGAACTTTTTATAATGCCTGTTCTCGATACAAAATTCTTTCAGAATTTTTACTCGAATTGACGTGTACATAAAATAAAAAAGGAAGCATAAATCTCAAAGATTTATGCTTCCTCTATATCATAATCATTGTTTCAAAAATTAATTTCTGAACAATTGTCTTACATCTGCAGAGTCAAAAGTATACGCTGTTGAATTTTCAGACTTATCTAATTTTTTACTGATTGTCAAAGCCCATAAAACCAATTCTTTACAGAAGTTTTTGTCTTCTTCATTGAGTTCTGAAGCATTTTCTTCAACAACGGTTGTTAAAGGTGTAATGCTGTTGAGTTTGCTGTAGAATTCTTCGTCAGTGTCGGTGTAATTCAGTTCCAAATGATTTTTGTTGAACCATTTGATTAAATCGGTGTATGGCGTTTTGATGCCTTCTTTTTCCAATTTTGAAATGCGTGGGAAAATACTTTCAAACTGTACTATCACGGCTTTATCAATCAAAATTTTGGCAACATAATCAGCACCTTCCTGTTCGCCTTCGTAAACCAATTCAATCTTTCCGGTAATTGAAGGAATGATCGACATAAAATCAAGCAGACGAACAGTAGTTTTTGGAGCTTCAGATTCTATTAATCGTAATTTTGCTGCAGCAACTAGGTTTTCCATTGCACTGATCGTCAATCTTGCACTTACACCACTTTTCGCATCCACATATTCGCTATCACGAGCAGCAAAAGCAACTTCTTCCAAAAGATTTTTCGCCAAATCCGGAATTTGAATCTGTGCTTTATCTTCCGCAGAAACCTGAGCTTCCTGTTCGGTGATTTGTTTTGCTAAGGCAATAGTTTTCGGATAATGAGTAAAAATCTGTGATCCAATTCTGTCTTTTAATGGCGTTACAATACTTCCACGATTGGTATAATCTTCCGGATTTGCAGTAAATACAAACTGAATATCTAAAGGCATTCTCAACTGAAATCCACGAATCTGAATATCGCCTTCCTGCAAAATATTAAATAAAGAAACCTGAATTCTAGCCTGTAGATCGGGCAATTCATTTAAAACAAAAATCGAACGGTTTGCTCTTGGGATCATTCCATAATGTAGAACACGTTCATCAGAATAGGGTAGTTTTAAAGTTGCTGCTTTAATCGGATCGATGTCACCAATTAAATCGGCAACATTCACGTCGGGAGTTGCCAGCTTTTCAAAGAAACGATTTGAACGGTGAACCCAAGAAATCGGAGTCTCGTCACCCAATTCTGCAATAAGATCCCTTGCATATTTTGAAATAGGATTGAAAGGGTTATCATTGATTTCAGAACCTTTTACAATCGGCATGTATTCATCCAAAAGATTCACCATGCTTCTTGCAATTCTGGTTTTTGCCTGTCCGCGTAAACCTAATAAATTGATGTGGTGACCTGCTAAAATTGCCTTTTTTAATTGTGGAACTACAGAATCTTCATACCCCCAAAGTCCTTCAAAAACCGGCTCTTTAGCCTTGATTTTCGCAATCAAATTTGCCTGAATTTCCTGACTGATGGTTTTATCTGTATATCCTGATTTTTTTAATTCTTTAAATGTTGTATCGTTTTTCATTTTTATAAATGATATTATTTTGTTTATATTTTTTACCACAAAAGTCACAAAAGATATTCTTGTAAAATGCAGTTAATCAAAAGTCCAAAAAAGCAGATTGTTATTTTAGCAGTTTACTTTTCTGTTCTTTTGCATCGCTAAAAAACTTTTGCCTCTTTTGTGGTTAAAATTTTGAATTGTTAACTTTTATCTTTTGCCTTTTAACTTGGCTCTTTTATATCCTTTTAATCCTATTCTTCTCATAATCCTCAAAGATCATTTGTCCTAATCCTGAAAGACCTGTGAGAAAAGCTTTTCCTTTATTCTGAGCAGTAAATGCATTCACAAATTGTCGTAGATAAGGATCTTGGGCAATCATGAAAGTGGTGATAGGGATTTTTAGTTTTCTGGCTTGTGCAGCTTTATTGAGACATTCAGAAACAATTTTTTCGTCTAAACCAACACTGTTCATATAATATTCTCCGGTAGGAAGTTTCAAGCAGCTTGGTTTTCCATCGGTGATCATGAAAATTTGCTTGTTGGTATTTCTTTTTCTACGAAGAATATCCATTGCCAATTCCAATCCTGCAACCGTATTGGTGTGATACGGACCAACCTGTAAATAGGGCAGGTCTTTGATTTTAATAGGCCAAGCTTCGTTTCCGAAAACAATAATATCGATGGAATCTTTTGGATATTTTCTTTTGATAAGTTCCACTAAAGCCATTGCAACTTTTTTGGCAGGTGTGATACGATCTTCACCATACAAGATCATAGAGTGACTGATATCGATCATTAAAACCGTACTCATTTGAGCTTTATGTTTGGTTTCTTCTACGATGAGGTCGTCTTCTGTCATTCGAAGATCAGAAATTCCATTGTTAATTTGAGCGTTTTTCAGACTTTCCGTCATGTTTATCGAGGATAAGTCGTCGCCGTACTGGAAATTTCGGTTTTCACCATCACGTTCATCGCCAACTCCTGATTTGTTGGTTCTGTGATTTCCGATGCCACTTTTTTTAAGCTTTCCGAAAATCTGGTCTAAAGCATATTCCCGTAAAGCAGCTTCCAGTTTGGCTGTAAGAATGTTTTTTCCTTTTCCAGTTCCGGAATTTCCATCTTCGGAATCGTCTTCTTTTTTAATGTAACCTCGCTTTCTTAAATCTTCTTCAAAATCTTCAAGTGTATATTCGTCGGTGAAAATATCATATTCTTTATCGAGCATATCGAGCCACTCAAAAGCTTCCTCAATATCTCCGGAAGTGTGGGTTAGCAAGTCTTTGAACACATCAAAAACCCGGTCAAAATGCGAAATTTCTTCCGGAATATGTTTGCTGAATGTAAATCCCTGTTGAAAATTAAATTGTTTATCTGTCATGAGATGAATCTCGTTTTTAGAAAAGACAAGTTAGGGATTTTTGAAGGAGTGGAATGATTTTAAAAATAGAAAATATGGATGATGGTGATAGAAATCCTAATGGCTTTAATGCCTTATTTCAACTAAATTTATATTCTTGACTATTAAATATTATGAATAAATTGGGAAGAGTTTTTGTCATTCTGAAAGAATCTAAACAATTAACTTTAAATTTGTCTTCTAGATTCTTTCAGAATGACAAACGTATTATTTATTTATATTAAACTTGTTTAAACTTTTTATTTAACCACAAAAGAGGCAAAAGATTTAGATACTTTTATCTAAAGTTGATGAGTACAAAGAAAAAAAGCACACAAAAATCTTTAAAAATCTTTGATTTTTTATTCTTTTGAGAACTTTGATAATCTAATAATAGCTTTATAATTATCTTTTGTTCCTTTTGTGGTTAAATTTCAAATTAGTTTAAACAGCTTTAATAATAAAGTATGGATTTTCTATAAAAATTCGTACTCAAAACTTTATCTTTGCACCATTAAAATTCAGCATGAAAGACTTAATGGGACGCGCAATCTGGGATTATTTTCACAACGAAAATCCTGAAGATTTGCAGACTGAAACTTCAATTTCCGAACTCGATGAGCTTCCGGTAGAATATCTTTTCAGAGATTTTGAAGAGATGAATAAGATCGAAAAGAAAGCTTTAAAACTATCGTCAGGAAAAGTTTTGGACATTGGAGCAGGAGCTGGTTCGCATTCGTTGTATCTTCAGAATGATAGAAATTTAGATGTTACTGCCTTAGATATTTCGCCAAAATCGATTGAAGTTTGCGAATTGAGAGGAATTAAGAAAGCAATTGCTCAGAATATGCTTAAGTTTCCTGGCGAAACTTTCGATACTATTCTTCTATTAATGAATGGAACCGGAATTTTTCAAAGTCTGAAAGTCATTGATATTTACCTTAAAAAACTTCATTCTTTATTAAATAAAAACGGACAGATTCTGATTGATAGCACCGATATTCTCTATATGTTCGATGCTGATGAAGATGGTGGAGTTTATATTCCGGCAGAAGGATATTATGGTGAATTGGATTATATCGTTCATTACAAAGGCGAGTCTGAAGATCCTATCAAATGGCTATATCTTGATTTTAATACCTTGGAAAATGCTGCAGAAAATAATGGTTTTGCTATCGAAAAAGTTTTGCAGGATGAAGATTCTTATTTGGCAAAGCTGACAAAAAAATAAGCTAAATCAATAGTTTCAAATATATTTTTTTGAAAAGGTTGCGCTCCTACGGAGCGCGCTGTCACAGCTTCACAACTATACTATAAAGGTTTTGCTCCTATGGAGCATGATTCTGTAAACAAGATTTTTATACAATTTAAAAATTGAAATTTTCAATCTTGTTATCATTAAATATTCAAGAATAATGAATATTCATGTGATCAGATTTAAAGATAGTTCACAAAATTATTCATCATTTTATTTTAGATTAACTATAAATTATAGTATTAAATATTTGATTTATAGTTGATTGTGTTTTGTTGTTTCCAAAAAAGTATAAAAAAACCATTTCACGGAATCATTTTTGTATCCATATTGATAATCACATTTAAATATACAATTATGAATACCAACAGACTTTCACCTGCGCTGGAAAAAGCATTGAGTGACCAAATGAATAAAGAAATTCACGCTTCACACACATTTTTATCGTACGGAATTTGGGCAGATGATAAAGGATATAGCGGAATTGCCAATTTTCTATACCGTCATTCGCAGGAAGAGAGAAATCATTCCATAAAATTTATGGAGTACGTTTTAAACAGAGGTGGAAAGCCAAAAGTGGATGCCATTCCGGCTCCGCCTGCTGATCCGGAAACTTTATCGGCTTGTTTCGATGGTGTTTTTAAACATGAAGTAGACAATACAACTGCTATTTACAGGCTCGTAGATTTGGCTTTGGAAGAAAAAGACTGGGCAACATGGAATTTTATGCAGTGGTTTGTTCAGGAACAGATTGAGGAAGAAACTTTAGCTTCCAATTTAATAGATAAATTAAAAATTGCGGGTGGTGACAGAGCTACAGATGAATCATTATTCAACTTAGACAGCGCAATGGCATCTGCTCCAAATGATGTTCCGCTGGCTCAGGAAGCTACAGGGAATAATCCATAAACGTAAATTCTCAAAAAAATATTTCTTAAAATCCGTCAAATTATTGGCGGATTTTTTTATTATGAATTCCACCGTAAAATCACTATCTTTGCCCGCTGAAAGTTGAAGTGTTGTAGAATTTAATTAGATTTTATAAAACTTTGAACTTTTAAACTTTTGAATCTAACGATATGAAACCGTAAGGTTACATAACACAATAATAAAATAAATTTCGTTATGAAATGTGGAATCGTAGGCTTACCGAATGTAGGTAAATCAACTCTTTTTAACTGCTTAAGCAATGCTAAAGCACAGTCTGCCAATTATCCTTTCTGTACTATCGAGCCTAATTTAGGAACGGTTTCTGTACCGGATCAAAGATTATTTGAGCTTGAAAAATTGGTAAATCCTGAAAGAGTTTTGCCTGCTGTTGTAGAGATTGTAGATATTGCTGGTCTTGTAAAAGGAGCAAGTAAAGGAGAAGGTTTAGGAAACCAATTCTTGGCAAACATTCGTGAATGTGAAGCGATTATTCATGTTTTAAGATGTTTTGAAAACGGAAATATTATCCACGTTGAAGGTTCAGTAGACCCCTTGAGAGATAAAGATATTATCGATATCGAGCTTCAGTTAAAAGATTTGGAAACAGTTGGAAAAGCTGTTGAAAAAGCGAAAAAATTCATCAAATCGGGTAAGAAAGAAGATTTGTTGACATACGAAACACTTCAAAATCTTCAGAAACATCTTGAAGACGGTAGAAATGCAAGAGAGTTTGCAATGGATGATTTTGCAAAGTCGGTTATTGGTGAAGTTCAACTTTTGACCAATAAACCAGTTCTTTACGTTTGTAATGTAGATGAAAATTCTATTAAAAACGGTAATGATTGGATTGCGAAAATTGAAGAAATGGCGAAAGGCGAAGGTGCTGAAACAGTAGTTTTGGCAGCTCAGATCGAAGCTGATATTAATGAACTTGAAACTTTCGAAGAAAGAGAGATCTTCTTGGAAGAATTAGGTCTTACAGAGCCTGGAGTAAACCGTTTAATCAGAAAAGCTTATGATTTATTAAAGCTACAAACGTATTTTACAGCAGGTGTAAAAGAAGTAAGAGCTTGGACAATCGGACAAGGTTGGACGGCTCCTCAAGCTGCTGGAGTAATTCACACAGATTTTGAAAAAGGTTTCATCCGTGCAGAAGTAATCAGATACAATGATTATGTAACGTATGGTTCTGAAGCAAAAGTAAAAGAAGCTGGAAAGCTTTCTGTAGAAGGTAAAGAATACATCGTTCAGGACGGTGATATCATGCACTTCAGATTTAATGTTTAAAAATATTAAAAGTTAGTTATATAGTATTTTAAAGACGCTTCCATGAATTTGGGAGCGTTTTTTTGTAAACTTTACTTTAACTAAAAAAGTTCTTGACACATAAGCCACATTAGATTTTAGTTTAAAATTTTGAAAATATTTTAGAACACAAAGATTTTGAAATCTTTGATTTCAAACTTATGTGCTCTTTTATGTGGTTAAAAATAAAGCTCTCATATGACTTTTGTGTTTTAAAAGACAGCCTTTATAATTAAATTATGTTTCAAAACTTCTTCCTATATTTGATTTATACAAATTCCGCATCATGGAAAAACTAGCTCATGCTTCTCTTGAAGATTTTTATCTTGAGATGACTAAAGGATTGGGAAAAGATATCGAAAGTATCTTTCCAAAAGGTCTTCACAAAGATATTGGTCATTTTAATGTGTTTGATATTGCGCAGACCATTGCCAATGTCAAAAAAACTTCCGAAATGCCTTACAATAGGAGGAAATACTATAAAATCAGTTTAATAAGAGGAAAAAACAGGGCGGAATATGCCGATAAAGTAATCTCTATAAAAAAGAATGCTTTGCTTTTTGCAACTCCGAAAGTTCCGTATCATTATGTACCTGAAGATGAGAACCAGTCGGGGAATTTTTGTGTTTTTACGGCTGATTTTTTTACTAAAAATTCGTCTAAAAATATTCTTGAAGATTTGCCTTTATTTCAACCGGGTACCATTCCTGTTTTTGAAATTGATGACGAACTAGCCGATGAGGTTGATTTACTGTTTGAAAAAATTAAAAAAGAAATCGATTCTGATTATGAATTTAAATATGATTTAATTCGAAATTATGTTTCCGAACTGATTCATTACGGACAAAAATTACAACCTGCAGAAAAAGTTGGTAATTCACACAATGCAGCAGTGAGAGTGGTTTCTCTGTTTATCGAATTGTTAGAAAGACAGTTTCCAATTGAATCTTCCAATCAACGAATTCAGTTAAAAGTAGCCAAAGATTTTGCAGATCGATTGTCTATTCATGTGAACTATTTAAATAAAAATTTAAAAGAAAAAACAGGAAAGACAACTACAGAATTTATTGCAGATCGATTGATTCAGGAAGCTAAAATATTATTAAAACAAACCAACTGGAATATTTCTGAAATTTCATATGCTTTGGGTTTTGAAGAGGTTGCTCACTTCTCCAATTTTTTCAAACGCAAAACTTCATTGGCACCAATGGAATTTCGTTTCTGATTTGATTTTTGCAAATTTCAGATTGATTGGAGTAAATCATCAAGGCTGAAATTAACTCAACTTTGTAACATCAAAAAATCAAATATGAATAACAAAACAAAAATTGCCCTTGTAACAGGCGGAAGTAGAGGTTTAGGTAAAAATTCAGCTTTAAAAATTGCAGAAAAAGGATTGGATGTAATTATTACTTATAATTCCAATAAAGAAGAAGCGGATAAAACCGTAGCAGAAATTCAGGCTTTAGGAAGAAAAGCGATAGCTTGTCAGCTGAATACAAAAGATGTGAGATCGTTCGATGAATTTGTTAAAAAAGTAGGCGACCATTTAGAGGAAAACACAGGAAGCAGAAATATTGATTTCCTGATCAATAATGCTGGAACGGCTTTATATTCACCGATTGCAGATGTTACAGAAGAGCAGTTGGATGATATGGTAAATATTCATTTTAAAGGAGTTTTTTTCCTTACTCAGAAATTTTTACCATTTATGAATGATAACGGTGGAATTATCAATCTTTCTTCAGGTTTGGCGAGATTTGCAATGCCTGGTTCGTCGGTTTACGGTTCTATGAAAGCGGCAGTTGACCAATTAAGTAAATACATGGCGAAAGAATTAGGCGCAAGAAAAATTAAAGTAAATGCTGTTGCACCAGGAGCAATTGAAACCGATTTTGGTGGAGGAAGAACAAGAGATGATGAACATGTAAATGCTATGGTTGCCGGAAATACCGCTTTAGGCAGAGCTGGTTTACCGGATGATATTGGTGGAGTAGTAGCATTTTTATGTACCGACGATGCAGGCTGGATTACCGCACAAAGAATTGAAGTTTCTGGCGGAATGTTCTTTTAAAATAATAAGGGAGTGGGCAATGTCTGCTCCTTTTTGCTATCTTTAATAGATGAAATTACATTAGATTCAGCGATAATTTTATGATGATTAAAGAGTTTTTAGACCAGTTTCCCTATATTTTAGTAGGTATTGAAATTTTATATTTTGCAGGTGTACTTTTTCTTGCCGCTAAAATTATTATAGATACGAAAACCACGAGCAAAACGCTGGCTTATCTTATGTTGATTGTTTTCCTGCCTTTTGTAGGGATTATTATTTACTTTGTATTTGGCGTAAATTATCGAAAGAATAAATTTTACACCTTTAAAGTTGAAGGTAATGAAGAGGTTTTTCAGAGGATTTTAAAGTTTGTTAAAGAAACTCATTATACAACATTAAACAGTCGGAAAGATGAGTTGGACTATTTTATAACTACCATAAATTTTCTTTATCATTCAGGATACTCTCCTTTAACACAGGAAAATGAAGTAGAAGTATTGGTAAATGGAGAAGAGAAATTTTCTAAAGTTTTTGAAGTCGTTCAAAAAGCAAAACATCATATCCATTTAGAATATTATATTTATGACAACGATGATATTGGAAATAAACTGGCTGATCTTTTGGTGTTAAAAGCAAAGGAAGGAGTGGTAGTTCGTTTTCTGTATGATGATATGGGGAGCGGGAAAATAGGCAAAAAGCTCTTGAACAGATTAAAGGAAGCAGGCGTTGAAGTCTCTCCGGTGAATAAAATTACTTTTAGAATTTTTGCGAATAGAGTAAATTATCGAGATCACAGAAAAATTATTATTGTAGACGGAAAAGAAGTTTTTACGGGTGGTATTAATGTTTCGGATAAATATATCAATCCTAATCCTAAACAATATTGGCGAGATATTCATTTATATATTAAAGGGAATAGCGCTTTTTATTTTCAGTTTTTATTTTTAAGTAACTGGACTTTTGCTACTGAAAAAATTCCCCAAATATCCCAAGAGTATTTCACCTACGAGAACCTTGATTCTGGAAATAAAATAGTACAGGTTGCAGCGAGCGGACCCGATACAAAACCTTCTATTATGCTGAGTACAACCTCGGCCATTCTTTCTGCTAAAGAAAAAGTATATATTGTGACGCCTTATTTTATTCCGGTGGAAACCGTTTTGAATGCTATCAAGCAAGCAGCTCTTTCTGGTTTGGATGTGAGACTGATGGTTCCAAAATCGGGAGATTCTTTAATTGTAAATGCAGCAGCTTACTCTTATTATGAAGAATTGTTAGAAAATAATGTGCGTATTTTCTTTTACAAAAAAGGGTTTATTCATGCTAAAACAATGGTGATCGATGATAATTTCTCTTGTGTAGGAACGGCAAATATGGATGTTCGGAGTCAGGAGCTTAATTTTGAAGTAAATACGCTCGTGTTCGATAAAGAGGTTAATCAGAAACTACAAAATGTATTTCTCAGTGATATTGATGATTGCGACGAAATTATAGTAAGTGAATGGAAAAAACGACCAAAGCATAAAGTTTTCTTTGAACATTTAGCGAGATTGCTTTCTCCACTCATCTGATTTAAAATTAAATTTTAGCTAAATTTTCAATCGCTCTTTCTAAAGTTTCATTCTTCTTTGCAAAACACAATCTGATCACATTTTCATTCAGTTTATCTTTATAAAAAGCCGAAAACGGAATACTTGCCACTTTGTGATTAATCGTTAATTCTGTTGCGAAATCAAAATCATTTTTATCTGAATTTTTATCGTATTTCAAAGCCTGAAAATAGGTTCCTTCACAATCAAGAAGTTCAAATGAAGTTTGGGCCAAACCTTGTCTTAAAAAATCTCTTTTCTTCTGAAAAAACTGATTCAATTGATTGTAATGCTCGTCATTTTTCATGTATTCTGCCAAAGCCATTTGAAGTGGAGTATTGACGCAAAAAACATTAAATTGATGCACTTTTCTGAATTCATCAGTCAGATCTTTCGGTGCGGCACAATATCCAATTTTCCAACCGGTAATGTGGAATAATTTCCCGAAAGAGGCTACCAAAATACTTCTTTCTTTGAGCTCAGGATATTTACAAATGCTTAAATGTTGGTTTCCGTCAAAGACAATGTTTTCGTAGACTTCATCGCTTAAGATTAAAATATTGGTGTCTTTTACTATTTTAATTAATTCCTGAATGTCATTTTCTTTTAAAATCTTTCCGGATGGATTGTTCGGGTTGTTCAGAATAATCATTTTTGTTTTTTCTGAAATCAAATTTCTTACAACATTCCAATCGATTTCATAATCTGGAGCTTTCATTTGAAAACGTTTTACAATTCCACCAAAAAGCTCTACGGTTGGTTCGTAACAATCATAAGCGGGTTCAAAAATAATCACTTCATCATCCTTCTGTACGAAAGTGGCAATTGCTGTGAAGATCGCTTGAGTTCCGCCTGCTGTAATGGTAATTTCAGTTTCAGGATGATAAACTGCTTGATTGCTGTTTTCAATTTTTCTTGCAATTTCCTCCTTTAAGCCCATAATTCCACCTAAAGGAGCATATTGATTGAATCCTTTTTTGATGAAATCATTTGCTAAATTCAGTAATTCAGAATCAGTTTCAAAATCCGGAAATCCCTGTGAAAGATTGATTGCCTGATGTTGATTGGCGAGTTGAGACATTTGGGTGAATATGGTGGTTCCCACATTGGGAAGTTTCGAAGAAGGAAGTTGTATCATTTAAAATTCTTTATGAATCTAAATTAAAGTAAATTTTCAAATATTCAGATTAAATGAGTAAAAATGTGTAGCTCAATTTTTAAACTTTAGTAAAAAATAATAATAAATAGAAACTTAAAAATTCGGATATTTTTCGGCGTTTTTGTACTTTTGTATGTTTGCTGAAATAATATATGTCACAAGAAATACAACCTATCTATTCTGAAGATAATATCAGAACCCTCGATTGGCAGGAACACATCCGTTTGCGTCCCGGTATGTATATCGGAAAGCTGGGCGATGGCTCGTCTGCTGATGATGGTATTTATATTTTACTGAAAGAAATTCTGGATAACTCAATTGATGAATTCAGGATGAAATCGGGTAAAAGAATTGAAATAAAAGTAGATGACGGAAAAGTAATGATTCGAGATTTCGGTCGTGGAATTCCTTTAGGAAAAGTCGTTGATGCTGTTTCAAAAATGAATACAGGTGGTAAATATGATAGCAAAGCTTTTAAGAAATCTGTTGGTTTAAATGGTGTCGGTACAAAAGCGGTGAATGCACTTTCAGATTATTTTCGAGTGCGTTCTTTCAGAGAAGGGAAAATGAAAGTTGCCGAATTTTCTCGTGGAATTATCACTGAAGAATACGACGAAAAGGATACTTCAGACCGAAACGGGACTGAGATTTTATTTACACCAGACTCCGAAATTTTCTTACATTATAAATACAGAAAAGAGTATATCGAAAGAATGCTCCGCAATTATGCGTATCTGAATCCGGGATTAAAAATTATTTTCAACGGCGAAACGTTCTATTCCGAAAACGGATTAAAAGATTTGTTGGAAGAAGAGTTGGAAAGCGATGTATTATACCCGATTATTCATTTGAAAGACAATGATATTGAAGTTGCGATTACGCATACCGATAAGTCGCAGACAGAAACCTATTTTTCATTCGTAAACGGACAAAATACAACGCAGGGTGGAACGCATTTGAATGCTTTCCGTGAAGCATATGTAAAAACGATTAGAGAATTTTTTAATAAAAGCTTTGATGCTTCTGATGTGCGAAAATCTATCGTTGCGGCGATTTCAATCAACGTTGAAGAACCGGTTTTTGAATCTCAGACAAAAACAAAATTAGGTTCGAATGATATAGGGCCAAACGGTCCTACTGTGCGTACTTTTATCATTGATTTCTTAAAAAATAAATTAGATAATTTTTTACATAAAAATTCTGAGATTGCAGAAGCGATTCAGAGAAAAATTTTAATTTCCGAAAGAGAAAGAAAAGAACTTTCGGGAATTCAAAAGCTGGCAAGAGAAAGAGCAAAAAAAGTTTCTCTTCACAATAAAAAACTTCGTGACTGCAGACAGCATTACAATGACCAAAAAGCTGAAAGAAAGGCAGAAACGCAGATTTTTATTACCGAGGGAGATTCTGCATCAGGATCAATTACAAAATCAAGAGATGTCGACACGCAAGCTGTATTTTCATTAAAAGGTAAACCATTAAACTGCTATGGCTTAACGAAGAAAGTAGTGTACGAAAATGAAGAATTCAACTTGCTACAAGCTGCTCTAAATATTGAAGAAAGTCTTGAGGATTTAAGATATAATCAGGTGATTATTGCAACCGATGCCGATGTCGACGGTATGCACATCAGACTTTTGATGATTACATTTTTCCTTCAGTTTTTCCCGGATGTGATTAAAAACGGACATTTATTTATTCTTCAGACTCCTTTATTTAGAGTAAGAAATAAAAAAGAGACGAGATATTGTTATTCTGAACAGGAAAGGGTAAAAGCTTTGAATGAATTAGGCAAAAATCCTGAAATTACCCGATTTAAAGGTTTGGGAGAAATTTCACCTGACGAATTCAAACATTTTATTGGGAAAGACATTCGTCTGGAACCGGTAGTAATTGGGAAAGATCAAACGATTGAGCAAATTCTAGAGTTTTACATGGGGAAAAATACACCTGATCGACAAGTATTCATTCTTGAAAATTTGGTTGTTGAAGATCAGGATATTAACAAAAAAGAGATTTTGGATGAAGCAGGGGGTTAATAAATATAAAAATTAATATCCTGTACAAAACTAAAATAATATGTTAAGGCTAAGTAATAAGAAAAAAACGCCTTTGTATCGTTTTTTCAACACCATATTGTTGATGATACTATCAGGCGGATGCATCAGTTTTATTGTAGATAAAATAAGGTTTAATATTTTAGATGAAAAAAGTTATTTTTTAATTATTATTCCTGTTATATTATTGCTTATCATTTATTTACATGGAAGGCAGATTTTTGAATATGACAGCGAAGGGGAAGCAATTCATTTTAGAAATAGAAATATTATCCCCTTTTTAAATAAACCTCAGAGTGATGAATTTCCAAAATATAAACTGGTAAAATTTGATGTGTTTTCTGTTTTGTTTTTCAAAAGACTTTACATAACCATTTCAAGCAAAAACTCTGGTACAACAACTTTAAAATATGAAATTTCATATTTAACGAGAAAAGAAGTCAACGATTTAAAGACATCTCTCAATAAAATAATTAGAGCTAATAAAGAGAAAAGACATCAAGAATAAGGAATGATAGAAGACAACTCTCACGAAGGCGAAAGCTTAAAAAAAGTTTCAGGACTGTATAAAGACTGGTTTCTGGATTATGCATCTTATGTAATTTTAGATAGAGCCATTCCGTCTGTTTATGATGGTTTCAAGCCTGTGCAGCGTAGAATTATGCATTCTATGCGAGAATTAGAAGATGGGCGTTACAATAAAGTGGCAAATATCGTAGGAAACACGATGAAATATCACCCTCATGGTGACGCATCAATTACCGATGCAATGGTGGGAATTGGGCAGAGAGAATTGCTGATTGATACTCAAGGAAACTGGGGAAACATTTATACAGGAGATTCTGCAGCAGCAGCAAGATATATTGAAGCAAGATTAACCCCTTTTGCTTTGGAAGTCGTCTTTAATCCTAAAACTACAGAATGGTCTAAATCCTATGATGGGAGAAATAATGAACCTGTAGATTTACCGGTAAAATTCCCGTTGCTTTTGGCACAAGGGGTTGAAGGAATCGGGGTGGGACTTTCCACTAAAATTCTTCCGCATAATTTTAACGAACTGATTTCTGCCTCAGTTGCTTATTTAAAAGGAAAGAGTTTTCAAGTTTTTCCTGATTTTCTTACAGCAGGATTTCTTGATGTTTCAGAGTATAACGATGGCCACAGAGGAGGAAAAGTAAGAGCAAGAGCCAAAATTTCTCAGGTTGATAAACATACGTTGATGATCTCTGAGCTTCCTTTTTCTAAAACAACAACAGATTTGATTGATTCTGTTTTAAAAGCGAATGAAAAAGGGAAGATTAAAATCAAAAAAATTGAAGATAATACTTCAGATAAAGTAGAGATTCTAATTTATCTTCACAACGAAGTTTCGCCAGATAAAACAATTGATGCTTTATATGCATTTACCGACTGTCAGGTAACAATTTCGCCAAATGCCTGTGTTATTGTTGGTGACAAACCGATGTTCCTGGATGTTTCTACTATTCTTAAAATGAATACCGACCATACAGTTTCTTTGTTGAAGAAAGAACTGGAAATCGAGCTTCATGAGTTACAGGAAAGTTGGCATTTTTCATCTTTGGAAAGAATCTTCATCGAAAACAGAATTTACCACGACATTGAAGAGGTGAAAAGCTGGGAGGAGGTTCTGAAAACAATTGATATTGGTTTAAAACCTCATACGACACATCTTTTAAGAGAGGTTACCGAAGAAGATATTTTAAGGCTGACTGAAATTAGAATTAAAAGAATTTCAAGATTCGATTTAGATAAATTTAAAGAAAATATAGCTTCATTAGAAGGGAAAATAGAGCAAGTAAGGTTCCACTTGGCCAACCTTATTGCCTATGCGATTGATTATTATCAAAATATTCAGAAAAAATACGGAAAAAACAGAGAAAGAAAAACAGAATTAAGAATTTTTGATACCATTGATGCTACAAAAGTGGCTGTTGCGAATGAAAAATTCTATGCTAATTTTGAGGAAGGCTTTATTGGGACTTCTCTGAAAAAAGACCAATATTTATTTGACTGTTCAGATATTGATGATATTATCACATTCAGAAAAGACGGAAGCATGAAAGTCGTAAAAGTGGAAGCTAAAACTTTCATTGGAAAAGACATTCAACATGTGGCTATCTGGAAAAAGAATGATAAACGAACGGTTTACAACATGATTTATCGTGAGGGCAGAGACGGACCTTATTATATGAAACGTTTTTCGGTAACTGCGGTTACAAGAAATACAGATTATGCTTTAGGTTCAGATAAAAGAGGCTCAGAAATGCTGTATTTTTCGGCAAATCCAAATGGTGAAGCTGAGGTTGTAAGTGTTTTATTAAAGCCAAACCCGAGAATCAGAAAAAATAAAATGGAAATCGATTTCTCTGAACTGGCTATCAAAGGAAGAGATTCAAAAGGAAATCTGGTTACCAAATATTCTGTAAAGAAAGTCGACCTGAAAGAAGAAGGCGTTTCTACTTTAGCACCAAGAAAAATATGGTTTGATGATACCGTAAGAAGGCTTAATGCTGATGTAAGAGGAACTTTGCTGGGAAATTTTAAAGGAGACGATAAAATCTTAATCATTAATGCTCAAGGAGAAGCTAAATTGGTGAGTTTTGATCTTGGAAACCGTTTTGACGACGAATACATTATTCTAGAAAAATGGAGACCCAATCAGCCTATTACCTGTATTTATTACGATGGAGAAAAGGATATGTATTTCATCAAAAGATTCTTGTTGGAAAACAATACCAATCTGCAAACCTTTATGCCATCGGAACATCCAAAATCATTTATTGAAAGGATTATAGTTTCTAACAATTCTACAGCAGAAATTATTTTTGCAAAAGATAAAGGGAAAGAACGCGAACCCGAAACCGTAAATATTGACGAATTTATTGCCGTAAAAGGAATTAAAGCCATCGGAAATCAGTTTACAAAATTCAAAGTTAAAAACATTAATATCACTATTCCTGAACCAGAAGAAGAAGAGCCGGAAATATACGAAGAACCAGATTTCACCGCTTCAAATGACGATGGAACAATTGGCGACTTGTTTGGAAGTGCTGATAACGAAAAATAGAAAATATGAATATCATAATATTAATTATTGCAATCACTGCAATTATCAGTTTTATCGCATTTAATAATAAAGAGATATTTGAAAAATATAAATTCAATGTTGGAGCGATTCTGCATCGAAAAGAATATGTAAGAGTACTTTCTGCCGGATTTCTGCATGCAGATATAATGCATTTATTATTTAATATGATGACGTTATATTTCTTCGGTCCGGTGATTTTAGAAGGATTCGGAAATATAGGATTTCTTATTATTTATTTTGGATCTATTCTTTTAGGAAATATTTTTTCATTATTTATTTATCAAAAACAGCCGTGGTATTCAGCAATTGGAGCGAGTGGCGGGGTTTCAGGGATTTTGTTTGCCGCGATTGCAATGATGCCCAATATCGGAATTTACTTCTTTTTCATACCCATTCCAATTCCAGGTTTTATCTTTGGATTATTGTATTTCAGTTATTCTGTTTATATGATGCTTAATCCTAAACAATGGGATAATTTGGGGCATGCAGCACATTTAGGAGGTGCTTTTTTTGGACTTGTTTATGCGGTGATTATCCAACCTCAAAGTGCAATTGAACATTCTCTGTTTATTGGTATCATGTCTCTTCCACTGATTTATCTGGCGTACGAAATATTTATCAGAAAAAGGATTAGTTAGAGATTTCTAAATTCTTAAACATAAAACCAATGGATATTTTCATTGGTTTTGTTTTTTTGTCGAAATATTGATGTATGAATATTTCTACTATCGGCTAAAATTGTCTTGTGATCATTAGGGGGTATCTGAGAATTTTGTGATTGAACTAAAAATCCGCCTTCACAATTGTGAGACGGATTTCAAATATTTTTTTAATTACTTATTAGTTTTTCATGATTTTTTGATTGAATATTCCTTCTTTAGTTTTAATCTGTAAGAAATAAATACCACTCTTTAAACTTGTCATATCAATTTTTGTAATATTTTCATTTATTGTTTTAACAACTTGTCCGACAGAGTTTGATACAATTATTTGCTCAACTGAACTGTTTTTTGGTACAGAGATCGTAAGTATAGAATTAACAGGATTTGGGTAAATACTTAATTTTTCTAATCTGTTTTCTTGAGTGGCTAAAACTCCTGCGGTATTAAATACTGTTTTAATATAAAATAGATTCGCAACACTTCCTTTTGTAATAGTGTGTGCTCCGGGAGCAATATTCGGAATTGTTATAATACCTGATGTAGCAGTATAATTTACATTGTCAAACTTTACTGTTCCGTTAAAAGTTGGATCCAAAACTAAAGTTAAAGTAGAAGTTTGCAAAGTGCTGTACGTTATGGATGTTGCAGATTCCAGTTTTAAACGTTTTGTTAGAGTAGCCCCATCATAGGATGCAGATCCGTCTGTAGAATTAATGTTTGCTGATGTAAATGTATAGAATGTACTGTTTAAAGCAGATGTAGTGAAATTATGAATTTCATTACCTTGAGGGGTTCCTGGCGCAATCACACTAATGCTACCTGTTCCTGAAACTGAGGTTCCGGCTGATCCTACAGTATTTACGGTGAAGCTCACATCATCAGTAGGATTTCCAGATATGGTCACTGTTTTATTGGTCGTATTTTTTACAAAACTTACTCCTGAAGCCGGTAATCCTGATATTGTTACATCAGTGGCTGTTCCACCCCATGTAAATATCATCGGTGCCATTGCTGTAGCAGTAATCACCGTTTGGTCATTATTAGAAGGTATGCTTAATGTTTGTGAACTTACTGTAGGTGAAGCAATTCCCTGAACAGAAATAAGAGATGATGTATAATTCTGTAATAATGCCATTAATCCTGTATTGACTGCAGAACTTGTATCATCTCCTGCATTGTTGAATGTCCAGCTAATATCACCACCAGAAACTCTTCCTGAATATTGCATCGTTTTATCTCTTGCTACAATAGGGCTGTCTACAACCAAAGAATTAATATACAATGAAGGATTGGTGTCGAAATTGTTATAAGCGGCACTACCTTGTACAGCGGTGATACTACTTGCCAAAACTTCGTTTCTATTCGTTGCAACATAGGCGTCAAATTGGGTAAGCGCCGTTGAACTATATGGAATAAAAGCAGTCTGACCGGTCATATAGTTGTTGTGAGCTTTGATTATGCCTCCGTTCTCATTAGAAAAAGTTCCGGTTGCACCTCCCGCAATGTCTGTTCCTTGCTTAGAAATCAACATAGGATATTTACAGTTTCTGAAATAATTACCCTCTACAAATACCGATGAACCTAATGTTGATCCTACACCATATTTTGAGTTTCCATCATAATAATTGTTGTAAACATGTGCTGAAAAGAAACGTACACGAGGATGTCTTGAATCTGAATGATCAAACCAATTATGATGATAAGTAATGTATAAATCTGTAGTAGTACCTTCACTTAAGCCTAAAAGGCAACTCTTCCCGTTATCCCAAAAGTGATTGTATGAAAATGTTACATAGGTAGATTTTTTTGCATCAAGTGCACCATCACCTTTTGCCTGATCGGCATCCGATCCCGGCGCACCGTAAAAGAAATCATTATTGTGAGCCCAAATATAAGTATTGTCTTGCTGCAAACTAAGGTTGTCGCCCTCAGAAGCATCAGTAAGCATAAATCCTAAGTTACGAACTTCAATATTTGTTGCTGTTTTTATTCTGATTCCCCATCCGTTTACCAACGCATCAGAACCAACACCTTCAAAAGTGATAGAGCTTGCTGCAATTTTTTTGTTTTCTATCACAATATCTCCATTGAGCATATAGTTTGGATCTGTAACATTACCAATCAATCTGATAACGAGTGGTCGGAAATCTAAACCTTTCTTGAATCCGTCTAAAATAGACTGTAAACCAACACAGGGATTAGAATTAGCTCCGGTAACATTCATCGAAACCGTATTTTTTGTATCCTGGGTGATGTATAAAACGACAGCATTTGCTTTTAATGTTCCGTCAAGATTGTATGCTCCGGGCACTCTTCCGCTATGGTGCGCAAAACCGGTTCTGTCGTGTGCCGTTACCGTTATCGGTGCCGATACAGTCGCTGGTCCGTCTACGTTCCCAATGGCAGGAACTACTTTCATGGTATAGACTCCTGGACTGAGTCCTAATGCATCTGCTCTATAATATGATCCATAATTACGTATTAGTTGTGTGTCGATGATTTGATCAGTAAAATTTCCTCCTGTATAATAGACCTTATAGCTATCGGCTCCGTTTATTGGAGTCCATTTAATATAGGCGGTCTCCATCCAGCCTGTTGCTTGCGTAATAGTTGTGTTTTGTGCAGCTATTTTCAGAAAACTGAAAAAGCACAGTAAATAAGTTAAAAAGTTTTTCATGACGTAATAGTTTAAGTTAATAGCATATTAATATGACAAAATGTAATCGATTGCACTAAATATATATAAATAATTAATACAAATAATTGAATTATTAATAACTTAAAAACTATTTATTATAATGAATTTTTAATAAATGTTATTTTGAGCTTTTTGGTACTTGTTTCTATAAAAACATTAATGAAAATAGCTGTTTTTGTGTTAAATGCTTTTTATTGCTATAGAAGCTTAATTATTTGGAGATGTTTTAGATAGCTATTTTTTTATGTATTTGATGATATATTGACTTAAAAATAGAAAATAATGTAATTGTGATTATTGTGGGATGTTAATTTAATGTTACGGATTTTAATACGTAATCATAGAAATCACACAAAAACTATTTTCTTCTGATAAATATCATACGCTACAGTCTGTATTTAAAATTTGCCCATTATTTTACCCCCAAAATAATACGGTCATTTCCACTCAAATCTTTGATGAGCTCACTATGAGAAAAATTGCTGTACAATTCTAATGTTTCTTTTCCCAGTTTCTGATTGATTTCTAAGAACAACAAACCGTTTTTATTCAAATATTTTTTAGAATCTTTAGCAATTTTTCGGTAGAAAATCAAAGCATCAGAAGTAGGAGAGAATAATGCCATTTTAGGCTCAAATCCTTTTACCGAATCAGCAATTTCATTATCTTCATCAATCCCGATATAAGGCGGATTTGAAATAATAACATCGAAATTTTGATTTAAATCTAAACTCAAATAATCAGCATAAATAAAATTGATTTCAAGCTGGTGAAAATCTGCATTTTTTTTCGCTGTTTCTAAAGCTTTTTCTGAAAAATCAATGGAAGTAATTTCAGCTTCGGGGAAATGTTTTTTTAAAACCAAAGGAATAATTCCGCTTCCGGTTCCAATGTCTAATATTTTGATGGGAGAGTTTGATAGTTGGAGCGTTTTAGGGTTTTTCTCTTCCGAAAAATAAAGGTTATTTACATCCAGAATCTCTGAACCCGCATCTCGCATCTCGCATCTCGCATCTTGTATCTTTTTTATCGCAAACTCAAGCAATTCTTCTGTTTCCGGACGTGGAATCAAAACATTTTCATCCACAAAAATCTTCATTCCATAAAATTCGGTTTCTCCTAAAATCTGTAAATAAGGTTTTCCGGTTTTTAATTCTGAAATAATTTGCTGAAATCTGTTGATGTTTTCATCAGATAATTCCAAATCTGAAGATTGTCTTTGCTGAAAGTTATTTAATTCTAAAATATGTTCAGTGAAAATTTGAAATATAAAGACACTTTCAGAATCTGTGTAAATTTCTGAAAGTGAATCTGAAAAATGCTTTTTAAGTTGTGATAGCGTCATTATCTTGTGAAAACGAGTTTGGTGTCAGTTGATTTTTCCTCATCAATTCTGTAGCCTTCATAGTTGAAAGCTTTCACATCATTCAATGTTTTTGCATTATTTTCTGCGCAGAATCTTACGACTAAACCTCTTGCATGTTTCGTGTAAACTACGATTGTTTTCATTTTTCCTTCTTTCATTTCGTAGAAATCAAAATCGATAACCTGGTGATTGAGTTTTTTTCTGTCAACCACTTTTATATACTCGTTGCTCGCCAAATTCAAGAGGATTTCGTTCTTCTTCATTTCAGAATTAAGTAATTCGGTCACTTTTTCTGTCCAGAATCCGTAAAGGTTTTTGTAATTTTCAAATTCAAATCGTCTTCCCATTTCAAGACGGTACAACATTACTTTATCTGAAGGTTTCAACAAACCATACAGACCGGAGAGTATTCTATAGCTTTTCTGAAGATAATCAATCGCATTTTTGTCTAATGTTTTCGCATCCAAACCACGATACACTTCGCCTGTAAAAGCAAACATTGCAGGAGCTGATTCTTTTGAGGTAGGTTTAGATTTCCATTTTTGATTTCTTTCCCAGTTTTCGTCTGCTAACTTTGCCGAAATTTCCATTAATTCGGAAAGATATTTTGGAGATTTATGTTTTAAATGAGATTGAATTAATTCTGCTTCTTCAATGAATTTTGGGGTAGAACTTCTCAATAAATCTGTTGAGTTTTCTATGTTCATTAATTTTGCAGGAGAAGTTATGATTTTCATAAGTTAAGTAAAGATAAATGTTTAGAATCAATAAAATTCATTATCATCATCGAGATAAAGTCTATCAGGAAATGGCAGATAATAAGAATTTTAATGTTTGAATATTTTTTATAAAATAAAGCAAATACGATCCCAATAAAAAATGGGACAACAACCTGACCGATTGTTCCGTAAGTGCTGTGTAAAATTCCGAATAAAAGGGCAGAAACAATCACTCCCAAGTTCGGACTGTTGTATATTTTTTCAATTCTTGGCTGAATGTAAGCCCGCATCAATAATTCTTCGATAACTCCAGCGGTAAGACAGGTGAAAATAATGAGAAAATAATTGTTGTTAAATAAGATTTTAAATTCTAAAAGTCTTTTGCTTGTTTTTTCTTCGGTTAAGAAAATAATAATTGCATTGAGAAAAGCTCCGCCAAATACACAAATAAAGTATAAAGCGATTACAGCACCCAAATAAAATAAAGGTGAATATTTCTTTTCTTCCCAAACAAAGAATGATCTGTTTTCAATAAAAAAATTATAGACTAAAACTAATATTAAAATCAACCATAGAGAAAGTCTGTCGTAAAAAAAAAGATCAGCAGTTAAGGTCTTATAATTCAAAAATGAATTAATTGTCGGGATTGAAAACAACATTGAAGCGGCAAGCAATACGAAAGTAAGGATTATGCCTAAAGAATATCTTCCGTTAAGACTCATTTTACAACTCGTTCTAAATTTCTCCTTTTCCCTGACGGATTATTTCCGGCTCGCCCGATGTAAGATCTACAATGGTTGAGGCAATATTGTCTCCATAACCTGAATCGATTACAATATCAACCAGATGGTCGTATTTTTCAGCAATCAGTTCCGGATCTGTAGAGTATTCAAGGATTTCGTCATCATCTCTAATGGAAGTTGATGCAATAGGATGTCCTAATTTTTCAACAATCAATTGCGGAATGGAATGATCAGGTACACGAATACCAATCGTTTTATGACCCTTATATGCTAAAGGTAAACTTTTATTCGCCTCTAGAATAAATGTGAACGGACCAGGAAGATGACTTTTAAGAAACCTGAAAACAGAGGTGTCAATAGGTCTTGTAAAGTCTGATAAATGGCTTAAATCATTACAGATAATCGAGAATTTTGATTTCTCCAGTTTCTGTTTTTTTATTTGTGCCAGTTTTTCCATGGCTTTGATATCAAAAATATTGCAACCTAAAGCATAAATTGTATCAGACGGATAAATAATCAGTCCGCCGTTATTCAAAGTTTTAATAACCTCATTGATAAGGTTTTCCTGAGGATTGTCCGGGTAGATTTTCAAAATTTTTGCCATAAACAAATGTACGAATATTTAAATAAATTTTATGAAAATGCTTTATTTAAAAGGATTGCTTGTGTTTTTGAAATATATTCGTATATTTGCAATCCAATATCGCGGGGTAGAGCAGTAGGTAGCTCGTCGGGCTCATAACCCGGAGGTCGCACGTTCGAGTCGTGTCCCCGCTACTAAGAAAAGTGTTTTTGGTAAACACTATAAAGATATATCGCGGGATGGAGCAGTAGGTAGCTCGTCGGGCTCATAACCCGAAGGTCATCGGTTCGAGTCCGGTTCCCGCTACTAAGTATAACGTTTTCGGTAAACGTTTTAAAAATATACCGCGGGGTAGAGCAGTAGGTAGCTCGTCGGGCTCATAACCCGGAGGTCGCACGTTCGAGTCGTGTCCCCGCTACTAAGAAAAGTGTTTTCGGTAAACACTATAAAGATATATCGCGGGATGGAGCAGTAGGTAGCTCGTCGGGCTCATAACCCGAAGGTCATCGGTTCGAGTCCGGTTCCCGCTACTAAGTATAACGTTTTCGTTAAACGTTTTAAAAATATACCGCGGGGTAGAGCAGTAGGTAGCTCGTCGGGCTCATAACCCGGAGGTCGCACGTTCGAGTCGTGTCCCCGCTACCAACAGGAGAATCAGAAATGGTTCTCCTTTTTTTGTGCTTAAAATCCAAAAAATTATCATTCTTAAAAAGGATTAATTTTAAAAATGATAATGGTTTATTAATTGCTTATCGTAACCATAAAATAAATAAATATGGCAAGTATAAATTTTAGCAAACAGGACTTTGTAAAAGACGGTGACCGATACAAATTAGGATTCAAAAAAAATGATATTGGTGAAGGTGTAGATTTAATCGTTGAAAGAAAAGAAGAGAATGGAACATATACTTTGATCCAAGCCGAAATCAACAGAGCAAACGATAATGTTTTTGTTGTATGGAGCGAGCCTTTTGACGGAAGAGTAGTAACTGATGAATACAAACAATTATAAAAAAAATCCCGCTTCAATGAAACGGGATTTTTTATATTTAAGTAGCTATTATTTAACTAAAGTATCGAAAGGAGCCAATTTAAAATCTTCAGATTTTACCTGCTCAAAGTAAGATGCTTTTGTCATACCTTTTAATTTTCCTGCTGCTTTTGAAGCTGCTGTAAAGTCTGTATCGATTTTAGTAGCAATTTCTGTAGGCTTGAAATCTTTTTTTACAGCATCATCTTCTACTCCTAAATATCCGTTTTTCTTTGTGATATAATTGATGAAGTTATCGTAATTACCTAATGTATTTCTAAAATACAAAGTGTGGTAATTCATACATTTTGTTGCTTTTTTAGACGATTTATTAACAATGCAACTCGCCATATTTCCTCTGTAAAGATCAAATTCTAATGCAACGGCATCATATTCTTTTTTAAGAGCGGTTGTACCATTAGTAAGAATGGAATTATCATTTTGCGATTCGCTTATCTTTTTCAAATGTTCCAAAACTAAAGGAACGGTTCTTTCAATTTTTGATTTTGCTTCTGCAACCGATCCGAAAACTGAAGATGTTTGTGCTGATGTTACATTAAATATCAACAACATTAAAACAGAAAATAGAGTATATCTTTTCATTAGAAATTTTTAAAGCACTAAAATAAATATATTTTCTCATTCTTTGCATATTCATTTTAATTTTATTTAATAAAAATTAACAAGTTTTAAGAATTTACACCCATATTTAGCTTTTCTCTGTTGATTAATAATTGAATATTTCTAGTAAATAAAAAATTAACATATTTTAATGTTTTTTATATAATTGATATTCAGGTGGTTATTTAATTTTTATTTTTATCACTAAAAAAATAGTTGTTCGAATTAAAAATATTTCTACATTTGTATAACTAATTTATTAGTGATATGATTTTTTTAGTAATTTTATCACAACAATTAAAATTCAGTTTATGATCATTCAGACTTTAACAAAAGCAGAAGAACAGGTAATGCAGTTTTTATGGAAACTTGAAAAAGGTTTTCTTAAAGATGTTTTGGATCTTTATCCCGAACCCAAACCGCATACCAATACCGTTTCTACGATTCTGAAAGTTTTAAAAGATAAAGAGTTTGTAGATTATAATGTGTACGGAAGACAGCATGAATATTTTCCTTTGGTAACAAAAGAGCAGTATTCGGGGAAAACGATGAAAAGTTTAGTGAAAAATTATTTTAAAGGCTCTTACAAAAGTGCCGTTTCTTTTTTGGTTGAAAAAAACGAAATGACCGTTGAAGACCTTGAAATGTTATTAAGCGAACTTAAAAATAAAGACTAATATGGAAGCTCTCCTTTTTTATTTCGGAAAAGTGATTATCTGTTCGGGTGTAATGTTTTTATATTATCAGTTGTCTTTAAAAGATAAGACCTTTCATCATTACAACAGATTTTATCTTTTGTCGGCAATGTTAATCTCAATTTTGCTGCCTCTTATTAAAGTGGAAGATTTTACGATTGAAGTTAATGAGAATCTTTTTTTGTTGATTAATAAATTACAGAATTTAAATACAACTAATAATATAGATCATGTCTACATTTATTTTAGAATTATTCTTTCTGGTTTGGGATTGGTTTCTCTCTATTTTTTAGGGAAGTTCATGTATGGGATTTTCAGAATCCAACAACTCAAAAGCCAGTTTGAAAAAGAAAGTTTTGAAGGGGTAAATTTTTACCAGACCAATCTTTCTGAAGCACCATTTTCGTATTTCAAAAATCTTTTCTGGAAAAACTCTATTGTGATCAATTCAGAAGTCGGAAAACAGATCTTAAAGCACGAAATGGTTCATATTGAACAAAAACACTCTATAGACAAGATATTTATAGAGATCCTTACTTCTGTTTTTTGGTTCAATCCGTTCTTTTATATTATCAAAAAAGAAATCAATTTAATACACGAATATCTGGCTGATAAAAAAGCCGTAAAACAATCGGACACAAAAGCATTTGCGCAGATGCTTTTAGCAAGCCACTTTTCCGGAAAAACTTTGCCTGCGACCAGTCCGTTTCTAAGTTCAAACCTTAAAAAACGACTCAAAATGTTACAAAAACCTCAAACAAAATTCGGGTATGTGCGCAGAATATTTGCCTTACCGGTTTTATTCACCGTTGCATTTGCATACATGGTTAATGCAAAAAACAAAGAAATAAAAGAAGTAAACAACGAAATTGAAAAAGCTGTTGCTGAAATTAAACAGGATACTGTAAGACCACAGAAGATAGAAAAACCACAAGAAATTGTTACTCCAAAAGCATCATTTAAAGTTGATGCACATCAGACGAAAATTGCAGAACTCGGTAAAAAAATTGAAGAGAAATCAAAAGTTTTGAAAACTCTTAACCCTGAAAGCGAAGATTTCGAGAAAAATATAACAGAAATTGGTAAACTGTCTGAAGAAATTGGGAAAATTTCAAGTGTACAAAACTATAATCATGCTGAAGCTCGTCAAAAAATGAGAGATCAGTTGAAGGCCTCAGGAGAATATTTTAAATCTGATGATTTTAAGAACGCGGCCAGAGAATATGTTAAACTAAATTTTGATTTTCCTGAAGTTCCATTACCTCCTGCTTCACCAGCGACTCCAAATTTCCCAAAAGTAAGGATGTATTCTTATAATGTTCCCAATATTGATTATAAAAATCTTCCGGGCCTCAGCAAAAAAGAAATAAGAAAACTTGAAAAATTAGCTAAAGAAAAGGCAGAACTTGCAGCAAAACAAGCAGAAGTTGCCAGACAGCAGGCAGAAATTGTAAGAGAGCAGACAAAAAATATGGTAGGAAAGCCGTGGGTGGTTGCAGTGAATGCTCATGCACCGAAAGTAAGTTACTCAGCAAGCTCTTCTTATACAGATTTTTCAAAGCCTTCTAATAGTAAATTTCTTTCTACAGAAGGAACTTTCAAAACAAATGTGAAAGATATGATTAAGACTAATTCTGGGGGAGATATAAAATATTTCATTGATGGAAATGTAAGTTCGAATGAAGAAATGCAAAGTCTTGATCCAAAGAATATAGAATCTATTAATATCAACAAAACGAAAATTTCCGGTAAAGACGCGGGGGAAATTCATATCAAAACAAGACAAAAATAATTTTTAATTATTCACAAAATAAGTTTTAGAATGAAAAAATTAATAACCGTTTTCAGTTTATTGCTCATCGGGATTTTTGCCAATGCTCAAAACAAACGTTTTACTTACGAATACCGTTTTATACCAGATTCTACCAATACAGGCGATATAAAAACGGAGATGATGAATCTTGATGTTGCTGATTCGGGATCCAAGTTTTACAGCTATACTGCTTACCATTCCGATTCTATTATGAGGGTTGATTTGGAAAAACAATTGGCTTCAACAGGGATGATGAATGTTAAGACTGATGGACGAAAGGGCTCCATAAGATATTCGATTTCCAAAAAATATCCGAAGTATGAAGTTTATTTGCACAACAGGATTTTGAGAGATCAGTACAAGGTTTCTGATGACCGAAAAATAGATTGGAAAATAAGCTCCGAAAAGCAAAAAATAGGAGAATGGAATACCCAGAAAGCGGAAACTGAATTTGGAGGAAGAAAATGGGCGGCTTGGTTCACTTCAGATATTCCGATTCAGGATGGGCCGTACAAATTTCATGGTCTTCCCGGTTTAATTGTAAAGCTGGAAGACCTTAGTAAATCTCATGTTTTTAATCTGCAGGCTGTAAAAAATATTACAGAAATACCAAAAGATGTTTTTGGAGAAAAAGAAGTTTTAATCAATCAAAAACAATATGACAAATTGGTTAAAGAATATAAGAATGATCCTACGAAAGGTTTAAAACAGATGCAGATGGGCGGTGTTACGATGATTATGAAAGAAGGTACCGGAAATCAAATGAAAGACCAGGAAGAACGCTTGAAAGCAAATATAAAAAAAGATAACAACAGAATAGAACTTAATAAAACAAAGTAGAATGAAAAAAATATCTTTAGCACTTTTATTAATTATAGGATTCTCCAGTTTTGCTCAAAACCGTTTTTTCTACGATTATAAATTTATTCCCGATTCTACAGATAAAGCAAACGTTTTGAAAGAAATAATGCTTTTGGATATTGATAAAAGCGGATCAAAATATTACGGTCAGGAAAAGTTTGTAGCAGATTCTACTTCACAGGCAGATTTGGAGAGACAATTAAAATTGAGTCCCAACAGCATTAGTATCAGTAGAAACGATAAACCGGGAATGATTTCTTACAAGGTTACCAAACAATATCCTGATTTTAAAACTCATCTTTTCACAAAGATCTCCAGCGACAATTATAAAATTGAGGAAGATAAAAAACCTGAATGGAAAATTCTTCCCGAGAAGCAGAAAATTGGTGAATACAATGCTCAAAAAGCGACGACGAAATATGGCGGAAGAGAATGGACGGCTTGGTTTTCTACAGATCTACCTTTTCAGGACGGACCTTATAAATTCTACGGACTTCCCGGTTTGATTGTGAAAATTGAAGATAAAACAGGTTCACATTCCCTGACTTTAGTTGGAAATAAAACGATTCAAACTACTACAGAAAAAGAGATGAATCTTCCGCAAGGAGTTCAGCTTTATGGAATGGGAGGGAAGGATATTGAGATTAATAAAGCTCAGTTTAAAAAAGCATGGAAAGCATACAAAAGTGATCCCACGAAAAATATGCGAGAAATGATGTCCAAAAATTCTGATACCAATAAGATCGTTTTTAAAACAAAAACAGCCGATGGAAGAGAGATTTCAGATCCTAATCAGGTTTTCAGAGAAATGGAGAAAAAAGCAAAAGAAGGTTTTAAAAAGAATAATAATCCTATTGAGCCGGAATTGTATAATTAGTTGTTAGGTTTTGGTTGTTAGTTTTTAGTTTAAAATTCAATCTATTAAAAATAAAAACTATTCAATCTTTTTAGGAACTCTAAAAATCTTATTTATAAAAAACAAGCGAGGAAATTTTTCCCCGCTTGTTTTTATTTTAAATTCTTTGAATAATATAATTTTTGATTTTTACATAGGATGTCAAACCATCAACTATCAACAACCTAGATTAGCTTATTTCTTTCCAGTCAACCATTGATCCTGAAGTTTCTGTTCTGCAGGCGTAGGATTGGCTTTAAATTGTAATGTTTCCATTGTTATTTTATCTAAAACAGCTTTTCCTTTCAAATCAATTTTGTCCATTTTATCGCCGTTTTTACGAAGAACGGTTACGGTAACATTTTGACCTTCTTTGATCGATTGTGCATAGCTGATAAATTCCTGTGCATTTTGAATATTGATGGTTTTTCCGTCTAAAGCAAAAACTTGATCAGTAATTTTAAATCCGATACTTTTTGAGAATGGAGATAATGCAGAATGATCATCAAAAGCAAAAGCATTATTCTTCTCATCGTATCCGGTTTGTGCAGGATCTTTGATAAACCAAAACATTGGCGGAGTTTCCTGCTTCTTGATTTCAACACCCACTTGAGCTAAATAATCTGCATACGGAGTCGGCTGGCTTCCTGCAATATATTTATTGTAAAAATCTTTTACCTGCGGATATCCTGTAATGGTTACCAATTCATCAATCAGTTTATCATCTTTAAATGGCTTGTTCTCACCAAATCTCTGAGATAATTTTCTGATCATATCGCGATAACCCATTTCTCCGTTTGATAATTTTCTCAGTTCAATATCAAGACACATCGTCAAAAGCGTTCCCTTTTCGTAAACGTTTCTGTACTGGTCTTTGTACTGATCCTGAAGAATATTTTTACTCATTACCGTAAAAGGCATGGTGTCATCATAGCTTTTAGAATTTTTGATCTTGTCGCCGATTCTCTGTAAAAACTGATCTTTGGTAATTAAACCTTCCTGAATCTGGAATAAATTGGCAAAATATTCGGTTCCGCCTTCATACATCCAAAGATGTTGAGACATTTTCGGATCTGCATAATCAAAATAATGAATTTCTTCAGAATGCGTCTTCAGAGGATTCACGGTGTGGAAAAATTCATGAGAAACTACGTCAACAATAGATTCATCAATCGCTTCTTTAGGCATCATTTCGTGAAGGACAACACTTGTAGACTCGTGATGTTCCAAAGCCCCGAAACCTTTAATTTGCGGACCTTCAGTTCCTGCAAGATAAAGCATGATGGCGTATTTCTTATTGGTATTCATATCACCTAAAAATTTCTTTTGCGCAACGACCATTTTTTCTAAATTTTCTTTGAAATCTGCAGCTTTATATTTTCCTGTCGGAGAATAAACACCCAAAACAAGATCCATTCCGCCTGCATTGAATGTAATGTAATCAGGTTTTGAATACATTAAAGGAGAATCGGTCAGTTTAGCGTAATTTGCTAATGTAAAAGTATCTGTTGCTTCAGATTTATCCTGATCTACCAAAGCGGTCGTTCCGTAAAAATCATTAGGTTTCTGAATCACCAATTGATACGGAACATCCTGCATATTGTCAATATAACCTACAAAACCGTGTGTATTAATCAAATAAACTTTCCCCTGTTCGATGTCTGTTCCGGAAGGTGAGAATACGGCTTTATGTTTATCCGTATCATTTTCTTCATCGAAACTATCGTTTACTAAATATGTAATTTTACTTAAAGCTTTTGCATTTTTCAGAGAATAGGTATTGTCATTCACTTTGGTAAAAGCGATTTCTTTTCCTTTGTTGTCTAAAAATTTTATCCCTTCAATAAATCTTCCGTAATCATCCACAGAATAAGTTCCGGGAACTGTTTTTGGAAAGTGAAATTTCACGTCATTCGATTTCATTTTCGGAAATTCCATCGTAACGGCTATTTTATCGTCTTTTACGTTTACCAAATCAATATTGGTCTTGATTGACTGCGCTTGAACGAAAGCCACCGCAAGAATTCCTAAACTGAGTGCTATTTTTTTCATTAGGTTTATTTTATTGATAAGTAGTTGATTTTAAATTGAGTTTGTTACAGAGAAATTTATAATTTTTTGCTAAACTTTAGTTAAAAAAAAGCAAAACCATACTTATGATTTTGCTTTTAAAAATTTCATTAAGTCTGTTTATACTTAATATAATAATTCTTGCTAAACTCTACCGGATCTGAATTTTTAAGCTTCAAAGTTTGCCAAGATTCATTTGGCGAAATAGTATACTCTCCGAATCTTATCGGAAGATTTAGGTTTTTTACACCTTTTACAAAACGGTATTTCAATTCTGTTCCTTTTTGAGTATATTCTAAAACAGGAACATCAGTTGTCCGTAAATATTGGTTGAAAATTGTTGTAAAATTGAAACCGGCTTTCTCTGAAATATATTTTTCAACTTGTTCGGTTGTGACAGTTTGATGGTAAAAATCTTTATTTAAACCTCTTAAAATCTGTCTGAATTTTGCATCGTCATTAATAATCTGTCTCATCGTATGAACCATACTTGCGCCTTTCGCGTACATATCACCACTGCCTTCATTTCGCACTCCGTATTTTCCTATAATAGGAACGTCATTTTCAATATTATTCTGAATTCCCTGCGCATAAATATCCGCAGATTTTTTATCCATATAATTTTCGGTGAAAAGAACTTCAGAATAATTGGTAAAAGCTTCATGAATCCACATATCGGCTTGATCTTTTGCGGTAATATTATTGGCGAACCATTCGTGTCCGCTTTCGTGAATAATGATAAAATCCCAGTTTAAACCAACTCCGGTTCCTGAAAGATCTCTGCCTAAATATCCGTTTTGGTACCCATTTCCGTAAGCGATATTGCTCTGATGCTCCATTCCCAAATGAGGGGAATCTACCAATTTGTAAGAATCTTCATAAAAAGGATAAGGGCCAAACCAATATTCAAATGCTTTTAGCATTGGTTTTACCTGTTGAAACTGCTTTTTTGCTTTATCTAAATTATAATCGATTACCCAATAATCAAGATCCAGTTTTCCTTTTTCTCCGGTGTAAGAATCTTTAAAATTCACATATTTTCCAATATTCGGAATAATAGAATAGGGATTGATCGGGTTTTTAACTTCCCAGGTGAAAATATTTTTATTGCTTTCGGTTTTTTTGTTAATTAATCTTCCATTTCCTACTCCAACTAAATCTTTGGGAGTAATAATTTTCATAATGATTCCGTTATCAGGTTCATCACTCCAAATATCTTTTGTAGGAAGCCAGACTGAAGCACCAATTCCTTCATCAGCAACGCTCATCCATGGATTTCCTTTCTCATCTTTTGTAAAAATCCAGCCTCCGTCCCAAGGTGCTCTTTTGGCAATCGTCGGGTTTCCGGAATAGCCAATGTCTATGGTATATTTTTCTCCCTTTTTAAAATTTTTATGCGATGAAATAAATATAAAATCACCTTCTCTTTTAAATGGTTTAGGAGTAGGAAAACTGCATTGTACCACATCAACTTTCATCGGTTGTTGCAGATCGATTTGAAAAACAGGATTTGAAATATCTTTGGTAATCTCAAAACTTATTTTATTATTTCCGACAATACTTTTTTGCTGAAAATCGGGTTCTACAGAAAGTTCATACTTTTTTACATCCCAGAAATTTCTGAATTCGGTATTAGAACCTTTTAAGGTATCTTGTTTTGTAAACGTTTTACCCTTTTCGAAAAAATGACCGAAAGCTAATCCGGAAACCAATAAAAGTGGGTATGAAAACTTCTTCATCTGATTTTTAATTTTGATTAAATCAAAATTAAAGAATATTATTAAGAATGCTTGTATTTTGATATGTATTCTGAAAACAAGCGGCGCGAAAATCGAAGATTTTCGCGCCGCTACTATTTATATTAATTTTTTTAAGATTTTTGAACCGTTTTTAAACCGGCATCACGTTTTTGTACCTTTTTATAAGTGTAACCACACATCACAATACTGAATTCATAAAGTAATAAAAGTGGCAATGCAGCCATAATCATACTCAAAACATCGGCAGGAGTAATAATTGCGGCAACTACCATAATTAAAACAATAGCGTGTCTTCTGTACGTTTTCATAAACTTAGGATTCAGAATTCCGATATTGGTCAAGAAATAAATTAAAACCGGAAATAAAAAGACAACGCCCATTCCTAAAACAACCTGTAAGAATAGAGTAGTGTAATCACTAAGGTCATATAATGGAATAATAATATCTGAAATTTTAAAAATAACTCCGAAATTAACCGCAAAAGGTAAAATAAGGAAATATCCACATAAAACTCCGGTCATAAATAAAATCCAAACCGAATTGATGATGAAGATCGAATTTTTTCTTTCATTAGGATGCAAAGCAGGACTAATAAATCTCCATAATTCCCAAACGATATAAGGAAAAGCTGCAACCAGTCCACCAAAAATAGAAACAGCCATCATTACATTAAACTGTTGATACAATCTCTGAACTCGCACCGGAAATTCATCTGGCAAAGTAATACTGTCTTCTCCTAAAACCCATTGTGAAAATTCATTCACCAATTTAAACGTAGGAAAATCATTTCGTGTAGGACCAAAAAAGATATGATCCATAATCCAGTTGATATTAAAACCGACAACCACTGCCGCTATAACAATAGCAAGAATAGAGCGGATCAAATGCCCTCTTAATTCTCCAATATGCCCGAAAAAGGACATGTCTTTATCTTCGCTCACAGATATTTTTTTAAGTTTCAAATGTATGAAAAGTTATTAGAGTTCTGCAGACCAAGCATAATAAACTCGTATCTGAAAACTTATAACTTTAAAACTAATTAATTCCCTCGTCTAATAAGGTATGCAGATCAATAATTCCGAAATATTGCCCGTTTTCAGTTACAATTAATTGCCCGATATTGTTGTCTTTTAAAATCTTCATGGCTTCTTTTGCCAAAACATCTTTCTCGATTGTTTTAGGATTTGCAGACATAATATCTTTTGCCAAAACTTTAGAAATATCATCACCTTTCAACAACATTCTTCGCAAATCTCCGTCGGTAACAACTCCGATGATTTTATCATTATCTGTAACAACGGTTATTCCATGACTAGATGCGCTGATCGAAATAATAACATCTCTTATTGAAGAATCCTCCGAAACCTGAGGTTTTTGTGAAGAAAGAAACTGTTCAACTCTTGCCGTTAAGTTTTTACCTAAACTTCCACCTGGATGAAATTTTGCGAAATCATTTTCTTTAAAATCATTCATTTCCATAAGGCATACTGCCAAAGCATCTCCTAAAGCCATTTGATTGGTTGTAGAGCTTGTTGGCGCTAGTTTATTCGGGCACGCTTCCAAATCTACATGGGTATCTAAAATAACATCAGAAAATTCTGCAAGTTTACTTTTTCTGTTTCCTGTCATTCCGATGAGAGCAGAAGAGTAATCTTTTAAATAAGAAACAAGGTTGGTGATTTCAGGTGAATTTCCAGAATTGGAAATGCATAAAACCACATCTTGTTTTTGAATAACCCCTAAATCTCCGTGAATTGCTTCTGAAGCATGTAAAAATTGAGACGGAGTTCCCGTAGAATTTAACGTTGCAACAATCTTATTACCAACATGAGCCGATTTTCCGATGCCTACCACGATTAGTTTTCCGGTAGCAGAATGGATTAATTCTACTGCTTTTACAAATTCGTCACCAATTCTTTCTTTTAATTTTTCCAGTTCGGAAATTTCTATAGTCAATGTGCTTTTTGCAATTGAAATAATATTGTCTCTTTTCATTTTTATAACGAAATTAGTAGGTAGATTACCATGGTTTCAATTTATACATAATATAAATTTGGTTACTAAAAAATTCTATTACTTTTATTTTAAGTAAAAATTTTATAACTTTGGATTGGATGCAAATTTAGCAATACAAAATTAGATGAGCGCAAAAAAAGCCAATTTATCAGGCGAATTAAAAAAATACTTCGGATTTTCTACCTTTAAAGGACAACAGGAAGAGATCATTAATAATCTCTTAAATGGAAAAGATATTTTCGTCCTTATGCCTACAGGAGGCGGTAAATCACTGTGTTATCAGCTTCCGGCCCTTATTTCTGAGGGGACGGCAATTGTTGTTTCACCGCTTATTGCTCTTATGAAAAACCAGGTGGATGCAGTAAACGGACTTTCATCAGAAACGGGGATTGCCCACGTTCTTAATTCTTCTCTTAACAAAACTCAGACCAAACAGGTCTTTGATGATATAAAAAGTGGTAAAACAAAGCTTCTTTATGTAGCTCCGGAATCATTAATTAAAGAAGATTATCTGGAATTTTTGAAAGATATTAAAATATCATTCTTTGCAATTGATGAAGCGCACTGTATTTCAGAATGGGGCCATGATTTCCGACCAGAATACAGAAATTTAAAGCAGATCATTGATAGAATTGCAGATGTTCCTGTCATTGCATTGACCGCAACGGCGACTCCAAAGGTGCAAGATGATATTCAGAAAACTTTAGGAATGACTAATGCTTTGGTATTTAAAGAGAGTTTTAACAGAGCTAATTTATTTTACGAAGTCACTCCAAAGGTGAATATCGATAAAGAAATTGTAAAATTTATCAATAAGAATAAAGGTAAATCGGGAATTGTTTACTGTTTAAGCCGAAGAAAAGTGGAAGAATTTGCACAGCTTCTTCAGGTAAACGGTATCAATGCACTTCCTTATCATGCCGGTCTCGACCAGAAAGTGAGAGTTGCGAATCAGGATAAGTTTTTGATGGAAGAAGCAGATGTAATTGTGGCAACGATTGCATTCGGAATGGGAATCGATAAACCGGATGTACGTTTTGTGATTCATTACGACTTTCCAAAATCTTTAGAAAGTTATTATCAGGAAACGGGTCGTGCGGGTCGTGATGGAGGAGAAGGCTATTGTCTTGCTTTCTACGATCCTAAAGACATCGAAAAATTAGAGAAATTCTTAGCTCAAAAACCTGTTTCTGAAAGAGAAATCGGTTTGCAACTTTTAAATGAAGTAGTAGGCTATGCTGAAACCTCGATGAGCCGAAGACAGTATATTTTATATTATTTTGGTGAAACTTTTGATCCTATAAATGGGGCAGGAGCCAAAATGTGTGACAATGCATCAAACCCTCCAAAATTGAAAGATGCCTCGAATGATTTAAAAAGAACATTAGAGTTAATTAACGAAACGCAGGAAAAATTTAAGTCAAAAGATTTAATTTCTGTTATTGTTGGAAAAGAAACGGCAGTTACGAAGGCTTATAAATTAGAGCAAAGTTCATTTTTTGGGTTTGGAAAATCTGAAAAAGATAACTATTGGAAAACAATTTTAAGACAGGCAACGGTTCAGAATTTTTTACAGAAAGATATCGAAACTTATGGTGTTTTAAAATTTACTGAAAAGGGTAAAAAAGCTTTAACTGACAACTTTGAAGAACCTTTTTTAATTGCTGAAGACCGCGAATTTGATCTTTCACAAACCAAAGCAGAAAGCGATCAGGTACAATTGCAATCAAGCGGAGGTTTAGACCAAAATTTATTTGGGCTTTTAAAAGAGCTTAGAAAAAAAGTGGCCAAAAAACATGGAATTCCGCCTTATACGGTTTTTATGGATCCTAGTTTGGAAGATATGACGGTACAATATCCTATTACTGTAGAAGAAATTGCTAAAGTGTATGGTGTTGGAGAAGGGAAATCTAAAAAATACGGAAAAGAATTTGCAGATTATATTGCTAAATATGTTGAAGACAACAACATAGAACGTACTCAGGATATGGTGTTGAAAAATGTGGCTAATAAATCGAGCCATAAAGTTTTCATCATTCAGAGCACTGATAAGAAAATTGATCTTGAAGATATAGCAAGAGCCAAAAATCTTTCGATGAATGATTTGTTGAAAGAAATGGAACGTATTGTTTATCAGGGTACAAAATTAAATATAGATTACTATATCGAAGATAATTTTGATGAAGATGTAGTAGATGATTTTATGGAATTTATGAACGAATCTGAAAGCGACAGCATGAAAGTTTTGCTTGATGAATTCGGAGATGAGCTTTCTGATGAAGAAGTAAGAATGCTGAGAATAAAATTCATCAGCGACGTTGCCAATTAATTTTTGATAAAATTAAAATGGAAAATCCAATATTAGAAGCAAAAAAAGAACTCATTCAGTGGATAAAAGAAATGGATGAGCTTGATGATATTGCAGAATTACTTGAGATTAAGAATAGAAAAACTTCAGTTCATCACGTTGCAGAATCTCAAGCTGAATATGCTGTGAAAGATGATTTTGATGAACGATTTGCAAAAGGAATAACTGGTGAAGAGTTGATGAGAAAAGTTTATGCACATATTGAATCTTTACCTTGGAAAGAGAAATAATTTTTTCTAATGATGTTAAGGTATTCCTTACAGATTTAGTAGATATTTTATATTCAAAAAACTATTTTGGTTTTGAAGAAGATGCTAAATCTTATGTACAGGAAATTGTTTTCTATATAATGAATTTTGATTTTCAGGTTAATATTTATGAGACTCCTGAGAATTTTAAAAAGTTCGGAAGTAAATTTTTAGGTATAAAGCAAACAACAATACGTCTTGGTATATATTTTTCGATCAGAAAGAGCATAGATTTTTAATAAATTATATTACAAATAATCATTCTCAGGATTTTTCAGACCTATTGTGAAACCAAATTCCTTTGAAATACTTAAAAAATCTTAGGATGAATAAGAAAATTTCTGTCATGTTTATTCTGCCGGATCTTGAAACCGGAGGTGCAGAAAGAATCGTTACCACCATAGCAAATCATCTTTCCAGAGATCGTTTTGAGCCTATGATTTTGCTTTTACGGAAAGAAGGTGGTTACTTAAATTTTCTAAAAAAAGATGTAGAAATTATTGACATCGATACCGAAAGAATCAGACATTCTTTAAAGCCTATTCTTTCACAAATTTACCGCAGAAAACCCGATATTGTTTTTTCGGGATTTGGAGAAGTAAATGCATATTTGTCTGTATTTATCAAGCTTTTTCCGAAAATTAAATTTATTGCAAGAGAAACCAATGTCGTTTCAGAGCATGTAACGAGAAAAGAAATAAAATTTTTCTATCATTTTTACAACAATTATCAGCAGATTATTGCGCAAAGCGACGATATGATGAATGATTTGGTGAATAATTTCAATATTAAAAGAAATAAAATCACAAAAATCAATAATCCTGTAGATTTTGAGTTTATCAATGAAAAGCTTCTTGTTTCTACAAAACCCGAAAGTTTTAAATATAATTATAAAAATGTAGTTGCCATCGGTAATCTGTCTGCGCGAAAAGGATTTGATAACCTGTTAAAAGTTTTTTCAAGACTTAAAAATGAGAATATTATTCTTCATATTTTAGGAGATGGCAGAGATCGGGAGATTCTTCATCAGATGAAGGATTTTTTAGGTATAAAGAAAGTTATTTTTCATGGAAGACAGGAAAACCCGTATCAGTTTCTGAAGTTTGCTGATCTGTTTATTCTTTCTTCACGTTATGAAGGCTTTCCGAATGTTTTGTTGGAAGCCGGAGCTTGTGGAACATATTCTTTGGCGAATAATTGCAGAGGCGGAATCAACGAAATTATTCAACATAACACCAACGGCGAAATTGCAGATATTGAAAACCACGAAGATTTTTCACAAAAAATTATGCAGATTTTACACGGAAGTTATGATGCTGATTCTATCAAGAACTCTATAAAATCAAGATTTTCTAAGGAGATTATATTGGATCGATACGAGAAATTACTTTTGGATATTTTAAAATAATAAATTGAAAATCAGTTTAAAAATATTTACGTTCTATATTTTTTCTATAGGATTTTTTTTACTGAAATTTCCTTGGCTGGTTTATGTTGTAGAATGCAGCTGTAAAGGCGATATTTTCCCAAAATACTATGCTTTTCCATTAATATATAAAAGTGATTCTTTAGCTAGTTCGATGGCGGAGATTTTTTATATTTCAGGCGTACTATTAAATGGTTTAATTATTACATTTTTTATTTTAATTATTGATTTTTATTTCCTTAAATTTTTAAGAAATCGAAAATTCCTTTTAAAAATATACTCATCTTTAAAGATTCTTTTGCTTTTATTTTCTCTTTACAGTTATTACATTTCATATACATTTCTAAATGATGATAGAATTGAATGGAAAAGTGATTTTAAAGAACACGTGAAAACTTACAAAGCAGAGTGTAAAGGTTATTTTAAAGAAATATTAATAAATTAAATCTCCCGTATTTCCTTAAATTTGCAGTTCAATTTTATTTAAAATCAATATTTCATTCATGAAAAAACTTCCGAAACTGGGTTGTGCTTGCGAAAAACACGACTTAAGTGAATCTGAATATAGAACTTCAATAGTTGGTACAGATTTTACCAATGATAAAAATGCAGAAGTGAGTATCATTCAATGCAGACTCTGTCAAAGAATTTGGCTTAAATATACTATTGAATTCAAAACCGCACCAGAATTAAGCAGATGGTTCAAGGGAATTATAGCTAAAAAGGAAGTTGCAGAAATGAAACCTGAAAATGCAATAGAATATCTGGAAAATCTCCAATGGTACATTGGCGGTGGAAACTTTTTTGGAAATAAAGAAGTTTTTGGACAAGGGAAATTGAATTTGTAAATTAGGCTAGATGTCAGATGCTTGAAAAATATTCTCAATCATTTAAACATCCATCATCCAGCTTCAAATTTCCTGCTTGAAAAAATATTCTCAATCGATTAAGCTTCCATCATCTAACATCCATCATCCCGCAACAAAAAACTTGACAAAACTCACTTGGGTGCGTGATAATTAATCATTAAATTTGTAAGAATTAATTAATCAGATAATAATAAATAAAAATATAAAATGAGTCAATTCGATGTTACCGTAATCGGTTCTGGTCCTGGAGGTTATGTGGCTGCTATTCGCGCTGCACAATTAGGTTTCAAAACAGCAATTATCGAAAAATATTCAACTTTAGGCGGAACTTGTCTTAACGTTGGATGTATTCCTTCAAAAGCGCTTCTTGACAGCTCTGAGCATTTCGAAAACGCAAAGCACAATTTTGAAAACCACGGAATTATCATTAACGAGCCAAAAGCAGATATCGCAAGAATGATTGCGAGAAAAAACGAAGTAGTAGAGCAAACTACAAAAGGAATCAACTTCTTGATGGACAAAAACAAAATCACTGTTTTTGAAGGTCTTGGAAGCTTTGAATCTGCTACTCAGATTAAAGTGACTAAAAACGACGGTTCTTCAGAGACCATCGAATCTAAATATACGATCATTGCAACAGGTTCTAAACCTTCATCTTTACCTTTCATCACTTTAGATAAAGAGAGAGTGATCACTTCTACAGAAGCTTTAAATTTAAAAGAAATTCCTAAGCATTTAGTAGTGATCGGTGGTGGTGTAATCGGTCTAGAATTAGGTTCAGTTTACCTCAGGTTAGGAGCTCAGGTTACTGTGGTTGAGTTTATGGACAAAATTATTCCTACAATGGATGGAGCTTTAAGCAAAGAATTGACTAAAGTTCTTAAAAAACAAGGAATGAAATTCATGCTTTCTACAGCAGTTTCTGCAGTTGAAAGAAATGGAGATTCTGTAAAAGTTACGGCTAAAGATAAAAAAGGAGAAGAAGTAACCGTTGAAGGAGATTACTGTTTGGTTTCTGTAGGTAGAAAACCTTACACAGAAGGTCTTGGTCTTGAAAAAGCAGGTGTTGAGCTTGACGAAAGAGGAAGAGTGAAAACAAACGATCATTTACAAACTAATGTTGCAAACATTTATGCAATCGGAGATGTAATTAAAGGGGCAATGTTGGCTCACAAAGCTGAAGAAGAAGGAGTTTTCGTTGCTGAAACTTTGGCAGGACAAAAACCTCATATCAACTATAACTTGATTCCTGGAGTAGTATACACTTGGCCTGAAGTTGCCGGAGTTGGTAAAACTGAAGAGCAATTGAAGGAAGAAGGTGTTGCTTACAAAATCGGAACTTTCCCAATGAGAGCATTAGGAAGAAGCCGTGCAAGTGGTGATATCGACGGTTTGGTGAAAATTATCGCTGACGAAAAAACAGATGAGGTTCTTGGTTTCCACATGATTGGAGCGAGAGCTGCCGATTTGGTTGCGGAAGGGGTAATTGCAATGGAATTCCGTGCAAGTGCAGAAGACATCGCAAGAAGTTCTCACGCTCACCCAACGTATGCAGAAGCTATTAAAGAAGCTGCTTTGGATGCGACAGGAAAGAGAGCATTGCATATGTAATGATTTGATTAAAAATTTAATCACTTAAATATTAAGACTGCCATCAATTTGATGGCAGTCTTTTTGTTTGTTAAAAGATTGTTTATAAATTAGTTATGTGAATTTTTTAAAGAGAATACGTCAATAAAAGACGATCTTTAACATCTTCATTTTCCAAAGTCTGTCCTTCCATTTGAAATCTTCTTAACATTGAACTTCCTAACGAAATTAAAATTTCTTGTTCAAACAAATTTTCAGGAATAGGTAAATCACAAAGATAATTTCCCGACTTTTTAGAACCATCTATACTTAATGCTACAAAAACTCCTTTTGATTTAGCTTCACTAATACATTCTAACAAATCCGTCAACTTAAAATCGTGAGCACCATAAAGAATACTTTGACTGTGAGAATATGGAGGATCACAATAAATTAAATCCCCTTCTTTGGCATTAGAGAATATTTCTTTATAGTCACTAGCTACAAAATCAACATTCTTCATTCTGTGATTCCATTCTTTAACTCTTTTTCTAAATGTCTCAACAGGAATTGGATTATGAACTCCACACGGTGTGCTCATATACCCATCAGATTTCCTAAATCTAACAATTCCACCATAGCAAGTCCTTGTTAAAAATAAAAAATCTGCACCATTATTATTCTTATTAAAAGTTTCTAAAACAGAATCATAAACTTCCTTTTTTGATTCATCTCCAATCCTTTCAACCCGTTCTTTATACCATTCAACCAAAAGATTTGGATCATTTTTTAGAGTATTCCATATTTCAATTAAAGGTTTATAAATATCAGATCCTACTCCACTTGAAGGACTTAATGTCGCCATAATTGCACCACTTCCCAAAAAAGGTTCATAAAAAGTATTATAATTAGCAGGAAAGTATTTACTAATCTGACCTGCAAATTTTTGTTTATTTCCAACCCATTTTAATAATTGGCTTTTAGGCGGTACATATGTTGCAAACTTACTATCTAGGGTCAACTGCATAATCTAATTTTTTACAAACATACAATTTTTTGTGTCAATATCCCATTTTGGCATATCCTTTTTTAGAATATAAGTTTGTACTATGAAAAAGAGTATTTATAGCAAAGAATATAAAATTCTATTGGAAACACTTTACAGTCTAAGAGTTGGAAGTAATTTACTTCAAAATGATTTGGCTGATAAATTAAACGTGCCTCAATCTTTCATTAGCAAAATTGAAAATGGGGAAAGAAGAATTGATCTTATAGAATTAAAAAATATTGTAGAAGCTATGGATACTTCACTAGGGGAATTTATATTAAAATTTGAAAAAAACTTAAATGAAACCAAATAATATCTTCAAAAATCAATCATTAGAATTTTGGGCAAATATCAAATTATTAAATCAACGACTTGGATACACGGTTAAAATAAGGAAAAACAATCCGAATGGAGGTTTTGTAATTCCAACTGCTCAACAAATTAAAACTGTATTTGTGAGTGAAGCACTAAATTTTAGTAAAATCGTAAATCAAGACGATTCTTTCACAGAATTTGGTCAGTTAATAATTGATTATATGATTTTCAGAGGAGATTTACTCACAAATATTGTTCAGCCTAACCTAATGAATAAAGACTCTGCCAAAGAAACATTTTATAACCTAAAAAACCAATTAAATCCTCAAATTCCATTACCATTTAACAAACAAAAAGACGAAAAAAAGGATTATTCGTATTTAACTGGATTAGTAAATATTTTAATTAATGAGAATAAAGGAAATTCTAATTGTGATTTTGATCCAAAAGAATTAACTGCATTTACAGAAAATGGCTTTCCTATTAGAACATTATCCCGCAGAGTTGATGGAGCTTTTCCAAGTGTAATTAATCCTATTGCAATTTGGGAAATCAAAGAATATTATTATACAACAACTTTTGGTAGTCGTGTTGCTGATGGTGTATATGAAACACAACTTGATGGTTGGGAGTTATGGGAAGCTAGAGAAAATGTTGGCAAGGACGCTTTACATTATTTAATAGTTGATGACCATTTTACTTGGTGGGTTAAAGGAAGATCATACTTATGCAGACTTATTGATTCAATGCATATGGGATTAGTTGATGAAGTAATTTTTGGTAAAGAAGTACTGACAAGAATTCCTGAACTTGTAAAAGAATGGAAATTAAGACAATAAAAACGAACGCACAACAAAGGTAACCGTTGCACAACTCTTTAGTTTTTCCGTTATTCCAAAAAATAAGATAAAAAGCAACCTCTTTTAAAGCGATTTAAAAGAGGTTGCTTTTT
>NZ_FUZE01000021.1 GCF_900168205.1 Chryseobacterium balustinum
TTGATGCGAAAATCCATTTTTTGAAGATGGACTTTATTTCAGGGAATATTCTTTAGCCTAAAGTTATAATAAAACTTGGTTTCTGTAAAATTTTTCTTCTCGCTTATCTTGATCTGGATGAATAGATATTTTACCATTTTTCATTAATAGTTCTAAATCTATAACTAAATTTGTAACTCCCAGTAGTTCTCCTAAATCATCTAAGGTTAGATAAAAAATTGTGTTCCCATAGTATGTGTAAACTCTAGCAAAACAGGATATGACCAATTTGTCATTGGAATATTGTACATAATTGAAGTTTAGTATCTTTACAGTTAAATAAATATAATGACTTTAGATCAACATATAACATTGACTTGCGAAAATGGTTTATTAAATAGAACAGAATTCGTAAAAGTTCAAGATCAAATAGATGAAAAGAATTTCATGAACATGGAAGATTTCGATAAATTATTGCATATCGGTTTTCCAATTGGAAGAGAATTGAAAAAACTGAAAGGAACTGAAGATATTTCTGAAGTTCTACAACTTATTAAAGATAAAAAAGTATCTGCAAGAAATTTTGTTGCCATCATTAAAAGTAATGTTTTCAATGATGAAATTCTAAAAACGCATGCATTATATTGATTTTAATTGATCAACAGTAGTCATATATGCATTAAAAAATTTAAACATATAAACTCCCAGGATGTTGAATACCATACAGATAAACAAAATCAGAAGTAGAGGAAAATTTAAATAGCTATTATCATCATCAGAAGTAAAATACAATAAAATGAACAGCCCTGCCCACATCATGCTAATACATATACTGAATATGCCTAAACTCCAACGCTTACGCAGGGTAATTTTTTTTTAGGATAAATTCCTTCATTTGTAACACAATTTAATTAAAATATTTTTTCAAAATAAGTCCGTCTTTTAGTCAAAGGTATACAATAAGAGTTTTTAAAATACTTTGAATATTATCCCAAGCTACTTATGCTTTTACGAAGAGCTTAATAATTGTGCAAAGTCTCCGATGATAATTTCACATCTCCTCCGATCATTAAAATAATCCCTAAAAAACACCTAATTTATCAAAAAATTCCCACTGATTTTCATAGCATACTCTGTCTAATTTATTTCACATAACCTTTAAGGTAAAGTTAATCCTTGCCATCATCTTTCTCCTTTTCATTCACAAAATTTCTGTAGGTATATTTTTTTCCTTTATGCTGAGGCTTATTTTTCTCCCGAAGATAATCACCGTAATATTGAAAGCCTCCTGAAATGAAATACTCATTCAGCAATTTATCTCCGTTAGCTACAACATATAAATGACAAGATTTGAACTTCTCACTATTGTATCTTCCTGTATTGTTGGTTTCGAATAGGTAGAGCTTATTGCCTGAATTCCATGCCCTATATGAAAATTCCGGATCCGGGTAGTAAAAATCTGTCTTCCCTAATTTCCTTTCAATTAGTTTTTCAAATTCTTCAGCTTTTTTAGTTGTCTTTATTTCCAGCCTGAAGGTATTCACCTGATTGGTTGTCCTGTTCTGGTCAAAGACACATAATTGGTTGATAACATGGTGGTATCCTGATTATTAAGAGTTCCCGAAAAGGTAAATCCAGAGAATTGCGATAAGGCAGAATCCCTACTGTTGTAAACAATAACACCTGAAAGATCACTGTTTTTATCGAGTTCATATTTTTTCTCAATAGCCGATATTGCTATCGGAAATAATCGATCAAGGTCAAATCTATTGGTCTGACAAGACATCAGCAAAGGAAAAACGATTAAAATGATGCTACTTTTCATTGTATATATTTATGTGGTTTGGCAGTGGTTGTGAAAAGATTTATGGTGACTATTTGTATACTACCAGATGGTAGATTTCAATTTCATCTTTTTTATCATTTTCAATAGCATAAACATAGGCCTAATAGAAATTCAGTAAGATATTCAATATTCATTGTCCAATATTTATAACTCATATTGTAAATTTAATTATTTTGCGAATATAAAAGTACTGAACGACAGATCTTGACGTAAAAAACAACCCCGCAAATGCGAGGCTTGTTATAAACTTATATGAAGAAAACATTTTTAAATACTCAATTTACATGCCATATTTTCTAATAAAAACGGAAGGCGAAAAAACGGCCTCCCTATTAAAGCTATGCCACAAAAAAACTTGTGGATCGATATTACAAAAAGTTGAATTCTCTAATTATGATTCGAGTTATAATAAAAAGAGAGTTTCCTGATTGATGTGGAAACTCTCTTGGAATTTTAAGATATATAATAGTTTTGATGGTAATCGCTTATACTCAAATTCTATACCAAAATTTAGCATTTACTTTTAATTGCAAACATAACCCCAAGGCGTCACTGTATAACCACTGGCTCCAAGACTACAACAGACGTTAGGACTTTCGATCGGTCCGTACGTCATTCTTACATTGCAGGATCTATTATTTGTCCACTTCAGTGCGCCATCTATTTTTTTCATTTCTTCTCTTGATAACTGATTTGCTTTACTTTTGAATTTTTATAAATTTTCCATAATATTGATTATTAGTGCTTTACAAGGTGTAATTTAAACAAATGTTTTGAAATATTAAAAATGAAAAACATAAACTTTAATGAAAAAGTATAAATCCGCCTCAGCTTTTCTTCTTAGGACCCAACCACTTAAAGTCTTTCCAATGGTATAGTATATATCGAAACTTGTGAATCTAATTTTACTTGTAAGTAGACCTCCAAAATGTTACCTTGCTACCTTGTTACCAAAAAACACAGACATAAGACAATAATTAACTGAAAACATGATAAAATTTGCTTACACCATCCTATACGTCCAAGATGTGACTAGATCAATCGAATTTTACGAGAACGCATTTGGTTTTACAAGAAAATTTGTCACGCCAGCAAATGACTATGGTGAACTTTTGGTTGGCGAGACAACACTTTCCTTTGCTTCAAAAGAATTAGCCACATCAAACCTGAAAGAAGGTTTTATAGAAAGCAGCTTGACAGATAAACCATTTGGAATCGAAATTGGTTTCACCACAGACAATATAGAAGAAACAGTTTCGACAGCTGTAAATGCAGGAGCAACAATTGTTGAACATCCTACAACAAAACCGTGGGGACAAATTGTAGCCTATGTCCGTGACATTGACGGATTTCTCATTGAGATATGCACGCCAATGGGCTAACAGAATACTTCAGACGATAAGTTTCTTTACTCAACAATTTGATAAAATTTGAAAGTGAAGAATAGTAAATAATTTGTTAACTTTTTAGTTAAACGTCTTTCTAAACCCCAAAGGAGAAACATTTGTCTTAATCTTGAAAAGTTTGCTGAAAGACTGCGAATGTTCAAAGCCCAATTCATAAGCAATTTCCGAAACGGAAAGATCTGTCGTTGATGATTTTTGTTTGGCTTTTTCGATGACTGCATTCTGAATGTATTGTTGGGTGTTTAACCCTGTCAATGAACTTAACATATCACTCAGGTAGAGTTGTGATAACTTTAATTCCGTACTGATATATTTCACGGACGGCAAGCCGTTTTTCAGACTCTTTTCTTCTTCAAAATAGCTTTCTAAAAGTTTGTCCAAAGAAGTGATGATATCGTGATTGATTGCTTTCCTCGTCAAAAATTGCCTGTTGTAAAAACGATTGCTGTAATTTAATAACAATTCTATCTGTGATACCAGAACATCCTGACTGAAATGATCAATATTGTTATCCAATTCATTGGCTATGGTAGCAAATAAATTGGCTATGACTTCTTTTTCCTTTGCCGATAAAAATAAGGCTTCTGAAACATCGTAGGAGAAAAAACCATACTGATTGATTGTTTTTCCCAATGGATAATTTCGAATAAAGTCCGGATGGAAATACAAAGCAATTCCTTCATAACTTTCCAGGTCTTCCGGTGGAAAAACAATTTGTTTCGGCTTCAGAAATGCCAATCCGCCTTCTTCAAAATCGTAATAGCCCTGTCCGTATTTTATGTGACCTGTAAACGTAGGCTTAAAAGAAATTTTGTAGAAATCAAGACTTACTTTTTGTCCTTTCGGAAACATTTCAATCGAAATAGTATTGTAATCAACCAATGCGATCAATGGGTGTAATGGCGCAGGAAATCCCAATATCCGCACCAGTTACGATATACTTTTAATCTGATTGATGTTAGATTGTTGCTGCATTTCGTTTACGAATTTAATCAATTTTGTTTTGACGGACGAATCACAATAACACCAACTTCAACAGCGTCAGGTTGGCTTATTGCATAAAGGACGGCATTAGCATACGAGTTACCAACGAATTTATTCCTCATTTAAGAGAGAAGAAAAAATGGTGTTTTTATTACGACAACCTCTATGGGTGGATTCGTTGGTTTCCCTATCAGTTCTGTGTATCATGCCACCAAGTTTGGTCTGGAAGGCTGGTCGGAAAGTCTTTCACATAAATTATCATTATTTAATATTAAGGTGAAAACTATTGCACGGGGAGGAATCTTAACAGATTTTTCGGGCAGATCCCTCGATACCGGTTCGCATAAAGCTTATAAAGAACTTGAAACAAAAATGTTTGAGGGTATCGATGGAATGATGAAGAACACCTCTAGCGCTGAAAAATTGCAGAAGTTGTTTATGAAGCTTCCACAGATGGCAAAGACCAGGTAAGATATTTGGCCAGGTGAAGATGCAAAAGCGATCTATTCAAAGCAGCTCGAAATCGGGGCAGAAGAAATGAGAAAAGAAATAAGAACCCAAATATTAGGATAAAATAAAATGCAGAAATCAATCAAATTCAAAAATAGTAGCTGGGAAATTGCAGCACATCTCAATTTGCCGGAGAACTTTGATGCAAATCAAAAATACAGTACCATCATTTGTGTCCACCCCGGAAGCAGTGTCAAGGAACAAACTGCTGGTCAATATGCTGAGAAACTTACTGGAGAAGGATTTATCACCTTTGCATTCGATGCTTCTTTTCAGGGAGAAAGCGGTGTTGAACCAAGATTCCTGGAAGATCCCGCAACCAGAGTTGAAGACATAAAATGTGCAGTAGATTATCTTACAACATTAGATTTTGTAGATAATGAAAAGATCGGTATTTTAGGAATCTGTGCGGGCGGTGCATATTCAGCTAATGCCGCTTTGACAGAAAGACGAATCAAAGCCATCGCCACAGTTTCCGCATCTAATTTTTGCAGGGCTTACAGAGAAAGCCTAGATCCGATCCAGATTCTGGAAGCTGTGGGTAAGCAGCGTACAGCCGAAGCCAATGGCGCGGAACCTTTGATCGTCAACTGGACTCCAAACTCTTCAGAAGAAGCGAAGGAACAAGGAATGGATGAAATGGATCTTTTGGAATGTATCGATTATTACAGAACACCTCGTGGAAATCATCCGAGATCGTCTAATCAACTTCTTTTTACAAGTTTTGGGAATACGGTCAATTTCGATGCTTTCCATTTGGCAGATCAGCTGTTGACACAGCAACTATTGATCATTGTCGGAGATAAGGTCGGAGCCTTTGGTTCCTACAGAGATGGATTTGAACTTTATAATAAGGCAGCATCAAAAAATAAAAATATCTATGTTGTTAAAGGCGCCAGTCATTATGACCTATATGACCAGCCTAAAGCAACTTATGAAGCTTTATTACAATTAATTCCATTCTTTAAAAAGAATCTATGACCTATGTTTTAGGAAGACTGGATCGTTACGGTTGAGCCTTCCTTATATTTGTATAAATAAAAAGAATGAATACCATTGATTCAATATTGCAATTACACCGTCTGCTGTCATTGCCTGATCCGCTTCATCCGCTGGTCAGTATTATCGATCTTGAAGATATCCGGATTCAAAAAGACTCAATTTTAGAGAAATTCTCCGCTGATTTTTACAGCATATCCTTAAAAAAAGATGTCAAGGCTAAAATGAGATACGGACAAAAACCAGTATGATTTTGATAAAGGCGTCCTGAGCTTCACTGCACCTAAACAAGTTCAAATCCTTGACTTCTCCACTGGTTGAGAAACTAAAATAAGCTAAAGCGCTAGTATCAAAAAAAATCAAAATAGGTCACGATTTATATGACCTATTCCGTGACCCATCCTGAAAATTTGAAAATGGGTCACTAAAAATTCAGGAAAATCCGACCAATAGGCAGTCTAACGATTGTACATCTTGCAAAAAGTGGTAACAAAAAGTAAATTATTAAACAATTAAAGTTACCACACAATAAACAAAAGAGGGATGGCAAACCCATCCCTTCTAAACTATTCTTTACAGTGCTAATCCTAAGCAAATCTCCTCTCCTCTTCCGATCAACCTCCAAATATTACGAATTATTCAGCGAAAACACCAACTATTTTTGATTACATTCCCATTGATAGCATAGATACAAAGATCACCAACTCTTCCAAATAGGTCTGCGTTGCCATATTCCTCCTAAATACATATGAAGTTCGCTTCCGCAGATAGCGGTAGAGGTAACTTTTAAAATAATTTCTCATTTTCAATCAATGGATCGGGCAGCGTGTCACAATTTACTTTACCTGGTACAGGAAAAACTGCTGCTTTCATATTAAATATTTATTTATACTTCATGTTTAAGCAGGATTATTTCTCTCTTTTTCCAGTTCCCAAACTCTATGATTAGCTACAGCTTTAATAAATGCAGTAGTGGAATCTTTACTTTCAAAAGTAATAATTGCAGGATCATCATGCTTTTTATCATTTATATGACTTGCTTTATAGATTGCATCTGTTTCTTTTCCAAAATAGATTGCCTTACAATGTTTATAGGCTTCGTTGACAAACAATAATGTTCCTGGCTTGTTATCTTCATTCATTAAATTATCTGTAGACTGTTTTCCGCTGCAGAGGTAAATTGCATCAAAGCAAACACTTGCTGTACTCGTTAAAGAATGTTTAGGTTCAAAAATAGCACCGTCATCAGCTTTTACTGATGCTAAGCTTCCTGCAATAATCTGTACTACAGCTCCTTCTTTTTCCAGCTTAGATTGTAGCGCCTTTACGTCATCAGCTTTTACTCCGTTTTCCATAATAAAACCAATAACTCGGCTTTCAATTGTGTTTTTAACGGTATTAGCCATACTTAAGGCTTCTGAACTCTTTGTCATAGGTTCTTTTTCCTGGCTTTGCAATGTTGCAGGATCGACATCTGCAGGAATACTTCCATTGGGTTGTTTTAATTGAATTACTTTTACCCCTACTTTCTTTGCAACTTTTGAAGCCAAATCTTTATTAATGAAAGCAAGCTGCCCTACTACTCTTTCTCTAATAGCAGGAATTGTTACTTTAGAAAGTTCAAAAATTAGCGCATTCTCTATATGCTGTTTTTCAGGAGCAGACTGACTATTAAAGAACAATTTTGCCTGAGAATAATGATCTACAAAACTTTCACTTCTTGCACGGATTTTTTTACTGTCAACTCTTTCATTGTGAGAAGTAAAACCACCCTCTTTCATCATCGCCTGAAAAGGGCATCCGCCACCAATAGAATTGGGTTCATAGCTAACTTTTCCTTTTACAATTTGCTGACGCATATGTCCGTCGCGCTGATTATTATGAACTTCATTTAAAGAACGGTTAATAGGAATCTCATGGAAATTAGGTGACCCTAAACGCGATAACTGAGTGTCGGTATAAGAGAATAATCTTCCTTGTAACAAAGGATCATTGGTAAAATCAATACCGGGAACCAAATGTCCAGGGTGAAATGCAATTTGCTCTGTTTCAGCAAAAAAATTATCAGGATTTCTATTCAATGTTAAAGTGCCTACAATCTGAACAGGAACTTCCTCTTCCGGAATTAGCTTGGTTGGATCAAGCAGATCAAAATCAAATTTATATTCATCTTCTTCAGGTATGATCTGCACTCCGAAATCCCATTCAGGAAATGCGCCGTTTTCTATGGCTTCCCAAAGATCTCTTCTGTGAAAATCTGAGTCTTTACCCGAGATTTTTGTTGCTTCATCCCAAGCTACGGAATGTACACCAAGTTTTGGTTTAAAATGGAATTTTACAAAATGAACAGTCCCTTCACTATTAATGAATTTAAAAGTATGAACTCCAAATCCTTCCATCATTCTAAGACTTCTAGGAATGGCCCTATCACTCATTGCCCACATGATCATGTGCATACTTTCGGGCATTAAAGAAATAAAATCCCAAAAAGTATCATGCGCAGATGCAGCTTGTGGAATCGCATTATCCGGTTCAGGTTTTACCGCATGAATCAAATCAGGAAATTTCATAGCATCCTGAATGAAGAAGACAGGAATGTTATTACCTACAAGATCATAATTGCCTTCTTCTGTATAAAATTTAATCGCAAAACCTCGCACATCACGAGCAAGATCAGTACTTCCTGCGCTTCCGGCAACTGTAGAAAAACGTACGAAAACAGGCGTTTCTTTTCCTTCTTCTGTTAAAAATTTTGCTTTTGTATATTTTTGTAAACTTTTATTAAGTTTAAAAACACCGTGAGCTCCCGAACCTCTTGCATGAACAATACGTTCCGGTATTCTTTCATGATCAAAATGAGTGATTTTTTCACGAAGGATAAAATCTTCCAATAATGTTCCACCCCGTTCCCCGTCTTTTAAAGAATCCTGATTATTGTTAATTTTTAATCCTTGATTGGTTGTGAGTTTTTCATTTAAATTATCTGTTGTGTGGTCTTTTAGTTGATCTAATTTTTCACTTTTTTGGTTGTTCTTTTCCATAGTTATATTGTAATTATAGTGGTTAAATATGTGTAACAAGTATTATTTTAAACTTTTGTATTTTGATGATTTTAATTAAAAAAATATACCATTTATTTCAGTTTTAAGCATAATTTAAAAAATAACAAACCATGAAACACATGAGACTCTTTAAAGAAAAATATAGTGTTGTAATAAAGAAATATTAGAATATTTGTTAATTGCGGTTTCAGTGGCAAAATTTGATAATGACATTGAAATTAATACATTATTTGCAAAAGTTCCGTTTGAAATAAAATTGTTTTGGTCTAATTTTTTCTTAAACGAAAATAAAATTATTAGTATCTAAAAGTAGAGCTTAAGAATATAGCTTTTCATAAAATGACTTCGTGATGTTTTGGTTAAACCAAATATAACTTAATAATTTGCGATCTGTTATGACCTTGGTCATATTAACGTTTTAAATAAAAAATGCTTGTCAAATTCTTACTTACATTTTCTTGAATCTCTTGATTTATAGTTTACTCTTTTTTGATTTAGATAATGTTTGTAAAAGTACATTCTGTATAATTAAGCACAATGTCAAAGAAAAACTTCATTCTTCTAATTTATAGTATGTTATTTAAAATCAATGAGTCCATCTGTAAGACATTTCCATTGGATTTTAGAAAACCCCAACATTCCTCCTATTGCGATCACAATATTTCTGATGCAATTTAAAAATCCTGATTTTAGGTTAGGATATTCATTTCGTCCATAAATTCCTGCTTTTAAAATGTTTCCTTCTTTCGAAATCACAAATGTAGATGTCGCTGCATTAGAGTAAAAATGAGCAATCTTTCGGCTGTTTTCTTTTACAGGATCTTTTGACGGCCTACATTGGATCATTACTCTATCAGAAACATTCGTATCTATCATCACAATTTGAACCCAATCATAAGACCTGCCCTCTTTTCCACCCGGACCAGGAATATCAATTCTGATATAATCTCCAATTTTTGGCAAACGGTCTACTATTTTTCCTGAAGAGTTGCATAGTTTAAAATCCGCAGAACTTTCGTTACAGTAATTTCGCCAATGATTGATAGAAAAAAAACGTTGTTTCAAAGCATCATATCTAAGGTCTAATTCTTTGGAATTTCTCACTTCTATAGTGCTTTCAGTATCATGAAAACTTCCTTTAAAATGTGGAGGAATTCCGGGTATGTTTTTGGGTTTCATTGTAATTAGTTTAAAATGGATTAAGGAGTCTCGTCATGAGCCATATCTACAGGTTTAGATTCCGGTGATCCTTTTTCACGAAGCAGATCGATAAGAATAGCGATTTTCCATGTTCCGTTAATTCTTTATTTTCGGTATTAAATACAGTAAAAAACTGACCGATGAGACAAATAATCATTAGAAATAACAAAACAATTCCTTAACTATTTCTATAGAAAAAACTTACATTTTGCTTTTTATTCATCTCCATTTTCGTTAAAAACTATTGGTAAATTCCTCTTTGGAGAAGTGCTGTTCGCTTATTTTTAATTTCTAAACAAAAAATTCGCTGATGATTGGGAAATATTTATACAACCACCTCTATCTTTAAACTAGTAGAATTTAAAAACACAGTATTTTAATACTTTCTCATTAACATATAATAAACTTTTCAACTTTTCTTTCGAGATTTTCAAGTTCAAATGGTTTTGCAATATAATCGTCTGCCTGTGCTTTCTTAGCTAAAAAGTTGATATCACTGTTTGCACTGATATAAATGACAGGTATATCTTTAAACTTATCATGATTCCTTAATAATCTTAAGGCCTCTATTCCGCCAATATCAGGAATCCAGTTGTCCATTAAAATTAAATGAGGTCTGAATTTGCTAACCCGTTCGATGATATCGTGTGAGGTCTCAGAAACTTCTACGCAATATCCATTTTCGCCAAAAATGATGGTGAAAACATCTAAGATAGATTTATCATCATCAAAAATTAAGATTCTCTTGGTATCCATACGTTTTTTGTGATTGATTATTGATCAAATATAAGAGTGAAAAATAATAAGGTCTTATGACTACAGTAATAATGCTAAAAAATATCTATTACAAAATATTACTGCCAAAAGATCCTAAAAAGATTATTTTTTAGGATCTGATGAGATTGATATTGTTCACTATTTTTAATCAATTCAAAATAATGAACATCTACAATTAATTTTTTAGCTCGTTTAAATTATTAAACTTATTGTAGGATGATTTTAAATAATGAAGCTGATCGCTTACAACTCTTGAACTCTCAGGACAAAGATCTCCGCTATCTAAAGCATCCTGATATGCATCAATTGCTGCTTCTTCGCCAAAAACTACATTTTCTAAAGTTGATTCTGTTTTGTCTCCGGAAAAAGAATTTTTCACATCAATCCATCCTCTATGAATTGCTCCTGCAGCTGTTCCAGTATTATCAGGATTTCCGCCTCTTTCTGTAATTAAATTAATCAACTCTGATTTCATTACCTGTGATTGTGCAACCATCTGATCATAATCTCCTTTTAATGGAGAATAAGTATCCCAAACTTTATCTTCCACCTTTGCGAATCCCTGAATTCTATCATTGGTAATGTTTAGTAAATCATTCAATGTTGCTACTGTTCTTTCATTGTGCATAATAATATTTTTTTATGGTGAGCCTAGTTTCTTACAACCACCGTACCATTGATAACTTTTAAAACAACATTTCGTGTATGTGTGGTACATTTTGTTTCTGTAATAATTTTATCTACAATATGATCTATGTCTTTATATCTTATTATAATTAATTTTTCTGTATCTCTAAATTCCGAGGAACGTTTTTTGAATATTCAACTCGAAAACAATATCTCAAAAAATCTAGTAACCAATGAAAAAAATAATAACGGGATTAACAGTGGGAATTTCAGCAACAATTGCACTTATTTACCTCTCGGGTTATGGGTATATTTTTAAAGCTATCGGAATCAATTTGAAAAAAGGATCTTTTGCTCCATCCATTGATGATGAAAAAAAATTTCCTTCTCGGATTATACTAAACTCAAAGCCTCAAGTTTGGAAGAAAAGTATTAACTACAATAAACATCAGTTATCAAAACGACTTACCGATGAACTTAAGAAGACCCGCACATCTTCACTCCTTGTAATTAAAGATAATCAATTGGTTTATGAAAAGTATTGGAAAGAGCATAATTCCTCATCACTGATGAATTCTTTTTCGATGGCGAAAGGATTTTTAGCCATTTTAATAGGCTTTGCAATTGATGACGGTTATTTAGAATCAGAAGATCAATTAATTTCTACAGTCTTCCCTGAATATAAAAAAAGCCCTTACGGAAAGTATCTTACATTTCGACATCTCATGACCATGCAAGCCGGGTTTGATTGGGATGAAGAATACCGCCATGCTTTTGCAGAAAACTCCAAGCAATATTTTGTTGAAGATCTTGCAAAACAGGCTTTCAGTATTGAGATAAAAAATATGCCTGGACAAAAATACGAGTATCAAAGTGTTTCTGCACAGCTTTTAGGAATGGCTTTAACAAAAATAACGGGGAAACATTTATCAGATTATATTTCAGAAAAGATCTGGAAACCATTAGGAATGGAATTTCCTGCTAAATGGAGCACAGACGAGAAAGGAATGGAAAAGGCATTCTGTTGTGTACATGCCACAGCAAGAGATTTTGCAAAAATAGGACAATTGATCATGCAAAACGGAACGTGGAAAGGAAAGCAATTGCTCAATGCTGAATATTGCAAGAGGATGCTCAAACCAACTGAAGAAAATGACGCTTTCTGCTATACTATTTGGGCAGGAGAAGGTATTAATAAAGAAAAACAATGTTGGTTTTTTTATGGTTTTTTAGGCCAATTCATTATTATGGTTCCTGAAAAAAAGATGGTAATTGTAAAAACCGGATTATATAACAAGCTGGAGGTTGATCAAAAGAAAAGACCTCTACAAGTGAAAATTTTAATTGATGAACTGGTGTCAATGTAATAAATGTTTTAGAAAAACAGATAATAAAAACCTCCATCTTACTATCTGTCAGATGAACAACTTACACATTATTAGAAACGAATTAAAAATTATTTTGTCAACAAAGAGTTAATAATTAAAAAGACTCCAATAACTATAAGCCCCCAATAAACATACTTAAAAAAAGATTTATCCTTGATCTTATGGTTCAGGTATCTTCCTAAAAATATTGCCGGAAAAACAGCTGGTAATGAGATTAAAAAATATTTTAATACCTCCAAGGTAATTAGACCTTTTGTAAAATATCCTATCGCAGCTATAAAGCTTGCCGGTAAGAAATAAGCCTGAAGCGTTGCCCTAAAATGTTTAGCACTCCAGTTCCTCAAGTTACCATAGACCACAAGAGGCGGACCGTTTACTCCATAAGCACCACCAAGTATGCCTGATGTAAATCCACAGATAAATAACCATAACAGACTGTCTGTTTTCAGTGAAAGCTGTTTTTTGCTAAAGATAGCATACAATGAGTTCAATATAATAAGCAAGCCTAAACCTATTTTCACCCAAAATTCGTTACCATATAGTAAGATTAACAAACCTATCGGAATACCCAAAACAGCAAATAAAATAAGCCACTTTGCACTGTTAAAATGAATTTGCTGATGATCTTGTACAACCACAACCAAAGCCACCAAAATTGAAATTAAAACAGAAAGTGGTACCGCAATTTCTAGTGGAATAAAAAGTATAAATAAAGGAACTGCAACTAAAGATTCTCCAAAACCGAACGTTGAACGGACTAGTGTCGCAACAAAACTGACAACGAAAATGTATATATAAATAAATTCCATATTTATGTTAAATATACGTTTTTTTTAGGAGATAAAATTAGCTTAAGACTGAATAAATAGGACTTTTTCGATATAAATATTAGTGATTTTATTAATGAAAACAGAGTAAAACAATCTGTATTTTTATCTAATCTATAGATAGTAGTATATACAACTTTTCTGTTTTGATATTTTTTATTACTTTGTAAAATGAATATTGTATTTGCAAACAAAATTTCAAGTATAAGTTAAGCTAATTTTGATAAATATTGTTTTGACTATTAAATTCTTCTATTGTTTTGTAATCCAGCGTGCTATGTCGTCTTTTTTCGTTCTCGTTTCATAAGTTAAAATTAAGGTTTTATTCTTAACTTTAACTGGACGCTAAATTAGGATATCCAGATACCCTAATACTTTAAGCTCTATTTTTTTACAACATCATAAAAATCCGCAAAAAAAATAATTCTCTGCGGATTTTTATTAGAAAAATTTAAAGAATTTATTTCTTTATTACCTTCTCTGTTATTACGGCCTTCTCTGTTTTTACTTTCACATAATAAACACCCGATATAAGAGAACTCATATTAACCTGAGCGTTGTTATCTCTTAAGCTACCTCTTTGAACGGTCTGTCCTGTTGAAGAGTATATTTCAAAGCTCTGCAGTGTACTTTTGCTTTTAATGTTAAGAACATCAATTACAGGATTTGGATAGAATTTAAGGTCCGCTTCTGCTGCGGTTTCTTCTACCGATAAGCCTGTACAGGTTGCTGAAGTCGCTAGTTTGGTAAAGAAGAAATCTGTTTTATTGCTTCCTGCTGCATTGCTTATGGTTGCCACATTATCACTAGAAGAAGTAAAAAGCTGTTGGTTGATAAAACCACCAAGCATAATATTATTATCATTATCCACAGCGATAGCAGTAAAGTGATCTTCCTGTCCATAGCTTCCCTGTACTTCATAAGTACCGTTAACGATTCCTGTATCTTTATTAAATCTTACAACAAGCGGGTCAGTCCTGTCATTGGCCGGTCTTACCATTGGAAATGTTCCCCAAACTTCTTGAATACTTCCTTTAGCGAATAATACCTCACTTCCCTTCAATGCAATAGGCATTCTCGCATTGACTATAAATGCATCTGAACTGCCGTCTGAAAGAGAAACTGGATTTGTACACCAAATAACATTTCCTAAATTGTTTAATTTCATAGCAAAGCTAATTTGCCCTGTTAAAGGTGTAGTAAAAGAGTAATTGCCAAAACTTGAAAGATTAGGTGTATTATTACCTTTAAAAAATCTTCCTGAAATATAAATATCGTTAGTAACAATATCTTTTTTTAATCCAAAAATATAATCACCTGCCGAATTTGGAGTTCCATTATTAATTTCCTTTCTCCATATTTCTGTAAAGTTTGTAGAATTAAAAGAAAAAACAAATGCATTTTGACTGATTGGAACGTTATTGTACGACAATGTTCTACTACCTCCTCCTGGTAAATTTCTTGATCCGGCAATATAATAAAGGCTGCTGGATTCGTCATACATAAAATTCAAGTATCCTGCTAAAAATGTGGTAGACCCGGTGATAGGCAATAATGCAGGTGTACCAACGACATTTCCTGCAGTATCATATTTCACAAGATAATATTGATAATTATTAAAGCTGTTAAAAGAGCCCGGCACTGTAATGAGTCCTCCTAAATGGGTTCCACTCCAAAATCCTAAAATCAGATGTAAATTTCCCTGAGAGTCAATAACAGGGGGGCTCATATCCATATCCGCATTAAATGCAGTTACATCCCCCTGAAAATCACGTCTCCAAACTAAATTCCCATCAGAAGTATTATACTTTAAAAGATAACCTGTTCTTAATCCTGCCTGCGGCTGAAAAGGATCGTTGGTAATCGTTGGTGCTATATTATTATCCCCAAATCGAGGCGGTAAACTCCCGCTACCCGGAGTTGCATTATTAGGAATATTTATTGACATATAAATCCCCCCGGAATTATCCAACGTTAATTTTTGACTGAGTCCGGTGTTCGTACTCGAACCGATCGTTCTGGTCCATCGAACATTTCCCAGGCAGTCAGTAGAAAAAATTAAAAGATCTTTTCCACCATAATTAGTAACTGGTTGTCCGTTTAATAAGGGGGTATCGTCATAGATTGATGTCAAATAATAACTGTTGTTTTGATTATCAACAACAATATCCAAGATATGCTCATCATCGATCTGGTTAAAGCCAATATTGCTGCTTCCATTAATAGCACCTCCTGTCTTAGCCCATTGCCATTGATAATTTTGAGCTTGACAAAACATAGAAAGTCCTATCATTGCCAATAAGTAAATGTTCTTTTTCATAATAATTAATTTGGTTCACTAAATATAGATATTTAATAGTAGATTTTTATTCAATAATTATTCTTTTAAATATTTGTAATTCGTTTGTATAATTCTGACGTTCTTTAAACTTTCATTTATTATAAAAGACAGATAACCCCAGACTGGGGTTACCTGAAAATTAAAAATAAGAATTATTTTTTCAGCAATTTACCCTGTAAAGGATCTGCTGTAGTACTTATAGAAACAAGATACATGCCTTGTAACCATTGGCTGACATTCAACTTTGTCTCACCTTTTGAGCCTTTCAATTTTTCCTGATGGCGAAGGCGTCCTCCCTGATCATAAATGTAAAGATTTGTTGCTTCAACCTTTGCATTTCCTGTATCGTAAGAAATTCTTACTTCATCTTTTGCCGGGTTAGGAATCATTTTAAGTTCGCTTTCTGTTTGTACATAAGCCGGTGTTGACTTGCTGTAAACACCGTCATCAAAAACAATTTTAACTATCATCTTACATCCGTTAACATTTGCGGTAACCAGCATCTCATCAACTCCACCAGGGAAGCTTGAGTTTGGATAGAAAATAATAGGATTCATGTTATAACTTCCTCCACCCGGAATAGGCATACTTGAAGGAATATAATTACCATAGCCATTAGCACTTGAAAGTGTTACGGTCACTGCTTGAGATCCGAAGTTAAATATATCTCCATATATAAGATAAGAATTACCTTCTCTTTTAACCGCTTTAACAACAACCTCTAGCTTACATTCTCTTGGCGCACAGCCAGGATTATTAACAGACGGACTGATATACATATTTCCTGACTGAAGATCACACTGACCTTGTTGAAGCCAAAGATTGTGAGTTCCTGTGCTTTGTGGCCAATAAGGATCTACAAAACCAGGATTACCTCCCTGTTGCATGTTTCCAAAGTACTGCCATTCGTGATTGGTAAATATTCCGAAAGGACCTATTACATAAGCATCTCCAGGGCACATATCATAACATCCTGTAGGGAAAATCCACATGAGATCTTCAACACTGTGTGGTACACTAACTTGTACACTTGATTTACAGCCTGAAGGAGCTGTATAAATTACCTGGTACAATCCTCCTTTTGTCACTGTAATGCTAGATCCGTATGCACCATTGCTCCAGTTATAGCTTCCTGCACCAGGATTCTGTACGGTTAATTGAACTTCATAAGGTTGACAATTACTGATAGTAACATTAACCTGCGGCGGCGGTGGCGGACTGCTTACTGTTACCGTAAAGCTTGAAATACCAAAGCAAGATGGATCATTTGCTGACCACACTTTTAATGCGTAAAAATAAGTACCTACTGAAAGTGCTGTAGAAGTGTAAGTAATTGGTGTTGCAGAATTTCCTGTTTGCACAACTGTATTAGCCCCACCATTGAAACTTTGTGTCCATTCGTATTGAAGGTTGTTATCTGTTACTACACCCTGAAGGGTTACCGTATTATTTTCGCAGGCTTGTGAGCTTCCTGTAATACTCACCTGAGGCGCCTTTCTGATATTTACATTTACTGGAGTGCTCGCAGTGGAGTTATCTAAACATCCATTAGTAGCATCCGTGAGGACAACCCAATAGCTCCCCGACTGCGTAGGAGTAAAAGTATTCGCACCAGACGAAGTCGTTCCTGCAATCTGATCTCCGTTCATCCATTGATATTGTGATGCAGCAGCTGTGACTAATAGTAACGGTTGACTTGTGCTTGTTTCACAAACATCATTATTGAAGGCCTGAAGAAAGATATTTCCAAAAGTTGCAACTTTAACCTCTATAATGGTCGGCAAACTTACATATACGCAATTATTAGGTGTTGTAACTTCTAATTCAATATTGTAAAACCCTGGTTCATTCAAGGTAATCGTTGTGATAGGCGACGAAGTTACATATGCAGTCTGAGCAAATTTCCACTTATATTTATGGTTTGGTAGAAAATTAGCCGATGGAATTGTTAAGGTTATAACCTCTCCTTTACATATCGTAGTTTGAGACACACTATACTGTGTGTTTGGTAATGTTGGCATTATAATGCTTTCATTATAAACACAGTTTGGCATTGCCCCCGGTCCATCCAAGGTAATTGCAAAATTATAGCTTGTTCCCGGCTGTAATCCTGAATAGGTAACAACCTGGCCATTTTGCTGGCTTCCTCCATTCATTGTATAGCTATAAGCTATTTGTGAAGAAGTGATACCCGAAAGAAGTGAACTGTCCGTTAACGTAACATTATAAGTACCATTGCTATTACAAGATATAGTCGCATTAAAGTCTGGTTTATAATTTTTCGTGACATCCTTGTCAGCCTGTACTGTACAACCTCCAAAATTAAGCGTGAGTGCAACATTGTGGACACCTGCCTCAGTAACATTAAATACCGCTGAAGTAGAAGTGCTTCCAGGCTGCAATTGAAGCAAGGGACTTCCACTCCATTCAAAAACACTAGGGCTTCCGACAAATGTTGCTGTCGCTGTAATAGTATTGCAATCAGTCCAGATAGCCGTAATATTTAAATTTGGGCTAGGAGTAATCGTACATGGAGGAAAGGATCCGCAAGATTCACTTACATTAATATTCTGCGAACGTGATTCACATCCATCTGCAGTAACAATGACATAATAACTTCCTCCAGGTGAGGGTTGCGTTGTATTGTTAATAGTATATGTAGAAGCTGTTGCTCCAGAAATAGGACCATTGTGATACCACTGGTAACTTGCACCTATTGTTCCCGACGGAACTTGCGCTGTAAGCGTTTCTGAATAACTACTCGAAGGGCAGATTGCATAAAAATACCCAGGTGTAATTGTAATTTCAAGTTCAGGCTTGATATTGAAATTAGCTGCCGTTGTTGCCAAATAATTACAGCCGTTAGGCGCATTAAGCTCAAGTTGTAATGATTGCGAGATCACTGAACTGGTATTATTAACGAAATGGTTAGGAATAGTGATTGTTTGTGTTCCGCCTGAGGTTATAGTGTACGGTTCTGTACTTCCATTTGGAAATGTAAATAACAAATTTCCTGAATTTACATTTGAGGGAATATTAACTACAACACTTATGAGAGAGCTTCCCTCACATATATTTCCTCCAACAATGCTTATTACTGGCAAAATCTGAAGCTCAACAGGAATATCTTTTGTGAATAGCTGACCACACTTAACAACATTTAGTCGTAAGTAAGTTTGATATACACCACCGGAAATCTCATTAAAACTAGCAATAATTGCATTTGGATTGCTTGGATCAGGAAGTAAACTTCCAAAATTAGCGCTACCCAAAGTCCAATAGAAATCATCAGGAACAATACCGTTGAAATTAGCTGTAAATGTTGCACTGCTGCTTGGGCAAAATATATTTCCACCTGCGGGTGTCTGAATGGATATTGTATTTAAGTCAACTTTTTGTACAGCATAGCTGATCGGAGCAGACAAACATCCCAAACCTCCGTTGGTACGATTTTGTACACTTACCGTATAGTTGATTGAAGATGAATTAAATATCACAGTAACGGAACTTCCTGTATTGCTTCCCTGTATAACCCCATTTGTTACACTCCAAACTGGAATAAATCCTGCATTGGTTGGGCTTAAGGTATAAGTGTAAGGAACTCCTGGACACACCAACTGATCTCCAGTAATATTACCGGAAGGCGCCGGAGGCAATGGTAAAGCTTTGACTACAGTTCCTTCACCAACACATCCTCCAGGACTATGTGCAGTAATAATATAAGTTCCGGGATTCTGGAATGTATATTGGAAAGGATTACTAGTAGTTTGACTTGAAATCACACCTCCATTAAAAATAACGTCCCATACAACATTTCCGCTACCGCTACTATTAAAAGTAAGAGCGTTTCCTGTACATACTTCAGACTGTCCTCCTGTTACAGTTAATGGTTCTGTTACTACAATAGTTAACACCTCACTTTTTCCATCACACTGTAATAATGTATTTTTATAAATATTACTCAGCGTGTAGGTACCAGGTACATTAAACTTTAGATAGACCTCATTTCTCTGTGAGCTATAAGTAGTCTGTACCGGCGCAGGTCCGTTCACATCCCACTGCACCTGAGTGGTGGGCCATCTTGGCATTTCATACTTGTATTGCTTACTGGTGCAAACCGTTGTGGGCCCTGTAATGACTCCATTACGCACAACAACAGGGATTTTTAAGGTGGTCCAAACCGGACATCCGCAGTCAGATTGATACATTACATATCCAAATCCGTCAGCAGCATCTACTTGATCCCACTTTACAGTTATTTCATTACCATTTATGTTAACAATACTTCCGCCGACAACCTCCCAATGTCCATTACAACTGTTATTTGCCGTATACGTCTCTACACTTCCTTCACATACCACACTGGCACAAGAAATTTCTACAGGCGTGGCTTTTATAACTTCTACCTTCATACTATAGGTCGTACTACAATTACACTGATTTGTTACAGTGAGTCTAACCTCTTTAGTCCCGGGTGTCGTAAAAGTATGAGTAGGTTCAAACACACTTTTAGTGGGACTTCCATCGCCAAAATCCCATTCGTAGCTTACGATACCACTTCCGTTTCCTGCGGTTGATAAGTTATCAAAATACACCGGTGTATTTTGACATACCTGATGACCTCCGGCTCCCGCAATGACGAACTTGGCATCCGGACCGTCTATTTTCTCAATACAGATTGATTTAGTTTCTTGAGTATTGTTGGAATATAAAATCGTAATAATTACAGTTCCATTTCCTGCAGCACCCCAAGAAATATTTGCCTGATGAGGACTTGTATTAGTTGAGTTGACTACTCCTCCAGCAGCACTCCAGGTCACCGAGGAGATAGAAGCTGAGCTTGTATTTAATGTGTAATTCACCGTGGAATTTTCACAAACACGAACACAGGATCCCATTCCTATTGTTTCCCATGTTTCAATGTTATCCCGTTCCTTCGGATCGGAAGACTGCACATCGTTACAGCCTACCTGAAAGTCCCAGGTTACCGTTATACCACTATTTTGGGAGTATCCCAAAAAAGGAAAGATTAAAAGCAGCCACAGGAGCAACCACTTTACTCTCAACTTGTTCAGTTGATTGTCGTTGTTTTTCATATGTAAAATTTTGAGTTGATGATTCCGGTATATCCGGAAATAGTTTTATTTGGTGATGGGTTTGGCTTATTGCCAATTATTTATTTTGGAACGGCAAGAAAGTAATTTGGTTTTTAGGTTATTATAGTTTTTCCAAATCTAATAAATAATATTAATTTATTCAAACATTATTGTAGATAATTCACAACAATTTGTGTTAAATTATAAATTTAAACACAATCCAAATCTCTACATGGCTACCACATTAAAGCAGTGATTCTATCACTGCCCTATCAGAAACATTGGAGAAATCTAATAATAATTCATAAAAATGTGAAAAATTTAATAATTTCATTGCTGTCATTATATTTTTCTTATTTTAGTGATTTCTAATAAAAGTTAAATACAGCAATCAGTTTTAATTTTATTTACTTAAGCAGTATTGATTATACATTCATAATACAATCAAAATTCAAATGAAACGCAAAACTATTATCGTTGAAGAAATCAATACTGATACATTTTGCTAGTTGTGAGTTTTGAAGGCGACTAGACCCAAAAAGCATTTTAAGATTAAGTGCTCATAAGTTCTTTTGTACATAGATGAGAAAACCCGACTGAGAAGAAATCATTATTAAATGGGACGGTGAAATTTTCTCTGATGATAAAATTGAAAGTAAATTAAATATTACTTATTTAATATGGTATTTAGTAAAAATAAAAACTTAAAAGGAGACAGGATAGCTTAAAAGGAGACAGAATAAATTAGAACACAATATCACATTTTTTTCTGTTTACAAAACCATCCATTAAAGTCATTAAAATTTCTGTAAATAAAAGAACAATCTTCAACATTTCCATAGGTACTTTTAATGATTTTCTTAGTATTTTCACCTCAGACATCATGATCAAGAAAAAGTGAAATTTTCTTGTAAGCCGGTAATAAATATTGGCAACTACATACTTTCCTGTACTAAATAGGTAGCTTACATTAAAATTAAATATTTATTTCCAAAATCAGAATCATATTTTTTTGGGCAGGGTAAACCAAAAATTGCTTCCCTCACCCATTTTACTTTCAACTCCTATTTTTCCTGAATGTTTCTTTATTATTTCAGAACATATATAGAGCCCCAGACCTAGTCCTGAATAAGATTTACCCAAATGATCAGCACGATAATATCTTTCGAAAATAAATGGTATTGCAGATTCAGGAATTCCCAGTCCAAAATCTTTTACAGAAACCTTAATATCTTCTCCTTTATCTTCGACTGAAAGTAGAATATTTTTGGAGTTTTTCCCGTATTTCACCGCATTGTTTACGAAGTTGATTACAACTTGTTCAATCCTATTTAAATCTGCAAAAATTTCAAGTTTTTCATCACCGCTTAGGTGAATTTGATAACCATCTTCAAATCTGATGTGACTGCAGCTACTGCTCAACATATCATAAACATTAAAGGAAGTATATGAAAGGTCGAGATTATCTTGTCCCATTTTACTCATGTTGAGAAGTTCGTCAACCAGTATACACATTTTTTCAATACTGTTCTCAGACTGTTCTATCAACTTTTCATGCATGGAAGAATAGGGTCGATCTTTGATACGGTTAAGCAATTGGATAGATGCTCTAACAGCTGTAAGTGGGGTTTTCAGTTCATGGCTTGCTACACTCAAAAAATCATCTTTGCGTTGTTCAGCCAATTTCTTTTCAGTTATATCAGCAGTCATTCCAACCATTCTGTTTGCTATACCATTGTCATCATACCTCGGTCTTCCATGAGCTTGTATCCAGTGAATAGAACCATCTTTCCATTTTACAGGATATTCTGCTTTGTAAATTCCATTAGTATGGATGGCTTCTTGCACCAAAGCTTTAACAGATTCACGATATTCAGGAAGCATTGTTTCAAAAAGATCAGAATAATTAAATTCTTCGTGTGGAAGAAAACCGTAATTATATTTAAACTGAGCATTACTCGTCATAATTCCAGTTGATAATTCTACTTCTGTAGAACCTAACTTGCTGGCGTCCAACGCAATTTCAAGACGGTTATTTATTTCAGTGACTGATTTCCTTGCATTTACCTGATCTGTTACATCGCTTGCAACAATTAAAATAGATTTGTTCTTTCTTTTCTCATCAAAAATAGGTTGATAAACAAAATTCAAATATCTTTCTACCAATCCTCCATCATCAGTAATTAATGCTTTATCTTCTAAACCATGATAAGGTTCACCAGTCGCATATACTCTTTTAAGAATATCAATGAATGGCTGACCCACCAATTCGGGAAGCGCTTTTTCTAATGGAAGCCCTATTACTGTGTGATCTTTATTCCAGATTTTTAAAACCATATCATTAGCAATTTCTACCTCAAAATTTTCGCCTTTAAGGGAGGCCATTGCAACAGGTGATTTTTCAACCAAAGTTTTAAACCTTTCTTCACTTTTAATTAATGTATAATTAACCGTAAGCAGTTCATTTCTGGTTTGTTCAAGCTGATTATTTGAAGCAAATAACTCCTCGTGTTTTGAAACAAGATTATCATTAGTTGCCATATACTCTTCATTAAGCGCAGAAAGATCATTGATAAGTTTCTGTTCAGATCTAGATTTTTCTTCGACCAATTGCTCAGCTTCTTGTCTTTCGGTAACTTCAAAAGCAGTATGAAGAATGTATTCTGTCTTACCTTCTGCATCTATAACAGCTTTATATTCAAAATCAAAATAAGATTTTTTTAAGATCCCATCAACTTCAAGAACAGCCGGAAAATTTCTCGCAACAAATGTTTGCCCCGAATCCCATACCTTCTTAAGTATTTCCAAAAAAGGCTGGTCATGTAATTCAGGAAGTGCTAGATCAAATGTCTGACCAACGACAGACCTATCTTTTCCCCATAAATGAAGCATTGCCTGATTAACGCTTATGATCTTAATGTCATTACCTGTATATACCGCGGTAGCATTCGGTGAATAAAAAAGTATTGAAAGAAGCCTTTCAGGATTTATTTGAGACGGAGAATTCATATGATTAAACTTGGACAAATATAATTATAAAATCATTCGTTAAAACTTTAATAATTAGTTAAATTCGAATTGATAAACTAAATTTTAATGAAATTAAATGTACAATAATGATTGTTTAATATATACTTGAAGGAATGTTTTACAATATATTAGTTATAACATATTGTAAAAAAGAATTAAGGCAAACAATTAAATATAAATAAAATTTCGAAATTGACTCCTGCCTTCGTAAAATTAAAAACCTTTTCCGCATCATCAACATATACGTTCATCAATAGAAAAATAGGATCTGTAAAAAAAACATTTTCTTGATTTCTCGATGTAAGTGTTGGAATGATATTTGCTACATACGAAATCTAAATATAAGCTAATTCCTGGCTTATTTATTATAACTGAAAACTGATGATTACTAATAATAAAAAAATCATGGTATGCGATGACGACCAAGGCATATTGGATGTGATTCAAATGCTCTTGGAGACGGAAAACTTTACTGTATATACAGAAGTTCATAGCCCTAACCTTATCAGCAGTATAAAATTGCATTCACCCGATTTACTTTTGTTAGATTTGTGGATGCCATTTATGGCAGGAGATGAGCTGCTTAAAACAATTCGCCATAACGATGATATTAAAAACCTCCCTGTTATCGTCTTATCAGCAAGTGTTGATGGGTCAGATATAGCTGAAGATGCTGGAGCAAATGCTTTTATAGCTAAACCATTTGATATGAACGATCTCATTTCTAAAGTTAAAGGTTTGCTTATGAATTGATTTTACTCTTCTCTACTAATACATCAACGCGATAACATTTTAAATTCCACTGAGTATTATTGATGCTCTAGAGTTTACAATTGATCAGATTTAATATAGGATTTATAGTTATAATAGGTGAAAAAAGTTTCAATCAGTAATAATTAACTTAGGTAAATCAGAATTTATCCACCAAAATAAAAACTTTAAACTAAAAAATAAGTCATAAAATTTATTTTATCAATAAATAATTATGACTTATTCTAATTTATAGAGATAAAAAATACTCATTAAATCAGGTAGAGTTTTAAATAATCTCCCCAATCTGGCTTATTCCTGTCTTAACTGAGTTTTTGACTTCATCAAACTTACCCATTCCTATTTTTTTAACTAAAGATGCAGCAAATCCCTTCATTTGTTCAAAAGTTACGTGAGGAGGCATTGCTAAAGTATCAGGATCAGTATAGATATTTACCAATACCGGTCCCTTATGTTCAAATGTTTCACGGATAACGTCTTCTGCTTTTTCAGGATCTTTTAGTTCAATACCTTTGATATTCATTAACTCTGCGATTTTATCAAATGGCGGATTAATCATATCAGTCTGCCAATCGACATAGCCTGCGACTTCCATTTCAAGCTTCACCATGCCGAGAGAATGATTATTGAAAACAAAAATCTTGACAGGATACTGATATTGCATAATGACTGCTAACTCGCCTAAAAGCATAGACAATCCCCCGTCACCACTCATAGCTATGATTTGTCTGTCGGTTGTTGATGCAGCAGCACCTATTGCCATCGGCAAAGCATTGGCCATTGATCCGTGGTTAAATGATCCTGTTAAGTAACGATTTCCTTTAGCACGGATAAATCTGGCTGCCCATACTGCTGTCATTCCTGTATCAACTGTATAAACCGCATTTTCAGAAGAATAATGATCGATTAAGGTAGCAATATATTCAGGGTTAATCTTAGACTCAGCCCCTTTTTTTTCTGCGTAATCACTAAACTTTTTTTCATCATCATTATAGATTTTCTTCATTTTTCTAAGAAAAGAATCATCCGATTTAGACTCAACAAACGGTAATAATGCTGTCAATGTATCTTTAATATCTCCTGCATAACCGTAGTCAACGTGTGCACGTCTCCCTATCCTTTCAGGCTTTTCATCAATCTGAACAATAGTCTTATTTTCAGGTAAAAATTCCGAATAAGGAAAATCAGTTCCTAATAACACTAAAACTTCTGCTTCGTTACAGGCCTCATATCCTGATTTATTACCTAAAAGACCATTCATGCCAACTGCAAAGGGGCTGTTTTCTCTGTCAAAGAATATTTTCCCTCTGAAGGAATAGACGATAGGAGCATTTAATTTACCTGCCAATTCCTCAACCTCATTCAATGCACCTTTACAGCCATGCCCACAGAAAAATACGATTTTCTTTTCCGAATTCATCAATTGTATCAACTGTGACATTTCGGAATCTGAAGGTCTGAATATCGGTGTAGTATTAAAGCTTTTATATCCCGTTGAAACTTCTTCATATTCTGCGGATGCCACATCACCCGGTAAGCCTAAAACCGCAACACCTTTTTCATTAAGTGCAGTCTGTATGGTACGTTGAATCATAGTACCAAACTGCTTTGGTGTATTGGCCATAAAAACTTGCTTACTACAGTCTTTGAAGAGGAATTGAGGATTGGTCTCCTGAAAATATTCAGTTCCGAATTTCTCTGTTGCACAAGTGCTTGCAATAGCGATGACGGGATTGCCTGATCTGTTTGCATCATAAAGACCATTGACCAGGTGAACATGACCGGGCCCAGAACTGCCCATGCAGCAGCCAATACCATTAAGTTCTGCGTCCATCGAAGCTGCATATGCCGCGGTCTCTTCATGTCTTACATGAATCCATTCAATCGTACCATCTCTTCTGATAGCATCATTAACCGGATTTAGGCTGTCTCCTGTGATGGCAAACACTCTTTTAATACCGGCACTTTTTAACATTTCGACCAAATGGTCTGATACATTTTTAGCCATATAATTTTTTTTATAATTATTAAAACCCTTTATAAAGACAACTGCTTCTTATCCAAAGTTTGGCGTCAAAAGGAATACCAAATGAAAAAAGTAAGCTTAAAAATGGTTTTCACTTAGTTAAATTTTTATAACGTGATTTACATTTTCACGAAACAAGATGTTATAGAATATAACTACTGCAATGATCATTCGTGAGGTACTAAAATATAATTATTTAGCAATAGCAATCTATTTACATGCTTAGCTCTTTATGGCATATTGATTGCAAGTTTTAGAGAAAAGTAAGGCAATGAAAGCAATTTGGAACGGTGCCATTGGTTTTGGCTTAGTTAATATTCCTGTAAAGATTTATTCTGCGACAGAAACCAGCAAACTCGATCTCGATATGCTGGATAAATCTGACTTTTCTAATATTAAATTCAAAAGAGTTAACGAAAAAACAGGCAAGGAAGTAAAGTGGGCAAACATTGTAAAAGGTTATCTGATGGATGACAAATATGTTGTTCTTGAAGATGAAGATTACGAAGCCGCAAGCCCTGAGAAAACTAAAATTCTTTCTATTGAACATTTCGTAAAAGAAGCCGAAGTAGATTCTGTTTATTTTGAAACTCCATATTTTCTTGAGCCACAGAAAAATGGAGAAAATGCTTACAGACTTTTAATAAAAGCTTTGCAACAAACTAAAATGGTCGGTATCGGAACTTTTGTTCTTCGCGACAGTGAAGCCATCGGAATGATTCGTCCGTACAATGATGAGGTTTTAGTTTTAAATCGTTTAAGATTTGATCAGGAAATCAGAGATTATAAACAACTGAAAATTCCTGCTAAAAAAGCTCCCAAACCTGCCGAATTGAAGATGGCAAAAAATCTTATCGAGCAGCTTTCAGAACCTTTTGATCCTACATTTTACAAAAATACGTATTCCGCTGAACTGCTTAAAATTATTAAGAAAAAAGCCAAAGGCAAAACTGTAAAGCTTAAAAAATCAGAACATGCAAAACAAGGCAAAGTGATTGATTTGATGGCTCAGCTGAAAGCAAGTTTACAAAGTCCTAAATCTAAAAACGCTTCGTGATTATGGCACTTAAAGATTACAATGATAAAAGAAAGTTCGATGAAACTACCGAACCCAAAGGAAAAACAAAAAAAAGCGAAGACCAGCTTATTTTTGTGATTCAAAGACATGCTGCATCACGATTACATTACGATTTTAGGTTGGAAATGGAAGGTGTTCTGAAAAGCTGGGCAGTTCCGAAAGGCCCATCATTAAATCCCGAAGACAAACGTTTGGCGATGATGGTTGAAGATCACCCTTACGATTATAAAGATTTTGAAGGGAATATTCCTGAAGGAAATTACGGAGCCGGACAAGTCGAAATCTGGGACAGTGGAACTTATGAACCTTTAGATGAAACCAGTAAACTTTCTGATGAAAAAGAATTGTTGAAAGAATTGAAAGCCGGTTCTTTAAAATTTATTCTACACGGCAAAAAACTGAAAGGAGAATTTGCTTTAGTAAAAATGAAAAATGCAGAAAATAACGCTTGGCTTTTGATTAAACACAAAGATAAATTTGCGGAAGAAAAATATGATGCTGAAGAAAACATTGCCAAAAACTCTCAGGTTTCAAAATTTTTAGAGGAAAAAAAAAGCCTAAAAAGCAGCAAAAAGAAGTCATAACTTCTGAAACAAAGCCAAAGTTTCAACGGTTCAATTCTTTAGTTGATGAGAAAAAACTTGAGAAATTCATCAAACCCATGCTCGCAAAATCTTCTGATGAAGCGTTTGATCATGAAGACTGGATTTTTGAAATCAAATGGGATGGTTATCGTGGTGTAGCTGATTTAAGCAAAAAAAATCCATTATTCTATTCCCGGAACGGCATTTCTTTTCTGTCTAAATTTGACACCATTGCCGAAGATTTCAGTCAGCAAAAACACAAAATGATTCTTGATGGCGAAATTGTCGCTTACGATGAAAATGGAAAACCAAATTTCCAATTATTACAACAAATCGGTGACAATCCAAATCTGGCTTTAACGTATCAAGTTTTTGATCTGCTTTGGCTCAATGATCATTCTACCGAGGAACTGCCTTTAATTCAAAGAAAAGAGCTTTTAAAAGACGCTTTAATTGAAACAGACCTGATCAAATTCTGTGATCATGTTCCTGAAAAAGGAATTGCCTTTTTTAATCAGATGAAAAAAATGAAGCTGGAAGGAATGATTGCCAAGAAATCGGACAGTATTTATACCGAAAACAGCAGAAGCTCCGATTGGCTTAAAATAAAATTTACAAATACTGAAGAAGCGATAATCTGTGGTTTTACAGAACCAAAAGGTTCCAGACAAGGTTTTGGAGCTTTGATTTTGGGAAAATATATCAATGGAAAACTAATTTATTCTGGACATACCGGAACGGGATTTAATAATGAATTGCTGAATGATCTTCATCAAAGGCTGAAAAAATTAGTCATAAAAACTTTGCCATTTGAAACCATTCCTAAAACGAATATGCCGGTAACATGGACGAAACCTGAATTGGTTTGCGAAATAAAATATTCTGAAATCACAAAAGACGGAATGTTCCGTCATCCTGTTTTTGTGGCAATCCGGGAAGATAAAGATGCGAAAGAAATCAGTAATTCAGGTAAAAAACCTATTCAACAAACTACTAAATCTAAAAGTATGGCGACTAAAAAATCCATAGAAAAAACAGAAAGCGATCTTGAGAAAGACACTGAAATTACACTGAACCGTCATAAAATAAAGCTCACGAACCAAGATAAAATCTACTTTCCGAAAGATAAAATCAGCAAAGGCGATGTTGTGGAATATTATCAGTCAGTAGCAGAATATATTTTACCGCATCTGAAAAACCGTCCACTTTCTCTCAATCGTTTTCCAAGTGGCATTGATCATTCCGGATTTTACCAAAAAGACACTGGAGATTCTTTTCCTGATTGGATTAAAACAACAAAAGTTCATTCAGAATCTACCGATAAATACATCGATTACGCCGTTTGTAATGATAAAGCGACCTTAGCTTATCTGAATAATTTAGGTTGCATTGATTTCAATCCATGGAACTCTTCGCTTCCTGATCTGGAACATCCTGATTATTTGGTTTTGGATCTTGATCCTTCGAAGAAAAATAGTTTTGACGATGTCATTGAGACAGCGCAACAGGTGAAAGAAGTTTTAGATTTAATTAAAATAAAAGGGTATTGTAAAACTTCGGGAAGCACAGGAATTCACATTTACATTCCGATGGGCGGTGGTTACGATTATGATCAGGTAAAAGATTTTGCCCACATTCTGATGAAGCAGGTGAATGAAAAACTTCCAAAAATCACAACATTAGAAAGAAGTCTACAAAAAAGAGACGACAAAAAAATTTATCTCGATTATCTTCAAAACAGACAAGGACAAACTTTGGCGAGTGCTTACAGCTTGAGACCTAAAGAAGGAGCATCTGTTTCGATGCCGATTGAATGGAGCGAACTAAAAAAGGGTTTGAAACCTACCGATTTTACTATTGAAAACGCTCTGGAAAGAATAAAGAAAAAAGGAGATTTGTTTAAACCTGTTTTGGGAAAGGGAATCGATATGATGAAAGCGTTGGATTACCTATAACTCTATTTCTATATATACGATTATATATTAAAAATATTCATAAACATGATGAAACAACAATTATATAGGTAAATATGCAAAATCATCTATTTGATATAATATCTAAATTATATTTAATGTAAAACTGTTTTATATTTATCCTATGGAATTCTTAGATTTATATCCTTTTATTATTTACAAATTTCATTAATATTTAGGAAATGGTTATGTCCGTTAATATATAATTAAGCTATATTTTTTTTAAGTTTGTTTTGAGTGTTAAATTCCTTCATAGTTTTGTAATTCAAGTAAAACCATCACCTTTTTCTTGAATTTCTTCTTAAAATACGGATTTTTAAAGATAGCTGTACTTGTGCTTTTTTGTGACATTCTTTATATTTTTTTATGCTTTTTTCAAGTTGACTTTTATTTTTTAGATATTCTTCATAAAGATGACCAAGTTCAGAAACTTCATCAATATCAATGAGGCATTTAGAATCAGTATCTTTTTCTGATTCGATCAATAAGCAACGGTAATATTTAGCTCTTTCAATGAGACTATTATGAAATCTTGGCTCGATACCCTGCATATTTTATTTAAAATTTAATTTTGAAAGAACAGTAAAAGGACTATCACTTTGAAATAAGATTTTTATGCTTTTTGATTGAGCTTCGGCATTGACGGACTTTAAATAAATTTTATTCATCACAGAAGAAAGCAATATTTCATCAGGATCACCTAAAGGAAGTAATGGCAATGATATAAATTCGTTAATAGAAATTTGCGGAAAAATTCCGTTGTTATAATTACCTTCACCATTAGCATTGAATACTTTATAAATAACAGGATGCATCTGCCAAGTAATTTTTTTAGGTTTTCGCTTGTCTTCAATTACAAATCCGGCCATGTCTTTTCCTAATGTAACTTCACCCACCTGAATGACCTCTAGGTAAGGTTTAAGATTATTGATAACAATTTCAGACGCCGAAGCAGTACTTTTTGAGGTTAAAATATATACTTTTTGTAAACCAAGGGAATTGACCTGTAAAGCATTAAAATCAATCGCCTTGGGGTCATAAGCAATCTGCTGTGAAAAAGATCTTTTAACCTCGCCGCCGTTTTTATTTCCTTTATAGGTAATAAACTGAGAATTTGCAGAAATCCCCGCCGGAATCAACGCACAAAGTGCTGCAGCTGATGAAACAGAACCTCCGTAATTGTATCGAAGATCAAGAACCAAATCCTGTACTCCTGCACTTTTAAATTCTGCGAATTTCTGATTGAGAGCCTGGCTCATCCCATCCGGAAAATCATAGATATAAAGATACCCTGTTTTCTTTCCGTTTTTATCAAATATTTTAGACATCAAAGGTTGCTCAAAAGTATACCCATAATAGACTGTAATGTTTTTTTCATTAACAGCGGATCCGTTTTGCCAATTTCCTACAGTAAGCTCAATCACTGTTTTCTCGGCAATGGATGAGGTTAATTGTTCAGCATTAGAAGCGGTAATATTTTGCCCGTTGATTTTTTTGATGATCATTCCTCTTTCCAATCCGGCATTCTGAGCGGGAGAATTTTTTAAGACCAATTTTACTACCGTAACAATTTCACCATTTTCTAACTGTAAAACAGCATAATCAAAGCCGTACATATTTCTCACTGAACGAGGATAAGTAGATGCATCGCTTGTATTAACGATAAATGAAAAACGATCCTGAGGAAGCAGCAAACTTTTAAAAAATTCTTTTACAGGAAGATGATAATCGGGCTTTGCTGGCATATGATCTGCCCAATAGTAATATCGCCTCATACTGTCCTGAACCCAGACATTCACAGACTCGGTACTTCCTTCGGGAAAATTGGGCACCTCATCATCTGTGCGGTTACACGAAATGATCAAAAAAGATAGTGTAACTAAAGCCAGCAACTGAGTTTTAAAAAAGGTATTGCTCATAAAATTTAAAAATCATTTATAAATAATCAGCAACATCAATATCGCCTTTTACTACCAAAATCCCATTCTCCATTTTTTCCTGAAGAACGATCAAATTAGCACCAATATCCTGTTTTAAAGTTACTTTGATGATGCTTGAACCAGTGTAAGGATCATTAGTTCCAACTTTATACAATTCCAGATAAACAGGAGCCGTAGCGCTGAAAAATGTGTAAATTTTAACAGCTGTAAAATCTTTTTTTCCAATAGTATCAAATTCGGCAAGTACAGTTCCGTTTTCTCTCTTCAAAACACCTTTTACCCCTTCTAAAGATGCTCCCGAAAATTCACCAAGATTAGGGAAAATAAATTCGAAACCTACTCTACCCAAATTAACCTGAGGTTTTACAGCATAGGTCTGTAAATAAATTCCGGGTAGATTGAAGAAATACAAATCTTTGTAATCTAAAGCATTATCAAAATTGATATTGTATTTAGCGATCTGAGCTCCGGTTTGATTATTATAAATTCCAATTTCTTCGTTCTCTCCTTTGTCCACAACAAAACTGAGCTGAGTTTCTATTTTCTCAGTATAAGAAGTGTTTCCATTAACCAATATTGGCACTCCGTTGAGCCTCATCTGAATAACATCTGGTTTTGAGTATCCTTTAATATTTATCTGTGCTGCCCTCTGAATTTTATCATAAACTTCTAAAGAACTATTGTCTGTACAAGAAAAAAAGAGTGTAAATACAGCCAGTTCTAAAATATTTTTCATTTATTTAATTTTAAAAAAGTAAAACTGTTGATCATAAAAATTGCCTCAGCCCAAACATAAAAGCTGAGGACAATTGCTTAATTATAAAAAATTACAGAGGATATGTTTTAGTTTTCATGGTTATAAAGTTTTTATCAAAAGAAATTTATTTTTTTATAAATTTCAATCGCTCAGAGACCATTGCGTCTGATACCTCAACGATGTAATTACCTGCCGGAAATTCTGATACATTGATATTTTTAGAATATTTTGTTTTTAAAATCTGCTGACCACCCATATTATAAACACTTACTGTTGTGTTGTTTTCTTTTAAAGCCGCATCAAGTTTTATTTGTAATGAAGATGATACAGGATTTTCTATTATTTTACTTAATGCTTTTCCTGCTTTCACTTCTTTTGTACTTAAAACAGAAGCATAGATTGCCATCTCATCTATATTGATATTCTGAGAATTTGGTGCTCCTCCGGATGAAACTCTGTTTGACCAAAGCCCTATATAAATTTTCTTTCCTGCAAAAGCTGAGATGTTTACCAAAGATTCTGCAAACTGCGTAAGATCAGACGGAAGGTTATTTGAAGCACTAAATCTATATGCTGCACCAGTTCCACTTTGTGCATCAGCAGCTAACTGTTGAAAATCTGCAAGACCAGGAACGGGTTTCTGAGAGGTGCTTACAAAAATGTATAAATCTCTGCTTACACTTGCATGGCTAGACCTTTGTCTTCCGATATATCCTGCTAAAGTAATAGTTCCGCCAACATTCGTAAGGTCTATTTCCGGAGAAACTATCCAATCGTTTTCAGTTGCAAAACCTGTTGCATTTCCTGTAGGAACCAAATTGATAGAATGACGAAGAACACCTGCAGTTCCGTATGCTAATGAAGTTCCATTGTGATAAATATTTTGCCCTTGCATCCAACCGTTTCCATTTCCATTTGTATCATAGAAAGTCCATCCTTGTAAATCGTTTGGTGTTTCAAATGTATTCATCCAAACAGGAATTTGAGCAAATACCGCCTTCGATAAAAGTATTACAGATAATAAAATTATTTTTTTCATAATGCCAATTATTAATATTAAAAAAAGTAAAAGCAGGGAGTGTAAAAGCTACGTTCCCTGCTTTATAAGTATTAGTCTATTGTACCAAAATTATATTTTGTCCAGATACCGTCGTAGTTACCACAGTTTCTTGGAGACACATTCCAACCTCCGATGTTGAAAAATGGCTGGCTCATACCAAAAAGCTGAGCAGAAGCTCCTGTAAACAAGTTTCCAGAAGGAATTCCTACTGTACCAAGACCTGTAACAGAAGTTGTAAACCCATGAACTTTGATCGAGCTATAGATAGATGCAGAAGATAATTCTGAACCAGAACCTTCTACTCTTATCCCTGTAGGATATCCTGTAATAACAGCATCATTTAATGTCAATCTACCGTTTCTTCTTATATGAATTCCGTTTTCGTAAGCAGGACCTACATTTGGAACTGTAGAGAATACATTTGTACTTGGTCCTATGATGGTAAGGTTATTAATCACCGGGTGAGTAAGCAACGAAGTTGAAGTACCTGAAGCATTGTTATCTAACTCAATACCATTGGTGTCAGAAACTCCACCACTTGTTGTATGCGACGAGTTGGTATCTGCTAATGAAAGAGCACAAGTAATTGTACCTGTATATCCGTTATCAAAATCGAAATTATCATCTTCAGCAGCAAAAGAAATCAGGTTAGAAGCATTCACTGTTCCTCCGAAAAATTCAAAAGAATCATCCTGACCGAAAGAAACCTGAATATGATCTAAAGTAGTACCATTTCCAACACCAGCCAATGTCAAAGCATTAACTTCGTTACCAGAATTTGCACCTACAAAATCATACCCTGCAAACTCGATACGAACATACTTCATAATTCCTCCATCGTGAGCAGGATTTGATCCTCCAAAATAAAAATCGCTCCCCGTTAAACCTTCTACAGTAGTTGTTGTAGGAACGTTTGTAGGAGCATCTCCTAAGATTACTACTCCACCGAAATCTCCAGAAGTTGCTGTAGTATCTTCGTTTCCGTCTAATAAATTATAACTTGTAAAAATAATCGGTTGAGATTCTGTACCCGTTGCATTAATTTTACCAGATTTTGTAATGACCAAAATACCAGAACCTTCACCTATCGCATTAGGTTTAGCTTTAATAAACGTACCTGGCATAATAGTAAGCGTTGCTCCGTTTTTTACAGATACAATACCATTGATCTCTATCACTCCACTCCAAACAGTGCTAGAAGTGATGTCACCGCTAACGGCAGTTACAGGAAGAGCCGATGCAGTAAGATATTCAGCAGATGTAGCTTTCATGTTAAAAGAGTCTGAAGAATCTACTAAAGAATCATGTTGACAAGCAGTAAGAGAAAATGCTGCTACAGCGATTAAAGTTAATTTTTTCATTGTTAAAGTTTTTGTATCAAGCTTTTTGGTTACTATTTTCCGGCCTGATTTTTTTTTAAAAAAAATTTTAGAAATACCCGCCTCTGTATTTCAGCGATTTGGTTTTTATTACTCTGCGCTACAGGAGGAGCTATAACGATGAGTTCCCTTTTTTCTTTGCCAATGTTTGGGACAACAGATAGCATTGGTTTATTTTTCATGAATCTGAAACTGTGTTGCGCATTCATCAGTTATATTTTTGATTCATCACAGGATACCAAACCTGTACGTTTCACTACTGAGCTCTTTTCTTTATCTTTATAATTAAAAAGTATAGTTCACACTTACGCCGAATATTCTTCCACTGTAAGCACGAAATAAAATTTTATCAATGTTTTTATCATATTTATCGGTAGCACCAGGAAGAAGTTCCAGCATTTCTCTTTCCGTTTGTGAACTGCCACCTTTAGATACCGAATAAGAATTGAAATTATTATAAAACTCTTTCACTCTATTGAAAAGGTTTCTTGCATTAAATTTCACCTCTAAATTTCTGTTTCTTAAAAATTTGTACGAAAGCTGTGCATCTGCAACTGCATAAGGTCTTTGAATCTCTTCTCCGTTGTAACCATATCCTACAGTAATGTATTGCTCTCCTTTTGCATTATACAAAAGACTTATTCCCAATCTTTCACCATCATACATCAGTCCTAAATTATAAGCATAAGGAGTTTGCCCGTAAAGCGGTCTGTCTACCTCATAAGTATCATCAAGATCTGTGGTTTTAGTTCTGTCTTTAAAAGATATTACCTTGGTATCGTTATAGGTGAAGTTTCCGCTGATGAAGAGTTTTTCGAAAAAAGAATCTGCTGTGATAAATCCTAAATTTTTTCTTATCTCAGCTTCAAACCCTTTCAGCTCTGCATTTTTAGAATTTCCGTTGTAAAGATGTAAGTTTCCTTCATTTGAAATATACCCTTCTCTTTCGATGGGTCTGTCTATATTTTTGTAGTACAATCCGACTGAGAATATTTCACCTAAACCAGGAAACCATTCTAATTTAAAATCATAATTATTCACCACAGACGACACCATTTCTGTATTATGAATCAGTCCGTTCGCGATAGGATCAAAATAGGGCAATCCCGTTCTTTCGTTAAACTGAGGACGAATAACCATTCTATTGTAGGCAAGCCTCACATTGGTTTTACTGGTCGGGCTGTAAGTAAAATTGGCAGAAGGCATGAATTGCCAAGGTTTGTCCTCCACCGCTTCTTTGTAAACATTCTGTGGGTCATTGGGGTCTAATTGCTGTGAAATTAATTCATATTTAAAATATTCTGCCCTCAATCCCCAAACCAACCTAAATTTGCTTTTCCAGCGATTATCGAACATAATAAACCCGGCATGCTGCTCCACTTTACCTTTATATCTTTCGTCAGTGTAAAGCGGTCTTGTCTGCCATCCGATTCCACCTGGTACATAATGCGAACCATCCAACCATTCAGAAAGTGCACCCTGCAAAGCCATAAGATTGCTTCCTGTTACTTTTTCATCAACTCTTAACAGAAATTTTTGCTGAAAATTGGTATTGCTTTTAGATACCCCTGCATAACCGGCCTTTATATCATTTTTAAAATCTCCTAAATCTTTGCCCCATTTAAAAGAAGCACCATAATTATAATCTGTTTCTTTATTTTCTATATACCCTCTAGCAAAATCGCTTGAAGAGTTATTAGCTTCATGATAAGCTATAATTTCATTCCCGATGAAATTATAAAGCGTATTGTGCAATGTATAATCTTTTGTATCAGATGCTACACCCGTTCTTGCCGCAAACCAGTCTACCGCTACATTACCTATTTTATGACTTCCTTCTATTTTATTTTGTAAAAGAGTTTGATAAATCGGGTAATTGGCATTATTTGTATAAGGTCTGTCTAAAGTTTTTATCTGTTCGGGATCATTATTGGGAACAATTCCGTTATAGAAATAATTGTAAGCTAATTCTGCATTAGCCGGCAAACCACTTCCTGAAGTATATTCATTCCAGCCTGTAATTCTGGTCAAGGTATTGTCATAAATATGAGTATAAGAATTTCTGAATGAGAATCTATTTTTACCCAACTGCAATCCAAAATTCAACATTCCCGCAACCGTAGAATTATAATTATAAGAGGCTCCCTGGTTTTTAAAATTGTAAAATTCTACAGGATTTGAACCGGTTGTTTGCCAATCCGAAAGCAAGTAACTTGTGTCTAACCAGTTTCCTCTTCCTGTGTGATCGATCTCTAATTTATTTTGTTCGTTTCTTACAATTAAAGCTCCTGCAAATCCCCATTTGCTATTATTTTTAAGCTTATAATTTCTTCCCAACGCGATTTGAAAATTAGATCCCATATCTGCTTTTGTAGCATAATTGGTAAAATTATCATTCTTAAACTGTCTCGATTGTTCAAAGAACAAAGGGTTTTCCCAATTTGTAAATTTCAAACCCATAGGAAAGTCTCTCGTTCCGTCATCATATCCGAAGTAATCATATTTTCCACGTTTTCTGGTAAGAAATTCTTTAAAAGTTGTCTGGTCATTGTAGGAAGCCCCCATCGTCACCGTTGTAAAATTTTCATTGGGAATATCTTTAGTTTTAACTTCTACAAAGCCTCCTGCAAAGCTTGCATTCATATCCGGAGTGGCTGTTTTGCTCACGATCACACTTTCTACCATAGAATTGGGAATAATATCGAACGAAAAATTTTGGTTATAAGCTTCTGTACTTGGAAGGTTAATCCCATCCATCGCTGCTGTATTCCAGCGTTCTCCCATCGAGCGCACTACTACATATTTATTATCAATCGTAGTAATACCTGTTATCCTTTTCAGCGTTCCTCCCAAATCATTATCGGGGGTTTTGGAAATTTGTTCAGCCGAAATTCCGTCGCTCATCTGTGCTGCTTTTTTCTGTAAAGCCAGCAATCCTGCCTGTGTATCTGCTTTTCGAGTTCCTGTAATCACAACTTCTTTTATACTCGCGATCTTATCAGAAGCTGACCTCATAACAAATGAAACAGTGTTGGTTTCATTATTTACAATCGATAATTTTTCTACACGCAATACATTGTATTTCGGAACTTTCACGATTAAAGTATAAATGCCCGAAGGAATTTCTATCGAAAAATCACCATTACTATCGGTAACCGCATTCTTTCCAGCAATGCTTACGTCTGCACTGATCACAGGGTTACCAATTTCATCTACTATCTTCCCGGAAACTCTGCCGTCACCTAAAGCAGAGACATCAGACCCTTGATATTTTATTGAAATGAGATCTCCCCTAAGGCGATGCACAATAGGAAGACCACTTGTAATATCTTTCAAACATGCATTGACAGGAATATTGTCACATTTAATACTCTTTACTTTTAATTCTTTAATATCTGCTTTAGAATATACCAGTCTCATTCTGGTTTTTCCGGCAAATTCTTCCAAAACTTCTATCAGTGGTTTACCTCCCGGCGCAGAAAAAGATACTTTTTGAACTAATTCCTGGGCTTCTATTGTTACTGTAAGGAACAGAGCCGCAATTGTAAAACCACATTTCACACTTTTCATTTTACGTTTTCTTTTAATTAAAATTTTATCTGATTATTAGTTTTCAATGCTTACAAAAGGCTATTTTTTGAAAATATAGGTTTGCTTTTCTTTCTGAACCTCTAAGTCTAGGATAAATGCCAATGCCTCAATATTCTCATCGGTATTTCCGCCAGTGAAATCTGCCGTTATTTTCTTCTCTGCCAATTCTTTAGGGTAAATAATGCTGATGCTGTAGTTTTTCTGAAGAACTTCCGCCACATCCTTCAGCATCACATCATTAAAACTTAAGGATAATAATGAAGGTAATTTTTGGGTGGAAGTATTAGCTTTTGTAAAAGAAATGACTGCTGCTGTACGAGATACTCCAAAATTTGTCCATTTCTGATTAGGTTTCAGGAAAGTAACAGGCGCTCCTACATACGAAACGGCAACTTTTCCTTCATAAAGATCTACCGCTTTATCATTCCCCGACTGTGTAATTTTAAACACCGTTCCTAAAACTTTGGTACTAAAACCGTCTGCACGAACAATGAAAGGATGTTTTTTAGATTTTGCAACCGAAAAAATAGCGTCCCCTTTTAAAGCAACTACTCTGGTAACTGCCGGAAATGATTTTTCAACACTAAGTTCTGCACCCGGAAACAATGTAACCACCGAACCGTCTTTCAGATATACTTTTTGATTTCCTTTTTCTGCGACATAGACATCCGGCTTAAAGAAAGTATTATAAGAGAAAATGCCTCCTACTGAAAACAGAAGTATAATGACAGCTGCAATTTGGTAAAAATACTTTCTAAAGCTATTCGGATGATTTATATAGGTTGTTTGTGTTAAATAAGATTCCAAAGCTAAAAGTACTCTTGCTTTAGACTCCAGAATATGATTCGTATTCAGATCTTTCTCTACATTAATCTTCCACTGATTTAAAAGTTCTTTTTCTTTCTCCGAAATTCCTTCTTCTGAAACTTCTCTTTGCCAAAGCCTGAAAACAAATGCCTGAATATCTTTATAATTTAAATTTCTCATATAGATTTTACTATCAATTCGTAGTTACATCTATAAAACAGCAGAATTTTAAAACTTCCCCAAGACGGTTTTAACATTGAATTCACATTACACTCAATGAGTTAATCATTTTCCTATTATTTCAGTATTTATAATATTTAGTTCATATTATGAACACTATTTCTTGGAAATAATTAACATGAGATTCCTTAATGTTCACAAAAAGTTAATTTTCCTTTAGGTAATTTTGCAGCATCATTATGAACCCAACAGACAAAATATTATTACATAAAATAAAAACAGGTGACCGACCTGCTTTTATGATGCTCTATGAACGCTATTGGGACAGCTTGTACCGTTTTGTTTTTGCCCGTACAAAAGATAAAGAGGTTACCGAAGAGCTGTTGCAAAACCTTTGGATAAAAATTCTTGAAAACACAGAAAGCATCCAGACCAATCATGAGGAAAGTGCAAAAGGGTATCTTTTAAAATATCTTCACTATAGAATTCTCGATTATTTTAACAGTCATAAAAATTCCTTCTCAACATTATCTATTGATGACGCTGAAAACTCTATTGATCTTACAGATACAGACTACTTCGAAATTCTTGAAGAGCATGATATTTCAGTTCTCTTCAATATGATTGATGAGGTCGTTTCGCAACTTCCGGTCACCGAACAAAAGATTTATGACCTGAGAATCCGTAAAAATTTGTCGGTTGATGAGACCGCAGAGATTTTAGGTTTGAGCAGTAAAACAGTGAGTAACAAACTAAGCAAGGCTATTGGTAAAATTAGGGAAGAGTTAACTCCAGAATATAAATCATCTAAAAAACTTATTTCTTTGCTGGTACTTATGGAAATTTTGGTGAAGTAATTCAGTAGACTTTTTTTAATAGTGAGCATCTTGAAAATTTTAGGTGTTAATATTACTTAGTACTTTGTAAATTCCGTTAAAAGCTCTTTTTGTTACAACTTGTACACTCAAGTATATAGTTATCTAAAAAATCCAGTATTGATTTCGTTATTATTTTTTTAAATATATCCTTCCTAGTGATAATTAATTGTTAAAACATTAAATACCTTAACTACGAAATGTTATACCCACAAAAAACACTTCTCATCATTAACTTTTCCGGCATTTTGTGTACCATAATTTGATTACAATAAATGGACTTTCCATATCTTTGCCATATTTATGATAACTCAGGAAAATTTACCCGATAACAGTTTCAATCTTGATCTAATCCTTCAGGCATTGGCTTCTTCTCCGGCACCGACCTCCATCTACTCAGGGGAAAATATGGTCATTCGTTTTGCCAATGCGGGCATGCTACAGCTGTGGGGTAAAGATTCATCTGTAATAGGTAAACCCTTAATGGAAGCACTTCCGGAACTAGAAGGTCAACCTTTTTTAGAACTGTTGCAGGAGGTTTGGCGTTCAGGTAAAACTTATTCAGTATCTGAAGCTCCTGCTAAACTTATTATAGATGGAGAAGAAGTGCTCGACTATTTTGATTATGAATATAAAGCACTTACCGATCAATATCATAAAACATGGTGCATACTCAATACGGCTCTGAATGTAACATCACGCCGTGAATTTTTACAGCAAATAAGACAGAAAGAAGAAAGGGAACATGCGCTCAATGAGGAAATGGCTGCGACATTGGAAGAATTGACCTCCACCAACGAAGAGCTCAGTAATTCTATAAAGCAGCTCGCTCATAGCAGGGAGTATATCCGAACTATTATTGAGCAGGCTCCGGTTGGAATTGCTATGTTGAAAGGTCATGAGCATATTATTGAAATCGCTAATCCAGCCATTCTCAATATTTGGGGTCGCAAAGAATCTGAAGTCATTGGTTTTCCGCATGAAAAAGCCCGTCCTGAGTTACAGGGACAACCCGTAAACATCTGGCTGAAAGAAGTTTACAATAGTGGAAAGCCCAAGATCAATACTGAATTTACGGTTAAGTTGCTCGATGGTAATGGGCTAAGAGAGGCTATCGTCAATTCTATATACCAGCCTATACTTTCTGAAGATCGAACTGTTTCTGGAGTTCTTGTTATTCTTGAGGAAATCACTCAGCAGGTTTTAGAACGCCGGAAGAATGAAAATGATCAACAAATGCTCGCATTGGCCATCGATGCAGGAGAACTTGCTACTTTTTATTACCAGCCTGCAACCAACCTTTTTTCAGGAAATACCCTTCTTAAAAATTGGTTTGGACTGTCTTCTGAAGAAAATTTAGATCTGTCTCTTGCATTGGCAATCATCCTTCCAGAGGATCGAGATCGGGTAATTGATGCTATTACACATTCTTTAAGCAAAAACTCTGATGGTTATTATTTTATAGAGTATAGGATTCAAAACAATACCGATAAAAAGGTAAGACTGCTGCAAGCGAACGGACGCGTTTTTTATGATAAACAAGGCAATGCATTAAGTCTTAACGGTACTCTTAGGGATATCACTGAACAAAAAAAAGAGGAACAGCGAAAAGATGATTTTATGGGAATGGTCAGCCATGAACTTAAGACACCACTCACTTCACTAAAGGCATATCTTCAACTGTTACAACGAATGGAGGTAAATATAGAGAATTCTAAACAAAAGAATATGTTAGATAGATCTGTAAAGCAGGTGGATTATATGAATAGTCTGATTAATGGTTTTCTAAATGTTTCAAGACTTGATTCCGGGCAGATGCATATAGAAAAAGCAGAATTTGATTTCCAAATATTATTCGCTGAAATTGAACATGAGGTTCTTTCAACCAATCACACCCGTAATTTTATTTTTAAATCATCTGGCTCCCTGTCAATATTTGCAGACCGCGACAAAATATCTCAGGTACTCCATAACCTTATTGGAAATGCAATTAAGTACTCTCCTATTAATACCTCAATTATCGTAGAATATCTTACAACAGGTGACAACAGTTTAAAAATTAATGTTCACGATCAGGGAATCGGAATATCCACAGAAGATCAGCAGCGGATATTCGAACGCTATTACCGGGTGAAGGATATTAACAGCAGAAGTACATCGGGATTTGGTATCGGACTTTATCTTTGCAAAGAAATTATCGAACTTCATAACGGTACAATAAGCGTTCAGAGTTCTAAAAGCGAAAGTACCGTATTCTCATTTGTACTGCCTATCAATGGCGAAAAGCTTAACCATTAACAAGCAAAAGTCATAACACAGGTTTGTCAGAACACGTAAGTAATTGATACTATTATTTTTACTCAATATTTCAATCTTCAATTAGTTGTTTCAAATCCCTTATTCAAAATGACTTTCAGAAAATGTATTCAACTAGTATGGAGAAAAGAATTGTTGAAGGGTTAAATCGCTTCAAGCAATCCGAGAAATTTCTTGACAAAGAAACTTCGTTAGAGACTCTTTTAAATGACCCGGATGTTGAATTCAAATATCTACAGGAAGTGATTCTGAAACATGAATCAGTCAGCACCGATTAAGAATTGATTTTATCCTAAAAAATTATTTGACCACTCGAAATTTTTACATCTGGCTCAAATTTTGGTTAAGTTTAGAATCAACTTTAAATAAAATGAAATCAGACATGCAGCTCTGCTTTTCAAATTATTTAATTAAAATAGGAAGATTTGGAAACAATATACGACCACCTACACGCTATCAATGACAATCTCGACAATAACATTTATCTTCAGGCATTAAATTCTGCAAAATCAGGAATTATAATTACAGACAACAGACAACCTGATAACCCTATTATTTATTGCAATAAGGCTTTTGAGGACATTACAGGATATGCGCATAACGAAATTATCGGACACAATTGTCGCTTTCTTCAGGCAAAGGATCGCACACAGCCTGAAAGGGAACAAATAAAAGACGCTGTAAAAAATGGTAAAGAATGTTATTTGGAAATCAGGAATTACAGAAAAGATGGCAAATTATTTTGGAATGAGCTTATCATATCTCCCGTAAAGAATAATAAAGGGGATGTTACCCATTTCATCGGGGTTCAAAATGATATCAGTGACCGGAAAAAAGCAGAAAATGAATTAAGGGAAGAGAAGGCATCTGCTGAAAAAAAAATCCTAGAACGAACCAAGGAGCTTCACGATAATGAAGCATTTCTTTCAAGCATTATTCAAACCGTGAGAGAATCTCTTTTAGTGCTGAATTCCGATTACCGGGTTTTAAGTGCCAATACTCACTTTCTAAATTCATTTAAAGTAACACATGAAGATACGGTTGGGAAAATATTGTTCGAATTGGGAAATCATCAATGGGATATTGCAGCTTTAAAAGAATTGCTAATGAAAATTCTTCCTACCAATAATCCCGTTATCGATTTTGAAGTAGAACACGATTTCCCATATATCGGAAGAAAAATTATGCTTGTTAATGCATACCGAATAGAGTTTGAAGGGCAATATAAAGACAGAATATTGATCGCTATTGAAGATATTACAGAAAAAAAGGAAATTGATCGTAGAAAGGATGATTTTCTCTCTATTGCAAGTCATGAATTAAAAACACCTTTAACTACAATTAAGGGATTTGTACAGCTTCTTACTCGAATGGCTCCCGAAGAAGCCTCGGAAAAATTCTTGACAACTCTGGAAAAAGTCTCCCTTAATGTTAACAGACTTAACAACCTGATTTCTGAACTGCTGGATACTTCCAAAATACAGTCCGGAAATATAGAAATCCATAATGAAGCGTTTCAGATTGATACACTTATCCATGATACGGTAGAGAATCTTTCTCTTGCTACAGACTACACGATCAATATCACCAGCAATACGAAGGCTACCATTTTTGGTGACGAACTACAGATTTCCCAAGTAATCAATAATTTGATTTCGAATGCTATCAAATATTCGCCTGGTTCCGATAAAATTGATATCTACTGTAATAGGGTCGGAAATTTTGTAAAAGTTTCAGTAACAGATTATGGAATGGGCATCAGTCAACAGGATCATTCTAAGATATTTGAAAGATTTTTCAGGGCAAGAGATATTCAGAAAAAATTCCCCGGAATGGGAATAGGTCTTTACATATGTCGTGAGATCGTCGCCAAACACGATGGGACACTGTGGGTAGAAAGTGAAATTGGTGCAGGATCAACTTTTAACTTTACGTTACCAATTATTAAGAAGAAAAAAGAATAGAAATGCAAGGTAAAAAAATAATGATCTGTGATGATGACGACAGCATTCTGGAGGTTCTTCAAATGATGCTTGAGATTGACGGCCATACTGTTTTTTTAGAAAACAACAGTACCAATCTTATTAAACAAATAAGTAACATTAACCCTGATATTTTACTCATGGATCTGTGGATGCCGGTTCTTTCAGGAGATCAATTGCTTAAAACGATAAGAACAACTGATGAATTAAAAAACCTACCTGTTATTATTCTTTCTGCAAGCGTAGATGGTAAGGAAATAGCAAATAGTGCTGGTGCAGATATGTTCATCGCGAAGCCTTTTGATATGGACGATGTTTCCTCAGGAGTAGAAAAATTACTTTTAATTTAATGTTGAGACAATATTAATATATTCTCTTTTATTTATATGTAAGTTATTCATTAGTGTTCAATTCTAAGTTTCAGTCTAAAGTTTTTCTCAGTCGTTTTTTCTACTTTTGCTTGATCTAATTATTATGAAAAAGATTGTACATTTTACCGCATTGATTAACTATTATACAACAGAAAAAGGAGGATTGGTTACTCCTGTGTCGTCGGGTTTCCGTGCCTCTTTCAATTTTCCTTTTGAATTGAAAGTATATACGGGAGTTCAAGAATTTACCCATACAGAACTAATTTTTCCGGGCGATTCTGAAAAGGTTGATGTTACATTGATTAACGCAGATTCATTCTTGGAAAAATTATATACAGGAATGGATTTTTCAATTTTAGATAATTCCGGGATTATAGGTAACGGAATCATTACTATCCTTTTCTAAAAAGATGAATTCCAATCGGATACATACTGAATAGTGATGTTGGAACATATATTTAGAAATCAGTTCTTGTTAAAATAACTTCTAATCAAATTAAAACCCCGTAGTAAATACAGGGTTTTTAATTTATATTAAGACAAAAAATCTTGCTTCATAAATAATTATTATCTTTAAAAAAGATTAATTAAAATATCTTAAAAGAGACTATTAGGGTTCAAATTACCTGACGCTCCTTTGGCAAGAAACACTACCTTCCTATTTAAAGACTTGGCTTTTTCTAATGCCTTAAGAGCTTTCTGACGCTCTATTTCTTTATTAATACCTGGAGTACTTTCTGGGTTATTAGAATTTTTCATGATAAATAATTTTAGTGTATTTGTTCTATTAGTTCCTTGATAGAAATACAGTAGCACAAAACAGACCATTTGATAAAATTTGATTATTAATTCTACGGTTTAGGGATAATACTTCAATAATTAATCAAATTGATAATCTTGTTCAAGCTCTATTAAGCTTTACTTAAAGATGTTGAAATCAAAATAAAAATTCGGCCTAGATATCACTGATATTGCAATAAGCTTCCAGATTATGCCAATGTATTAACAATTCTATGCTTCTCAATTAATTTTAAGAATCGATTGCTTGCTACTTAGTATAATGAATATGAAAGAATTTTTATTAAAGGAGTTTATTGCCAATAAAAATACTAATTCAACTTTAGAGCTTTTAAAATTTTATGGAAAATCTCATTATTTTCATAGACTCCGGCAAAGTTTTCTGAACCAGAACCGTAAGAAAATACAGGAATCAGAGTGGCTGAATGATCATCTGTTGTAAAATCTCCCTCAATTGTATTGGTTTTCATATCTCCATGAGGAATGCTGAAACCACCCGTTTCGTGATCTGCAGTAATGACCACTAAAGTTCCGGGGTTTCGATCGGCAAACTGAATTGCTTTAGTAATCGCTCTATCGAAATCGATTCCTTCAGTAACAATCGTTCCAACATTATTACTATGACCTCCGCTGTCTATTTGAGCTCCTTCTACCATCATAAAGAATGGCTTTTTCTTGCTTTTTAAAAATTTTAAACTGTTGTCCACAGTTTCTGCCAGAAGATTTCCACGACCTTTTAAAACATGAGGAACCCCGTTTTCAGAAAGATAAAAGGCTAGATTATCAGCATTGCTCTTCCCTACTTCTTCGGCGTTATTTGCAATTTCAAAATTACTCAGACCTGAAACTTTAGATTTACCTCCGGCTGCAAAGAATGTAAGTTTCGATTGGGTTAAATCTTGTGCAATTTCTGTTTCCATGCCACGGTCTTTTTGATGAGCGTAAAATGCAGAAGGTGTTGCGCCAACAATTTCATCGGTGGTAATAATCCCTGTACTGAAGCCTTTTTTAGAAAGAATTTCTGTTATATTTGGAATTAATTTTCCGCCTGAATCTACTCCGATAAATCTGTTTTTTGTTTTTTTTCCTGTAGCAAAAGCAGTTGCTCCCGCTGCGGAATCGGTAGTGAAATTATCTGTTGCAGTAGTTTTTATTAAACCAATAGTTTTCAGCTGCGTTAAAGTTAATTGGCCTTTATTAGCTAAAACAGATGATGAAATTTGTGACAAACCGTTTCCATCACCGATTAATAAAATTACGTTTTTAACAGGAACATTTTTCTTCAAATATGAAAATTTAGGCTGATAAACTTCAGAGAAAACGGTATTTGTAAACGTTCTGGATTTTAAATTATTGATATATTCCACACATTCTTTAGGATGATCTGTGTTGATAAAGTCAACTCCGTTGTGTGCGAAAAATTCCCAAGAAGTCTTTCCATCAGGAATTGCCCAAAATCTGAAAGGTTTCCCAAACGATTTGGCTTTTTTGATAACTTCGATAACTTTCGGCAAATCATCTTCCATTAAACCACCCTTTCCGTTCCAGACAGAATATTGCTTGAAATTTAAGCTTAATAAAGCTACTTTTTTCCATTGCCCAGGCGTTAAATTATCTAACTTTTGATAATCAAACATTATAAATTCAGGATAGGAGCTGTATTCTTCAGGCTTGGGCTGATTTCCCGAAATCACAAATACCACTTTATTCTGGGTTACAATTTTTGGATATTTTTGAATAGATTTTACAATTACCGCTAAAGTAGTTTTTGCATCAGTTTTAATGTCTATTAAAATATGAAGAGATTCCTGATGAATCATATTCAACTCTAAAGCTTTGTTTAAAGGCTCTAAATAAAGACTTTCAAATGTTTTTCCTTTCTGAATATCTTTATCTTCATGAGAAACGTACAATTGATTATTAACTAAAAAAACATCAGCTTCGATAGAATTTGCACCAGAACCTAAAGCATACCAAAACGGAGCTTTTTGTTCGTAATCGTTATGAGAATGTACTTTCACAGTTTGTGCAAAAAATAGAGTAGAAATTCCCAATGTGCCTATGAAAATACCTTTTTTTATTATTGAAAACATTTTTTTAATTTAAAGTTGAATAAGTTTAAGCCACTTTAAGGTTTAAAACCTTGAAATGGTTCTGCGAGTATCATATTAATTAACTTTGATTCCACTTTTTTTCAAAGCTTCGACCAATTTGTGATAGATTGTATTGTTACGATAAACACCAGAAAAAAGCTCCTGACCTTTTCCCATTGCAAAAACAGGAACTAATGCAGCAGTATGTTGATTATCAATAAAGTTTATCTGAACTTTATTTCCTACTTCTTTTTCTTTTCCGGTTACAGCATCTTTTTCAGAAAATTTTCCGATACTCGCGCCCCCCGTTTCATGATCTGCAGTTACAACCAATAAGGTGTTTGGGTTTTTCTTAATATAATCGATGACAACACCAATTGTTTTATCAAAATCAAGAACTTCTTTGGTCATCATTTCGGCATCTTTTGCATGACCTCCCCAATCTATGAACGAACCTTCAATCATCAGGAAAAAAGGTTTATTTTCTTTAGAAAAATAATCTAAAGCAGTTTGAGTAGCTTCAGGTAAAAAATCTCCTCTTCCCTGAACTTTATTAGGTAATTCATCCTGAGCCAATAAGTATAAATTTTTCTTTCCTAAAACTGGTTTTGATAATGAAACCGTATCTATTCTATAATTTTTGTTTAATTCTGATAAAAGATTTTTTCCGTCTTTTCTTTTATTGAAAAACTTTAAACCTCCTCCTGCAGCAAAATCTACATTAGATTTTAAAAACTCTAAAGCAATATCTTCATGCAAATCTCGGTCTTTTACATGAGCATAATAAGAAGCTGGCGTTGCGTGAGTAATAGAAGTAAGGCTTACCAAACCCGTTTGATAATCGTTTTTCTGAAGTTGCTCAAAAATTGTAGGAATCGCAATAGAATCTTTATCTACGCCAATTGCTCTTTTATAGGTTTTTTTTCCGGTTGACAGAGCAGTTGCTCCAGCTGCAGAATCAGTAATTAAATCACTTGTTGACGACGTTTCTGAAAGCCCAACAACCTTAAATTTGGTAAAATTCGGTTCTGAATTTCCAAAATAAAAAGCCGAAGTCACCTGAGAAACTCCCATCCCATCTCCTATCATAAAAATGACATTAAGTGGTTTTTGTTTTTTTTGAGCAGACAACAATGCTGTAAAAAGAAGCACAAACAAAACTGTAAATCTCTTAAAATTAACGACTTTACAATAATAATTCATAATAGTTATATTTTTAATAAAATTCAAGAACACGAAATAAGGGCACAAAATTAGACATAATTTGATTTAAAAATCATAAATACAAAATCATAAACACAATGTTAACAAGGAAATAACTGGATTTAAGCTATTTAAAAAAGTTTGTTTACATAAAGTTTTTACAAATTTAATTTTCAGCAAAAATATTTACATTTTATTAATTTTAAAAAGTTATTACTTAATGTTAAATTAACAGATTTCAACGTTTCATCACCCTAATTTTGCACCAAAATAAAAAGGAATGAAACGTATTTATATGATGCCAACTGTTTTGATGAGTTGTGTCAGCTTAACATTTGCGCAAAAAAAAGAATCTGATACGCTCCAGGATGACAACAGATTGAAAGATATTGAAGAAGTCGTGATGATTGGTTACGGTTCTCAGAAAAAATCTGACGTAACCGGAGCGGTAGGATCTGTAAAAAGTGAAGATTTCAATAAAGGTTTAGTTGCAAACGTTGGTCAATTACTTCAGGGAAAAGTTGCCGGAGTAAATGTTTCTAATGTAAGTGGAGAACCGGGAGCCAATCAAAACATTATTATCAGAGGAGTTGGAAGTTTACGTTCAGGAACTACTCCATTATACGTTGTAGATGGTTTTGTAATCGATAACAGCAACACCGGAACTGCAAATAATCCAATGAATTTCATCAATCCACAAGATATTGAATCATTAGATATTTTGAAAGATGCATCAGCTGCCGCAATCTACGGTGCAAGAGGAGCTAATGGTGTTATCGTAATTACAACTAAAAAAGGGAAGAAAGGAAGAACACAGATGAATCTTTCTTCAAATCTTACGATTTCAAACCTTGCCAACAAAATGAATGTCTTCAGTGCAGACGAATTTAGGAGACAGGTAACTGCAGCCGGTGGAAAGCTTGACGACATGGGTGGAAATACCGATTGGCAAGACGAATTAACTAGAACAGGGATTTCTGAAAACGTAAATTTCTCAGCGTCTGGAGCAACAGAAAATTCTAATTACTATGCAGCTTTAGGATACGAAGATCAGGAAGGTATTCTTTACAACAGTAACCTAAAAAGATATTCGGGGCGTGTGAATGTTTCTCAGAAAGCTTTTGATGGAAGAGTAAATATTGACTTCAATTTAAACGGAATAAGAACCGAAAACAATAGACCCAACGCAACCAGTGTAGTGTCTGAAATGTTAACATGGAATCCTACATTCCCTGCATACACAAATGGTGCACCAACTACAGTATTTAACAATGGTGCTTTCAATCCTCTAATCCGTCGCGAGATTTATAAAGATTTCACAACGAACAACAGAATTTTAGCAAATGTTTCTCCCTCTGTAGAAATTATTAAAGGATTGACTTACAAATTAAATCTAGGGGTTGATTATTCTACAGCAGAAAGGATTATTCAAAATATTCCACATGCTGTACCTTTAGAAAACGGTAGTTTAAATCTTAGCAATTATTCAAATAACAATACTCTTGTAGAGAATACATTAACCTATAAATTTAAAATCAACAGTCATGATTTTAATGTTATGGCAGGACATTCGTATCAGAAATTACTGCTCACTTCAAGAGGGTCGTATTATCAGAATTTCCCAAATAACGGAATTGAGCCACAATATCAAATCCCTGCATTATTACCTGCCGATTTGCAGAAGGTAACATCCACAGTTGTTGCTAATAAAAATGAGTTACAATCTTGGTTTGGTAGAGTAAACTATGGTTATCAAGATAAATATCTTTTAACAGCAACTTTAAGAGCAGACGGATCTTCAAAATTTGGTTCGAATAACCGTTACGGAATTTTTCCTTCACTTGCTGCAGGATGGAATATCAGTAAAGAGAGTTTTCTTGAGAATGTAACCGCAATCAGCAACTTGAAACTAAGAGCCAGTTGGGGTAAAACCGGAAATCAGGAAATACCGAGTAAAATTACAAAGAGAAGCTATCAGGCAGATTCCAATGGAAGTGCACAGGCAACGTACCCATTAAATGACAGTGGAAATTATCCTGTCGGAATATATTTAGTAAGAGCCAACAACCCAGACCTTCAGTGGGAAGTTACTACACAAACCAATATTGGTTTAGATTTCGGAATTCTAAATAACAGATTAACGGGTACTATAGATTTTTTTAATAAAGTTTCTGATAATATTCTTTTAGAAATAAACCCTGTAGATCCTATTGAACCCGCTCCAAAAGTTTGGAAGAATATTCCAAATATGAAGATCAATAATACTGGTTTAGAATTGTCACTAAATTATAATAGTAATCCAAACAAAGCATTTACTTACAGCATTGGAGGAAATACTTCATTCATTAAAAATAAGGTGAAAGACTCTCCATATAAAGTAATTACTACAGGAGAAGCGCAAGGTCCTGGAACAACGAACGCTGTAATAAATGGTTACGTTAACGGAGAACCAATCGGAACGTTCTACGTAAGAGAATTTTTAGGTTTAAGTGAAAACGGTACTAATATTTTCAGAGATGTAAACGGAGACGGAATTATTACAGACAACGACAGAGTAGCATCTGGGAGTGCATTACCAGATTTCACTTACAATATTTCCCTGAAAGCTGCTTACAAAAATTTCGACTTAGGATTAAATTTCAACGGAGTTGTAGGAAATATGATCTATAATAATACTGCTTCTACATTATTTTCAAGAGGTAGATTAGGAATATCGCAAAATACAACAGATGCGGCAACACAATTCCCTAACGAAAGTTTAAACAATACCAATGTAATTTCTACAAGATACCTTGAAAAAGGTGATTTCTTTAGATTGAACAATGCTACTTTAGGATATAGTTTAGATCCTAAAATCTTAGGAATTGGCGAACACATCAGAAATATCAGATTCTCGGTAACAGCTCAAAACTTATTTGTCATCACAAAATATTCAGGTTTTGATCCTGAAATCAATACAGGCTTGTCTCAGGGTGGAATTCAGTCTTTCGGGATCGATTACGCTACTTATCCTAAAGCAAGAAGCTTTGTATTTGGTGTAAACGTAGCATTTTAATTAATTATTTAAAAAGAGAACAATGAAAAATAAATTTCTAATTTCTATTCTTAGTGTAAGCGCTTTAGCATTGGTAGGATGTACAGATCTTGAAGAATTGGTTATTGATGAATCACTTGAAGCACAAACCATAACTCCTATTGAGTCTTTTGTTGCTCCTGCTTATGGGCCACTTCCGGATGCATTTACCCATGTAAAAAACTATGGTCTTCAGCTCATCAGTTCAGATCAGGCTATTCTTCCTCCAAGAGGAAGTGGAAACGACTGGTATGATGGCGGAAAGTATATTGAGCTCCACCAACACACTACAACAACTACGAATGTTGTCGTACAACAGACTTGGGATGCCATGAGATTAATGCTTTCAAGAACGGTAACAGCATTAGAAAAACTTAGACCTCTTGCTGCAACAGATCCAAATGCAGCTAAAGCTGTTGCCGAAATGCGTGCTTTGAGAGCTTATTACAATATGTTGATGCTTGATTATTGGGGAATTGCATTCAAAAAAGACAACACAGGTGTAAATTCTGAAATCCTAAGAAGGCAGGAAGCTATTTCTTATATAGAAAGTGAATTTCTTGCTGTAGTAAATGATCTTGACAATACAAAAGGCCCGGGAAGAATGTCTCAGGCGGCAGTAAACGGATTTTTAGCACAACTTTATCTCAACGCTGCAGTTTACAGAAATCCTTACGGAGCACCCAATTTTGCAATTGGAGATATGGATAAGGTCATTCAATATACTGATAAAGTAATCAACAGCGGATTATTTAATTTATCTTCTGAATATTTTGCCATATTTGATGATAATAATCACTCAAACAAAGAATTGATTTTTGCGATTGATCAACGTCAGGATCTTGCAACCTCACACAACAGATTGGGCTATTGGTCGCTTTCAGGGAGTCAGTATCCTTTAGCAGCTTTCCCAAAAGCAAACGGAACAGACGGCCCTGCAATTACACCAGATTTTTATCAAACTTGGGTACAAGCTTACGGAAGTACAGATCCAGCACAAGCTGATGCGAGATTTTATAAAGAAAACTTTACTGTTCCTGCAGATAAACAGAATTTAACTGGAGTTACTCCAGCAAATGATGCTGATCATTATTTCCTCGTAAATGGTGCAACTTATGAGATCAACAGAGGAATTCAGAGAGGAATCCAGTGGGGATTGAGAAATGCGTCAAACGGACAGCCTTTCAAGATGGAAAACGGACAGTATAAAATCTACCCGATTATCGAACAGAGAAATGGTTTTGTAAACTATGTAAATCACACCTTAGAGATCGATCTTGAAAATCCAAACAACAAAGATTACACAGACGGATACAGAGTTTCAAAATACCAATTCAGCAGAACTTCAGATTCCGGAAGAAACAGAGGGAATGCAGATATTGTACTTTTACGTTTAGCAGATATTTATCTGATGAGAGCTGAAGCTCAATTGAGAAAAGGAAATGCCGGAGCAGCTTTACTTGACGTAAACTTAGTAAGAGCTTCAAGAACAGCAAGACCTTCTGTAACTCCACCAGCTTTAGCATCAATCAATTTAGATACATTGTACAGAGAAAGAGGTTTTGAGTTTTACTGGGAATATTCCAGAAGAACAGATATGATCAGGTTTGGTCATTATGAAGATCCATATACCTCAAAAACAAATGCTGATGTAAGAAAAAGATTGTTCCCGATACCACAATCGGCAATCGACGGAGCATCTGCAGAGCCTGGATATTTGGTTCAGAACGAAGGTTACTAATTTTTTATTCTATATACTTTCAAGAAAACTGCCGGCAAATTTTGTCGGCAGTTTTTGATTTTAGAAGTTTTATTTTCTAATTTTTCATCAAGCTAAATTATTTCGATGTGTAAGGCAATAAAATAACATGTCTTATTTTTTTTAAGCTAGACGCCTAAGATTTTAATTAAGACCTCTTATCTTTTAAACTTAAATTAACTATCTCTAAAACTTTTTAAGTTCAATCAAATTATTTCAAAAAAAACACCAACATTTCTGTAGGTGTTTTAAGAGTACGAAAAAAAATTAATTTATTTTATTGTTTTTGAATTTTATATAATCTTCCGCCATCGGTAACTGCGTAAAGCGCAGCATCAGTTCCCTGCGTAATATCTCTGAAACGCTGTGATAACCCTGTAAGTAAACGCTCTTCACCCACTACTTTGTTGTCTTTAATAACGAGTCTTACAATATGTTCGCCACTTAAAGCACCAATAAACAAACAGTTTTGCCATTCCGGAATACTATTCCCTCTATAGAATGTCATTCCGCTTGGCGAAATTACAGGATCCCAATAATAAATAGGTTGTTCCATACCACTTTGCTGCTGAATTCCGCCGCCGATTGGTGCACCGCCATATTCAATTCCGTAAGTAATTGTCGGCCAACCGTAATTTTTTGCGGGTTGAACTCTATTGATTTCATCTCCGCCACGAGGTCCGTGTTCACTCTGCCACAATTCGCCTGTTGTAGGATGTATTGCAATTCCTTGTGGATTTCTGTGACCGATACTGTATAATTCAGGTAGAGCCCCCGCTTGGCTGAAAGTAGGATTTCCGGGAGCTGGAGCTCCATCTTTTGTAATTCTCAAAATTTTCCCAATCGCTGCAGTAACAGATTGCGCCAAAGGTCTTGTGGATAAATCTGAACGCTCTCCTACACTTACCATTAAATTTCCTGTAGAATCAAATAAAATTCTTCCTCCATAATGTAGATTTCCGGCAGATGCAGAAGGGTTTGCTCTGTAAATAACCGTTGCGTTTTCAATTGTAGTTTCTGACGTTGAAAGTTTTCCTTTTGCCACAGAAGTTTGAGTTCCACCTGCAACATTTTCAGAAAAAACCCAATAAATCATCCTGTTTGTGGAAAACTGAGGATCAACACAAATACCTAGTAAACCACCTTGTCCGTTTGAATTTACAGCAGGAATTCCGGTAATAGGATTTCCAACTGATCCTGTATTCGTCACAATTCTCATCGTTCCGCCTTTTTGAGTGATTAATAATCTTCCATCGGGTAAACTTGTAATTCCCCAAGGTGCGCTCAATGCAGATGTTAAAACAGCACTTGTAAAAGGAGTTTGTGTTTTTACGCCATTTACTCGGGTTTGTCCGGCAAAAGCGGGTGGATAATTGGTATTGGCTTGTCCGGTTTCAACAGGTGGATAAATGGCTTCATTTCCAGGCTCTTCAGTAATTGTTTCATCGATATTGTCTGAGCAATTGGTTAAAAACATAGCAGAAGCCATCAAAAGGTAATGTGCTTTAAATTTCATATTGTTAAGATTTGGTGTTTGAATTTTGAAAATAACAATTTTCAATTTGCAAAACATCAAAGCTTACGCCAATAATCGATTATTTTTTTAATAATTCACTTTTAGCATCATTAATTAGAAGTAAAATCAGAAAATATTCAATGTGAAATAAAGAAAACCTTCCAGCAATCTGAAAGGTTTAATAATTTATGTAGAAACAAAATTTTATTTAATTTAAAATCTCATTCATCTGCGTTAAAATAATCGGTTTTCCGTCGGTAATTAAAATGGTATGTTCATGTTGAGCCATATAACCGCCTTTATTTCCCACCATTGTCCAACCGTCTTTCAATTCAACAGCCATCGTAGAATCTGTAGAAATAAATGTTTCAATCGCTACAACAGAATTCTTCTTAAATCTTCTCGTGTCAAAGCGGTTTCTATAATTCATCAATTCATCCGGTTCTTCGTGAAGACTCCTTCCAACACCGTGACCGCCTAAGTTTTTGATGACTTTAAAGCCTTTTTTCTTTGCTTCAGTTTCCATTAAAAAGCCTATGTCTGCGATTCTTACTCCACCTTTTATATTGTTGATTGCTTTTTCTAAAATTGCTTTGGAAGCATCAACCAATTTCTGATGTTGATTGATATCTTTTCCAATAACAAATGAACCTCCGTTATCTGCCCAATAACCATTTAGCTCGGCCGAAACATCAATATTAATTAGGTCGCCCTCTTTCAAAACTCTTTCCGAAGTAGGAATTCCATGACAAAATTCGTTGTCAACGCTAATGCACGTGCAACCCGGAAATCCGTAGGTAAGATAAGGTGCCGATTTGGCTCCAAAATCTGAAAGAATTTTGGCTCCATACTCATCAAGATCTTTCGTTGTCATTCCTGCTTCAGCATAATTCATCATTTCTTTCAAAGTATAAGCAACGGCTTTGCTTATTTTTTGCATCCCGATTAATTCTACTTCGTTTGTTATTGACATATGTAAATTTTAATACAAAATTAAATATAAATATTGACTAACGAAAAAAGCATTCCGAGATTGAATAAATCGCATTCACTAAAATGAAAAATATTCAATAACAAAAAAACAATTTGGTAGCAAGTAACGTTTATCGCTTTCAAAAACTTCTAAAACTAAAAAAAATATTCACAGAAAGTTTATGAAAAGCTCCTCGTCACTTCATCCATCTATCAAAAAATTAATGGTAACAAAGAGACTATTTTTCTTAATAAATTTTTGTCATAAATATTAGGCTAAAAGTGGTATTACGACTCCCGAAAGTACGAATGAGGTAATGCTCATTTATACTTTAAATCTGAATTTCATTTTTTTAACGTTTTTTTGTAAATTAGAATTGTCATAATAACGATTCTAAAGATTTTAACAATGAAGGTGAGTTTATAATTTTTTAAATTATCCAAAATTTCATTTTTAGGATACCTTATAATTCAGAACTTAAAACAGACTTTATATCACAATTTAATTTTAAAGACCTTCTGGATGAGGTGGAATTTGATTTGCGTATCAAAGAATTTGTCGTAATGAATATTGATAAGACAAACTACAACATCAAGTTGAACATTCTTTATCGCTCAGATTATTTTACATTTTTTTTAATTGAGAAAGGCACTATTCGTTTCAGGTTAGATAATGCAAGTTATCAGGTTTATGAAGGCGATGTGTTTTTTTGTCCGATGGCTGAAACGTTTTGGGTAGAGGAAATTTCGGGTGATTACAACACCAAATACATTTTTTTCTCGCTAAAATATATTTCAGAAGCAGGTTTCAATTACAAATCAGCTTACGATTTGATCAGAGAACCTTTTAACGTGAAAAATTAATGAATCCTTTAATATAAACACTGCAAAAAATAGAACCTTAAAGCTCTTCTTTTATCTATAATTTATAAACAGTAATTTTACTTCAGTTGATATATGCTGCTCTGTTTTGATAAATATTTAAACCCTCTACTTTGTTTCTGGCAATATGATAAATCAGTTCCACAGAAAAAGATGATATTTCATAAAGAGCATATCTGAATGTGTTCATAACATGCTCATTCATTAACTTTCCTTCTGATAAAACAATTTCGGATTGGTTTTGTAAGGGTAAATTTTTAAAATCGTAAAGTGAAATATTCATAGCTGTTAATTTTATTAGTATCTGAACTGTTTATACAATTTCTTTACCAATAATTAAATAAAAACAGTAAAATTTAAAAAATATACAACCATATAAAAGCCTTACTATCTGAAATTACATTTTCGGTCACTAATATGTAACTGTAGGCAATTTCACTTTAAAAACGCTTCCTTGTAAAAGTTTAGATTCAACTTCCAAAACACCTTGATGAATTTCAATGATTCTCGTGACGATAGATAAACCAATACCATTTCCTGAGTTATAACTCTTATTATTTCCGCGGTAAAAGAGATCGAAAATTTTCACTTGATCTGCCTCTGAAATTCCTATGCCGTTATCGATAAATCTAATTTCAATATTTTCATTCTGAATTTCAATTTCCACACGACACTGCTGATCTTCTGAATATTTACAGGCATTTTCCATCAGATTGAGAAAAGCAATCTGTAAAAGATATGGGTTTCCGTGAAAATCATAGTTGCTTTCATCCTGATCTGCCATGTTATCCATGTAATGAATTCCTACTCTATACTTAGAATTTTTTTGCAGTAAAGCCACTTTCGCATCCGCTAAAACCTCATCTAAACGAAGATCACTAAAGCTAATTTGTGAAATATCATAACTTGCCCGTGCAAAATCTAAAAGTGCCGATGAAAGCTGAGAAGCGTGATTAGCATCCTGCAAAGCATTATCAACAGAAATTTTGAAATCATCCAAAGTTGTATTTAATTCTTTCGCCAGTTCAAGCTCTGCAATCAAAGTTGAAAGAGGTGTTCTGAATTCATGGGAAATTGTGGTTACAAACTGTTTATGATTGTTAAATGATTTTTCTAATCGGTTGAAAGTTGAATTAAAAGTTTCTGTCAGCTCATAAATTTCATCTTTCGCTTTAGGAATAACGAGTCTTTTATGAAGATTATGTTCCGAAATATCCCGGATTTGAATGATAATATCTTTCAAAGGTTTTAAAGTATAGTATGAAAACATAAAACCGATAATAAAGATAATAATAATCGAAATAAAATAAATAATGATAATATCTTTTTTAAATTCGGCCACATGAGCTCTACCAGTAACATCAACCGCACTTCCGATGATATAATAATTGATGCCATCAAACTCATATTTTATCGCCATATATTGGCGGTCTCTTCTTAACCAGGTAATTCTGTTTTTCTTACTCTTAATTAATTGATCTAAATACTTTTGATTCTTTGATGACGGCAGAATGTCTGTAAAAAGCAGTTCTTTTTTATCGTTATAAACACTTATATCCGCTTCGTTTAGGATTTTTTTATTTCTTAAATGAAGTTCTTTTATTTTTGTATTGTCAATTTTTGCATCAAAAATAAATTCAGATCTCCAGATAATTTTATAGCCTAAACGGTCATTAAACTCATCCTCTCTGTTTTTCTCAGAAACATAGTATAACACATACGCAAAAACAAATAGAATCCCTGCAGTTAGGATGGCGTAGCTGAGCGCAGTTCTGGTTACTATTTTCATGAGAGTCTTGTAAAGATAAATCCTACTCCGGGTTTGGTGTGAATCAGCTTTTCATCAAAATTTTTATCTATTTTCTTTCTGAGATAAGCAATATAAACGTCAATATAATTGGTTCCGGTATCAAAGTGGTTACCCCAGACATTTTCTGCAATTTCTTCACGGGTTAAAATCCGTTCTGTATTGCTCATCAGGAAAGAAAGCAATTTAAATTCTTTCGGGGTAAGATCAATTTCCTGACCATTTCTGAAGACACGATTTGTATTTTTATTAATCGTGAGATTCTGATATTCCAAAATATTTGATTCTTCTTTTTTTGAATTTGGTTTAGGCTTTCTCAGCAAAATAGCTTTTATTCTTGCATATAATTCTCTAATTTCAAAAGGTTTTACCATGTAATCATCGGCTCCGGCGTCAAAACCTTCAATTTTTTCATCGATGGTTCCTAATGCTGTCAGCATAATAATCGGAAGATCAGGATGTTTTTGCTTAATCAGTTTGCTCAGTTCAATACCATTCATCTGCGGCAACATAATATCTGTGATAATCAGATCAAAATCGATTCTTTCTACAATTACTAAGGCATCTTCTGCATCTTCAGAGATATAAATTTCATAACCCTGACTTTCCAAACCTCTTTTCATAAGGCTCGAAACACGTAGATTATCTTCTATAATTAAAATTTTCATGCAAAGAATTATTTAGAATAAAAAGCAAAATATAATGTTAAAAAGACAAGCAAATAAATTGACTATCAACTCTTCTTTTAAACCTATACAAAGGTATTGTATATTTTTATTTTAAGGTAAATGATTCATTTTTTTAATGAATTTCTAAAGATTTTCTAATAGTTTTCTAACGATGTTCCTTGATTTTCGATCCTAATTTTGTCCCGTTGAAATCAACAAACAGAATAGGAAAAGAATCAATATTATGAACAAAAAATATTTGAAAGTCGCAGTCATTTTAGTTTCAGTAGTGAATGTGTTCTCAAAAGTAGAAGCGCAGAAAAAAAATGATTTTAATAACCCAGTACTTACACATTACCTTAATGACGATCATTCGCGATACATTTCTTTCAGCGGATACGCAGAATTATGGGCAAGATATGCACAGCTGAATCCGGGAAGTTTAATCAATAATGAAGCGAAATCAGAAGTTTCAGATTTATCATTACGAAGAGTGCGTGTAAAAATGACCTATAAACCAACAGAAAAACTGATGTTTGTTTTGCAGGGTGGGACAACCAATGTCAATATGAATGCCAAAGCCAGTAACTATTTTGATCTTTTGGATGCTTATGCAGAATACTCTTTTAATGATAAAATAGCTTTTGGTGCAGGACGTTCTACATGGAGAGGTTTGTCAAGATTTTCAACTGGTCCTTTGAATACTTTATTGTATGATTTACCAGCGTATGCTACATCTAATGCGGGTGCTACAGATTATACAGTAAGAGAATTGGGAGCGTACATCAAAGGTCAGTTAGGGAAATTTGATTACCGTTTGGTTGTTGCAGATCCTTACACAATGTCGACTTCTGATCCGAAAGTAAATGTAGCTTCTTTCAGTAAAAATTCTCCGAATAAAGACTTCTCAGGATATTTCAGATATGCATTTTTAGATAAAGAAAATATTTCTACGCCCTTTAATTCGGGAACATATGTTGGGAAGAAAAATGTACTGAGTCTGGGAGCAGGTTTCGATTATATTCATGATGCAATGTGGCATCAGGATATTAATAAAAATACGATCAATGATGATATGAAAAGCTTTGCGGTAGATTTATTTTACGATGCACCTTTAAACAAGGAAAAAGGAACTTCGATAAGTGCATACGGAATGGCAATGCACAATGATTACGGACCCAATTATGTTCGTTATGTCGGAACAAATAATCCGGCAACTTCAGTCGATATCACTCAGGCAAGCTTAAATGGTGCAGGAAATGCAATGCCCGTGATCGGAACCGGAAACACATACTATGTTCAGTTCGGAGGAACACTACCCTATCTTAATAAAGAAAAGAAAAACCTACAGCTTCAGCCAGCAGTCGGAATGCAGTTATCAGATTTGAAAGGGCTTCACGATAACGCAGTGATTTATGATGCCGGAATTTCTCTGCTGATGAACGGAATGTCTTCCCGATTGACCTTTGATGCTCAAAACAGACCTGTCTTCACAGGAGATCCAAGTAATAATGCAGTAGTTTCTGATCGACAATGGCAGTTTGTTTTAAAATACAGAATTGATTTTAATTAAATAATAATAAAATGGAAAGAAGAAAATTTTTATTCCGATCGGTACAGGCTTCGGCTTTGCTGCTGATTTCAGGAAATATGTTCGCATCAGTTTTACCTATGTTTAATCCAAAAAAAAATAAAAAAGTGTACGCTCACAATTTGTTCTTCTGGCTCAGAAAAGATCTTTCAGCAGCCGAAGTCAAAGACTTTGAAAATTTCTTTGAAGGTCTTAAAAAACTTCCTTACCAAAAAAATCTTCGCTACGGAAAACCTGCAGGTTCAAGCCCGAGAAGTGTTTTAGACAGCAGTTATTCTTATAATGCCTCTATGGAATTTGAAAGCCTTGAAGATCTGGAAGCCTACGGACAACTTCCCGAGCACTTAGCTTTGGTTAAAAAATACAAACCTTCTTTCGAAAAAATGTTGGTTTACGATACTGTTTACAATTAAAAAAGTTATATTTAAAATGAAAAATTTCATCAAAGGAATTAGCCTTGTATTAGCATTAAGCTCATTAGTAATGAAAGCACAGGACAAAGAAAACAAAAATCTAAGCATCAAAATCAATAAGGAAGAATCGAAAGATTATATTCCCGCAGTGAGACTGCTTAATAATCCTGATGGATCGTGTACTTTTGAAAAAGGAAGAATCCCCACTTTGAAGCATCTGAATACCACCACATTCTGGATGAGCAATAAAACGGAAGATTGGGAAAAGAATGCACATCCCGCTCCCAGAAGACAATATGTGATTACTTTGAAAGGAAACATCAGATTCAAAGTGACAGATGGTTCTACTTTTATCATCAAGCCAGGAACTGTACTTTTGGCTGAAGACCTAAAAGGAAAAGGTCACAGTTGGGATATGGTAAGAAGTAAGTCTTGGGAAAGACTATACATTCCAATCGCAGAAAATGCAGACGATTTTTTTGTATCTGATAAAGATTCTGAATAATATATTGAGAGGATTCTTATAGAAACTTTAAGTTATTTTACACTTAAGGTTTAAAATAATCAAAACTGAAAGGAAGCAAATTACTTGGTATTGCTTCCTTTTTTTTAACTATTAATCAATAGAAGATTATTCACGTCCAATTTCTGTAAGTGATGGTTTCATATTTATTCAAATAAATCCTAATTTAATTTCTAAAAGTCTTAAATAAAATTATTCTCTTGTTGATTATTAGCATTAAGCCATGCTACTTTCTGCTCAGGAATATGCTCTGCGCCAATAATATTTTTATACAATTCGGGTCTTCTTGCCTTGAGATATCGGCTTCCATCAGCAGTTTGAATTGATTCAGGAGTTATCGTGGCAATCGCTATATCAGAACCTAAAGCGGTACATTCAGCGGCTATATTTCCAAAAGGATCTACAATCATTGAACAGCCGTTTTTAAGCTGATCATCGTCCATTCCGATAGGATTTGAAAACACGCAGTACATCGCATTATCAAATGCTCTAGCTGGCAACCACTTCATTAACCATTCTCTTCCTTTGAGGCCATTAAATTCTTTACGCAATTCAACACTTTCCTGCTCCCTGTTATACCAAAGTTTATTATCTACAAAACCTGCGCCTGGTCTTGGTGAAGGTGTACACATTGTGACATGTGGCATTAATAAAACATCAGCTCCCAATAGTTTAGTAGCTCTTACATTTTCAATAATATTATTGTCATAGCATATAAGTATTCCAAAATTCCAGCCATAAAGATTGAATACACAGTAAGCGTTACCGGGACTAATATGCGGATTGATGAACGGATGAAGCTTTCTGTATTTTGCCACAATACCTGTTTCATTGACGCATATATACGCTTTGAAAATATTGTCATTTTCATCTTTTTCGAATAAACCTGCACATACTGCAATTTGATTTTTAACAGCAATTTCCGTAAGTATTTTTATGCTTTGGCTCTCCGGTAGATATTCTGAAATATCAAGCATAGCTTGTCTGTCTAAATGTCTCGCAAAAGTGTAGCCCGTAATTGAACATTCATGAAAAACGACAATTTTTGCACCTTCAGAAGCAGCTTTACTTGAGAGATCTGCAATTTGTGATAAATTATACTCCTTGTCGGCACTTTTATTCTCAAATTGTGCTGTTGCGATGATTAAATCTTCCATTATTTTTTTTAACAAATTTAGATTGTTAAAGTAATTTCAGATTGTACATTTTCGTCAGGTAATACAATAACATTTACAGCAAGATGCGTAGATTTTACATGGTAAGTCGTTGGGGTGAGACCTGTTATTTTTCGAAACTCCCGTATCAAATGTGCCTGATCAAAATATCCTGCATCAAAAACATTTGATGTAAAATTATATTTACTACCGGTTCCTTTTATTTCACCAAGAAAGTGATGAAGTCTTATAATACTGCCTAGCTTTTTAGGCGCAATACCCACCAAATTATGAAAAGCCCTTTCAATTGTACGTTGATTATAACCCGCAAAATCAATAAGTTCTTCAGCTTTAAAAAGTCCGTTACGTGTCATTATCCAATTTGTTGCGGCCATTACCATAGGGTACAAACGGGTTTCAAAATCTTTTAATAATTGACTGAAAAAGCCATTTAAACTTTCTGTCATCTTCAGGTTAGATACTTCATTACTAAGAATATCATGTAGATTTTTTAGGTTATTTCCTAAGACAGATTCTAAATCAACTATTCTATTTTTCAGCTCTCCCGCAGATGTGTTCAGTATTCTGCTCATTCCAAAAGGTCTGAAAACGGCAATGATTAACTTTAATGAACCTATTATCTCCAATTCTCTGTAGTCCGTAATTTGTCCATAACAAAATACTTGTGGGAGCTTCATTCCATCTCTGTATAAGGCACCAGAACCTATACTGAAAACAATGCCCGTATTACCGTCTGCAAAAGTCCGAAAAAGACCATTATCAATATTCATGAGATCTAGGAAAAGATAATGCTTGATGTATAAAGTTAAATTTGGAGAAGGAATTATCTGCATATATAATCATTTCATTCATTCAAAAATATAAGTTCTTAATAATTAAAATCTTTTTATTGGTAGGAAACCAATGAACTTATTTAAAAAATGAGTTTCGAGAAAATTAGCAATTTAGAGTTGCAAAAAAAAGAACTAAAATCTGGAACTCATAAGCAAAGATAAACTGGAAAAATGGATTTTACCTCATTTAAGCAAAGGCAAACGAGGATTTTCCACTTAATTTGATTTAGGAAAAATCTTTAAACTCATTATAAAACGATTGAAAACAGGCTGCCAATGGCGGGAATTAAGCCTCAAAGAATATTTTTCAAAAGAAACAATAAGCTGGCAATTAGTCTATTATTTTTTCAATAAATGGTGTAAAGACGGCTCTTTCAAAAGAATTTGGATTTCTCTATTGTTTCTAAGAAAAAGAAAAGTTTAAACAGGTTTAATATTTAAAATAAAAGGGTGAAGTAAGGTTACACAATCCCTTGCTCTTTTGTGAAAAAATTCTCATTACGCAGAATAGGATTGTAGAATCTGATTATTCTCTAAATCCTGATTACGTTTTTTTATGAAATCTATGGGACGAATTCCATTTATTTCCTGAAAAAGATTTGAAAAATTCGTTCTGGAAGCGATTCCGCACTTTTCCGCCAATGTTTCAATCTTGTAGCTTAGATACACTTTATCATTATACAACTTATTGGTAATATAATTTATACGAAGTTCACTTAGATATCTATTAAAATTCACTTCTTTATACTCATTGATTACCTGAGAGAGATAATTAGAATTTGTATTAAATTTTATTGCTAACTTATTGAGGGTTAATCCATTTTCAACAAACTCGCAATTTTTCTCAAAATTATCCAATTTTAAAAGTAAATCGTTAATTATTGCGTCACTTAATCCTGATTTTTCTCCTCCACTTAGTTTTACTTTAATTTTTTCCGGAGTAATCTGCATAGAAGATTTATTCAGAATATTTTCTTCCAAAATTATATAACTTGCTTTAATTTTTTTCTCATTTCTATATTTTATCATTAAGGCAAATGTAAGTGCTATTAGTAGAATAATTAAACCCACAATAATCCAAACACCCCAAGAGGTTGCTCTTTCTAGCCTTTCTTTTTCTTCAGTTAAAGCTTCTGTATCATATTTTTTATGAATTGTTGATGCTAGGTAAGAAAAATCTTTTGATATTACGCTATCAGCCTTCAATAGCTGTTTGGTATAATACAGTTCTTTTTTGAGCTCATTATCTTTTTTATAGTAATTAATCAACAGCTCATAGTTTTCGCGAAGTTCCGGAAGTATAAAATTATGTTTTTGAAAAATGGAGTCTACCTTATTAAAATGTAAAATCGCATTTGGGTAATCCTTAAGGTCTAAATATGATTTACCTATATAAAAATAAACTACCGTTGCCCAGGCAAAATCATTAATTTTAGTAATTGGTTTTATTGATTCGTGAAGTAAGGCTAATGAAGCTCTATATTTTTTTTTACGATATTCATTAATACCCTTTTCTTTTAGAAAATAACCGTACTCCTGTTGGTAATCTTTATTGTTTTTAGTCTGTTGAAATCCTATATTAAGAAGAGAGTCTACTGCTTTATAGTTACTTAATTTCCTATAAGAGACAGCCATTTGATGAAGACTATTATAATAACCTCTTTTATTATTGAATACAATATTGGGATGAACTTTTTCTGTAGATTTTAATTGAAAGTGGGATTGTGTTTTTTTAAAATGGATTAAGGCTTCCTGGTTATATCCTAAATAACTTTTCACCACCCCCATATGATAAAGAATAGCATTTTTTAAGAAATCATCCTGTGAGTTTTTAGAGTACTCATATGCTTTTAAATATTCTTGCAAGGCAGGCTGATACTTTTTATAATTAAAATAGTAGACCACCCCTTTTCTGAGGTAAGCATCACTTATCAAATCTTTATTGTCAGATAATTTTGCTGCAAAAATAGTACTGTCGGCATATTTCAACTTGGCATCTGCAGAAGAAGAATAAAATATTGCATCATTATATCCTTCCACCAAATGTGGGTAATCTTTTTCTTTTTTAGCCAACGAAATATACCCTTTCAAAAACCGGAAAGCAGTAGTATCATTTTCAGAATAATTTTCGTATTTCTTCTTTATTTTATAGAAATCACTATACGATTCTTGTTGTGAATAGAAAATGTTAAAAATAAATAAAAGCAGAATAAAATAAAATCTGTTCAAAAATTCGGATTAAAAGATGAAATATTTATCCTATAAAAGTAACTAAAATCTAATTAAAACAATAAGAAAAGTCCACTTTAACATCATAAAATTCGAATCATAAAAAAATACATTTAAACTACTGACAGTCACAAACTTACTATTGAGCCAATTCATTAATTAGCACGTGCTGATTCTACAATAAGTACTACAAACGTTTTCGCAAGCGGGCAAAGCAGTCTAAATTCGAAATCTGAATTCAAAGATAAAACCGGCCGGGATAACCTTTCAAAACAATGTAGAAAAATGAAAACGCTTATCTCAATATTTTTAGTTTTAACCATATTAACATCATCAATATCCTGTAGGGTTCAAGATGATGATCTAGAAACCAGTGAAGTCGCAAGTAATATAGGATTACAATCTGTCTACGAAAAAAGAAACGACAGTACTAAAGGAAAAATCATTAATAGCCTAGGAGATCCTCCTCCAAAAAACGGAACACAATGGAGAATAAAAAAGTAAAACTATAACCATAAAAACTTTCATTACAAAAGCAACCAAATTAAAAAAAATGAGCTTCTCTCGTTTGGTTGCTTTTTTACAAAAACCAAAATTCACTTGAGAAGACAAAAATTATTATGAAAAAACTATTAGTTGTAGCTGCATTCACTGTAGCAGGAATGACAGGAAGTCTAAGTGCAAAAGAAACAGTTGCCATGAAAAACACAGGTAAAACAATTAAAATTGCAACTGAATGCTACGTAAAAGCTTATGATAAAAACGGTAAATATTTAGGACTGTATAAAGTAGCATGCCCTAAAGTTATTGTAATAGGCTAATTAATAAACACTGTCTGAAGTTTTCTAACTTAAATGATAAGAAGCTTCAGGCAGCTTTTTAAATTTGAATATAATGAAAAAAGTATTTTTAATATTACTTCTTTTTTTTATTGGCTTTGTAAATTGTCAAAACAAAGATTTTTATAGTAGCTACATTATAAATAGAACATTGAACGGGTACGAAAGTGAAGCAAAAGGTATTTTATATGTAGGTAACGCTCAATCAAATTTTACATTGAGCACATTTGAAAAATCAAACAGTAAAAGCAAAGGCACTCCACAAGAACCTGTATTAATCATTGATGATAAAAAATCTTGCACAAATGATCAACAATATTTTTACGATTACGTTAAAAAAAATTCACATTCTTTATTATTTGAAGATGACTGTAATAACAAAAACTTTATAGAAGAAGCCCAAATCGATCCCGATTGGAAAATGATAAGTGATCTTGAAAAAATAGGTAAGTATACTACGCAAAAAGCTGAAGCAATAATTAATGACAGGCTTTGGACTGTATACTATGACCCTTCTATAAAAGCAAAAGCAAATCCTTGGCGGTTTGTAGGAATTGACGGTTTAATTGTAAAAGCTCAAGATGAAAAAAAAGAATATACATTTCTTTTATCTGAGTTTTCAGGTAATATCTTAAATAAAAACCTTGATGAAAAATACACTTATAAAAAAATAAGCTTCAATGAATACCGTCAAAAAACAATAAAAGAATATCGTAAAAATATGGTTGAAGAAATAAAAAAATTCTCCCTAAATTCAGAAGATGAAATCATCAAAATTTTAGAACCATATGAGTCACTTGAATTTATCGAAAAGAAGTAAAATTATATTGCCCCTCCTTATCATTTCAGCTTTTGTTTCGGCACAGAGTAAAAGATTTTATTACGAAGCTAATTTTAAACGTGACTCAGCGGGCGCCTATCCTGCAAAGGATATTTTAGTATTGGAAATAAACAAAGATTATAACATCTTTTTAAGTAATGAGTACATTGTAACCGATTCCCTTAATAATATAAACAAAGACAATCAGGTTTTTGCAGAGCCTCAATTTGATCAAGTGGTACTATACAAAAAAGATAATCACAAATTTGATTTTATTCAAAATCTTTCAATGCATTATTACAAATATCCTGCAAAAAGAGAAATGAAATGGAATATCTCTAATGAACATAAAAAAATAGGTGTTTGGGATACAACAAAAGCAACTACTAATTTTGGAGGTAGAAATTGGATTGCTTGGTTCTCTAAAGATATCCCTTTACCTTATGGACCTTATGTTTTTTATGGACTTCCCGGACTAATTCTTGAAGTGAATGATAGCGAAAACAACTATCGTTTTAATTTAATTCAAAATAAAAACTATAAAGTAGAATTAAATTCTAATAATTTCATAGAAAAACTATTTGGAGATAGAAAAATTGATATAAGCGAAAAGGATTGGCAAAAGATTCAGCTCAACTATTATAATAATCCAATACCCGAATATAAGGCGGGAAAAGCAGTGATGTTTACAGATAAAGGTGATGAATACACTCAGAATGATTACAGAAATCTAGAAAAGGCTATTCAAAACCAAATAAGAATTTATAACAATCCTATCGAATTGGATAAAGCAATAAAATATTAAAAAAAATAAATCATCATCTTAAAAACACAGAATATTATATAGTTATAGGATTTTGGTTAAATCAAGCCTATAACAAGGGTACTTTGTATTTGAATTCTAGGCAAATTTTCGTTTCTACAGAGCCCGAATAATAAAAGCTGTAATTTAAATATTACAGCTTTTATATTTTCGATAAAATCTTTTTTTCAGAAAATCCCAAACTAAGATTACTATTTTGATTTACTTTTTTCCACTCACCCCTATCTCATAAGAAATCTGAATCGATCAATGTTTTTAAGAGCAATGCCAGTTCCTCGAACGACTGCTCTTAATGGATCTTCAGCTACAAAAACAGGCAATCCTGTCTTTCTATGAATTCTGTCTGCTAATCCGTTAAGCAAAGCACCGCCTCCTGCAAGGAAAATTCCTGTTTTATAAATATCTGTTGCAAGTTCTGGTGGCGTAATGGAAAGTGTTTCCAATATAGCATCTTCAATTCGTATAAGAGATTTGTCTAGAGCTTTAAAAATCTCCTTATAATTTACTATAATCTCTTTTGGTTTACCCGTAAGAAGGTCTTTCCCCTGTACTGAAATATCGTCTAAAGGAAAATCTAATTCTTCCAATGCAGAACCAATCTCTATTTTTATTTTTTCAGCAGTTCTTTCACCAATATCTAAATTATGCTTTGTTCTGATGAAATAAGAAATATCATTGTTAAAAACGTCTCCGGCTAATTTTAAAGACTTGTCGCAGACAATTCCACCCAATGCTATAACGGCTATTTCTGTCGTTCCACCACCTATATCAACAATCATATTTCCTTCCGGGCTTTCAACATCAATACCTGCCCCTATTGCTGCAGCCATTGGTTCGTAAACCATTATAATTTCTTTAGCATTTACTTTCTGCGCAGAATCCCTAACAGCTCTTCTTTCCACTTCAGTTATTCCCGAAGGGATACATATAACGATTCTAAGTGCCGGTTGAAAAAATCGACCCTTGATTTGAGTAATCTGTTTAATAAATTCTTTGATCAGATGCTCAGAAGCATGAAAATCTGCAATAACACCATCTTTCAATGGCCTGATCACTCTTATATCTTCATGGGTTTTACCCTGCATGAGCTTTGCTTCTTGCCCTACAGCGATTGCTTTTCCGGTCAAACGGTCTATAGCAACAATAGAAGGTTGATCAATAACAATTTTATCCTGGTATATAATTAGGGTATTAGCCGTTCCTAAATCCATAGCAATCTCTGCCGTAAACATATCAAATATCCCCATCTTACATTTAAATTTATAGGTGATAAATGTACGGTTATTCCTGATATATCCCACCAAAATAAACACTTTTAAGAAGTTAAACATAAGTTAAAATAACAGCTGTGAAAGTAAAGACAGCTGGTTTTAGAAAAAACGATTAAATCAATTTCAACTTACTTGATTAGTTTTTTTGATGATAATTTTAAAATAAATATTTATTGCTTTAAATATTCCTTTATTTTATCTTTTGGAATCAAATCTAACAGTTTATTTACATCGATGATTTTATGCTCGTTAATGACTGCATTTACCGATTTTGCGGCATCTGGTGAGTTGATAAGTTGTTCTAAAAGCCCATACACATTAACCATTTTTTTATGTGTATTCTCTTCATCGCCACCGAACCATGAACCATTAAAATGATGACTGACATAATTCTTGGGCAAATCCTGAGAAAAATAAATCGACGGATAAAGAGTTACTCCGTGTCTAAGTTTTTGAATGGTATCGCTATAACGGTCTGCACCATATTCTTTTTCAAGCATTTCGGAAAATATATCTGTATTGATACGTTCTACAAAATGTTCCTGCTGATCATAGTACGCTACAAAATCTTTTGAAAGCTGATGTTTTGGCTCTGCCATCCAGAAAGCAGAATAAGGAACACCTTTTACTTCAAAACCACAAACCGCTTTTTCGTTAAGAAATTCATTCAAAGGTAGTTTCAGTTCCATATCGGTATCCATATAAATTCCACCATGCTCGTACATTACTTTAGAACGAACATAATCTGATACAAAAGCCCATTTTTTTTGAGCAAATGCTTCTTTCACATATTCATTATCCTCAAGAGGTGCATTCGTTTCGTTCCATTCTATAATTTCAAAGTCTGGATGAATCTTTTTCCATGAAGCAATACAGTGTTCAGCTAATTCATGTTTTGGGTGGCCTCCAAACCAACAATAGTGTATTTTTTTAGGAATCATAAATTTTATTTTAAATTAAGACAGCCATGCTGCTGCTCTACTTCTTACAAAAATTAAACCTTAATGTAGTATTCAAAACATTATTCTTTGATTAATATGTTTTTTTTAAGGTTATAAATTAATTACAACCAATTGATATTGTAGACAGTTATTATAATGGCACATTTCTTCCTTATCAATATTGATTATTACTCTACAATCTTTCCAATTTTAAAAATACTTATGAAACAGCAAGCTGAAAACCCATATCAACCGAAAAAATATGTACAGCTCACTACTCCGGATTGGGTAAAAAACGCTACGCTTTACGAACTGAATATCCGACAGTTTTCAGATGAAGGTTCATTCAGAGAAGTAATAAAACAGCTTCCCCGTTTAAAAAAAATGGGTATTGATATTATTTGGTTAATGCCGATACATCCTATTGGAGAAGTTCATCGTAAAGGAAATTTAGGGAGTTATTATTCTGTAAAAGATTATTTCGCCATCAATGCTGAGTTTGGTACAGAAGAAGATTTCAGAAGCCTTATCAGTGCTATTCATAAAGAAGGAATGTATGTAATTCTTGACTGGGTTGCCAATCATACCAGTTGGGATAATAAGATGGTAGAAGAACATCCTGAATGGTACATGAAATCCCGGAAAGGTACTTTTCAGTCGACACGATGGAGAGATTATGATGACATTATCGAATTGGATTACAAAAATTCTGAACTGCGAAAATATATGACAGATGCCCTTAAATTTTGGGTAAAAGAATATAATATTGATGGATACCGTTGTGATATAGCAAGCTTTGTCCCGATTGATTTTTGGGAAAATGCGAGAACCGAATTAGAAAACATAAAACCTGTCTTCATGTTGGCCGAAGCTGAAGACAAAGACCTTCATCGTAAGGCTTTTGACGCCACCTACAATTGGAATTTATGGAATATTCTACATCAAATTGCCATGCAGGGTATCAGTATAAAATTACTTACTGAAGGATATTTGGCTGAACATGTTTCGTTTTTTCCAAAAGAAGGTATCCGAATGAACTTTGTCGACAATCATGACAAAAATTCATGGGAAGGAAATCAATACAGTAATTTTGGTGAAGCCCTGAAAGCCGTAATTGTTTTTACGGTAATGATGGATGGAATTCCATTGATATACAGCGGACAGGAAGCCGGCCTCGACCGATCTTTAGAATTTTTTGAAAAAGATCCTATTGATTGGAAGTTCCATGAAAATGAAGCACTATACACTGTACTTTTTGAACTGAAACACAAAAACAAAGCACTCTGGAACGGCAGTCATGGAGGTGAAATGGTTAGAATTATGAATGACCGTATGGATCAGATCATCTCTTTTGTAAGAGAAAAAGATGGAGACAAGGCTTTAACCATCATTAATCTAAGTAAACAACCAGTCATTGTACAGTGCGATACTTCATTTGATCAGGGTATTTATACCAATTTATTTACCGGAAAAGAGCAAAAAGTTTTAGATAACATGATACTGAACATAAATGCTTGGGAATATATTGTATTACATCAATCAAAACACGTAAATATCTAGTTTTAAATACCTTATAATTAAATATAATGCTTCTTATATTTATCTAATTATTAAATTTCTTCAATAAAAACTTGCGTAGTTAAATAACTACATTTAAATTTGTAGCCAAATAACTTCATAATGAATTTAAGACGCGATGTTTTTCAGGCAATTGCCGATCCTACAAGAAGATCAATTCTGGCGTTGGTTGCTGCACAATCGATGACAGCCGGAGCAATTGCTTCAAATTTTAATACCGCAAGACCAACGGTTTCAAAGCATATTCAAATCTTAACGGAATGCGAACTTTTGACTTCTGAGCAAAACGGAAGAGAAATAATCTATCATCTTAATCCAAAAAAAATGAAAGAAATAGCTGACTTTATTGAACCGTTCCGCAAAATGTGGGACGAGCGTTTCAACACGCTGGAATCTATCATGAAAAACCACAAAAACAAAGACTAATATGGAACTTAAAACAAAAATTAAAGCAGAAGAAAACACACAGGAACTTTTCATTACCCGAGAATTTGACCTGCCTTTAGAGTTACTTTTTAAAGCCTATGAAGATGCTGAAATTGTTGAACAATGGATGAATACAAAGGTCATAAAGCTGGAAAACCACAAACACGGAAGCTGGAAATTTGAAACTTCTCATCACGGACAGGTTGTATTTTCTGCAAACGGAGTGATTCTTGAATTTATTCAGAATGAAAAGATCACCCGAACTTTCGAAATGGAAAACAGTCCGTTTCCGGTACAGCTAGAGTTTCTCACTTTCGAAGAAATTAGAAATGAAAAAAGCAAACTGACAATTCAGCAGATATTCAAATCGGTAGAATACAGAAATCAGCTTTTAAAAATGCCTTTCGCAAAAGGTTTGAGCATGGCGCACGATAGACTTCAAAATATTTTCACCAATTAAAATAGCCAGAAAAATGGAAAAAAGAAACAAAATCATTTACTGGATTGTCACAATTTTTCTTTCTATCGGAATGTTGGCAGGAGGAATACAACAGATGCTTCAGATAGGCGGTTACAACGAGATAATCACCAAATTACATTATCCGTTATATGTTTTGTCAATTTTAGGAGTCTGGAAAATTTTAGGCGTAATTGCGATTCTTATTCCCAAATTTCCTTTACTGAAAGAATGGGCGTATGCTGGTTTTTTCTTTGCAATGTCGGGTGCAGCAATCTCTCATTTTGCAGTAGGACAATCTTTTACAGAAGCAGTTCCTGCTTTGATCTTATTGATTGTAACGATTTTATCGTGGTATTTCAGATCTTCAGACAGAAAAATAATCACCAAAAACATTTAAAATGAATCTACAAGCTGAACAATTTTTCGAAAAAGCAAAAAAATGGAAAGAAGAATTTTATTTGCTACGAGAAATCATCACCGAAAATGATTCTCTGGAAGAAGATTATAAATGGATGCATCCTTGCTACACATTAAACGGAAAAAACGTGGTGCTCATTCATGGTTTTAAAGAATATTTTGCACTGCTTTTTCATAAAGGTGTATTGATGAAAGATCCTCAAAATATTTTAATTCAACAGACTGAAAATGTACAATCGGCAAGACAAATCAGATTCAAAAATATTGAGGAAGTAGAAAAACAACGAGCGATTATCAAAAAATACATTCAGGAAGCTGTAAAAATAGAACAATCAGGACAAAAAGTAGAATTGAAAAAAGCCTCTGAATATCCTGTTCCTGAAGAATTCCAAAGAGCTTTGGATGACGATAAAGCTTTAAACGAATCATTTTATGCTTTAAGTCCGGGAAGACAAAAAGGATATTTATTTTATTTTAATCAGGCTAAACAATCCAAAACGCGCGAAACTAGAATTGAAAAATATTATCAAAATATTCTCGACGGAAAAGGAATAGACGACTGATTTGACTACGCGACTGTCATTCTGAATGCAAAAGAATAGAATGAATAATCTTATCAATAAAGACTCCTCCTTTGTCGGAATGACATTAATAAAATCAAATTTGAAAACTTAAAAACAAAAGAGGAATTCCTAATTGTAGAAATTCCTCTTTTCGTTGAAATAAACGATTATTTTTATTTTTCCTTTAAATCTTTATTAATTTGTTTTTCAGCATTTTTAGCTTTTTGTTCTTGTGCCGCTTTTTCTTTTCGCTGCTGCCTTTTTGTCTTTTTCTCAGCACGTCTTTCTTCACGAATTACTTTGTTTGATTTTTCATTATATAAAGCATCAACAATTCCCTGCCCTTTTTTACTGAATATTTTTACCTGAGGTTTTTCGTGAGTTCCGGTAACAACAATCGGGAAACCAATCAATCCTCCCGGAAGAATTCCGACGCGAACTCTTAAATCAAGCAATCCGTTAAAACTGGTTGTTCCGCTGATTGTAGGTCTTAAAATCGAAACTTTAAAAGTAAATTTATCAACGTGAATCAGATTATTTTTGATGTGCGTTTCAATATTTACTCCTTTCATATCGGGATTATTGAATGCTTTTGCTCCAATATTATCACCAACTGCGGAAAGCATTTTAAGGTTTTTTACTTCTACATCACGAAGATTCACCACTCCTCCACCTTCTAAAGACGGATAAATCGGGGTCATATTTTTATCAAAATCTCCTTTTAATTTATAATCCAGAGAAACAATTCCTTTTACATTTTTGGCTGCAGTTGCCATTTCACGAACCATATCAATTTCATTATACGCTCGTTGAACATCAAAATCCAAAACGTTCAGCGCAACATCATAATTAGCCGTCAACGGAGATTCATCCTGATAACGGGCATCAATTTTCATTCTGCTTCCTACCACGTCAAATGAAGTGTTTTTAAGAAAAACTTCACCTTTATTGACGGAAGCTAAACCGAAAAGATTATTAAGGTTTAACCCTTTAAACTCAACATTTTTGACATCTGCTTCCAACGAAACATCCAGGTTTTTTGGAATAATAACAACGCCGCTGCTCTTTGGATTCTCCACTTTTGCATAATCAACTTCTATTGATTTTTTTGAATTATCACCGTCTTTCAGCGCCATAAATTCATCAATGAGAATGTATCGTGATTTTAATTTAAACTTCCCGTGAAGCGTACCTTTTCTTTCAATAAAATAATTGATTGTATTTAAAAGATAGCCATTTAAAGCAAAATCAGATTTTCCATAATTGGCGAAAAACTTTCTGAACCACATTTTTTCATTCTCAAATTCGAAGTTTCCTTCTTTAATGTAAAATGATTTCGGAAGATATTCTGTCGTGGCTTTTATATTTTTTAAGATTAAATTTCCGCGATTGTCTAATCTGCTGTACTGACCGGTTGTTGCGTAACTTTGTCGTCCGTTCAGAGAGAGATCTGCCATGATTAATCCGCTTACATCTAAACCTTTTTTGGCAAAAACTTTATAAATTCGTCCTACATTCAAAGTTCCTTTTGCACGCACTTTATACAGAACATCTTCAAAATTCTGCAAATCAGCATTTACGAATACCGGATTTCCTTCAAAATCAAATTTAAAAGGATCGAGCTTCACCCCTAAACTTTTAAAAGTTCCGTCGGTATTGATAATATTTGCAACAATATTGATATTCTGAATCGGATTTGGATAATATCTTGTTTTCAGCCAACCGTTTTTAAGATTAAGATAACCGTTCGTTTTTGGGAATAATTTTTTATCTAAACTAAAAATTCCGTTGGCTTTAATATTTGTATCCAACAAACCTCTCGCATCGATATCTTTTAAACCTAAAGCCTGAGTCAAAGTCTGTAAATTCACCGCACCTTTTACATTCGCATTGATTTGCATTTCGTCTAAACCTTTTGTTTTTACAACCGCTTTAAAATTATTGTTCGGACCGAGATCGAAACTTAGATTTTTTAAATCCAGTCCCAATTGTTCTGTATTTAAATCAGGCAAGTCTACATTGAGATCCATATTAAAATTATTCATCGGAACCGGAGCTTTTCCATTGGAAACAAAACCATCTTTCACCATTAATCTTGCTTTTAATCTTGGTTTTTGATTTTGCGGTTCACTGAATCTTCCTTTTAAACTAAAAAAGAAGTCACTATCTCCTTCTATTTTGGTATCTTTTGCCCAGTCTAAATATTGAGGCGGAAGCACAGAAATCATATCACGAATCGTTGTTTTTTCGGACGCTGCATTGATGTCAAGATTATAACCGTCTTTTAAAATACTTACAAAACCCGTAAATTTTAAAGGCAAGTCATTAATTCTCAACTCATTTTTTCTCAGCACAAAAGTCAACGCATTGGTATTGATTCTGGTAATTAAATCTGCATGTAATGTTTTTTGTTTAGCGTAATAAATCCTGTTTAAACTAAAGTCTAATTTATCAATATCCAGATCCGTTTCAAGATCAAAAATATCTTCACTCAATCCTCCTTTTCCGGTATAATTTAAACCTTTTGCATCAACTAAAACTCTTGCAGCATGATCGTTATATTTGATGTTCCAGTTTCTTAATTTAATTAAATCAAGCTTTATGGAAGCTCCAGTACTCGTTGTATCTTTTGGCTTGTCTGAAGGTTTTGAAACGTAAACATTATAATTGGCTTCTCCTTTTGTATTGATGAAAACATTTGCATAAGCGTCTGTAACGTAGATTTCATCAATTTTAACTTCACCGTCAAAAATTAAATTTTTAAGATTAATCCCGACTGCCACTTCTTTTGCCGCAAGCAAAGTATCATTTTGAAAAGGTTTAGAGCCTTTCAATAAAAAATCGTCGACTGAAACCGTCAATGACGGAAAATGTCTGAAAAAAGTAAGATGTGTTTTTTTGTAGTCGAGTTCTCCTGCAAGATTCTCATTAGCAAACAGTTTTACCTGCTCAGAAACTTTTCCCGGAAATAAAATCGGAATGATAAACATGAGAAAAAGAATGGAAGCAATAGAAATTCCTATCCATTTCAGAATTTTCAAAATTATATTTTTAAACCTTTGCATGGCTGAATTATTTTGTGATTATACGTGCGAATTCTACAATAATATTTGATTATTATCTAAAATCGAGCCATTGAAAACCTTTTATAATTTAAAAAATGCTTTATATTTCTAAAAATATTTGTTATTTATATTCGCCGATGTAATACTTTGATCATTATGATTGTTAATAAGAATATAACCCACACTCGAATGACTAAATACCAAATCTTCTTATTATTCATTTTCAATTTTGTGTTTTTTTCTGCGCAACAAAAATTTAATGTTACCGGAACTCTCTCAAATAGTAATAACACTAATTTGAATACTCCAATTGAGATTTATTTATATGACAACGAAAATCAACTTATTAAAACCACTGTTACAAGAGAATCGAAGTTTGAGTTTAATGATCTGAAATCAAATACCTATTATCTTCAGATTTCTTCCGGCGAAACAGAGCAAAAAGAAAAACCATTCTTACTGAATCGCAATGAAAATTTTAATATAATTTATCAACCGAAAATAAAAGATATTGAAGCGATAACCATTACTCGTGAGAAGAAAAAATTCAGTGTAGAAAACGGAAATATCACCTTAGATATTACAGATTCGCCTTTAAATAAAGTTGCTACATCTTCAGAATTGCTAACAAAATTACCTTTTGTAACGCTCGACGCCAATGGTGAAGGTGTTTCTGTAGTGGGTAAAGGAAGTCCTTTATTGTATGTTGATAATCAACGGGTAGATTTTTCTACGTTGTCTGGAATTTCGGTGGAAGATATAAAATCTGTTGAAATCATCAGAAACCCATCTGTAAAGTATGAATCTGAAGGTAAAGCGGTCATCAAAATCAATTTAAAAAAGAGCAAAAGAGATGGTTCTAAGTTAGCTTTATCCGAAACGGCAACCTTTCAAAAAAGATTCAGCAATTATTTTAATGCTAATTTTCAGCAGAAAAAAAATAAAACAGAATGGAAAATCAATGCAGCATTCAATGCTGTTCAACATTGGGAAAGTAACGGTTATAATTATGCCGTTCCAAGCAAAAATATTTCCTCAGATTACACCATCGTTTCTATTACCAATCGTCCGCAAACTATTTTCGGAGCAAGTTTGTATCAGGAATTAAATGATGACGGAGATTATCTTACTTTGACTTTTAACAGTAATTTTCGCCCGGATAAAGGAGATAACAATACCAATACAAAATATTCAGAAAACGGAGTTTCTTCAAATATATTGACCTTAAATCATCAGGATAATAAAAGAGCATCCATCAATTCTATTTTTAATTATAATAAGAAATTAGCAGATTGGGACGCCAATATTTTTACAGGATTTCAATACACCAGAGAAAGCCGCAATGTAGATTATGAGTTTCTAAATAATATTGATGATTCCGGTTATGAATTCAGCCAGTTCCGAAGACAATTATATGCAGGTGATGTTTATTCCGGAAGAATAGATTTTGAAAAAAAACTCAATGAAAATTACAAATTAGAACTTGGAACAAGTTTCACAAAAGCTGAAACGACTACTGATAACATCACCGATTTTGCTACTGTAAAAGCTCCCGAATTTTTTAATTATTTCTTCAAAGAAAGTAATACCGGGTCATATGTCAATCTAAGTACTGAAAAAAATAAATGGAACTTTAAAGCAGGAATTCGGATGGAGACCACTTCAGCCAAAGGTTTTGACAATATTTTGAAAGACACTACTCTATCCCGAAATGCTGTTGACTGGTTTCCCAATGCAGAAATTTCTTTTCAGCAAAATAAAGATTATGTTTATACTTTAAATTTCAGAAAAACAATCTCTAGACCTGGTTACGGCAATCTGTCTTCCGGAGGATTATACGGAAGTCCATACATAGAATATGTAGGAAACCCCAATTTAATACCTACTTACACGAATACGTTGTCTTTTAATACAAGTTTAAAAAAATGGTCTGTTAACGCATCGGTTTACACAAGCAAAAATCCGATGGGTTATACTTTGGTGTATGATGATGAAAAAAATATTTCAAGATTTACGCTCATCAACTTCGACAAAGAAATTGGCGCAAGTCTCGGTGTAGATGTTCCTTTTGAATGGAAAATATGGTCGTCACAAAACAGTATGTCGGTTAATTATGGTAAAACAGAAGACAGCTTAGCTTTAATTAAAAAACCGACTCCATACCTTTATATTTATACCAATAATACTTTAAAAATTACTAAAAGCTTTTCTTTATTAATGGACGGTTCTTACATCAGCAAACGTACAGAAGGTTTATACGAAAACAATGCAGTTTGTGCCGTTAATTTCGGAATCACCAAATCTGTATCAGATTTTGATTTTACGTTCAGATATAATGATATTTTTAAGCAGATGAATTATATTCAAAACATGACGTATGATAAAATTATTTCTACTGGTAATTTTTACGGAAACACGCCTACAATTTCGGTTGCTGTAAAATACAATTTTGGCAGGCTTGAAAAATCGAGTTATAAAGAAAGCAGCGTTAATGAAACTTCAAACAGGTTATAAAAAAAAGGTTTATCTGCATATCAATTGCAAATAAACCTTTTTAGAATTTTTTAGAAAAATAGTTATTTCAGATTTGTTGTAAAGAAATTTTCCAGCTTATCAAAAGGAATAACATCTACTTTATCATACAAATCAACATGAACAGCGTTTGGAATAATAATTATTTCTTTCGGCTCAGCTGCAGATTTGTAAATATCTTCACTGAAATATCGTGAATGGGCATTTTCACCCGCAATCAAAAGCATAGGTCTTGGAGAAATCTCTTTCAAGTACGTTAAGATCGGCATATTCATAAACGAAAGCGGATTGGTCATCAACCAAGCTCCATTAGAATTCAGCGAATTGGCATGAAAACCACGAGGCGTTCTGTAATAATCAAAATATTCTTTTACAAATTGCGGCTCGTCACCTTTCAACGTTTCGGGTAAATTTCTCGAACCTTTGGCTGGGTTTCCGTTTTCGACATCTTTCCAACGCTGTTGGCTCAGATCTTCCAAAGTCTGGGTACGCTGTTCTGGTGTTACAGAATCGTTATATCCTTTTGACATTACTCTTGTCATATCATACAAACTTGTTGTGGCAACAGCTTTTACTCTTTTATCTACCGCAGTTGCATTCAGTGCAAAGCCCCCAAAGCCACAAATACCGATGATTCCTATTTTATTTCTGTTTACATTTTTTTGAAGACCTATAAAATCAACTGCTGCACTAAAATCGTCTGTATTGATTTCAGGTGATGCCAAATTTCTTGGTTCGCCACCACTTTCACCGGTATAAGACGGATCAAAAGCAATCACGGCAAAACCTTTTTTTGCCATTTCATTGGCGTATAATCCTGAAGATTGCTGTTTTACCGCACCAAATGGACCGCTGATTACCAATGCTGATAATTTTTCGTTTCCTGCATTTTTAGGTAGATACAGATCTCCGGATAAGGTAATTCCGTATCGGTTTTTGAAGGTTACTGTTTTGCGGGTTACATTATCACTGAGTTTGAATGTATAATGTTCTGTTGTATTCATTTTCTTTGAGTTTTTATCAAATGATTTTTGTTTGCTTTGCGCTGTAAATTGACTTAAAGACAATATTGCTACAAACATTAATATGAGTCTGTTCATTTTTACTGTTCGTTATTGACTTGATTAAATTCTTCATCTGTAACGGGCTTCAACCAGGTTACCTGTACATCTTCTTTAAAGTTGGTAATGGCAATATGCGTCATCGACGTTTTATCTGATGCACCGTGCCAATGTTCAACATTTTCAGGGATATTCACAACATCACCTTTTTTGATGATTTGTGCAGGTTTTCCTTTTTCCTGATAAAAACCAGAACCTTTTGTTACAATCAGAACCTGACCTTTAGGATGGGTATGCCAATTGGTTCTTGCGCCAACTTCAAAAGTTACTGCTCCTGCAGAAAATTCATTGTTTTTATCTTTGGCTACCAAAGGCGATAAAAAAGCATTTCCGGTAAACCATTCGTTTGGTAATTGATCTCCTTTCGGGAAAAGACCTGTTGTATTTTCTTGATTCATTTTTTCTTGATTTTTGTTGTTACATGAGGTTACTATTATTGAAGTCATCTCGACTTTCTTTTTTTAAATTTCCTAACAGCAATAACGATAAAAGCTAAATAATTAAATCCTATCCAGCTTGTTACTGTGGTGTC
>NZ_FUZE01000004.1 GCF_900168205.1 Chryseobacterium balustinum
TTTTATTCTTTTGAGAACTTTGATTATTAATAATAGCTTTATAATTATCTTTTGTTCCTTTTGTGGTTAAATTTCAAATTAGTTTAAACAGCTTTTTTGTTAAAACTCATAATCCACAACTCTAAACTTCTAACTATTTTTCCTATTTTAGCTAAGCAAAATACTATCTATGATTGACAATATTAATGTAAGAGTTTATGCATGCGTTGTAAAAGACAAAAAAGTTCTTACGCTTTTTGAAGAATATGCAGGTGAAGCCTTAATGAAATTTCCGGGCGGTGGATTAGAATACGGAGAAGGATTGACAGATTGCCTGAAGCGAGAATTTGAAGAAGAGCTAAACGTACATATAGAAGTTGTAGAACATCTTTATACGCAGGAAGATTTTTTGGTTTCGCGTTTCAAGGAAAACGAACAGCTTCTTACTATATATTATATGGTAAACATAATTAATGAAGAAGATTTTATTATTCTTGATCCTTGCATTGAAAAAATAGACTGGGTTTCTATTGACTCAACAGAGAATCCTTTTAGTCTGCCTATCGATAAAATTGTTTTCGATAAACTGAAAGAAAAATTCCTGTAAATATTTACAGGAATTTTTTAGTTATCTAGATACTTTAAAATCTTTTGCTCCGGGATACGGTTGTAAATAACCAGAATTCCAGTTGGATTGCAAAAGTGATTCTAAAAACTCATCCGTTCTATTCTTATGAGGATTGTAAGGCTCTTTCAAATCAATATCTGCCATTTTCCCTTTTACATTCCACCAAAATGCACTCCATCCACCGCGTAATTCTCTAATGATTTCGAAAACATTTTTCCCAGTTCCTCTATTCATTAATTTAGCAAAAACCTGACCTTCAGTTGTCGTCAAGTCCCGCAATTGCTTTTCATACTGGTCAGCCAACATATTTTGTCTGTCTTTTACATATTTTCTTTTGGCAGCGCTATCCAAATTATTCATTTCGCCCTGAATATCTCTATATTGTTGCAAAGCAGTTAGAAATAAAGGATAAACTCTATATAATTTCTTATTTAGAAAAAAGTAATAATTTTTATCGAGTTGATTATTGAATTTTGGTTTATTTAAAAGCACCAACTCATCCATCACAACAACAGCTTCACCGTTGATTTCGTAGAATTTAGCTTTTTGCCTTGCATCATAATAATATTTATTACCAAACTCATCTGTTCTCAGTTCTTCCGGCGGATACTGACTGAGAGGCTTTATACTTATAGAATCTTTCTGCTGCCCATAAACACCAATCACAAAAAACAAGAGAAAAAGGCAGGCAATTTTATGAAATTTCATTATTTTTACACGTATTATAACAAAATTTGACAACAAAAATCATTCCCTTTATATGAAATTCGAAAAGAAATCTTTGAAATTTTTAGAGAAATATTTAAACACTTCATCGCCAACAGGTTATGAACATAACGGACAAAAAGTTTGGATGGACTATATCACTCCATACGTAGATAAAGTAGAAGTTGACCATTATGGAACCTGCTATGGAATTATCAATCCTGAAGCAGAATTCAAGGTGGTAATTGAAGCACATGCCGATGAAATTTCTTGGTACGTTAATTATATTACCGATGACGGATTAATCTATGTAATCAGAAACGGAGGTTCAGACCAAACCATTGCACCTTCTAAAGTCGTTCACATTCATGGTGAAAAAGGAATTGTAAAAGGAGTTTTCGGATGGCCGGCAATTCACACAAGAAGCGCCAACCAAAATGAACCTACTCCGAAAATTGACAATATTTTTATCGATTGTGGAGCAATCTCAAAACAGGAAGTTGAAGATTTGGGAATTTTCGTCGGATGTATGATTACCTATCCTGATGAATTTTTCGAAATGAACGACCGCTATTTTGTCTGCAGAGCTTTAGATAACAGAATCGGTGGATTTATGATTGCAGAAGTTGCAAGACTTTTAAAAGAAAATAAAAAACAGATTCCTTTCGGTTTATACATCACCAATTCGGTACAGGAGGAAGTTGGTCTTTACGGTGCAGATATGATTGCAGATACTATAAAACCTAATATTGCAATCGTTACAGATGTTACTCACGATACAACAACACCAATGATTGAAAAGAAAAAAGAAGGCGATCAGAAATGTGGGGACGGTCCGGTTGTATTTTTCGCTCCAAGTGTACATCACACGATCAGAGAACTGATTATTGACACTGCAAAAACCAAAAAAATTCCTTTTCAAAGAGCAGCAGCAAGCAGAGCAACAGGCACAGATACAGATGCTTTCGCTCATTCTAATGGTGGCGTACCAAGTGCTTTGATTTCCTTACCTTTGCGCTACATGCATACAACAGTAGAAATGGTTTCTAAAGAAGATGTCGGAAACGTGATTCAACTGATTTACGAAACACTTCTGAAGATAAAACCAGAAATGAAACTGAAATATCATTAAAAAAGAAGTTAGAAATTAGATCTTAGAATTTAGTTTAAAAACTAATGATTGATTTCTAATATTTAGCTTCTAATAATATCTAATATCTAAGTAAAGTAAAAATGAAAACGAAGCTTATTGCTCCTTCCCTTTTATCTGCAGACTTTGGGAATCTGCAAAGAGACATTGAAATGCTAAACAATTCTCAAGCCGACTGGTTACACATTGATGTAATGGATGGAAGATTTGTCCCTAACATTTCGTTCGGTTTTCCGGTGATGAAAACAATCCAACAACACGCAAAGAAATTTGTAGATGTACATTTAATGATTGTAGAACCTGAAAAATATGTTGAAGAATTTATCGATTATGGGGCAGATCTTGTTTCTGTACATTACGAAGCTTGCACACACCTTCACAGAACAATCAATCTTATCCAAAGTAAAGGCGCAAAAGCTGGAGTTGTTCTTAATCCTTCTACTCCGGTTTTGATGTTGGAAGATATTATCGCAGATGTAGATTTGGTATTATTAATGAGTGTAAACCCCGGATTTGGAGGTCAAAAATTTATCGAAAATACTTACAAGAAAATTGCTGAGACCAAAGACCTTATTTTAAGCAATAACTCTACAGCGCTTATTCAAGTGGATGGTGGAGTAAATTTAGATAATGCATCTAAGTTATTTGAAGCAGGTGCTGATGTTCTAGTTGCAGGAAATGCTGTTTTCTCAACAGAAAATCCTGAAAAAACAATCGAGCTTTTAAAAATTTAAATAAAAAAAGGCAGTTTAATCAACTGCCTTTCTTCCCACTGCTGAGAGAGTAATTATATGGTTGTTAGTTTTCACTGTTTTTGATTCGGATATCAGAAAAATATGATTCTCTGTTTTTATTAGCATAAAGATGGTAAAATATAAAACACCAACCTATCCGTAAAAACACTGAAATTTTAAATAATAAGCATTTATTTTAGTTTTTCTTCTAAACATATCGCAAATTAAATTAATAAAACAACAAACAAAATATATTTAATTAGAATAAATCTAAATAAAATTAATTTTGAATAATCATTTTTTAAATGATTATTAGAAAGACAAAATGACAGATAATTACCCCTCAAAATAATATCAAAAAAAAATCCGGAATAATTTCCGGATTTTTTTTCGTAAAGTTTTAATTAAAAAATCTCTCTTCCTGAAAAATGGAATTGAGCTTCAATTAATGCATTTTCGTTAGAATCAGAACCATGCACTGCATTCTCTCCAATGCTTCTAGCAAACATTTTTCTGATGGTTCCTTCAGCTGCTTCAGCAGGATTTGTAGCTCCAATTAAAGTTCTAAAGTCGTCAACTGCATTATCTTTTTCTAAAACTGCAGCAACGATTGGACCTGAGCTCATAAAATCAACCAATTCTCCGTAAAAAGGTCTTTCCGCGTGTACTTCATAGAATTTTTTAGCATCAGCAACAGTAAGTTGAGTTAATTTCAAAGCTTTGATTTTAAACCCACCCTCTGAAATCTTGCCTAAAATAGCTCCAATATGACCGTCAGCAACCGCATCTGGCTTAATCATTGTAAATGTAATGTTTGACATAACCGTATATTTTTTTTAATGGCGCAAAATTACAAAAAATATCCAAAAAATAATTTTAATTTAATTTTAACATTAAATAACTTTTATTAAGAAATTTTAAAAACATTTTTGGCACGGTAATTGTTATTACTAATTCGATTCTCATGTTTAATTTGAGTTTTCATGGTTATTAGTTTTTACCCAGCTTCGGCTGGGTTTTTTTATTTATAATAAAAAGTTAATTTAATTATAAAATTCGCAATTGTAAAACAATATACAAATAGGTACAATAAATTATTGCTTCAAAATGAATTAAAGCAATAATTGAATTTTTTAAAATAAGATAAGAATTACTTAGATACGAGCGTTTTCTTCCGCTTCATCCATAAGCTTAACGTAGGTAGAATATCTTGTAGCTTGAATTTCACCAGTTTCTAAAGATTCCAAAACGGCACACTTTGGCTCATTCACATGCATACAATTATGATATTTACACTCTTTCCTCTTTTTGAATATCTCAGGGAAATAATGTTGCACTTCTTCTTTTTCAATGTCAATCATGGCAAATTCACGTACGCCGGGGGTATCAATTACATTTCCGCCAAAATCCCAAAAATGCATCTGCGCAAAAGTAGTAGTATGCTTTCCTTTTAAATGAGTATCCGAAATTTCAGATGTTCTCAAATTAAGATTCGGCTGCATCGCATTTACCAATGTAGACTTTCCACAACCTGAGTGTCCAAAAAATACAGATGTTTTATCTTTCAGTATTTCAACCAGATCATCCAAGTTAAGTTTAGAATAAGAAGATATTTCCAATGTTTCATATCCGATTTCATTGTATAGAAATTCAATATCTTTTACAATTTCAGATTCTTCTTCTGACAAAACATCCATTTTGTTAAATAAAATAAGTGGTGTAATATTATATGCTTCGCAGCAAGCAAGAAAACGGTCAAGAAAACCGAGAGAAGTCTCAGGATGTTTTAATGTAAAAATAAAACACGCCAAATCAATGTTTGATGCAATAATATGTGCTTCTTTTGAAAGATTTACAGATTTTCGGATTAAATAATTTCTGCGGGGTTCAATTTTTGTAATCCATGCAACGTCGTCTTGTTCCAACTGAAATTCAACAAAATCACCAACGGCCAACGGATTGGTAAGTCTGGTTTTTATCAATTTAAATTTTCCACGAATTCTCGCTTCAAAAATATCTCCGGTTTCTGTTTCCAAAACCTGATACCAACTTCCTGTAGATTTAATGATTTTTCCTTTCATACGATAACTGCAAATATAAGGAATTAGGTTTTAGATAATAGGATTTAGTTGTATCAGATTAATGAATCATACACTCTAAACCCTATCATCTTTTTTAAAACCTATTTATTAATCATAATATTGTTTTGCACCTCAATCGACTCTTCATGAATTGCTTTGAAAACTTTTTCAATAAAATCTTGTGACATCCCTGTTTCTGAAGCTTTCTGAGCAGCATATTCAGTAATTACTTTCCAACGGTCTGGTTGAAAAATAGCAATATCATTTTCTTTTTTCAGTTTTCCGATTTTTGCAGAAATTTTCATTCTTTGAGAAAGCAATTCGATAACCTGAAAATCCAAATCAGAAATTAAAGTCCTATGTCTTCCCATTTCATCATCAAAACCTGCCAAACCGGTATTTCTAATTTTAAGATTAGAAATCATTTCGCCTAACACTTCCGGCGTAATCTGCTGCGAAGCATCACTCCAGGCTTCATCAGGATTACAATGTGATTCAATAATAGCACCTTGGTAACCTACATTTAAAGCTTCCTGAGTAATTCCTGCCAATCCGGTACGGTTTCCACAAATATGTGAAGGATCAATCAAAATTGGAATATTAGGAAACTGACTCTTGAAGTCTAAAGCAATTTGCCAGTTTGGGTTATTTCTGTATTTTGTTTTTTGGTACGTAGAAAAACCTCTGTGAATCGCACCTAAGTTTTTGATATCCTGACCTAAAAGTCTTTCTAAAGCACCAATCCATAAGGCTAAATCAGGGTTTACAGGATTTTTAACTAAAACTATTTTTTCAGTTCCTTTTAAAGCTTCAGCAATTTCCTGAACGGTGAAAGGATTTACGGTAGAACGCGCACCGATCCACAAAATATCAACATCTGCTTTCAATGCAGCATCTATATGATGAGCATTGGCAACCTCTGTTGCAGTTTTGAAGCCATATTCTTCTTTTACTTTTTTTAACCAGTTTAAACCAATTACCCCAACACCTTCAAAACCATTAGGTTTCGTTCTCGGTTTCCAGATTCCCGCACGGAAAATAGGAACCTGTGCGTTGGTTTCTTTAATTCTTTTGGCAGTTTCCAGCATTTGTTGTTCGCTTTCTGCGCTACATGGTCCTGCAATAATAAGTGGCTGCTGAAACTGATTAATCCAGCTGTTTTCCAAATCTCTTAAATTCATATTGTTTTATATTTATATTTAAAATTAGAGTCAATAGTATATTTATTATAAAATTACTTTATAATTCTTTCAAAAAAATGTCGTTCAAAAATTGTTGTGAAATCAGGAATCTAAGATTGAATCCTTATATTTTTTAAGAAAGAAATTAAATTAGCTATACCAATAAAATCGATAATAACTTCTGAAATTTCTATAATAAAATGTAGCAAAAGAAAGATAACCGCTTAAGAAATAAGCAGGTGTAAAACTGATTGTTTGAGTAAAATCAGGTGTATATGTAAATTTGGAATGTTCCAATTTTTATACTGTATTTATCTTTGTCTTTGTAAATATTCAGCAAATATATAAAATTATGACAAATCAAACCTCATTAAATCATCCAAATCTTTTAAAAGAGGATTCATCTCAATAAATTTCTCAAAGATTTTCTTTTTCGTCATGATTTCAATCTTAAGATTTTCGTGGTCTTTATTAAATTCAAAAACGATAGAATGATTGCTTACTTTATGTTTGAAATGGTTAAAAAATTCAATACTTATTTTATCAAATTCTACTTTTGCAGAGTCTGACGGATAAGAGATTTGGATAATTTTTTCATCTATTTTATGAAGTTTAAAAGCTTTTATAGCATTAAAAATTACCGGATCTTTGGTACGGAGTTGTTTTAAAAGTTCTGTCCACTCATACTGAACATCAGTTTCGGTGAAGTGATGCTCTGGAAGATTATCAGTATTAATGACAACTATTTTTTCAGCTTCTTCGGTGGATTTTTCTTCTTGAGTTAAAAAAGAATTAATACTAAATCCTGACGAAATATTAGGTTTTGATAAAGGCTTTGAAGCTTTGGCAACAGCTTGTGAAGATTGTTCAGGTATTGCTTGAGGCTGAGTTTTCACTTCAACTTCAGCTTTTTTCTCAAGAGTTTGAGTAGGTAATTTAATTTCCTGTTTCTCCTGAAGGAAGGGAGCTAGTATTATAAACTTTTTTTTTTAGCTATTTCGCCAGGGGCTGAAAGAGACGATAGTTGCATCAAAGCAATTTCTACAGTAAGTCTAGGATTTTTTGAATTCTTATAATTAATATCTGCATGATTACAGATTTCAATTCCGTCGATGAGATTTTGAGGACTCCATTTTTGTCCCTGCTCAACAAATTTTACTTTAGTCTGCTCGCCTACTTCAATTAAATCTATTGTTGAAGAATTTTGAGCCATCATCAAGTCTCGGAAATGATTTCCAAGTCCGGCAATAAATAAATGGGGGTCAAAACCTTTTTTTACAATTTCATTAAAAGCAAAAAGTATTTCAGGAATTTTATTTTCTTTAGCAAAATCAACAATTTTTAAATATTGATCATAATCTAAAATATTGAGAACTTCTGCCGCTTTCGCAAGAGTAATATTTTTTTGAGAAAAGGTAGAAAGCCTGTCAAAAATTGAAAGAGCATCTCTTAATGCGCCATCTGCTTTTTGGGCAATCAGGTACAATGCATCGTCTTCGTACTTTACATTTTCTTTTTCTGCAATCCCTCTCAAATGATTCTGAATATCAAGAATGGTGATTCTTTTAAAATCATAAATCTGACAACGTGATAAAATAGTCGGAATAATTTTATGCTTTTCGGTTGTTGCCAAGATGAAAATAGCATGAGCAGGTGGCTCTTCTAAAGTTTTAAGAAAAGCATTAAACGCTGCAGAAGACAACATGTGAACCTCATCAATAATATACACTTTGTACTGACCAACCTGAGGTGCAAAACGCACCTGGTCTATCAGTTCACGAATATCATCAACAGAATTATTGGATGCTGCATCGAGCTCATAAATATTGTATGCAAAACCATCTTCTGAGACAGAACCGTCTTTTTCGTTGATTTTTCTTGCTAAAATTCGGGCACATGTAGTTTTGCCTACGCCACGCGGACCGCAAAACAACAGCGCCTGTGCCAACTGGTTTTCTTCAATGGCGTGTTCTAAAGTATCTGTAATATGAGATTGCCCAACAACAGTATCAAACTGTTGAGGACGGTATTTTCTTGCAGATACGATAAAATTTTCCATTGCCCAAAAGTAAGAAATATAGTTTTAATTTGAAAATTTTAGCTTTCAAATTTTAAAAAACTATACTTTACATTTGGGCAACAAATTATTATTTATTGTAAGCGAAGTCGATAATGTCTACCAAAGCTTTTTCAATTTTCTTTCTTCCTTCTTCAGTTTTCATCTCTATTCCGCAGAAAGTAGTTCCGTTGTGACCAGTGTAAAGATTCAAATGATAAATTCCGGCTACCAAGATCGCAGTAATTGCTCTGTATTCTTCAGCTTTGTCCCCAAAATGAGGATCTGTAATATTTTTGAAAAGCTCTTCTCCTACTTCTTCTCTCTGATCTAAAAGTTTTTTAAGAATAGGTCTACTTTCAGACATTTCCCAAACTAAAATCTTTTGAAGTTCTTTATTTTTCTTCAAACTTTCAAACTGGTTAAGAATTGCCAATTTAGACATTTCTCTTCCTCCATCAGACAAATCAACATTACCATCCGGTTCAAATCGGCTCCAGTAATCCTGAGATTTAATGTATTCATCGATTAATTTGTCTGTGCTTCCAAAATATTCATAGATTAGTTTTTTATCAAAACCAGCAACAGCAGCAATCTTGCTTACCATTAATCCTGAATATCCTTTCGTTTTCAAAATCTTTCCTACTGCATTGAGTAGTTTTTGTTTTGTTTTTTCTTTGTCTCTAATCGGACCTTGTACAACTTTTCTAGGCATCGTTTCAATTTATTTTGCTAAAAGCAATTAATTTAATATTTAAAAATCTTACACAACATCTAATCTTTTGTTTACAAAAGATTTAACAAGCTTGTCTAACAAATATACATCTCTTATGTGAGAATTGTGTAAGATATATTTTAATAAATACGATTTTTTTCATCATCCGGTTTTTGGTCTGCAAAAAAAACAAACAAATATTTTTAATCTTTAATTTTTTTTCAAATAAAAAGTGCAAAAATACTACATCCTAATCAAATGACAATTATTAAACAATAACACTTATTCAATAATAACAAAATAATAGTATCACATAGATAAAATTAATGCCACTTAAGTGAAAAAATTAAAACAAATCCATTATTAAACATGTAATATTGAGAATTAAAATCTTTTAATATCCTTAATTAAAATTACAATTTTTTTTAATATCAAATCATAAATCCTCAAAAGATATTTATTGTTTTTTTTACTGTATTTGCAGTACTGTTACATGTTTAGTGCCAACTTCAATTTTCAAAGTAATTTCCGGTTCACAATTTTATTTTTTTTTGTGAACAGAATATTGTTGTTCATTTTTATTTTCATAATTATCACGAAATGTATCTTTGCAACTGTAAACTGAATTTATTATTTAAAAATCAGTACATAATGTAAACTTAAATGAAAATCATCCCTCTAAAAGAAGACAATTTTGTAGCCGACAAGTTTAAAAACTTTAAAATTCTTGAAGAAAAACCTGAAGCTAAAGGAATAAGAATGTCTATTCAACCTTTTTAATCATTACAGAAAACGATTATATCCTTATTGACGCAGGCTTCGGTTGGAAAAACATAGAGAATAAACTGATTATAAATAAAATTTTACAAGAAGAAAATATTAAGACCAGTCAAATTACAAAGGTTTTGCTTTCTCATTTGCATAAAGACCATATCAATGGTACTTTAATAAAAACAGATGATGGATTTGAACCTAATTTCCCGAATGCTAAAATTTATATTCAAAAAAGAGAGCTTGATTTCGCTTTTGAAAGCCGTGGAAACCCGTCGTTTGATTTTGAAATTTTAGAAGCACTCATTCAACAACCCAATATTGTTTGGATGGATGATGATCAGGGACAAATTAATGATGAAATTTATTATGAAGTTGTTGGTGGGCACACTCATTTTATGCAAATCTTTAAAATTACGGAGAATAATGAAACTGTTTTTTATGTAGCAGACAACCTTCCGCAAGAGTCTTATCTGAAATATCACTTAGCTTACAAAAGCGATTTTGATGGTAAAAAAGCAATGCAACTTAGGATAGAATGGCAAAAAGAAGCTATTGAAAATAACTGGAAAGTTCTTCTTTATCACGATCTTGAAAAAAGCATATTGCAATTTTAAAAAATAAAAAAACTCCTGCTAATTAGATCTACAGGAGTTTTTTTATGCTAAATTTTTAATTTATTGACTTACTTTATTCAGAAGCTCCACATCTTCAGAACTCAATTTTAATTCAGGAGCAGCAAATAAAGTTTTCAATTGAGACTCGCTCGTTGCACTTACAATCGCAGCGGTCACTAATGGGTTTGCCAGAAGCCAAGCCAACGCAACAGAAGCCTGAGTCGTTTCATGTTTTGCACTGATTTCATCCAAAGCTTTTAAAACATTAAGACCTTTTTCATCTAAATATTTCCTCACCCCTTCTCCCCTTGCACTTTTCTTTAAATCATCCTCATTACGATATTTTCCGGTAAGAAAACCGGCAGCCAAAGACCAATAGGTAAATACACTCAGATCATATTCTTTCACAAGATCAGCGTATTGAGATTCAAATTTTTCTCTTTCAAGCAAATTGTAATGTGGCTGTAATGCAACGTATTTAGGAAGATTATTTTTCTCGGCAACTTCAAAAGATTCTTTCAACCTTTCAGGTGAAAGATTTGATGCAGCAATATATCTTACTTTTCCGGCTTTAATAATTTCATCATACGCTTCTAACGTTTCTTCAACTGGAGTTTTCCCGTCATCAAAATGGGTATAATAAAGATCTATATGGTCAGTTTGAAGTCGAGCTAAAGATTCATCTACCGATTTTAAAATATGTTTCTTACTAATATCAAAACCATGTTCTTTTGTTTCTGAACCCACCTTTGTTGCAAGTACCACATCATTTCGGTTATTTCTTTCTTTCATCCATTTTCCGATAATTTCTTCCGACTGACCGCCTTTTCCGTTTACCCACCAAGAATACGTATCGGCAGTATCAATAAAATTAAAACCTCCGGCTGTAAACTTATCCAAAATATCAAAAGATTTTTTCTCGTCTAAAGTCCAACCAAAAACATTTCCTCCAAAATTTATCGGCGCTACCAAAAGGTCAGTATTTTTTATTTTTATTTTTTCCATAAATTATAGATTGTATAACATTTAAAAAGTAAAGCTAATTTATGAAACAACCTGTTAAAAACAGCTCTGGAATTCAGTTTTAATAAAAATGCAGCCAATAGAAAATTTCGATTGAAAAAATTTTAAAAAGAATCTCAAAGTCAGATTATTTATGAACAAGATATTTGTCTTAAATTTGTTCTTTCGAAATAAAGGAAATGGTGTCTTCCTTACCAAACCGCATTAAAAAGCTGATGGCGCCTGATTAGTTGAATGTTTACCATTTAATCAGGTTATTATGTTTAAAAAAAATAAAAAATCAGTTTTTAGAATTCTTACTATTTTAATTCAAATATTTTTCAGAAAATGTCCTTCTGTATTTTTTGTAATGAAATGGCTTTTCGTTACTGCAATTATTGGCATTTTGGTCGGATGTGCTTCCGCTTTTTTCTTACAAACTTTAGAGTGGGCAACGCAATTCAGAGAAAACCATCTTTGGATTATTGCTTTTTTACCTTTAGCTGGATTTCTAGTTGGTTTACTCTATCATTATTTTGGAAAAGATGTTGAAGCCGGAAACAATATATTATTAGAAACCATTCGCGAGTCTAAAAAGACAATCCCCTTTAAAATGGCGCCATTGGTCTATTTGGGAACAATGATTACTCATTTTTTTGGAGGTTCTGCAGGGCGTGAAGGAACAGCCTTGCAAATGGCAGCAGCAATTGCGGACCAATTTTCAAAACCATTAAAACTTTCAGCTGATGATAAGAGAATTTTAATTATATCAGCAATTGCAGCAGGATTTGGTTCGGTTTTCGGGACGCCTTTAGCCGGAGCAATTTTCGGGTTGGAAGTTTCTCTTACGGGAAAAATAAAATATAAAGCTTTATTTCCAGCAATTTTCGCATCATTTATTGCAGATTTAATCACAAAATCATTAAACACTCATCACACTGAATATATAATCAATTTTGCACCTTCAATTTCATTTTTAAATATTGTATACGCTGTTATTGCCGGTGTATTTTTCGGTGTTTGTGCCGCATTTTTCAGTAAGACCATTCATAAAATCGGAGATTTTTTTAAATCTAAAATTTCTTATGCGCCACTGCGGCCTTTGATTGGAGGAATTATCGTTTTATTATCAGTTTGGTTAATGGGAACAACAAAATATCTCGGTTTAGGAATTCCTACAATTTTGGATTCTTTTTCACAACAGCTACCGGCTTATGATTTTGCATTAAAGGCAATCATTACGATCATCACTTTGGCTTCGGGTTTTAAAGGCGGTGAAGTAACTCCTCTATTTTTTATTGGTGCAACTTTAGGAAATGCACTTGGATATTTTATTCCCTTGCCTTTAGCACTTTTAGCAGGAATGGGCTTTGTGGGAGTTTTCGCCGGAGCTACCAATACACCGATCGCATGCAGCATAATGGCTTTTGAATTATTTGGAATAGAATGCGGAGTGTATGTGATCATTGCGTGTGTTGTTTCTTATTTATTTTCCGGACAAAACAGTATTTATAAAAGTCAAATTCTTGGTAAGTCTAAGCACAAAAGATATTGGAAAAAGGAGGAGTATCTTTAAAATATCTAAAAGCAAGTTTAATACATGACATTTTTTAACCACAAAGAATCAAAATATTTTTTGTCATCCACTCATTCTGCTTGTAAATTCATCTATCTTATCCGTACACTTTACAAAATCATCCGTTTGTTGTGTAAATACATCTGTACTGGTCACAAACTCAACTGTACATTTCGCAATAGAAACTGTTAACCGTGTAAATCTATCTGTTTGTTATGCAAATGCATCTGACCTCATCGCAAACTCAACTGTTCGCTGTGCAAATGCGTCTGACCTCGTCGCAAACTTAGCTGCACATATCGCAATACTATCTGCCTGCTGTACAAAATGAGATAACCAATAGAAACTAAGACCGAAATTACCTAGTTTCGGCCTTAGTAACAAAATTTATTTTTGTAATTCCGGGATCATAATTTCATCTAAATTTATTTTAAAACCTTCTAATTGTTTTTGAATCTTATTTTTATCATTAACAAAGAAAGAAGTTGTTCTAAATAGAGTTTCGTAATACGCTATTCCTTCAAAAAGATTAGCTTTAAAAGCCTTCCATTTTTTAATTTGGGAATTGGTCAGCTCTCCTGAAAGATCTAAGATCTCTTTTCTTAAATGATCTACATACATTTTTAGCTCATTAATAAACATATTCGGTCGCTCGGTTTCAGGAAGAATATTTCTATTTCCATAAATATGCTGAATCATTTCCGAGAGGGAAACTTCTTTGTCAAAATAAGCCAAATTCGGTCCCGGACAAACAACAACTCCTTGCTTCTCCCCTTTTATTTCAATTCCCTGTTCTAAATATGCTGAATTTACCAAACCTACGCAAAGACAAGCTTTATCAGTGATTTCTTTTTTTCTGGATTCGAATTGTTTCTGAGTGATTTCACTTTTTACAGCTTCAAGATCCGTCAGTTTAATGTCCTGATATTTTTTTGAAGCCGTACAAATTCCTTCTGGAGAATACTCTTTGCTCAATGCCAATAATTTTTTAGGACATGAACTTCCGAATTTATTTTTTGATTCTTTATAATGTTTCAAAATTTCATTTGAAGTTCCTTTCACTGTATTAAATGGAACTCCCAACGGAGAAATATTACTCAGGTAATAATCATTTTGCTTTGATTTCGCCAAAAGATCTCGTGTTTCACGGTCTACTGATGTTGCTTCGGGAACCAATAAAAACGGCGACCCCCAACCAATACTGTCAACCTGATAATTTTCAAGAAGAAAATCATGTTCTTCAGAAGTTCCTACCCCACCCTGAACCGTAATTTTCATTTCTAAAGGTTTAGTCGGAATATATTTTTCCTTCTGCTCAAGCGCTTTAATCATTAAAGAATGCGACGAAGAAATCAATTCATTTTTTTTCAGTCTAAACTCTTCCATGATTGGGCCAAGTAGCAAACCTTCTGTCGCAAAAGCATGGCCACCACAATTAAGTCCGGACTCTACTCTGTATTCTGAAACCCAAAGTCCTTTTTTAGCCAAAAAATTTCCCTGGATCATTGCAGAACGGAAATCGCTTACTTTAAGAATGATCTTCTTTTTAATATAATTATTAGAGTCTGGAAAGAAGTCATTAAACTCTTCGATATAACTGTACAAACGAGGATTCATCCCTGCAGAAAGCACCATTGAAGAAGTTATTTTACTTTTGGCAAATCCTCTGAGAGAAGCATGTGCATCATTGTAAATCACAGGAAGCTGTTCATTATTACGATAATTGTCTTTATCAACCTTTGTCATAATATTGACATCGATACTTCCGGGAGAAAGATTTTTCTCAACAAAATTTTTAATATTTAAAGCTATAGAATCACCTTGATTTAGAATATTCTGAAGTCCGGTTTTTAATTCTGAAGTATTGGGAAGCATGGTCATAAAATTCTTCAGAGCATCGGTATTTTTAGAAATTTCATCTTTAAAAGATTCAAACTTTTCTGTGACAATATCATCCATCATATCAAGGTAATCTTTAATTCTTTTGGCTCTGCAATCTTCTGTTTTAGAAGAAATTCCAAAATAATTAAGATTGAATTTTTTGCTGTAGAAATTTTTCATTTTTTCTACAATTTCGTCATCGATGATCGATATAACTGAAGAAATTCCGTATTGTGCAACACGAATAGGGCTGTCTATCGTGTAAGATAATCCCATAACGGGAATATGAAAACTGTGTAAAGGTTTATTAATCATTATTTTAAACAATAAATTTACTCTCATATTTCTATGAAAGTGATAATGATCTGAAAACCTGTGAATTTGTATTAAATTCTTGGCAAATGTAAAAATTTAAACCTCACTATGCAACAAATAATAATTTTAAATACCAATCTAATGCTGTACAATATTTAAAATAAAATAATTATACAAATTATTATGTATTTGTGATTTTATTGTTAAAAATCATAACAATTTGGCATTTTTTTAAATTTATATTTATTAAATTTACGTTTTTAATTCCATAAATATTTTATCACTTAATAATGTTTGAGTTTAGAAAAACACTCTTATTACTTATTATATTTTTAAGTTTTTTGGCTACCGCCCAGCAAAAACTGACCGCCAAAGAGCTGAAAGCCAAAATCAGCAACAATACCAAGCTTTATAAAGTTAATATTGATGAAGCATATAAAGAGCTAAACAAACTTCTTAAGCAGTCTGTAATTTTGAAAGATTCTATTTCAGAGATGAAAATTCTCGATAGGAAGTGTAGGTATTTTTATAGTAAAAATATGATGGACAGCCTGATCATCACCAGTGAAAATCTTAGAAAAAAATCGAGTTTGTATAAAGATATTTATTTTGAAGCAATGTCTAATATTTATATTGCAGAAATATATTCTATCAACAAATTCCCTGATAAAGCGATTGCCTACCTTAACTCTGCTTACAAGATTCTGCAGAAAGGTAATGCAAACAGCGAAAGAATTTTCTATGCAAAAGCTAATGTACTCAGCAGTTTTGCCAATATATATTTAGATAAAAATCAACCTAAAGAAGCTGCAAAAAAAATATATGAGCAAATAGAAAGCGGAAAACAATTAAAAAACAAATACGAACGTGATAATTTTCAGTATCTAAATTATGCTAATCTCGCAAATATTTACAGCCAGATAAATGCTGATTCGGCTTATCATTATGCTAAAAAATCAATTTTAATAAAGCCTGGAGATATTATTGACGACAAATCGATGATTGATAATTACTCTGTAATCGGAAAAGTTTATAAGAATAAAGGAAATTATGAAAGTGCTTTAAAAAACTTCCACAAAGCACTTCTTATCAGCAAAAAAACCGGAACTGAAATTAACACCAATCAGATATATCATTCTCTAAAAGAAATTTATGAAATTCTCAAAGTAAATGACAGTATAAATTTTTACGGAAATAAAATTGAGCAATACGAGCTGAAAGCTTTGAAAAGTAAATACAATTCTTTGCAGGAAGTTATCAATAAAGATAAAAAAGAACATGAAAATTCTCAAAATGATTTATGGTATTGGGTTGTTCCAGCTTTAGCAGCTATTGCTACAGTTCTCTTTTTTACGATAAAAAGAAAAGGTGAAAAAAAGCATGAAACGATAAATGAAAATCAAATAAAGCCGGAAATCAATCTCAGTGAAGCGTATCATGATTTGATGGAGCTTTTAGAAAAAAGAGATCCTGCGTTTATTTTTGCATTTGAGAATATCTATCCTGATTTTTCGTCTAAGCTCTTAGCAAAAAGTACAGATTTACAACAATCAGAAATAGAATTCTGTGCCCTTTTAAAAATGAAATTGACCACCAAAGAAATTGCTAAAATCAGTTTTATAGAAACACGAACGGTTCAGAATAAGAAATACCGAATTAGAAAAAAATTAGATATTCCTCAGAATGTCGACATCTATCATTGGATAGATCAAATTTGAATTTCATTTTTTCTCTATTGCCTTGTAATGTAAATTAAGAGATGTAAATCGTAAAAAAGTAATTAAATTCAGAAGAGTAAGGCTTTGATTTTTCAAAGTCTTATTTTTTTGTTTAATCTAAATTAGTTTACAAATATTTTATATGAATTAAAATAAGTATATTTGTGTACTATTTAAATAATTTAGACATGAATTATAATTTAGCAAAAGACGTAATTCAATTGCTTGAACAATTTGATTCTGAAAACAAAAAACTACAATACACTTCTGATATTGAAGGATTTAAAACCTGGGTTCAGCATCATCAAAATAAGAAAACTCCTACTCAAAAAAATATTGTTTGGGAAGGAAAAGAAAGTGGAAGAAGTCCAGAAAGCGTAATCAGCACTCTGCTCGTTCATATGAATCGTTATGCAAAAACATATTCAAAATCTGCGATTGCCGGTTCAGAATTTTCGACTCAGGAAGAATTTATCTACCTAATTAATTTAAAATCTTTTGGTGAAATGTCAAAAACCGAATTAATTAAAAAAAATATTCAAGATAAACCTGTCGGAAACCTCATCATTACTCGTTTAATTAAAAATGAATGGGTAAAACAAACAGATTCTAAAACAGATAAAAGAACAAAAATTATTGCAATTACTCAAAAAGGGCTCGACGCGCTTGAAAAACAAATGGCAAACATCCGAAATGCCACTAAAATTGTTAGTGGTAATCTTAATGAAGAGGAAAAATATACTCTAATTGAACTTTTACATAAACTTGATCATTTCCATAATCCGATTTTTGGCAGAAATATTGACAGCGCAAATTTAATAGATACGGTCTTTAGAGAAAATTCATTTAATGATAATTAAGTATGATTAAAAAAATAGCGGTTATCGGTTCAGGGTTTTCAGGGCTATCTGCGGCAGCTTATGCAGCCAAAAGCGGTCATGAAGTTCATATTTTTGAAAAGAACAACAGTTTGGGAGGAAGAGCCAGACAATTTACCACCGATAATGGTTATGTTTTTGATATGGGGCCAAGTTGGTATTGGATGCCAGATATTATTGAAGATTTCTTTAATGATTTTTGGAAAACTTCATCAGATTATTATGAATTGATATCCTTAAACCCTCAATTTGAAATGGTTTTCTCTGACGGAATTATGGCAATTCCACAAGATTATTCAGAAATGAGAGATCTTTTTGAAAATATTGAAAAAGGAGCAGCCGAAAAGCTGGACGAGTTCATGGAAGACGCAAAGTATAAATATGAAGTCGGCATGAAAGATTTCGTGACCAAACCTTGTCATTCATGGTTTGAATTTGTTTCTCCTAAGATTGCTAAAAGTGCTTTAAAGCTTGATTTATTATCAAATTTCCATCGTTTTGTAAGAAAATATTTTTCAAATCCTAAACTGATTATGTTAATGGAATTTCCGGTTATTTTTCTCGGAGCCGCACCAAAAGATATTCCAGCCTTATACAGTCTAATGAATTATGGCGGTTATAAATTGGGAACCTGGTATCCGATGGGAGGTTTTTATAAAGTCATTGAAGCCATGTCTGAAATTGCAAAAGAACAAGGCGCTCAGTTTCATTTAAATTCAAATGTTGATGAAATTAAAATTAAAGATGGTAAAGCGCAATCAATTGTTGTCAACGGTTCAGAAATTGAGTTTGATAGCATAATTGCTTCTTCGGATTATCATCATACAGAAAAGAATTTAATTCAAAAAGAATATCAAAATTACAATGAAGATTATTGGAAGAAAAAAGTTTTCGCACCATCCTGTCTTATTTATTATTTAGGATTTAACGAAAAAATTCAGAATCTAAAACATCATACTTTATTTTTTGAAAACGATCTCGAACTTCATACTTCTGAAATTTACGAAGATAAAAAATGGCCTACAAAACCTTTATTTTATGCTTGTTGTCCGTCAAAAACAGATAAAAATGTAGCTCCTGAAAATTGCGAAAATGTATTTCTTTTATTGCCAATCGCAATAGGAATTGAAGATAACGAAGAAATCAGAGAAAAATATTTTCTCGAAATGATTGAGAGGCTTGAAAAACATACCAAATCATCAAATCTTTTATCAAAAATCGACTATAAAAAGAGCTATTGCATCAATGATTTCAAAAAAGATTACAATGCGTATCAAGGAAATGCTTACGGTTTAGCCAACACGCTGAATCAGACCGCAGTTTTGAAACCTTCACTAAGAAATAAAAAAGTAAAAAATCTTTTTTACACAGGTCAGCTCACCGTTCCCGGACCGGGAGTACCTCCTTCAATTATTTCAGGAAAAATAGCCGCAACCGAAGCAACTAAATAACCAAAGAATATGAAAAAACTTTTCGATGAACTTTCTTACAAGATAAGCAAACAAACCACAAAACAATACAGCACGAGTTTTTCTTTGGGAATTTTGGCACTGTCCCCAAAAATAAGAAATTCTATTTACGCCATCTACGGATATGTAAGATTGGCGGATGAAATTGTCGACAGCTTTCATGGTTTTGATCGTACTACTCTTTTAGCTAGATTTCGTGAGCAAACCAATCAGGCTTTAGAAGAAAAAATTTCTTTAAACCCAATTTTGCAGGCATTTCAGGAGACTATTCACCGATACAAAATCGATGTAAAGTTGATTAATCAGTTTCTTAAAAGTATGGAAATGGATTTACAGAAAATCGATTATGACTCTGAACTTTATAAAGAATATATTCTCGGTTCTGCAGAAGTTGTCGGCTTAATGTGTCTTCATATTTTTGTAGATGGAAATAAAGAAAAATATAATGAACTGAAACCTTCTGCAATGAAACTGGGTTCAGCTTTTCAGAAAGTAAATTTTCTTCGTGATATGAAAGATGATTATCAGATTTTGGGACGCACTTATTTTCCAAATGTTGATATTTCTTACTTTGATAATGTGGTAAAGTCTCAAATTGAAAAAGAAATTTATGCCGAATTTGAAGAAGCTTTAGAAGGCATCAAAAAACTTCCGAATTCTTCAAGATTTGGTGTTTATCTGGCTTATCGATATTACATCTCTCTTTTCAGAAAAATAAAAAAAACCTCTGCCAATAAAATTATCAATCAAAGAATCAGAATATCAAACGGTAGAAAATTTTCTTTGATGATGAGCAGTTATGTGCAATACAAAATGTCTTTTCTCTAAAAATATAAATCTAAAAAATGGTACATCAACTTCAGCGTCAACAACAACTTAATTGCGATATACAAACTGCCTGGAAATTTTTCTCTTCGGCAAATAATCTTTCAGAAATTACTCCGAAAGATATGAACTTTGTGGTGAGAACTCAGCTTTCTGATGCTGAAATTTATGAGGGAATGCTGATTGATTATTATGTTTCGCCTCTTTTGGGAATAAAACTAAACTGGCAAACCGAAATTACGGAAGTTAATTTTCAGAAAAGCTTTACAGACTTTCAGAAGAAAGGTCCATTTAAACTATGGAATCATTTTCATGAATTTATTCTGAACGATAAAGGTGTTTTGATGATGGATACCGTAAGTTACGAATTACCTTTCGGGTTTTTAGGAGAAATTGCACACAGTGTAATGGTAAAGAAAAAATTGGAACATATTTTCGATTACCGATTTAAAATTTTAGAAGAAACATTTAATAAAAAATAGAATGAATTTTTTAATTGTTGTAGCTACATTTTTTATGATGGAAGGAATTACCTGGTTAGTTCACAAATACATTATGCATGGTTTTTTGTGGACGCTTCACCGAGATCATCACGATCACAGCAACGAAGGACATATGGAAAGAAATGATTATTTCTTCGCCATTTTCGCTATTCCCACAATTGCATTAATGTACTATGGAACGATTAATAATTTCAATATTTATTTCTATATCGCTCTTGGAATAACGATCTATGGAATGGCTTATTTTTTTGTACACGATATCTTTATTCATCAGCGTTTTAAGATTTTAAAGAATACAAAAAATCCTTATTTACTGGCCATTCGAAGAGGTCACAAACAGCATCACAAACATACAGGAAAAGAGCATGGCGAATGCTTTGGTTTTCTCTGGGTTCCTGTGAAGTATTTCAAAATGTTTTTTAATAAAAATAAAGCATAAATGTGGCAGTACACGTATTTAGCAATTAACTTTTTCACGATAATTATCTGTTTTATATTTTCTTTTCATCCGAAAATTAAATTTCACAGGCATTTTAAAGCTTTTTTGCTTTCCTCAATCATTGTTGCTCTATTTTTTATTGCATGGGATGTTTGGTTCACCGCAAATGGAGTTTGGTGGTTTAATGATAAATATTTAATTGGCAAACGACTTTTCCGACTTCCGATTGAGGAATTATTGTTTTTTATCTGCATTCCATTTTCATGTGTATTTACGTATTTTTGTTTAGATAAATTCTTTAAACTAGACTGGAAACCTTCTGTTGAAAAGGTTTTTGTACTTATTTCAATTATTTCTTGCCTGATTTTGGCTATTCTATTTAGAGATAAAATATATTCTTTCGTTACTTTTTTAACGACAGCAATCACTCTAATTATTCTCTATTTTGTTTTGAAAGTAAAATGGATTGGTAAAGCTTCTTTTATTTATTTGATTTTGATGCCCGGATTTTTAGCCGTAAACGGAATTCTCACCGGAACCGGACTCGATTCTCCCATTGTTAATTACAACCCAAAAGATTTTATAGGTTTCAGAATTTTAACGATTCCTATTGAAGATACAGTGTATGGTTACGAAATGATTCTGTGGAATCTTTTCTTCTTTCAAAAATTTAAAAAAGATGAGCAAAATTAATATATTCTGGTTTCGCAGAGATTTGAGGCTTTCTGATAATACTGCTCTCAATGCTGCATTACAATCTGACCAGAAAGTACTTCCAATTTTTATATTTGACACCGAAATTTTAGATCAGCTTGAAAATAAATCAGACCGAAGATTAGATTACATTCATCAGGCGCTCGAAAAAATCAATAATGAACTAAAAAATCATACATCCGGAATTAGAACTTATCTCGGTAAGCCTATTGATATTTTTAAAGACATCATCAACGAATTTGATGTTGAAACTGTTTTCTGCAACCGTGATTATGAACCACAAGCAATAAATCGCGACAAAGAAATCTACGATTTTTTACAAAAAAATAATGTTGAATTTAAAGGCTTTAAAGATCAGGTCATCTTTGAAAAAAATGAAATTGTAAAAAGCGACGGTTTGCCTTACACGGTTTTTACTCCTTTTTCCAAAAAATGGAAAGAAAAATTGTATCAGACTGAAATTAATTCCACTAAAATTAATTTTGAAAACTTTCACCAATTTAAAGCTAAAAATATTCATAGTCTTAAGGAAATTGGTTTTAAAAAAACAGATATGGTTTTCGTTGAACCTGTTTTAGATAAAAAAATTATAGAAGATTATGATAAATACAGGGATTTTCCGGCTTTAGACCAAACAACAAGATTAGGAATTGCTTTGCGATTCGGAACAATTTCGGTAAGAAAATGTGTAAAATATGCTTCGGAACATAACGAAACATGGCTGAATGAATTAATTTGGAGAGAATTTTTCATGCAGATCCTTTATCATTTTCCAAAAGTTGTCACAAAATGTTTTAAAGAAAAATACGAAAACATTCAATGGCGAAATAATGAAGACAAATTTAAACTCTGGTGCGAAGGAAAAACTGGTTATCCCATTGTAGACGCAGGAATGAGACAGCTCAATGAGACCGGATTTATGCATAATCGAGTAAGAATGGTTGTTGCAAGCTTTCTCACTAAACATCTTCTCATCGATTGGAGATGGGGTGAAGCATATTTTGCCGAAAAACTTCTAGACTACGAGCTTTCTTCCAATAACGGAAATTGGCAATGGGCTGCAGGTTGCGGTTGCGATGCAGCACCCTATTTCAGAATTTTTAATCCTAGCGAACAAACTAAAAAATTTGATAAAGACCAAAAATATATCAAAAAATGGCTTCCTGAAAATTATTCGGAAATTACACCAATTGTAGAACATACTTTTGCCAGAAACAGAGCCTTGGAAACTTATAAAAAAGCGGTAAAAGAATAATCTTCATTTTCAAAAAACAAAAACTCGAAAATTCATTTAAATTAGGTACCACATAAATGATGCGGGGCATAGTATTTGTAACTAATTAGTTAACATAATAAATACCACCACCCAATAATATGAAAGTTACAGATTTAAAAATTAAAAATCTTGTTGAATATCAAACAGAGATTTTTACGATAACAGAGATTTTCCAGAATGAGAAGGATTATTTTGTTAAGATTGAAAATGAAAGTCATGCTATTTCTGTACCGGCAGAAAAGATAAGCCCTATTCAGATTACAGAAGACTGGCTAGAAAAATTCGGTTTCTTGAAAACTTACGCTTCCGATCAACAGATCATTCGCTACGAGAGACCAGAATCTTTCATTAGGTATGATATCGATTTAAACTCAAAAAAGATTTTTGAAGGTTTAAAAATTTATGGGAATACGATAAAATGTAAATATATACACGAATTCCAAAATATTTTCTCTTGCCTTTTTGGTAAAGAAACTACAGTTTTTCTGAAAAGCTCTTTTCATAAGGCTATAGTTTAAAAACTAATCAATTAAGTTTTATATATTTTAGATTTTCCCCAGCTGATGTTGGGGATTTTCTTTTTATGTTACTCTGATTTTATTGGAAGCTTCTACCCAATTCTTTTTACCACAATTATTACAGCTTCCTGCGTTTCCTTCTTCTTTCAATTCTGTAAAACCACAAAATGTACAAGAATAATAGCCTGGAATCTGAATATTTTGAATAGGATTATCTAAAGAATTCAGCATAATCGGAAGACCGTATTTCACTTTTTGATCTTCATTAAAAAAGACGCTTATTTCTCCGGAAACTTCTTCAATAGCCAACTCAACTTGTCCTAAATGAGAAATTCCTTTTACTCTCAGTTCTGCAAAAAACTCATCGCTTCCTAAATTTTCTTTCTTAAAATTATCTATTGCAAAAACTCCTTGCTCAATAAGACATATCGCTTTTCCTTCAAATAAATTTTCTATTTTTTTGAATCTTCCTATCAATGCTGTAATAGAAGAATATAAAATAATGATGACCAAGAACACAAGCATCGAAGAAACTATACCAACTTCTTTATAAAACATAGGATCTCCGGCTGCAGAACCTAAACCGATGATTACCACTAATTCAAAAATAGAAAGCTGCTTCACGCCTCTTTTTCCTAAAACTCGAAGGCTTACAATGATGGTAAGAAACATGATGATCGTACGAAGTACAATTTCCAAAAGGAATCCCCAGTCTTCGGTTCCTAAAAATAATTCTTTCCAATTGAAGTTTAAAAAAGTGGCTAAAAACATGATTTAATTTTAGATTCAGAGATTCAAAAAATAAGCCACGAAAAAACTTTAGAATAGACTTGAAACAAGAATCTTAAAATAGTGATGAATAAATGCATAATTAATTCAAAAGAATCAATTATCTTTGAAAGATCACAACCAAGTGATAACAATAGATTTATTTTTAGTTTTACAATAATGAACAAATTCTTATATCCTATCCTATTTTCAATCGCAGTTTCTGTGAATGCTCAAGATCAAAATAAACCTGCAAAATTTGACAGTCTTTTTACAAAAAAATATAATGATAAAACCTTCAATGGAAATGTTTTAATTGCCGAAAAAGGAAAGATTGTTTTTCAAAAAAGTTTTGGAGTGGCAGATTACAAAACACAATCACTTTTAAATAATACAACGGTATTCGAATTGGCCTCAGTTTCCAAACCATTTACGGCAATGGGAATTGTAATGCTTGAAAAACAGGGAAAATTAAAATATGATGATCCTATTTCTAAATTTATTCCCGAGCTTTCTTTTTACAAAAACATTACGGTAAGAAACCTGTTGAATCATACAAGCGGGCTTCCAGATTATATAGGATTATTTCAAAAAAACTGGGATAAATCAAAATTTGCAACAAACAAAGACATCGTTACAGAATTTGCAAAATATAAACCAGAAATCCATTTTCAACCCAATGAAAAATATGAATACAGCAATACTGGTTACGCACTTTTAGGGTATATTATTGAAAAAGCTTCGGGAAAGACTGTTGGAGATTATTTAGAGACAAATGTCTTCAAGCCTTTAGAAATGAAAAATACTTTCGTTTATAGAAGCAGGTTTCAGCCTAAAACTATAGAAAATTATGCTAAAGGATTTATAGAAAACGATTTCGGAACTATTATTTCACCTGATGATTTGGGAAAATCATATTATACTTATTATCTTGACGGAATTGTTGGTGACGGAATGGTAAATTCTACAACAGAAGATCTTTTAAAATGGGACAGAAGTTTATATTCTAATAAATTGGTTAATGAAAAAGATAAAGCCATTATTTTTCAGGGAACAAAACTCAATAATGGGAAAATGACAGATTACGGCTTTGGTTGGCAAATTGGAGAAAATAAAGAATATGGTAAAGCAGTTGCTCATTCGGGAGGTTGGGCTGGTTACACTACTTACATAGAAAGAAATTTATCTAAAGACCAAACCATTATTCTTTTACAAAATATAGACACTCCCAAAACAGAGATTCCTGCTCAAAGTGTAAGAAAAATTCTTAATAACGAAAAAATCACAGTTGTAACGGCTAAAAAAACAGTTTATAATGATAAAGTGCTTAATCAATTTTTAGGCGTTTATTCTGCAGAAAATTTCCCGATGAAAGTTACCGTAACTAAAGAAAACAATATTTTGTACGCTCAAGCAACCGGACAAGATAAATTTCCAACGGAAGCTTATGAAAATAATGTGTTTGCATTTGATCTGGCAGGAATTAAATTGATTTTCAATCCCGAAAAAAATGAAATGATTCTTGAGCAGGGAGAAGATAAAACATTCTTTAAAAAAGAATAGAATGAAAATTACCACAATATTTCTACTGCTAATCTCATTTTTCAGTAATGCTCAACAAATTATTTCACAAGAAAAATATGTCGGAACGATTGACGGAAAAATAAATATTTCATTTTATCTAAAAATTGAAGAGACAGGTTGTCCCAGTATTATTGCTTCCGGAATTTATAAATATACCGACAACAAAAGTGCAAACTGGATTCTTTTAGATACTACTTTTTCAGAAAAAGCTCAACAATATACTTTTGTTGAGCATTATAATACAGGAATTATGCTTTTAAAACGTAATTCTGAGAATCTTCAGGGATTGTGGATTTCTCCAGACGGAAAAAAACAGCTTAAGGTCAATCTAAAAAAAATTAAACAATCTAAAGCTGAAATTGAAAAAATGGAAGACGAATTGGAAAAAGCCAATTACAGCGCCAATGATTGCTGATTTTATCGGTGTCTGGTTCCTTTTTGGTGATATGAAACTTGCTGATTTGAATTGTAATGATCATTTAGAGGTTGATCATTAAAACTAGATTCTATATGATTCTGAGTCGGTTGTGCATTTTCAGGAGTTTCGAAACGCATCTTTTTCCCGTTTTTGTAAACATCACCTTCAGCAGTGCGATACAGTTGATTTTCTCCATATTGATTTCCATCAGGAGCAGTAAATGTCTGATTCTTGTTGGTTCTGCCTTTTCTTTTGTGATTTAAAAAGACTAAAACTCCGCCTGCGACAATACCTAAAGCAATTTTTACTGAATTTTTCATAAACTAATATTTCTTCAGGTAAAACAAAAGTATTGCCAATAATAATTGGTGTGGTATCTCAAAATTATTTATTCGAAAATAAAAGACTGTCAAAAAATATTGACAGTCTTAAAAAACTTGAGTTAAAAACATAGATATGCATATTGGATTGATACATCTATACATTCAAAATTATAAATACTGATTTTAATTTTTTATGATTTAACGCATAAACCCCTCTTCCCTATTTATAGATTATAATTGATTTAATGATATTAATCAATAATTAAGGCTCAAATTTCTATATAGATTTCTTTTCAGCTTCGATAGGAAAGACTAATTTTGCGTTCAATATTTAGAATAAATAAAAATAACAATGAAAAAGATATTGTATTCTGCTCTATTATTGTTTTCGGTAATAATCAGTGCTCAAAAAAACACTTTATTGCAGGCAGATTTTTGGAAATCTAAACCTGATGTTGAAAAAGTAAAGCAAGAAATTACCAATGGAAATAATCCATCTGAATTCAACGGAAATACTTTTGATGCAGTTTCTCTTTCATTGACCAATAAAGCTCCTTTAGAAACTGTAAAATTTCTTTTAGAGCAAAAAGGGAATTCTGTAGACAAACTGACTCATGATGGTAGAATTTACCTACATTGGGCTGCAATGGCTGGAAATCCTGAAATTATTGAATATTTTATTTCTAAACGTTCTGATGTTAATAAACTAGATACCAAAGGATTAACTCCACTTGCTTTTGCTGCAATGTTTGGTCTAAATGATCCAAAAGTTTACGAAACATTTTTCAAAGCTGGTGTAGATCCGAAACACAAATATAAAAACGGAGCCAATATTTTGCTTTTGGCGATTGGAAACGACAAAGATGGTTCTTTACAAAAACTTTTCACGTCAAAAGGTCTGTCTATAAAGGATGTAGATGAAACCGGAGCAACTGCTTTTGATTATGCGGCGAGCTTCGGAAATATCGAGCTTTTAAAATCATTAAAAAATCAGGGTGTAAAAGCTTCAGATAAAGCTTTGGTCAATGCAGCTCAAGGAACGAGAGTGGTTACAAATCCTCTTTCTGTTTATCAATATTTAATTGATGAAATAAAATTGAATCCTTCTGCTGTAAATGCAAACGGTGCAAATGCTTTACAAATCATTGCTAAAAAAAATAATCAAAAAGAAATTATTGATTATTTACTCAGCAAAGGAGTTGATGCCAATAAAACCGACAAAGAAGGAAACAATTCTTTAATAGTTGCTTCAGGAGGAAAAGATCTTGAAAATGTAAAAGCAATTTTAGCAAAAACAAAAAATATCAATGCTGTAAATGTGAATGGAGAATCTGCCTTAACTCAGGCTATCCAAAGTGGTTCTGCAGAGATTGTTAAATTTTTAATTGCAAATAAAGCAGACGCAAAAATTGTTGATGCTAAAGGAAATAATTTAGCTTATTATTTAATTCAGTCTTACAGACCTGGTCCACAAAGGGGGCCTGATGAATTTTCAGAAAAATTAAATATCCTTCAATCAAATAATGTAAATGTAACTGCTTCACAAAAAGACGGTAATACACTGCTTCATTTAGCGATTGCAAAAAATGACCTTGAGCTTTTGAAAAAATTGAGCAATCTTAAAATTGATGTAAATTCTGTTAACAAAGAAAGCATGACTGCTCTTCAAAAAGCAGCTTTGGTTGCAAAAGATGACACAATTTTGAAATACTTGGTTTCTTTGGGTGCCAATAAAACCATCAAAACAGAATTTGACGAAACTGCTTACGATCTTGCTTCAGAAAATGAAAGCTTAAAAAATAATAATGTATCAATCGACTTTTTAAAATAAATAATATGAAATATTTTAAAATACAGGCTTTAGGAATTTTAATGACCTTATTTTGTGCAGGTTTTGCCAATGCACAGGCTTCAAAATATAAATGTATGCTTCAGTTGACCAGTTATGGCGGTGAAGGTGCTTATGTTGTAGTTTCTTTAATTAACCCTAAAGGTGGATATGAAAAGACACTTTATATGATGGGACCCGATGCAAAATGGCATGATACATTGAAAGAATGGCACAAATTTCAGAGCAAAAAACCAGTAAAATTAAATGCAATTACCGGAGCTTCTGTAGCCGATGGAGATAGAAATATTTCTACGTTTTCTATTGAAGATAAATATCTGAACAAAGGTTATAAAGTACGTTTTGAAACCGCCGTTGAAGATAAAAAATATAATGTTTCAGATGTAGAAATACCTTTTACAACCGAAGGTATTACAGCAAAAACAGAAGGAAAAGGTTACATTCGATATGTAAAACTTAATAAGCTATAAAAAATCCAAAGATGACCTTATCGATTTGGAGGTATGCCCATTTAACTTTAGCAATACTTACATTCCTATTTTTAATCGTAGCTTCTACTACAGGAATTATTTTAGCGTACGATGCTGCACAGGAAAAAACTCAACCTTATCGAGTTGACGATTTCAGTAATATAAACCTTGCCCAGTCTTTACCGGAACTGCGCAAGGTTTTTTCGGAAATAACGGAAATAAGTGTTGACCACAATCAGTTTGTAACCTTGGAAGGTTTGGATGATAATGGTGAAAACATCAAAGCGTACATCGATCCTAAAACCGGAAAAATTCTGGGAAAACCCGTTGAGAAAAGTAAATTTATCAATTGGGTAATTTCACTCCACCGTTCTTTATTTTTAAAAGAAACAGGAAGATTTGCAGTTGGAGTTGTTTCTTTTTTATTAATGATTACGAGTATTTCCGGGCTTATTTTGATTATCAAAAGACAAAACGGAATTAGACACTTCTTTTCTAAAATTAAAAAAGATTTCTTCTCTCAATATTTTCATGTTGTTTCCGGAAGAATTTTATTGGTTCCTATATTTGTAATTTCTTTAACAGGAACTTACCTTTTTATGCATCGTTTTGAATTAATTCCGAAAGGTAAAAATGAAAAGATTGCTCATAAAATCACCAATTCTGAAACTCAGATAAAATTAGCAGACTTCCCTATTTTTAAAGAAACTAAACTTAATACAGTTAAGAAAATTGAATTTCCTTTTATTGAAGATGATGCTGAAGAATTTTTTGTTTTAAAACTAAAAGACAGAGAAATTACTGTCAATCAAATTAATGGAGAGATTGTAAAAGAAGAAAAATATCCGCTGACTCTTATTTATGAAAACCTCAGCTTAACCTTTCATACAGGCCGTGGAAGCGTTGTTTGGTCAATCGTTTTAGGTCTTTCTTCCATTGGAATTTTACTGTTTATTTATTCAGGTTTTGTCATTACTTTTAAGCGAACCCGAAATAAGATCAAAAATAAATATAAAGCTGAAAATGCAGAAATCATTATTTTGGTTGGTTCTGAAAACGGTTCTACTTTAGGTTTTGCCAATAAAATTCATTCTCAACTTTTATCAGACGGAAAAAAATCATTCATTACAGAGCTTAATCAATATAAATTATATCCTAAAGCAGAGCATATTATCATTTTTACTTCAACCTATGGTTTAGGTGAAGCTCCAACCAATGCTTCCAACTTTAAAAAGCTTTTAAAAGAATTTCCTCAGAATCAAAAGATTAAATATTCTGTAGTTGGTTTTGGATCAAAATCTTACGAAGATTTTTGTGGTTTTGCAATTGAAGTTGACCAATTATTATCCCAACAAAACTGGGCAGAATCTCAGCTTGAACTTTTTACAGTCAACGATAAATCAACAGCAGAATTTACAGAATGGGCAAAGAAATGGAGTTACGATACAATGATTCCTTTGGCAACTGCACCATCTTTATACAGCGAAAAAGTTCCTTCTTTAAAGAAAATGAAAGTTGTTGGTAAAAGTGAAATCGTTGATGAAGTGACTACTTTTAAAGTGATTTTAAAACCAAATTCTTTGGTGAAATTTAAATCTGGAGATTTGCTTGCAATTTATCCTGAAAATGATCATAAAGAAAGATTCTATTCTATCGGAAAAGTAAATGGAGCCATTCAGCTGGTTGTAAAACTTCATGAAAATGGTCTCGGATCAGGATTTTTGCATCGTTTAAAAGAAAATCAGGAAATAAAAGCAAGGATTATTAAAAATTCAGAATTTCATTTTCCTAAAAAGGCTTCTGAAGTGATTATGATTGCCAATGGAACAGGTATTGCACCGTTTTTAGGTATGATTGAGGAGCAAACCGGAAAAACGAAAACTCATTTGTATTGCGGTTTCAGAAAATCAAGTGAACTAACCGTTAATTACGAATATTTTGCTCATGAAAATATCAAAAAAGGGAAATTAACGTCTTTTAATTTGGCATTTTCTAGAGAAGAAAAATCTCAATATGTAATGGATTTGGTTGAAAGAGATGCCGAATTGTTTACCAATTCATTAGAAAACGGAGATTTCATCATGATTTGTGGTGTTCTTAAAATGCAGCATGATGTGGAAGATATTTTAAGAAAATTATGTGCTTTAAAAAATAAAGATTACGAAACTTATAAAGCAAACGGACAGATTTTAACCGATTGTTATTAATGTTAAAGCTAATGAAAAGCCTGAAAAATTTCTCACATTTATTTTTTATTTTACTTTCTACATCAATCTTTGCTCAGGTTCAAAGAAGTAGATTGGTTACTTTAATGGGAAGTAAATTTGAAATTACTTTGGTAGATAAAGATTCTCTTTCTGCAGAAAAAAACATTGACAAATCTATTGAAGAGATTACGAGAATTGAAAATTTAATTTCAGAATGGAATCCGAAGACTCAAATCTCGGAAGTCAACAGAAATGCAGGGATAAAATCCGTGAAAGTTGATGCAGAAGTTTTTGCTTTAACCGAAAAAGGAATTTATTTTTCTAAATTGACTGACGGAGCTTTCGATATCAGCATTGTTGCCATGGATAAAATCTGGAAATTTGATGATTCTATGAATGAATTACCTTCTGAAGAATCCATCAAAAATTCTGTAAAAAATGTGGGCTATCAAAATATTATTTTAGATAAGACCAATTCTACTATTTTTCTTAAAAACAAAGGAATGAAGATTGGTTTCGGGTCGATAGGAAAAGGTTATGCAGCTGACAAAACCAGAGAGTTGATGAAAAGTTTTGGAGTAAAAGCAGGAATTATCAATGCTTCTGGCGACATTTCAACCTGGGGAACGCAACCTGACGGAAAACCTTGGGCAATTGGAATTAATAACCCTTTTAAAGATGATAAAATGGCTGCAGTTCTTTATTTAAAAGAAAATGCTGTGACCACTTCGGGAAGTTATGAGAAATACGCAGAGATTCACGGCAAAAGATATTCCCACATTATGAATCCTAAAACCGGTTATCCTTCCACAGGATTAACGAGCGTTACGGTTGTAGGTCCAAATGCAACAATGGCAAATGGTTTCAGTACTTCAATAATGGTTTTAGGCAAAAAGGAAGGCTTAAAACTGATAAAAAAATTCCCAGAATATCAATATTTGTTGATTACTGATTCAGGGAAAATAATTAAAAATTTAAATGATTAAGATATAAACTCTCCTATTATTCAATTATAGGAGAAGCTTTTAAGTTGATCAAATATCAATTCATTATTTTTTTTTATCTCTAAAAATAAAATAACAAGTTAATAAAGTTACATTAACGATTACAGCAAAGGAGTTTGACAAAATAATGGGCAATTCATCTTGTTCAAAACCATACCAAACCCAAAGTGAAAGCCCCGAAATCAGAATCGCAAGCATTAACCAGGAAATATCTTCTACATTTTTTGTTTTAATAACCTTAATAAGCTGTGGCATTGATGCAATAGCGGTTAAAGCACCTGCAATTAGTCCTAAAATTTCTACATTCATTTTTTCTAAATTATCCGTTAACAATAACTCCTCCATTTGGATGTAAAACCTGTCCTGTCATTTGTGCTGAAGCTTGGGTTGCCAAGAAAAGATAGGACGGCGCAATTTCTTCAGCACTTGCATTTCTTTGCAATGGTGGTTTATTTTCATCCTCTTCTTCTTCGCCAAAGGTTTCTTCTGTAAGTGGTGTTGCAACCGGTCCTGGAGCAACTGCATTTACTCTAATTCCTTTCGGTTTTGCTTGTAAAGCTAAAGATCTTGTAAATGAAACAATCGCACCTTTTGTAGCTGCATAATCTAATAACTCTTCATGCCCCTGATAAGCTACCGCAGATGTCGTATTGATAATAGAACTTCCTTCTTTTAAGTAAGGAAAAACTGCTTTTGTAAGAAGGATCATTCCGATGATGTTGGAATTAAAAGTAGTACGAATATCCTCTTCTTTTAGCTTTGTAATATCATCACTTGGAAACTGAATACCTGCATTATTAACTAAAATATCTATGCCTCCAAAATTTTCTATTATTTCTTTTGTTGTTTTTTGACAAAAGCTGCTGTCATTAACGTCTCCTTTAAAAATCAAACATTGTCGTCCTAAATACTCGATTTCACTCTTTGTTTTTTCAGCATCTTCAATATTTGAATGAAAGATAATCGCAATATTGGCGCCTTCTTCTGCAAAGAGTAAAGCTGCTGATTTTCCTATCCCGCTATCTGCTCCCGTAATTAAAACTATCTTACCATTAAGTTGTAATCTATTCATATTTCTGTGATTATGGTTTAAAATAAAAATTCAGCATAAAATAATACACTGAATTTTTATTTCTTTACATATGATGAAGCAAATTGTATGCTTCTATGATAAAAAAAAACTATAAAATAATAGATGTGGTATTTTATTTTAAATTTACCATCCCATCTGTAAGCTGTTTCCATTGAATTTTTGATGCACCAACTCTTCTACCGAACGCAATGAACATGTTTTTTACACTGTTAACAATATCTGTATTTTGGTTAGGCTTCTCGTTCCTTCCGTAAATTGCCATTTTAACATAATCGCTACCTTTTGAAATGACAAATGTAGAAGTAGTACCTACCGAATGAAAATGAACTATATTTCCGGCAAATTCATTTCCTGGTAACTTTGAAGGTCGGCATTGTATCATTATGTTGTTAGGATTTGTTTTGTCTATCATGTCAATACGTACCCATTGATAACTCTCTTTTTCCGATTTTTTTATATTAGATAATAATATTTTGATATAATCACCTATGAAAGGCAATCTGTGGACTGTATTTCCCGAAGAATCACATAACGTAAACTCTGCAATATTTTCATTTGAATAAGTATTCCATTTATTTATATCAAAAAAACGTTCTTTAAGCAGATTATATTTTAGTTCTGCTTCTTGAACATTTTCACATTTTTGAATACTCTCAGTATCATGGAACTGTCCTTTAACCTGCAATGGAATTCCAGGAATTTTTTTTGCCTTCATTAATTTAATCTGCATTAATTTATTATACCATAATTTATTTGATTAAAAATCATCTTTTAATATTTAAACTATTAGAAGTTATACTGAATGATTTTAAAAAAACACTCCGAATAATGATTTATTAATCCAAAACTTAGTTACAATTTCCATTCCTTTTTTTAATATTTACATCATAAATTTTTAATGTTTAAGTCGATTTTTCAATAATTAATCATATCAGCTCCTATAAAAGAATAGGGTTGGTTATTTTTTTTGTAAATAATTAGTACACATATTAAATTTTTAAGTATATTTGGACTGAAAATTTTTTTTTCATCATTTGTGTTTTTATTAAACCCTCCCACAAGGAGGGTTTAATTTTTGTAACAACTTCTGTTTTTAACACTTTTCCCCTATTTTTAACTTTGATACCTAAGTCTTAGAATATTTGTATTCTTTGTTATACAAAATTTTAATATTTTAGAAAAAATCAAGTTTTGTCTACTCTTTTTTGATGAGTCTATCTTTACAAAATAATTCTATCCGTACAGAAGATATATTGATAATTCTCTTTGATGAAAAAAAATTTCTAAGACAAAGACAATTCAAGACTCATCCTTTACACTTCAAAGTTTTTTTAGATTTAAATTTTATCTCTGTAAATATTAAAAAAAATATATTTTTTCGGAAAAGGCATACAATATGCTAATTATAATTTATCAATCAAAAAAAATATTATTATGAAAAGCTTATTATGGTTAGTAGCCGTCATCTGTATTATTGTTTGGCTTTTAGGGATGCTAAACATTATTCCTGGGATTAGTACCAATTATTTAATTCATGTTTTATTAGTAATTGCAGTAATTGTGGTTCTCTACAATATTATTTCCGGTAGAAAACCTTTAGATTAGAACATTAATCAAAAAAATAAGAAATCAGGATAATTTTATCCTGATTTTTTTATTATAAAAAACTAATCTGATATTAAAATTTCTAAGAATTATCTGTAAAAACTTTAAATTTTGATTTTATTTCATTAAAACTATTATTATTTATGTTCCATTTTTATTCAAGACTTAAAACAAACATAAAACTATGATTATCAGTAAATTAAATGCGTAAAAAAATCGATTTTTTTACGCATTTTTACGTCACTATTTATAAATAGCCCCCATAATAAGTTGTTGATGAAATTTTATGATTATATATTTGCTACAGATAAAACGAGACACTAAATCATTCATATATAATAACTTTTCATCATTCAGTTTTCATGTAGAACATCAGGGTTCTTGACAATCTAGGAAAAAGGGCCCTGTTATCTACAATTCTAAATTAGACACCATTTATCACATTCTATTAATAGAAAAACCGAACCTTCATTGAAGGTTCGGTTTTCATTTTAAATAGGTTTAAGTTTTACAACTAAGAAAGATTTTGGTCTTCTAGTTCTTTAATTCTCTTTTTAATAAAATCAGCAGGTCTTATACCATTTTGTTCAAGAAAAATATTTGAAAAACTCTGTCTGTTGCTAAATCCTGCTGCTGAAGCAATATGCTCAATAGAGTATTTTCTCCATTCTTTATCATGATAGATTTTCTGCGTTGCATAGTTGATTCTTAAAATATTGATGTAAGTATTAAAGTTGCTCCCTTTATATTCATTAATAACTTGTGAAAGGTAAGAAGTATTCGTTTTAAACTGTTCTGAGAGCTTTTTAAGCGTTAATCCCTGTTCGAGGTATCCTTGCTTGTTTTCAAAGATATGAATGTCGTTTAAGAGCTTTTCTACGATACTGCTGTCAAACTTTATATTTTTATCTCCTGCGTCAGCTACTTCAGGTTTTACAATCGGAGTAGTCTCTTCAGCCTGATTACTCTCTTCAAGCTTTATTAATAAATCATCATAATTTTTCTGAATATTTTTTTGCTTTCTTATTCTGTAATACATTACAATTCCTAGCGCTGTAATAATTGCTAAACAAATAAATATAAGTAGTTTGCTATAAGAATTTGTTTTCTCTAAATTCTCTTTGGTTTCCAGAAGCATCTTTGTATCATACTCCTTATAAACTCGTGTTGAAAGATGTTTAAAATCTGAAGCTATTACACTATCAACTTTAAGAAGCTGATTCGTATAATATAATTCTTCTTTATGGTTGTTTTCTTTTCGGTAATATCCTATCAATTCTTCATAGTTACTTCTCAGTTCAGGAAGAATAAATTTATTTTTATTGAAGATAGAATCTACTTTTCTATAGTTTTCTACTTCAAGATTAAGATTACCCAAAAGCTCATAACTTTTACCTTTATAAAAATAAATATATGAAACCCATGTAAAGTCATTAACCTTTATAAGCTCAGGAAGAGCCTGATCGAAGTATTGAATCGCCTTTGTATAGTTTTTATTCTTAAATTCGGAAACTCCAAGGCTTTTTGTAAAATAACTTTTTTCTAAATTAAAATCCTTAGTTTTCGGTGTTTTTTTGGCAGCTTTTTTTAATAAACTTACAGCTTCAGCATTTTTATTGAGCATTTGATAGCAAACAATTGCCTGATGTAAAGAGTTTAGATAGCCTTTAGTATTATTGAAAACCTCGTTCTCGTTAATATTTCCATTAATTTTAGTTTCAAAAAAACTAATACATTGTTCAAATATTTCCAAAGCTTCATCATAATAGCCTAAATAACTTTTTACAACACCGATATGGTAAATATTTTGGTATTTTAAATATTCGTTTTTAGAGTCTTTCAAATACTCATATGCCTTTAAATATTCTTCCAGTGCAAATTGAAATTTTCTTTGGTTAAAATAATAAATAGCTCCTTTACTTAAATAAGCTTGCCCTATAAGATCATTTTTCTCTGATTTTTTTGCAACAACCAAGGCGCTATCAGCATAAATCATTTTGTTATTTTCGGAATATAAAATTGCATCTTTATACGCCTGAAAAAGTTCCGAATAATTTTTTTCAGCTTTTGCTTTTTTAATATATTGATTTACATATACAAGTGCCTTAGGATTATTTTCTTCATAAGCCCAATATTTCTCTCTAAGCTTTGAGTAATAATCCTGCGAATACATTATGTTAATAATGAAAAAGCAGCTAAACGTAAAAATTCTTTTAAGCATCAGATATTTCTAAGAAATTTTTATTCAAAAATACACAAAAACTATTTATTATAAGCTATTAGAGAGTAATCAGTTTAATTATTTAACATATCATTTATAAAAATAAATGTATTTTTGCAAAGTAAAAATTTATAAATCGAACCGCATTACATTTGCTATGTATGTATATTTTGACTACTTTCGATGAGCATAATTAAGAACAAATATAATCATTAATCCTAGAATAAAATGAAAACTAAATTTATTGTACTCAGCCTTATTGTAGCTGGAATTTGCACAATGAGCTGTAGGCAAGATGACGAAAGCCCTACAGAAGAAGCTTTTCAGTCATCATTGAAACAAGAAAATAATGAGGTAGAATCTCAAAGAAATAGCACTGATTCTATAGTTGTAGAAAATGCTGAAACTGATCCTCCAAGAGACGGAACACATTGGAAAGTAGATGAAGCTAATCAAACAAAAAAAATAGATTCTTTATCATTACTTTTGCAAGATAATCCTGATAATGGACCGAAAGATCCTCCAAGGGATGGTACTCACTGGAAAGGAAAATAGAACTAAAATTCTTGATAACAAAAAAACCTACTGATTTATTTCAGTAGGTTTTTTAATGCATTATAAAATTACTTTACCAAATAACAATATAATATTCCCTATAAATATTTTTTCAGTACATTTGAAGTATAAAACTTTTAAAATCAACATGAAAACAAAAATTATCGCAATTAGTTTAATTGCAACTGGTCTTTCGAGTATTGCTTGTCGAGAAACTGATGAAATGCTAGTAGAAAATGAACAACAGCAACTTTCTTTACAATCAGAAAAAACTCAAGCAACATCTAATAGCGGTTCTCAATGGAGAATTTCTAAAGCTAATGAGAATTTAATAAAAATTGACATGAGCTTGTTAGAAGCTAATGGTACAGCAAAAGAGTGTCCACCATCTCCAGATCCACCTAGAAATGGTACTCATTGGCGAACTTTTGGCACAAATGACTGCACAACAACACCTAAAATTGGAACTCACTGGAGGGTGGGAGCGAAAAACTAAAATTTATAAAAACCTGCTGTATATTTCAGCAGGTTTTTATTTTATTCACTTATTGATTTGTAATTTCATTTTAATAAATCTAATTCTAATAAATTATTATTTCTTGCATTATTTGCTTTAGCATCTCTTTCTTGTTCTCGCAGCATTTTTTCAATATCTAATGGTTTTCCGTTTTCATCGATCATCATTACTTTTGTGTTTCCGGATAACATTTGACGCATCCCTTTTGTAGGATTATTTCTAAAATCGACGACTTGCTTTTTGTATTTTTCCTGATCAATAGCAATGGTATTGCCAAAAGCATTTTTCTCACCATCACTTACCCACTCTTGATCGGAAGTAAGTTTTTTAATTTCTTTTAAAACAAAAGAATGTGATTTCGTTTTATCTTCAATTTTAATGATTAACCCTGGTAAGCCATGAAATTTATATGGTCCGTCCTGAATGGGAATATCAGAAACAAACCATGCTGTCCAAATTCTACCGGCAAAATAAAGAGATGCTTTTTGGGTATTAAACTCGCCAATTTTTTCTTTTTCAGCTAAAATTTTCCAATTCATTTCCTTATTATCAGAAACCTTATATTTATTCATGTCGAGATTGTTGAAAAAATCTATTTTGAAATCAGGATAAGATTTTTCTACCACATAAGATACCAAACCATAATCGATCCCTGTAAAGTCTCTCGTTTTTTTCTGCACTCGATCCTGATGTATTGAATCTGCAATATTTTTCTTTTGACTGTAAAATTTTGAACCTTTTTTAGCTACATCAAGATACATAAGCTCAGAATTAGCCTCATCCATTTTTGTAGAATCTGTTACAAATTTATATTCATAGGAAAAACGTTGATTCTGAGCTAAAAGCACAACGCTTAAAAAGGAAAAAAATCCAATAATAATTCTCTTCATTTAGATATTTTCTACTAAAATAAATCTTTTATTCGGACTCGGCAATATTTTTAATGACTTTACATGGATTTCCTACAGCAATTACATGATCAGGAATATCTTTTGTCACCACACTTCCTGCTCCGATTATCGAATTATTTCCAATAGAAACACCTGGTAAAACAACAACATTCCCACCAAACCAAACGTTATTTCCAACCGTTATAGGATGTGCATATTCTAAACCAGCGTTTCGTTGCTTTGCATCAATAGGATGACCGGCGGTATAAAAACTGCAATTAGGTCCTATAAAAACATTATTTCCAAACTTTACTTTTGCTCCGTCTAAAATCGTTAAATTATGATTGGCATAGAAGTCTTCACCCAACTCGATATTATATCCGTAGTCACACCAAAAATTAGGTTCTATAATGAGATTTTCCTTTGAGTTTTTAATAATTTTCTTTATTAATTCTTTTCTCTTTTCTAAATCTGAATTTTTAAGTTGGTTATATTCCAGGCAAAGATCTTTACAAACCATTCTATCATTTAATAATTCAGGATCAAAATTGGCATCATACAATAAACCGTTTTCGCATTTTTCTTTTTCTGTCATTTTTAATATTTTTTAATAAATTTATTAATACTAAACAAAAAACCTCTCGAAGTGAGAGGTTTTAGTAATTTATATATCAAAAAGTTACAGTAACAAAGTTAAAGGACTTTCTAAATACGTTTTTAAAGTTTGTAAGAACTGAGCTCCAGTTGCTCCATCTACAACTCTATGGTCACAAGCTAATGAAAGCTTCATGATATTTCCAACAACAATTTGACCATTCTTTACAATTGGTTTCTCAATAATTGCACCTACTGAAAGAATTGCAGCATTTGGTTGATTGATAATGCTTGTGAAAGTTTCAATTCCGAACATACCCAAGTTTGAGATTGAGAATGTAGAACCTTCCATTTCATTTGCTTTAAGACCTTTAGATTTTGCTCTTCCAGCCATATCTTTTACAGCAGCAGAAATCTGAGTATAATTCATTTGATCTGTATTCTTCAGAACCGGAACTACCAATCCGTCAGGAATTGCAACAGCTACTCCAACGTTGATATTACCTCTATGAATCACCTTATCTCCTGCCCAACTAGAATTTACCTGCGGATGCTTTCTTAAAGCAACTGCAGTCGCCTTAATAATCATATCGTTGAAAGAGATTTTTGTATCTGGTAAAGAATTGATTTCTTTTCTAGCTTCAATCGCTTTATCCATGTTGATTTCAACCATCAGATAATAGTGAGGCGCAGAGAATTTACTTTCCGCAAGACGTTTTGCAATAATATTTCTAACCTGAGAGTTTGGAGTCTCAGTATCTTCACCTTGTACAAAACTTAATGCAACTTGTGCAGCAGGACTTGCAGTCGGAGCTGAGGAAGCTGGTTTTGCAGATGGCTGATAATTTTCAATATCTTTTTTAACGATTCTTCCATTTTCTCCAGAACCTTGAACTGAATTGATATCAACACCTTTTTCCTGAGCCATTTTTTTAGCCAAAGGAGAAATTGCTACTCTGTCTGATGAAGAATTTTCAGTTGATGCAACCGATTTCTCTTCTTCCTTCGTTTCAGATTTTTGTTCAGCAGGTTTATCTGTAGATTTTGCAGCAGCTTTTGGAGCTCCCACTGCAGAAACATCAGTTCCTTCAGGTCCGATGATAGCCAAAACAGTATCAACCGGAGCAGCACCACCTTCTTCAACACCTTGCTTTAAAAGAATTCCATTGAATTCTGATTCAAAATCCTGAACAGCTTTATCGGTTTCTATCTCAGCAAGAAGATCTCCTTCTTTTACTGTATCTCCAACATTTTTATGCCATTTAGCAACCTTACCTTCCGTCATTGTATCAGAAAGTCTCGGCATTGTAATCACTTCTACTCCAGCCGGAACTTCAGCAGAAGTTTCTTCAGTTGCAGTAGTATTAGATTCTGTTTTGGGTTCTTCTTTTTTATCTTCAGAAGCAGCACTGGGAGCAGCAACTCCGCCTGTTAATCCTGAAATATCTTCTCCTTCATTTCCGATAATTGCCAAAACTAAATCTACTGCAGCTGCTGAACCTTCTTCAACACCTACATAAAGAAGAGTTCCCTCAACTTCAGATTCAAAATCCTGTACTGCTTTATCAGTTTCGATTTCGGCTAAAATATCTCCTTCTTTTACCTTATCTCCTACTTTTTTATGCCATTTAGCCACTTTTCCTTCCGTCATTGTATCGGAAAGACGTGGCATTGTAATCACTTCTGCCATAATTTATATTGATTTGAGATTCGAGATTCGAGATTTGAGATTAGGGAAACTCAAATTCGAATATCAAATTAATTATTATTTTTTAATTTTCTAATTTATCTAAAAACGGATAGTTTTCTTGAGCATAAACATACTCATAAACTTTTTCTGCATCAGGATACGGAGAGTTTTCCATAAACTCGATACATTCTTCTACGAAATCTCTAGATTTGTTATCCATAGCTTCCAATTCTTCCTCGGTTGCCCAGCTGTTTGCTAAGATTCTCTCCTTGATTAATTCAATAGGATCATCTTTTTTATGAATAGCAACTTCGTCTTTAGATCTGTAAGGTTCTGCATCAGACATTGAGTGTCCTCTGAAACGGTAAGTTCTAGCTTCGATAAAAGTAGGCCCATCACCTCTTCTTGCTCTTTCAATAGCTTCGTAAGCAGCTTCAGCCACTTTCTCAGGATCCATTGCATCTACAGCAAGACACGGCATTTCGTATCCTAAACCTAATTTATAGATATCTTCATGGTTAGCTGTTCTTTTTACAGAAGTTCCCATTGCATACTGGTTGTTTTCAACAACAAATACCACAGGAAGTTTCCAGTTCATTGCCATGTTGAACGTTTCGTGAAGAGACCCCTGTCTTGCAGCACCATCTCCAAAGAAACAGATGTTTACTGCTTTTCTGTCGAAGAATTTATCTGCAAAAGCAATACCTGCTCCCAAAGGAATCTGTCCTCCTACAATACCATGACCTCCGTAAAAACGGTGTTCTTTACTGAAAATGTGCATAGATCCACCCATACCACCGGAAGTACCTGTAGCTTTACCACAAAGTTCTGCCATGATTCTTTTAGGATCTACTCCCATTGCCATCGGATGAATGTGACATCTGTAAGCAGTGATCATACTATCTTTGGTTAAATCCATTGCATGCGTAAAACCAGCCGGAATAGCTTCCTGACCGTTGTACAAATGTAAAAAACCTCTGATTTTTTGTTTTAGATAAAGAGAACGGCATTTGTCTTCAAACCTTCTCCACATTGTCATATCTTCATACCACTTTAGGTATATCTCTTTAGAAAATTCTTTCATGTGCGAGCTTCTTGCTTATTTATTATGAAATAGTTGAGCAAAAATATAAAAAAAACTTCGTTTTTATTATATGCGCGGCAATTGTTTTTTTACTTATAATGTTATATTTACATTTCAAACTTAATTATGGAAGAAAAAAAGACTTCGGCACTGCATATTATTTCAAGAATTATCTCAGACTTTTTCAACCCGTTGGTTTCTTTGTTTATTTATTTTGTGTATTTAAGTTTCCAGAATTATACGTTTAAACAAGCGACTTCACACTTCCTTCCTATATTAGTAATGGTTATTATTCCGGTAGTTGTTTGGTTAATTTGGAATGTAAAAACAGGCAGATATACCAATATGGATGTTTCAAACCGGGTGCAGAGAAAATCTTTATATATTTTTATTGCAATCTGTATTGTTATCTATCAAATTTATCATTTTGTAATGAATGGTTTCATTGATTTTGTAATGCTCTTTATTTTGATCTTGCTTTTTGCTCTTCAATACAGTAATTTATATATTAAAAGTTCGATGCATACAGCATTCAATATATTTGTTGCCGCATTGTTTTATGCATTCGACTGGAAAGCGGGAATTTTTTGGTTCGGAATTGCAGCTTTGGTAGGAATTACAAGAGTCATTTTAAAAAGACACACCGTAAAAGAGGTATTTATGGGTGCAGGAATAGCTTTTTTGGTATCTTTTATTTATCTTTATTGCAATATTCAATTTCAACACTAAGAATATTTTATGAAAATAAATCATCTTACCTCTGCCGAAGAAAATCTAATGAAGTTATTCTGGAAACTCCAAAGCTTTTATTTAAAGGACGTTATGGAGCAACATCCGGAACCCAAACCCCATCAAAACACTGTTTCAACATACCTAAAAATATTAGTTGAAAAAGGCTATTTGTCTACAGAAAAAGAAGGCAGAATTTTCAAATACTCCGTAATTGTACCTTTTGAAGATTATAAAAAATTTTTATTGAAAGAACTTTCGCATAATTTCTTTAATGATTCAGGAAAAGAAATTCTGGAATTTTTATTTAATGAAAATTTAATTTCACAGAATGATCTTAGAACTTATTTTGACCTTAAAATCGAAATGAAACCTGCAAAAGTAAAAGTGCCAAAACTAGAGTATGCTGAAGAAATCTTAAATCCTAAAAAAGACAAGAAAGGAAAGGATAAGAAAAAGAAGAAGAAAAAGAATGAAAATTAGTTGATAGTGGTTGGTTTTAGTTAATTGATGTAACAACAAAACTGAAAAACAACTTTTAAACTAATTATTAAAAATAAAGACATAAAAAAAAGCGGCTTAAAAGCCGCTTCAATTTTTTACCAACGACTTCCGCCGCCTCCGTTACCTCCACGGTTGTTGTTGCTTCCGTAACCACCTCCAGAGTTACCTCCTCCACGGTTGTTACCATAACTTCCACCACCGCTTCTGTTATTATCAAAACTTCTTCTTGGTTTTTCTTCTCTTGGCTTAGCCTCAGATACGTTAAGAATTTTTCCGTTAAATTCTTTCTGGTTAAGAGCTTCAATAGCTTGACCTCCTTCTTCGTCACCCATTTCGATAAAACCGAAACCTCTAGAACGACCAGTTTCTCTGTCTGTTACAATTTTAGCTGATGATACATCGCCAAATTCTGCGAATAAATCGTGCAACTCATATTCTTTAGTTGCGTAATTGATGTTTGAAACAAAAATGTTCATTTTAAAAAAAAATTAAAAATTAATATATAAAATTGGTATATAAAAGAAAAGCAACATAATAATGAACATGATATTGATTCCAAATATAAACAGGTGCAAGATACAATTAAAAACAACAAATCAAAACTTTTTAATAGATTAATTCACTTGTATTATAAACTTGTAATAATATCGCAAAAAAATGATGAATTTTTCATTAAATAAACTTTTGAAAAACTTATTTTTAAAACTAAATTTGTACTGAAAACAATCATAAAAAATGAATTATCATACTAGAAAATGGGTAAAACCAGAAGATCTTAACCCAAACCAATCATTATTCGGAGGAAAACTATTACAATGGATTGATGAAGAAGCTGCATTGTATGCAGTCATTCAGTTAGAAAACAAAAAAGTAGTCACTAAGTTTATTTCAGAAATAAATTTTGTAAGCTCGGCAAAACAAGGTGATATCATCGAAATTGGGATTGAAGTTTCATCTTTTGGATCTACTTCGCTCACGCTGAAATGTGATGTAAGAAATAAAATGACGCACCAAACCATCATCACCGTTGACAAAATTGTAATGGTAAACCTTGATGAAAACGGAAATCCTGCAGCGCACGGGAAAACAAAAGTAGAATTTGTGAAAGACAGATTGAACAATTCATTATGAAAATTTTCATAAAAAATATGGTATGTGGAAGGTGCATCGCTGCCGTTTCAGCCATTTTTGAAGAATTCAATATAAAAATCACTCAAATCGCTTTAGGTGAAGTAGAAATTGATGGTGAAGTTTCAAAAACCGATATTCAACTCATTGAAAATCGATTAAATGAAACTGGTTTTGAAAGAATAAAAGATGCAACCCATCAACTAGTCGATAAAATTAAAAATCTTATCATCATTAAAATCGGAAAACTTGATATTGATGAAAACTTTTTACTGTCGAAATTTTTAAGTGTAGAACTTCATAAAGATTACAGTTCATTATCAAAAGTCTTTTCGCAAAATGAAAATATTACGGTTGAACAGTTTTTTATTCTTCAAAAAATTGAAAAAGTAAAAGAACTGCTTCTTTACAATGAATTTAATTTAACAGAAATTGCAGGAAAACTGGGCTACAAAAGCGTGCAGCATTTATCATCACAATTTAGAAGTACTACAGGATTCACACCTACTGAATTTAAAAAACTGAAAGTTCACAACAGAAAATCTTTGGATATGGTGCAAGAAACTGAAGCTAAAAATTAATAAAAATACCAAAATATTGAACCTACCTTTTAATGAAAGAACAAGATTCAATATTATTTTAATAAAACACAAAATACAACAAAGTGAAAATAATAATTACCGGAACAACAGGAATGGTCGGAGAAGGCGTTCTGATTGAGTGTCTACAAAATAATAAAGTATCTGAAATACTAAGCGTAAGTCGTAAATCTTGTGGAATAAGTCATCCAAAACTGAAAGAACTTATCATTGGTGATTTTTTACAATTAGACAATTTCCATAATCAATTGACAGGGTATGATGCGTGTTTTTATTGTGCTGGAATTAGTTCGATAGGTTTAGACGAAGAGAAATATACTAAAATAACTTTTGACACAACCCTTCATTTTGCTAAAACTTTATTGGATTTGAACCCAAATATGACATTCAATTATATATCCGGTAAAAGCACAGACAGCACAGAAGCAGGAAAAATAATGTGGGCAAGAGTAAAAGGAAAAACTGAAAATGACTTAATGAAATTGAACTTTAAAGGACAATACAATTTCCGGCCAGGTTTTATGAAACATTTTAAAGAGCAGAAAAACGTAAAAACAATTTTTAAAATTTTCGGGGCATTCTACCCTACACTTTTTCCGAAAAGCTCATTAACATTACAAGAAGTCGGTAGAGCAATGATTAATATTTCAGAAAAAGGCTATTCAAAACAAATTCTGGAAGTAGCAGACATTAAAAAAATTGCTTAATAAAACTTTTTATTTAACCACAAAAGAGGCAAAAGATTTAGATGCTTCTATTTAGTTAATGAGTATTGAGAAAAAAGCACACAAAAACCTTTAAAAATCTTTGATTTTTTGTTCTTTTGAGAACTTTGATTATCTAATAATAGCTTTATAATTGCCTTTTGTTCCTTTTGTGGTTAAATCTCAAATTAGTAAAATTTCAACCACAAAATTTTATAACAATTATCCTTAAATCTGTAACAGTCTTCAATCTATATTTTGGAAATTTGTACCATAAATTATGACTTATGCTACAAAAATATAATATCCTCGGAATGACCTGTTCTGGTTGCCAGAAAAAGATTTCAGAAAAACTAAACAGTATAAACGGAATTTCAGCTGATGTCAATCTTGAAACCAGCTCTGTTGAAATCACTTCTGATGCAGAAATCAATCTGAATGAATTGAATAAAGCACTTTCAGAAATTGGAAATTATAACTTAGAAGATCCCAATAAACCGGAAAACACTTTTGTAAAACCTCAAGACCGGGTTTCGACTTCTTCCGTTTATTACTGCCCGATGGAATGTGAGGGCGATAAAGTATATTTCCAACAAGGAAAAAGATGTCCTGATTGCAATATGTATTTGGTTCCGATTGAGGAAAAATTAGCAAAAGATCCTAATCATAAACCAACATACTCTTCGATCAACTTGCCTGAAAATTTCAAAGACCAAATTGGAAATTATTATTGTCCGATGTTCTGTGAAGGTGATAAAGTGTACGAAGAAAAAACAGACTGTCCGGTTTGTCACATGCATTTGGAAGAAATTACCGAAGGTTTGGTTAAAAATTCGGCTCCTCATTCACATCATCATCACAATCATCAACAACACGAAACACCAAAAGTTACAGATGATATGGCAGGAAAATATTACTGTCCTATGTTCTGTGAAGGTGATAAAACTTACGACAGCAATGTTGGTTGTCCTGTTTGCGGGATGGATTTGGTAAAATATCCTGAAAAAGGAGAAGAAGAAGCCGATGATACTTATCTTATTTTAAAAAGAAAATTCATTATTTCTTTGGCTTTCACCATTCCCGTTTTTATTCTTTCAATGGGTGGAATGGTGATCGATTTTCCGTTTTCGCATAATCTTCAGGGGATTTTTGAATTGATTTTAACACTTCCTGTTTTATTTTATTCCGGATGGTTTTTGATGAAACGAGGTTGGGTTTCATTTAAAACATGGAATCTAAATATGTTTAGTTTAATTGCTTTAGGCGTTGCTGCAGCGTTTATTTTCAGCATCATTGCTTTAGCTTTTCCAGATTTGCTTCCTCATGAAGTCCGAGGTCACAACCATGAGATTCCTTTATATTTTGAGGCTGTTTGTGTGATCATGACTTTGGTCATTCTAGGTCAGCTGATGGAAGCTTTAGCTCATAAAAAGACAGGAAATGCCATTAAAGAACTGATGAATCTTTCTCCTGATGAAGCCAATCTAATGGTTAATAATGAAGAAAAAAGAGTTCCGCTTTCCGAAGTGAAAATTGGAGATATATTAAAAGTAAAGCCGGGAGAAAAAATTCCTGTTGATGGAAAAATAATCGAAGGAAACTCTATCGTTGACGAAAGTATGATTACTGGGGAACCCATCCCTGTTGAGAAAAATATTGATGACTCAGTAACTTCAGGAACGATTAACGGAAATCAGGTTTTTCTGATGAAAGCCGAAAAAGTAGGCGATGAGACGTTGCTTTCGAAGATTATAAAAATGGTAAATGACGCAAGCAGAAGCCGTGCTCCAATCCAGAAACTGACTGATAAAGTGGCTAAAGTTTTTGTTCCGACCGTTATTGTTGTTGCTGTCATTACTTTTATTTTATGGCAGATTTTCGGTCCGGAAGGTCAGAAAACCTTATTTGCTTTTATTAATGCCGTTGCGGTTCTTATTGTCGCTTGTCCTTGTGCTTTAGGATTGGCAACTCCGATGTCTTTAATGGTGGGAATTGGTAAAGGCGCTAAAAATGGAATTCTTATAAAAAACGCCGAAGCTCTTGAATCAATGCACAAAGTAAACGTTTTAATTACAGATAAAACAGGAACTCTAACCGAAGGAAAACCATCTTTAGAACATATAGAAACCGTTAATAACTCTTCTGAAAATGTAATTTTAAAATTAGCTTATTCTTTAAATCAAAATTCAGAACACCCACTATCAAGTGCTGTAATCAAAAAAGCAAAAGCCGATCATATTTCAGCCGAAAAAGTTGAAAAATTTGAAAATATTTCCGGTAAAGGAGTAAAAGGAATGATTAATGGTAAAACGGTTTATTTAGGAAATGAAAATCTATTAGCTTCTAATGGGATTCAAATTCCGAAAGATTTAAAATTAAAAGCGAAGGAAATTCAATCAAAAGCGCATACGATCTCTTTTATTGCTCAGGAAAATCAGACTTTAGGTTTTGTAAGTTTCAGCGATAAAATTAAAGAAAGTTCCAGAAAAGCTGTTCAGCATTTAATCAATGAAGGCATCGAGGTGATTATGATGACCGGTGACAACGAAAATACCGCAAAAGCTGTAGCAGACGAGTTAGGAATCAAAAATTACAAAGCAAGCTGTCTTCCTGAAGATAAATTAAATGAAGTGAAAAAACTTCAGGAACAGGGAAAAATTGTTGCCATGACCGGAGACGGAATCAACGACTCCCCTGCTTTAGCGCAATCCAATGTCGGAATTGCCATGGGAACAGGAACTGATGTAGCCATAGAAACTGCAGAAATTACATTACTGAAAGGTGATATTTTAGGGATTGCTAAAGCAAAAATATTAAGCGAAAAACTATTGAGAAACATCAAAGAAAACTTATTCTTTGCTTTTATTTATAATGTTTTGGGAATCCCAGTTGCGGCAGGATTGTTGTATCCATTTTTCGGAATTTTGTTATCACCAATGATTGCAGCGGCAGCAATGAGCCTTAGTTCTTTATCTGTAATATTAAACTCATTACGCCTCAATTCTGTGGATTTAGATATTAAATAAAGTTAAAAAACTCTCACAGATTTAGTAGATTAATTAGTTGAAAAAAGATCCGTTAAATCTGTGAGAAAATAATAAATACATGAAAAAAGAAAGTTTTTACATCGGCTGTTCAGGGTTTTACAATAATGATTGGAAAGGTTCGCTGTATCCAGAAGATGCCAAAAGTAAAGACTTTTTGATTTTATATTCGAAAGAATTTAATTCGGTTGAAATCAACTCTACATTTTACAGAAAACCAACTGCAAAAACACTCCAAAAATGGTTTGACGAAACGCCTGATGATTTTAGATTTTTCATTAAAATTCCTAAAGTAATCTCTCACGAAAAACGCTTAAAAGATTGTAAAGAAGAAATTGCAGAATTCTGTTCGCATATTCAAAAACATTTGGATGAAAAGCTTTCAGGCTTTCTGTATCAGTTTCCACCATCGTTTAAAAATACAGAAGAGAATCTGGATTTAATTTTAAATAATGTAGATTTTAATGATTTAAATGTTATTGAATTTCGTCATGAAACGTGGTGGCGTGATGATATTTACAAAATCTTAAGTTCAAAAAATATAATCTTTTCTGGAGTAAGTTTTCCTGGAAACCTTCCCGAAAATTTCATTATCAATCATTCTGAACTATTCTATTACCGACTTCACGGAAAACCGATACTCTATAAATCTGAATATTCGGAAGATGAAATAAAATCTTTAAGTGAAAACATTTTAAAATCAGGAAAAAAAGGTTTTGTATTTTTTAATAATACCTGGGGAAATGCGGCGGTTAAAAATGCTATTCAACTTAAAAAATATTTAGCTAAATAATTTTAATTAAAAAATCCTTAAAAAGTGATATTTACACAAAAATTGGCATTATCTTTGTTAACTAAAATCGTAAAATTTAACGATTTTTAACAATTTAATTCCCATTACTCTTTATGAAAAAAACTTTTGCGGAAAAGTCTGTAGGCAAGACTTTTCTAAGGATGATTACAGTGATGACTGTAACATCAACCCTATTTACAGGATGCAATCAAAAAACTGAAGTAAAAGAAACTGAAAAAGTTCTTGCAAAACTGCCTCCCGTCGCAAAAGTCCCCAGAATAGATGATGAAAGTGTACCTACAGACAAAAGAGTAATTTACCTTACCTTCGACGACGGACCCAATCGTGGCACCGAAAATCTTTTAAAAATATTACACAAAAGAAATATCTCTGCGACTGCATTTCTCGTGGGAAAACATGCAACAGACAGCAAAAAACAGAAAGAAGATCTCGAAATAATGAGAACTGACCGTTTGATTGAGCTTGCCAATCATAGCTATACTCATGCTCACAATAAATATTCAAATTTTTATAAAAATCCTGAAGCTGTTGTTAATGATTTTAATATTGCTAAAGACAGCTTAAAGCTCCCCGGAAAAATAGCAAGAACTCCCGGAAGAAATATCTGGAGGCTCAATAATATTAATGTTACCGATATTAAAAGCTCTACTGAAGCAGCAGATAGACTAAAAACCGCCGGCTATAAAGTAATCGGTTGGGATTTGGAATGGAAACCTACCAATAAAATGCATCTGAAAGGAAACCATCAGGAAATGCTTAAAAAAGTAGACAGTATTTTCTTTAATGACCTTGAAAAGACATCAAGACATTTGGTTTTCCTTACCCACGATCAGTATCTTACCGATGCAGACTCAATTATTGAGCTTGATTTATTTATTGAAAAACTACAAAAATCAAATCGTTTTGTTTTCAGAAAAATTTCTGCATATCCGAAAATCAATGAGATTTTAAATTAATATTTCTCTCACAGATTTCGTAGATTTTCACAGATGTTTATATTTAAAAAATATTCTCAATCATCCGTGGGAACCTGCTAAATCTGTGGAAATTATTTAAAATAAAAACACTGTTTTTTGTTTTAAAATTCAGAAATTTGCAATTATGAGTATTCAGGAAAATTACAGAGATATAAAAAGCCGTCTTCCGGAAAATGTACAATTGGTAGCCGTTTCAAAAACGCATCCCGTTTCTTCTATTCAGGAGGTTTACGATTTGGGACAGAAAGTTTTTGGTGAAAATAAGGTTCAGGAATTAGTTGAAAAACATCCTCTCCTTCCAAAAGATATTCAATGGCATATCATCGGACATCTTCAGACCAATAAAGTGAAATATATTGCAGAATTTGTTGATACTATTCAAAGTGTAGATTCTGAAAAGGTTTTAAATGAAATCAACAAAGAAGCTGGAAAACACAACCGTAAGATAAAAGTTTTACTTCAGGTAAAAATTGCAGAAGAAGACACAAAATTCGGATTGGAAATTGAAGACGCAAAATCTTTATTCGAAAAATTCGTTAACGGGAAATTTGAAAATATCGAAATCACAGGTTTAATGGGAATGGCAACTTTTACAGAAGATGAAAATCAAATTAAAAAAGAGTTTTTAATACTAAAAAATCTCTTTGATGAACTAAGTCAAACTCAAAAATTAGAAACTTTATCAATGGGAATGAGTGATGATTTCCCGATTGCTATTGAGTGTGGAGCAAATTCTGTACGGGTAGGTTCTGCAATTTTTGGACGAAGAGACTACTCAATATAGACTTTTAGGAATGATATTTGCTAATACTCAAGCAAAAAATACCTAAATTTGCAACTATGCAAAAAATCCTTATTGTAGAAGACGAAAAAGCAATTTCCGGAGTACTTCACAGTATCCTTTCGGACGAACTAACTGACTATGAATTTGTCATTGCCGACGATGGCTTAGAAGGCTATAAACAAATAGAGAAAGAAGATTTCGCATTGGTGATTTCAGACATCAAAATGCCAAAACTTTCAGGAACTGAGCTTCTAAAGCAAAGTTTAGCTCTTAAACCCGAGACTACTTTTATTATGATTTCCGGGCATGCCGACATTGATTCTGCGGTTTCTTGCTTAAAGGACGGTGCATACGATTTTATTTCTAAACCAATTGATATCAACCGTTTGATAACAAGTGTGAAAAATGCTTTGGTGAAAGAAACATTAAAGAAAGAGAATAAAAATCTTCAGACCGAAAATAAAACCCTGAAAAAGAAAGTCAACAAAAAATACCAAATGATTGGTGAATCTGTTGCTTTAAAGAAAATTCAGGATATGATTGAAAAAGTAGCTGTTTCAGACGCTAGAGTTTTGATTACCGGGCCAAACGGAGCAGGAAAAGAATTGGTAGCTCATGCCATTCACAACTTAAGTGAAAGATCGAGAGGCCCAATGGTGGAGGTAAACTGTGCGGCAATACCTTCTGAATTAATTGAATCTGAACTTTTTGGTCACGTAAAAGGCTCATTTACAGGAGCTATAAAAGATAAGCAGGGGAAATTTGAGCAAGCGAACGGTGGAACCATTTTCTTAGATGAGATTGGAGATATGAGTTTAATTGCTCAGGCAAAAGTTTTGAGAGCATTGCAGGAAAGCAAAGTTTCTCCGGTAGGAAGCGACAAAGAAATCAAAGTTGATGTAAGAGTTTTGGCTGCAACCAATAAAAATATGCAGACAGAAATTGAAGCTGGAAGATTCAGAGAAGATTTGTATCACAGACTTTCTGTAATTGAAATATATGTACCGCCTTTGGATGACAGAAAAGAAGATATCAGCCTTTTGGTAAGTCACTTTTCGGGAATGATTGCTGATGAGCACGGTACTGCATTGAAAAAGTTTGATGATTCTGCGATTGACGCATTAAAAGCCCTTTCATGGACCGGAAATATCAGAGAGCTGAGAAATGTTGTGGAAAGATTAATTATTCTTGGAGGAGCTACGGTTTCCGAAGAGGATGTTGCAAGTTTTGTTAGAAAATAATTTAATTATTAATTAAAATACATTATAAAAATTTGCAGTACCTATACTGCAAATTTTTTTTGAACTATTATGAGCTTTTTAAATAAAAATTACACGAAAGAAGCCTTAACGCTGGCTCTTCCGGTAATGCTTACGCAAGTTGGGCAGGTATCTGTCAACCTTTTTGATAATATCATCGTAGGAAAACTCTTGGGAGCAGATGCTTTGGCGTCGGTTTCTTTGGGAAATGCCGTGTTTTTCTCGATGTTTGTTTTGGCACTGGGCTTTTCTTTTGCCATCCCGCCATTGGTGTCTGAGGCACATTCTAAAAATGATCACAAAACCATTAATTCAGTTTTCAGTCACGGTTTTGTCATCAACATGACTGTAGGAATTATTCTGATGTTGATCTTATTTTTAGGATTACCACTGCTCTATCACTCTGGTCAGCCGGCAAAAATCATTCCCGATACAGTAGATTTCTTATGGATCATGGCGATCAGTATTGTTCCGTTTATGGCATTTCAGACTTTGAGAGAGGTTTCTGAAGGTTTATCTTATACCATTGGAGTAACGAAAGCAACAATTATTGCTAACGTAATCAATATTGTGCTCAATTATGTATTGATTCAAGGAATTTGGATTTTCCCTGAAATGGGTGTAAAAGGTTCTGCCTTAGCCAGTTTAATTGCCAGAATTTTCATGGTTGTTTTTCTTTATTTTGTTTTAATGAAAGAACCAAAAACCAAACAGTACATCAAAGATTTTTCATTAAAAATGCAGGTTTTTTCTAAGAAAATGTTCGAAAAAATGGTAAGATTAGGTTTCCCGACTGCATTACAGATGTTTTTTGAAGTAACAGCTTTTGCAGGAGCAGCGTTTATCTGCGGATTAATTTCATCTCACGATATTGCTTCACACCAGATTGCTTTAAGTATGGCATCATTTACCTTTAATTTATGTATTGGTTTTAGTGTAGCTTCAACCGTAATGATCGGTAGAAAATTAGGTGAACAAAATTTTGTGGAATTAAGAAAAATAGGAATCAATAACTTAAAAATTGCATTTCTTTTTATGTGTTTTTGTGGAGTTATATTTATTTTAGGAAGAAATATTCTGCCTACATTTTTCACAAAACCAGAAGAAGTAGAAGTAATCATGTTAGCTTCAAAGCTTATGATCATCGCTGCATTATTCCAGCTTTCTGATGGAATTCAAGTGACAGCTTTGGGAATGTTGAGAGGTTTACAGGATGTGAAAATCCCGTCAATCATTACATTTATTGCTTATTGGCTGATTACAATTCCTTTAGGATATTTCCTTTGTGTAACCTTAGAAATGGGCGCTTTCGGAATGTGGATCGCACTTGGATTAGGATTAACGATTTCTGCATTTATGCTGGTGAAACGTTTTCTCGATATGTCTGCCCGAAGAATTAAAGCAAACAAAATATAATATTGAAAGCGGTCTTTGGATCGCTTTTTTTATTTATTATCTTTAAGATTCGAAACTAATCCGTCATGAAAATAATACTAGAAACCGACCGTCTTTTGCTTAGAGAATTTGATATTAGCGATGCAGAAAGTTTTTATGAATTAAATTTAAATCCAAACGTTATAAAATATACCGGAAATTCTGCTTTTAAAGATATTGATGAAGCTAAAGCCTTTCTGGAAAATTATTCCGATTACCAAAGAAATGGTTTTGGAAGATGGTCAGTTGTCGATAAGTCAACTAAGATATTTTTTGGTTGGTGCGGATTAAAATATGATGAAAAATTGGATGAAACCGATATTGGTTTCCGTTTTTTTGAACATTTCTGGAATCAGGGATTTGCTACCGAAAGTGCAAAAGCCTGTATCGATTATGGTTTTGAGATATTAAATTTAAAAACAATTGTAGGAAGAGCAATGAAAGAAAATACAGCATCTGTAAAAGTTTTAGAAAAAATCGGACTTCAATATGAAAAAGGCTTCGATTTTGATGGGCAAGAAGGTGTGATTTATACAATTAAAAATAAAATGATAAGATAAATATGGAAAATATAGTCATTGAAAAAATTAAGCTCGACGATATTGAAAAGCTTCAGCGTATTGCGAAAAAGACTTTTTTCGAAACCTTTTCGCCCTATAACAGTGCAGAAAACATGGAAAAATATCTTAACGAGAAATTTTCTGAAGAAAAATTGCTGTCAGAACTTAAAAATAAAGATTCTGAATTTTTCTTTGCTATCTATCTTGGTGATGTTGTCGGCTATTTGAAAGTCAATTCAGGGGATGCACAAACTGAATTACAGGATAAAAATGCTCTTGAAATTGAAAGAATCTATGTTTTAAAAGACTATCACGGTCAGAAAGTTGGGCAGATTTTATATGACAAAGCATTGGAAATTGCACAAAGTAAAAACTTGCAATACGTTTGGTTAGGCGTTTGGGAAGAAAACCACAGAGCCGTTAAGTTTTATAAAAAGAATGGTTTCGTAGAATTTGACAAACATATTTTTAAGTTTGGTGATGAAGAACAGACGGATTTGATGATGAGAAAGGAGTTGTAATTATCAAATAGCTTTTCACTTAAAATTAATCGTAAAGAAAATGCTTCCTGTAATGAAGTTTAAAAAAGCTAAGTAAGCAATTTTAAAAAGCAAGCCTGCTTTTTCTAAAAGCTCCCGTCGATTTATGCAAATCCACGGGAGCTTTTGGTACAATCTTCGTGAGAAGTTTATGATTATTTAATCAGATAAAAACTATATTTTTAAAGTAAAATTCCTCCGTAGCCTAAATAAGTTAGGTTTGCATCTTTAATAAAATCTTCAAAGCTGGTATTTTCACCAGCTTTTTTGTTTTGAATTTCGAAAAAATAAATATTTGGATTTAATTACACCTTCTTTTTCTTTTCATAATCTTTTATGGCTTTGGTAAGACTTTTTACAGTTGTTCCCAAATAGGAAGCCATATCTTCTTTTGAAATTTTCATTTCTTTTGCTTTTAAATCGAGAAGTTGAGACAGTGTATGTTCTGTAGCGTGAAGTTGCTGATAAGATGATCGGTTTGAGGTGTTCGCAATACGTTCTGCAAAAACATCTAACAGTAAATTGTTTAAATTAAGATCACTTTTAATCAACGACTGGAAATACGGAATCGTTATCGTAAATACAGTAACCTCGGTAATCGCTTCAATGCTGCAGATACACGGAACATTTTTCATCATCTCAATTTCCCCAAGAATTTCTCCTTTTCCCAAAAACTCAACAATGTATTCCTCATCACTTTCTTCTGTAAAAAAGCATTTGGTAATTCCGCTTTTAATAAGCATTATTTTGTCGGAAACTTCGCCTTGCGTCAATAATTTTTCGTCTTTTTCGAAGGATTCTAAAATAATATTTCCTTTATGTTCCTGGTTATGAAAAAGTATCTCAAGATAATTTAGAAATGGTTGGTTCGTTCTTAACATTATTTTTATTTCAGATAGACACCTTTCGGAATCTATTATTTGTACTCATTTTTATCAGCAGAAAATTACAAAAACTAAAATGAATAGAATATGAATATTTAAATTTAATCCATAAAAAAACTCGCTCCTAAGAACGAGTTTTAATATAATTATTTCTTCAAGCATTTTTCCAGGAACTGATCTTGTTCCCAAAGCAAATGCAGAATATTTTCTTTGGCTGCATAACCATGAGATTCTTTTGGAAGAAGAACCATTTTTACAGGAGCTCCGAGATTTTTCAAAGCCTGAAAATATCTTTCGGTCTGTAAAGTAAAAGTTCCCGGATTGTTATCGGCATCACCATGAACCAATAACATTGGAGTTTTCATTTTATCAGCATTCATAAATGGTGACATTTTGTTGTAAATTTCCGGAACATCCCAATAGTTTCTCTGCTCACTTTGGAAACCAAAAGGTGTCAACGTTCTGTTGTATGCTCCACTTCTTGCAATTCCACACGCATAATCTTTAGAATGTGTTAAAAGATTTGCCGTCATAAAAGCTCCGTAGGAATGTCCTCCAACTGCAACTTTTGTTCTGTCGATATACCCTAACTGATCTACCGCATCAATCGCAGCTTTTCCGTTGGCAACCAACTGTGGAATAAAGGTATCATTTGGCTCTGTTTTTCCTTCTCCAATAATTGGAAACGCCGCATCATCAAGTACAGCATATCCTTTTGCCGTCCAATACACAAAAGAACCGTAATACGGGAATGTAAAATCGTTCGGGTTTTGAGTATTTTGTCCTGCAGTATTTTTGTCTTTATACTCTGTAGGATAAGCCCAGATTAATAACGGAAGTTTTTCTTTTTTTGCTTTTCTGTCGTAGTTTGCCGGTAAATAAAGTGTTCCAGTCAAAGTAACCCCGTCATTTCTTTTGTAGGTAATCACTTCTTTGTAAACATCTTTGATGCTTTCAAAAGGATTGGCAAAATTGGTTACCGCTTCCGATTTATTAGATTTAATATTTTTCTTAAAATAATTCGGATACTGACTTGCCGACTGCTGAATCGTTAATACTTCTCCTTTTTTAGGATCAATAATATCGATGATTTCCTCTTTGGCATTTTTAAGATTTGAGGTATAGAGTCTTTTCTTTTTTAAAGATTTCATATCCATTTCATCGATGAAGGGATGTTGACCGTCTTTTGTAAAGCCATCGCCGATCAAGTAAGATTTTTCACCTTTCATATCGATAACATATCTTCCGAAATCATTTTTTGTCGTGTTAAAACTTCCTGGATCACTGTAGACATCCTGATAATTTCTATCTTCTATTACTTCAGATTTCCCTGTGTTTAAGTCAACTAAATAAGATTTTGTGTTTCTTGTATCGTACCAGCTTTCACCAACGATAGCATAGTGATTGTTTGTCCAGCTTACGCCACCATATCTTTGTTTTGTTTTAAAGAAAGATTTTGGTTGAGCTGTAAATGGAGCTTCCCAAGTGAAAACTTCATCTCTGAAATCAACAGTTTTAGACTGATCTCCACCATCCAAAGCTTCGGTATAGACCAAAGTAGCAGGTTGATCTGCTCTCCAACCCATATATCTTTTTCCGGTTCTTACAGATGAAAATCCTTTCGGCATAATTTCATTTAAAGGAACTTCATTCACCACTTTTACCGTATTTCCTTTTGCGTCGTAAATCGTTGTGGTCATTGGAAATCTATTGAGCGGAACAATGTATGAATATGGTTTTTTAATGGTTGTTACCATTAAATAATTTCCATCAGGAGAATACGTTAAATCCGAAAAAATATCTTTGTCTTTAAACTTTTTAAGATCGCCATTCAAATCAACATGATACAATTCTGAAGCGGTAAGAATGTCAAAATTTTGTTCGTCTTGCGGATTTTTAAGCAAATCCTGATATGTTCTGTTTTGAGAAACTTTTCCGTCTGCTGTTGAAACAATTGGTCCTGTTGGAAGATCTTTAGAGGGATCAATTAATTGAGGTCTATTTTCTGGCAAAATTTTAATTAGAAAACTCTGGGAATCTTTCATCCAAACGAATGGATAATGCAAGTTTGCATTAAGATTATCTTTAGTGATCTTTTTTGCTATTGCGGTTTCAAGATCAACGATCCAAAGCTCAACTCCTTTATCCGTAGTATTAGTAAACGCTAATTTCTTTTCGTCTGGAGAAAAAGAAGTATTCGTAATTTTGGGATTTTGCGGAAGACCTTTTACCTGAACTTCCGTTTTATCGTTCATTTTACGTACTTTCAGATTATTAGAATACGTTACACTGCTTGAAATATTGGTAACAGGATTAATTCTTAATCCTCCCAATTTCATTTCCTGTTGATTGAGGTCGTCTAATGTTTTATACGTTGGTCGGTACACAAAAACAACCCAATCTTTTTTAGAATTGGTCAAAACACTTGGCGGTCGGTCGTAATCTGCAAGCTTTAAAATTTCTGCAGACGGTTTCTGATACGAGATATTTTCCTGAGCTTCATAGAAATTAAGAAACGCAAGAAGACAGATGGTCAATTTGATCTTCATTATCTTTTTGATTTTTCACGAATTTAATGAAAAGTAATTAATTTTTGGTTATTAGTACTTTACAATACTTCCAAAAAGTGGGAAATTTGATTATAATAAACTTTTTCTAAGGACTTCAGAAACTTTTTCGACTTCCTCTAATGTATTAAAATAATGGGGTGAAAGTCTTACAGCCCCGTCAACTTTTTTATCCGTAAAATCAATCAATGCAGAATGTTTGTAGCTTACCGAAAAGAAAACATTATGTTCTCTCAAAACTTTCTGGATATTTTCCAGATCATTATCAGGACCACAAAATGTGACGATACTGCTCAAGTTTTCTCCGATATCTAAAACTTTAAAACCACAGTTTTCAAGATTCGTTCTAAGCATTTTGGCTAATTTTATGTTATAATTTCCAATAGTATTTAAACCAATAGTATTGGCATATTTTACAGCCTCCATCATCCCTAAAACTGCGGCGTAAGAAACTTCCCAATGTTCAAATCTTTTAGCTGTTTCAAACAATTTGTAATCATCGTATTCCGACCAATGTGCACCTCTCATATCCAATAAAATCGGAGCATAATCTTGCTCTAAAACCCTGTCTGAAACATATAAAAAACCACTTCCTCTTGGCCCTCTCATAAATTTTCTTCCGGTTGCCGTTAAAAAATCACAACCAATTTTTTCGACATCAACAACCATTTGCCCAACCGATTGACAACAATCTGCTAAATATAAAACATCATATTGTCGACAGACTTTTCCTACCGCTTCAATGTTCTGAATCAATCCTGAATTGGTCGGAATATGAGTTACCGCAACCAGTTTTGGGTGATGTTGTTTAATTAAATTTTCAAGATCTTCTAAATCAAGTTCATTATCCTTTAGTTTCTTAATTCGGATAATCTTTACATTTAATTTTTTCTGAAGTGAAATAAATGTAATCTGATTGGAAATATAATCATCAACTGTAGTAATAACTGTATCTCCTTCTTTAAAAATAATACTCGAAAGAGCTTTAGAAAATGCTTCTGTAGCACTTGTCATAAAAGCAATATTTGAAGGTTTACAATTGATGAGTTTTGCAGTTTCAATATAGAAATTCTCAAGCAGTTCTGCATTTCTATTGGCCACTTCATAACCTCCCAACTGTTCTTCCTGTTGCAGATAATCGATCATTGAATCTACGACAATATTTGGCATTAACGAAGAACCAGCATTATTGAAGAATAATTTTCCGTCTGATAAACCTCTTATTTCCTGTCTTATTTTATCTGTATTCATTTTTTACATTTAATTTTGAATGATTTTGCTGTAATTTATTTAGGCTTCTTATTCACAGAGTTTGTTATTCCGTAGCAATCTAGATCTATTTTTAATGACAACATCATGTTTACTTTTTCTTCTAATTAGACACGATAATTTTATACAAAAAATCCCGAATTTGAAGTATCGGGATTTATTTATTTTAAAAATGATTTCTTTTAATCTAAAACACTCCAGCCTCTTTTCGGATTGGTGTTTGAAGAAACCTCCTGCTCATTAACAATGATATTTTCTTTTCTCTGTCCGATATAATCTAGTTCGCTCAGTTTTGCAAAAATAGTTTCCAGACTTCTCAACATCTGACTAATGTATAAAAGCGGTTCACCGGAATTGTGATGATCATAATTCGTTTCCGCAACAGTAGAAAGCTGATTTAATAAAGTATGTGGCGCGATTTCGCTCCATTCTAAGCTATAATTCAGCATTTCTTCCAATTCTCCCGGAACTAAGATCTGCGTTGAATTGTACATTCTTAAAGCTAATTTGGCAAAAGTTTCAATTAAAAAAACCGGCGCTTGGTAAGGAATTATATTTCTGAACTGAAAATACATATCACCAAATGTATCTACCAAAACAGTACACAAAGCTTTAACATTCAATGCTAAAGATGTATTCTGGTTTTTATGCGAAGCCTTCTGAATAATTTTGAAAGCATATTGCTGCAAATTTCCAATAGATTTTGCATATCCGTTGTAATAATCAATTAAAACCGGATGACTCTGAATCGAGGTACACGGTGGAATAAAATTGGTGTTGACCTGTGCAATATTGCCTTTAAAATCTACTTTTCCTACTACCAAGTAATTTCCTCCCGAATGATTACTGTTCAGTGAACTTACCGGAAGCAATTCAATATGATAATTGGCGTGTGCATTTGGATGTCTTGGCGGAATTTCCTCCGGATCAATATCCCCAAAAGGAACTTTATCAAAAGGATTTACGGATATTAAAATATAATATTCTCCATCCATTTGGTTTTCATCAAGATTTAAAGATTTAGCCAAAGATTTTACACTCACTCTCCTGTCTTTCAGCTCTAACCTGTAACCCGCTAAAGTTACAGCACTACAATTTTTGATAAATAGTTGTACATCGTTGGTTGCTGTATTATGAACATCAAAAATAGTTTTATCGGTAAACTCATTCGACAAAGGCAGCAAACCATAGTTATAATTGGTAATCCCAAGAGAATTAGCATCTCTTATCGTATCTATTAAAAAATTATCCTGATCGTTGAGATGTCTCTGCGAAACTTTCATTCCATCAACCCAGTTGATAGCAAAATGTTTTATGGGCTGTATCATATTGTAATACTTTTATTTGTGTGATTTTGATTTGATTTATTTTTTTCCTTCTTCTTCGTGCTGAATAACTCTTTTACAGATTACCACTTCATTTTCTGAAATAGTATTCGTGGTAATATCCTGATCGAAATCGATGTATTTTCTGAAACTGAAAAACGATTTTTTAGTATAAAATATCCAGTAATAAGATTCTCTTTGATCATCTGTAAGATGAATAATTGATTTTGGGTTTTTATGGTTGTAATCGTCAACTACACGGAAAAACCAGTCTCCAAAAGTTACTCCGGTCGGTAAAGTTTTAGCTTTAATTCTAAAACGATTTGCATCTTCCAGATTTTTGCTCAATTCAACATTTAAAACCATTAAACGGTCGAAATCTGCTCCGTCAAAATCGGGTGGTTTCTGATCCGGAGAATACCTCCATGTTTTATAAATATCAACAGGAATACTGATAAACTGAATGTAACAATAATAGAAAACCATGGGTACAAAAAATATAAGTACGCTGGTTGCTGACATTACAGGATATCCTGCTCCTTTGCTGATCCAGCCGAAAATCAGAACGAAAAGATAAGCTCCTACAAGAGCACAGGTTAATGATAATATAGATTCAAAAATAATGCTTGAAGTCTGTGACTGAAAGTGCTTTCTGAAAAACGTATGCATTAAATTAACATGAATAATCCCGAAAATAAGATAAATTATTTGCGAAATAAGATACCAATACGGATTAAACGAATTTCCTGAAAAACCAAAAAGACCAGGCAATGCAAGACACAAGCTGCACAAGAGTACATAAACAATAATAACTCTGATTTTTATTGCAGGTTTGTTTTTCCTGATTACCCCTAAAATCACCATCATGATGATAGCAATAAGCGGGACGAAAATATACCTTAAAAATATACCTTTTACTGAAGAAACTTCCATTTATTTCTTTTAATATTTAGTTTGATTGATGAATTGTAAATATAATTAAAATATTTTACAGGAAAGTAGAATAACCAAGCCTGTTTGTATTTCTGTGATCATCTTCCAGCACAAAAGAATAGTCTCTTTTTTCTGTGATAAAATTTTCTTCAATATCTACAGAAACAGGAAGGCAATAATCGTACAAAGCCTGTAAAACTTTTCTGAAAGGATGACCGGGAATATAATTTTTCATCTCGTCATACGGGATCGGACCTATATTTACAATCCAGTTTCTTTCACCATCCATATGTTTTCCGCTTGCAATGTAAGTGACACCCAATCTTGAATTTCCCAGAAGTATAGAAGAATCATCTTCTTTCATTCTGTCGATTTCGTTGGGAGTAAAAGTAATCTCAACGGGAACTTTCAAAAAAGCAGTCATACAACGTTCAAACCATTTTTTATCGCCTCTGATATTGTGAAAAAATGGTAAAACATGAAGAAAAATATAGGCATTCTGCTTGTCCAGCATTTTAATGATCGGCCAAAGTTCACTGAAGATATTGAGAAGAGAATCGGTATCACTCGCCAAATCAAAATCATATTCTTTCAGCAAAGCGCTGATTTCTGTAAAAAAAATCTCTAACTCAAAAGGCCTGAAAAACTTTCTAGCATCCTCTTCTACCCTTTTTTGTTTACGGATTTCTTTTACAACACTTTCTACATTTTTTCTGGAAGTATTGAGTGACGGCGGATGAAAAACACCTTCCGGAAGATAATCGTAAATACCTTCGCGATACGTTTTAATATTGAGAACTTCCTCGTCAAAACCTAAATAATGACTTGAAATACTTTTAATATCTTTAAGATAAGCTCTGTCGTTTATTCCTATTCTGTCAATAAAAATATTGCTTACAGATCTGTGATATTTTAAGAGATTTACAGCAACTGCTTCAGCTTTAAAATCTGTCTGCAGCTTATTGTAATGCATATCTATCGTGCTGTTGTCGTACATATTTTTTTTCCTGTGATCATGTTTGGTATCGTAAAGATAAAATATCTCTTTATATTGAAAAAGTATTTATCTCAAATTTTTATGTTTAATGATGTAATTTAATATAAATTATTGATTTTCTTATGTATTAATCTTTATTAAAATAGAAATATTTTAAATTTAAAAGAAATTACCTCAAGGTCTTGTCATAGACTTTACGTAAAATTAACAGTTCCAAAACCAACAAAAAAGAATTTTAAAGTCAAATTTCCATAAGGCTGACTTATCTTTGCAATTCGAAAATTATTTAAAGAAATGAAAAGTATTTATTCTAAAATGTTGCTTTTGGCATTTGTGGCAAGTTCAGTTTATTCTTATGCATGGGGATTAACGGGTCATAGAGTGATTGCTGAGATTGCAGAAAATCATCTTTCCGGAAAAGCAAAGAGAGAAATCAGAAAAATGTTGGGGCAAGAAAGAATGGCTTATTGGGCAAACTGGCCAGATTTTATTAAATCTGACACTACAGGTGCCTGGAAACAGGCTTCAGCTTGGCATTATGTAAACATTGATCCACAGACAGATTTTACAGCATTTGAAAAAGATTTGAAAGCGCAGGCCGGAGCTAATCTTTACTCGCAAATCAAAGTATTGTCTAGCCAGATCAAGGATGAAAAAACTTCTGAAAAAGACAGAAAAATTGCTTTAATTTTCCTTATTCACATGATGGGAGATTTGGCACAACCAATGCACACTGGAAGATCAGGAGATTTAGGCGGAAACAAAATTAACGTTACTTATTTTGGAGATAAAACAAATCTTCACTCAGTTTGGGACGGAAAATTGGTAGATTCACAAAAATACAGCTACACAGAATATGCAAAGCTTTTGGATATTAAATCTAAGGATGAAGTAAAGCAAATTCAATCGGGGACTTTAGAAAACTGGTTGTATGATTCTCATCAGATTGCCAATAAAATCTATGCTCAGACTCCAGATGGTTCTAAATTATCTTACGATTATCAGTACAAATTTAATGATACAATGGAAAGACAGCTTCTTTACGGAGGTTTGAGATTAGCGAAATTGTTGAATGATTTGTTTTAAGAGTTAATAGTTGATGGTTTTTAGTTGATTGTCAAACTATTTTATATTATAGAGCGGAACTTCGGTTTCGCTTTTTTTGCTTTTAAATTTAATAATTTTTCACATACTTTGTCATGCTGAAACCTTTAGGTTCGACGGAGTCAAAGCATCTCAATATAGTATTAGAAAAGAATGGAAGCATTCAAGCGTAGATCCTTTCAGGATGGCAAACTATATGGATGTTTTTTCGAATATTGAATTTATGACTACAACCATAGCCCCGATAGAAACGACATCCTTTTTGGTGGCGGACGGAACGAAGTGGAGACCGTTACCAAAAAGATACAGTGGATAGCGGGGAAAAGCTCTTTATAAAAAATTTCAGATTCATTTTTTTGAAAATCCTATAATTTTTTATTTCTAAATACAAAGGGTAATAATTTACAACTAAATTCTCAACATCGTTTTAATTAAATAAAAAATAATTGTAACCTGTGTAACCTTTTTAATATTTCGAACGTATAATATAATAGCAACTCTATTTTTGAGAATACAATAAATGAGACAATTAAAAATAACCAAGCAGGTTACCAACAGGGAAACCGCTTCACTAGACAAGTATTTGCAGGAAATTGGTAAAGTAGAACTAATTACAGCAGACGAAGAGGTAGATCTGGCACAAAAAATCCGCGCAGGCGACAGAGTCGCATTGGAAAAATTGATCAAAGCCAACCTTCGTTTCGTAGTTTCTGTATCGAAGCAGTACCAAAACCAAGGTCTTTCTTTGCCCGATTTAATTAATGAAGGTAATTTAGGATTGATGAAAGCTGCAAAAAGATATGACGAAACCAGAGGTTTCAAATTTATCTCTTATGCGGTTTGGTGGATTCGTCAGTCGATTTTACAGGCTTTGGCAGAGCAGTCGAGAATTGTAAGATTGCCTTTGAACAAAATCGGATCGATTAACAAAATCAACAAAGCTTACGCTCACCTTGAGCAGGAAAATGAAAGACCACCTTCTCCGGAAGAATTGGCTGAAGTTCTTGACATGAGCGAGGAAGATATCAAAGAATCTATGAAAAACTCCGGAAGACATTTGTCTATGGATGCGCCTTTGGTAGAAGGTGAAGATTCTAACCTTTATGACGTTTTACGTTCTGGAGAATCTCCAAGCCCGGATAAAGATTTGATGCTTGAATCTCTTCAAATTGAAATTGAAAGAGCATTAAACACTTTAACTCCGAGAGAGGCTGATTTGGTAAGATTGTATTTCGGATTAAACGGAAAACATCCAATGACTTTGGAGGAAATCGGAGAAACTTTTGATCTTACCAGAGAAAGAGTTCGTCAGATTAAAGAAAAAGCAATTAAAAGACTGAAACACAATACAAGAAGTAAGATTTTGAAATCTTATTTAGGTAAATAATTTTTAGTTTACATAATTATTAAGCGGAGTTTGATTTTTCAAGCTCCGTTTTTTTGTACCTATTTTTTGAGTATCTTCAACTCATTAAAATAATAAATCAACCATCAAGTTTGTCATTCAGAACGAAGCGTAGTGGAGTGAAGAATCTCAATATTTTAAACCGTTAAGATTTAATTTAATTTTAAAAGATTTCTCCTATCGTCGAAATGACAAATCCAATAAAAACAAACAAATATGAAAAAAATACTTATTGCCTCTACTCTATTTTTATTAATAGTTTCCTGTTCAAAAAAATCAGAAACAAATCCTTTAGAAAATAATGCGGTTGATAATGTAGAATCATCGGTTTCAAATTCATTAAAAAGTGGACGTGGGAAAGGAAATATGGTGCTTGAAATTTATTCTGAACTTCTCAAAAACGACAAAAATTTACAGGATTTGGAACAAAGAATTGAAAAAGTAAGAACTGAAACTCAATCTACAATTTCTGAATATGAAAAAATAATTTATAAGTCTGATAGTTATTATGATGATGCAAAACAATTAACAAGATCTATCAATGATTCTTTGATGAAAAAAGAAATTGAAAGAGAAATTAAATTTAGTTCTGAAAAATATGATTTAAAAACACAGAAAATCAAAGATTTAATTATAAAAATTAATCAAAATAAAAGCATAATTGAGAATCAACACACGATTTTTAAAATTAAAAAAACACTTCCCGAAATTGAAAAATACCAAAATGCTCATCCTTTGAAAACGGACAGCTTAAATAATTTCATCAACAAGCAAAATCAATTGTTGAATGAATTGAAAAATTTGAAGTAAATATTTGCCACAAATCAACAAATTTTTCTAATTGTATTTAAAATTATTCGTGTATTCGTGGCTTATCAATTTTAAAAACAAAACTAAAATCATTAAATGAATCAATTTTCAATCATCGGGGCCGGAATCGGAGGTTTAACGTTAGGAAATATTCTAAAACAGCAACATTTAGATTTTATCATTTATGAATCTGCTCCGGAAATAAAACCTGTCGGAGCAGGAATTATGATGGCTGTGAATGCGATGCAAATTTTTGGCAAATTGGGTTTAAAAGAGAAAATTGAAAATGCAGGAAATAGAATTCACGGAATATCTATTACGGATGAAAAGCTGAAAACTATTTCTACAACGAATGTTTTAGCTTTAGAAAAGAAATTCAATTCTTGCAATGTTGCCATTCACAGGGCTGAACTTCAGAATATTTTAGCTGAAAATTTAGGTCTTGAAAATATAAAACTCAATCATTCTTTATTTGAAATTAATAAGAAAGAAAATTATCTTTTAGAATTTGAAAATGGTTTTACAACAGAAAGTAAAATTGTTTTTGGAGCCGATGGAATTCATTCTAAGATCAGGAACCAGATCTTTAAAACTGGAAACATTCGAAATGCCGGACAAAAATGTTGGCGTGGTTTAACCGACCTTGAACTTCCCGAAAAATACAATCATCATGCTTTGGAAATCTGGGGAAAAGGAAAACGTTTTGGTTTTGTAAAAATTTCAGAGCAAAAAGTCTATTGGTACGCTTTGGTGAATGAAAATAAATTCAGAGAAAACCTTGATTTAATTGAAACCTTCAAAGATTTTGACTCATTGGTTTTGCAAATTTTAGAAGCAACAAAACCGGAAAATATTATTCTAAATAATATCATAGATCTCACTCCTATTCCGAAATGGTATGCTGAAAATCTTTGTTTGATTGGTGATGCAGCTCACGCAACCACTCCAAATATGGGACAAGGCGCTTGTCAATCAATTGAAGATGCTTATGTGATTGGAAAATTGTTAGAAAGAAATAGAGATTTTAATTCAGTCTTTGAAGAGTTTCAGAAAATCAGAAGAAAAAAAGTTGATACGATCGTTAAAAATAGCTGGACAATCGGTAAAATTTCTCAGTGGGAAAAAGGAAATCAAATCCGGAATTTTTTGATGCGCTCTATTCCTGAAAGTATTAATCAGAAAATGGTAGAAAAGATTTTAAAACTGGAGATATAAAAAAAGAAACTCGCTTTGAGTTTCTTTTTTTATTATTTTATTTCAGACTTTACTGAGCCGCATTTAAGCATTGAGCTTCCGTAGTAAGGATTGATAATTTGTTTTTCGTTACTCAGCCAACTCCCTTCAGCCATAGGGCAATATTGTACAAAAATGGTTTTATCAGAGATCTTGTTTTCTTTAGCCACAGCAATCATCACATCAGATAATCTGTAAAACGGTTTTCTTTGTGCATCGATATTTTTTGCAAAAGAAATTATTTTTGCATCAGATTTTAAAGAATTCAATTTTTTCTCATCTAAAGATTTTGAATTTATTGAAGATACAGTTTTAAGAAATTCTCCTGCTGCAACTGAAGTTTTCTTAAAATCATCCGAAGCCAAAGCAGATTTTACAGAAATGTAATTCTGATATAGTTTTGATAATTGAGGATTCGTTTTCGACTGTGCAGTTACAGATAAAACGGTAAATACTGAAAACAGAAAAGTGATGATGTATTTTTTCATTTTAATTTCACAAATTATGTTTTTTTAAATGCCACGAATGCACGAATAATTTTTAACAAATTAATTTAAATATAAAATTCGTGTATTCGTGGCAAAAAACTTTTATATATTTTATTTAAGCTTAAATTCAAGCTTTACATTAAAAAATCTTCCAGTCAGACGTACCGGAACCGGATACATGATACTACTATTCGCATCGGTAATCCATTGGTTGGCAATTGTATTATTGATATTAAATGCGTTGAAAACCTGAACACCTAAAGTTAATTCATCAAAATTACTCAAGAAACCATAGGTTTGTTTTTTTGCTTCAGCATCTACAAACGCATATGAAAGCCCCAAATCTACCCTTTTATAAGAAGGTAAAGTTTTTTGATACTGATAAGGATCTGTGAAAACCGGCGCTCCGTTTGGTAATCCCATCGCATATGTTAAGGTAAGGTTTACACGCATTTGTGGGAATTTTGGCATATAATCCTGATAAAACATTGCAAATCTGAATCTCTGATCTGTCGGTCTCGGAATATTTCCTCTTCCGTCAATATTTTCAAAAACTCTTGCATAACTTGCAGAAAGCCAAGAATCTACACCGGGAACAAATTCACCAAATAATCTTGTATCAATTCCGTAAGCGTAACCTGAAGCATTATTTTGTCCCGAATAACGAATTCTCACATTATCCATATAATACGGAATTACATTATCCATTTTTTTATAATATAATTCTGTGGTTAATTTAAATGGTCTGTTTTCAAACTCAAACTCAGTTTCATTAGCTAAAATTGCCTGAATAGATCGTTGAGATTTTATATTAGGATTAAAATTACCATTCAGATCTTTAATTTCTTTATAAAAAGGAGCTTGATAATACACACCTCCTGAAAGTCTGAACCACATTTCTGTATTCCAGTCTGGTTTTATTGCAAACTGAGCTCTTGGCGAGAAAATAGTCTCGTCATTGAAACTCCAGTGTGCAACTCTGGCTCCACCATTTACCAAAACTTTACTTGCACCCCAGTAAAACTTCTGAGAATACTGTGCATAAGCCGATAATCTTGTTGGCTGAATATGATTAGCTCCAGAAATACTGTAAAATAAATCTAAATCTGAAGCATCTGGAAACCTAGGATCATCAACTGGATGCGGAATGCTGTAACCCGAAGAGTCTACTAACTTCCATTCGTTGGTTAAATCTCGAAGATTTTCTTTTTCATATTTAAAACCTAACTCGATATCGGTATTCACATTCGGTGAAAAACGGGTTCTGAATTGTGTTCCATACGTTCTTACAAAAAGATCATTTCTTGCATGCTCAATTTGTCCTCCAACATCATAAGACGTGATCGGAGTTCCCGTAATAGGATCAAAAGTCTGCAGAATATAGCTTGATGCAATAGAATAATATTCTCTTTCACGATTTTGATAAGAGAAGCTATCGAGTGTAAATCTCCATTTATCAGACGGTTTATAGTTGGCTGAAACTGTACCCATCATATTTTTATACTGGTCATTTTCTTTACCGTTATAAAAAACAGATAGATTAATCGGCTGATTTATCGTTCCAAAATCTACGCTTCGTTCTTTAGGAACCATTTCATAATCATTCTTAGAATAATATCCGATGAATGAAAGTGAAAGTTTGCTGGTTACATGATAATTCAGATACGACTGAAAATCATAATATGTTGGATTAAAATCGGTGTCTTCATTTAAAGTATTCAGAACCAGATTGGTATTTCTATATCTTCCGGAAAATAAAGCCGTAAATTTTCTGTTTCCGTTTTCATCTTCTTTTCCTGATGCAAAACCTGTAGTCAATCTTCCACCAATTAAACTCGCTTCACCGGAAAGTTCAAACTTTTTAGGTTCACGATAATAAATATTTAAAGCAGAAGACATTTTATCACCATATCTAGGTTCAAAACCTCCTGCAGAAAAGTTAACTGCAGAAACCATATCCGGATTGATGATACTTAAACCTTCCTGCTGAGAATTTCTGATTAGGAAAGGTCTGTAAATTTCAATATCATTAATGTAGATAAGATTTTCGTCATAGTTTCCACCACGCACCATGTATTGTGAAGAAAGCTCGGTGTTTGAGTTTACCGACGGAAGTGTTTTTAGCATTCCTTCTACACCGCCAGAAATACTTGCGACATTTTTGGCATCTTTAGCTGAAATTCTTACTGCGGTAACATCGTTGGTTCTCCCGGTAACTTTTTTCTGGAAAACAACTTCCTCAATATTGGTAACCCTTATGGTCGTAGTATCTCTTTTTCTTGCTTGTGAGAATACCAAGACAGGTACCATAAGGCTTAGTGGTAAAACTAGTTTTTTCAAAAGGAATTATTTATAATTTCTAAAATTAAGTATTTTTTAACAATTATAGTATAGATTCTCTAACTCTTGTGAGTTTTTGTAATAAATCTTCCAATAAATCTAATCTTAGCATGTTTGCCCCATCAGAAAGCGCCGTTTCTGGAGTAGGATGAGTTTCTATAAAGAGTCCGTCTGCACCCACAACAATTCCTGCTTTAGCAATCGTTTCGATAAGATCAGGTCTTCCACCTGTAACTCCTGAACTTTGATTAGGCTGCTGTAAAGAATGCGTAACATCCAGAATTACCGGAGCATATTCTCTCATCGTAGGAATTCCTCTGTAATCAACGATTAAATCGGTATATCCAAAAGAATTTCCTCTTTCTATAATTGCTACTTTTTGATTATTTGAATCAGTAATTTTCTGAACGGCAAACTTCATTGATTCCGGAGAAAGAAATTGCCCTTTTTTCAAAGTAACACACTTTCCTGTTTCAGCTGCAGCTACCAAAAGATCTGTTTGACGAACTAAAAACGCAGGAATCTGAAGCACATCAACATATTGTGCCGCCAAAGCAGCGTGCTCGTTTTCGTGAATATCTGTTGTTGTAGGAATATTGAACGTCTCTCCTACTTTTTTAAGAATTTCCAAAGATCTTTCTTCGCCAATTGTTGTGAAAGAATCTACTCTACTACGGTTGGCTTTTTTAAAACTTCCTTTAAAAATATAAGGAATATTATATTTATTGGTCAGCTCAATTACTTTTTCAGCAATTCTTAATGCCATGTCTTCGCCTTCGATAATGCATGGTCCTGCAATTAAGAAAAAGTTTTTTGAATCTTTGTGCTGTATGTTATCTAAATGTTGAATCATTATTTTTATTTAAATTAAAAGTTCAGTAAAAATACTGAGAAAGTTTTATAATTGGAAATTATTTATAGACTTAACCTGTAAACGATTTTTAGGATTAAAAATTATTTTTAAAAATAAAAATTAAAGATTGCTTCGTTTCTCGCAATGACAAGAAAAAGTATTAAATTTTCTTAAGAATCTTCTCAAAAGTATTAATATTTCTGCTGGTAAATTGATCTTTCAGACTTTTTTTACCTAAAACTTTTCCAAAGCTGGAATCTAATGTATTTCCTTTTGAAACCTGCCAATAAAAGATATTATTGACAATTTCTGATTTTTCGTTTTCAGATTTTGAAGCATTTTCAAACTCATTCATTAATACATTCTCTACATTTTCGCTTCCTACAAAAGCGTATGTATGGAAATTTTCATTCTTTTCAAAAGGATTTTTAGTCCAATACAACTCTGTTTCTTCTGCTGTTTTTACAAACAGAAATGCTTCATAATTAAAATATTCAGACATTGCTTTTTCGAGAATTGTTTTAAGATCACTTATATTTTTATCTGAACTGAAAATAATATTTCCCGAAGCTAAAACCGAGCTTACATTTTCCATTCCTGCATCATTGAAAACTTTGCAGACTTCTGCCATTTTCATGTTGGTTCCTTTTACGTTAACGCCACGGAGAAAAGCACAGTATTGCATAAGTTTTAAAGTTTTAGAGTTTTAGAGTTTTAGAGTTTTAGAGTTCAAAATTACTTTTTACTTTTTACTTTAATATAAGTTATTTTACCTTTTCATATAAGTTATAATCTGTTCCTGAAGGTTTCAGCTTATAAATTTTTTCTAAAATAGAATATTCACTTTTCAGATGATTTTTTATTCTGAATTCATTCAAAAGACGGTAATGTGTTTTATAATATTCTGCATCTTTGCCTTCAAAAAGATTATTGTAAGAAAGTAAATATTTCGGTTTTCTGTGTTTAACGGTGTTTAACCAATAATTGGGTTTATCTTTTTTTATTTCTTCCTGAATTTGTTTATCAACCAATCCGACTTCATCAATCGTTTTTAAGCCTGAAAAATAAGGAACATAACCAGCTGGTTCTAATAAAATCCACTGTTTTTTATCTTTTTCATAAACATTTAAAAACAATCCGATTGATCTTCTATAGTTCCATTCGCCATTTCCTGTTGCAATAGAATGTACAGTTTGAAAAGCTACCATCGGTAAGATATAAATGAGAATCAATAAAGTCAGCCAGAGGTTTCTTTTCACTTTCTGCTCTAAAATAAAGATCAAGACAGGAACAAAAAGTAAGATCTGCGGAACCCAATAATACCAGTCGAATAAACTTTTTTGCGAAAGAAAAACAATTTGTTTTGTCCACGCAAACAGAAAAATAATCCAAAGAAAATAGTTTCTTTTTTCGCGCTGTCTTATTAAATAAATAAAACAAAGAAGCTCAAAAAGAGCAATCACAATAGTAATCGGATTAAAATCTCCAGGTAATTTCAGCATTCCCCAAAAGTTCCCATAATTTAATCTGAAATATTCTATATTTTGCTGTAGAGTAAATACTTGATCATACGCTAGTTTTTTTGCTACAATCGTATTATTCACCCACTCACCAAAATAAAACCAGTTGAAAGAAACACATATAGCAATTCCTAAAATTCCACCTAAAATATAATTCCATCGGAGTTTTTTGTTCCAAAAAATATCAACTAAAAAAACAATTCCGAGAAAAATGACAGTATCGATTCTTGTGAATAATATTAAAATAGGAAGTAAAATAAAAGCCCATTTTTTCTCTTTTTTAAAGCCATAATAAAGCAAAGCCATTTCAAGGAAAAACAGAATTCCATATTCCATTCCGAGGATTGAAATCTTTATTGAAGGAGGTAAAATCCCAAATAAAAAGATGAAAATTGCTTTATGCCAATTGTTTTTAAATAAAAGATGTGACAGAAATAAGCTTCCAATCGTAAAAAGTATGGTATTGAAAATAAGCAAAGGCTCTATAAAATTCTCTTTTCCGAAAATAATATTGAAAATATAGGATACAAAAACGTACAAATGCGTTGTAGAAGCCGAAATTTTAGTGGCACCATTAAAGCCGATCACTCCATAATCCATGAGATTTTGAGCAACCCGCCAAGTGATAAATGCATCCTCCTGAATGTGGTGCGTGAGTAAAAAATAAAGTTTTGCAATAATTGCAAAAAATACGGCGTAGATTGGGAGATTCTTGTTTTGAGATTCAGCCATTGCGTTTTTTTAGTTACACAAAGATAATTCTAAATTTCAGGAATATCAACATAAAAAAAACGGAACCGAAGTTCCGTTTTAAGTATTTATTTTATTGTGTTGCTTTAATAATTGCGCTGGTAATCTGATCTTCTTTTTCTTTAGCATAAGTAGAATCAAACGGCTCCATTATATCAAATAAATATTGATAAAATGGCGTTATTTTCTGTACTTTTTCAGATTCTTTCATTGCTTTTTCTTTGCCCATTTGCTGAAGGTCTTTAATGAATACATTAAATTTCTTATCAACAGGCTCAATAGATTTCACAAGATAATTGTAAGCTTTCTCAGGTTGTCCTAATTTTTTATAAGCATCGGTTACTGAGGTTACAACTAATGAATATTCCATAGGTTTTGATCTCATTGGTCTTCCTGCGAATCTCTGCTCAGAAGGACTTAAAGATAAATAATAATCATATTCTTCAAAAATTCCTTTTTTAAGAATTTCAGCCAGTTTCAAGCCTTTCTCTTCTTGTCCTGCAACGATATATCCGTAAACCATTGAACTTAAAGAACGAGGATCATTATATTTTTCTGCAGGAATTTCTTTTGATGCAAGATCTAATAATTCTAAAGCTTTTGCTTTCTGACCAGATAATGCTAAAGCTGCAGCTGCTCTGCTTGCAGAACTTCTGTAGCTCATAATATTTGAAGTTGCCGTTTCATCAAAATGAACCTTCAAGTCTTTGAAATTACCCCATCTGTAGTTTTTCACAACATTATATAATGAGTTTGCATCTACTCTTCCCATTTCTCCGTCACTACTTCTTGGCGTATGAATCGGAACCAATCTGTAGCTGAAACCGTCAAATTGAAGATATTCGTCTAAGAAGAAAATATTTTCGCTTTCATAAACACCTCCTGAAGAGAAATTAATCGGACGTTTCCAATCGAAGTTTGCCAAAATATCAAACATCATCAGGTTATTTTTGTATAAAGTTCCTGATTTATAATCAACCACAATCTGATCTACCGTATTAGGAAGGTCTGAAGCATTGATGATTCCTGCTTTCACCGCGTTTGCTTTGTTTACAGGAATTACAAATTTATTTACCGGAAGGAAATTATATTTTTCGTAACGCTCCTCACCAAAAATCATTTTTAAAACTTCATCTTTTTCAGGAGATTTCATTTTAATAAAATTCATTGCCTCTTTCAAAGTCATAGAATCCTGAACCAAATATTTCTGGAACGGCGCTATTGCACTTTCTGGAGCCCCAGCTTCTTGTAGATTAGCGATGATATTTTTCCAATCATTCTTTTTCATTAGATAAATCTGGTCATTCACACCATCTCTGTAATCTTCATGATTAAGCTGACTAGGAATAGGATTAGAATTATAGGTTTTTCTTTTTACTTGATCAATATTCCAAGGAGTTGATAGTAAAGTAAAATTAACCACTTTCACATCATCACGGAATCTCTCTGTCTCCTGCATTGCCCAAACCGGATAAGTATCATTATCACCGTAAACAAATAAAATATCTTCTTTTGGTAATGATTTTAATACTGAATAAGAATAATCGTATGCTGTATATCTGTTGCTTCTGTCGTGTACATTATAGTTTTGGAAACCCATCATAAATGGAACTCCTAACAAAATAACTCCGAAGCCTATATTTGCTGCGTTCGACTTTACTTTAGACTGTAAATACCATAAAATTCCTCCGGCTCCCAGACCAATCCAAATAGCGAAAGCATAGAACGAACCAACCATTGCATAATCTCTTTCTCTCGGTTCGAAAGGTTTTACTCCGGTATAGAAAATAATTCCGACACTTGTTAAAATAAATAAAGATAATATTGCATAAAATCTTCCAAAATCTCTGTTAAACTGGAAATAACATCCTAAAATACCTAATAATAATGGTAAGAAGAAAAATGCTACTGTACTTTCATTTTTGAATTTTGCAGGCATCGCATCCTGATTTCCCCAAAGAGCATTATCGATTGGTGCAATTCCTGAAATCCAGTTTCCTTTTGTGTTTTCGCTGTTTCCTTCAAGGTCATTCTGTCTTCCAACATAGTTCCACATCAAATATCTCAAGAAATAATATCCATTTTGGAATGAAATAAAATAATCCATATTCTGAGCCAAAGAAGGCTTTTGAACCGTGATTAAATTATAAGGTCTTACTTTTAAATAATCTGATGCGGTAATCGTTCCGTCTTCATATTTCGCTCTCAGTTCGTCGAAAATTTGTTTTGCTTCCGGGCTGTCTGCCACATCTTCATTTGCATAATTAAATTTAAAATCCGGTGCGCCGTACATAGAAATGTAATTTGACATTACATCTTTATCATCGTTGAACATTCTTGGCATTAAGCTCACATGAGACTTATCAAAAATATAATTAAAACGCTCACTCGTTTTTCTGTAAGTACCTGTTTTTTCGTCTTTTTCGTAAACTTCTCCGGTCTTTTTAGTTTTAAAACTACCGTCTTCGTTTTTCTGAATTCCGTTTGCATCCAGGAAAGCAGTATAGTTTTGACCATAAATTGTAGGCCAGTCTCCATATTGTTCTCTGTTGTAATAATCAAGCATACCAATTGCAGTATCCGGATCATTCAGGTTCATTGGCGGATTAGCATTGGCTCTGATTGGAATTACCATCCAACAAGAGAAACCAATAATCATATAAACTATAGATAAGGCTACCGTTTGAAAAATATTTTTCTTAGACTGTCTTGCATATTTTATAAGGAAATAGCAAAGCGCTACCATTATGATAAAGCCAGCAATTGTTCCAGAGTGGAAAGGTAATCCTAAACCATTTACAAAGAAGATTTCAAGTTTTCCAAATAAAGACATGATTACAGGGAAGATAATTTTAAATACAAGAATTAAAATTCCTAAAGTAATCAAGTTTGCAAAAATGAAGTTTTTCCAGGTAAATGTATAGTTTCTTGCGTAGTAAACTAAACATACAGCAGGAATAGCAAGCATTCCCATCATGTGAACTCCTACAGAAAGCCCCAAAATAAAGAAGATTAAAATAATCCATCTTTCATTGTCTTTCTCAAGATATTCGTTTTCCCATTTCGTAATCAACCAAACCAGAAGAGCAATAAACATCGATGTCATCGAGTATACTTCTCCTTCCACTGCTGAAAACCAAAACGTATCAGAAAAGGTAAAACACAAAGCACCGATAAGTCCTGCAAAAAGAATAGAAATCTCCTGATGTTTTGTAATTTCTTCAAAATCTTTGTTGAGAAGTCTTCTTACAAAATGAGTAATCGTCCAGAACAAAAACAAAATTGTAAATGCACTGAATAATGCCGACATTCCGTTGATAACAATAGAGTAATTTTCACCTTTACCAAAAGCAAAAATGGCAGCTACTGCTCCCACAATCTGAAATAAAGCAGCTCCGGGAGCATGCGTTACTTCTAATTTTACTGCTGAAGAAATGTACTCACCACAATCCCAAAAACTAAAATTGGGTTCCATAGTTGATAAGTACGTGAAAAATGCAATAACGAAAGTCACCCATCCGAGAAGGGTATTCCATTGCCTAAAAGTCCAGTTTTTCATAGTATAAAATCAATTATGCGAAAATAAGGTTTTTAGATTAGTTTAAATTAATTTTAACAAAATTTAAAAATTATGGCGTGGTTTTTGTGTAGTTCGGTAGGCTGCAAGCAAAAATAAATCACCTATTTATACAAATAGCGAACTTATAATTGAGTAAAAGTTTAAGAATTATTTATTTTTTTGTATTTTTGCGGTCAGATTTTTATTTGAAAAATAACAAATAATGAGTAATGTTTACGATAATATTCTTGGCTTGATTGGGAACACTCCTTTAGTGAAACTTAATACAGTGACTAAAGAAATTCCTGCAAAAATTTATGCCAAGTTAGAATCATATAATCCTGGACATTCCACAAAAGATAGAATCGCACTTCATATTATTGAAAACGCTGAGAAAAAAGGTTTATTAAAGGAAGATTCAGTAGTTGTAGAAACTACTTCCGGAAATACAGGTTTTTCACTTGCAATGGTTTGCATCATCAAAGGATACAAATGTATTCTTGCCGTAAGTGATAAAACAAAAGCTGAAAAAATAGCTTATCTGAAAGCTCTTGGTGCTACAGTATATATATGTCCTGCGAATGTACCTGCGAATGACCCGAGATCGTATTATGAAGTAGCAAAAAGAATTGCTGCAGAAACCCCCAATTCCGTTTATATCAATCAGTATTTTAATGAACTGAATATTGATGCCCACTATCAGACCACAGGTCCTGAAATTTGGGAACAGACTGAAGGTAAAATCACTCACCTTTTTGCATGTACAGGAACTGGTGGAACTTTATCTGGTTCTGCAAAATTCTTAAAAGAGAAAAATCCAGATATTAAAATTATCGGTGTTGATGCAGACGGATCTATTTTGAAGAGTTTCCATGAAACCGGTAAAATTCACAAAGAAGATGTACATCCTTACCAAATTGAAGGAATGGGAAAAAATTTAATTCCTTCTGCTCTTTTATTTGATAAAGTAGATGAATTTGTGAGAGTAAATGACGAAATGTCGGCTTACAGAACCCGTGAACTTGCTTTGAAAGAAGCCATCATGGGCGGTTATACAACAGGAGCTGTTACTCAGGGATTAATGCAATATGCACAGTCTCATGAGCTAACTGAAAATGACTTTGTGGTGATGATTTATCCGGATCACGGCTCACGTTATATTACAAAAGTATACAGTGATAAATGGATGGAGGAACAAGGTTTTATTAATAACTGTTTCCATAACTATGATGAAGTTTTCAAAACAGAATTCATCAAATAACAAGAATAAATTAATACAAATTAAGCCTTTTAGTAAATTACAAAGGGCTTTTTTACATAAAACATACTCATACAATGGTAGATATTTTTGAAAGAATAAAACAAAATCCAGGCCCACTAGGTCAGTTTGCAGATTACGCAGAAGGATATTTTGTATTCCCAAAACTTGAAGGTCCAATTGGCCCGAGAATGAAATTTCAAGGTAAAGATGTAATTTTTTGGAGCGCTAACGATTATTTAGGATTGTGTAATCATCCTGAAGTTTTAGAAGCGGATGCAAAAGCGGCTGCAGAATTCGGAATGTTTTATCCGATGGGTGCAAGAGCGATGTCTGGAGAAACTCAGCAACATCAACAATTAGAAAAAGAATTGGCCGAATTTACTCAAAAAGATGCAGCTTATCTTCTAAATTTCGGTTATCAAGGGATGGTTTCATGTATTGATGCTTTGGTAACAAGACATGATGTTATCGTTTATGATGCAGATTCTCACGCTTGTATCGTAGATGGAGTTCGTCTTCACATGGGAAAAAGTTTTACTTTCAAACATAATGACATCGAGAGTTTAGAGAAAAACTTAGCGAGAGCAACCAAAGTGGCTGAAGAAAACGGCGGAGGGATCTTAGTGATTACTGAAGGAGTTTTCGGAATGAGAGGAATGCAGGGGAAACTAAAAGAAATTTGTGATTTAAAATCTAAATTCAATTTCAGACTTTTGGTTGATGATGCACACGGTTTCGGAACTTTAGGTAAAACCGGAGCTGGAGCTGGTGAAGAGCAAGGATGTCAAGATCAGATCGATGTTTACTTCTCAACGTTTACTAAATCTATGGCTGGTTTCGGAGCATTTCTTTCTGCGGATGAAAATATTATTAGATTTTTAAAATACAATCTTCGTTCTCAGATTTTCGCAAAATCTTTAACAATGCCAATGGTAATTGGAGGTTTAAAAAGATTAGAATTATTAAGAACGCGCCCAGAAATTAAAGATAAATTATGGGAAAACGTAACTAAACTTCAAAACGGATTAAAAGAAAGAGGTTTCAATCTTGGAAACACTAATACTTGTGTAACGCCAGTTTTCATAAAAGGAACGACAATTGAAGCTACACTTTTAGCAAAAGATTTAAGAGAAAATTACGGTGTATTTACTTCAGTTGTAGTATATCCTGTAATTCCAAAAGGAATGATTTTATTGAGATTAATTCCTACTGCTTCACACACAGATTCAGAAATTAATGAAACTTTAGCTGCTTTTGAAGGCATCAAAGAAAAATTAGAATCTGGAGAATATGCCGAAATGGAAAAACAAATGAACATCGAGTACAAACAAATGTAATTTGATTTCGTTTAAATATATATATAGAACCGTTAGAATTTTCTAGCGGTTTTTTTCAAAACAAATTCATCTGAAAAATCTTAAAGATTTAAAATAACTTTGTAAAAAATTCCTTTTGAAAGATCTTCTTCTCATCACTCCTCCTTTTACGCAACTCAACACTCCTTATCCGGCGACAGCTTATATTAAAGGTTTTCTTAATACTAAAAATATTTCAAGCTATCAAATCGATTTGGGGATAGAAGTGATCTTGGAGTTATTTTCAAGAGATGGAATTCAAAAAATATTTGATACTGAAATTGATCTACAGAATATTTCAGAAAACTCACAGCGGATTTTTGCTTTAAGAGATGAATATTTAAAAACAATAGATCAGGTTATTTTATTTCTTCAGAATAAAAATCCTACTTTGGCAAGGCAGATTTGTTCGATGAATTTTCTTCCCGAAGCTTCCCGATTCAATCAGCTTGATGATATGGAATTTGCTTTCGGAAATATGGGTCTTCAGGATAAAGCTAAACATTTGGCTACATTATATTTAGAAGATTTATCTGATTATATTGTTGAAAATGTAGATTCTGATTTTGGTTTCAGCAGATATGCCGAAAGATTAGGAAAATCTGCCAATTCTTTTGATGAATTATATTCGAAATTAAATGACAGTCAGACATTTATTGATGATTTTACTTTAAAAATTCTCCATGAAAAATTAGAATCAGTTCAGCCAAAATTGGTGTGCTTTTCAATTCCTTTTCCTGGAAATTTGTATTCTGCTTTTCGATCTGCAAAATTTATAAAAGAAAATTATCCTCACATTAAAACTGCGATGGGTGGTGGTTTTCCGAATACTGAATTAAGAGAAATTAAAGATGAAAGAGTTTTTGAATTTTTCGATTTCATCACTTTAGATGATGGTGAAGTTCCTCTTGAGTTGGTGTATGAAAACGTTTGTCATTCTGAGCGAAGCGAAGAATCTCGATTCAAAAGAACTTTTTTAATTGAAAACCAAGAAGTTACTTACAAAAATAATTCTACCAAGCACGATTACAAACAATCGGAAATAGGAACTCCGGATTATACTGATTTACAATTAGATAAATATATTTCTGTCATTGAAATTGCCAATCCGATGCACAGTTTATGGAGCGACGGAAGATGGAATAAATTGACAATGGCACATGGTTGCTATTGGGGAAAATGTACTTTCTGTGATATTTCTTTAGATTACATAAAAATTTATGAACCCATTTCTGCCAAAATTTTGGTTGACAGAATGGAAGAATTAATTAAAACAACCGGTGAAACCGGATTTCATTTTGTAGACGAAGCTGCTCCTCCCGCTCTGATGCGAGAAGTTGCTTTGGAAATTTTACGAAGAAATTTGGTTGTAACCTGGTGGACAAATATTCGTTTTGAAAAAAGTTTCACTCAGGATCTATGTTTTCTTTTAAAACTTTCGGGTTGCGTTGCGGTTTCGGGCGGTCTTGAAGTTGCAAGTGACCGATTGCTAAAGTTAATCGACAAAGGAGTTTCTGTAGATCAGGTGGCAAAAGTTACCAAAAATTTTACTGAGGCAGGAATTATGGTTCATGCCTATTTGATGTACGGCTACCCTACTCAAACCATTCAGGAAACTGTAGATTCTTTGGAAATGGTTCGTCAGCTTTTTGAAATGGGAATTTTACAGAGTGGTTTTTGGCATCAGTTTGCAATGACGGCACATTCTCCGGTCGGACAAAATCCTGAAGAATTCGGAGTTACTCCAATTAAGCAGGAAATTAAGTTTGCCAATAACGATATTGATTTTACAGATAAAACCGGAATCGATCACAGCAAATTTAGTTTTGGGTTGAAAAAATCACTGTTCAATTTCATGCACGGAATTAATTTTGAAATTCCTCTGCAGGATTGGTTTGATTTTAAAATTCCAAAAACAACCGTTCATCCTGACTATGTTCATGATTGTTTATTAGATGAAGATCAATTTAGTTTTAAAGGAAATTCTAAAATTGTATTTTTAGCGAAAAACGTAATCGCTGAGAATTACATAAAAACAAAAAAACACAACTCATGGACGTACACCAGCATTACGTTCCATTTACGAACCAACATTGTTAAGATAGAATTAGAGCAGGAAAAAGCAGATTGGCTGATAAAAATCATTTTTGAAAATACTTTTGAAAATCCGAAACGCATTACGCTTCAGCAACTGAAGGTTAATTTTGAAGAAAACTTTGAAGATTTTGAATTGTTCTGGTTTTCAAAACCAATACAACAGCTAAAAGAAAACGGAATTATTTTGAGTTTGTAAATTTTGAATAATTTTTGTCCAAAAATTTTTATTGTATAGAAAATAAACATCAATTTGTCATCCCGAAAGAATCTTCGTATTAATATTAAAAAATAGATAATCATTTTTACTCGTAACACATAATTTAACGCAAAGGCAAACAAAGGATATTAAAATCTAACCGTTTTCAAGCTTACACTTAGCAAAAAATACAAAAATTATAAAATATTAGAGATTGCAGATAAGTATTTAAAAAATTATTGTTTAGATTAATATGGAAATACAAGCTTTAAAATAAAAAATCCTGAAAATAATTTTCAGGATTTTTTTGTTTTGGCTAGAAGCTAATTAAACTTTATTTTTTGTCTTTTTCAACCCCATCTTTTATTACTTCACCAACAATTATCTTGTCCTGAACTTTAATAAAATTAGGATCTAAAATTGCCATTCTCTCGGCAAGAGCTTTATAAGTGGGAAATTTCAAGATAGAAGCCCTGCCAGACATTTCTCTGTACAAAGTAAAAACTTTACCACCTGCTGTGGTAATTCTTTTTGTGGTGGTACTGTATCTGCCTATTAATTTACTTTTAGCATCATAAATTTCAATATCTATAAATGTTTTATCCGAAATAGTATCTTCAGAACCAAAACTTACGGGTAAATTGGTGAAATACCCAACAGGAACACCATTACTTAAAATTTCACCTACATTGTTGACTGTAATATTTAATCTGTCAATTTTAGATCGTATACTATAAGCTTCTTTTGTTTTTGTATCCAGCTTACGTTTGGGCATATTTTTGAAAAGCTCATCTAGATTTTTCACATTAATTCCTCTATCATCAATAATTTTCAAAGCTTTAATTGAAGTATAAACTGCAGATTTTTCATCTCCCGAAAATGCCGACGGAGAAATATAGTCCATATCTAAAGTTTTATCGCGATTATAGACACGATTAAGCTTTATATAGCTGTCTCTTACAGAATCTACTACGCTTTTATCAATAAACTCCATCGTGAAAATAGGAGTTTCCTTTAGATCCATAAAAGTATATTCCCCAGATTTACTGGCGATTTTTGCAACATGAATTCCGTCTAAACTAACAATGCCTCTTTTCGTTTTAATAATTTGAGCATTTAGAATGAAGCCCAAAACTGTAAAGAACATGATTAAACTTTGTTTCATAAAATCAGATTTTACAAAGCATAAAAAAAGTGTAACCAAAGTTACACTTTTTTGAAAATATATTTAGCTTCGATTTTAATTATTCGCAAAGGATAATTCCTTTTTCATTATTAAATTCTACAACACCGCTTTTGATAGGGTAAGAGAAAAACTCGCTTTGATTTTCATTTTCTTTGGTAAAATTATTAGCATAAGCCTCCCCTACAGATTTTGTAAAAAGCTTTACTTTACCGCCAGATAATGAAGAAACAATTCCTGCGTGGTTTTTCATAAGGTGAAATTCACCATTTTTCCCAGGCAGCAATACTGAGTCTACTTCTCCTTCAAAAACTACGTATTCTGGTGTTAAAATTTTTATATTCATTTTAATTTAGATTAAAAGATTAAAAGATTGAAGATTAAAAGATTTTTGACAAAAACTGTCTCTCATCTCAGGTCTAAAAATCTTATGTCTAATTTATTAAGCGTTGTCCGCTAACATTTTTTGTCCAGCTTCTATTGCTTCTTCGATAGTTCCTTTCAAGTTGAAAGCAGCTTCTGGTAAGTGATCTAATTCACCGTCCATAATCATCGTAAATCCTTTGATAGTATCTTTGATATCTACTAATGAACCTTTAAGACCTGTAAACTGTTCAGCAACGTGGAAAGGCTGAGATAAGAATCTCTGAACTTTTCTAGCTCTGTAAACGACTGATTTATCTTCTTCAGAAAGTTCTTCCATACCAAGGATTGCGATAATATCTTGCAATGCTTTGTATCTCTGAAGAATTTCTTTTACTCTCTGAGCACAGTTATAATGTTCTTCACCGATAATTTCCGGAGCCAATATTCTTGACGTAGAAGCCAATGGATCTACTGCAGGATAAATACCTAATGAAGCAATTTTTCTATCTAATACAGTTGTTGCATCTAAGTGAGCAAACGTTGTAGCAGGAGCCGGGTCAGTTAAATCATCCGCAGGTACGTAAACCGCCTGTACTGAAGTAATTGAACCATTTTTAGTTGAAGTAATTCTTTCCTGCATCGCACCCATTTCAGATGCCAATGTTGGTTGGTAACCTACCGCAGAAGGCATACGACCCAAAAGTGCAGATACCTCAGAACCAGCTTGTGTAAAACGGAAGATATTATCTACGAAGAAAAGTACATCTCTTCCTTGTCCTGTTTCACCACCATCTCTGTAGTATTCAGCTAAAGTAAGACCAGAAAGTGCTACTCTTGCTCTTGCTCCAGGTGGCTCGTTCATTTGTCCGAAAACGAATGCAGCTTTAGAATCTTTCATTACTTCTAAATCTACTTTAGAAAGATCCCAACCTCCGTTTTCCATAGAGTGCATAAATTCATCACCGTATTTGATAATACCTGATTCTAACATCTCTCTCAAAAGGTCATTTCCTTCTCTCGTTCTTTCACCTACTCCGGCAAAAACAGAAAGACCACCGTGTCCTTTTGCAATATTGTTAATCAACTCCTGAATCAATACAGTTTTACCTACACCTGCACCACCGAACAAACCAATTTTACCTCCTTTTGAGTAAGGCTCTACTAAGTCGATTACTTTAATACCTGTGAATAAAACTTCTGCAGAAGTTGAAAGTTGATCAAATTTTGGAGCTGGTCTGTGAATAGGAAGACCACCTTCCTTAGAAATATTTTGAAGCCCGTCGATAGCATCCCCAACAACGTTGAATAGTCTTCCGTTAACGGCATCACCGATTGGCATAATAATAGGATTTCCGTATCCGATTACCTCCTGACCTCTTTTAAGACCATCAGTTGCATCCATTGCGATACATCTTACAGTATCTTGACCGATATGCTGCTCTACTTCTAATACTACTTTTTCACCGTTTTCTTTTGTAATCTCCAAAGCATCATAAATACTTGGTATAGCTTCTACATTATTAAAAACTACGTCGATTACAGGACCAATAATTTGAGAAATTTTTCCTTTAATTTGGTTTGCCATTGCTAAATTTTTTCTTGGTGCAAATATAATGATTCTTCACAAACCTGCAATTGCTAAAAAAAAGATTTTTATCATACTTTTTTTAACAATTTAGCAATATAACAATCTAGCAATTTACCAATAAATGACTCCATAAAGTGCTTATTTTTATTGTTACATTATTACATTGGTAAATTGTTACATTAATAAGTACATTATACCTATATTTGCAGTCAAATTTTTTTCATCTTGAAAGTTTTCAGAAATTTTAGTGATTATCCCTCTCAAAAGCCTCTGGCGTTATCTTTGGGAATGTTTGACGGAGTTCATCTCGGTCATAAATGTATCATCGACGAACTAAAAAAAGTGGGCTCTTCCCATCATCTGGAAACTGCAGTTCTTACTTTTTGGCCACATCCTAGATTTGTGTTCAATCCTAATGAAGACCTTAAACTTCTAAATACATTAGATGAAAAGACTTTATTAATGGAAAAATATGGCATTAATAATTTATTTTTAAAAGAATTTGATGATGAGTTCAGAAATCTTACGGGTGAAGAATTTGTGCGTCAGATCTTAATTGATAAATTAAACGTAAAATATTTAATCATTGGTTATGATCATTCTTTCGGTAAAAATAAAAGCGGAAATTTTGAATTGCTTCAAAAACTTTCTAAAGAATTAGATTTTGAGGTAGAGCAAATGGAAGCTATTAACATCCACGAAAATAATATCAGCTCAACAAAAATCAGAAATGCTTTATTGGCAGGTAATATTTTAGAGGCTAATGAAATGTTGGGTTACTCCTACTCTGTTTCCGGAACGGTTGTACATGGGAAAAAATTAGGAAGAACGATCGGTTATCCAACCGCCAATATCGAAATAGAATCTATTAAACTTTTACCTAAAAAAGGAGCTTATATTGTTGAAGTTCTAGTAAATAATCAGCAATATAAAGGAATGTTGAGTGTAGGAACCAACCCGACCGTTAATGGTGACAAGTTAACCGTTGAAGTTTATATTCTTGATTTTGAAGGAGATATTTACGATGAAAAAATCACTGTGAAATTCAGAGATTTTCTTCATGAGGAAATTAAATTTGAAGGTTTAGAAAAATTGATTGAAAGGCTGGATGAGGATAAAAGACTAACTGAGGCTTTTAGTTTTTAGAAAAAAATATTCTTAAATATTCTTAGGAATCAAAAGCTTAAAACAGCAGATCGTAAAGAAATAATTAAGCTTTCATTCAATTCAAATTTTGCAATATATCTGAAAATGATACATCCGAGAATAAAAGCAAAGATTGTTATACCAATTTATTTCGTCATTTTGTTTATTGATTTTATTTAAGAATTTTCAATTTCTTCTTTCGCTTTTTTCGTCAACGATTTAAACACCAAATCATATGATTGGTCAATCATTTTTAAAATTAAATCTCTTTTTAAACCATCCATAGAAACAGAATTCCAGTGGGTTTTATTCATGTGAAAAGCACCTGTAATCTGTGGATGCTGCTCACGAAGTTCTTCGCTCCATTCGGGATCAGTTTTTACATTGATACTTAAAGGCTGTCTTTCTAAAGACATCAACAGAAAAATTTTGATTCCTACTTTTAAAACTAAAGTTTCGTTATCGAACGGAAAACTTTCTGTCACTCCTTTTTTTGCAAGACAATAATCTAAAATTTCGTTGGCATTCATTTCGTATGAGTAATAAGTAATTGGTAATGAATAATAATCAATAAACGATAATTGATGAATAAAAATTATAATTAATATTTTAATTTAACTGAAAGATCTTTTATCTTTTATCTTTTATCTTTTATCTTAAATAATTATCTCAAATTTAGTAAATTTAAGAAAGAAAAATACCATCATACAAACTACATTATTATGAAAGCTTTAGTAATCGGTGCTACAGGTGCTACAGGAAAAGATTTGGTACATCAACTTTTACAGGATAACGATTTTGAAGAGGTTACTGTTTTTGTAAGAAAACCAATATCTATTCAAAATGAAAAGTTAAAGACTCATGTCGTTGATTTTGAAAAATATGAAGACTGGAAAAATCTTGTGAAAGGTGATGTCGCTTTTTCTTGCCTCGGAACGACTCTAAAAGCTGCCGGAAGCAAAGATGCACAACGAAAAGTTGATTTTGATTATCAGTACCAGTTTGCAAAAGCAGCAAAAGAAAATAATGTAGATGATTATATTCTGGTTTCGGCTTATGGAGCTAATCCTAAATCCAAAATATTTTACTCTAAAATGAAAGGCGAATTGGAAGAAGCCGTAAAAAAACTTCATTTTAATAAAATCACAATTTTTAAACCTGGAATGCTCGAAAGAAAAGATTCTGAAAGAACCGGGGAAGTCTTAGGAAGCAGAATTATTAAATTTGCCAATAAGCTAGGTCTTTTTGAAAGCCAAAAACCTTTACCTACCGATATCTTAGCTAAAGCAATGATTAATTCTTCCAAAATAAAAAGCAATGGCTATTCGAGTATCAAGCTTGGAAATATTTTTTGTTTTGCTGAGAAAAGCAATACTTAAAGCCTCCTAAAAACTTCAATTAAAATAAACTCATTGTCTCACAGATCTTAAAAATTGTTAAACTGCCACGAATGCACGAAATACATTTGTTAAAAAATATTCGTGAATTCGTGGCAGTTTTACTTTTATATTTTAAAATCATAAAATTTAGGCAAACTGTTAATTATTTAAAAACAAAAAAATCGCCTCAAAATGAGACGATTTTCTTTATAATAAATCTTTAAAAGATTATTTTGCTTTAGCTTGAAGTTCAGCTTCTTTAGCTTTTAATTCAGCAACTTTGGCCTGGTTTTTTAACATACCGTAAATATCTTTCAAAGTTCCAACGGCATCAATGTTGTTAGGACTTGCCTGATACCATTTTTCAGCATAAGGAAGCGCTTTAGCAAATCTCTCCTTTCTTGCTTCAATTAAAGTTGTCGCTTTATCTGGATCTGATTTTCTTATTGCATTGATTTCTTTTACAGCCTTATCATCATCACCAATAGTAGTATATACTAGGTTTTGATAAGCATTGTCCTTTAATTTTGTATCAGTAGCAGCAAGCTCTATCGCCTTATTGAATGAAGCAACTGCATCAGCTTCTGTAGCAGGATTTTTGGATTGTAAAACTCCTAAGTTGTACCAATTGGTAGCATCATTAGGGTTCTTTGCCAACTGCTCTTTAAGATTTGTCATAAACTGATCAGTCTTACCTGCAGCGTATAAAGCAGAACCGTGATACTCTTTTAATTTAGCATTATTAGGGTATTTTGCTAACCCTTTTTCAATCAACGCTAAAGCTTCATCATTTTTCTTTGCATTTAAAAGTAAAGTTGATAAAGTTTCATATAAATCTGGCTCTACGCTTTTAGATTGTTCAGTTTTGAAATCAGAATAATCCTTTGATGAACTTTTTTTCAATAGATCCCAAGTTGCTTTATCATAAGCAGAAACTTGTCCGGTTTTATTTTCTTTTGCTGTATAAGTTGTCTGAACCCCAGTATACCCAGAATTAATTAAATCTGTATATATTTTTATAGATTCATCTAAATTATTTGCCAAAGCATAACTTAAACCAGCATAATACTTGTAAATTTTATCCTCTTGGCCATTTGCTTTTAACAAATCATAAAGTTCTATGAACTTTGGCCCTGCAACCGTATAATTTTTTGCATTATATGCATCCATTGCCACTTTATTAGTAGCTTGCACTTGAGCATTTATTTCTTTCTTATCATCTTTCTGCCCAAAAGCAAAAACTGAAGAAACGATTGCTATGCCTAAAATTAGCTTTTTCATAAATATGAATTTTTAATTATATTGTTATATTATTCTTCAGATTCTGAATTTTCAGTTTCGTCAACCGGATTTTCATTTTCTGCATTATTTTCCGTTTGTGGCGAAACGTTTTCTTCAGTTGAACTATCTTCTGCAGATTCTTCACCTTCAAGACCTTCTTCTTCTACATCTTTGTCCATTTCAACTTTTGCAATGGCAGCAATTTCGTCATTCTTCTTAAGATTGATCATTCTTACCCCCTGAGTATTTCTACCCATCACACGCATTTCATCCATATTCATTCTGATTGCAACACCCGATTTATTAATAATCATCAATCCATCTTCATCTGTAACATTCTGAATTGCAATAAGATTACCTGTTTTTTCAGTGATATTAAGGGTAATAACTCCTTTACCACCTCTGTTGGTAATTCTGTAGTCTTCTACTGCAGTTCTCTTACCGTACCCTTTCTCAGACACCACAAGAACCGTTTCGCGCTCTACATCGTTAACAACAATCATACCAATAACCTCATCATTTTCCTCCATCATAATACCACGTACACCGATAGATCCTCTACCCACTTCTCTTACTTTCTCTTCAGGGAAACGAATACATTTACCGTTTTTCGTAGCAATCATGATTTGAGACTCACCATTGGTAAGATAAGCACTTAGCAATTGATCGTTTTCTCTGATCTCAATAGCGTTGATACCATTTACTCTTGGTCTTGAGTAAGCCTCTAAAGATGTCTTTTTGATAGTACCATTTTTAGTAATCATTACCACACTCATCTGGTTGATGTAATCTACATCTTTCAGGTCATTGGTTCTGATATATGCTTTAATCTTATCATCCGGTTCAATGTTGATTAAGTTTTGTACCGCTCTTCCTTTTGCAGTTTTAGAACCTTCAGGAATTTCGAATACTCTTAACCAATAACACTTCCCTTTTTCTGTAAAGAACAACATATACTGGTGGTTAGTTGCAGACACGATATATTCCAAGAAATCTGAATCTCTTGTTGTCGCTGCTTTATTACCAACACCACCTCTACTTTGAATTTTGTATTCTGATAGCAACGTTCTCTTCACATATCCTGCATGAGAAATGGTAAGAACAACCGCTTCGTTCGGAATAATATCTTCAATAGACATTTCACCTCCCGAATAATCAATTTCCGTTCTTCTTTCGTCGCCGTATTTTTCTTTTATTTCTGCTAATTCTTCCTTAATAATTTGGAATCTTCTCGGTTCATTTGCCAAAATATCTTCTAAATTATTAATCTCTTTCATAATAGCATCGTACTCATCGCGAATCTTATCAAGCTCCATTCCTGTAAGACGAGCCAAACGAAGATCAAGAATTGCCTGTGCCTGAGTTTCTGATAAATCAAACGCTTCAATCAATCCTTCTTTTGCACCTTGTGGATTGGCGCTGTGACGAATAATTGCAATAGCTCTGTCTAAAGAATCCTGAGAACCAATCACTTTCATGAAACCTTCAAGAATGTGGGCTCTTTCTTTAGCTTTTTTAAGCTCGTATTCAGTTCTTCTTACAATTACCACATGTCTGTGCTCAACAAAATGGTGAATAATGTCTTTTAAATTCAACTGCTCTGGTCTTCCGTGTACCAAAGCGATATTGTTTACACTGAAAGACGTTTGTAGTGAAGTATATTTATACAACATATTCAGAACAACATTAGGAATTGCGTCGTTTTTCAATTCATAAACGATACGCATTCCGTTTCTGTCTGACTCATCTCTGATTTCGTAGATACCCACGATTTTATCATCTTTTACCAGCTCAGCAGTTCTGGCAATCATTTCAGCTTTGTTAACCTGATACGGAATCTCGGTTACAATAATTGCGTTTCTGTTATGAACCTCTTCAAAACCTACTTTTGCTCTTAAAACCACTCTTCCTCTTCCTGTATGGAAAGCATCTCTTACACCATCGTATCCGTAGATAATTCCACCGGTAGGAAAATCTGGAGCAATAATGTGCTGCATCAGTTCATCGATGCTAATTTCTTTGTTATCAATATATGCATTGATTGCATCTACAGCTTCAGAAAGATTATGAGGGGCCATATTAGTTGCCATACCTACTGCGATACCTGAAGTACCGTTAACCAAAAGATTTGGAATTTTTGTAGGCATTACAGTGGGCTCCGTTAAGCTGTCATCAAAGTTATTTTGAAAATCTACCGTTTCTTTATCAAGGTCTGATAAGATATCATCTGAAATTTTCTTTAACCTTGCTTCGGTATAACGCATTGCTGCAGGTGGATCACCATCCATAGAACCGAAGTTACCCTGACCGTCAACCTGTGGATAACGTAAACTCCAAGGCTGAGCCATTCTTACCATTGCGTCATAAACTGAAGAATCTCCATGTGGGTGATATTTACCTAAAACATCCCCAACAATTCTCGCTGACTTTAAGTATTTTCTGTTTGAGAAAACCCCTAAACCATACATACCATAAAGCACTCTTCGGTGTACTGGCTTAAGACCATCTCTTACATCCGGTAATGCTCTCGAAACAATAACCGACATCGAATAATCAATGTAAGATGATTTCATTTCATCAACAATGTTGATAGGAATTAATCTTTCTCCTTCTTTTTGCATATATAAGTTTTATTGTAATGATAATCAGACTTTTAAAAATCGGTCTGAAAACTATTTATTTTGAATAATTAATAACGTGCTAAGTTACAAAATTTTTACCGATTTTTGCCTGAGAAATCAAGCAAAATATCTTAAAAAATATTAAAATATGAGTGTATTAAGTATAACTTTTCATTGCATAAAAAGCAGCATCGATGAGTGGGAAAATTATGTAGACGAAACTTTAGTTTTAATGGCTGAAAACCTTCTGGATGTTGATAAATACATCTTGTCTGAAGTTCACAGCGATTTTATTGAAGAAGGGAAAAACTACAATCTTCTTTTGATTTTTGATAACGAAGAAAAGAGAACAGATTTTATGGAAAGTGAATTATTAAACATCTCCGAAAGAATCGAAACTAAATTCGGGCAAGATGTTATGATTTTCAATACTTCTTTAAATCCTAAGAAGAAAAATCTTTAGTAAAACCCCAACTTAAAGGATAAATAAAAAGGCTGTCTCAAAAATTGAAACAGCCTTTTTTTATAAATTAACGACAATTACCGGTCTGCTATGATAAACTCGCGGATGTCTGTTTTTTTTATGAGAATAATGATACGGTCTTGCTGGTTTGTAATAATGCTTCTTATAATGTTTTGGGGCTTTATAATACACAACTTTTTTATACTTTGGCTTGTGATGACCATGATAATGATGTTTTTTATGCGAGCCATGACCGTGCCCTCTTTGAAACGGTGCAGCCTGATAAAACACAATCGAAAACACAATTAAAAACAGTCCAATTACTTTAGTTACCAATTTCATAATAATCAATTTCAAATTAAAAATCAAAATTACAATACTGATGCCAATAATTGTTTACCACTATATATTTCACAATTTTTAAGAAATTTTATTATTATTTCAGAATAATTATAACAATAACATCAATTACCTATTTCTATTTCGCGGATGATGCTCTTTTAATTTTTCAACTTTTTTATCATGGCCAGGTGGCATTGGTCTTCGGCTCGGATGCGGAATGCAAGAAGAAATAAATCCTGCTGTAATGATTATAGCGATTGTATTTTTCAAGAGTTTCATAATTTTAAAATTTAAATTGATGAAATGAATTGTACAATCAAAATGCCAAAAGACTGATATTTAATATTTAAAAAATATTCGGGCTTCTTTTCTCCAACATAACAAGATCTTTCCATTCACCGTGAAGCTGGCCAACTTTATCTCTTTTACCGACAATTCTGAAACCGTTTTTCTGATGAAATTTTATAGATGCTTCATTTTCTGGAAAAATATTTGACTGTAAAGTCCAGAATCCGTGGTTTTCACTATCGAGAATCAGTTTTTTTAAAAGAACCGAACCCAAACCTTTCCCAAGGTAATTATTATCAAAATAAATACTTACTTCGGCAACTCCTTTAAAACAATCTCTTTTACTTACAGGTTTTAAAGCACACCAACCGATCACTTCGCTATTTTCATTTTCCAAAACCCATCTGCAGTCATTTAAAAAGCTGGAATTCCAGGCTCCTGAACTTGGCAATTCGGTGTCGAATGTGGCAATTCCGCTATCAATTCCCTGCTGAAAAATTTCTAAAACTTTAGTTTCGTCATGCGGAAGCATTTCTCTTATCTCGTAGTTCATTTTTTAATGATATTTTCTTTTATTTTTCCTTTTAATTCTGGAATAATGAGTCTGTTGATCATCTTTATCTTCAGAAATCACACTGATATTTCCATCAACTTCCAAAATAGCAAGCTTTACATTTTCCATTGTTTCTACTCCATGTTCTCTGATTGCTTCGTTCAGTTCATCAAAAGTAATTTTTACTTTTCTTAAAGCAACCTGATCTACCCTTCCGTCTTTTACTAAAATCACAGGATCAGCTTCCATAAAACTTGCAAAACCACGATTGGCGAACATTAATCTTTTCAATGTAAAATTAGAAGCAAATAAAACGAGCGCCGCAACAATTCCACCTTCTAAGGAAGTATTTTCACCAACCATTGCATTCTGTACAGCATTTGAAATCAGCAACAGCAAAACAACATCTCCTGCGTTGAGTTGTGAAAGCTGATTTTTCCCAAACAAACGGATTGCGATTACCATAAAAAGATAAACGCAAAGCGAACGGACAACTACATCAAGAATAGGATTCAAAGTATAGAAAATTTTAAATCAAATGTATACAATTACCCGAAATAAAAAAACTGCTTTTTCAAGCAGTTTAAAGAAAATTATATAGTTTGTTTCTTTCTAAATTATCTGTTGCTGATGTCTACTCTTACAGGCATTACAAAAGATGAAGCCAGCATATTTTCATTCAGTTTGTTGGCATCCACTTTATATTGAAGATGAGACAATACATTTTCTATTTCTTTGCTTACATTTTTGCAGTCTCCTTTTGAACGTACATTTACAATTTTACCGTTTTCCGCAATATCAAACTTCACTTCAGAATTTACAACTCCCTGCTTATAATCAGAGTTTGTAAAATCAAAATTAGCCATCAAAAGATTTCTGATTTCGCTGAACGCATCGTTTTTATTTAACTGAACTTCCTGAATGGTATTGTTTGAAGTTGCCTGAGCTTTTACGTTCCCTGCAATTGCTGTTAATCCTAATGCGAAAAGAGAAGCAACAAATATTTGAATTTTATTTTTCATATGTATTTGATTTTAAATTAGATATTAAACTTGTTTTGAATTCTAAATCAAAGATATAAAAAAATATTCATACAAATTTCACATTGAGTTAACATTGAGTTAACATTGAAATATAAAATATTGATATTCAATTAATTGTACTTTAAAAATAATTAAATTGTTAACATTGGAGATTAAATTAGCTTTAAGTTAAAATCACTTTTAAAAAGAAAAAGCTACAAACATCAGTTGTAGCTTTATATAATTCTGTAATTAATTACTTACTTATTTTGCCCTGGAGCAAACGGTTTTGCAGATTTTGTTCCAAAAACCTTTTTAGCTTGTCCAGGAGGCATAGGTTTTGATTGAAGCTTTAACGTGCGTTGATGATCTTACTTCACAAGACACAATGGTCAAGGAAAAAGCCATTAGAGCTAAATAAATTTTAATTGATTTCATAAGATTTTTTTTAGATAAGGCAAGTATGAGACCAAGTTACATTTCCTTCTTCAAATACTTCCCTGTCAAACTTTTCTTCGACTTAATAATTTCCTCAGGAGTTCCTTTAGCAATAATCTCACCGCCGTATTTTCCGCCTTCCGGTCCAACGTCAATAATGTGATCTGCCAATTTGATAACATCCATATTATGTTCAATAATAATAAATGAATTTCCTAGTTCTACCAACTTATTAATGGCATCCATTAGAATCTTCACATCTTCAAAATGAAGTCCGGTTGTTGGTTCATCAAGAATATATAAAGTATTTCCGGTTTGTCTTTTTGCTAATTCTGTTGCCAGTTTTATACGCTGTGCTTCACCTCCGGAAAGTGTGGTCGACTGTTGTCCCATTGTAATGTAACCCAAACCAACATCCTGCAAAGTTTTCACTCTTGCAAAAATCTTAGGAATCGGCTGGAAGAAATCTACCGCTTCATCAATCGTCATATCCAACACATCGGAAATCGATTTTCCTTTGTAACGAACTTCCAAAGTTTCTCTGTTGAAACGTTTTCCGTTGCAGGTTTCACAATGAACATAAACATCCGGTAAAAAGTTCATTTCAATCACTTTCAAACCACCACCCTGACAAGTTTCGCATCTTCCGCCTTTTACGTTGAAAGAAAATCTTCCAGGTTTGTATCCACGAATTTTAGATTCAGGCAATTCTGAAAATAAGTTTCTGATATCGGTAAACATTCCTGTATAAGTCGCAGGATTTGAACGAGGCGTTCTACCAATCGGAGTCTGGTCTACATCTACAATTTTATCAATATTGTCAAGACCTTCAATTTTTTTGTATGGTAAAGGTTCCTGAACGGCTCTATAAAAATGTTTGTTTAGAATCGGATATAAAGTTCCGTTGATCAAAGAAGACTTTCCACTTCCTGAAATTCCCGTAACTACAACCAATTTTCCCAAAGGAATATCAAGCGTTACATTTTTAAGATTGTTTCCTGTTGCTCCTTTTAATATTATATTTTTACCGTTTCCTTCTCTTCTCACTTCCGGAATGGCAATTTTTCTTTTTCCTGTAATATAATCTGCAGTAATTGTATCAGCGTTTAGCAAATCTTTCGGTTTTCCCTGCCAAAGAATTTCGCCACCAAATTTTCCGGCTCTCGGACCAATGTCTAAAACCTCATCGGCTTCCATGATCATATCTTTGTCGTGCTCTACAACCAAAACAGAGTTTCCGATATCACGAAGATTTTTTAATGAATTAATCAGTCTTTCGTTATCTCTTTGGTGCAATCCGATACTTGGCTCATCCAAAATATAAAGTACATTCACCAATTGAGAACCAATTTGTGTTGCCAAACGGATTCTTTGAGATTCTCCACCGGAAAGGGTTTTTGAACTTCTGCTCAAACTTAAATAATCTAAACCTACATCCAATAAAAACTGAAGTCTGGTTTCGATTTCCTTTAAAATTTCATGAGCAATGATCGATTTTTTTTCTGAGAATTTATCTTTTACATCAGCCAACCATTCTTTTAAGTCTGATAAACTTAAACCGTTGATTTCAGCGATATTTTTACCATCGATTTTAAAACTCAAACTTGAAGACTGAAGACGAGCTCCTTTACATTCGGGACAGGTTTCTTCTGTTGTGAAATGTCTTTCCAGCAAAATTGCTTCGTAAGATTCTCTTTCCTCAATCATTTCCTCCATAAAAGGAATCAAACCATCAAAATTGATTTTTATCTTTTTGGAAATTCCTGCGTATTTTAAATCTTTATTAAATTCTTTGTTACAACCGTTATAAATATAATCCAACGCTTCTTCCGGAATATCTTTAAAAGGTGTTGCCAATCCTAAACCAAAAATTTCAAGAATATTTTTAATTTGAGTAAGTACAAATTTATTAGATTTGATATCTTCCAATGGCAATAAAGCTCCCTGATTGATTGATAATTTAGGATTTTCAACAAAATAATCGGTGTTGATTTTTTTAATTGTTCCTAACCCTTTACAACTTGGGCAACTTCCTTTCGGCGAATTAAAAGAAAAAGTATTAGGTTCCGGTAAAGCTAATGAATGACCGGTTTCGGCATCCATCAAATTTTTTGAGAAATATTCAATCTCTGTACTTCCCAGTTTTTGAATTCCAATTAAACCTTCACCCATTTCCATTGCGGTACGCAACGATTTTTCCATTCTGGCTTCGGATGCGCTCTCCCCGATAATCCAACGGTCGATGACGATATCAATATCGTGGGTTTTGTAACGGTCAAGTTTTAAATCATATTCAATATCCTGTAATTCACCATCAATTCTTGCCTGTCCGTATCCTTTTTTGGCCATCTGAACAAAAAGCTCATGATAATGCCCTTTTCTGGAACGCACCACCGGAGCCATCAACATTATTTTTTCGTTCTTATAATTTTCTTTAATAGCATCCAGAATCTGGTCTTCAGTGTAGCTTACCAACTTCTTGCCTGTTGTTTGAGAATAAGCATCAGAAACTCTTGCAAACAAAAGACGAAGGTAATCGTATAGTTCCGTAACAGTTCCTACAGTAGAACGAGGGTTTTTATTGGTTGTCTTTTGTTCAATAGCAATTACGGGCGAAAGACCTTCGATTTTATCAACATCAGGACGTTCTAATCCACCCAAAAACTGCCTTGCATAGGCAGAAAAAGTTTCGATATAACGACGCTGACCTTCCGCAAAAATAGTATCAAAAGCTAATGACGATTTCCCGCTTCCCGAAAGCCCGGTAATTACCACCAATTCGTTGCGCGGTATTTTTACGTTAATATTTTTAAGGTTGTGTTCACGAGCTCCGTAAACTTCTATATATTCAGTTGATTTACTCATAATTTGGAGTGACTTTACCTGAAAATCACGATGTGCAAAATTACGGAATTTTATGGACTTTATTGTGTTAAAAAATGTTATGAATTGTTGATTTAATTAAGTGAAAAAAATTGAGTTTTAATTCTTTGTAAGATTATAAATGATTTAAAAAAAATATTCTTGTTTTTCCCTAAATTTACACTGATTTAAACATGAACATGAACAGACTACGAGAGCATATTGAGGAGATTATTTCTTTGACAGATGAAGAATTCGATTATATAAAAACATTCTTTACCTTTAAAAATGTTCGCAAAAATCAGTTTTTGGTGCATGAAGGTGATGAAGTAAAATTTGAATTTCTTACGTTAGACGGAATTTATAAAGTTTTTTACATCGACGAAAACGGAAAAGAACATATTCTTCAGTTTGCCAAAAAGGATTGGTGGATGACCGATTACATTGGGTTTTTCAAAGAGAAAAATGCAACTATGTTTGTAGAATGTTTGCAGGATGGTGCAGTAGCTTGCCTCACTTTAGAAGGGAGAGAAAAATTAGCATCAGAATTTCATAAAATGGAATATTTCTTCAGAACAAAACTCACCAATGGTTATATCGCCTTACAACAAAGGATTATTCTTTTACTATCAAGTACCCCTCAACAACGTTATGAAGAGTTTTCAAAATTATATCCGGATTTGATTTCACAGATACCTAAAAAATATGTTGCAGAATATTTGGGAGTAAGCCGAGAAACTTTAAGCCGACTGTATTCAAACAATAAATAAAACTTAAGTGTGATTTTGATCACACTTTTTTTGTGACTTTATTCCTTCTATTAAAGCATGGAACAGACATAGATTTGCTATAGAAATTAAAACGATTTCAAAAAGACAAAACAAAAATATTTATTTAACTAAAAAATTTCAAATTATGAAACCAAAAGTTTTAATTATTGTTTCTAATGCAAACTCAATAGGACCCAATAACAGAAGAACCGGAATCTTTTTACCTGAAGTAGCCCATCCTTATGCAGAATTTGAAAAAGCAGATTATCAAATAGATTTTGCAAGTTTAACTGGTGAATCGCCATTTTTGGATGCTTTAAATTTAGCCAATGATCCGGAAAATTTAAAATTTTTAACCGGAAAAGGTTGGGAAGACATGCAGAAAGCGGCTAAAATATCGGAAGTTAACGTACACATTTACGATGCAGTTTTTATTCCCGGCGGTTTGGCTCCAATGGTTGATATGCCTGAAAATAGTGAACTGAAAAAAGTGATCGCCGAAGTTTACGAGAGAAATGGTCTTGTAGGTGCGGTTTGTCACGGTCCTGTTTCTTTACTCAACGTACAATTAAGCGACGGAACTTATCTTGTAAATGGCAAAAACATTGCTTCTTTTACTACCGAAGAAGAAAATAACTATGCAAAAGCTGATGTTCCTTTTGATCTGCAGACTGCATTAACTGAGCAAGGTGCAATTTTTCATGCTGCGGAAGCCTGGTCTGCTAACATCATCGCTGACGGAAATCTGGTAACCGGGCAAAACCCAGCTTCAGCAAAAGGTGTAGGAGAAAAAATGGTAGCGATTTTAGAATCTAAAAATGCATAATTTAATTTAGAAAAGATGAACGAACAAGCAATTTACGTGTATGCCAAATGGCAGGTACAAGCAGGAAAATTGGATGCAGTATTGCAGATTATGAAAGAGGCTGCTGAAAAGAGTTCTGAAGAAAAAGGAAATTTATTTTACAAAATCCATCAAAGTAAAACCGATAAGAACACATTAATTCTTTTTGAAGGGTATGAAAATGAATCGGCGGTAGAATTTCACCGTAATTCTGAGCATTATCAAAATTTAGTTGTAAATCAAATTATTCCTCTACTAGAAAACAGAGAAGTGATTCTAATGAATCAGATTATTTAATGTAAAATTCCTAAAAACTTAGATAAAGTAAAGTTTTTAGGAATTTTTTTGCTATAAGAGTTTTAATTTCTCTTTAATCGTTACTTCACAAACGAATTATATGAATTCAAAACAGATTCATAAGCAGAATCCATTTCCTGAATATTGCTGTCCGGAATTTTTCCTGTAGATTTTGAATCTCTGATTAGCTTTCTGAATTTATCTAAAAAGTCAGAGGCTTTTTGGTTTACACTTTCAAACTGAGTTTTTTTGTAAGCGTACTGCTGTTCTTTTACATTAAAAACTTTTTTGCTATTATCTGTTACTATTTTTTCAAACTCATCATATTTTTTCTGTGCTTCGGTCTCATTAAAACTTCCTGTGTATTGTTTATCTAAAAGATCCATTACGGAATCCATTGAGCTCATCAAACCTTTAGAAGAAACTATAAATTCTTTCATGGGATGATCTTTAAGAATAACTTCTTCTGCCGCATCGGTTGCAGGTTTTATTTTCGTTAAAATATTTTCTCCTGCCGTAAAAAATGCCTGTGCTTCTGTATCGATATCTTTTTTCAAAGCTTCTGCTTTTGCGCCCTTATCATCTTTATAATCTTCGGAAGTAATATATGATTTCAGTTCCTCAAACTTTTTATTAATACTTTCTCTTTTCGCTTTGTAGCTATTAAAATCGGTTTCAATTACCTTTTTATCATTTTCGAAACCAGAAGGAACTTCTTTTATTTTGCTAAGCGAATAATCCATAGAGCCAATTACAACCGGCATGCTGTACACTGTTTCACCTTTAGATTTTTTAACTGCTGCTTCAGCATATTTTACAATATTTTCAATATGTCTTGAAGAGGTTTTGTAAGAATCTAAAAAGTCATTATTAAAATCTATAATAGCCTGAGATTCGTTTTCTCCGGCTTTCAGAACGGCATTCCCTATTTTATCCATTCCTTTTTTACAGCTTACACTTGCTACACTCAGCGACAAAGCCAGTGCAACCATCATTACTTTTTTCATATTTTATAGTTGGATGTTAAAATTTAATTTTCAAAAAAATCGGTGTCTTCGTTGCTTATTTTTACGAGATATTCTATCCCGTCAATTGCTTTTGCTACAATTTGGTTTCGCAGAATGTTTGCCATGTTTTCCCAATACATTCTTCCGTAGAAAGAATAATTGTTGGGTACAATTTCCACCTCAACGGTTCTTACAAAACCTTCTTTTGGTTTGTTGCTGATCATGGTTCCGCGTTTTACACGAACATCTTTCAGCTCATCTTTCAAAACCATTCGGCAATAGTTTTTTACATCTTCCAGAGAAATTATTTTATCTCTCGTCGTTAAAGCATATTTGTAAGCCTGAATACTGTCTGAACCTTTCTGCTCTTCTGCTCCGCCGATTGTTTCTGTCAGCAAAATCATAGACTGAGATTTCAATTGGTTTGAAAGTTCGGTTCCGGGACGCATATGATTGGCAAAAGTGCAATGCGTGATCCAAAATGCAGCGTAAGTATGATCTGTTTTTTCTACAGGTTCCATGATCACATAGTTGAGTTCCTGTCTTATATTTCTTTTGGCGTTGTTTACTTTCTGCACCATCGATTTCATCTTATCAGACATTTCGCCAAGCATTCCTTTTACATTATCTCTGTTTAGCAAAGAAAATGCCGCAATCTCATCTCTTGTCAATTCAAGAACATTAGAAATCATATCAACCGCATTCCTGTTATTGAAACGTTCCATGCCGCCTTTTCTTACCGTGTATAAACCTTTTTTAAGATTGTCTGAAGGAGTGAAGGGGATTTCAGTATATTTTCTTCCTTCTCCGTCCTGAACTTCATCTACATATAAAAAATGTTCGGCTTCTTCGGTAATCAACGGAATGTTATTTCCCATGATATCTAAGCTATACTCTGTTTTTTTCCAGCCACGATTGTACACAGGAAAAGCATTTAAAACAAACGTAAAGTTGTCTAAGATTTCTGCAGAAAATTGCGGAGGAAATTCAAAAGTGAGCCACAAATATTCTTTTCCGTTCAGATATTTCTCAATTTCTTCTCTTCCTTTTAAGAAATCTAAATTCTCCGGAAGTTCTTTAGTGAAAAGATCCCTCGAAAGACCTGTAACCTCAACAAATCTATGACGGTAAATATTTTTAATATCATCAATAATTTTTGTTTTTATCGACTGCTCATGAAATAACTGTTCGTATCCTTCTGCTTCTTTATTTTTCACATAAGATATTCCTTCTTTGATGAACATAGGATTTCCGTTGCTGGAAACCGTACTGTAAGGTAAAAGCTTGTAAACAAAATCAAGATGCTCAAACGCGGGATTTGAACAGTAAAGGCTCAATGTTTTCGGAAACTTTTCGTTTGTAAATTTTGAAACATCAATTCCAATGGTTACTTTTCTGTAATCTTCCGGCCTTCCCTGAAATCTGGAAATTGGAATTTTATTTAATCTTTCATCTAAACTGTAGCATGTATTTCCTACAAACATAATTGCAGTCTGTGCTTTGTTTGTTCTTACACTGCCAACTGGTGTGAAAGGAATATTCAGCTGTTTATCTGATTCCGATTTTACAGTGGAGTTCATGTGTTTTTTGAAAAAAAACTCGGTATGTTCCAGCAAAATTTCTGATGACTCATATGGCGCGGTGTAAGCTAAAGCATGAGCCGGAATCGGGTGTGTATAAATGGAGGGTGTTAATAGCTTGGCAAGCTTTTCTAAGATTCTTGCATTAACGGTTTGAATTTCATTATTCGCTTTAAAAACTTCGGTGCTGAATGCATCAATCAATAATTTTACAAAAGGATCTAGCGACTGAGGGCTTTTCAGTCCCCAAACTTTTGTAGCATTCTGAAGCATTCTTGCTTTTACGGATTCTTTGGAATAAATATTCTGATCTAAATTCATAAAATTTTTTTACAAATAAATATTTAGTCGATGGACATCGGGCTTAGAAAAAGTTCGGTAGAAAAACTGAAACGCTCGCCTGTAGCTTCCATTTTTGCATTGATCCCTATTTTCACTTTTTTCTTGATTTCCGTATGTTCTTTGGTATCATAGTTATGCTCTACAAGTTTTACATGGGCATCAACTTGTGGCTGTACAATTCGTGGCTCGTATTGTAAGATTTGTCTTTTAAGACTTTTTACAAATACACTTTCCCAAACTGCTGATGTTACGCCATTATCGAATTCAAGACTCCAAACATCGTTTCCGTAGTTGTCATCATATCTGTTCTCGCCTTTTTTTGTCGTGATTAAAAGCATAATGTTGTGAGCAATGCTTTCTCCCATATCGCAGGTATCGATACTTCCCCCTTCAGACATGAGTATAGAAGGTACAAAAGGCATTCTGTAATTTGGTGTGTCCATAAGTGATATTTCGCTTTTTTCTTTGGTGTTACTTAAAATGAAATACCAATTTAATCATTTTTGATAAATAATGAGTTATTGAATATTAAAATTATTATTAAAAGAAGGTTTTTTGTCCGTTTTGAAAACCTACGAACTTTCACATGAAAATTTATTGATGTATTAGGCAAAATTTGAAATAAGAATACTACTGAATTTTTCACATCATTTTACAAATTTTTTTTAACGCAAAGATTTAGAATTAAATTTTATATTTAAGAAATAAAGGCCAATAAATTTGCTTCGCTAAGCTTGACAAAAAACTGTAAAATCAACTTGGTGATTTTGTTTAATTAATTAAAGAATATGAATTAAATTTTGTGTAAAAAATACAACGATAATTAAAATGAATACTTTTCAGTTACTTCTTTATTTGAACTTTCTAAAAAAACGATGTCAAGGTTTGAAACCTTGACATCGTTAATCTTAAATTTAATCAGTTGATGAATGGGATATTTTTTGAATAGTGCCAAATTTTATAGCCCCGATTGAACGACATGTTTGAGCTCTTTTTATTGATTTTTTGGAGATGGTAAAGCTACTGCCGAAAAAGCAATAAAAAAGCGAGTAGTGAAAGCGGGAATTAGCTTCTAAAAAAAATTATTGATCTGTTTTTTTATTTCTATTGATAAGATAGTAAACGGGCAAACCGAGAAGAACAATTAAAAATCCTGGCCAAGTGTATTGTTGTTTATAAATTAAAAGCAATACGCAAAAAGCGGTTCCGATTAAAAGATAAATTATCGGAGTGATTGGATATAGCCAGGTTTTGTAAGGTCTTTCAAGATTGGGTTGTTTAATTCTTAAATAAATAACTCCGAAAACCGTAATCATGTAAAACAATACGATGACAAACGAGATCATATCTAAAAGGTTTCCGTATTGTCCGCTCAAGCAAAGTAATGAAGCCCAAATCCCCTGCATCCAAAGTGCATTTCCGGGAACCTGATTTTTATTATTCTCAACAGCTGATTTAAAAAACAGGCCGTCTTTTGCCATCGTCTGAAAAACTCTTGCTCCTGCTAAAATCAATCCGTTGTTACAACCGAATGTGGAGACCATTACTAAAACAGCAATAATTACGGTTCCTGCACTTCCAAAAATATTCTGTGAAGCCGCAACCGCCACTCTGTCATTAGCCGCAAACGCAATTGAATCTCTGTCTAAAGCATTGATATAAACAAAATTTACGGCGATGTACAACAACATCACTGCTGAAGTTCCTAAGATCATTGCTTTCACAACATTTTTCTTAGGATTCTCAATTTCGCCAGAAACAAAAGTTACGCTCTCCCAAGCAACGGAACTAAACACCGAACCAACCATTGCGGCAGCGATTCCACCCATCAAAGTCATTCCGGAGATAGATTCCCACCCCGACTGTAAAAAGACGCCTTTATCGTCCTGTTTTAAGTTATTGAAAGAATCTGTTCCAAAACTGAAATTTTCAGCCAAGTGAGAGAAATCGACTAATATAAATCCTAAAGCGATTAAACCAAGCAATGCCAGAATTTTTGATCCTGTAAAGACATTTTGAAGTATTTTTCCACTTTCTACCCCTCTTGTATTAATGTAGGTCAATAAAATAATAACTGCAATTGCCAAAATCTGAATCCAGGTAATCTGAAATGTTCCGCTTTGAAAAATAGGTGCGGCATTATTTAATTCTGGAACAAGATATGCGGTAAACTTTCCGAATGCCATTGCAACAGCAGCAATTGTTCCGGTCTGAATCACGGTAAACAATCCCCATCCATAAAGAAAACCCATTTTTTTACCGAAAATTTCTGTGAGGTAAGTATATTGTCCACCAGCTTTCGGGAAAAGCGAAGACAGTTCACCATAACTAATTGCTGCAGCAACGGTCATAATTCCTGTGATTACCCAAACGACAATCATCCAGTATCCAGAACCCAGATTCCGCATCATATCTGCGCTTACGATAAAAATTCCGCTTCCGATCATCGAACCCATTACCAACATAATGGCGTCCCATAGTTTTAGTTTTTTCTGCATATTCAAATATTGCGTTCAAATATAGATAAATCTGCAATTGTTTTTCATTTTTGTTTTCGATTTCTAAATGACCTGTTATTTATCAAGTTTATAATCATTCTAAATTCAAATATTATTGTTAATTTTGGAAAAAATATTAATAATGAAATTTAAGGCAATATTAGTTTTAGCAGCAGTAAGCGTATCTACTTTAGCGTTCGCTCAGGAAAAGAAAAAAATGGGTCCGCCGGAAGGTAATGCAATCGTGGGAGACACTTACGGTTCGGCTGTAGCTTCTTCTGTAGAATCTAAAGCTATCTCTGTTGAAAAATTAGGCAAAAAGCTTAAAAAAGAAAATAAAAAAGTTGAGAACGTAGCCGTAAAAGGTAAAGTAACAGACGTTTGTGAGAAAAAAGGATGTTGGTTAACCATTCAAACTGAAGACAATTCTCAGTTTTTTGTAAAAATGAAAGATTATGCATTCTTCGTTCCAACAGCTTTGAAAGGAAAAACAGTTGTATTAGACGGAACTGCTGAAAGAAAAGTAACTTCTATTGACGAACAGAAACACTACGCAGAAGATGCTAAAAAACCTCAGGCAGAAATTGATGCAATTACTCAGCCTAAAGAAGAGATCAGATTCGTAGCCAACGGAATTAAAGTGGTCAACTAATCAGATTTAAAAATATTGTTTTGGTATGCTTTGATCTTGATCGGCATGAAAGAATATAAAAATAAAACGCGGAACAAATTGTTCCGCGTTTTTTAGTCTTCTATTTTGAAATTTACTTCCGCTTCCAGTTTAGGATATTTGGTATCGGAAATATATTTTTTTCCGGTACAGTCAATTTCCAGCCAGCCTTTTCTTTTCTTCACATCTCCCGCCTCTATCACAAAAGGGATAAATGAGATTTCATCTTTACCTTCTTCGAAAACTTCTCTGTACTGAACTGCGATATCCAAAATACATTCATGATCCGTATTTAATTTTACGTTTCTGTACACAACATCATAATGCGTTTCCTGGTTTTCAGGAATCTCCTGATAAGCTTCCCAACCTGAAACGTCAGAGTCAAGTTCACTTATTGCTTTTAACGCATAATACAAAGCAATCGTATAATATTTTCTTGTTTCTTTCCTTGAATAATCATCTGCGAAATGTCCACCTTCAAAAAGGATGGTCGGCATTCCTGCTTTTATAAAATTATCTCCCGTAGAAGTGGGATAGAACTCATCAGAATATCTTCCAATTTGATTAGGTATTAATTCTTTCAAGTGGTTGTAAACATCCGCAATTACCGCCATGCATTTTTTACGGTTATCAGTAACAGTTCGCTCTACATTTTCTGAAGGCGCCAAAAAGGAAAGTGTTGCAGGATGAATTCCATCAGTAGTGAAAATTGTACGCTGCTCATGAAGATTCAGCGCATAGTCGTATTTTTTTGATGCAGCCAGATTTTTCAGAAATTTAATCTCTTTACTCGCTTCATTATGAAAGTCTCTATTCAGATCTATTTCCGAAGCATTCAGCCTAGTCCATTTTTCAGAACCATCAGGATTTAACATAAAAATAAAATCTAAACTGATCTTGCTGAACAACTCTTCTTTTAATTCGGGTGTTTTATCTAAACTCTTCAATAGGTCCAGCATTGCATGGGTCGCATTAGATTCGTTCCCGTGCATTTGTGACCAAGCAAGAATATTGATCTCACCAGTTCCTAAACCTAACTTATAAATTGGTTTATCTAAATAAGACCTTCCAATCTCTTGAATGTAATCTTTGAGATTCGTCTGTAAGTAAGAAAATAATTTTTCAGGAGAAATATATCGATTAGGGAAATCAGGGTTTGCAGTGTAGAAATGTTTAAAGTTCATTAATAATAATTTACATTTTTCAAAATTAACTATTTTCACTATAAAAATAAAATTTACATCTGTAATAATATTAAACAATACATATTGCCATTTTGTCTGTTAGTTAAATTGTGGATTAACAATAATTCAAAACAATATACTTAAAACACTTAAAGTCAATTAATTACAATATTTAAATAAAGTAATAAATGAAATGTTCTTTAAGTTGAAATATTACCATTTCTACCAAAATGAGCATAACTAACTCAAACAAATAATTTGTGGAGAAAATCAACAATTAACCCAATATACAAATGTTAATTGCGGATAACTTTAATTTTAATTCATTCTAATAAGTGTAAAACGAATCTTTAAATATGGCTTTTAAGACAATATTTTAAAAATGAACATTCGTATATAGAATATTATCCTTAAAAATGAGTAAAAGTAACCATCAATAGTAAAAGGCACCCATTTTATTCTATTTTATCAATAGGAACAACTTACAAAACTTACCTTTCAGTGATACCTAGGCCCTTATCCTACTCTATAAAGTTTTAACTCTTATTAATCACTAAAAACCGAATTTAACAGCCTATTTTATTCGCAATTATTTTTCAAATTTACATTATCCATCTTATATCTTCATTTACTTTAAATGGAATTTTATCCGCAATAGATTGTGGAAACATTGTTTAGTAATTTACTTGACCAAATTTTACATTTGTAATAAAATACTGATTGATAAGCACTTAAAAGTATTTACTTTTGTATATTTAACAATTTAGGATTATTTACATTTGTATTTGTGTTTTGTAAATTTATTATTTACATTTGTAAATACAATTTTACATCTTCTTGTATGAGTTTAAATGAGAGAATTTCAAAAGTTATAGAATATTCAGGGTTTACTCCCTCTGAATTTGCGGATGAAGTAGATGTACAACGGTCGTCTATTTCTCACGTAACGTCAGGAAGAAATAAACCTTCTCTAGAGTTTATCATCAAAATAAAATCTCGTTTTCCAGAAATTTTATGGGATTGGTTGGTTACTGGAGAGGGTGAAATGTTAAAGTCTGAACTTCCCGATACAGAAGAACCAGTAACGGAAGAAAAGGTAAAACCTACTTCCCTGCCCGATTTATTTACCATGATAAATAGCGATAAAGATTTTGGCAGCAAAGAGTTTGAAGAACCAGCCATTATTGAGAGTCCCTCAGAATCGGTTAAAACATATCAAAGTAAAGCAAACGAAAAAATATTCGATTCTCAGCGATTAGAAAAATCAAATGAAGAAATCATTAATCAAGTCACTGAAAATCAACCTAATAAAATAAAACGCATTATCTTATTTTATGAAAATGGAAAATTTGAAAGTTTTGAACCATAAGAAAGCCTAATTTAAAAAATTAGGCTTTCTTTAAAGATTGTCCCCGTCCTAAAATAAGCTTAGCAAACTTTGAAGTCTTACTTTTACCCTTTAAAATATATTTTTCATTTCGGTGAATTTGGCAACATATATTCTTCTAAAACGTTCAAAATTTCAGTAATTCTTCCGGCCAAATTCATAATTTCAATAGAGATAATTTGAACTTTCTTAAGGTTATTTATCTTAAAATTTTGAGAAAAAAAACAATAATTTAAACTCAAATTTTAGTTCTAAAACAAAAAAACAACTGTTATTTTTAGCAATTCTCAACCTTGAAAATGCATTTTTGTCCCGCCTATTTGATGTAATTTACTCATATAAAACTTTGAAAACTTCCGTAATTCTTCCTGCCAAATTCATAATTTGAATAGAGATAAATACATTTTTGTCCCATCGATTTGATGCAATTTGTTCATCTAAAACTTTCTAAATTTTCGTAATTCTTCCTGCCAAATTCATAATTTGAATAAAGGTAATTTGAATTTTTTTAGGATTATTTATCTAAAAACTTTAGGGAATTTGACAATAATTCATGTTCTTTTTTTAGTTTTCAAACACAAAAAACAACTGTTATTTTAGCAATTCTCAACCTTGAAAATGCATTTTTGTTCCATCGATTTGATGCAATTTGTTCATCTGAAGCTTTCAAAATTCCCATAATTATTTCTTCCAAATTCATAATCTCAATAGAAATAATTTGAACTTTCTTAGGGCTATTTACCTTAAAATTTCGAGAAAAAAAACAATAATTTAAAATCAAATTTTAGTTCTAAAACAAAAAACCAACTGTTATTTTTAGCAATTCTCAACCTTGAAAATGCATTTTTGCCCCGCCTATTTGATGTAATTTACTCATCTAAAACTTTCTAAATTTTCATAAATTCTTCCTGCCAAATCCATAATTTGAATAGAGGTAATTTGAATTTTTTTAGGATTATTTATCTAAAAAAATTGAAAGAATTTTACAATAATTTTAGCTCAACTTATAGTTTTCCAGCCAAAAAAATACTGTTATTTTAGTAATTTTCAACCCTGAAATTATACTTTTGTTCCTTCAATTTAATGCAATTTCTTTGTCTAAATGTTCAAAATCTCCGTGATCATTCATGCCAAATCCGTAATTTGATTAAAAATAATTTGAACTTTTTTAGGATTATGTATCTAAAAACTTTTAAGATAAATCACATAATTTATGCTCGTTTTTTAGTTTTAAGCACAAAAAATCAATCGTTATTTTAGCTTTCACAACCCTGAAAATGCATTTTTGTTCCATTGATTTGATACAATTTACTCATCTAAAACTTTGAAAATTCCCGTAATTATTCCGGTTAAATTCATAATTTGAATAGATATAATTTGACATTTTTTAGGATTATTTACTTTAAAATTTCGAGAAAAAAACAATAATTTAAGCTCAATTTTTAGTTTTCAAAGACAAAAAAACAACTGTTATTTTAGCAATTCTGAGCCTTAAAATACATTTTTGTCCCGTCGGTTTGATGTAATTTACTCATCTAAACCTTTAAAAATTCTCATGATTTTTAAAGGTTTTTCTAGTTTTCAAGCCAAAAAAGTAACTATTGTTTCAGAAATTTTCAACCCTTACAATACATTTTTGTCCCATCGATTTTATGCAATTTAATCATTTGAATCTTTAAAAATCTCCATAATTTTTCACGCCAAAATCATATTTTTAATAGAGTTTGTTTAAACTTTTCAAGGGTTATTTATCTTGACGAAAAATAACAATAACTTAAGCTCGATTTTTAGTTTTCAAACTAAAAAAATAACTTTTATTTCGACAATTTCCAACGCATAAAATATATTTTTGTATCGTGTATTTGATCTGATTTACTCATCTGAATCTTTGAAAATTTTCATAATTTTTCACTCAGAAATCATATTTCTAATAGAGTTTATTTGAACTTTTTTAGGATTATATATCTAAAAACTTTAAGCTAAATCACATAATTCATGCTCATTTTTTAATTTTTAAGCACAAAAAAGTAACTGTTATTTTAGCAATTCTCAATCATGAAAACAAACTTTTATTCTTTCAATTTGGTGTAATTTACTCATCTAAAAACTTTCAAAATCTCTGTAATTTTTTTTACTAAATTTATAATTTGAATATAGATTATTTGAGCTTTTTTATGATTATTTATCTTAAAAATTTGAAAGAATTTTAGCTCAACTTTTAGTTTTCAAGCCAAAAAAAACTACTGCTATTTTAGCAATTCTCAACCCTGAAATTATACTTTTGTTCCTTCAATTTAATGCAATTTCTTCGTCTAAATTTTCAAAATCTTCGTGATCATTCCTGCCAAATCCGTAATTTGATTAAAGGTAATTTGAACTTTTCAGGATTATTTACCTTGAAATTTCGAGAAAAAATCATAGTAATTTAAGCTTAATTTTTAATTTTCAAACACAGAAAAGCAACTGTTATTTTGGAAATTCTCAGCCTTGAAAACATACTTTTATTACTTCAGTTTGATGCAATTTACTCATCTAAAACTTTCAAAATCTCCGTAATTTGTCCTGTTAAATTCATAATTTCAAAATAGATTATTTAAATTTTTCAGGATTATTTACCTTGAAATTTCGAGAAAAAATCATAGTAATTTAAGCTTAATTTTTAATTTTCAAACACAGAAAAGCAACTGCTATTTTGGAAATTCTCAGCCTTGAAAACACACTTTATTCTTTCAATTTGGTGTAATTTACTCATCTAAAACTTTCAAAATCTCTGTAATTTTCCTACAAATTCATAATTTGAATAGAGATAATTTGAACTTTTTTAGGATTATTTATCTTTAAAACTTCAAGAAAAACTATAATAATTTGAGCTCGCTTTTTAGTTTTCAAGCAAAAAAACAACTGCTATTTTAGCAATTTTCAATCATGAAAACACACTTTTATTCTTTCAATTTGATGCAAATTATTCATCTAAAACTTTGAAAACTTCCGTTATTTTTCCTGCCAAATCCGTAATTTGATTAAAGGTAATTAGAACTTTTTAGGATTATTTAACTTGAAATTTCGAGAAAAAATCATAGCAATTTAAGCTTAATTTTTAATTTTCAAACACAGAAAAGCAACTGTTATTTTGGAAATTCTCAGCCTTGAAAACATACTTTTATTACTTCAGTTTGATGCAATTTACTCATCTAAAACTTTCAAAATCTCCGTAATTTGTCCTGTTAAATTCATAATTTCAAAATAGATTATTTAAATTTTTCAGGATTATTTACCTTGAAATTTCGAGAAAAAATCATAGTAATTTTAGCTTAATTTTTAATTTTCAAACACAGAAAAGCAACTGCTATTTTAGGAATTTTCAACTTTGAAAATGCATTTTTGTTCCCTCTACTTGATGCGATTTATCCACCCAAATACTTTGAAAATCTTTATAATTTTCACCACTGAATTCATACTTTTAATAGAATTTATTTGAAATTTTTCGGGCTATCTTTCTTTAAAATTTAATAAGAATATCACAATAATCTAAACTCAATTTTTAAGAATATTATACACTGCTTGAAATTTCTAAAATGAAAAAGCTCGATCATTTTGACCGAGCTTTTATACTATTCTAAAAAGAAAATTATTTTCTTCTTCTATCTAATTCTTTCTTAATTAAACCTAATTCTCTCCCGGTCTGTCCGGCCACCGAAGTGTTTTCTCTAGCTCTTCTGGTAAGATAGGGAACAACGTCTTTTACAGGTCCGTAAGGCAAATATTTAGCTACATTATAGCCTTTATCAGACAAATAAAAACTAATGTTATCACTCATCCCATAAAGCTGTCCAAAATAGATGTGAGGATTGTTGTTTTCCAATCCTTTAGCCTTCATTTTATCCATGACCAATTCAGATGAAATCTCGTTATGAGTTCCGAAGAACGCAGAAACTTTATCTAAATGATTCATCACAAAATCAATTCCGGCATTGTAATTTTTATCGGAAGCATCTTTGGTTGGCTGAATAGGATCTGCATATCCTTTTTCTGCAGCTCTCGCTCTTTCTTTTTCCATGTAAGCGCCACGAACAATCTTATAACCAATAAAATAATTCTTTTCTCGGGCTCTCTGAAGATTTTCCTCCATATATTCAAGACGACCAATTCTGTACATTTGAATCGTGTTCCAGACAATCGGTTTTTCCTGATTATATTTTTCCATCATCTCTTCGCAAAGCTGATCTGCTGAACCCTGCATCCAGGTTTCTTCTGCATCAATCATTACTTTTTTATCATGCTCATGACAAAGCTTGCATACCTCATCAAATCTTTTTACCACTCTCGCCCATTCTTCTTTTTGGCTTGAAGTCAGCTCAGAGCCGTTTCCAACAGCTTCATACAAATCAATTCTTCCGAAAGCAGTAGGTTTGAAAACGATAAAAGGAATCGCAGGATTTCCTACAGAAAATTTAATGATATCTTTAATTTCCTGACATACCGCGTCAAAAGTTTCCTCATCTTCTTTCCCTTCAATTGAATAATCGAAAATACTTCCAACTTCTCTTTTGAAAAGCTGTTTTACCACTTTCATACTCTCTTCACGCGTTTCTCCACCTACAAATTGCTCAAACAAAGTGTTTTTTACAATTCCGGTAACGAATGGAAAATTATTATGAACGGTAAAATTCAGGACAGAAGTTCCAAGACTTGTTAAAGCAGGCTGTTCAATCATTTTAAACATCCAATAGGCTTTTCTTAATTGTGCATCAGTTTTATCGGCAAATGCAACTTTAGTATCGTTGAAAATGGGCATTCCTTTTTGTTAATTTAATTTTGCAAATGTAAGAATAACCTAAGCTTTTTTAAAGCTTTTTTTCTACAATTTACCTTCAATTCCGTTCAGCAGCATTGCAAGAATTCCAATGAAAACCCAGAAGCGTAAAATATTGAGCGTAAGAAACTTAGTTCGTCTTGAAGAATTTAAAAGCAGATAAACACAGATAACCATGACAAACAGGCCTCCGGTAAAATAATAAGACATAAAACCTGAAATTCCGGTTTTAAGGATAAGCTTCATCGAAACTGCCATTGTTACAATCAACAATGAGATAAGAATGATCTTGGTATTTTTACTTTTAAAATAGTTAGGAATTGTAGTATAACCAAAAGCTTTATCCACACTTTTCGTTAGTGTATCTTTCACAATATCAATACATAAAAGAATCAAAAACAGAAAAATAGCCATTAAAAATACTTTCTTTGAAAAAGTCTGATAATAAACCATCATTCCAAAAAAAGGATATAATGTTAAACTGACAAAAGTGAAATTATTGAGAATTAAAATTCGGCTTAGTTTATGGCTGTAAAACCACATAAAAAACTGATAAACAACAAAGAAAATTAAAACCCGATACGAAATAAAACTTGCTACTCCGAGCGAAATTACCGTTAAAGCCAAATAAACATACAGAAAATATTTCTGCTGAATGAAACTCTGAATTCTTGTACGGAACGGTTTTACAATATGATCTTTTTCAAAATCGTAAAACTGATTAATGATTCCACCTGCAAGAATGCTTAAAACGGTACAGAAAATAATGCCGTGAACTTTGAAGTCAAAGACAAATTTCCTGAAACTTTCCTCCTGATTAAACAGAAAAAAAGTAGAAACGTATAATGCAAAAGTAAGTAAAGCGGCAACGAAAAACCTAGCTCCCAAAAGAAAGCCCACAAGCTGAGAAAACCTATAAAACAAAGATTTCGAAACAAAATTTTTCTGTTGAAAACTTTCTTTTTCAGAATTCATTCCCAACTTTTTAGAATCTATAAATCACTTCTTTCTGGAAACCATCAAGCATTTTTTCTGCTTTTTCGTAGTCTTTGGTGAAACCTAAAATATAGCCACCACCACCACTTCCACAAAGTTTAAGGTAATACGCATTAGAATCTAAACCTTTTTTCCAGATGTTGAAAATACTTTCAGGAATCATCGGACGGAAATGTTCGTAAGCCCAGTGAGAAAGCTTTTTAAGGTTTCTAAAAAACGGATTCATATCTTTTTTAAGGAAAGATTCGATACAAGCGTTATTGTAACGAATAAACTCTTCTTTCAATGTTTTACGGAAACCTTCGGTCTTCATTTTTTCAAAGAAAATCTGAATCATCGGTCCTGTTTCGCCTGTAATTCCTGAATCGATTAAGAAAATTGCTCCTTTTCCTTGTTCTTCTTTTGGAATCGCTACTTTATCTAAATTTTCTTTATTTTCGATAAGAATCGGAAGATTCATGTAGCAGATCAAAGGATCCATTCCAGAACTTTTACCGTGGAAATAGCTTTCCATTTCGCCAAAAACGGCTTTTATATTTTTAAGGTTTTCTTTTGAAATACTTTCAGGATCATGTTTTGTGAAGCTGTATTTTTCGAAAATTGCAGCAACCAAAGCTCCTGAACTTCCCACCCCATATCCTTGAGGAATATTAGAATCGAAGAAAAGTCCGTTTGAAATATCTTCTTTTAAACGGTTTACATCTAATCTGAATTGTTCGGGAAGACTTAAATTCTCCAGAAAATCAGCATATTTTTGTAAATGCTCATTTGATTTTTTCTCAAATTCTGAATCTGAGTCTGAAAATTTTAAAGTGCCTTTATAAAAGCTGTAAGGAACTACAAGACCTTGTGAGTCTTCTATCATTCCGTACTCTCCGAAAAGGATAATTTTAGCGTAAAATAAAGGGTTCGTCATTTTGTGTTAAAAATCTTTATGCAAAGTTACTATTATTCTGCTGAATATTAACAAATTTTAAGCCATTCTACAACTTATATCTTTGTTTTTAAGAATCTGATAAGAATTGCACCCGTCGCAAAAAATGCTGACATTGAGATAAATGCATATTGCATATTATGAAACCTTTGAATAAACACACTGAAAATAAGCATTCCGCAAATGATTGCAATTTTTTCAAGTACATCATAAAAACTGAAATACGTTGTGTTTTCCATAGAATTTTCAGGTAAAAGTTTTGAATAAGTTGATCTCGACATTGCCTGAAGACCACCCATTACCAAACCAATTAGACCCGCCAATCCGTAAAACTGAAGCTGTACATTTGGATTTTCTTTATTTAAAGAATAAGCAGATAAACAACAGGCAATCCAGATAAACAACAGGCAATCCAGATAATCACAGCAATGGTAATCACGTTTTTGTTTCCAATTTTTTTAGATAATCTTGAAAATAAGAATGCTCCGAAAATCGCAATGATCTGAATAACTAAGATTGTAATGATCAATTTGTATTTATCAACTTCTTTAGGAAATATCACTGTACTTCCGAAAGGAACTGCCATTAAAAATATGGTCTGCATTCCGACACTGTAAAAGAAGAAACTCGACAAGAAAAATTTCAAAGCTTTATCTGAAAAAAGCTTGTTTCCCACTCTGAATAATTCTCTGAAACTCTCTTTCGCAATATCTTTATAGAAACTGATATTATCTTTTAAAACTTCAAAAAAGCCTCCTTGCTCTTCATGCTTTTTAAAAATATTCTTATAATTTAAAAGCACTAAATCTTTAGGAAGTTTCTCCTTCACATCTCCAAACTGCGGTAAATGTTTGAATGTATATTGTGAGAAACCAAACCACCAAGCTCCTGTTAATAAAAAGCTAATTCTGATATAAATTTTAGCCTGATCCGGTCCTTTTGCAACCACCTGAATTAAAACCAAACAGATAATCAATAAAACTACAGAACCAATATAACCGTAAATATATCCTTTTGCAGATAATGCGTCCTGTTTATCGGGAGTAGCGATATCTGGTAAAAATGAGTTGTAAAACACCAAACTTCCCCAAAAACCTACACTCGCCGTAATACTGAAAAGGAGTCCTAAAAAGACGTTTTCCATACCTGTAAACATGGCCAATCCCATACAAGAAGTTGCCCCCAAATAACAGAAAAACTGAAGAAATGACTTTTTATTTCCAATTGTATCTGCCAAAGAAGATAAGAATGGAGACAATAGTACCACTAAAAAGAATGAAATAGCGTAAGAAAAACTTAAAACCGCTTCCGGTTCATAAGCTTCTCCAAAAACCTTGATCATATTTCTCACAGGAATTTCCTGAATTTCTCCTGCTTCCGGAACAAATTCCTTTTTATTGTAAGCAGTCGTGAGAATTGTATAGTAAATTGGGAATATCGCAGACGTAATTACCAAAGAATACACAGAGTTTGCCCAGTCATAGACTGCCCAAGCTTTCATGATCTTTGGATTATTCTTTATATTTTGAGTTGGTTGAATTTCAGTTTCAGACATTTTCAAACGAATTAGTTGCACAAAAATAGAAAAACCGTTGAACATTCGGCTGTTTTTATTTTTTTTAGTCTAAATTTTATTGATTTGTTAAAATTAGAAGTGATTAAAAAATGTATAAGCATTAACAAAGGTGTCGCTCCTACGGAGCTTAATATCTTTTAGCACCTTTATCTACAAAGGTTTTTGCTCCTACGACGCAAGTTTTAGTTCAAATATTTTAAAAGAGAAAATTTAAAATTCAGACATAAAAAAAACCAAAAACACGAATGCTTTTGGTTTTCAATATAACAATAAACTAAATTTACATATTTTCAATAACGATTGCAGATGCACCACCGCCTCCATTACAGATAGCTGCAGCACCGTATTTAGCGTTATTTTGTTTTAAAACGTTGATTAACGTTACGATGATTCTTGAACCAGAACTTCCAAGTGGATGTCCTAAAGCTACCGCTCCACCGTTTACGTTTACTTTAGCAGCGTCTAATCCTAAGATTTTATTGTTTGCCAAGCCAACTACAGAAAAAGCCTCGTTGAATTCGAAGAAATCGATATCTGAAATTTCAAGACCTGCTTTTTTAAGAGCGATTGGTAAAGCTTTTGCAGGAGCTGTGGTAAAATTTTCTGGCTCGTGAGCTGCATCAGCATAAGAAACAATTTTTGCCAAAGGCTTCAATCCTAATTCTTCCATTTTCTCTTTAGAAACAAGGATTAGAGCAGAAGCACCATCATTTAAAGTAGATGCATTCGCTGCAGTAACCGTTCCTTCTTCTTTTTTGAAAACTGTAGGAAGCGTAGGAAGTCTGTCGAAATTTACTGCTTTATACTCTTCATCTTCAGCGAAAATGATAGGATCCCCTTTTCTCTGTGGAATTGAAACAGGAACAACTTCTTCAGCGAATTTCCCTTCGCTCCAAGCTTTTGCAGATCTTGTGTAAGATTGTATTGCAAAATTATCCTGATCTTCTCTTGTAATGCTATAATCTGTTGCACATTTTTCTGCGCAAACTCCCATGTGAACTTTGTTGTAAACGTCTGTAAGACCATCCAGAATCATTCCGTCCTGCATTTTTACATCGCCTAATTTTGTAGCATTTCTTGCATTGTAGTAATGAGGAACCATTGACATGTTTTCCATGCCTCCTGCAACAATTACGTCTGCATCACCTGCTTTAATTGCCTGTGCCGCCATTGAAACAGCTTTCATTCCTGAAGCACACACTTTATTGATTGTAGTAGACGGAGTTTCGTTTGATAATCCTGCACCTAAAGCAACCTGTCTTGCCGGAGCCTGACCTTCACCTGCCTGAAGCACATTTCCCATATAGATTTCCTGAACGTTTTTGGGGTCAAGGTTTATTTTATCTAATGCTCCTTTTACCGCTGCAGCTCCTAATTTTGTAGCAGGAACTGTAGCTAAACTTCCCATAAAACTTCCAATTGGAGTTCTTACTGCAGAAACGATGAATACTTCTTTCATATCTTTTTTAATTTTATTAATTAATTTTTAGTTGAATTGAATGATAAAAAATTTATTGCGCTTTCGGCTTATTTTTAACAAAAAGCATAATAAGAGCTCCCAAAAACTCTACCAACCAGCCCCATTTTAGTTTTACTGTTCCTGCCAAAGCATTAGTCCAAGATTTAAATGGTAAAAAACTGAAATAGCTTGCTGCTTGATATTTTACTGCAAATAAAGTAAATACAAAAAGTATCAATAGAAATACCGCAAAAGTATTGACTAAAACCGAACGGTTATTTACAATCCCGAAAACGGCGCAGGCACAGAATATCCAGCAAAATATTGCCAGATAGTGATCGAGTTGCCAATAGTTCCAATTTCCGATGATAGGAACATGAACAAGCGGAAGAAAACTTCCTACAATCACTAAGATTAATCCTAAAAGCTGTAAATTTTTCATTGTTCTTAAAATGCCAAAATACGAAAAAAAACATACTTTTTATAAGTATGTTTTAAAATCAAATAATTAAAACTTAAACCTCAGTTTAGGTAAAATTATCTACTAAAAATTATTGATTATTTAATATTGATTTAATTATATTAATAATTTAAAAATCAATACAATGTAATTCTAAACCAATTTACAGTCCATATTAACTATTTAACAAGCTATTATCATTAAAAGTATTGTAAAATATTTCTGAAAACTAAAACGTCAATGCCCAAAGATCTATACCAATTTGTACTCCTTTTTTATTGCGAATTAATGCATCATTATTGAAAATAGGTGTAAAATCTTTCATCACATAAATATTAAACCCGAAGTATTCTATCGAAATTTTACCTCCAAATATAAATGGATTTAATCCTTTTGATACGGCTTCACGGTTATAAACACGATTTCCAAAATCATTTTTATATTGAAGATGAATTTTGTCATTTATTTTAGTTCCACCATAAAGCCCTACTCCTACACGCAATTGTTTTTTGGTATTATCGATATAGCTTACGCCTTTATAATCTTTATATTTTGGATTTAATACGAAAATCGTTTCTACCGGAATATAAATATAGTCGGTTCTCAACCAAGCGCTTTTAAGGTTATTCCCTGTAAACTCTGTCAAATAAAGGTTTTTATCATCTTGAGCAAAAATTCTGTCATTGGAAGGAACGATAGTTTCAAGTCTCCACCCTAATCCTACACGATAAAAAACAGGACTTGTCGTTTTACCTAGTTGATTTTCATAACGCAGAGAGAAGTTTCCGGACATAGAGTTTTTCAGTTCATTTCCTTTAGAAAAATTGAAAAACTTTTTATCGGTAAAATTGATCATAGAGATCCCTGCAACGTATCCAAAACTTTCCAGATAATTTTTAGGATCTTCAGGCTCGTCAAACTCAGGTTGTTCAAATGTAAGATCCAGTAAAGCGCCTCTTGCTGTTCTGAATAAATTATTATTTTTAGTAAGATTGCTTTTGAAAAGTGCTCTTCTTACCGTTTTCCCTGTTATTTCTTCGTATTCATCTTTTTGTCGATCGATCTCGTCATTAATAATCGCTTCGTATCGAATGGCTGCTATATTTTTCTGTTCATTCATCTCACTTTCAGAGATCTCACCAGCTTTCATTTTCTTTTCAAGCAAATCAAACTCAGCATTCATTTTGTTTCGTTCTTCAACAACCACACTGTCGATTTTGTTTGTATAATTTTCCATCTGTTTTCTCAAAGTTGTTTTACTTTGGGAAAAACCGATTAAGAATAGAAACACAAAAGCTCCTGTTAATAGTATTTTTTGTTTCATATTTGATGAATTATTTTTGTTCGCTTGTATTGTTATTACTACCGTTAAAAATGGTAATAAACTCTGGACTTACATTGATTCTGTTAATCATAATAATACCAAGTCTTTTCACATTTTCCTGAGCATTCTCTTTCTTTTCAATGCTGTATTTTCGCTGAAAAATCAGATCATTTGCTGTGATATATTTTACTTTAGCTTCTTTTACAGCAGGTTGGGCTGTTGCTAACTGAGGAGATTCGGGAATTAGCTGTTCAGGTTTATTATTAATCTCAATCTCAGATTTTATACTAATTTGAGTTTCTGCATTGGTCATTTTCGGAGTTTCTTTTAAGACTTCAGATTGGCTTTGAACCAATATCTCCGATTGTTTTTTCTGAGTCTTTTCTGATTTAATAATTATTTCAGAAATATTATTGAGTTCTTCATTTTTATTATCTGCGACAACCTCAATATTCTCTGTTGGTTTACTATTACTTTCCACAGCTTTTTTAACCGCAATTATTTCTTCAGGTTTTAGAAGCCGATCAGAATTATAATAAAACAAAGCTCCAAATGAGAGTAAAAGAACAATTACTGCAGCATATTTCCACCACTGAAACAGTGGTTTTTGTACCGTTTCAGAATCATTATCTAATCCAAGTTCGATTTGATTCCAAAGACTTGCAGAGGGCTTTATTTCGAGGTTTTCGTAATCAGTTTTTAACGGTTTCCGTATGTTTTTGTCCATTTTCTTTTGCTTTTAAATAATCTGCAATCCACTTTTTGGCTTTGCTGAGTTGGCTTTTGCTGGTTCCTTCAGAAATATTCAGAATTTCAGCAATTTCCTGATGTTTTTTATCTTCAAAAACATAGAGATTAAAAATCAATCGGTAACCAGTCGGCATTTGAGAAAAAATTTCTTCGATATTAATTTTGTTTAGACTTTCATCTAATTCCTCTTCCGGATAATCATCGGCAATTTCGATATCTGAATAAAGAATATTCTTATTTTTCCTGACGAAGCTTATCGAATCGTTGACGACAATTTTCCTCAGCCAAAACGGAAAACTTTTCCAGTCTTTACAATCGTTGATTTTATTGAAACATTTCAGAAAAGCATTTAGTAAAATATCTTCAGCATCATGAATATTATTCGTATAAGAATTTGAAACTGCCAACATTTTAGCTGAAAACAAATCGTAAAGTGCTTTTTGGGCTCTCCGATCCTGTTTTTTGGCAAGTTTAAAATTCTCTTCTAAATGCTTCATTGATTAGTTTCTATCTATAAGACGGTACAATTTGAAAATGGTTGCCTAAAAGTAAAAAAAATTGCACTTTTTTTCAAAAGTGCAATGTAATATTTAAGTATCAATTCAATTAATGATTAATATTTTCGACAGCTTTAGGATCATGTTTATGTTTAAAAATAATAGCAAAAGCAATAGTTACTATTAACGCATAACCTGCAAAAATATACCATGAAGTTTGCCATCCTGCAAGTTGTAAAGAAGGGTCTGTTTGTGAGAAAACATAATGATTTACCACTTCCTGGGCTCCCAACATCCCAATTGTTGCCCCAAAACCATTAGTCATCATCATGAAAACTCCCTGTGCACTTGAACGAATGCTTTTATCTGTCTCTTTATCAACAAATAGTGATCCTGAAACATTGAAGAAATCGAATGCGATACCGTAAACGATCATTGATAAAACAAACATCCAAACTCCTCCTCCAGGATTTCCTGTTGCAAATAATCCGAATCTTAAAACCCAGGCAAACATTGCCATTAACATTACTTTTTTAATTCCATATCGTTTTAAAAAGAAAGGAATTAATAAGATACAAAGTGTTTCTGAAACCTGCGAAAGAGAAATTAAAGCATTAGCATTATTTGAGCCCCATGTATTTGCAAATTCAGGAATTTCTTTGAAACTCGTTATGAACGGATTTGCATAACCATTGGTAATCTGTAAAGAAACACCCAAGAACATTGAGAATATAAAGAAAATTGCCATTTTTTTCTCTTTAAACAAAGCAAAAGCCTTCAAGCCTAAAGCATCAGATAAAGTTCTTTTTTCATCACTTTTATTAACAGGACAATTCGGTAAAGTAAATGAATAAATAAAAAGAATAATTCCTAAAACACCCGAAACAAAAAATTGGCTGTAACTATTCTGAAAACTTGGGAAACCCGCTTCATTTGAAAAATTAAAACTAAAATTTCCATCTTGAATACCTGCAAAATTCACAAATAACATCGCACAGATAAAACCTACTGTTCCCAAAGTACGAATTGGTGGGAAAGACTTAATGGTATCATAATTATTATTTACCAAAACTGTGTACGCAACAGAATTGGAAAGTGCAATGGATGGCATATAGAAAGTGACACTTAAGCCGTAAAGAAGAAAAAGTTTTGAAAATTCAACATTTTCTCCTGCTGACATTCCATAATAACCTGCCCATATCAAAAAAACGGCTGCAAGAAAATGCGAAATGCCTAGAAGCTTTTGAGCTTGAATCCATCGGTCTGCAATAATACCCATAATAGCAGGCATAAAAATCGATACAATTCCTTGCATTGCATAGAATAGTCCAATTTTAGATCCCAATCCTACCGATCCCAAATAATTCCCCATGGAAGTAAGATAGGCTCCCCAAACCCCAAACTGTAGAAAGCTCAGGATGGTCAATCGTAATTTTAAATTCATTTTTTAATTGTAAATATCTCTTTAATCTATTTTCTTTTTTCGCCTTTTGATTTCCTCCTGAATTTCAAGAGCAGTATCAAAATCTTCTTCTTTTACAGCTTCATCCAACAATTTCTGCAATTCGTCCATTGAAGCAGAGGTTAAACTGTCTTCGGCATCAATGGTTTCAGAGAAAGTTTCATCTTCTTTAGCCACTTCTTCCAATTCCAGTAAAATTCCGGCTTCGTTTAAAACTTGCTGTGTGGTATAAATTGGTGCATCGAATCTTACTGCCATTGCGACAGCATCTGAAGTTCTAGCATCAAGAATAAGCTCTTCCTCGGTTTCGGAATTTTTAAAATTGATATTCGAAAAGAAAACACCGTCTACAATCTGATAAATGATTACAGAAATCAATTTATAATGGGTAGAAATAATAAATTTTGTAAATAAATCGTGCGTAAGGGGACGTGGCGGATGAATATCTTTTTCTAAGCCTAAAGAAATGGATTGCGCTTCAAAATTACCGATAACCACGGGTAATTTAATGTTTGTTTCCTCATGTTCCAATAGCAATGCGTAAGCCCCAGACTGGGTCTGGCTGTACGATATTCCGCGTATGATTAGCTGTTTATAATCCATGACTACAAATATAAATTAATTTTTTATTGTAGGTTTTACTTTTTAGACAAAAATAAAAGCCCGGAAGCCGAGCTTTTATTGTATTTATTGAAATTATGAATAGTCAAATGTCAATTCACTTCATTGTCAATTTTAAAAATTCACTATTGACCTGCGAAGTAGAATTCACTATTAACCTTTCTATCCTTTAAGAGCTTTAATTTTCTCAGTTAATGCAGGGATAATCTGGAAAGCATCTCCTACAACACCGTAATCAGCTGATTTGAAGAACGGAGCTTCAGCATCACTGTTGATTACAACGATTGTTTTAGAAGAGTTTACTCCAGCTAAATGCTGAATCGCTCCAGAAATACCGATTGCAATATAAAGATTAGGTGCAATTGCTTTACCAGTTTGTCCAACGTGCTCTGTGTGAGGTCTCCATCCGATATCTGAAACCGGTTTTGAACATGCCGTTGCAGCACCTAAAACATTTGCTAAATCTTCTACCATTCCCCAGTTTTCAGGACCTTTCATTCCTCTACCTGCAGACACTACTACTTCAGCTTCTTTTAAGTCTAATTTACCTGAACTTTGCTCGTGAGAGATTACTTTAGTATCTTCATTAGCAACAGAAAGATTTTTCACTTCTTCTGAACCAGAAACTGCATTTTCTTTAACACCGAAAGCGTTTTGAGAAACAGTAAGGATCACTCCTGTTCCTTCAGCTTTTGCATGCATGAAACCTTTCCCAGAGAATGCCTTTCTTTTCACCTGAAAAGGAGCTTGACTTTCAGGAGCTTCCAAAACATTGGTAATAAGAGAATAATTTTTCATTACAGCCAACATTGGCGCTACAGAAGAAGCATCTGTTGTGTGAGGAAAAACAAGGATATTTCCGTCTGCAACTTCACTTAGCGCTTGTGCATAAGCTTTTGCCGAGAAATTTTTAAGACCCTCGTCTTTGATGTTGATTACGTTTGTTGCTCCATATTTATACAATAAATCTGAAGAATCTGTTGGGTTTACAGAGATCGCTGTAACGGTATCACCCGCCTGATCTGCCACTGCTTTAGCATAAGAAACTGCCTCAAAAGCTGCTTTCTTGTAAACTCCATTTATATTTTCTGCGTATACGAATACTGCCATTTTTTTAATTTTTAGGTTTTAGGAATTAGATGTTAAAAATTAGGTTAGAAATAGTTTTAAACTATGACCTTATACCTAAAATCTGTTATCTTTTTTTAAATTACTTTAGCTTCCTCGTGAAGAAGTCTTACTAACTCATCTAAATTATCAGGAGAAACGATTTTCACAGCTGCTCTTGGCGGAACAGAGTCATAAGATACACCCTGAACTTTCACTTCAGAAGAAGTAGGCTCTACCACCTGCAAAGGTTTTGTTCTTGCAGACATAATCCCTCTCATGTTTGGAATAATCAAATCTTTTTCGTCAACTAATCCTTTCTGACCAGCGATTACAGCAGGCAATTTAACAGAAATAGTTTCTTTACCACCTTCAATTTCTCTCACTGCAGTCGCTTCAGCTCCGTTCACATCTAAACCAACAGAAGCGTTTACGAAAGGTTGATTCAACAACTGAGCAACCATTCCAGGAACAGAACCACCGTTATAATCAATTGATTCTTTACCACAAAGAATTAAGTCGTATCCTCCATTCTGTGCTACAGAAGCAATTTCTTTCGCTGTAGAATAGCTATCTTTCGGGTCAAGATTTACTCTTACTCCGTCATTTGCACCAATTGCCAAAGCTTTTCTGATTACCGGCTCAGTTCCAGCATCTCCTACGTTTAAAACCGTAACTGTAGCTCCCTGAGATTCTTGTAACTTGATCGCTTTTGTTAATGCGAACTCATCTAACGGATTGATTACCCACTGAATTCCGTTTTTGTCGAATGCAGATTTATCTGCTGTAAAATTGATTTTTGAAGTAGTATCTGGAACACTACTGATGCAAACTAATATTTTCATATGTTGTTTTAATTATTTTCATTTACCATATGTCACCTTACGGCTCCATGTGTGTTATAAATTTTTATTTTCAGCCTATTAAAATCCTGAGATTTTTGGAAGCTGTTTTTGTTTGTTAAGTTTTGTAAATATAAATAAAAAATATATTATGCATGCATAATACTTATTTAATTATTATTCAGCGCATTATAAGTTTCTAAGACTTTGGTTTTGTTGCTCTAAACTCAATCTTGCTTGGTAAAACTCTTTGGTTCATCTTCAAAATATCCAGTACCAAGCTCCCCATATCTTCGGGCTGAATTTTCCAGGCATCTTTTTCTGACGGAACATTCCCATTAAAATGGGTTGCTACAGAACCCGGCATAATAACAGTAGATTTAATATTATACTTTCTCAAATCAATCATTGCAGCTTGGGTGAAGCCTACCACGCCAAATTTAGAAGCATTGTAGCCGGCTCCGTTTTCGAAGAAATTAGCTCCTGCTAAACTTGAAATCGTGATATAATACCCTTCAGTTTTCTTTAATTCTTCAACTGAAGCTTTTAAAGTATGAAATACTCCGGTTAAGTTGGTATCAATCATCTCATTCCATTCTTCAGAACTTAGCTCATCAACCGGTTTAAAGATCCCCAATCCTGCATTTGCAATTACAAAATCTAATCTTCCGAATTTTTCTATGATGTTTTTAACTGCATTAAATTCACTATCTAAATTTTTAACATCCGAAACCAATCCCAAAACATTAGTTGAATATTGTTTTAATTCATTTTCTACTTTTTCGACATCCTCTTTCTTTCTCCCCGAAAATGCAACAGAAACATCATTTTGAAGCAATATTTTTGCAATTCCGTATCCTACTCCTTTTGTTCCTCCTGTAATATAAGCTACTTTATTTTCTATCATCAATTAATTTTTTAAAACCCTAAAATAACAAAAACGCCCCAATTGGAGCGTTTTTAATATACTGAGATTGGTCAGTAATTTATTTTTTGATAATTCTGTCAGATATTCTTCCTTTTGGGGTAGTGACGTTAATTAAATATACTCCTGCTGCCAAATTACGTAAATCAACTTTATTGTCATTCACTCCGACATTTAATTTTTTACCAGAAAAATCAAAAACTTCGATAGAATTTATTTTATCTGTTGATTCAACGATAGCAAAATCTGACGTCGGGTTTGGATAAAGCTTGTAAGAAATTTTTTTTACATCTGCTTCCGATGTACCTAAAACTCCACTTACAACTTGAATACCATCGAAGTAAGCAGAACTATTATAATTGTCATTTGTTATAGCCAAATTACCAACCATTGTACCTCCAACAACAAAACCTGTGTAAATCAATGTTCCGTTCTGATAATATTTTGCTTCGTTATTAACAAAATCCAACTCTATTTTGTAAGTATTCCAACTTCCTCTAGTAAAATCAGCATTAGTATCTACAAAAGCCAAAGATAGAGGGTCTGGCCCATCAATAACCTTGATATTTCCTTGGAAATCAAAATTCATTCTCGCATTAATTGTCTGCTGTGAGGGAGATTGGGGTGAGAAAAAGAAATCACACTCATCTCCAAGAGTAGCTGCTACAGTAAAATATGCATTAAACAAAACTGTAACAACCGAACCAGTAGTCGATACGGTAGGGCTAATGGCCCCTGCTGAAGAATGTACAGTTCCGTTATTACCTGTAATTTTCAATGACTGAGTTCCCGGATTTGCCTGTTCAGCCGTTACTGCACCTATATATGCGGCTGAAGTACCACCCCAACCAGCCTGCCCGGCGATTGGTCCTACTGTAAAACCCTGAGCGGTTTCAAAACTGTAATTCATTTGTGCACTATGTAGTGCAAAAGTGGATAAAAATCCAGCTAGTAGAATTTTTTTCATAAACTTAATATTTAATTATTTTTTTCGTAAATATATAAAAAAAATCACACATTCATGACAATATATTCCTAAAAAAAAATATTCTTTAAGAAAAACTTCTAAAGAAGAATTATTTAATAAATTAATTTGCTTTTTACAATTACGAATAATTCTCAAAAAACATTGGGACACTCTCAATTCCTTTATAGCAATTAAACGATATGCAATGTTTAGAATCAAAAAACGTTCTACCGCAAAGTCAGAAATTTATTTTTTTATGAATTTCTCTGTAGAGATACCATCTTTTGTTTCAACATTGATTAAGTAAATTCCTGCAGGAAGACTTCTAACGTCAATTTTATCATCTTTTAATTTTACATTTACTTTTTTACCTGTTATATCTACAACAGAAACGGTATTGATTTTAGAATCTGTTTTGATGTTTAGGATGTCGGAAGTAGGATTTGGATAGATTGATAGCATGTTTTTTATAATTTTCACATCATCTTTTGTAGATAATACACCCCCTTCATTATTAATGGCAATTCTATCAATATAAGCGCTTCCAGAATAGTTATCATGCACAAAAGCCATTTCATCAAAATTATAATTCAGGAAGAAATTACCTGTATAAATTTGAGTATCATTTAAATAATATGTAAGTCCTGTAGCTGTACCAACAATTTTTACACGATACCAGATATCAGCACTCCATGTTCCAGTGGTAGTCGCAAATGTGGATGATGTACCAGTAGTTTGTGCAGCAACAATCCCTCCTGTTTTATTAAATCTCAATCTTATTACATAAACTCTTCCTGCTGCACCATTTCCTATTGTCTGAAATTCATAAAGTGATGCAGTAGACGCTTTCTCTGTAATTCGAATATCAAATGAAATAGTAAAATTATTGTATGCTAGGGATGAGCCAATCGGTTTAAAAGCTCCTATTACTGCATTGTTTTGCTCTACAAAAGCAGCCTCTTTTGTAATTTTTAAAGATCTTGCTCCTCCTACAAATTGTTCTGTAGAAACTGTTTGACCAGATACATTAGGTGAACCTACTCCAATCGCAGTACTTCTCCATCCTTGCTGTGTATCAATATTTGCAGTTGTATATCCTTCACTCTCTTCAAAAGAAATTAACTGCTGAGAAAACGCTAATTGAGAAACTCCTATCAGCATAGAAAATAAAACTCTCTTCATAAACTTAATTTTTGGTTATTTTTTCGCAAATATATAGAAAACTCACACACCCATGATAACATATTTAATAAAATACTCCTCAAGAAAAGCTTCTTAAGGAGTATTTTTAATAAATTAATTCACTTTTTAAGACTTCGAATAATTCTCAAAAAACATTGGAATACTCTCAATTCCTTTATAGAAATTAAATAAACCGTAATGCTCATTTGGTGAGTGAATCGCATCAGAATCTAAACCAAATCCCATCAATACAGATTTAGCTCCCAAAACCTGCTCAAACATTGAGGTAATTGGGATACTTCCGCCGCCTCTGTAAGGAAGAACTTCTTTACCGAAAGCAGATTGCATTGCATTTTTAGCTGCTAAATATTCTTTTGTATCCGTAGGTAATACATAAGGCATACCTCCATGATGCGGAGTTACTTTTACTCTCACATTTGCTGGAGCAATTTTTTCAAAATATTTTGTAAACTTTTCTGTAATTTCTTCAGGAGTCTGATACGGAACCAAACGCATCGAAATTTTAGCTGAAGCTTTAGACGGAATTACCGTTTTTGCTCCTTCACCTGTATAACCGCCCCAAATTCCGTTGCAGTCTAGTGTTGGACGAATTGAAGTTCTCTCTAAAGTTGTATATCCTTTTTCACCTTCCACATCATTTAAACCAATAGATTTTTTAAATTCAGCAGGATTGTCTTTCAGCTTATTCATTTCAGCTCTTTCTTCATCAGAAACAGTTTCTACGTTGTCATAAAAACCATCAATTGTGATTTGTCCGTCATCGTCAATCAGCTTAGCAATCATTCTTGAAAGCACATGAATAGGGTTAGGAACTGCACCACCGTAAAGCCCGGAATGCAAATCTCTGTTGGGTCCTTCAACTTCAACTTCCACATAACTCAACCCTCTTAACCCTGTTGTAACAGTCGGTTGCTCATTGCTATAAATATGGGTATCAGAAATCAATATGCAGTCACAAGAAAGCTTTTCTTTGTTTTCATTTACCCAGTCACCTAAACTTACAGAACCTACTTCTTCCTCGCCTTCTAAAATAAATTTCACATTACAAGGCAGAGAGTTGGTCTTCATCATCGCTTCAAATGCTTTTACCTGCATAAAAAACTGCCCTTTATCATCTGCTGAACCTCTTGCAAAAATAGCTCCTTCAGGATGAAGATCAGTTTTCTCGATATAAGGCTCAAAAGGTGGTTTTTTCCACAGTTCTAAAGGATCTGCAGGTTGTACATCATAATGACCATACACCAATACTGTAGGAAGATTTTCGTCAATCAGTTTTTCACCAAAAACAATAGGATATCCTTTTGTTTGGCATATTTCAACGTTGTCTGCTCCTGCATTTTTAAGGAATTCTGCACAAACCTCTGCACACTTTATAACGTCGTTGCTGTAGGCCGGATCGGCAGAAATAGAAGGAATTCTAAGTAACTCAAACAATTCATCTACGAAACGCTGCTTGTTTTCGTTGATGTAATTTAATGTTTCTTGCATTGTAAATTAAATTTTGTTAAAATTAAAAAAATTGTATCGCCACAGCAAACAAATTAGCTTTAATTTCTTTTGAAAAAAATTAATCTTGTTTCAACAAAAAAATCCTGCAAAAAAGCAGGATTCATATATTGTATTTTCAGAAAATTAGTGCGCTGCTTTTGCAGGCTCTTCTTTCTTTGCAGTAGTAGAATCAGTTTTTGGAGCTTCAGTTCCGTGCGCGTCTTTAGCTGGTTCTGCATGAGCAGGAGTCGTCGCTTCGTGAGCAGTTCCATGAGCTTCTGAACCACCTTGATGAGCATCAGAATATCTTTCTGTACCTTCTTCCAATTTGATGATATTTTTATTCCCTCCAGCCTGGATTTTTTTACAGCTTACCGCTACCGTTGCAAGAGCTAAACATATAACTAATTTTTTCATATGCAGATATTTATTTTTAAATCTAATGAAATCACTTTATCGATCAATGTTTGTTGCTCAAACAATCTTTGCGATTTCTTCTATAATTTTTTATTGCCCAAAAGTAAGAAATATTGCATTTTTCGGCAACATTTTTAGACTGATTTTAATATTATTTTACCTTTTTTGGATTGTGTAAAAATAAGATACCGATTTCCGCCATCTTTTAACTGATATTTCTTCTTGATTTCCTCAGGTTTTAAAGGATAGTTTTTAGAAATCAAATTAAACTGTTCTTTCTTTTTAATCTGTTTTGAATCAACTACTTCCATCTCTAAAACTCTTCCCGGAAAGTCTTTAATTTTAACTTCACAAGTGTACAAATGAGTATTTGGATGCAGTTTTTTAAGTTTAAACTGGCTTGAAATTAAATTAAAAATTCCAGCTTTCAGAATCGTATTATTTGGAATATAAATAAATCTCTGCGGCTCAGAATATTCGGCAAAAGCATTCTTTTCAGAATTAATATTAAAACTAAAACTTCTCTCCTCGCTTTCAAGATTCACACAGTTACAAATTATATCTCCTGAAAAATTTTTAGAAAGGAAAACAACAATCTCTTTTACATCGTTTCTAACGGCAATAATTTCAATTTTAGAAATATTTTTTAAAACCGAAATCAGATATTTTAAATCAATTAAAGGAGACAGTTTTATAATAACTTCTTTCGAAATTGAGAGCAACTCATCCTGAATTTCCAGAATATTTGGTGAAAGGTCTTCAAGCAGAAAAACTTTATTTTTATTCTGATCTCTTCGAGCCGGATCGAGATAAATAACATCAAAATTTTCTTTGGTTTCATTAAGAAAATCTTCCAGCTTTATGTTGATGAAGGCCGCTTTCTTGCCCAAAACAGTCCAATTATGCTTTACAATTTCTAAAAGCTCTTTGTTTTGTTCGACTAAAGTAATCTCAACAAAATTTTTAGATAAATAATAAGCATCAATCCCGAAACCGCTTGTTAAATCGATGAATTTATTTCCTTTTAAAATTTCTGATTTGTAAAGCGCTGTTTTTTCGGAAGAAGACTGTTCAAGATTGAGTTGTGGCGGGAAAATAATTCCGTCTTTTAAAAGAAAAGGAAATTTTTTCTGAGCCACCAGCTTTCCTTTGATTTGTTGAACGATTTCCTGCATCGAAACATCAGGAAACGGGGATTTTTTTAATAACAAAGAATGCAAATCTGCATTAAGATTTGCATTGATATATTCTTGAATTTCAGAATTTAAAGTTTCTCTTTTCAAATCTATCTTTTATAAAAAATGTAGTCTGTAAGTAAAGGTTCAATTCCGTTTTGTTTGAGTAAAGAATTAATTTGTCCTCGGTGATACGTCGAGTGATTAATTGTATGAAAAAGCATCTCAAAAATACTGTTTTCAAACTTATTTCCTTTTGAGTTTTGGTATTCTATTTTTTGCTCAAAATCTGAATTCTCAATGATCTGAATACTCCTTAAAAAATTTTCATGATTAATTTCTTCCAAATTTTCAAAACTATTAATTTGCCAAACTTCAAAAGTTTTTTCTCCTACAATCCTTGAATTCCAGATTTGTTGAGCATTCAACGTATGATTGATTAAACCGATTGTTTTATCGTCTATTTTCGAAATATTTTCAGAGATAATTTTAATCATTTCCTTATTGGAATGATAAGTGTATTCAAATAAATCAATCAGTTTTTCTTTCATTATTCAAACATTTGAGCCCAACGAACTGCTTTTATTTCATTTTGGTTATACAATTCTTCAATTGATTTTTTCTGTTCTAATTTAGGGTATAAATTAACGCCAATCAGTTTTATTTTACCTTCTTCTACCCACTTTTGCTCTTCAACAGCATGATCGTAAATATTCTTCTGAATAATTCCTTGTTTTAAAGATTCCAGATAGCCTCCGTTTTCTTCGATTTCAACAAAGAAAGCCCAAGATTTCTCCGCAATCTGTTGGGTAATATCTTCAACATAATAGCTATTATTTGAGGCATCTTCAAAAACATTGATAATACTTTCGTACGCCAAAACAATCTGTTGTTTAAAAGAAATTTCTTCTGAATTTTCTGTGCTTTTTTCAACCAAATAATTGGTACTGTAAACTGCATCTGCTCCTCCAATCATCGCTGAAGCCAATTCTAAAGTAGAACGAATCAGATTATTTTCATTATCTGAAATGGCTTTATTTCTCAATGAAGTTTCAGCAAAAATATATGGAATTTCACCTAAACCATATTCTTTCGACAATTGATTGATTACCAGTTTAATAGCACGCACTTTGGCCATTTCAAAGAAATAATTTCCTCCTATGGCAATTCTGAAAATTAATTTATTGATAAGTTCAGCTCCATAAACTTCAATCAGTTCTTTTGTTTTTGCCAAAGCGATTCCCAATTGCTGATAAATTGCTGCTCCTGCATTTTGATGAAGCGAAATATCTACACAAATGTTTCGTTTAAAATCTTTTGCCAAAAGTTCTTTTACCAACTGATCATTAATTTCAGCATTTTTCTCATCAAAAACATCAATTAAAGAAAAATATTGATCTTCATCTTGCGGGCTGATGTGTTCTGCTAAATCTTTATTGTTTATAAAAACGGTTTTCCCTACAAGGTTTTCTACATTTTCATTTAATAGAAATGCGAAAACATCATCTTCCAAACTTTCGTGGTAACTGGCTACCAAATGGGTACTTTCCTCTATTTTCGGAAGGCTTACCATTGGTTTTTCAACAGAATTATAAAAAGGTTTTATATCAATTCCTTCTAAATTTTCTTTTTTCAGAATGGTGTATATATCTTCCGTTTTAAGTTGTTTTTTAACAAGATTTTCCCAGTTTGAGAAGGTTTCAGTATTTGACATAAATGATGGGTAATAGGTAATGAGTAATATAGATTCGCTTACTTATTTTAAATTGACAGTGAAGCTAATTGTCTATTTACAATTCACTTTAAAATTATTTTTTAGCAATATTTGCGCTATCTACAACAAGGATAAAAATTTCCTCGTTAGGCTTTTTCATAAAGTAATTTTCTCTGGCGTATTTTTCTTTTTCAGATTTATTATTCATCAGTTTTTTGTAGAATTTATCATTCTTTTCGTATTCTGATTTGTAATAATCGAGCTGTTCTTCGTATTTATTAATTTCGCCATTAAGCTCATGGATAACCAGAAAAGAAGTTTGATCAAAGAAAATCATCCACACCAAAAACAAGAAAATTGTCAGAATATATTTATTTAAAACATAACTCTGAAAAAATTTAAAAGTTTCCGATCTTGGTTTGATGTCTTTAATAAGCTCTTTCTCTGCCATTTTTAGTGTTTTCTTAATGAATTTTTAATAACCGTTGTTAAAAAATCTATCGCGACAGAATTCTGTCTCATATTGGGAATAATCAAATCAGCTTCATTTTTTGAAGGTTCGATAAATTCCTGATGCATAGGCTTCAAGGTAGTCTGATAACGGTGTAAAACCTCGTTCAGATCTCTTCCTCTTTCTTGTGTATCTCTCTTGATTCGCCTGATCAGTCTCTCGTCTGAATCGGCGTGAACGAATACTTTTAAATCAAATTCTTTGAGTAATTCCTTATTGGTTAAAACCAAAATTCCTTCAACGACCAAAACATTTTTTGGCTCAACGGTTACATGATCTCCTGTTCTTCCATGTGTTACGAAACTGTACATCGGTTGCTCGATTGTTTCGTTATTTTTCAACGCTTTTACGTGCTGAATCAATAAATCAAAATCAATAGATTTTGGGTGATCGTAGTTTAAAGCTTCTCTTTCTGTAAGCGTAAGATTATGATTATCATTATAATAATTATCCTGAGAAAGAATATTCATTCCCTCAATATCAAGCTGTTGAATAATTTTATCAACAACGGTAGTTTTGCCCGATCCTGTACCTCCGGCAATTCCTATTACAAGCATTCTATTTATTTCTTTAGAGTTTTTACAAAGATAGTATTTTAGATGAAATGAGATGTTAGAAATTAGAGGTTAGTTTAGATTCAAAAAAAACTCCGACAAAATTGTCAGAGCCTGTTTTTATACGATTTCGCTTGTTAAGCTTCTTGCTATTAATTTTTCGTGCATCGGTTTCAAAAAATCCATTGCGCCTGTTTTCACGGTGCATTTGCCTTTAAAATGAACCAACATTGTACATTGTTCTGCCTGTATTGGGTCGTGTTTGCAAATTTGAATTAATGCTTCAATCACATCGTCAAAAGTATGAATATCGTCATTATGCAGAATCAGCTTGTACACTTCGTCTGTATCATCCAAAACCAATACGTCTTCTTCGTACTTTCGTTTTGGATCTTCATAATCTTTTATGCTGTTATAAAAAATCATTATTTTATATTTAAACGTCTAATTTATCTAAAATATCGTCGACTATGTTTGGCTCAATATACTGTAGTTCAACCATTTCGACACTCTTATTATTCATTTTCAAGATCTTGAAATGGTAATTTTCCAAATCAAATTCTTGATTTTCTTCCGGAATATCTTCTAAAGCATGTAAAATAAATCCTGCTAAAGTATTGTACTCACTTTCTTCAGGAAGAGTCAGTTTTTTAGGCAAAGATTCGTTAATTTCATCCAAAGGTTGAGTTGCTTTTACCCAATAGGTGTTTTCAGCAATTTTATCAACCAGTTTTTCTTCATCATCCTCTTCATCCTGAATTTCACCTACCAATTCTTCCAAAATATCTTCAAGAGTGATAATTCCTTCAGTTCCACCAAATTCGTCAATTACAATTGCCAAATGCTGCTTTTTCTGCTGGAAGATCTTTAATAAATCTGAGATCTTTTTACTTCCTACCACAAAGAAAGATTCACGCATCAATTCTCTTAAATCATCATGACTGAGTTGCCCTTTTCTTTTAACAAATTCTCTGATAATTTCTTTGGTGTAAAAAACACCGATTATATTATCTATCGAATTTTCATAGACCGGAATTCTGGAATATCCGCTTTCCATGATTTTGTCTATAATTTCGTTTAAGTCATCTGAAAAATCAATAGAAGTAATATTTTGTCTCGGAACCATGATTTGTTTTGCAGAATGGTCTGTAAAATCAAATGCATTTTTGATGATTTCGTAATTTTCTTCTTCAATTTCTCCACTATCGGCTGATTGTTTTACCAAAAGCTGAAGTTCTTCTGTAGAGTGAATTTCCTGTTCAGAAGCCGGATGAATTTTCATTAATCTTAAAACTCCATTAGACATCAAATTCATCAACCAAATGAATGGTTTAAAAACGGTATAAAAAACTCTCAACGGAACTGCAGTTGCCATTGTTGTAGCTTCAGATTTTCTAATCGCAATTGATTTCGGTATTAACTCACCAAAAACAATATGCATTACTGTGATAATCAAAAAACTAAGAACCAATGAAATCGTTGTAACCGTAGACTCTGCAAGATTTATATTTAAAGAATGTAATGCATTATCAATAACATGATGCATTGCACTTTCACCTACCCAACCTAAAGCAAGTGATGCTAAAGTAATACCAAGCTGTGTTGCAGAAAGATATTCATCAAGATGTTTGATAATATGCTCTGCCTGTTTTGCCATAGAATCGCCATCGGCAGCTTTAAGCTGAATCTGAGAGTAACGAACTTTAACAATTGAAAATTCTGCGGCTACGAAAAAGCCATTAAGTAATACAAGAAACAAGGCTAGCAAAAGCCTGACTATGTCAGAATCCATTTAAAAATTATAATTATTTATGCAAAGATATATAAAATAAAACTAACAAAAAAAGCACCGAAGATATCGATGCTTTCATATTTTTTGAATATTTTATTACGAGTTTTTCAAAGCTTCTGCTCCTGAAACAATTTCTAGGATCTCGTTGGTAATTGCAGCTTGTCTTGCTTTGTTATAGAAAATCTTAAGATCATTTCTAAGGGCTTCTGCATTATCTGTTGCTTTGTGCATTGCCGTCATTCTCGCACCGTGTTCTGAAGCTACAGAATCTAAAACTGCTTTGAAAACCTGAGTTTTAATAGATTTAGGAATCAAATTATCCAAAATCTCATTTCTATTAGGTTCAAAGATATAATCAGTTTCTGTTTGTCCTTCTTCTTTCTCAGTTTCAACCATTGAGATCGGAAGAACTTGCTCTGTGATCACTTCTTGAGTTGCAGCGTTGATAAATTTATTGTAAACAACATAAACTTCATCAAATTTACCTTCAATAAAACTTGTCATTACACTTTCTGTAATGTTTGCTACTTTATCGAAAGTAAGATTATCAAAAATTGCACTTTCATTTGAAAACACCGCACGGTTTTTTCTTACAGCATCATAAACTTTTTTACCAATAGTAAGAATTTCAATTTCGTACTGAGCATTGTTCTGAAACTGGTGGTTTAATTCTTTTACAACAGAAGAGTTGAAAGCACCTGCCAAACCTCTGTTTGAAGTTACAGCAATAAATAGTACTTTTTTTACTTCTCTTTTCTGAGCGTAAATAGAAACCTGATCAGGATCTGAGCTAGAATTTACATTCTGAATAATCTCCTGAAGTTTTTCAGAATAAGGTCTCAACATTACGATGGCATCTTGTGCTTTCTTTAGTTTCGCTGCCGAAACCATTTTCATAGCACGTGTAATTTGCATCGTAGATGAAATTGAAGTGATTCTTCCTCGTATTTCTTTTAAGTTTGCCATATGGGGTTAGTTGTTGGTTGTCGGTTGTTGGTTGCTAGTTTTAGAAAATTCTGTCAACTATCAACCAAAAACCATCAACTAATTTTTAGTTATATTTTGAAGCTAAATCTGTAGCAACTTGCTTAAGAACACCTGTAATATCGTTATCGATTTTTCCAGATTTAAGAGCAGCCATAGTTTCTGGGTGCTTAGATCTTAGGAATTCGATATATTCGATTTGGAATTCTTTTACTTTCTTGATAGGAACGTTTCTCATTAGGTTCTCTGTACCTGCATAGATCATAGCAACTTGGCTATCAACAGGAAGTGGAGAGTTAACCGGCTGCTTCAACAACTCTACGTTTCTTTCTCCTTTAGAGATCACTGCTAAAGTAGAAGCATCAAGATCAGAACCGAATTTAGCAAACGCTTCCAATTCTTTATATTGAGCCTGGTCTAATTTAAGAGTACCAGAAACTTTTTTCATTGATTTAATCTGAGCATTACCTCCAACACGAGATACAGAAATACCAACGTTAATTGCTGGACGAACCCCTGAGTTGAACAAGTCAGATTCCAAGAAAATCTGTCCGTCTGTAATAGAGATTACGTTTGTTGGAATATACGCAGAAACGTCACCCGCCTGAGTTTCGATAATCGGAAGTGCCGTTAATGAACCACCACCCTTTACAAGAGGTCTTAGAGATTCTGGTAAGTCATTCATCTGACTTGCAATGTTATCATCAGCAATGATTTTTGCAGCTCTTTCTAATAATCTTGAGTGAAGATAGAAAACGTCTCCTGGATAAGCCTCACGTCCCGGTGGTCTTCTCAATAGTAGAGAAAGCTCACGGTAAGCAACCGCTTGTTTAGATAAATCATCATAAACGATCAAAGCTGGTCTACCTGAGTCTCTGAAGAACTCACCGATAGAAGCTCCTGCCATTGCAGAATACACCTGCATAGGAACCGGATCTGAAGCATTAGCGGCAACAATTACTGTATATGCTAAAGCTCCTTTATCTGATAATGTTTTTACAATCTGAGCTACTGTAGAAGCTTTTTGTCCGATTGCAACATATATACAATATACTGGCTGACCAGCATCAAAAAATTCTTTTTGGTTGATGATTGTATCAATAGCAACAGTAGTTTTACCTGTCTGTCTGTCACCAATAATAAGCTCTCTCTGACCTCTTCCTACAGGGATCATAGAGTCAATTGCAACGATACCTGTTTGTAAAGGCTCAGTTACTGGCTGTCTGTAGATAACACCCGGAGCTTTTCTTTCCAACGGCATTTCGTATAGATCTCCTGTGATAGGACCTTTACCATCGATCGGGTTACCTAAAGTATCAACTACTCTACCTAACATACCTTCTCCTACTTTGATAGAAGAGATTCTGTTTGTTCTTTTTACTGTGTCTCCTTCTCTTACCAATTTACTTTCACCCAAAAGAGCAACCCCTACGTTGTCTTCTTCAAGGTTTAGTACGATACCTTCTACATCGCTAGCAAATTTCACCAACTCACCGTATTGTACATTTTCTAACCCGTAAACACGAGCAATACCATCACCGATGGTAAGAACTGTACCTACTTCCTCAACATTAGATTGAGTATCGAAGTTGGCCAATTGCTGTTTTAAGATCGCAGATACTTCTGCTGGATTTATTTCTGCCATTGTATGGTTGTTTTTTTCTTAATTTAACTGAAAGTCTTTTTTAATCTTATTCAATTTTGATTTCACAGAAGCATCAACTTGCTGATCACCTACTCTCAAGATATAACCTCCTAAGATCTCAGGTTTTACATTCACTTCAACATCTGCATTATTTTGCGCAGTAACTAAAGAAGTAGATTTCAAAATCTGATCGATATTTTCCTGAGAAAGTGGTGTTGCGGTAGTAATCGTAACTCTTTGAACTCCTTTGATATCTTCAACTTTATTGATATACTGCTGTGCAATATTTTTAATTTGGTTTTCTCTTCCGTTTTTGATGATAAGTTTAATTAAATTCTGAGCAACAGTCGAAAAACTTTTAAAAATTTCGTTGGCAATCTCAGTTTTCTTATTAGCATCAATATAAGGTGTAAGGAAAAATTTGTTCAAATCTTTAGATTCAGACATCAGCTTCACTACATCTTTCATTTCAGAAAAAACCGCTTCAGTTTGCCCAGATTCGTTTGTGAATTCTAGTAAACCTTGTGCGTATCTTTTAGCTACTTTAGATGTAAGCATTCTTAGTTAAGATTTGATTTGTTTAAATAATTCTGAACCAACTCATTTTGAGCTTCGCTGTTTTCAAGCTTTTGCTTCAAGATAGATTCTGCGATATTTACAGACAAAATACCGATTTGAGATTTGATGTCTGCCATTGCAGCATTTTTCTCTTCATTGATTGTTTGTCTTGCAGCTTCGATTAATTTATCTCCTTCAGACTTAGCAGCGTCTTTAGCTTCAGCTACAATTCTGTCTTTAATTTCTCTAGCTTCTTTTAACATAGCATCTCTTTCGATCTTAGCCTCACGCATAATTCTTTCGTTATCCGCTTTAAGAGTTTCCATCTCTTTTTTAGCCAATTTAGCCTGGTTAAGAGCATCCTGAATATTGTCTTCTCTTTCTTTCACAGCACTAAGGATAGGCTTCCAAGCGAATGCTTTAAGAAGAACTACCAATAATAAAAATACTACTGCTGTCCAGAATATGTTACCAATTGAAGGAGTTAATAAATCCATTTTATATCAATTATTATTTTTAATTTGTTTTTTAACTTTTTTAAAAGGATTCCACAAACCAACCGTTTGTAGAATCCTATTTGTTTACTATTCTTATTTACCTAGTAATGCTACTACGATACCGAATAGACCAGCACCTTCGATAAGAGCTGCTGCGATAATCATTGCAGTTTGGATTTTTCCTGATTGCTCTGGTTGTCTTGCAATACCTTCCATTGCGCTACCACCAATTTTACCAATTCCTAATCCAACTCCGATTACTGCTAAACCAGCTCCGATTGCTGCGATACTACCTGTCATAATATTATATTTAAAAAGTTATTTTTTTAATTCTAATTAATGATCGTGGTGAGGCTCTTCTACAGCCGACCCGATGAATAATGCTGTCAACATTGTAAAGATATAAGCCTGTAAAGCCGCTACCAATACTTCCAATACATAGATAAATAATGCTAAACCTAATGATACCGGAGTGATGAAATAAGTTTTCATGATGAAAATCAAAGAAATCAAACTCATAATAATGATGTGTCCTGCAGTCATGTTAGCAAAAAGACGAATCATCAATGCAAAAGGCTTAGTAATAATTCCTAATAATTCTACAGGAATAAGGATAATGTAGATTAAAATTTTCCCACCGAATGGCATGTTTTTCCCTAAAGGATCCAACATGTGCATCCAATATGTTTTTCTACCGCTTAAGTTTACAATCAATAATGTAAATACTGAAAGAACCATTGTAAATGCAATGTTACCTGTTGTATTTGCAGCTCCCGGAAGTAAACCTAAAATATTAAGAAGCCAGATGAACAAAAATAAAGTAACCAAATAAGGCACATATTTTCTATATCTTACAGAACCGATGTTTTGTAAAGCAATATCATCTCTTACAAAAACTACAAGAGGCTCGATAAATTTTGCAATTCCTGAAGGAACCTGAGATTTTTTATAACTTGCTGCTGATGCAAAACCAATGATTAATAAAATAATAGCAGCCAAAATCATTTGAGCAACTACTTTAGTGATAGAAAAATCTAAAGGCTCATTGTTTGTTGGATGCCCATCGTGCATATCCAAAGTTCCGTTAGCATCTGTCGAATAAATTTTGTTGTGGTGTACTTTGTAGAAATTTCCATCTACTTCAGCAACTTTTTCTTCTTCGTGTCCGAATTTTTCAGAGCTGAAAACTTTCAAACCATTATCCCAAAGAATTACAGGTAAAGAAATTCCTACAGAATTGTGACCTTCACCCCAAAGATGCCAATTGTGTGCATCCGCAATATGGTGCATAATAAATGGAACCGGATTGTATACTTCATCCTTTGCAGCTTCCGCAGTACCTTCATGTGTTTCTGCAAAAGAGAAGCAGAAGACAAAAAGATAAAGGGCGATTAACAGTTTTTTAAAACTCATGACTAGACTTTTATTTCCTAAATTTTTTGCAAAAATATAAATTTTTATTCGATTTTTAGTGATTCTTCAATTTTATATTACATGATATTAGTCTTGTTTTTTAACTAATTTCAAAACAAAAACCACTTCTATCGTCAGGTAAATCCAATACAAAATAAAGTATGGGATAATATTTAGTTTAAATTCTTCCTGAAACACAGCAATATACCCCATCGCAAAGAATTTAAAAACCACAAACCCTAGAAAAATAAATCCTATGATATTCTTTTTTTCTAAAGCAAAAACAACAAACATCGTTAACAAACTAATTAGTGTAATAAAAAATATCAGGATGTGAATTTTATAATTGAGCACAATTACATTATTTTCTGCCAACTGCCACTGCAAAACAAAAAGTAATGCAGACATTACCAAAAACAATCCTAATCCTTTTAAAACTACTAAAAAATTTTTCATTGGTTGCAAAACTACCAAAATTTATGATACCTCCCAATCTAAATCTCCGGTGAAAAAATGACATTTACCCTATTTAAAAAATAAACTTCTATTAAACTACAAGTTCATTATTTTAATTGAGAATTTAGAACAAAAAATCAACTCATCTATTCTAAAATCTGTTTTTGCAATTAATGCACGAATATTTTTTTTATTTTCACATCATAACACTTTTGGATTCGTAGCTTATCAATCTTTAGAGGTTAGAAGCGAAATCTCAAAAAAATATCGTTTTATACTATTTTTTAGGTCACTAAAATCACCTATGCTACTTAAAAAAAAATTCAAATTCTTTTAAATATTAATCACACTGAGGTTTTTAGATATAAAATTGTTATTTTTGCAATCCATTAATATAGAAACAGTATGTTTAATAGTTTACAGGATAAATTAGACAAAGCCCTTCATAATATTTCCGGACGTGGAAAGATTACAGAAATCAACGTTGCGGAAACCGTAAAAGAAATTCGTAGAGCACTGGTAGATGCCGATGTTAACTATAAAGTTGCTAAAGATCTTACTAAAAGAGTTCAGGATAAAGCTTTAGGTGAAAATGTTTTGACATCGCTTACTCCGGGACAGTTGATGACGAAAATTGTTCACGACGAGTTGGTAGATTTAATGGGAGGTTCTCAGGAGGGTATTAACCTTTCAGGAAAGCCGTCTGTAATTCTTATTGCTGGTCTTCAGGGTTCTGGGAAAACTACTTTTTCTGGAAAACTTGCTAACTATTTAAAAACTAAAAGAACTAAAAAGCCGTTATTGGTTGCGTGTGACGTTTACCGTCCTGCTGCAGTTGATCAGTTGAAAGTTCTTGGCGGGCAGATAGGAGTTCCTGTTTACAGCGAAGAAGGTTCTGTAGATCCTGCAAGCATCGCTCAAAATGCTATTAATTTTGCTAAATCTAACGGGCATGATGTTGTCATCGTGGATACCGCGGGTCGTTTGGCGGTTGATGAACAGATGATGAACGAAATTAAAACGGTTCATTCTGTTATTAAACCTAATGAAACTTTATTCGTTGTAGACTCAATGACGGGTCAGGATGCTGTAAATACAGCAAAAGCCTTCAACGATACTTTAAATTTTGATGGAGTTGTTTTAACGAAACTAGATGGTGATACTCGTGGTGGAGCCGCTCTTACCATTCGTTCTGTTGTTGAAAAGCCAATTAAATTTATCTCTACAGGTGAGAAGATGGAAGCTTTAGATCTTTTCTACCCAGAAAGGATGGCAGACAGAATCTTAGGAATGGGAGATGTTGTTTCGTTAGTTGAAAGAGCTCAGGAACAGTTTGACGAAGAAGAAGCAAAAAAACTTCACAAAAAAATCGCTAAAAACGAATTTGGTTTTGATGATTTCCTAAAGCAAATCAATCAGATCAAAAAAATGGGTAATATGAAAGACTTGATGGGAATGATTCCAGGAGTTGGAAAAGCCATTAAAGACGTTGAAATCAGCGATGATGCATTTAAACATATCGAGGCGATTATTCATTCTATGACTCCGGACGAAAGAAGAAGACCTTCTATCATCAATACTCAGAGAAAAAACAGGATTGCTAAAGGTGCAGGAAGAAAAATTGAAGACGTAAACGCATTAATGAAACAGTTTGACCAAATGGGAAAAATGATGAAAATGATGCAAGGTCCTCAAGGAAAACAAATGATGCAGATGATGAGCAAAATGCCAAATATGCCGGGAATGGGCGGAATGTTTGGAAAATAAGATAGCTATTTGCTTTTAGCGATTGGCCAATCGCTTTAAAATATATAAACTCTCAGAATTTTTTCTGGGAGTTTTTTTGTGCTTTTCATATAAAAAAATCCGACTCAAATTTTTGAATCGGATTATATTAAATCAAAATAATCAATGATTATTTATCAGATTTCTGAGGTTTAGATTTAATGAAATAAGAGAAACCTACGTTTACACCGAAAGTACTTACTTTTGTTTTAAGATCTATGCCTTCATACGATTCTTTGTTTGAAAACTGATCAAAACCTACTCCAAGATTAATACCTAAAGATTGAGTTGCCATATAAGTAACTCCACCTTTTACTTTCCATGCTAAACCATCAGTTGTTACTTCTTCAGATTCAGAAACTCCCATAAAATCTACAGAAGCTTTGTTTTTTACTGACGCATACCCTACTCCTGCACCCAAGAAAGGAACAAATTTAGAATCGTTCGCAAAATAGTATGTTGCAGTAGGCATTACAGCAAAACTCGTTGTTGTAGTTTTTTCACCGTCGTATTTTGTAGTTGCCGTGGTAAAACCAAGATCAATCCCTACAGCTAATTTATCGATAACGAAATAACCTACTGATGGCGTTACAGAAAATGTGCTTACTTTAGGTCCGTCTTCAGACTGTCCTTCAGCTTTGAATGTGGTATTCACATTATTAAAACCCATCCCGGTGTTTCCACTGATTACCCAGTCACCTTTAGACATTTGTGCGTTTGATAATCCGCAAAGTGCAATTGCACCAGCTAATAATAATTTTTTCATAGTTTATTGATATTTGAATCGGCGAAAATACAAAAAAAGTTTTGAGAAAATCCAAGGGTTTTTACTATTTTTTTGTCAATAAAAATACTTTGTAAAAACATATTAATCCCCATCCCTACTGGGAGCACATTCACTTTGAAGTTATAAATATCTAATAAAAAACTAATGTCGTTTAACTTAAAAAAAATTCTAATTCTTCAAAAATGGTCTAAATTAAAATAAATTTAATTCCTGTTAATTTGAAATAATTTGTTTTAAAATATAAAAAAACCTGAGAAATAATCTCAGGTTTTATATTAATTTATGTTTACTAATTACTTAGCAAATACATATTTAACACCGATTGTAACTGAAGACAAGTTTAAACCGAAGTTATAGTTGTTTGTAGCATCACCCTCTTTTGGTTTATAGTTGTTATAACCAAACTCACCGATTGTAGCTTCAATAGTCCAGTTTTTGTTTAAGAAATAATCTAAACCTGGTTTAACAGTTACACCAATAGAAGTGTATTTGGCTTCAGTAGAAGTAGTTGTAGTAGTTACAGTAGAACCCGTAGTAGTTACAATAGATCCTTCTGTTTCAGTTTTTCCAAACTGCATAGGTACCGCCAATTGACCGAAGAAATATAATTTTTCTCCTAAAGTCCAATATTTTCTTACGAACGGCTCAACAACAAATGCTGGTTTTTTCACTTTATCAGTATCTACGATTGTAGCTGCGCCAAATGTGTTTGTATCGATATCAGTAGTTGTTTTAGTTTGGTAACCTACACCTACCCCAACTGCTAAGTTTGGAGCAACGAAATATCCTACTGTAGGAAGTACGTTGAAGTTTTCTACTTTAGAGTTTCCGTTGTTAGATTCTTCTTGAGAATAACCAACAGATCCAGATAAATATACAGTTCCTTTAGCAATCTGAGCGTTTGATAAACCGAAAAGTGCAACAGCACTTGCAATTAATAATTTTTTCATTTTGAATAATTTTATACTTTCTTGACTGCAAATTTATACTGACATCAGGAAATATTAAAATTTGTTAATGTGATTAATATCACGCATGAATATTAGGTTTTATCAGGTAGAAATCACATCTAAGAGATAGAAATGTTTTTATTTTCAAAAATTAACATAAAAAAACTCTGATTTTTCAATCAGAGTTCAATATCATTGTTTAAGAATTTATTTCAAAAAGAAATTTACACCCAAATTGATGGCACCAAAGTTTGAATCAATTCTTCTGTCTCTATCTCTGTCCCAATCACCTCTTTCGCTTCCAATATTTTGATATCCTAAATATATTTCTGCTTTAGGTAACTGAAAACCTACTTTAGGATATACATATAAACCACTATCAATACCATCTTTAGTAGAGATTGCACCTCCCAAATCAAGACCTACAAATAGAGGAAGACCATTAAATCTGTATTTTCCTGATGCAGCCAAAGGAATAAATCCGAAATCTTCCCAACGGTCTTTTCCGAAAAAATGAGAATATCCTGTAGTAACACCTACATCTAAACCTTTGGTAATATTCCACATATATGCAGCATCAACGCCTAATGTAACCGAAGCAAAATCTGCCGCATCACCTACAGGTGCACCAACATGAGCTCCCAGTTTAAAACCCTCCTGAGCCTGTAAAGCCCCACCAAATAATGCAAATGCACCTAGTAATAGTAATTTTTTCATTTTAAAAATTTAAATGTTTATTAACTCAATGATCTTTTATAGCAAACACAGTGCCGTAGGATTTATTTAAATAAAAAAAGCAAGACAAATAATTGCCTTGCTTTATAATAATTTAAAAAGTTTTCTTTAGTTTCCTCCAAATTTGAAACCTATACCAATTTGGAAAAAGCTGTTTTTTAACGTTTCATTTCCCTCTGGGTTTTTAATAAGATTTGATACACCTAGGTTATATCTTGCATCAAAAAACAACCCGTTTTCTAATGTATATTCAGCTCCAACAAAAGGCGCCAAGTTTAAGGTATTAACATCATTTTTCACATCTTCAGTTGTACTTGTTGATTCTGAAAATGATTCACCCAAGGCAGATCCAGATAATGTTGCACTAGCTTCAACTTTTGCTGAAGTAACAATACCTACATTAAGACCTAATCCAAAAGCTAAACTTTCAGTAGCATAATATTTAGCGCTTACAGGAATTTGTACTGTACCAAATTTCCAATCTGATTTTTGAGTTCCTGTTACAGTTACTCCCATTTCAGTGTAAGATACTGATTCTTCTTGCTTACCTCCGATTGGTGAATATAAAACTTCACCTTGTACAGCAAACTTATCATTGAATTTATATTCTACAAAACCTCCTACATAAAATGTTGATTTAGAATCAAATTTATAAGACTCTCCATCTCCTTCAGCCTTTAGCATTGACAATGAATACCCTGCCTTTGGACCAAATTTAAGTTCTTGAGCCTTCACTACTGAAGTTCCAATTAGAGCGACAGCCGCAATAAGTAATAATTTTTTCATAGTTTAAAGTTTTTTTTAACAAATTTTAAGATCCCAAATATATCACTTTTACTGGAATCGCAAAATATTTTTAAACATTTCTGAAAAAAAATAAAAAACTACGTTATTCCCTTGTTCTCTTATCTTCTTCGTTGTAAGCTAAGATGATTTTTTTCACTACAGGATGGCGCACTACATCTTCTTCCGTTAAATACACAAAACCAATTTCTTTCACATCCTTCAAAATTCTCATCGCTTCTTTTAAACCCGAATGTTGTCTTGGAGGTAAATCAATTTGTGTAGGATCTCCGGTGATAATAAATTTAGCATTCATCCCCATTCTCGTTAAAAACATTTTCATTTGGGCATGCGTTGTATTTTGAGCTTCATCCAAAATTACGAAAGCATCATCCAGAGTTCGACCTCTCATAAAGGCCAAAGGCGCCACTTCAATTACTTTTTTCTCCATAAACCCTTCCAGTTTTTCATGAGGAATCATATCACGGAGTGCGTCATATAATGGCTGTAAGTAAGGATCCAGCTTTTCCTTCAAATCTCCGGGTAAGAAACCAAGACTTTCTCCGGCTTCTACCGCAGGTCTTGTTAAAACAATTCTTTTAACTTCTTTATCTCTTAAAGCTCTTACCGCCAAGGCAACACTAGTGTATGTTTTACCGGTTCCTGCAGGTCCGATTGCAAAAATCATGTCTTTTTTATCAGTTTCTTTAACGAGTTTTTTAAGGTTGGTGGTTTTAGCCTTAATAACTTTGCCGTTAACCCCTTTTACAATAATATCCTGATCAAAAACAAGTTGCTTCTCATGCTCATCTTTTATATTGAGGATGTTTTCTACATCTTTCAGCCCTATAGCATTGTTTTTAGAAATAAAAGAGACAATATCGTCAAGCTTTTTCTTAAATATATCTAAAGCTTCCTTATTCCCTATCGCAAAGATAAAATGGTCTCTGCCGGTAATTTTGATGGTCGGAAAGCTTGATTTTATTAAATTGAAATATTGGTTGTTAACTCCATAGAAGTTTTTTGAATCAATATCTTCTAAATCATACGTTAATTCAAACATGCAAATATTTTTATATTAGAATTTAAATTTAGAAGTTTTTTTTTAATTTTAAATTAAATTCTTATCCACAATAGCAGTTTCTTTCTTTTTATTTTAGATAAATTTGCAGTACTATCCCTTTTATTCATGTCAATTATTACCCTCACTTCAGATTTCGGACGTTTAGATTACAGAGTTTCAGCAATGAAAGGAAAAATCTTGTCTCTTAACCCCGAAGTAAACAGCGTTGACATCACTCATGATATTCAGGCGTATAATTTGATTCAAGCGTCTTATATTGTAAGAAATGCCTACAAATATTTCCCAACCGGTACAATTCACATTGTTTCTGTTGACAGTTTTTTTCATAAATCAAGAAAAAATATTTTATATAAAGCAGACGGACATTATTTTTTGGCCGCAGATAACGGGCTTTTAAGTCTCATTTTTTTTGATATTAAACCTGAAGCAGTTTATGAAATTACGCTCAACAATCGATTTGATGATGTTGTAAACTTTACTTCCACCGATGTTTTTGTTCCTGTTGCCGTACATTTAGCCAATGGCGGACTACCCGAAGTAATCGGTAGAAAAATAGAATCTACCAAACAGCTTTTGTTCCCGAAACCGGTTTATAATGAGTCTGAAAAAATGATTATTGGCGATGTAATGTACATTGACAATTTCGGAAATATAATCTCAAATATTAACAAAGATTTTTTTGAAACCTTAGCCAAAGGTTTTGAAAGTTTCACCATCAAATTCAGGAACTTAAGTCTTTCAAAAATATATTCAAGCCATACAGAATTGGTGGTAGACTGGGAAAGAGAAACCGAATATCACGGGCAATCTGCAGCTATTTTTAACGACAGCGATCAACTTGAATTAACCATCTACAAAGGCAGCAAAAAAAATGGAGCAAAAACGCTTTTTGGACTCAATGTGGGAGAAAATATTTACATAGAATTTTTCTAAAATTATCTATTTCATAAAAAAACCGATTTTTTTTATATATTTGTCAAAATCTAAAATTTAAAAATGGCAGAATACAAATTATTGCTTCCTTCTATGGGTGAAGGCGTGATGGAAGCTACAGTTATCACTTGGTTATTCAATGAAGGCGACCAGGTAAAGGAAGATGATTCGGTAGTGGAAATTGCAACAGATAAGGTAGATTCAGACGTTCCGACACCAGTTTCGGGGAAAATTGTAAAAATCCTTAAACAGAAAGACGAAGTTGCAAAAGTAGGTGAAGCCATCGCTATTTTAGAAATCGAAGGAGAAGGCGGAAACACAGCTTCTGAAGAAGTAAAAACTGAAACTTCAGCTCCTGATGCAGCAACAATTCAAGCAATTGAAGAGCCTTTAAACGCAACGGCTACTTCTCACGTAGAATTTTCGGGAGATCTTTATTTGTCTCCTCTTGTAAAATCTATCGCACAACAAGAAAACATTTCTGAATCTGAGCTACAAACCATCAAAGGAAGTGGTTTAGAAGGAAGAATTACCAAAGAAGATATTTTAGCACATGTTGCTAATAGAGGAAACCAGCCAGCTCCACAAGCTGCGGCAGTGCAGGCAGCTTCTACTCCAGCGGTAAAAGCTGTATCAACTCCGGCTGCTACCATCAGTACAGCTGCAGGTGACGAGATCATTCCTATGGACAGAATGAGAAAAATTATCGCTGAAAACATGGTGAAAGCAAAACATATTGCTCCACACGTTACTTCTTTCATCGAAACCGACGTAACCAACGTTGTAAAATGGAGAGCTAAAAACAAAGATATGTTCGAAAAACGTGAAGGTGAAAAATTAACTTTCATGCCTATTTTCGTAAAAGCGATTGTAAAAGCGATTCAGGATTTCCCTATGATTAATGTTTCTATCAATGGTGATAACATCATTAAGAAGAAAAATATCAACATCGGTATGGCAACTGCTTTACCAGACGGAAACCTTATTGTTCCTGTAATTAAAAATGCTGATCAGTTATCACTTTCAGGTTTAGCAAAAGCAATTAATGATTTAGCTTACAGAGCAAGAAACAAAAAATTAAGACCAGAAGATACTCAAGGTGCAACATATACCATTTCTAACGTAGGAAGCTTTGGAAACTTGATGGGAACTCCTATTATTCCTCAGCCTCAAGTTGCTATTATGGCAATCGGAGCTATCGTTAAAAAGCCTGCAGTTCTTGAAACTAAAGATGGTGATGTAATCGCAATCCGTCAGTTGATGTTCATGTCTCACTCTTATGATCACAGAGTAGTAGACGGTTCTTTAGGTGGAATGATGCTAAAACATGTTCATGATTACCTTCAAAACTGGGATTTGAACACAGAAATTTAACTGTAAATGATGAATGATAAGCTATGAATGATTAAAACTGTCATGTTGAGCTTGTCGAAACATCTTTAAAATATAAACCTTCGAATTTTTTCGGAGGTTTTTTTTGTGTCTTTTTATTAATTATTGTATCCTTTTTTTAAACTTTTAAATTAAATTCAGAAAGCTTTAAAAATCTACTTATTATGAATTTCAAAATTTAGCAATCAGAATTAGGTTTAAAATTTTTATATCCGTAAAAATTAGTTTAGATTTGAAATATGCGTAGAATATTAGTCTACATCCGAAAAGGTCTGAAAAAATCTTTCGACAACATTCGAAACGAACAGCTGAAACATAATTTGCTTCAGGCAATTCCTTTTTGGATAGGCTCGGTGATTACAGGGTTTTTTGCGGTTATGTATGCTAAAATATTTGCTTGGGGAGAAAATCTGCTTCATTTCATTTTAGACTGGCACGACTGGATGATTTTTATTATTGCTCCCATCGGATTTGTATTATCATGGTGGTTGGTAAAAGAATTTGCGCCCAACGCTAAAGGAAGCGGAATTCCACAGGTGATGGCCGCTGTAGAATTGGCAAATCCTAAAGAACACACAAAAATCAGAAGTCTTTTAAGTATAAAAATTATTGTATTCAAAATTATCTCTTCCGTTATTTTGGTTATTGGAGGCGGAGCTGTTGGTCGAGAAGGACCAACCATTCAGATTGCAGGTTCTATTTTCAGAAAAGTAAATGAATATCTTCCAGATTGGTGGCCAAAAATTTCCAAGAAAAACATGATTATGACCGGTGCTGCTGCCGGATTAGCAGCCGCATTCAACACACCTCTTGGTGGAATTGTATTCGCTGTTGAAGAACTTTCAAAAACCCACATCAATTACTTTAAAACAGCTCTTTTCACCGCTGTTATTATTGCTGGTCTAACTGCACAGACTTTAGCCGGTTCTTATTTGTATTTAGGATATCCAAAAACTAATGATGTTTCATTAATGGTGATGTTTCCAATCATTTTGGTAGGTGGCATTGCAGGAATTTTAGCAAGTCAGCTTTCCGTAACCATGCTTAAAATAAGTGACTGGAAAAAAAGAAAATTGAAAAACGACAGAGCTAATGTATTATTTCTCGTAGGATGTGCATTAATTATTGCTTGCATTTCATTTTTTGTAAGCCGTGAAGTTTTAGGATCTGGAAAAGAAATTATGGAGCGTGTCCTTTTCACTCAGGATAAACACGAAGACTGGTATGTTCCGATATTAAGAATGCTTGGTCCCGCTCTTTCTTTTACTTCCGGTGGCGCAGGCGGAATTTTTGCGCCGGCTTTAACGGCAGGTGCAAGTATTGGTTCTGTAATCTCGGGCATTATTCATTTAACTCCCAACGAGACCAACGTTGTCATTCTCGCAGGAATGGTTGCTTTTCTGACTGGAATCACAAGAGCTCCATTTACTTCTGCCATTATTGTTTTGGAAATGACCGACAGACATTCTTTGATATTTCACTTGATGTTAGCAGGTATGGTTTCTTCATTATTTTCAATTTTAGTGAGTAGACACTCTCTTTATGACGTACTGAAAATGAATTTCTTAACAGAAATTAGGAAATAATTCATTTTTTTTCGTAAATATTTATTAATTTTATAAAAAAAATAAATATGAAAAAAATTCTCTTCTTTAGCTTTTTAGCATTTTCTTTATGCTTATTTGGTCAAACTTATTGTGGTCCCCTACACTTTGGATACATAGATCCTGATGATCCTTTTTGGAATGAAGATGGCGACGAACCTATTACTTTAGTTAATTTTGCAGGAATTAACAATACTTCTAGTGACGATGAATATATTGGAATATCTCATGAAATGTTTTTAACACAAACGGCAAATGTTATTCAAGGAAATACCTATACTATAACAATTAAAGGAAACACAGCAGGTAATTATACTAATGTTTTTGTCGTTTTTATAGATTGGAATCAAAATGGTGTTTTAAATGATGCTGGCGAAGTCTATGAATTAACCCAAACGATTACTAACTCAACGGGAATGGACTCTCAACAAGTTACACATTCAATAGTAGTCCCAGCAACAGCAGCTATTGGAAACACTAGAATGAGAGTGAAAAAACTATTTGATGATGATGATTATATTAATGATCTCACAAATCCATGCATTGGAGGCGATTTTGGTCAAGCGGAAGATTATACCGTAAACGTAACTGCATTATTATCTGTAAATGACGTTGCTAAAAGAAATTCAAATCTCAAAATATATCCAAATCCTGTTTCTGATGTTTTGAATATTGATTCAGCATCAAAAATAAAATCAGTAAAAATATATGACTTAAGTGGTAAAAATGTACTAACTGAAATAGTAGAAACAAACAAACCTGCAATTAATGTTTCAAGTTTAACCTCTGGAACTTATGTAGTCACCGCAGAATCAGAAACTGGTTTACAGTCTGCAAAAATAATTAAGAAATAGTCAATTTATTCTAAAATGAATCAAAGACCTGTTTTTTTACAGGTCTTTTTTTGTTCTATAAATAATCTACTACATATTGCATATTTCAAATAGATTTCATAATTTTGCACCTCGAAATAATTAACAAATTCATTTAACATTATGAACAATTACGAAACTGTTTTCATTTTAACTCCCGTTCTATCTGAAGCTCAGGTGGAGGAAGCAGTGAACAAGTATGTAGATCTTTTGAAAGAAAAGAACTGTGAGATTGTCACTAGAGAAAATTGGGGATTAAAAAAATTAGCTTATCCAATTCAATTAAAAAAGAATGGATTCTACACTTTAATCGAGTTTAAAGGTGAAGGAACTGTAGTTGCTGACTTAGAATTGGCATTCAAACGTGACGAAAGAGTAATTCGTTACCTTACTACAAAACTAGACAAGCACGCTATCGAGTACGCTGTAACTAGAAGAACTAAACTTAAAGCTTCAAGAGCTTAATTATTTATTAACCCAAAATTTAAAAAAGACAAGACATGGCAATAGATGATATGGCTAAACAAGCCTCAGCTGGAGGAGAATCTGAAGTAAAATTCCTTACACCACTTGATATCAATACTAAAACTGATAAAAAGTACTGTAGATTCAAAAAATTCGGAATTAAGCACGTTGATTACAAAGATGCTGATTTCTTATTACAATTCGTAAACGAGCAAGGTAAAATTTTACCTAGAAGATACACTGGAACTTCTTTGAAATACCAAAGAAAAGTTTCTTCGGCTATCAAAAGAGCAAGACACCTTGCAATGATGCCTTACGTAGCTGACTTGTTGAAATAAGCCACAACAAAAAAATTAATAAAAGAAGGAAGCTTGCTTTCTTCTTTTGTTGCTGAATAAATATTAATTCTAACTTGATTTTAGATTTCAGACTACAGATTTCAGATAACAGACAATGTCTAAACATCTAACTTCTAACATCTAATTTCTAATATCTAAAAAAGGACAACAACAATGAACATTATTCTTAAAAAAGACGTAGAAAACTTAGGTCTTGAATTCGACACAGTAAATGTAAAGCCAGGTTATGCAAGAAACTTCTTATTACCTCAAGGTTTTGCTCTTTTAGCTACTCCTAAAAACATTGCAGCTCTTGAAGCTACTTTGGAAGCTAGAAAAGAAGAAGAAGCTAAATTAATCGCTACAGCAAACGGTGTAGTAGATCAATTGAAGAAAACTTCTATTACTATCCCTGCAAAAGTAGGTTCTGGTGATAAATTATTCGGATCTATCAACAATGCAGATCTTTCTGCTGCTCTTGCTAAAGCTGGAGTTTCTGTTGATAAGAAGTATATCAAAATCCCTGGAAACACAATCAAGAGAACTGGTAAAGTAACTGCAAACATCAGATTACACAGAAATGTAGAATACAACTTTGAATTCGACATCGTATCTGACGCACCGGTAGAAGCTCCTAAACCAGCTGCTCCAAAACCAGTAGCTAAAGTAGAAGAAACTCCTTCTGAAGAAGCTTAAGAATTCAAGAGATTTTTCTCTAAAATATAAACCACTTCGTTTGAAGTGGTTTTTTTGTTTTTATTATTTTTTTAGAAGCTATTTCCCGCTATCCACTCATACTCCTCACTCCACCCACTCTCCCACACCAAAACCCTCAAACTTCTCCACTCCTTGTTGCGGGGTAACCGTTTCTATCGGGGCTAGGAAATCTGTCATTCATTCAATATTTGTTATTGCGAGGAGCGTAGCGACGAAGCAATCTCAAAAAAAACGATAAACAAATTAAAAACTACATTCACTTTGTCATTCCGTAGGAATCTAAACTCTTTTTGTAGAGGCTGAATTATAAAACTATTGCCTAGATTCTTTCAGGAGGACAAACTTCGTAGAAATTTTTATTAATTATTTTAAAGATTGCTTCGTCACGTCATTTCTCGCAATGATACAAAACTTCCTAAAACTCTCCAATTCCAATACACTAAAACACTCTCACCCTCAAACTCTCCCACCTAATCACGCCCTTTCAATTTATGCAGATATTCCGTCGGCGGAATTCCAATTACTTTTTTGAAAATATTACTGAAAGAAGAAAGACTGTTGTATCCCACCATCATGGCAATTTCATACATGTTATATTTTTCTTCAATCATTAATTCCAGAGAGCGGGTAATCCGCAAAGCACGAAGAAAACGAACGTAATTCATCCCCAAAATCTCCTTAAACTTTCTGGAAAGCGTTCTTGTACTCATTCCGAATTCTTTTGCTGTAGATTCAATCGTTAAAGGTTTTTCAAGGTTGGCGTGAATGTATTGCGCAACCTTTAATAAAGTTTCATCATTGGGAAAAGGATGTTGAACCGGAAATGCCAACTTTTTATCTCGCTTGTCAGGTAAAATACCTTTTAAAGCTTTGAGGAAATAATAATTACTACCATCATTCTTTGTGATTTTCCCATCCCATTCTTTTGTATATAAAATCATCTCTCTCAATAAATGACTGACGGAATAAATATTAATTTCATCAAAAAAGCCATTTTCCTTTTCTTCTTTTTTAAAATAAAAATTATATAAATCTACTTTTGGGCTTGTAGAAAAAATATAATGCGGTGTTCCAGCCGGAATCCACATGAAGCATCTTGCCGGTAAATACCAGTGTTTCAAATCGGTAAAAACATGTACAATACCGCCTTCTGCATACACTAATTGCGCAGAACTATGATGATGAATCTCTGTCTTCACATTGCCTGCAAGAACGTGATATATATAAAACTCAGCATCTAATTCTTCAACGGCTCCAAAATGACTGTCATTCATAAAATAAAGATAAGAAAAAAATCAATTTGGCGCAAATGGACAAATATTTTTCTGTTTTCACAAATCACGTCTTCGCTATCACTGCGTAAATTTGCAGGATCAAAATCAATTTAGCAAAAAACATTTAATAAATTTATGAAAATGATATTTAACGCACACAGATATCACTGTATGGCGTTGTGCTTATTACTGATAAGCAATCTTTTACACTCACAGATGATCGATTATCAACATCTCAGCTTACAGCAAGCGGTTGAGATTGGATTAAAGAACAATAAAAAGATTCAGATCAGTCATTTGAAAAACGAAATGTCGGAAACCAAAGAAAAAGATCTCAAAATGGAAAAACTTCCAGATGTTGAATTTCATACAAGTTATAATCAGGTTTCAAATCTTTTTCAACACGAAAATGGCGTATTCGGAAAAGCAACAAAGTACGACATCATCAATGGAATGTATGATTTTACGCTTTCGGCTTCCATTCCGGTTTATATGGGTGGAAAAATTAAAAATACAGAGAAAAAAGCAGCCATTGACACTGAAATTTCTTCATTAAAAACACATTTAGATAAAAGACAATTAACGATGGAAATCATCACCGCTTTTCTTCAGATTCATCATTTAAAAGAGCAACAAGGTTTGATTAATGATAAAATGCACGAAGATTCTGTCAATATCAAACAAGTCAAAGCCTTAAAAGCAAATGGCGTCGTGACAGTAAATGAAGTCCTGAGAACTTCTTTACAGCTTTCTAACCATAAAATGAGCTGGACAGAACTGGATAATGATGTACAGATTGCCGAACATAAATTAAAAACCATTCTGTCACTTCCCGAAAATCAGGAAATGCATGTTGACACGGAAGATTTGATTTCGGAAAATGAAGAAATTCCTTACGTGGATGAATTAACAGAAACAGCTTTACATAAAAACGAATCTGTCGAAATGGCATCCAAAAATCTTTCGTTGAAAGAATTAGACAAAAAAATTACAAAAGCTAATTATTTACCAAAAATTACAGCAGGAGGAGAATATTTTTTAAAATATCCGAACATGATGTTTTTTCCGCCCGAACCTTATGCCTATCGTTTAGGAATGATCGGGGTTAATCTTACTTATCCTATCGAAAGTCTGTATAAAAACAAATACAAAATGCAGGAAGCAAAGGAAAATATTAACCTTGCAAAATTGCAGATTGAAGAAAATGAAGAAAATATCAGACACAGTGTTTACGAAACTTACAAGAAATTTGAAGAAACCGATCAGAAGGTAAAAATAGCAGAAGAAGCGATCAAACAGGCTAAAGAAAACTACAGAATTGTAAGAACAAAGTACACCAACAAATTAAGCTTAATCACCGAATTAATTGATGCTGACAATGCTTATTTAGAAGCTCAATCTAATCTAATTTCAGTAAAAATAAATCGTCAGCTGAAATATTATCAACTCCAATACGCGATTGGAAACCTATAAAAACTATGGCACAAAAGCAATTAACAAGAAAGGAAAAAAGAATCAACAAGACGATTACTTTATTAGCCTGGATTCTCATCATTACCGGAATTACCGGAATGCTAAGCTTCTATCTTTTTTCAAGAAAAAACGTGACGACCAACGATGCGCAAATCGAACAATATATTACGCCAGTTTCAAGCAAAGTTTCGGGGTTTATTCAAACGATTAAGTTTAATGAAAATCAGTTCGTTCACAAAGGAGATACTTTAATTATTATCGATAATCGCGAATTTGTCAATCAGGTAAAAATGGCTGAAGCCAATCTCAATGCAAATTCTGAGAATATTAACACCATTGAAAGCGGAGTAAACACCAAAGCAAGCGACACTAAAATTATTGATGCAAAAATCGCTTCCGCTAAAATAGACATCTGGAGAACCGAACAGGATTTTAAAAGATATAAAAACTTGGTTTCGGAAGATGCCGCCACCGAACAACAATTTGAAAATGCCAAAGCTTCTTATGAGCAGGCAAAAGCCAATCTTTTAGCTTTAGAGCAGCAGAAAAATGCAGTGAGAGCCAGTGTAAATGAACAAGAAACTAAAGTCGCTCCGGTAAAAAGCCAAATTCAGCAAAGTTCTGCAAATCTTAATAATGCCAAACTTTTCCTTTCTTACACCGTAGTTACGGCGCCTTACGACGGTTGGGTTGGAAAGAAAACCATTCAGGAAGGTCAGTTGATTAAAGAAGGTCAGGCTTTGGTTCAAATTGTAAGCCAAGAAAAATGGATTATTGCAAATTACAAAGAAACACAGTTAGGAGAAATCGACCAAAATAAAGAAGTTATTATCACAGCAGATGCTTATCCGAATGCAGAATTCAAAGGAAAAATAGTTTCTGTTTCCCCAGCTTCAGGTTCACAGTTTTCTTTGGTAAAACCGGATAACGCGACAGGAAATTTCGTGAAAATTGAACAAAGATTTCCGGTAAAAATCATTCTCGAGAACAATCAGAATAACGAAAAACTACTCTCCGGAATGAATGTTCTAGTGAGTGCTAAAAAGATTTAGAGTTTGAGTGTAGGAGTGTTTTAGAGTTTTAGAGTTTTAGAGTTTTAGAAGAAAATATTCTGCTCACAATTTTCAAATGATCTTATTTTCAAATTAACAAATTAAGTTATTTTTTTTTAGCGAAAAGACAGAATCGCAAGTTTGCCATCTTACCTTTACTTTTACGCCCTTGCTTTTTGTCTTTTCGCATTTTTCACTAATAATAATTTTATTTAAACTCTTTAAGCAAGTTTGCCATTCCGTAGGGATCTAAACATAGTATTGCCGAGATTCCTACGGGACAAGCTCTGTATCATGATAAACATTGAAGGAATGACTGAACTCTAGCCCCGATTGCAACGGCATCCTTTTGTGTAGCGAAGCAAAACAAAAGATATAGTGGAAAGCGGGATCAAGCTCCTAAAAAAAATTAAACAAAATAATATAAAATACAATTGGCAATTTGCTAATAAGTTGATTCGCTTTTTAAAGAAAAATCATGCATCACAATACAGTTTATCATAAATGGGTGCCTCAGTGGCTGAAATTACCGCTTTTGATTTTAGCCCTTTTTCCTCACCTGATGTTGTTGTCGCTTTTGCACTCCAACAGTGCTTTTACCTCTTCATTTATGGATGCAGATTCGGATGATATTCAATATTTGATGATTTTAATGTACGGAACATTTGTGGTTACTCTTTTGGTCATCCAGCGGTTTATGGCATATTTCAGCGTGAAATATTACACGTTGTTGATGTCTTCCGTTTCCATTCTTATTCTTTACGCTCTTTCCATTACCAACGACTATCATATTATTCTGGTTATACGTGTCTTGGAAGGGATTTTCGGAGTTTTGGAAGGTGCTATATTCTTACCGTTAATCATTGCTGAACTGAAAACAAAACACGCCAAAGAAATTGCCTATCTTTTCATGTATACCATTATTCTTACCGGCGGAACGATTACCACTTCCCTTTTGAAGTCAAGTATTGAAGATTACGATTTTCAGCACATGATTTTAATGATGGTTTATTTTCATGTTTTTGTTTTAATTATTGCGGTAGCCATTTTTAATAAAAATAGATTTTTTGCGAAGAAACCATTGTACCAATTGGATATTGCGAGCTGGTTTTTGCTTTGGTTATGTTTGCAGTCTGGAGCATATGCAATTATTTACGGGAAGAGATTAATGTGGTTTGAATCAAATATTATTGTAATCTGTCTTTTTATCTGCATTATTTCCGGAGGTTTATTTATGCTCAAACAAAGAAATTCTGCAAGACCTTTTTTTCATTTTGAAGTATTCAGTTCTAAAAATGTGATTGTTGGTGTCATACTTTTCTTCATCTTTTATATTTTGAGAGCAAGCATCAATAACGTTTACAATATTATGGCAACCGTTTGGAAGTGGCCGTGGGATTATATTGTAGAAATTCAGTACTGGAATGTTGCAGGAACACTTTTAGGTGTTTTTCTATCTGCACTTTGTATTACAAAAGGAGCTTCATCAAGATTGGTTTTCTTCACTGGTTTTCTCATTTTAGCAATAGATTGTGCCTGGTTTACGTATACTTTTTATCCAGATACAACGCTTCAAACCATTTGTCCGCCATTATTTCTTCAGGGAGTCGGGCAAGGATTGCTTTTCACGCCTTTGGTGTTTTTTCTCATTGCAGGAATGCCCGAACAATATGTTTCTAATGCAACGGCAGTCGGAACTTCCACCAGATTCTGGACAACTGCAATCGGATATGCATTAATGCAAAATTTGATGTTATTTTTAACTTTAAAACATTCAGACACTTTGAGTTCCGAATTTACCGATACCAATCCTGTTTTTTATTCACAGTGGAGTCAGATTTTCGGAGCTAATATTTCTAAACTTCCCGTTAATGAATCGTTATCACTAACTGCCGGAGCTTTTAAAGCTAAAATTAATGCACAAGCCATTCTTCTTTCTAATATGGAAATTTTCACAGGATTATTTTGGTTAGCATTAATTACAGCATTTGTGGTTTTACTGTATCACCCAGTAAGAATTGCAGTAAGAAATATTCTGTGATTTTTAGGCAGAAGTTTTGCTATAATTCCTGAAATTTGATTTATGGAAATTCAGGAAGTCGTATCACAGCAGAAAGCATTTTTTAAAACACAGCAAACGAAAAATATCAGGTTCAGAAAAATGTATCTTGAAAAACTTCGGGATTTGATTTTGCAAAATGAAAATCTTTTATATGAAGCTATTTACAAAGATTTCGGAAAGTCAAAATTTGATACGTTTACCACAGAAATTTCCTTTATTTTAAATGATATTAAGTATTATCTAAAGAATTTAAAATCGCTTTCAAAACCTAAAAAAGTAAGAACAAATCTTGCTAATCAATTCGGAAAAAGTAGAATTCATTCCGAACCTTTAGGAAATATTTTAGTAATCGGCGCATGGAATTATCCTTATCAACTTTCGTTATCTCCAATCGTTGCAGCTTTAGCAGCTGGAAACTGCTGTATTTTAAAGCCAAGTGAAATTGCCGAAAATACAATGAAAGTGATGGCAAAAATCATCAATGAAAATTTTCCACCAGAATATTTATACGCTTACGAAGGCGGAATTGATGAAACGACAGAGCTTCTAAAGCTCAAATTCGATAAAATATTTTTCACAGGAAGTACAAAAGTCGGAAAAATCGTTTACAAAGCTGCAGCAGAAAATTTAACTCCCGTAACTCTGGAATTAGGTGGAAAATCGCCTGCCATCATAACCAAAGATGCCAATCTTGAAGTCGCTGCTAAAAGAATTGTTTGGGGTAAATTTTTAAATGCCGGACAAACCTGCGTGGCTCCTGATTATTTACTGGTGGAAAAATCTGTGCAGGAACAGTTTTTAGAAATGCTTAGAAAATATATTAGGGAATTTAAATATGAAATTAATTCTGAGCAATACACGAAAATTATTAATCAAAAGAATTTCCAACGATTAATAAAGCTCATTGATAAGGATAAAATTTATTTTGGAGGAAATTCTGACGAACAAAAGCGGTACATAGAACCAACAATTTTAACAAATATTAATTGGAAAGATGAAATAATGCAGGAAGAAATTTTCGGTCCTATTTTACCTGTAATTTCTTTCACTAATTTAAATTTGATTTTAAATGAAATTCTAGAACACGACAAGCCTTTAGCAGCTTATTTATTTACCAATACTACTGAAGAAAAAGAAAGCTTTACCAATAAAATTTCTTTCGGTGGCGGCTGCATTAATGACGTGATCATGCATTTAGGAAACGAAAACCTTCCGTTTGGTGGCGTGGGAAATTCCGGAATAGGAAATTATCACGGAAAATTTGGTTTTGAAACTTTTTCACATCAAAAAGCAGTTTTACAACGAGCAACCTGGGGTGAACCAGACATAAAATATCCGCCTTATTCTGAGAAAAAACTAGGCTGGATTAAAAGATTTATGTAAAATAAAAAAACCGGGATAATTTTCCCGGTTTTGTTTATTATGACTTTGGAGCCCACTGATTGAAAAATTCTTTTGTTTTTTCTAAACTGTATCCTTTTCCATCTTCCAAAACATCACTTTGCTGGATGTGGATCATTTTACCATTTTTATCTAAAACAATAAAAACAGGATAACCGAATTTCTCTCCAGGATTTCCGTACTGACTAAAAACTTTTTCATTTTTATTGTCTGGAGAATAATTTAGATGGTAATAAAGATAATTTTTATCAACCATTTTCTTCAATTCCGGAGTTGTCTGTACATATTGATTAAATCTCAAACACCATATACACCAGTTTCCACCCGCTTGAATCATAATGTTTTTTCCTTCTTTCTTAGCCTGAGCTACCAATTTATTAATATCCGCTTGTGCATCCGTTTTAGGATCGTAAGGTTTAGGCAGCTTTGCTTTTTCTTCTGCCGCAGCTTTTTTCTTCGCTTCCAATTCTGCTGCATCACTTTTTACCAACAAAGCTTTATCGCTTGAATTTTTAACTTTTGTTGGTTTTTCAATCTTCTGAGCCCAAGCCAAAGTACTTAAAGCTAGAAGAGCTACTAACGACATTTTTTTCATACTTTAAAAATAAAAAATAATAGTTATTACCTGCAAAAATGAAACCATATTTTTTTTATCACTAAATTTGCATACTTTATGAATTTCCTGATAAAAATACTTTACCTAATTTCTAAGATACCGCTTAAAATATTATATATTTTTTCGGATATCATCTTTTTTTTAAATTTCTATTTTATAGGCTACAGAAAGAAAATTATTACCCAGAATTTAAAAAATTCTTTTCCTGAAAAAACAGAGAAAGAAATCAAAGCTATCAGAAAGAAATTTTACTTAAATTTTTCAGATTATTTGGCTGAGACTATAAAATCATTCAGTATTTCTGAAAAAGAGACCCGTGTCCGAATGCAATATATTAATCAACATCTATTTCATGAGGCTAAAGCTGAGGGGAAAAATATAATTTTGATGGCTGGTCATGTATTTAATTGGGAATGGATGAATGCATGTACTCCAATTGCTCCACAAAAGCATTCTCACCCGGTTTACAGAAAAGTAAACAGCAGTTTTTGGGAAGACCAGATGAAAAAGGTAAGAAGTAAATTTGGAAATGAGCCTTTAGAAGCAAATGAAGTTATTCTCAATATTTTCAGAAACAAAAATGATGGAGACACTATTTATCTTTTTGTTGCAGATCAAACTCCCCATATTGCTCATGTTAACTATGGTATAAAATTTTTAAACCAGCGAACACCTGCATTTATAGGTTATGATAAACTGGCTACAAGAATGGATCTTATTTTTATTTACTGTGACATGAAAAAAGTAAAAAGAGGCTATTATCAAGTTAATTATCACAGAATTTACCCGGATGGTGAAAAATTTGTAAAAAATGAAGTGGTAAGAAAATTTCATCACTTACTTGAAAATACGATAAGAAAAAATCCTGACAACTATCTTTGGTCACACAGAAAATGGAAATATCAGGATTCTATTAAAACTTATGATGGCGAATAAATGACAGAAAACTCTAAAAATATTGCCGTAGTTATCCTAAACTGGAACGGTAAAAATTGGCTTCAAAAATTTCTTCCAAGCGTAATTCGCTTTTCTGAAGAAGCTGAAATCTACGTTATCGATAATCATTCGACTGATGATTCTGTCGATTTTTTAAAGAAAGCATTTCCTTCCGTAAAAATTGTAATTAATGATAAAAATTACGGTTTTGCAGGTGGCTATAATCAAGGTTTAGAAAAAATAAATGCAGAATATTATTGTCTTTTGAATTCTGATGTAGAAGTGACAGAAAATTGGATCAAACCTGTTCTAAATTTATTTCAAAAAGATTCTTCAATTGCTGCGATTCAACCTAAAATTTTATCTTTTAACAATAAAAATTATTTTGAATTTGCCGGAGCCGCAGGTGGTTTGATCGATAATTTAGGGTATCCATATTGCAGAGGACGAATGTTTGATGATGTAGAGGAAGATAAAGGACAATATAATGACGAAGCTGAAATTTTTTGGGCTTCGGGATGTTGTTTTTTCATCAAATCAAAAGATTTTTGGGAACAGGATGGTTTTGATGAAAGATTTTTTGCCCACCAGGAAGAAATTGATCTTTGCTGGAGATTAATCAATTCAGGAAAAAAAATATTTTACACCGGAAAATCTGAAGTTTATCATGTTGGCGGTGGAACTTTAAACAAGCAAAGTGCTCAGAAAACATATTTAAATATCAGAAATAATCTTTCCATGATGCTTAAAAATTTACCTTTTCCTAAGTTGATTTGGTTAATATTTTTCAGATTGTGTTTAGACGGAATTGCATCGTTATACTTTGCTTACAAAAACGGATTTTCACATCTTTGGGCAGTTGCAAGAGGGCATTTCGGATTTTATGCTCAACTTCCCGAGACAATTAAACGTCGACAAAAAAATCAGAAAACAGAATATTACCAAACAAAGTGGCTCATTTTTAAGCATTTTTTAGGAGGCAAAAAATAATATCATCATCATTAATCAATCATTACCTATCATTAATAATTTATGGACTTCTGCGCATTAGATTTTGAAACCGCTACTCACGAAAAAAATTCTGCCTGTGAATTAGGAATCTGTATTGTTCAGGATTCTAAAATTGTGGAAACTAAAACGTGGCTGATAAAACCACCAAGTTTCCCTTATTTTCACCAGAGAAATATCGATGTACACGGGATTTTACCCAGTGATGTAAAAGATGCGCCGAGATTTGATGAAATTTGGTATGAAGTACAGGAAATGATGTACGGTACTTTAATGATTGCCCACAATGCAAGTTTCGATGCCGGTGTTTTAAGAGGTTGCCTTGATTATTACGGAATGTTTACTCCAAAAATGAATTATCTCTGTAGTATTCAGTTGGCTAAAAAATCTTGGAATTACCTTCCGAAATATGGCTTAAAGCATCTTGCAGAATATCATGATATCCAGTTTAAACATCACAGAGCCGGAGATGATGCTGAAGTTTGTGCTAGAATATCACTTTTAGCTTTCGAAAAGCTTTTTCTCACCAGCAATGATGAAGTTTCAGATTTTATGAAACTGAAGATAAAGGCGCTTTAATTTGTATATTTTACTCAATAATTCTCTTATTTAAAATTAATTTTAGATTTAATTAATTGCTTAAAACTTCAGATAAAAGACTAAATTTTGGAATATCAATTTCAAACTGCTCTTTTGTATCTGAGTTTTCAACTAGATATTTTCCGCTCATATTTCCTACGCCTGAACGTAGCATAACATTCGAAAAATAAGCAAAGTTGTCTCCGATTTCCACATCTGGAGTCAACCCGATTACACCATCACCGACAACTTCTGTAAACCCGAATCCTACATCAAAAATAAGCCATTTTCTCTTTAGGACTTTAATTGGGAAATCACCATCGTTTTCAATTACGATGTTATACTTAAAAACGTAACGGTTTTCTGAAGGATAAGAGTTCTTACTATCATATTCAGGATCTACCGAAACTTTGATATTAGAAGTAATTTTAGAAAACATTTCATTCAATTTAAAATATTAGATACAAAAATCTCGCCTTTTTCAAGGCGAGATTGTAGATATATATCTATTTACAAAAATATTATAATCCTAAGCCTTTTCTTTCGTCTCCACCCAATAGAATTTCTACAGGATTGTCGATCCCTTCTTTTACCGCAACAAGGAATCCTACAGATTCTTTACCGTCGATAATTCTGTGGTCATAAGACATTGCAACATACATCATTGGTCTGATTACAACTTGTCCGTCAACCGCAACCGGTCTTTGGATAATGTTGTGCATTCCTAAGATCGCAGATTGTGGCGGGTTGATAATTGGTGTAGACAACATAGATCCGAAAGTACCACCATTTGTAATAGTGAACGTACCACCAGTCATTTCGTCAACAGTAATTTTACCATCTCTTACTTTGATAGCCAAATCTTTGATGTTTGCTTCAACACTGCTGAAAGACATATTCTCTGCATTTCTCAATACCGGAACCATCAATCCTTTAGGACCTGAAACCGCAATTGAAATATCGCAGAAATCATAGTTGATTTTAAAATCTCCATCGATAGATGCATTTACATCAGGATACATTTGTAATGCTCTTGTAACCGCTTTTGTGAAGAAAGACATAAAACCAAGTCCTACTCCGTGTTTTTGAGCAAATTCTTCTTTATATTGCTTTCTTAATCTGAAAATCTCAGACATATCAACTTCGTTGAAAGTCGTCAACATTGCAGTTTCGTTCTTTACAGAAACTAATCTCTGAGCGATTTTTCTTCTAAGAACTGAAAGTTTAGTTGTTGTTGTAGATCTCGCTCCTGTAGCTGTTAAAGAGCTTCCTCCCATTGCTGGAACAGCAGCCAATTCAGCATCAGATTTAGAGATTCTTCCATCTCTTCCAGAACCTGAAACCTGAGCGGCATCGATTCCTTTTTCGTCAAGAATTTTCTTAGCAGCCGGAGAAGGAGTTCCTGTAGCATAAGACTGAGCAGCAACCGGAGCTGGTTTTGGAGCTTCAGCTTTTGCAGGCTCAGCAGCTTTAGGTGCTTCTTCCTGTTTTGGAGCGTCAGCAGCAGCACCTTCTGGCTTAGCCGCAGCCATATCAATTAAACAAACAACCTGACCTACTTGTACCACTTCACCTTCTTCTGCTTTTAAAGTAATAATACCACTTTCTTCTGCAGGTAATTCTAAAGTTGCCTTGTCTGAATCTACTTCAGCGATTGGTTGATCTTTTTGTACGTAATCACCATCTTTTACAAGCCAAGTTGCAATTTCAACTTCTGTAATTGATTCTCCCGGTGAAGGAACTTTCATTTCTAAAATTGACATATCGTATTTTTTATTTTTTTAATTGATATTTATTAAGACTTTGAGAAAATAGATAAAAGATGAAAGACTAATTTCTAACCTCTAATTTCTAGCTTCTATTTTTAATTAAGCTGTTACTGGTCTTTTAGCCGGAGCATCGTCTCTGTCGAATACTCTGTTGATTACAGCATTTTGATTTTTTTCAAACATTTTGTGACTTCCCGGAGCCGGAGCACCACTTGGTACCGGAGAAACAACCTGAATTCCTGTATCTCTGAAGTTTCTTAAGATATAAGACCAAGCTCCCATGTTTTCTGGTTCTTCCTGAGCCCAAACGATTGATTTTTTGTTTTCGTATTTAGCAAATACAGCTTCAATAGCGTCATTTTGAAGCGGATATAACTGCTCAAATCTTACCAAAGCAACATTTTCACAATTCAATTCTTCTTTTTTAGCTAATAATTCGAAGTATAATTTACCTGAACACAATACTAATTTTTCAATTTTTGCTGGGTCTGCCGTAGGATCATCTAAGATTGGTTGGAATCCTTTGTTTGAGAAATCTTCAAGCGGAGAAACCACTTTTGGATGTCTTAATAAAGATTTCGGACTCATCACGATCAATGGCTTTCTGAATGCCCATTTCAACTGTCTTCTTAATAAGTGGAAGTAGTTTGCTGGAGAAGTAATATTCGCCACAACCATATTTTCGTTAGCACAAAGTGTAAGGAATCTTTCCAATCTTGCTGAAGAGTGTTCTGCACCCTGTCCTTCTGAACCGTGAGGTAACAACATTACCAAACCGTCCTGAATTTTCCATTTTTCTTCTGCTGCAGCCAAATACTGGTCAACAATAATCTGAGCTCCGTTTACGAAATCTCCAAACTGAGCTTCCCAAATCGTCAAAGTATTAGGAGATGCCATTGCATAACCATAATCGAATCCTAAAACTCCGTATTCTGAAAGGTGAGAGTTGAATACATCAAATCTGCTTTCTGAAACTTCTTTTAAAGGAATATATTCTTCTTCTGTATCTTCAGTTTTTACAACAGCGTGTCTGTGAGAGAAAGTTCCTCTTTCTACATCTTCTCCAGAAATTCTTACGTTGTGACCTTCTACAAGAAGTGTAGCATAAGCCAACCATTCTCCAAGAGCCCAATCTAAAGAGTTTGCCTCAATAGCTTTGATTCTGTTATCAAACAGTCTTGTAATTTTGTTGATGAATTTTTTATCAGCAGGAAGCGTTGACATTTTAATTGCCAATTCTTTTAGCTTAGCTAAATCATATTTTGTATCAACAGCATCTTGTACAGCTCCTCTTTTTGCAATCGGGAAATTAGTCCAGTCATCTGCCATGAAAATATCCATCACATTCTTTTCGATTTCCTTAGAAGCATCAAAGTCTTTATCTAAAAGCGCTTTGAATTCTGTTTCCATTTTTGCAATTACATCATTTGATGTAACGTTATCTTTCAACAATTTATCTTTATAAATCTCTCTTGGATTCTGATGTTTTGAGATTAATTTATACAAATTAGGTTGTGTAAATCTTGGCTCATCACCTTCGTTATGACCATATTTTCTGTATCCTAATAAATCGATATAAACATCTTTACCAAATTTAGCTCTGAAGTCAGCAGCAAAATGAATAGCATGAACAACCGCTTCTGCATCATCAGCATTAACGTGCATTACAGGAGATTCTGTAACTTTCGCAACATCTGTACAATAGGTAGAAGATCTAGCATCCATATAATTTGTTGTAAATGAAACCTGGTTATTTACAACAATATGAACGGTTCCTCCCGTTTTGTAACCTTCCAAAGTCATCATCTGAGCAACTTCGTAAGCAATACCTTGTCCTGCAATTGCACCATCACCATGAATGATGATTGGTAAAACTTTAGAGTAATCTTTATACTTATCGTCTACTTTTGCACGGCAAATACCTTCAACTAAAGCTGCTACAGTCTCTAAGTGAGATGGGTTTGGCGTTAAGTTGATAGCCACTTCTTCTCCAGAAGCAGTTTTTATTTTTTTAGATGAACCTAAGTGATATTTTACGTCACCTGAGAATACATCTTCTTCAAATTCTTTCCCTTCAAACTCTGAGAAAATCTGTTTGTACGATTTTCCGAAAATATTCGTTAAAACATTCAATCTTCCTCTGTGAGCCATCCCTAAAACAACCTCATCTACTCCTAGCTGAGAAGATCTTGAAATCAACTGATCCAAAGCGGGGATTAAAGTTTCGCCCCCTTCTAATGAGAATCTTTTTTGACCAACAAATTTTGTATGAAGATAATTTTCAAACGCAACCGCCTGATTTAATTTTAATAAGATCTCGGTTTTTTCGTTTGCAGAAAGAATTGGGTGGTTTTCGTTTACCTGAAGCCACTGCTTGATAAAGTCTTTCTCCTGAACGTTGTTGATGTGCATATATTCCACACCAATAGAATCACAGTAGATGCTTTGTAAGTGAGCTATCAAATCCTGTAAAGTTGCAGGACCTTTCATTCCTGTTTCTACAGCACAATTGAATTTTGTATTTAAATCTGATTGATTAAGACCAAAATTTTCAATATCCAAAGTGGGTGTATAATGTCTTCTTTCACGTACAGGGTTTGTTTTTGTAAACAAGTGCCCTCTCGTTCTGTAAGCTTCAATAAGGTTTACCACCTTAAATTCTTTTTTGATATGCTCTGGTACTTCACCGTTTGAAGCAGCCTGAGAAATTTGCTGCACAGCAGGAGAAGATTTTACCAAATTTTGTACATACTGGATGCTTTCGTCATCACTGTAGTTCTCAATCGCAAAATCAAAGCCTTGAAAAAAGGCTTTCCATGATGGTTCTAAAGAGTCAGGGAATTTTAAGTATTGTTGGTATAAATCCTCAATTAACTGAGAATGAGCTGCGTTTAGGAATGAAAATCTGTCCATTATTACAGTTTATCTATTATTAAATTTTGTTTAACGTATTAATCCTCAAATTTAATAAAAAAAACCGAGTTGGGATGACCTCAAAACCTTAAAAAAAATATAAAAAAGATAATTGGGAAAAAATCATCTATAAACAGAGAGAGAAAGTTTCAGATTAACATCCTGACCATCTACAGGTGGCTCTATAAAAGTCTGATAAACATCACCATAACGCATTTCATCTTTCTTTGCTTTTTGTATAAGCTGCTGAATTGCTTTTATTCTTCCCGGATAAGAACCTTTGTAATACATTACATAATTTTCTGTAGGGCTTATAGATCTGAAATTAAAATTATTATCGGTAACTCCTATTTTTTTTGATAAAGGAATTCCGAAAAAATAAGAAACCTCGTTATCTTTAAAATTATCGGCATCGGTAATAAGAACCGGATATCCTACCTCATCATTTTTTTTGCCTAGATCCATCGTCACAAAATTATTGACCTTGTTATAATTCATGACAATATTTTTATACAAAGCATCTTTCTTATTAGAAGTACTTACATTGATACCCAAAATCATTTTAGCCTCTTCTTTTTCCACCATCAGACTGTCATATTTTATGGCAGCCAACTGATTGTCTTTTTCTACCTTATTGCCTAAAACATTTTTCAAATTAAGCATGCTTTTCTCAATATTATCTGCAAATTTATCTTCCGTCCAAAAATTCTGAGCCCTTGATAAAACCGATAATTTTGGAGTATGTACATACCATGTAATTTTTGTTTTTTCCGCTGAAACTGCTGTAAATTTCACATCGATCAAAGTAGGATTTTCATCTTCATCTTCGAAAAGCTGATATCTCAAGGTTTTATTTGGATTTTCGTAGCGGATAAACATTTCGCCGCCATCTTTACTCTTAGGGTCATCATAACTGATAGCACTTCCTTTTCCTTCGTAAGGCGAATAATAATCAATGGTGATCGTTTTTGAGCTGGAAAAGAAATTATTCCACCGGGTAAAATTCTGCAGATTATTAAACTGGTTAAAAACCTTTTCTAAAGGATAGTCTACCTCTTTTTCTATGGTAAATTCTTTACTTTCATCCACAAAATAATACATAGAAGCCGCATAAGCTCCCACCAACAATACTACAATAACCGCTATAATTTTGAAAAAACGCATCACACAAAAGTAATACAAATAAAAAAAGTGACCAATATCTTTGGCCACTCTTGTTTTTTATTTTTGATGGTGATGAAGGTTCGATGTTGAATGTTTGATATTCGAATGCAAAAATTTTGAATTAAAAACTAAACTTGAAAGTTATTAGCTTCTCAAAACATACAGCTTCCAACCCTTACCCAATGTGAGTTCCTGGTTTTAGAACTGCACCTTTTTTCACTACAACAATTCCGTCTTGTACAGAATGAGTTCCGTAGTCGCCATCCTGAAGATGTTTCCCACCAATGATTCTTACATTATCACCGATGAAGCAGTTTTTATCTAAAATTGCTTTTTCAATATAGCAGTATTTCCCGATTCCCATATTGGGTAAACCTTTTCGGTCATTATTCACAATTTCCGTCGTATTTTGATAAAAATCAGCTCCCATAATATAGGAATTTACAATCGTGCTGCCTTTATCAACTCTGGTACGGTTTCCAATCACAGAATTTTCTATTTTATCTGCCATAATAATACATCCGTCTCCGAAAACCGCTTTACTTACATAAGAGCCATTAACTTTTGATGGCGGAAGCATTCTTGCACGCGTAAAAATTGGCGCTGATGAAAACAGATTAAACTGCGGGAAATCGTGACAAAGATCTAAGTTGGCTTCGTAAAAAGATTCAATGGTTCCAATATCCGTCCAATATCCTTCATATTGGTAACTAAGTGTTGTATATTTCCCTATAGAATTTGGGATAATATCTTTTCCGAAATCATCTCCCGCTCCATCTTCAAACATTTTTTTGAGAATGCTTTTAGAGAAAATATAAATTCCCATTGAGGCTAAAAACTCTTTCCCCTTCATTTTATTTTCGTCTGAAACTTCAGATTGCAAGCCTTCAAGCTCATCAAATCCGGGCTTTTCAACGAATGAAGTAATATTTCCATCATCATCAGATTTTAAAATTCCAAATCCGGTTGCATCTTTTGCATTAACGGGAATGGTTGCAATGGTTACATCACCTCCATTATCAATATGGAAATCGAGCATTTCATTAAAATCCATCTGATACAACTGATCTCCTGAAAGAATAAGAATATATTCATAATCATATTTCTCAAGATGCTTCATCGATTGCCGAACGGCATCTGCAGTCCCCTGAAACCAACTGTCACTGTCTACATTCTGCTCTGCCGCCAAAATATCTACAAAACCCTGACTAAAAATATCAAAGTGGTAAGAATTTTTAATGTGCGAGTTGAGAGAAGCTGAATTAAACTGAGTCAAAACCAGGATCTTATTGAGTCCTGAATTAAGACAATTCGAGATTGGAATATCTACCAATCTGTATTTTCCTGCAATTGGAACAGCGGGTTTTGACCTTGTATAGGTTAATGGAAAAAGCCTTGTTCCTCTACCTCCTCCCAACACAATGGAAATGACGTTGTGTTTCATAAATATCTGCGTTTTTTTTAATTTTTATATAATGTTAAATACTTTTCAGCCGATTTTTCCCAGGCAAAGTCAAATTTCATATTAGACAACACCAATTCATCCATTTGTGCTTTATTGTTATAAACATTTAAAGCACGACTCATTGCGTGAATAATATCGTCAACTCCGGGATAGGTAAAATTCAAGCCGGAACCGCCGGTTGTAATATCTTTTACAGTATCTCTCAATCCTCCTGTATAACTCACGACAGGAACAGTTCCGTAACGCATTGCATACATCTGATTGAGACCACAAGGTTCAACTCTTGAAGGCATTAACAAGAAGTCTGCCGAAGCGTAAATTTTATGTGATAAATGTTCTTTATACCCAATATCTGTGGCAAAATTGGAGTACACAGAATCGAGTTCTTTCAACTGTTGTTCGATATAAGCATTTCCTGAACCGAGCACTATAATATTTAATCCTCCAAAACTCTGCTTAATACTTCGCCAAATTAAATCAGGGAGTAAATCTGCACCTTTTTCAGTAGCAAATCTTCCTATAAAGGCAAACAAAGGAAGTTCAGGATTTAAACCATATTCTTTACAAAGTTTAATTTTATTTTTCTTCTTCGTTTTTAAAACATTTTTACTATTGAAATTAAAATCGATCATAGGATCGGTTTGAGGATTCCAAACATCTGTATCGATACCGTTTATAATTCCGTAAGCTTTGGAAAATTCTTCCCTTACCAAACTTTCAAGACCTCTGAAGCTTACGAACAGTTCTTCAAGATAACCTTCGGAAACCGTTGTAAAAGCACTACAACACTTAATCATACTCGCCAAAGGATTGATAAAGCCATTCCAGTCGAGAAGTCCCCATTTGTGATGATCAAAAGCAGGCATGTAATTGATCATATCCCAATTCATCATCCCTTGATATTCTCCGTTGTGAATCGTTCCTATGGTTTTCACACCTTTTAGAAATTCAAACTCTTCACAGTTTTCTATCATAAAAGGAACCAAACCGGTGTGATAATCATGACAATGCAAAACATCAGGACGAATTTTCATTGCAGTCAACCAATGTAAAACACCTTGCTGGAAAGCTAAAAACTGGAAACTTTCATCTTCATATCCATAAGGGTTTTCACGATCGAGTAATCCTGGAATTTTCACCATAAACAATTCAAATCCTAAAACATCTGTGGTTTCTTTCATAACCTGAACCTGAAGCATATTGGATCCCTGATGAATAAAGCCGTCAAAAACTACCTCAAAATCATAGTCGTATACAAAATGTTTGTTGTACCAAGGCATCACTACTTTCGCATTAACCTCTTTTATTTTGTTCTGATATTTTGGCAAAGCACCAACCACATCTGCAAGTCCGCCAACTTTTGCTACGGGATAACATTCTGTACTGAGGTGAAATATTGTCATTTTTTGTGTTGTTTAATCCTATTTAATTTATACTTTTTATCTTTTTTTTGTCTTAAAACAATTCCGGAAAGCGCAGGAAGATTAAGGCTTATTGATCTTGGACAATTCATCCATTCATCATGATCTTCTCTGAAAATATTCGCTTCAACTCCACTTCCACTATATTTTTCATCATCGGAATTCAAAACTACTTCCCAGTGTGTACCTAAGTTCACTCCGACTTTATAATCTAAAACATTTGGAGTAAGATTTAAAATCACCATAAAAACATCATCCCGTCTTTTTCCTTTCCTTAAATAAATATAGACAGAATTATCGGTATCATTGGCTTCAACCCATTCAAAACCATTTTGATTGAATTGATTTTCATAGAAAGCCGTTTCATTTTTATAAAGATGGTTCAGATCTTTTACTAAAGTCTGCAAACCTTTATGAACCGGATATTGCAGCAAATGCCAATCTAAACTCTGTTTAAAATTCCATTCATTGGTTTGCCCAAATTCATCACCCATAAAAAGCAATTTTGCTCCGGGATGCGTAAACATATAAACATATAATGCTCTGAGATTAGCAAATTTCTGCCACTCATCACCTTTCATTTTATAAATCAAACTGGCTTTTCCGTGTACCACTTCATCATGTGAAAACGGAATCATATAATTTTCATTATACATATACATCGACGAAAAAGTCAGTTTGTGATGATGGTATTTTCTATCTGCATGATCTTCTTTAAAATAAAATAAGGTATCGTGCATCCAACCCATCATCCATTTCATTCCAAATCCTACGCCACCGTCATGTACAGGTTTTGTCAACATTGGAAAATCTGAACTTTCTTCCGCAATGGTTATAATATTATTTCCAAATTCTTTATAAACAGCGGTATTAAATTCCTGAAGAAAAGCTTTTGCTTCAAGATTTACATTTTCTCCATAAATATTTGGTTCCCATTCGCCTTCATTTCTTGAATAATCAAGATGAAGCATAGACGTTACTGCATCAACTCGAAGTCCATCTGCGTGATAACGATCGAGCCAGAAAACCGCATTCGAAATGAGGAAAGATTTCACTTCATTTCGTCCGTAATTAAAAATGTATGATTTCCAATCGGGGTGAAAGCCTTTTCTGGGATCTTCATGCTCATATAGATAAGAGCCATCAAAACAATGCAAACCATTAGCATCACCCGGAAAATGTGAAGGAACCCAATCTAAAATAACGCCAATATCATTTTTATGAAGTTCATTGATCAGAAACATTAAATCCTGCGGAGAACCAAAACGAGACGTTGCCGCAAAAAAACCGGTAATCTGATATCCCCAACTCGGATCATAAGGATATTCCATCACGGGCATAAATTCTACATGAGTAAAACCCATTTCGGTAATATACGGGACCAGTTTTGAGGCAATTTCCCTATAATTCAGAAATTTTTCTGGATGGTCTTCATCTCGCATCCATGAAGCTAAATGTATTTCATAAACGGAAATAGGAGCATCCAAACTGTTTTTTTGCCAGCGTTTGTCAAGCCATTCCTGATCTTCCCATTCATACCAATTGGTAGAAACCATCGAGGCTGCCTGCAGATTCTGCTCCCAGCTTAATGCATAGGGATCACTTTTTTCTAAAATTTTCCCCTGAGCTGTTTCTATCGCGTATTTATAAAGCGTTCCCCAGGAAAGTGCGGGAATAAATCCTTCCCAAATCCCCGATTGATCCCATCTGGGAAAAAGAATATGTTCACGGTGATTCCAGTTATTGAAGTTTCCTATCACAGAAACTTTTTTGGCATTGGGAGCCCAAACCGAAAAATAAACCCCTTTTACTCCGTCTTTTTCAACAGAATGAGCACCAAACTTTTCGTAGAGCCTGTAATGTATACCTTCTTTAAAAAGGTATACATCATGATCCGTAAAAAGAGTGTAGGTTTTTACAAAATTCATCATAATCGGTTTTTGATCTAAATCATCATAAGCATATCTTCTACTAAATTACGATGACTACCAAATATATGAAATATTCCCTTGGCAAGAGCTATTTTTAATCAATATTAAAAAGAATTCATAAAAATATTTTTTATAAATTTAAAAGTTTTAAAACCGTTAAAAACACATAATGAAATTTACACTCAATACGGCAGAAAAAGACAACAGACCTATTTTCATCACCGGAAATTTCAATAAATGGAATCCTAAAGATTACAATTTTCAACTTCAGATTTCTGAAGAAAATACTTACAGTATTGATATTGAAGACCAATTACTTCCTGATAACATCGAATACAAATTCACAAAAGGAGGTTGGGAAAATGTAGAATTGGATCAATACGGAAATATTACTCCAAACAGAAAAACCCACAAACATTCTGCTAAAACTACTGATTTTGTAGAAAAATGGAGATTCAACTGGGGACCTTTTAAAGATGAGTTCTTCCCGATTGTTGAGGTGATTTCTGAAGAATTTTACATTCCACAGCTTGACCGTTACCGCAAAGTTTGGGCACTTCTTCCCTACGATTATTATATTTCAGATAAAAAATATCCTGTGCTTTACCTTCAGGATGCACAAAATTTATTTAATGAAGGCAGTGCATACGGAAATTGGGAAATCGACAAAAAACTATCGATTCTTGCCGAGTACGGCCGTGGAGATGTTATTGTAATCGCAGTAGAACACGGAAGCGAAGACCGTATCAAAGAATATATTTTCGATAATGATAACGTTGCCAACGGATCGGAAGGGAAAAAATATATCAGATTCGTCACAGATACTTTGAAACCTTTTATTGATGAACATTACCGCACAAAAAAAGACCGCGAAAATACAGGGATCGGCGGAAGTTCTTTAGGCGCATTAATCAGTTTATACAGTGGTTTTCTCTACCCTGAAGTCTATTCTAAACTGTTGATTTTTTCACCTTCACTTTGGATAGAACCCAATAATAACTTTCCGATGATGAGTTTCAGAATTCCTTTTAAAACTAAAATCTATCTTTATGGTGGCGAAAAGGAAGGTTCTAAAATGGTAAAAAGAATTCAGGTTTTTGAAAACTATCTGAAACGATGGGAAAAGAAAAACCTTTTTGATTTTGAATTTAGAACCAATATTAATCCTGATGGCGAACACAGCGAATTTTATTGGTCACAGGAATTCCCGAGAGCAATAGAATGGCTTTTCTATAATAACACAGAAAACCCTGTTGAAGTAACACCACAACAGGAAAATATTAAAAATAAAACGATTTAAAAATGCAATTATTCAACAAAAAAAATAAACAGTACGCACAGATTTTTCAATTATTTACAGAAGAAACTTGGGCTTTAAACTCTAAAAATTTCAACAAAAACATAGCACTTCTTTTTTCAGGTAAAAAACATGAAACCTTCATTGAAACCGGTGAAGAAACCATTACATATTATATAGGTCTTGGAAAAGAAAGTTTACAGGATTTTGAATTCCAACAAATTGGAGTGAAATTTTCTCAAACTCAGAAAAAAAACATACAAACCGTACCTACTTTATTAATTTCTGAATTTATTAATGAAAAACAGTTTGAAGAATTTGCAAAAGGATTACTGTTGGGAACTTATACTTACCCATTTGATAAAACCCATCCTTTTTGGAACGAATCTTTTGAACTTCACTTTGGAAATTTAAGTCAGAAAAAACTGGAAACCATTTCTTCAAGAATAGACGCTATTTGTGAAGGACAAGCAGCTTGCCAGGATTGGCTTAATAAACCAGCCAACCTAAAAAAGCCTGAAATTTTCAATACTTACCTAAAAAATTTAGCTAAAAAAAATCAGTTGACATACACTGTTTTCAATAGAAAAAAATGCGAAGAGTTAGGTCTTGGAGCTTTTCTTTCAGTGAATCAGGGAAGTGCTTATGATGCAGCTTTTACTATTTTAGAATATAAAACAACGGAGAAAAATGCCAAAACTTTTGGACTTGTAGGAAAATGCGTTTTATTTGATACCGGTGGAATATCCATCAAAGCTTCAGACAATATGCACTACATGAAATCTGACATGGGAGGCGCAACAGCAGTGATTGGAGCATTAATTTACGCATCGCAAATGAAACTTCCCGTTAACATTACAGCGATTTTACCGATTACCGACAATGCTGTCTCAGAAAATGCCTATTTGCCTAGTGATGTCATTACTGCTTATAACGGAAAAACAATTGAAGTTTTGAATACCGATGCGGAAGGCAGAATGACGCTTGCTGATGGCTTGTCTTATCTCTCAAAAAATTATAAAACCGATGTCCTTATTGATCTTGCAACACTTACAGGAAGCTCTGTAAGAATGTTTGGAGATACTTGCGGAGCGATGTTTTCTAACAATGAAGACTTGAAAAATCTATTGATTAAAACCGGTGATAAAACCAATCAGCGATTATGGAATCTTCCACTTTGGGATGTTTGGTTAGATGATTTCAAATCTGATGTTGCTGATTTTAAAAATATATCGATGAAACCTCTTGGAGACTGTATTATTGCTGCAAAATTTCTGGAACAGTTTATTGAAGACCATCCAAACTGGGCACATCTCGACATTGCAGGAGTTGCGTTTGGAAACGTTGGATATGCAAAAGATAAAGCCGCAACCGGCTTTGGAGTACAATTACTGGCCGATTTAATCGAAAATTATCATTAAAAATTAGTTTTTTAAAATTTTTCTTCTTATACTTGATTAGTAATTCTCAAAAGCACATCGATTATCAATTTTTAATATTAAATAATCAATAATCATAAGCTTTTATTTTTTATAATTTAATAAAAATTAAAAATCACTATATGAAGGAGAAAACCATCGTATGTATTTCGTGCTATTATAAAGGTTACGATTTTATGGACGAGATGAAAAAACTCGGCAATAAAATCATCCTCGTAACATCTGAAAATTTAAAAGAAAAAAACTGGCCATGGCACGCTGTCGATGAAGTTTTCTACATGCCGGAACTTAAACCTTCGGTTTGGAATCTCGATCATCTTATTCAGGGATTTTCTCATTTGATGAAAACCCGGAAAGTAGATGCTGTAATTGCTTTGGATGATTATGATGTTGAAAAGGCTGCGTTGATTCGTGAGACATTCCGTATTCCCGGGATGGGGCAGACAACGCACCGTTATTTCAGAGATAAACTGGCCATGCGTCAAAAAGCAAAAGACTCAGGAATCAGTGTTCCTGAATTTACCGCCGTGTTTAATGATCAGGAAGTAAAAGATTTTACCGATAAAGTTTCTCCGCCCTGGGTTTTAAAACCACGATCAGAAGCTTCAGCATCTGGAATTAAAAAATTAAAAACTCAGGAAGAACTTTGGAATGCCTTGGAAAAACTGGGTGAAGAAAGACATTTATTTCTTCTCGAAAGCTTTAAACCGGGCGATGTTTACCATGTAGACAGTTTAACATTCAATAAAGAAATTGTTTTTACCTCTGCTTCAAAATATCTGGCTCCACCGATGCAGGTTTCTCACGAAGGCGGCGTTTTTCGTACCAAAACTTTAGGAAGATATTCTGAGGAGTTTAAAGCTTTAGAAGAGGCTAATGCAAAAGTTTTATCGAATTTTGGATTGCTGAACGGAGCCACTCACACAGAGTTTATCCGTGGTAAAGAAGATGGAAAATGGTATTTTCTGGAAACGTCCTCAAGAGTTGGAGGTGCTCATATTCCTGATTTAGTCGAGGCTTCGAGCAATATTAATATTTGGCGCGAATGGGCGAAAATTGAAGATGCTCTGTTGAGAGGAAATGATTATGAAGTTTCAAAACCTACAGGTTATTATTCAGGATTAATTGTCGCATTGATTAAAGATTTAGCTCCAAACTATAAGGATTTTGAATGTGAAGAAGTCGTAAAATTCCTTCCTATTGATTATCATGTAGGAATTGTTTACAAATCAAGGGATTCTGGTATTGTGCAGGAAAGACTTGATTTTGCTGCTGAAAAGATCCATGCTGAAATGCTGAATGTACTTCCTCCGAAAGACAAACCATCAAGTTAAATGAATGATAAATGATAATCAATAATTGATTAACAAAACTTCCACTACAAATTATCATTCATCAATTATCAACTATAAATTAAAAAAATGCCACATATAGAACATACAGATTATTATTCTAATATCTTAGGAACAAACCTTAAAGTGGAAGTTACGGGACATTACGGTTATCCTATCATTATGTTTCCTACTTCTCAGGGTTTATATACTCAAAATCACGATTTTCACCTGAACAGCAGTATCAATTATTTTATTGAGCAGGGAAAAGTAAAATTATACAACATACAAACCATTGATTCATGGAGTTTTTATGACGAAAAAATTTCGCCACAACAAAGGATTAGAAATTACGAAAAATATGTACAGTTTCTGATTCAGGAGTTTGTTCCTTACATTCAAAAAATTCATCAAGTACATCGTGTTGCTATTGCAGGAGCGAGTTTTGGAGGGTATCATGCCGCTAATTTCGCATTTAGATTTCCTGATGTTATTTCGCATTTATTCTGTCTTTCGGGAGCGTTCAGCATTAGAAATTTCATGGATGGATATGATGGTGAACTCGTTTATTTTAACTGTCCGAGAGAATTTGTAAAAAACGATGAAGCGTGGAAATATAAGCATATGCACATTGTTTTAAGCACTTCTGATGAAGATATATGCAAAGACAAAAACGTAGAAATGGCAGGGATTTTAGCCTCAAAAGGAATTGATTTCTGGTATGACGAAAAAAAATGGATCAATCACGACTGGCCACTTTGGAGAATGACTTTTCCAACGTACATCGGGGCATTTTTTTAAATTAAAACAACTCAAATATTAATATTAAATCATTAAAAAACAAATTATGGCAAAAAAAGTAGGAATTTTATTCGGGATGGAAGACACATTTCCGTGGGCATTTATTGATAAAGTAAACGAATTAGGAAAAGGAGAAATTATCGCCGAAGCAGTGAATATAGATAAATTGGAACAAGGTGCAGACTATGGATATGCTGTAATTATCGACCGAATTTCTCAGGATGTTCCTTTCTACAGAGCTTATCTGAAAAACGCAGCTTTAAACGGAACCTATGTCATTAATAATCCTTTTTGGTGGAGTGCAGATGAGAAATTCTTCAACAATGCTTTGATGTCAAAACTCGGAATTCCTTTGCCTAAAACCGTTCTACTTCCTTCACACGAAAGACCTACAGATACTTCAGAAACTTCTTTCAGAAACCTAAAATTTCCACATGATTGGGAATACATTTTTAATTATGTAGGATTTCCTGCTTACATGAAACCTCACGACGGCGGTGGTTGGAAAAGCGTTTACAGAGTTGAAAATCCGCAGGATCTTTGGGATAAACTGAGCGAAACAGAACAGTTGGTGATGATGGTTCAGGAAGAAATTGTTTTTCAGGATTATTACAGAGTGTATTGTTTGGGACAGAAATACGTTCACATCATGCCTTATGAACCAAGAAATGCTCCTCATCTGAGATATGAAACCACGCATCAGACGGAAGGCGAAGATTTGAAAAAACTACTGAAAACGATTCATGATTACACCATTAAAATGAATCAGGCTTTAGGATATGATTTCAATACCGTGGAATTTGCGGTAAGAGACGGAATTCCTTATGCGATTGACTTCTGTAACCCAGCTCCTGATGCAGACAAAAATTCTGTTGGAGAAGAAAATTTTGCATGGATTGTAGAACATTCTGCAAAATTAGCCATTGAAAAAGCTAAAGAATACGTTCCCGGAAAACCTAATATTTCGTGGGGAACTTTTGTAAAAGATTCTGTAAAATAAAACATAAAAAACACTGAAAAAAAAATGCATCAATTTACAATAGGAATAGAAGAAGAATATCAGATCATCGATGTTGAAAGCCGAGATTTAATCTCTCATGTTTCAAAAATCATTGAAGGCGGAAAGGCTGTTTTAAGTGAAAATTTAAAACACGAAATGCACGAATCAATGATTGAAATGGAAACCGGAATCTGCCAAAACATTCAGGAAGCTCAGGCTGAACTTACCAATCTTAGAAGACATCTGATCAATACAGCCCACGAACAGGGACTTCGTGTTTCCGGAGGTGGAACTCATCCTTTTTCAAACTGGGAACACAATACGATTACAAACGGCGAACGTTATAACAAAATTGTAGATGATATGGGCGATGTTGCCCGTGGAAATCTTATTTTCGGATTACACGTTCATATTGGAATTCCAAACCGTGAAGAAGGCGTAAGAATACAGAATGTAATGCGTTATTTTCTTCCGCATGTTTATGCTCTTTCTGTAAACTCCCCTTTTTGGATCGGAAGAAGCACAGGTTTTAAATCTTACAGACAGGAAATTTTCGTGAAGTTCCCAAGAACCGGAATCCCGAGTTACTTTAATTCTTTGGCCGAATTTGACAGTTATGTTGATCTTTTGGTGAAAACGGGAACCATTGATAATGCTAAGAAAATTTGGTGGGATTTGCGTGTTCATCCTTTTTATCCTACTATTGAGTTCAGAATCTGTGATATGCCTTTAAGAATTGAAGAAACGGTTTGTCTGGCTGCAATTATGCAGAGTTTAGTAGCAAAAATCTATAAACTTCACCAACAGAATTTAAGTTTCAGAAGCTACAGAAGATTGTTGCTTAACGAAAATAAATGGCGCGCTTCCAAAGACGGAATTCATTCTAAGCTGATTGATTTTGGTAAAGAAGAATCGGTACCTTATCCTGATCTTTTAAAAGAACTTTTAGAGTTTATTGATGATGTTGTAGATGAATTAGGATGCAGAAAAGAAGTAGAATATGCCTGGAAAATCTTGGAAAACGGAACCGGCGCAGACCGACAATTGGCAGTCTACAAAGAAACCGGTGATCTGAAGAAAGTCGTTGATTATATGATATCTGAGACTGAATACGGCATTACGCACGGCGAATTTGCTTCATAATAAATTCATAACTTTGCAGAAATTATGAAGTTATGAAAGATGTAAGAATTGCTTTATTGGATATGAATAACAATCAGGCGAATCAGGGGTTTAAAAATATAAAAGAAATCTCTGAAAATTTCCAGAAGCAATCGGAAGAAAATATCAGCATTACAGGTTTTGATGTAAGACATAAAAATGAAATTCCAAATATTGAGGATTTTGATATATTTATTTCATCCGGCGGACCGGGAAATCCGCACCGTGAAGGTTTTGAATGGGAACAGAAGTTTGCAGATTTTTTAGATGCTGTTTATGAACATAACAAAAATAATGACGCAAAAAAATATCTTTTTCTGATTTGTCATTCTTTCCAATTGGCAAGTATTCATTGGGATTTAGGAAATATCTGTAAAAGAAAATCTTACTCTTTTGGAGTGCAGCCAATTCATAAAACGGAAGAAGGCGAAGAGGAATTTTTATTCAAAAACTTACCCGATCCTTTTTATGCGGTAGATTCCAGAGCCTATCAGTTTATTGAGCCTAATTTGGATCGCTTTGAAGAACTAGAAATGAAAATGGTAGCGATTGAAAAATCTCGTCCTCATATTGATCTGGAGCGCGCAATTATGGCAGTCCGTTTTTCTGATGAAATTTTCGGAACACAGTTTCATCCCGAAGCCAATCCTGATGGAATGCTTGAAAATCTGAAAGACGAGAAAAACAAAGAAGCGATGATTGAAAATTACGGTATGGAAAAATATCTGGAAACCGTAGACCGAATTAATGACGAAGATAAAATTGTTCTTACGCAATCTCAGATCTTACCACGCTTTTTGAGCGATGCTAAGAAAAATATTTTGAAACAAAAGACGGCAACAGCCTGATAAAAAATTCAAATAAAACAATTAAAATCGAGCATTCATGTTCGATTTTTTAAATCACAAAAGAAAAAATATGATCCCAAAATACAGAAAACAGTTTAACGAAGAGTTCAGTAGCGAAAAGTATGATCAGCTTCAATCAATATTAAAAGAAAAAAGCGGCATACAACCTACATTCAGATTGTCTGAAAGTCCTATTTTTTTAACTCATGAATTCAAAGAAAAATTAGTTTCCGCAAGTGAAAGTATTATTGATCAGATTAAAAATTTCCCAGAAGGAACTTTAGAAAATTCGATTCCTGAAAACTGTAAAGTTCCTAATGATACAAAACAGCCTCATTTTTTCACCATAGATTTTGGAATCTGCAGAAGTGAAAACGGAAAAATAGAACCTCAACTGATAGAATTGCAGGCTTTTCCTTCATTGTATGCGTTTCAGAATGTTTATGAAGAAACCTTTTGTGAAGTTTATCCGTTCTTAACTCAATTGAGAAATAATATTTCAGATGAGGATTATAAGAAACATTTATATGAATTAATTGTAGGTAAAGAAAATCCTGAAAACGTAATTCTTCTTGAAATTTATCCTGAAAAACAGAAAACCGCAATTGATTTTGCCTTAACCGAAAAACTTTTAGGCATAAAAACCATTTGTCTTACTAAAGTAAAAAAGCAGGGAAATCAACTATTTTATGAACATAATGAAAAGCTGATCAGAATTAAAAGAATTTATAATCGTGTCATTTTTGATGAACTTGATAAAATTCCTGATCTTAAAACTGAATTTAATTTCCGTGAAGAAATAGATGTAGAATGGGTTACGCATCCGAATTGGTTTTTCAAAATTTCTAAATATATTCTGCCTTTATTAAAGCACGAATTTGTTCCGAAAAGCTATTTCCTCCACGAATTCCCTGAAAATGAAAGCCTTGAAAATTTTGTTTTAAAACCTTTGTTTTCTTTTGCAGGAAGTGGTGTAAATCTAAATCCTACAAAAGAGATCACAAATACTATTTTAGATAAAGAAAATTATATCTTGCAGCGAAAAGTAAACTATGAGCCTATTTTTGAAGATATCAACGGTGATTTTTCAAGAGCAGAAATTCGTTTACTTTATGTCTGGAAAGAAAATGAAGAACGACCTATTTTACTTCAAAACCTTTCCAGAATGACCAAAGCCGCAATGGTCAATGTAGATTTTAATAAAAAAGATGCAATTTGGATTGGAAGTTCTCATGCGTTTTTTGGGGAAGAGTAAAAATAATAATTATATATGGAAGAAAAATCTGTTTTTGATGAATTTGATAATAATTTTAACACAAAAAGAAGAAGAAATCTATTACCTATTTGGATAAAAGTTTTCATTTGGCTTTTCTTTGCTTTTGGTTTTATTGGTATTTTAATTCTGGCTTTCGGATTTTTCATGGGTAAATTTAACTTGTCTCTTTACGGGCTTGAAACAGATAAAGTATATAGTTTAATGGGATTCTTTCTCACAGCTTTATTTATTCTGAAAGGTATTGTCTCGTACGGACTGTGGTTTGAACAAGATTGGGGAATAAAAATCGCAAAAATAGACGCAATTATCGGGTTAGTAGTTTGTGGGGTTTCAATGTTTATTTTACCATTTTTCACTAAAAATTTTGAATTACGACTTGAAGTTGCTGTTTTAATTCCTTACTTGATTAAGCTCCAAAAAATAGAGAAAAACTGGTAGTAAAAAAGATAAAATTTGGACAAGCAGTTTTAATGCTTTTTTGGGGAAGAATAGTTTATGAACATGAATAAATATGTATTAAAAATCATTTTGCCGGCTATTTTAGTTTTTACTTTTAAGCTGAATGCTCAACAAAAAGTATATTCTAAACAGGAAATCGGAAAATTTAAAGAAAATGAACAATTTTACCTCAATAAAAAAGTAAAAAACATTTTGAGAGACCTTAAAGTAAATTTTGAGATAGCATATGTTGGCGGTGGCTGGTCTGAAGAAATGAGTTTCATTGTTTTAAGATTTAATAATCGAAAAGATGAATATCAACTTCAGCAAAAAGGAATTAAACTCGCAAGATTAACCCTTTTTTATTAAAGAACGAGACGTTGAAACCAATAAGCTTTTTTATTCTGAAACAAAGAGAATCACATTTTACAGAGACAGTTTAAAGAATAAATCTAATAAACAAATTTTAAAGGATTACAAAAATCTTACTGTTGCGATGATTTATGCTAATTCTGAGCAACCGTAAACAAAAAAGGAGTAAATCAACTTTACTCCTTTTTGATTTTAAAATTTATCGTCCTCGAGCAACTCTCTCGCCTGATAATCCTGAACAAGGTCAATCGCATTAGAAATCACATCACTTAAAGCAGTGATAAAAGTTCCTTCTTCCGCCATTCCCATCGCGTGTTTCAAAGCATCAATTTCTTTAGGAATCGTCTCATAACTTACATCTCTTCCCGAAGCCTGCATTCCATCGATAATCAAACCGTTGATTTCTTCTTCTGTTCTTCCTCGAAGATGTTTTTCGTTTCGGATGATGATATGATCAAACATTCTTCCTGCAATTTTTCCGCATAGTCTTATATCTTCATCTCTCCTGTCTCCCACTCCGGAAATAATCCCGATTTTCTTTGTAGATTCTACATTTTTAAGGTAGTCTTCAATCGCTTCGTAGCCTGCAGGATTGTGTGCAAAATCTATTAAAACTTTAAAGTTTTTAAATTTAAACACATTCAGCCTTCCCGGAGTCAGCTGCGCACTTGGAATAAATGTACGAAGTGAATTGGAAATATCTTCAATACCAAAACCATAAAGATAACAAGCCAAACTCGCTGCCAAAACGTTATCTATCATGAATTTTGCCTTTCCTTCCATTGTAATCGGAAAGTCTTTTACTTTTCCAATCCTGATTTTCCAGTCGCCTTTTTTAATGGTTACAAAACCTTCTTCGTAAACACAGGTTATACGGCCTTCTTTAGCGAATTTTTTGATGTATTCGTTATTTTCATCCAAACTGAAAATAGCAACATTACTCGGCAGATCATTAATGATTCGCATAGAATACTCATCTTCAGCATTCAACACGCTCCATCCATTTTTCTTTACACTGTCGAGTACTACCCTTTTTACTTTGGTTAAATCTTTCAGATTGTGAATATCATTCATTCCCAAATGATCTTCTTTAATATTGGTTAAAACACCGATATCACACTGAGAAAATCCTAAACCAGAACGAAGAATTCCACCACGAGCAGTTTCTAAAACGGCAAATTCTACGGTTGGATCTTTTAGAATAAATTCAGCAGAAATAGGTCCGGTAGTATCACCTTTCGTTAACATTGTATTCTGAATATAAATTCCGTCTGATGTTGTAAAACCTACTCTGTAGCCATTATTTTTAACGATATGAGAAATTAATCTTGTTGTAGTCGTTTTACCATTGGTTCCTGTAACTGCAATAATCGGAATGGTAAAAGGTTTTCCTTGCGGATAAAGCATATCTACAACTGGAGCGGCAACGTTTCTCGGAAGACCTTCACTCGGAGCCAAATGCATTCTGAAACCAGGTGCTGCATTAACTTCTATAATTGCTCCACCGCTTTCTTTTAACGGTTGGGTTAAGTTTTCCGCCATAATATCAATTCCGCAGACATCTAAACCGATGATCTTTGAAATTCTTTCTGCCATTGTGATATTTTCGGGGTGCACCATATCGGTTACATCAATCGAAGTACCGCCTGTAGAAAGATTAGCTGTAGATTTCAGATAAACAACTTCTCCTTTTTGAGGAATTGTTTCTAAAGTATATTGAAGTTTTTCAAGTAATTCTAAAGTATCTTTATCGACTGTAATTTCGGTCAAAACATTTTCGTGACCATACCCTCTTCTCGGATCTTTGTTTTCTTTTTCAATGAGCTTCTCAAGATTAGATTCACCGTCACCCACAACGTGAGCAGGAACTCTTCTCGCAGCAGCAACCATTTTATTATTAATCACCAAAACTCTAAAATCGTATCCGGTAATGTATTTTTCAACAATTACTTTTCTTGAATATTGTTGAGCATGTTCTAGTCCTGTAACCGAAGAAACCCAATCATTTACATTAATTGAAGATCCTTTTCCGTGATTTCCGTCTAAAGGTTTGATGACAATAGGATACCCAATTTTCTTGATAACACTTTGTAGCTCTTCTTCATCCACAATTAGATCTCCCATCGGAACAGGAATTGCAGCATCATGAAGCATTCTTTTTGTTAATTCTTTATTGCAGGCGATATCTACAGCAATTGAGCTTGTATTTCCGGTAATTGTCGCCTGAAATCTTTGTTGATTAACGCCATACCCCAACTGTACCAGAGAATTGCTTCCTAGTCTTATCCACGGAATTTTTCTTGAAACTGCTTCTTCAACAATACTTCCTGTTGAAGGTCCCAATCTTACACGTTCTCTGATTTCTTTTAATTTCTGAATACAAGCATTGATGTCGTATTCTTTATTTTCAATTAAAGCTAAAGCAATTTCTACTGCCTGTTCTGCAGCATAGATTCCAGCATTTTCTTCGATATAATCAAACACGACGTTGTAAATTCCCGGTGATTTTGTCTCACGTGTTCGTCCAAAACCAGTTTCCATACCCGCCAAGGTTTGAATTTCTAAAGCGATATGCTCAATTACATGTCCCATCCATGTACCGGTTTCTATTCTATGAAAAAAACCTCCTCTCGTTCCTTCAGAGCAACGGTGACTAATGAGTGAAGGCATAAGATGTTCTATTCTTTCACGAAAACCTTCGATTTTATTTGTAGGAAAATTTTCCATTTCCTCCAGATCCAAACGCATCTGTATCAGCTTCTTTCTTCTTATACTCCAAATATTTGGACCACGCAAAGCCTGTATCTTCTCAATTTTCATACTTTAGTTATACCTTATTATATTAATAAAAACATCTTTCTAAATCAAAGATAATGTAAAACCTCAAACAAAACCATAGCGTTATTAAAGATTTATTAAAAAAATACAATTTCTGTAATCAATTATAAATCAAACTAAATACGTTAAAAATGGGTTTACATTTCATTAACAATTTATTATTTTTTAAATTTGCAAGCTATGAAACCTGTTGGAAAATTAATTATTATCGGTGGGGCTGTTAATAAAGGCAGTTTTTCTGAGACCGATTACGATCAGAATGTCGAAAAAAATCTTAACTTTTTTGAAAGAGGAATCTTAAGAAAAATCATTACTGAATCTAAGAATAAAGAAAACTCAATTATCGAAGTCATTACTACGGCTTCGCAAATCCCTCAGATTGTTGGTGCTGAATATAAAAAAGCTTTTGAATTTTTAGGAGCCAAAAATGTCAATATCCTTGATATTCACAACCGTGAAGAAGCCAATTCGGATGCTATTGTGGCAAGAGCAAATGCAGCCGATGTTGTAATGTTTACGGGTGGCGATCAATTGAGGCTGACTTCTATTTTGGGTGGTACAAGATTTCACGATGCTATTTTACTGAAATATCAGGAGCAGGATTTTATCTATTCCGGGACTTCCGCAGGAGCTGCTGCAGCTTCTGAGAATATGATTTACCAAGGAAGCAGTTCTGAAGCTTTGTTGAAAGGTGAAATTAAAACCACACAAGGTTTAGGCTTAATCGATAACGTAATTGTTGATACTCACTTTGTACAAAGAGGAAGAATCGGAAGACTTTTCCAGGCTGTAGTAAATAATCCGAGAACTTTAGGCATCGGATTGGGGGAAGATACCGGACTTTTCATTCATAATGATACCATGACCGCTGTAGGATCTGGATTGGTAATTATTGTTGATGGAAGATTCATTAAAGACACCAATCTTACCAACATCAATTTAGGTGAACCTATCTCAATAGATAATCTTACCGTGCATGTCATGTCGATGAATGATCATTATGATTTGACGACTAGAAAACTGACGATAGAAAACTCTCAGTTTAATCCGATACCTCAAACATAAAATAATCATTGATAATCTATAAATAATAAATGATTTTGATTTGTAATTAAAAATTAAGATCATTTATAATCAATTATCATCTATCAATCATCAATTATACTTTTTATGAAAATCATTATCCACGGAGGTTTTTTCTCTGAAAGTGACCAGAGCCATGAAGTGAAAGTTGCCAAACAAAAGTCTTTAAAAAACATCGCTGAAAAAGCATATCAATATTTAGAAAACCATTCTGCTGTTGATACTGTTGCGTATGCAGTTTCTCTTTTGGAAGATGATGAATTGTATAATGCTGGAATCGGTTCACAAATTCAAAGTGATGGCATTATCAGAATGAGCGCAGCATTAATGGATGGTGAAACTCAGAAAATGAGCGGTGTTATCAATATTCAGGATGTAAAAAATCCGATTTTTGTAGCAAAAGAACTGATGAAAGAAGATGATCGTGTTTTAGGGGGAAAAGGAGCAAAGATTTATGCTAACAATAACGGATTTGAAAACTTCTCAACAGAAATTCCTCAAAGAAGAAAAGAATACGAAGCGAAATTGAAAAACGGAGGAAAGGGAACTGTTGGTTGTGTTGCCATCGATAAAAACGGAAAGTTAGCCGTTGCCACTTCTACAGGAGGTAAAGGTTTTGAGATTCCGGGAAGAATTTCAGATTCCGCAACCGTAGCCGGAAATTATGCCAACGAATTTTGCGCAGTAAGCTGTACCGGAGTGGGTGAAGATATTGTAAGCAATGCTACTTCAGCCAAAATTGTAACCCGAGTGACAGATGGAATGAGCTTACAAGAAGCTTTTGACAAAACTTTTGCAGAGCTAAAAGTTATCGATGGTTTTGCCGGAGCTATTGCGATTGATAAAAACGGAAATATTTATCATCAAGACTCTTACCCTACAATGGTGTTTGCAAGTTTTGATGGAAATCAGTTTGAAATCTTTAAATAATTTTAACATTTATTTATTATTCCCAAAATATTTTTGGCACACATTTTACATAGTTATTAATAACAAAATTTTAATATTATAACTTTTAAAAATCAAAGATCATGGGAAATAAGACAAACGGAATATTAGCTTTATTAGGAATTGGTGCTTTAGCATACTGGAAGTACAAAAAATCTACGCCGGAACAGCAACAAGCTGTGAAAGACAAAATCAACTCTGCGAAGGATAATTTGAACAAATGGGGAAATGATTTAAAAGATAAGGCAAATGATGTGGCTTCCCAGGCGCAAAGTAAATTTGACGAAGCAAAAACAAAAGTAGAAGATTCTGCATCTAAATTATAAGATCTGAATCAACAAACTTAGAAATTTTTAACATTCATATATAAAAAAAGTCATCATTACGATGACTTTTTTTGTGCTGAAATGGCATAAACCATCGGTATTTTGTTTCCAAATTTCTCTGTTCGCCATTTTCCTTTTTCAAATTCTACAATATTCTTAAAGCAAGGGTAAGGAGACCAATCAAACTCCTGAAATTTCTCTATTATCAGGTTTTTATCCATCAAACTTTGCATTACTTCTGATAATGAGTGGTTCCACATCACATATTCTTGTACGATTTCGGCAGAAAAATCAGCATATGTTCCTTCATAGGTTTCCATGATTGGCTTTTCATTAAAATAATTGTAGGCAATATCTTTAAAGTCGTCATCAAACATCCAAACTACAGGATGAAATTCTGCCATGACAAACTGCCCGCCAGGTCTTAGAAAATGATCAATTACATTCGCCCATTTTTCAAGATCAGGAAGCCAGCCGATCGTGCCGTAACTGGTAAAAACGATATCAAATTTTTCGTTTAAAATATTTGGTAAATCATATACATCAGAGCAAATAAATTCTGTATCTGTAGTGCATTGTTTAGCTAAATCTTTTCCAGTTTCAATCGCTTTATCTGAAAGATCAATTCCGGTAACCTTTGCGCCCATTCTCGAAAGCGAAATAGAATCCTGCCCAAAATGACACTGCAAATGAAGGATTGCTTTATCTTTTACATCTCCTAAAAGTCCTAATTCTATTGAATTTAATGAAGTTCTTCCTTTTAAAAATTCATCTACAAAATAGAAATCAGATTTCAGATGTGATTCTACTTTAGCGTTCCAGGATTTCCTGTTGATGTCTAAATAATTTTCCATTGTTTTTTCTGTAAATATAATTTTTTTCCGGAAACCTCTATGCTTTATGGTTTCCCGTAAAAAAATATAAGAATGCCACTGTAGTTTTGAAGAAAATTAGAATACTGAATTTCTTGTTTTAGAAGAAAGAAAAAAACAATATTATAAATACCAACCATGAGTAAAAATTCTTTAGGAGCATCAGATCTATTTTTAGGCGTGCTCGCAATATTATTAATCAGCGTGAGCTTTTATCAAACCTGGGTCGGGCTCGAGCAAATTTTTGGCAATGCATCATTTGTAATCGCACTCGTGCTTTCTTTGCTTTTATTATTCCTCTGCTGGATGCTTCGTGCTGCAAAACTTGAAGGTAAATCTACCGGAAGCTTGGTAGGAATTTACATATTCATTGCATCGTTTTGTTTTATCGCCAATTTCAATGCATTATACACAAGATTTATGCGTACTGACATCTATACCAATGAATTAAAAACGATTAATGAAGATTTTAATACACTGGAAAACAATATAGAAGCTAAATTAAATTATAAATATCCAAAAGAAACCACAAGGAATATTGAGATTAAGAAAAAACAATTAATGGCTCAAATTGTTGATCCTGCAAATCAGGGAATCGGGACAAGAGCGCAATCATTGATCAGAGATATTGAAAAAATGACGGGTCAGAAGGTAGATCTTTTAACGCCAATTGGAAATGATTATGAAGATTTAGCACAAAGAATGGGAAGCCAAATAGACAATATGGTAATGGATTTGTCACCAGACGAAAGAAATTTAAAATCAGATATCAATAACTCTGTTCTAAAATGGAATAAAAGAACACAGGAATTCTTGCTGTTACCTAAAAAAGAGAAAGATGATTTGGCACAAGCGCTTATAGACAATGCCTTAACAGACTATAATAAGCTTGGAAACCGAGGCAGTAATGTTTTAGGAGAAGAAAAATTCAAATTCGAACCTTTACTTTCTAAAACACAAGACGTTGGAAAAATCGGTTATGCTTTCGAACATGCGGTAAAAAACTTCGGAATGTATCAGTTTGTTGTTTTGGCGGGATGTATTTTATTAGATTTTGTGATTGTAATTATCATTTTGTTGGTTACAAGTCCGGATAACAGAACCAATAACAGCGTTTTAGGAAACAGAAAAAAAGGCAGAACATTAATCCCTAATAAATAAATTACCATGATCAATAATGACCAACCTTTTTCTTTTGACAACTATGATTATGAGAACGATTTTAAAAAATTCGATGATTTTACAGAGCCTCAAAACGAGATTGTAACGAATGAAAATATTTACACGCTTCCTGAAGTAGAAGATGACGGTTTTGTTCCAACTTCAAACGGCAGTACAACCACTGTGAAAAATAAAGACAGTAATTTCGTTTTCTTTTACGGAACATCTGCCTCGGGAAAATCGGTTATTTTATCGGCAATTTTATATTATTTAAATTCCTATGCCGGAGTTTTAAGACCTAAACTGGGAAGTCCAAATTCCAGAGAAGCCCAAATTTTATTGGCTGATTTTTTTGAAAATATAAAAAAGGGCATTCTTCCCAATAGAAGTACGAGAGATCAGGTGACAAGATTAGATTTTGTATTTGACCCCAATAATCAATCGAAAAAAGTTCCTTCCATTAATATTTCATTTTTAGAAACTGCAGGAGAAAATCATAACGAAATCTCAAGAGGTGGAAGATATCACACAGATATTGAAGCGTACTTAAACTCAGATATTCCGCTGAACTTTCTTATTGTAACAAGCTATGATAAAGCACATCATGAGGATTCTAAAATCGTGGAGTTTTTAGATTATCTGGAAAAAAAGGGAAAGAATTTGAAAAATGTAAATGTGCTTCTTGTGATTTCCAAATGGGATAAATCTGGAAATACAGGCGTAGATAACGAACAACATCTTGAAAATTTCATCAGCGAAAGATTGAGCATGACCAATAACCGAATTGATACGTACAACCTCAGCAAAACTTATTTTACAATTGGGAATGTGCAGAATCAGGCTGGAATTGAAAAAATAACGTTATTGAATCTGGAGTCGGCAGAAGTCATTGCAAAGTGGCTCTATCACAATATTGTTGGCTACAATTTGGATTACGAAGGGACTTTCTGGGAAAAAATAAAATTTAGCTTTTCAAAATAAATGAAAAATATAAATGTCTTTGGTTATGCAACATTTGGGACACCGAATGGTTTTACACAATCCTGTATTTATGGAAACAAAAATTTAGAAAAAGCGCTAAAAACTTTCGATTTAAAAACAGATGCCATACAATTATTATCTCCCAATGACCGTATTTACTCAATTAGAAAAGAAGGTATTGCCGATAAATTTATTGTCTCTTATTCTGTTTATACCTATGCAAAAGAAAAAAATTCTAACAGAACAGGCACTTTTATCGGTACAAGCTTGATTTTTTCTAACGAAATTGCTGATGAAAACTTAATTTTAAACTCATTGCATCAGATTCATCAGAAATTAAAAAATAATAATGTAAGCAATAATGTTTTAAATATTAATCATTCAAAAGAGTTTAATCTCACAGATGTTTTTGATAATGATTTTGAAAAAATTGAATACAACAGTAAAAAAACAGGCTTTATAGACTGGCAAAGTTCAGATAAAAATCTTGTTATTTTCACCAATAAATTAGACAATAATTCAATTCAGAATCTGTTTAAAAAAGCGTTGGAAATTTTACCAAAATATGATACTCTATTTTTTATAGACAGTAAAGAAATCGCTGAGTTTGTGTCTCAAAAAAGGCTTTTCAGATTAATTGATGTCAATATTTTAGAAGAAGAAATTCAAAATTTTCAAACTGAAATAAATCAACAGATCCTCAATACTATTTCAACATTCAAAAAGCAAAGTAAAAAGATTGAAGAGGAGGGAAAAACCGAACATGAGAATTTAAAAAAACAAATCGAGAAAGACGAAAAAACACATTGTGAGAATGGTAAAAAAATTGAGAAAGCAAATGAAAATTTAACAGTTTTGAAAAGCTTATACGAAAATTTTTCACACAAATTCAATGAATTTATTTCTGCTTTGGAATCTGGAAGACAACTGGAAGACATTAATAATTCTATCAAGCAATTGGAGAGAGAATTTAATATCGAAAAGAGAAAACTAGGAACTCCACTTCAGATTTCATTCCTTTCTAATACAAATACAAACAATCGTGTATCTCCATATCAAAATCCTTATCAGAGAGATTTAAATGATAGGAATATGGAAAGAAGTGAAAAAAACAGAAGTTTTGGAACTTTAGCGGTCATTTCATGCATTATAAATCTTCTATTTATTGGGGGAGCTAGCTATTTTTACTTTATGCATTATAGAGAAGTGAAAAAAATTGCTCCGCAAGAAATTATTGCTGAAAAGCCTTACATTGAAAAAGATTCCGCTGTAGTAGAAAATAAATTAAATCCTTTACCAAATGATTTTGCAAAAGATGAAAATAATAAAAAACTGATTTTAGACTTGCTTATCGAAAACAATACAAACATTGAAAAAACGGTTGATCTAATTTTTGAAAAAAATAAAATTATAAAAGATGTCTACCAATTTCAAAAAGAGGATTATGCTGATGAATTAATTAGAAAAAATCCAGGTGCATTTGACTCCAATAAAATCTTGCAAAAGAAAGATTCATTAATTAGAATTCCATTTTTTTCTTTTAGTTTAAGTGAAAATATTTCACCAAGCACTTACACTTTTAACTAAAAATGAATTTTTCATCTCAATATTTATATTACTTTTTCCAAAAATAAAATTTTAAAAAAAATATAATATCTATAAAAACATTGAATTAATTAATAGTTTCACAATTATCATTAACATTAATGTAACATATTACCAAAAACATTAAATATAACTTAAATAAATACAAAACATTAGGATTATTTCAAAAAACTATGTTAAATTTGCGCCAAACTAAGAGCTAAAAACTAAATTAAACAACTGTATTTCCAGATATTGAATCAAATAAAAATCTTCAATTTTATATTTTCATTTTTTAAGTTTTGATTAATCTATTTAAATCAAGACTAGAATTATATTTATTTTTTTCAACAAAGATTATTTTTGTTTATCACATACGTACAGCTTGAGATTAGTTTTTTTTAAAAGTAAAATTTCACAAAAAATTATGACAGCAATTTTAGAGAAAAGTCAGATCACTAATATATTTAGAGATTCTAAAAGCAATGATACAAGTTATACTTTGGGCGTAAATTGGGGGAAAATAGAAATACAGAAACGTAACTTTTTAGGAATAAAAACAAAAAAAATTATTTTAGACATCGACCTTGACTTAACTTGTATTATGTTTGATACTCAAAAAAAAGCAATAGACTGGATTTACTCTCCGAAATACAACAGTTGGCTTATTCATCATAATTTTCCTTTAGGTAAATACCATTCAAAAGACAACGCTTTTAATCATTTTTACAAAACATTAAATGATGATTCTCAGTATAAAAAAACCATAAAAATAAATCCTGATAAAATAGGTAATGAAATAGAAACCGTTTTTTTTTATTTAAGTATTGATCGAAAAAAAATAAAGGAAACCGATTTTTCAATGGTAGAATCTGTGAATTTAAGAATTAATGAAGATGCAAAAGCTGATAAACCATTAATTGAATTTAACATCAAATCTAATTATAATAAAAAGAATAAAGGAATTTTAGTCTTAGGAAAGCTTTTTCGAGAAGATAATGAGTGGAAATTTAAAGCAATGGGACAAGCTATTGATGAACAAAAATTTATTAAACTTACTCGTGGTTTTTAATATTCTATTGTAGATAAATTATTCTTTTATTTCCTAAAACGATTATCTCAAATCCTGTGATAACATTGTAAAGTTATCACAGGATTTTATTTGTTAAAAACTAACAAAGCACTTGCAGAGCCGAGTTTTTCAGATTTTATAAACTTTTGAATTTATCATTTCTTTTGATACTTTTGCAGAAAAAACGATACTTAAGCTTTTCTGTCGTGTACTAAGAAAATTGATTTAAGACCTGAAAAAGGTGAAAATATTAATTTAAATAACTTAGAGGCAATCGTAATTAATCATACTTTTTAAGAAATCTCATCTGTAGATTTTGGTATTATAATGTAATTATATTTAAATGGTTTATAAAACTTTTCTTCTCTTTCTCTTTCCAATTATTATATTTTCGCAAAATAAATCTTACAAAGTAATCGGAGTAAAAGACGGTGATACTATAGAAATATTAATGGACGGAAAACCGCAAGTTGTGAGACTTTCACATATTGATTGTCCGGAAAAAAAACAGCCGTTCGGAAACAATGCAAAACAATTTGCATCAGATCTATGCTTTGGGAAAAAAGTTAAACTTTCTACAGGATGGAAAAAAGATCGCAATAAAAGATTGCTTGCTGAGATTATATTATCAAACGGAAAAAATCTTAATAAAGAACTTGTAAAAAATGGTTTTGCTTGGCATTACAAAAAATATTCTAAAGACAACAGCTATGATGATTTGGAAAAGCAGTCAAGAAATCTGAAATTAGGATTATGGAATGACAAAAGCCCGACAGCGCCTTGGGAATGGAGGAAATCACGAAAAAAACCATCAAAACACTCCTTATCTTCTACTTCTAAAAATAAATAGCATAAAAAATTCCGGCTTTTCGAGCCGGAATTTTAATATTTTATCTACGAAAATTATAATTTTATTTTCCTAAACGATTATTTCAATATTTTCTTTAAAAATCATCTAGAAAACTGGTCAATACATCTCTTTAACTGCAAATCTCCAAAACCATAAATCGGATATTTTTGATTAAAAATTTTGAAAATTTCTTCAAAGCTTTCTGCTGTCTTTTGAATATCTTTTATTTGATTTTCTAAGACTCCGTTAAATCTATTTTCGTTTGCGACAATCAGTTCTTCAAGGTTTCTCACAATTTCAGATGAAGCCTTTTTCGATAAATTATTTTGTTGGAAATCTATCCAAAGATTTGAAATCAATTTGCTTTCTTCAGCATTAATTTCTTTTGCAGAATGAAATAGTTCCAACAAATCTTTTTCTTTACTTTCTGCAAACCCTTTTTCTTTATTTTTCGGGAAAATTCTAAAAATCTTTTTCTTATTTAAATTCAAGTTCGAAATTAAAAACCAAAGATTCAACTGACAAAACAAATCATCTTCAAACCAGAAAAATACATCAGAATCCTCTGGAATATTTTGTATTCTTTGAAATTCTTTTACAACCAATTCATCATAGTCGCTTTCTGCATCGTAATTTTCTGTGATAAATTTCTTACGATTTTCAAAGAAATTATTGTCTGAAACAGGTCCATCAATTAAAGCTTCTCTCCAGATAATACTTTCACCTTCCAAGTTTTTTGGAAATTTTTCAGCTAAACAATCGCCATTCAGAATGTGAAAAGTAGTCATCTGCAAAGAATTTAAGAATTAAGAAACTCTTCCAAAAAAACCGTTTTCTGTTCTCCTGCTTCTAAATTTTTAAAAGTAACCGTATTGTTCTTCAGCTCTTCTTCGCCTAAGAAAACCAAATTTTTAATTCCTTTCTTTTCAGCGTAAGTAAATTGCTTATTGATTTTTGCATTTTCAGGATAGAGCTCTGCAGAAACTCCTTTCTCTCTTAATTGGATGATTAATCTTAAAGCTTCCGAAGTTTCTTCTCCTCCGAAATTGGCAAACAGATATTCTACATTTGAAGCAGCTTCTTCTGGGAAAAGATTAAGCTCTTCCATTACCAGATAAATTCGGTCTAGACCAAAAGATATTCCGATTCCGGGAACATTTTTCACCCCAAAAACTTCGGTAAGATTATCATATCTTCCGCCACCGCCGATAGAACCCATTTGCGCTTCATCTGCTTTCACTTCAAAAATTGCTCCGGTGTAGTAATCTAAACCACGCGCCAAAGTAATATCAAAAACAAGATTCTGAATATCAACACCTAATTTTAGAGATTGTGTAATTACAAATTCTAGTTCTTCAACACCTTTCAAACCTATTTCATTTCCTACGAATTTTTCTTTCAGCTGAAGAAGATTTTCTAAAGCATCATTCGACTGATTGAAAAGGAAATCTAATTTATCGATCGATTCCTGAGAAATATTTCTTTCTAAAAGTTCCTTCACTACTCCATCCTTCCCTATTTTGTCTAACTTATCTAAAGCAACTGTGAAATCAATCAGTTTATCTGTAATTCCCGCATATTCTGCCAAACCTGAAAGAATTTTTCGGTTGTTGATATGAATGGTTACTGAAACTTTTAACTGAGCAAAAGATTTTAAATACAATTGCACCAAATCAACTTCCTGCCAAAGACTTTCGCTTCCCACAACATCGGCATCACACTGATAAAACTCTCTGAATCTTCCTTTTTGCGGACGGTCTGCTCTCCAAACCGGCTGAATCTGGTAACGTTTGTAAGGGAATGTCAGTTTCCCATGATTCATTGCTACAAATCTTGCGAAAGGAACCGTCAAATCGTAACGAAGCGCTTTATCTGTAAGGCTTTCTGCGCTAAATGGTTTATCTAAAGCTTTCTGAAAATCGGTCAACATTTGAGTTTTCTTATCCTCTTTAGCTTCGTTGATGCTTGAATTTAAAATCTTAAAAATCAAACGATCTCCTTCTTCTCCGTATTTACCTGTCAATGTTGAAAGATTTTCAAAACTTGGTGTTTCCAAAGGTTGAAATCCAAATAATTCAAAATTCTTTTGTAATATATTGATGATGTATTTTCTTCTTGAAACTTCCAGCGATGTAAAATCTCTCGTTCCTTTTGCTAAGCTTGGCTTCATATAATATAGGTAATGAATAATAAGTAATCAGTAATTGATTGCAAAAATAAGGAATTGAAAGGACTTTTAAATCAATAAAAAAGCTGGAGATTAGATTTCTCCAGCTTTGCTATTTCATCATTTGTGTTTTAGTGTTTTCATTTTACACGCTTTCTAGGATTTCTAAAATCTCTTCACCGTAGTTTTCAATCTTATGTTTTCCGAAACCTTTGATGTCGAGCAACTCTTCTTTTTTTGCAGGTTTATATTTCGCCACAGATACGAGCTCTTTATTGGTTGCAATAAAATACGTCGGAAGATTTTGCTCTCTTGCTTTTTCGGAGCGCCACAATTTCAACGCATCCAGAATTTTTATTTCGTCATTATTAAGAACTTCGTCATCGGCAGAATATTTTACTGCTTTAGAATCTTTTACACTCGTTTTATTAACAACAGATTCGGCATCATTAAAATAAAGTACCACCGACCAAAACTGTTCGTCGTGTACAAATGCTGTTTCAGTTTTAATAATTTCATGATTTTCAAGGAAATTATCTATTACTTTTTGGTCTTCACGCAGAAATTCATCTGCAATTCTGATTTTTAAAACTTTTATTTTCATTATTTGTGATTTTAAAGTTTAGCAATTATTTGATTGTCCGTTTTAATCTATAATTATTTTAACGCGAAGTGCGCAAAGTTTTCTTGACAACTCGCTGTTTTTAAGTTCGCAAAGGCGTAAACTCAGCAAAGAACTGAAAGTTTATCGAAAAAAAGGTAGGTTGATAAACGGATATTATTTACCACCCAAAAGCAGAAGTTCATCTACTCTGATTTCGGTAATATATCTTTTTACACCATCTTTATCGTCGTACGATCTGTACGTTAATTTCCCTTCAATGGCAATCTCTTTTCCTTTTGGAACATATTTCTGAAAAATCTCAGCCGTTTTTCCAAAAGCAACCAAACTGTGCCATTGTGTTTCTTCTACTTTCTCACCTTTTGCATTGGTGTAATGATCGTTTGTAGCCAATGAAACTGAAATTTTCATTCCTCCGTTTTCGAAGTTTACTGTTTCAACTTCTTTTCCTGTGAAACCTATTAAGGTTACTTTGTTTCTTAGTGACATAATTTTATATTTTTAAGATTATCGATTTAGATAAGAGACGTTCACTTGTTTTCTCGAATCTCTGTTGCAAAGATTCATCAGATTGGAAAAATTAGTCGGTGATAAACTATTTAAATTCGTTTGTAGTCGTTTGAAAATGGCTAAGTTATAATGAACAAAAAATAAATGAATACTAATATTTTCGTTTCGATAAATTCATTTTGTATATTTGAGAGTTAACCCCAGTTATAGAAAATCTACCTAAAATGTCAACTTTCCCCGTTATAGCTTCAACATTATCACAAACAGAATTAGGTAAGTTTATTAGCGAAAAATATCAATTAAAAGAACATTTTGACTGTAAACTTTTTAGAACCGGAGTAAATCACACTTATTTTATGTTGGGTACTCGTACAAAATATGTTGTTAGAGTATACTGTTATAATTGGAGAACAAAAGTTGAAATACAGCAAGAATTAGAACTTTTAAACTTGCTTAAAAACAATGATCTTTCAGTTTCATTTCCAATTGCTGATAAAAAGGGAGATCTAATTCAAGAAATAAATGCACCAGAAGGATTACGATATGTAGTACTTTTTACATTTGCAGAAGGTGAAAAAATACGATTTATGACAAATGAAACCTGCTTTGCAATAGGCTCAATTATGGCCAAGATTCACAATATAACTGCATCTAAAAAAATCGAGCGGGTAAATTACAATTCTGATGTTCTAATGAACAAAGCTTATGATCAACTAAACCTATTTTTCTCTAACGATTTAAGTGAAATGAAGTATATCAAACAAATTACCTCTAAAATATCGAAGAATTTTGAAGAAAGTAATTTGTCAGAAAATCAAAAAGGAATAGTTCATCTCGATATTTGGTATGATAACTTGAGTGTAAATAAAGAAAATGAAATTACAATTTTTGATTTTGATAATTGTGGAAATGGATTGCTCATTCTAGATGTCAGTTATTTTTGTAAGCAACTATTTTTCATTGAATCTGACAAGAACGAATATGAAATGAAAGTTGAAAATTTTATCAACGGCTATAGAACAGAAAGAATTTTATCTGAAAAAGAAATGAAATTAATTCCAGCAGCAGGTGCATCTATTTTTATATTTTATCTTGGCGTTCAAGCCCAAAGATTTGATTGGTCCAATATATTTTTAACTGAAAATTATCTTAAAATGTTTGTTGGAAGAATAAAAAACTGGATTGACTATTATGATGCAAAAGAAATTACATGCTCTCAAACTCTTTCCTAAAATTAGAATGTTGCGTTGCTGTAAAATAATCACAGAAAACCTGATAAACTGCAGAATCGGCATGACTTGCTTTAATTCCTAATTGAATATAAATCTGCAAAATCTTATGTGATAAATTGTCAACCAAATTTGACGAATACGTATGAATTTCTGATTGCTTTTCCTGAGTTATCGCTTTAGACTCATTTAATAAACTTTCAATTTCATTGGCAAATTCAATCGCTTTCACCATTGCTTTGTGTATTTTTTCATCGAAAAAGTTTAAGTCTAAATAAGGTCTTATTTTAATTGCTTCTTCAGAAAAATGAGAAGCCATTCCGAGATAATTGACCAATAAAGTTAAATCTGCAAAAATTCTGAACGGAATTTTATCAATCGTATCACCAGTGAAAAATTCGTCATAAATAAAACTGCAATCTTCCGCAACTTTTAAATTATCAACTTTAAAAGAATACGTTCCTGTCGCTTTCATTCCCATAGATTTCCAATTCGGAATTATTTCAGCCTGATTTTTAGAAACCACAAAAGATCTGATCAATTCATTTCCCGATTCGTCAAGCAAAGGATTTTCGTTTTCGGTCAATTTTGCGTTTAAGGTAAAATGACTTAAATGGGGAGCGCCCGTTGCAAAATGCCAAAGTCCGTTAATAAGAAAAGTTCCGTCGTTTTGTTTTTCAGCGGTTCCGCCAATCATTCCACTTCCTCCGAAACAGATTTTTGGATTGGAAAAAAGTTCTTTAGCAATATTTGGTTTTAAATTTCTTGAAAAAAAATTCGCACCGGAACACAATGTCAACATCCAACCTAAACTTCCATCGATTTTTGACCAATCAAAAAGGAGTTGTAAACCTTCATTTAAACGAAGTCCCAATCCGCCATACCTTTTCGGAACCCAAATCTGAAGCAATCTTTCATAATGAATCTGATCAATGATTGACTGTGGAACTTCAGAAGCTCCATGCATTTTTTCTCTTATTTCTTTAGGTGTAAACATTCTTTTTATTTTACCTCTCAATATTTTCTAAATCTAAATGGGACTTTATAAATTTTTATTTTTTCAAAGCAAAGTTTTATTTCTATGTGCTTTTATTTAAGAGGCAAAGAATAATCAATAAAATTGATTCAAAGCATATGTTTTCAAGCTTCATCAGCAACGAAGTTACCATCTTTGCTCCTTTAAAATATGTGTTTTCAATATAAAACTTTGCGTTTTCTCTTTCGTCGTTTAAAAATATAGATGAGGTGTTATAATTATTAAACAACTGCAACCGATTTAGATTTAATAATTTTTCTCCATTCCAAATAGCCAGAAATTGCGACAATAAATAGGAAAGCTGTCAAAACTGCATACAAATAAAGTCCTTTGTGAATCAATAACGGAATCGCGATAATGTTACTGATATTGAGTAAAATCCAGTTTTCAATTTTCCTACGAGCCATCAACCACATTCCTGCCCATGCAAAAGCACTGACTAATGAATCTAAAATTGGAACATCAGAATCTGTAAAATTCGTCAGGAAAAAATAGAAAATACTAAAGGTTCCAATCACAATTCCTGCAGTAATTAATTTTTCATTTTTGGTTGTTTCGGAAATTGTTGTTTCAGATTTTCGTTTTCCAAACTTCCAGTACAACCATCCGTAAATACTCATTATCAAATAGTAAAGATTAAGTGTAAACTCTGCGTAGAGTTTAGATTGAATCATCACATAAAGCGTTAGTGAAATTCCGGCAATACCGAAAAGATAATTATTGGAATTGTTTTTTCTTGCCAATAAAACCTGAAATACTGAAAAGAAGACACCAAGCCATTCTTGCCATGTTGTCTGTTGTAAAATGTCCTGCATCAAATTAACTTGTATAAATTAAATGATGAGATGATAAATCAAAATTCCCTACGCTGGAATTACCCAGATCAGGTGTGGAAAATTTTCCCGGGTATCATCTCAGCCGCAATTTGCAGCACCCCATTGATGGCGCAAAATTGATGTTTTTAAATGACATTAAAAAATATTTGGTCTTTTTTATTGTAAAAAGGAGCAAAAGGAACAACTGAGATTAAAAATAATTTTCTCGCAGATTGAGCTAATTAAGCAGATTATTTTAAGCTTTTATATCTGCAAAATTTGTTTAATCTGCGAGAGTTAATAGTTTGTCGTGCTGCAAACATCTCTCTATATCATATGTTAGATTCCTGCGGAATGACAAACAAACTACCTAGATTTAATAATGATTTCATTCATACCCGTTTACAAACGGATATTTTGTACCTTTAAATCTCAAATAAATTTATTGTGAAAAAAACTTTCAAAAGAACGCTCAGAGTATCCAAATATGTCATTTATAAAGAAACACTGGTTGATTATAAAGAACATTTTTGGTCTTTTCTGGGTGCATTTTTCGGAATTGGATTAATCGCTTTTCTGCAGTCTCAATATCTATTCAAACAAGAAAATATCTTTTTAATCGGTTCATTCGGAGCTTCATGTGTATTAATTTACGGAGCCATTCAAAGTCCGCTCGCTCAGCCGAGAAATCTTGTTGGCGGTCATGTAATTTCAGCATTAATCGGAGTTACCGTTTTTAAAATTGTTCCCGATATCATCTGGCTTTCTGCACCACTCGCTGTTGCTTTTTCAATTGTTGCCATGCAATACACAAAAACGCTTCATCCACCCGGTGGAGCAACAGCCTTAATTGCAGTAAGCTCAACGGGTAAAATTCCTGAACTGGGATATTGGTATGTACTTTCTCCGGTTCTTTCGGGTTGCTTAATTTTACTTTTGGTGGCTTTGGTTTTTAATAATATGACCAAACACAGAAGCTATCCCAACAGTACAAAATGGAAGCAACTTTTACATAAAAGACACAAACATCAACTGAAAAAATAATAATCATGGAATGTATAGAATGCGGTGAAAAGATCATTGGAAGATCCGACAAAAAGTTCTGCAACGATTCTTGTAGAAACGCTTATAACAATAATCAGAATAAAGATTCAAGCAACCTGATGCGGAATGTAAATAATAAACTCCGTAAAAACTATCGCATTCTGAGTGAAATCAATATCGAAGGAAAAACAAAAATTGCAAAGTCAAAATTGGATGGCTTAGGTTTTGATTTTAATTATTTCACCAATATAAAAGTGTATAAAAACGGTTCGGAATATAAATTTGTATACGACCAAGGTTATAAAATACTGGAAGAAGACTACGTTTTAATTGTAAAAAATTAAGCTAAACAATAAGATGAAAGAAATTGTATTAATTACCGGTGCAAGTGGAGCGATTGCGAGAGAGCTTTCAAAAAAGATTGAAAAAGAATATACAGTACGTTTCTTAACCAGAAAGAAGAAAGCCGAAAATGAGTTTGAATGGAATCTGGAAAATAATACGATAAATGAACAAGCATTTGAAAATATCAGCCATATCATTCATCTTGCAGGAGCCAATATTTCTGAAAAACGTTGGACTGAAGACAGAAAAAAAGAATTGATTTCAAGCCGGATAAATTCTGCAAAACTGATTTTAAATACACTTAAAAAGAAAAAAATTAAGCTAAAATCTTTCATTTCAGCATCAGGAATTAATTTTTACGGAACAAAAACTACGGATAAAATTTTCACTGAAAACGATGCTCCCGGAAATGACTTTCTGAGTGAAGTTGTCGTGGTTTGGGAAAAAGCTGCTGATGAATTTAAAGAACAAAATATAGCAGAACGAGTGGTAAAAATAAGAACCGCTGTTGTTTTGTCTAAAAACGAAGGCGCTTTGGCAAAGATGATGACCCCAATAAAATTCGGAGTTGGATCTCCCATCGGAAGCGGAAAACAATATATGCCGTGGATTCATATCGATGACATTTGTTCGATGTATGAATTTGCATTAAAAAATGCTGAAACTGAAGGTTCTTATAATGCTTCAGCACCACAACATACAACCAATGAAAATTTAACGAAATTAATTGTGAAGGTTTTAAACAAACCTTTGTTGATGCCGAATGTTCCATCATTTATTTTAAAATTGATATTTGGTGAATTGGCAGACGCTTTGCTGGAAGGTTCTAGAGCTTCTTCAGAAAAAATAATAAAAGTAGGTTTTGAATTTCAATTTCCTGATTTGAAAATGGCTTTGGAAGATTTGCTGAAAAAATAATGCTGTTATTAATTTTTTAAACGCAAAGGACGCAAAGATTTATTAATTACTAACTGTTTTTAAGTTCGCAAAGGCGTTTCACTTAACAAAGAACACAGAGTTTTTTAATAAAAATTATCATTAAAATAAAAAGATATACAATATAGAATGCAAGAGACGAATGTAAGTATCGAGAAAACAGAGATCTTATCTGATAACTGGTACACTTTAAAAAAAGTAACTTTCAACATAAAAAAAGAAAACGGACACATCGAAACCCAAAGCCGGGAAGCTTATGACAGAGGAAACGGAGCCGTTATTTTACTGTATAACACCCATACTAAAAATGTAATTTTAACGAGATAGTTCCGTCTTCCGACATATATCAACGGAAACCCGGATGGAATGTTGATTGAAGCTTGTGCCGGACTTTTAGACAACGATAATCCCGAAGATTGTATTAAAAGAGAAACTGAAGAAGAAACCGGCTATAAAATTTCGAAAGTCGAAAAGATATTTGAAGCCTATATGTCGCCCGGATCTGTAACAGAAATTCTTCACTTTTTTATCGCAGAATATTCTGATGATATGAAAATAAATGAAGGTGGCGGATTGGAAGAGGAAGGCGAAAACATCGAAGTATTGCAGCTTCAGTTTGACAAAACTCTTTCTATGATTGACAAGGGCGAAATAAAAGATGCCAAAACCATTATGCTTTTACAGTATCTTCGTCTGAAAAATATTCTGTAAATATTTAAATCCAAAAATCAAAAGTATTATGAAATTTATATTCACAATTGGTCTTTCACTATTGCTTTCTTCCAATTTTTTTGCCCAGAAAAATGAGAAACTGAACTCAAAAGACCAAACAATAGTCGAGCATTTTAAAAATGATTATAAAAAGAAAAATTATAAAAAATTTGCAGGTAAAATTCTTGTAAAAGATAATCTTGTACAATTTGATAATAAAACGGTTTACTATGACAAAGTCGACAAAACTACAGCAACAATTCTAAAAGAAGGTTTAATTTATCCACAGCTTTTAACTGACTACCAAATGCAGAAGTTTCTGGATGAGTCGACCGATAAAACGCAGAAAAGGTTTTTGAAGCTTCAGAAAGATCCAAAAGCTTCTTTTGATGTGAATAATATTAAACTGAGCAACACTTCTGAGCTAACTTTTTTTAATTCAAATATAAAAACAAAGAGATTTAAAGTTTCACTAAAAGACATCAGATTAAACACAACCTCAACTTATCTTTTTGAATTGATGAATGATAAAGCTACAAAAGATATTTCTTTGGAAGAATTTATTAAAGGGGCGAAACTGACGTATATTGATACCGAATAATCTATTTATCTTTCTTATGAAGTCAAAAATATTGTTTCTTTTCTTTTTATTTCCTTGCTATTTTTTTTCACAGGATGGTTCTAATATTCGATATATAAATACGTCGGAAATTAATAATGAAATGCTGGGAAAGTTTATTCATCTTGATTTTTACAATCAGTCATTTGGAAGAAAGAGAATTCAGGATTCTATTGATTTATCTATTAATAAAAACATCATAAAGTTTCTGGAAATAAGAAATGACACTGGACTTAATAATTGGTTTGATGACCAATCTCTATTATCCGTTTTAAAAATTAATGGTCAAAAATTACAGATAGAGAAATTTCAGTTAACAGGATTTGATGACAAAAACTTACATGTCGTCGCTTTTATAAATTATCTTAAACATGATAAGATTGTAAAGAAAAGCACGGAAAATATGATTATTGAAAAAAGTAAAGTTGTGGAAATTTTGGTAAAAAATAGATAATGAGAAAGTACTTCATCATTTCAATTATTTCAATCAGTTTGATTTGCTGCAAAAAAGAGTCTGAAAAACCATCATCAGTTCAAAGTTCTAAACCAGAAAATGTAAATATTGATGTAAAAATTTCAGATCCAGAAATTGATTATTTAGAATTCAAACCAGACAGTATTTCTAATGTGAAGATAAAAGGATTTGAGGTCATAAGCTCTTATTCTTACAATCAGACCAAATTTGTGACGGGATATTATAATCCTGTAAACGGTGAAACTGTAGCACCCGATACAGAAAAAGATAACGGACAAAGACTTTTGGTTTTAAACAATAAAAATGAAATCATTTTTAAAGGGCAAGGCGCAGGAGACACCTATCTGTACCAACCTCATTTTTACAAAAATAAAATAGACGGTAAAGTTTTAATCGTTTGTCAATTAGCATTTGAATATTTTTTTGGTGGCGAAGTTTTTCTACTTGAAAACAATTCTGTAAAATACGCTGGAAATATTGATTTAGAGCCTTTTGATATGGAAACCTCAATGACTGAAGTTCTTAAAATTCACGAAAAGAAAAATGCCATTCACTTTAAATTTGATTCTGATTCTCTTTTGCTAAAACCCGGAAATGAAGACATTAAGATTAAAAATAATGATACTGAATATATTTATGAAAAGGGGATTTTAAAATTTAAAAAATGAAAATAAGCAATATTGATCACCTTGTTTTAACTGTCATTGACATTGATAAAACTATAGATTTCTACACTAATATTCTGGGTTTTGAAGTTGTAATGTTTGGAGACAACAGAAAAGCACTGACTTTCGGAAATCAAAAAATTAATCTTCATCAAAAAGGAAAAGAATTTGAACCTAAAGCAGAACATCCAACTTCAGGTTCATCAGATCTATGTTTTATCGTAGAAACTAATATTGAGAATGTTTTAGAAGAACTAAAACAGAAAAATATAGAGATCATCGAAGGAATTGTAGAAAGAACCGGAGCGTTGGGTAAAATAAGGTCAGTCTATTTCAGAGATCCGGATTTGAATTTAATTGAGGTAAGTAATTATTTTTGAAGTGAATTGTCACTGATCAATTCTGAATTAAATTCTATTTTTGTAAAAAAATAACATTGAAAGCCATTAACATTATTACAATATTGACTTTATTATTTTCTTGTCATTCAAAAAATGAAAATAATAAAATCGTTAATCTTGATTCTGAACAAATAAAGCTGGGCGAAATTGTTCACGACACACTTTCAGCTGAACAGCTACTTAAAATTAAGCATATACAATCTACTTTTCAAGAAGTTTATCCTGTAACTTTAGAAGAAACCATTATTAATTTTAAAAGAGACCAAAATCCTGATAATGAAATTGCAATATGGCTTGATATGTCGAGTGCTTATGAAAACTACTTAAAAAGCCAAACTAGCAATGTAGATTTAACGAAAAAACAAGAAGTTTTTAAACTTTTACTTTCAAGATCTATGATGCCTTCCAATGAAGCCATACTAAATTCTGAATTAAAAGTTTTGGATGAAAGTGAAGCAAATAAAGTCTTAAGCTTTTATACCGAAAGCCCTAAACCAATTAAAGTTTATAAAAATAATAATTAAGATTTTTTCAGTAATCAATTTGAATGAATATTCTCTAAATACTCACTCCATGAATATTCTTCACTTCCGCCATCACAAAAGTACTGTGTGTACTTCCGATAGAATTTACGCTTCCTAATTTATTAAAAACAAAATCCTGATAATGCTTCATATCTCTTACCTGAACTTTGAGTAAGAAATCAAAATCCCCAGAAATATTATAACATTCTGCAACCTCATCAATCTGCAGAATATCTTCCACAAACTGATTTCCTACTGAACGGTCATGAATTTTGAGTTTAATTTGGCAAAAAACGGTAAATCCACGATTAAGTTTTTCAGCTTCCAAAACGGCTGCATAATGCTTAATATACCCTTCCTGTTCCAGTCTTTTCATCCGTTCAAAAACAGGTGACGCAGAAAGGTTTACTTCTTTGGCTAACTCTTTTACGGTCAGTTTTGCGTTTTTTTGTAGGATTCTTAATAGCTGTAAATCCTTTTCGTCGAGTCTTTCCACAGAATAATATTCTTTTTTAGATTACAAATTTCAAATTTAAAGAATAAATTTCTTTTATAATTAAAATAAAAAGAATATTATCCTTTATTTTTAAACTAAATCCAATCAATTCACTTTAACATTATCTTTACCAAAGAAATTGTTCTTTCACATACTTCATCAAACGGAAGAGGTTTTATTTAAGGTAAATTAATAGGGAATCGTGTGAGAATCACGAACTGTCGCGCAACTGTAAGTAACACATCAAAAGTTTTTGTCCGAGAATATCCACTGTGAAAACGGGAAGGATGACAAAAGCTGTTACAAGTCAGGAGACCTGCCTGTTCCGAATGGTCAATGCTCTCGCGAATTGGAGTTTTTGGGTCAATAGATGATACTTTTGAATGTATTTTGGGTTAAAATTTCAAATTAATATTGTTTTTTTAAACGCAAAGATTTTTTATGATGACTTCTTATTTTTAAGGAACAAAGAATAGCGATGAATCGCTGATGAAGCTTATTGTTAACGTTAGCTTCATAAAATCAATTTATTGATTAACTCTTTGCTTTCTTAATATATAAAGAATATTGAATTAAAACTTTGCGTCAAAAAATAAAAAAGTTTAAGCCAATTCTTTTTATTAAAGGAATAAATTACGTCATTATTGTATCTACTCTATTCCTTAAAATTTCTTTCTAAGACAGCATTGCGAAGCATTCAAAAAGAACTTTACAACTATTGTTTAATTAAAAAGTTTAAAAGAAAATGCAAACGCACATTCTTGGCTATCCGCGTATTGGTAGCAACAGAGAACTCAAAAAAGCCTGCGAGCAATATTGGTCAGGCAAAATTGTTTTAGACGAATTATTAGAAGTCGGAAAAACCATCACTCAAAACAACTGGAAACTGCAGCAGGAAGCAGGAATTGACCTTATTCCTTGTAATGATTTTTCATATTATGATCAGGTTTTGGATATGACTTTGACGGTCGGAGCCATTCCGGAACGTTATCAGGAAATTGCCTTAAAAAAATCTGAAACCGATCTTTATTTTGCGATGGCAAGAGGTTTTCAGAAAGATGGATTGGATATTACCGCAATGGAAATGACGAAATGGTTTGATACCAATTATCACTACATCGTTCCTGAATTTCAGAAAGATCAGGAGTTTAAGTTATTTTCCAATAAAATCATTCAGGAATTCATCAGCGCAAAACAATCAGGAATCAATGCAAAACCTGTAATCATCGGTTTGTTGACTTATTTATTATTAGGAAAAGGGAAAGAAGAAGGTTTTGATAAATTAGATTTAGCTCAAAACTTGCTTCCGATTTATATTCAAATTTTAAAAGAATTGCAAAATCATGGTGCGGAATATATTCAGTTTGATGAGCCATTTTTAGCTTTAGATTTAAATGAAAAAGCAAAAGAAACCTATCAGTTTATTTATGCGGAAATCAGGAAACAATTCCCGAAACTTAAATTTATTGTTGCTACTTATTTTGAAGGATTAAAAGACAATCTTTCTTTGGCAACTTCCCTTCCGATCGATGTTTTGCATGTTGATTTGGTTCGTTGTCCTGAACAATTGGATGAAGTTTTAAATACAATTCCGGAAACTTTAAGTTTATCTTTAGGAATTGTCGACGGAAGAAATATCTGGAAAAATGATTTCAGTCAGTCTTTAAAATTCATAAAAAAAGCAATCGAAAAAATTGGTTCTGAAAGAGTTTTCATCGCTCCGTCTTGTTCATTACTCCACTCTCCTTTCGACCTTGATTCTGAGAAAAATGCAGATATTTTATCTCCGGAAATCAAACAATGGATGGCTTTTGCGAAACAAAAAGTTGTTGAGATTGTTAATTTAAAAAAATTAGCTTCAGAAAATCCTGATTATAATGTTTTACAAGCTTTAGCTGAAAACAAAAAGGCAATTGAAAACCGTAAAACCTCAATATTAATTCATAATCAGGATATAAAAAATCGTGTTGATATAACGACTGAAGAAGATGCGCAAAGAAATTCGCCGTTCAATGTCAGGAAAGAAACTCAGCAAAAAGTGTTGCAACTTCCTTTGTTTCCAACAACAACAATTGGTTCATTTCCGCAAACGAAAAAAGTGAGAAACTGGCGTTCAAAATTCAAAAAAGGAGAATTAAATGCCGAACAATACGACACTTTATTGAAACAGGAAACCGAAAGAACGATTCGCTGGCAGGAAGAAATCGGAATCGATGTTTTGGTTCACGGAGAATTTGAGCGAAACGATATGGTGGAATATTTCGGCGAACAGTTGGCTGGATTTGCATTTACTCAAAACGGTTGGGTTCAAAGTTACGGAAGCCGTTGCGTGAAGCCGCCTGTGATTTTTGGAGATGTTCACAGACCAAATCCGATGACGGTTTATTGGTCGGAATATGCACAATCTTTAACCAAGAAATGGGTAAAAGGAATGTTGACGGGTCCTGTGACAATTCTTCAATGGTCTTTCGTTCGTGACGACCAACCTCGTTCGACGACTTGCAAACAAATTGCTTGGGCGATTCGTGATGAGGTCAATGATTTGGAGAAAGCGGGAATTAGAATTATCCAGATTGATGAACCGGCAATTCGTGAAGGTCTTCCGTTGAGAAAATCCGACTGGCAAAATTACCTGAAATGGGCTGTTGAAGCTTTTAGAATTTCAGCAAGTGGTGTGGAAGATGCGACACAAATTCATACGCATATGTGTTATTCTGAGTTTAATGACATCATTCAAAATATCGCCGATATGGATGCCGATGTGATCACAATTGAATGCTCCAGAAGTCAGATGGAATTGTTGAATGCTTTTGCAGATTTCAAATATCCAAACGAGATTGGTCCAGGAGTTTATGATATTCACTCGCCAAGAGTTCCGTCAAAAGAGGAAATGGTAGAATTGCTGAAAAAAGCACAAGCCGTGATTCCTGCACAGCAACTTTGGGTAAATCCTGATTGTGGCTTGAAAACCCGTCATTGGGATGAAACGGAAAAGGCGTTGATTGCGATGGTGGAGGCTTCAAAAGAAGCGGCTGAAACTTTTGAAAATGAAAGAAATTTAGTTCAATAAATTATTTAGGCAGGAGTTGTAATGCTCCTGCTTTTTTAAAATTATTTCATTTTGATAACTACTTTTCCTTTTGCACGCCCACTTTCAACATATCTTACTGCATCATTGGTATTTTCGAATGCAAAAACTTTGTCGATCACTGGTTGTATCTTTCCTGATTCTATCAGTTTGGTAATTTCTGTCAACTGCTTTCCATCTGCTTTTATGAAGAGAAAAGAATAATTAACATTCTGTTTTTTTGCTCGTTTTCTGACTTTACTACTCAATAATTTTGTAGCAAATTTAACATACCAAGGCAGATTAAATTCTTCCGCAAAAACAGGAGTTGGAGGTCCGGAAATCGAGATAATTTTCCCCTGAGACTTTACGACTTCAAAAGATTTTTCAAGTGTTTTGGAATCTTGACTGTTTAATACTACATCATAATCGATTAGTACATCTTCAAAATTTTGTGTTTTATAATCAATCAGTACATCTGCGCCTAGATCTTTCAAAAAATAAAAACTTTTCTCACTGGCTGTGGTTGCCACCGTTGCACCGAGATGTTTTGCCAGCTGAATTGCAAAAGTTCCCACTCCACCAGATCCTGCCTGAATAAAAACTTTCTGACCTTTTTGAACCTTTGACTTTTCAACCAAAGCCTGCCAAGCCGTTAAACCAACCAAAGGAATTGAGGAAGCTTCTTCCATCGTCAAATTTTTAGGTTTTAAAGCAATATCTTTTTCATTAACAGAAATAAATTCGGCAAAAGTTCCGATGTGAAAATCGGATGCTCTTGCATAAATTTCATCTCCTACTTTAAAGTTTTTTACTCGTGAACCAACTTTTATGATAACTCCGGCAACATCATGACCCAGAACCAACGGCATTTTGTAAGGCAAAATCAGTTTAAATTCTCCGCTTTTTATTTTTGAATCTAAAAGATTAACACTCGCTGCATAAATTTCAACTAAAACCTCATCTTCTCTCACAATCGGTTCGGGCACAATTACAAGCTGAAGCTCACTGTTTTTCTTGTAGTAACTGATGCTAAATGCTTTCATAATTTCAATTTTTATTTAAGATACTGCTCTGATTTCTTAGGATTTACCAATCCAAATGTTAATTTAGGAAAAAACCTGTTGAGAAAGTACACCAATTTTGTATCTCCCACTCGAATTGTATAATTATCATTCTTTAAGCCGAAAATCAAACCTTTTACCAACTCTTCCGTTGTCATTTTTTTGTCTGTTCTGGAAACTGTCATTTCGGTATCAACTACCGGAGGAAGCAGCTCAAATATTTTTACTTTACTATTGATAATCCGCAGATGTTCTCGGAGCGATTTTGTGTAAAATCCCAATGCCGTTTTAGAAGCAGAATATGTTGCTTCCAGAAGTGACGGAACGTAGCTTAGAATTGAGGTTGTATTGATAATTACACCTTCTTTTCTTGAAGTAAGCATTTCGATAAAAAGATTATTTAATCGAATTACGCCGAGATAATTGACTTCCATTTCGTAAACCGCATTTTCAAAATGTTTTTCGTTTGGAACCCCTAAGTTAATTGCCGGAACCCCAACTCCTGCATTATTGTATAGAATATCAATTCCACCTATTTCTAAGATTTTATTAAAAAGCAACGCTGCATCTTCAGCTACAGAAACATCGCTTTTTACAGTAATAAGAGCTGGAAATTGTTTTTTTGCTGTATCAAGTTTAACTTGATTTCTACCTGTAATAATAACTTTGGCTCCAATCTCTAAAAACTGTTTAGCAGCTTCCAATCCAATTCCGGAAGCTCCGCCTGTTATCAGAATTGTTTTTCCTTTTAATTCCATGTTACAATATTTTAAAAGTTAAAATTCTCTGTTGGTACATTTTTATCGCATTATTTAAACCACAAAAGTCATAGAAAAATAGTTTGGCTCATTAAAGTTCAAAAAAGGAAAATGTTATAAACAGTGGCTTTTTTGCTCTTAAGTGTTTTCCAGACTTTTCTTTGTGCCTTTTGTGGTTAAATTTTATTTGAGAACTTTTCTTATCCCGAATTAAACTAAATCTTTTGCAAAAAACTGTTTAGAATCTCCTACCGGAACATCAAACTGATTTTTTTTGAGTGCTAAAAACAATTCGTCAGCAACTTCAGAAGGAGGAATTCCGTTGGCTCCACCTATTTCTGCTGAGAAATCTGTGTTTACCAATGGTGGATATACTTCATAAATCTGAACATTCTGTTGCTCTTCGTAAGTTTGTCTCAAAGCAAGTGTGTAGCTATGTAACGCTGCTTTTGTTGCACCATAAGTTGGTAGCATTTTGTGGCTTCCAAAAACGGCAATTGATGAAATATTGATTACCGCTGCTTCCGTTTTTTGAACTAAATGAGGAAGTAAAAGTTCTGTAAAATGAATGACGCTGAAATAATTGGTGTTCATTTCAATCGATGCTTTTTCATGCGCGTTTTGAGTTTCATTTAATAGATAAGCAAATGCTGCTCCTGCATTGTTGATGATGATGTTAACTTCCGGATGATTGTTTTTTAAATCTTCTGCGATTCTTAATCTGTCTGCCTCTACAGAAAGATCGCCTTGAATAGCTATAGCGTTATTCAGTTGCTGCAATGCATTCTGAAGACGTTCTTCATTTCTTCCGTTGATGATGATTTTATTGCCTTCTGCGTTGAGTTTTTTTGCGATGGCTAAACCAATTCCAGCACTTCCGCCGCTGATGAATATTGTATTACCTGTTGTTTTCATTTTTTTGTTTTGTTTAAATGTTGTGTATGGTTGTTAAGGTCGAGTTTGCGACAGGGATTGCAGCGACATCCTTTTGTGAAACAAAAGATATAGCGGAAAGCCCGTTCGTTCGCCCAAGTTATTTTAGTTGTTAAGAGTCGGATAATCGGTATAGCCCTTTTCTCCAGGCGTATAAAAAGTTGCCTGATCGGGTTGATTGAGTGGTGCATCGCTCTTGAAACGCTCTACCAAATCGGGATTGGCAATAAACGGAGTTCCGAAAGAAACCAAATCTGCATCGCCATCTTGTAATACTTTTGTGGCAGTTTCTTTGTTGAAACCACGGTTGATGATAATAGTTCCGTTGTAGATTTTGCGGAAATGTTTTGCAACTTCCTGAATAGCATAAGAATTATTCGAAACGTCTGTGAAAGGCTCTATCAAATGCAAATATGCCAAATTGTACTCGTTGAGACGAGTGACAATGTAATTGTAAAGTTCAATGGTTTCATCGTCGACTAAAATCCCCATAATGCCGTTGAGCGAAGGATTTAAACGAAGTGCCACTTTTTGTAAATCTGCGATTTCTTTGATGGCATCCAGAATTTCGAAAAGAATTCTTGCTCTGTTTTCTACTGAACCACCATATTCGTCGTTGCGGAGATTGGAATTTTTGCTAAAAAACTGTTGAAGCAAATAACCATTTGCACCGTGAAGTTCTACTCCATCAAACCCGGCTTCAAAAGCATTGAGTGTAGCCTGCTTGAAATCATTTACGGTCTGTTTGATATCTGCTGTAGTCATAGGTTGAGGCTCTTCGCTGATCTGAAAACCTTTAGCTGTAAAAACCTGTTGTTGAGGGTTTACGTTTGACGGAGCCAAAGGTTTTTCACCATTATGCAAATCGGGATGAGAATAAGCTCCTGTATGCCAAAGCTGGGCGAAAATTTTGCCACCTTCGTTGTGAACAGCTTCTGTTGTAAGTTTCCAACCTTCGATTTGTGTTGCATTGTAAATTGCAGGAACATTGATCACGCCAACCGCTTCGGGACTGATGAAAGTACCTTCTGTGATAATTAAACCTGCGGTAGCTCTTTGCTGGTAATACTTAGCAGTTAATTCTGTTGCTTTATTTTCTGGATTATCTGAACGACTTCGGGTCATTGGAGCCATCACGATACGGTTTTTCAAATCTAAGTTTTTGCTCTTGTAAGCATCAAAAAGAATGTTTTCCATTGTATTTTAAATTTAATTCGGTAAATTTGCTTGCGTTTTGCAAGTGCAAATCTATAACATTACTTTCAAAATGCAAGTGTTTTTATTTAATTATTTAAAATAAATTTATGTCGAGTTCAAAAAAGAGATCAGATTGTCCTATCAGCAGCTCATTAGACGTATGGGGAGACAAATGGTCATTGTTGATTGTGAGAGATCTGATGTTTGGGAAACAATGCACCTACGGAGAATTTCTAAAATCTGACGAAAAAATAGCGACTAATATTCTGGCATCCCGTCTTTTGATGCTTGAAGAAAACGGTATCATCAGCAAACAAAATCATCCTGACAGCAAAGCGAAAGTTCTATATAAACTCACCGAAAAAGGAATCAATTTGCTTCCGCTGTTGATAGAAATTAATCTGTGGGCAGAAAAATATTCTGAAATTCCTGAAAGCCAGATGGTGATTTTGAATGCAGTAAAAAAGAATAAAGCGGGTTTTATTGAGGAGAAAATTGAGGAGTTGAAGAGGGAAGTTTTATGAGTTTGGGTTTCGAGGGAAAGCGTCAGAAGTTTGCTTTAGAAGAACTTTAGATTATTGATTATTATATTTCAGGAGCCTTTTGGCGTTCCTTTTTTTTGATAATGAAAATAATTAATGTATATTTTTTGTCTAAGAAATTATTATACTATTTTCGTGCAAAACTAATCACCTTTAATGCAAAAGAGCTATTACAACAATTCAATTAACAGTTTTTTAGAAGAAGATATTGATTCAATCTTTGGAAAGTTATCAAAAAAACATAGTCATGCACTAGAACCATTACAAAAAGAAGCGTGGAAAAAACAAATCGAAATTTTAAAACGAATTACTCAATCACTAGATTCAGGAAATATCTATTTTGAATTTTCTATTCCGCGAATGGGTAAAAGAGTTGATAATATTATTATAGTAAAGGACTTAATTTTATTACTAGAATTCAAAATTGGAAGCTCTGAATATCCAAAGCATGATCAGAATCAAACAATTGACTACTGTTTAGATTTAGTGAACTTTCATGAAGGAAGTCATGATAAAAAAGTGATCCCAATTCTTATAGCGACAAACGCTAAAAATAAAAGTAGTGATATTCTGAATTCAACTAATTTAGAAAAATGTGTTCTTTGTAATGAGGAAAATTTAGAAACTATTATATCTGAGGTTATTGAAGTACTTTCTTCAAAAACTACAATTAATATTGAAGAATGGGAAAATAGCATCTACAAACCCACTCCTACAATTATTGAGGCTGCACAAGCTTTATACAAAAATCATAGTGTCGAAGAAATTTCTAGAAATGATGCTGGAAGAGATAATCTTTCTAAAACATCAAAGATAATCAATGATGTCATTAAATACTCAAAAGAAAATAATAAAAAATCTATCTGTTTTATAACAGGTGTTCCAGGTGCAGGAAAAACTCTTGCAGGGCTTAATATTGCTAATGAGCGTTTAAAAATTGATGAAGATGAACATTCTGTTTTTCTTTCTGGAAATGGCCCTCTTGTAGAAGTTCTTCGAGAAGCTCTTACAAGAGATACTATGAATAATGAAGATTTAAAAAGACAAGATGCGGCAAGAAAAGCAAAAAGTTTCATTCAGAATATTCATCATTTTAGAGATGATAATTTAGGTTCTGAAGTTGCTCCCACAGAAAAAGTTGTTGTTTTTGATGAAGCACAAAGAGCTTGGCAAAAAAGTTCAGTTGCTAAGTTTATGAAGAATAAAAAAGGCATTGAAAATTTTGATATGTCCGAACCAGAATATCTTATCAGTGTCATGGACAAACATACAAATTGGTGCTGTATTGTTTGTCTTATTGGTGGCGGACAAGAAATTAATACTGGAGAAGCTGGCGTTTCCGAATGGATTGAATCATTAAAAAGCAGATTTCAAAATTGGAATATTTATTTATCCGAAAAAATATTAAATGATACGGTTTACTTAAAAAATGAAGAATTAATTAATTGGGTTGAACAAAATGGTCAAAAACGATCTGATTTACACTTATCCATTTCAATTCGATCATTTAGAAGTGAGAAAGTTGCTTTTTTAGTACAAAACATTTTGGATAACAGTAATCAAACTTTAGAGATTTACCAATCCCTAAAAAATAATTATCCTATTTATCTTACCCGTGATATTAAACTAGCAAAAAATTGGCTTAAAGAAATATCAAAAGGAACGGAAAGGATTGGTATTATAGCAAGTTCAGGTGCTAAACGTTTGCGTTCAGAGGGAATAAGTGTTAAAGAAAAAATTTCAGCAGCAGATTGGTTTCTTAACTACGACCATGACATTCGCTCATCTTATTACTTAGAAGATATCGCTACAGAATTTGATATTCAAGGTTTAGAAATAGACTATACTTGTGTCGCTTGGGACATTAATATGTATTATGATGAAGAATGGAAATTTCAAAATTTCATAGGTGCAAAATGGACCAATATGAATGAATCTAGACAAAATTACCTACTAAATTCTTATAGAGTTTTATTAACCCGAGCAAGACAGGGAATGGTAATTTTTATTCCGGAAGTTGATAATTCAGATTGGACAAGACCAAAAAAATTATATGATTCTACATTTGAATATTTTAAATCTTGTGGTTTTGATATTTTAGAATGATGATTAAAACAAATTAATAATCAAAAACTTACGGTTTTATCAATTTAAATTCTTAATTTTGCACCCCGAAATAAGGATTGTACGTTATGAAAAAAATAGGTGATTACAGAAAACTTCTTGAGGTAGACAATACTGCTACTTTGAAAGATTTGAAAACAATTTACAGAAATGTGATGAAAGATACACATCCTGATAAATTTGTGAATAATGAAGAAGGGAAACTGGCTGCAGAAGAAAAAAGCAAATCTGTGATTGAGGCCTATCATTTTTTGGTAAGCATCAACCCTGAAACTCAGGAAAAATACAAAGAAGAATACACAGAAACGATTACCACTTCGATCATTACTGATTTCTATCTTGAGAAATCAATTTTGAAAGTTCAGCATTTGAACGGAAAAATGTTTGAATACATCGGAGTTCCAAGAAATACGTATATCAAAATGGTGAATGCAGATTCGCCAAGCCGTTTTGCAAGAAGACATATCTATGGGAATTTTACCTTTAGAAAGTCTGGTGAAGTAATGGCAGATTAGTTTTCTGAATAAAGATAAAGTTGTCAATGACAATTAAAAATATAAAACCGTATTCTGAGAATACGGTTTTTTGCTTGTTATAGGGTTAAAATTTAATTTCCGTTGAGATACGTTTTTATCGTTTCTAAAACACCAAAATTGTCATTAGAACACGCTTCATATTTTGCTGCTTCTTTTACCGATGGATGTGCATTTTTCATAGCGTAAGAATAATGAGCATTTTTCAGCATTTCAATATCATTCAGATAATCGCCGAAAGCCATCGTTTGCTCGGGAAGAATATTTAAAGATTTTTGAAGTTTTTCAATTGCGTTTCCTTTATTGGTGTGCTTATTCATAATATCCAGCCAATATTTTCCGGAAACTACGACCACCAAATCTTCATCTTCAAACTTTTTCATTGCAGGATACAGAAATTCTTCTGCGCTCACCGGATGATACACTGCAATTTTAAAAACAGAATCATCGACTTCCTGAGTAAGATCTTCCTTTTTCTGATTTTCAATATAATATTGTGTAAAATAATCTACAAAATTCTGGTCTGTACTTTCGTAATATGAACTATCTTTTGCACTCAAAACGGCTCTCGCATCAGGAATTTCTCTCACCGTACGAATAATATCTGCAATTGATTTTTGGCTCAATTTATCAGCAAACACTTCTTTATTTTTATAAACAACATATCCTCCGTTTTCAGCAATGAAACCTATTTCATTTTCAATATCACCAAAATATTTTGTGATTCCCGACATCTGTCTTCCGCTCGCAGGAACAAAAAGAATATCCCTTTTTTTCAGTTCTTCATACACCTTCGGAAAATCGGGACTTACCTCGTAATTTGAATTCAGAAAAGTTCCGTCCATATCGGTTACAATCAGCTTTATATCCTTCATAAAATTCTTTTTTTCTTCTTCTTATTTCTAAAACCTACACAAATATAGACTTTAAAATCTTACAGGCAGATTCAGTATCTGTTACCAACAGGTTGTTTAATTTTCTTTTAATATAAAATCAATCAGAATCATTAATCGATCAGGTAATTAAATTCTTTTCTGTATTGAGAAGGGCTTTTCCCGGTATATTCCTTGAATGTTTTATTGAAATAACTGAAATTATTAAATCCCGATTCAAAACACACTTCTGTAATGCTTAATGGCTTTTCGGCAAGCAGTTTTAATGAATGGGTAATCCTGTATTCATTGACGAATTGTGTAAATGTTTTATTGGTAATTTTCTTGAAATAACGGCAAAACGAAGGCACTTTCATGCTTGCCAAATCTGAAATCTGCTCCAAGGTAATCTGTTCTTTAAAATGGTCTTTTACATAATTAAAAATATGATTGATACGCTCATTATCTTCCACCTGAGTCTGGAGATAGTATTTCCCGGCATTTAAAATCCGGTATTCCTGAGTTGAAGCGAGTTCTTCCAATATTTTAAGAAATTTCATCAGTTTATCCAAAGATGATGATTCATGCATTTCTGTAATTTTCAAACCAACTTCTTTTTTTATACTTTCTGAAAATACAATTCCAGCTTTTGCTTTTTCCAACAGATTGGTGATTTTCTGCATTTCAGGTAACGTCCAGATTTCTTCACCTAAAAAATCAGGCTTGAATTGAATAACCATTTCATACTCATTATTAGTATTTTCATTGGTCATTCCGCAATGTGGAAGATTAGTTCCCATTAAAACCAAATCTCCATCAGAAAAATAAGAAATATTACTTCCGATTTGTCTTTTTCCGGAACCTCCACACACGAAAATCAACTCAATTTCAGGATGATAATGCCAAACATGAGACTTGATATTTTCGTTTTTCAGAAACTTTAAACTCGTAAAACTGCTTCCCAGATTGGGTTTCACAGCTTCGAAGGCAGGATGAGAATGTTTCATATCATAATCACTAATTCATATACAAAATTAACAATTTATATTTAAATAATTAACATAAGGGTTAAAATAGCACATAAATAAGAAAATTATGCAGTAGAAAGGCATTGCGGTATGGTCTAAATTTGCAGTATTAACAAATGAAAAAATTAATCGTATGAAAAAAGTATTTCAATCAGTTTTAATGATCGGTTTCTTATCCATTTCAATGAGTGCAATGAGTAAAGAAAAAGACTTTTCTCTTTCATTTGGAAAAGCTGAAGCAGAAACGGTAAAATTTGAGATTTCAAATGCCAAAAATGTATCGGTAGTCATTTACAATGACTTTTACGGAGAGTTATTTTCCGAAACTTTTGAAGACTATAATTCTGTGAGTAAATCTTACAATTTTAAAGATTTAGATTCAGGAATTTATTATTTGGTTCTGGAATCGCAACAGAAAATTGAGAAATATAAAATTAAGGTAGATTCTGATAAAAAGGTTTTGATTGAAAAAGAACCTGTTTCAGAAATATTTAAACCTGAATTTTCGATTACCGGTAATATGGTGAAACTGCATTTATCAGGTGTAAAAAATACGGCCAAGATTTCAGTAACAGATTTTGATGATACCATTTACTACAATGCTACAAAATCTGCAACGAACGGTGAGATTAAGCTTACTTTTGATTTAAGTAAAAAAACAGCCGACAGCTACATCATCACTGTAGAAGAAGGTGGTAAAGTTTTTAATAAAATAATCAGGGTGAGATAATCAATTACTCTCAGCTGATAAAAAGATTTTTATATAGTTTTTTTTTAGGTTAGATTTTTTCTGAATTTTTCAGAAGAATCTAACTTTTTTTTGCTTAATCTTTTTTGATAGGGCTGCAACTTATATTAGTTAATCTCGTTGAGTTTTTTTGGGGGCCTTAAATTTTTGCTTAAGAAATTTCTAAAGTGAAATATTGATTTAGGAAATATAGACGTTAAGAAAATTTATTGCCTATATAACATCCACTGATTATCAACAAAGTTTTTATCACTTGGAATCTTTGATTTAAAAGAAAAGAACATATTATTAAAAACAAAAAAAACGCATCAATTAAATTGATGCGCTTTTAGGTTAATTAAAGGTTGTTATATTAATCTACGTGTTTTGGGGTAAACCCATCTTCACTTAGTTCTCTGTGATCGTAATCGGCTTTCATTTCAGCTTCATAATCTGGTGTTTCATGTTTACCCATTCTTCTTAACATTGAATCGAATAGTGAATATACTACCGGTACAATAATCAAAGTAAGGAATAATGATGATGTTAAACCACCAATGATTACCCATGCCAATCCGTTGTTCATCTCCGCTCCTGCTCCTTTTGCAATCGCAATCGGGATCATACCGAAGATCATCGCAATAGTTGTCATCAAGATAGGACGAAGACGTGCGTGGTTTGCCTGAATCAATGCATCATGCGTTGTTGCGCCTGCTGCTTTTCTCATATTGGCAAAATCGACAATCATAATCGCGTTTTTCGCCACCAAACCAATCAACATGATCATTCCCAACATCGTAAAGATGTTAATAGAATTTCCTGTGATGGCCAAGATAATCATTACCCCAATCAATGCCAAAGGAATTGAGAACAATACTACAAACGGATATACAAATGAATCATATAATGAAACCATTACCAAATAAACCAATACGATAGCCGCTGTTAAAGCAATTCCTAACGTACCGAAACCTTCAGTTTGGTTTTCCATATCACCACTCCAGATATAAGAAACACCTGCAGGTTTTGTTTTTTCGTTGTCCATAAACTGAGCTGCCCATTCGTTGGCAACATCTCCTACAGGACGACCTACCACTTTCGATTTAACCTTTACAGAAGGCGCTTTGTCTCTACGCTCAAGCAAACTTGGTCCTGAACCCATTTTCACTTCTGCAAACTGGCTTAACCTGATTTGTTCTCCTTGAGGATTTGTAAACATCAAGTTTCTTACATCATCAATAGATTGTCTGTTGGCATCACCAAAACGAATGTTGATATCATATTCATATTCTCCAGCTCTGAATTTCCCATCTGTATTTCCACTAAATGCAGTCTGCATTGTCTGTCCTACACTTGAAAGATTTAAACCTAAAGAAGCCATTTTATCTCTGTCGATATTCACCTGAACTTCAGGATTTCCTGAGTCAGTTGATAATTCTGCATCTACAGAACCAGGTACTTTTTTAAGTAATTCTAGAATTCTGTTGGCTTCTTTATTTGCCGTTTCGTTATCCTGAGCGGTTACCACCATTTCAATTGGTGCATTGTCTGCTCCCATTAATCCGATTGGTGCCGTTTTAAACTCAACGCCGGTGAATTTTTCTTCTAAAGCTCTTTTAATTTTAGCTGATTTAATATCTGTACTCTCATTACGTTCAGCTTTATCAACTAAAATCACCTGAATTTCTGACTGATACAAAGTTGCCTGTGCACCACCAAAACCTGATGATTGCTGACCAACCGTTGTAATCATATCTACTACATCTTTATCATTTCTAAGGTATTTCTCAACCTCCAAAGTCAACTGATTGGTTTTTTCTACAGAAGCATCTTTTGATAATTCCATCTGAACAAGGAATTGGCCTCTATCCATCTTAGGGAAGAATTCACCACCGATAAATCCTCCTCCAAGTAATCCCATCGTTGTTACAATCAATAAAACAAACGTAAAGAAAACCGTTAATACTCTTCTCCAAGTATTTTTTAAAGCCCACTCTAAAATTCCTGTAATCCAGTGTGTGAATTTTTCTAATTGCTTTTCAAACCAAAGGATGAATTTTTCGAAAGGATTTTTCCCCGATAAATGCACCAACTTACCATACCTTGAAGATAACCAAGGAATAATAGTAAATGAAGCTAATAATGAAAACAATGTTGCAATAACTACTGTTATACAGAACTGAGTCAAGATATCAGATACCAAACCTGAACTCATTGCAATCGGTAAGAATACCACCACGATTACCAAGGTAATTGCCGTTACGGTAAACCCGATCTCTGAAGCACCATCATAAGCAGCACGAATTCTGCTTTTACCCATCTCCATGTGACGGTAAACGTTTTCTAATACTACAATCGCATCATCCACAAGAATACCTACCACCAATGAAAGTCCCAATAAACTCATTAAGTTTAAGGTATATCCCATTAAATACATCCCGATTACCGTAGCAATCAAAGACAACGGAATAGAAACCATTACAATAAATGCGTTTCTGATGTTGTGAAGGAACAATAACATTACGATAGCTACAAGAATAATCGCTAAGAATAAATCGAAAATTACGTGATCGGCTGCTTCAAGGGTAAATTCTGTAGAGTCATCTACAATACTCACTTTGATCGCCTGACCTTTATAATTGTCTTGTACCTGAGCAATTGTTTTTTGAACTAATTCTGAAACCGCTACTGCATTGGCATCAGATTGTTTTTTAACCTGAAGTAAAATCGTAGGATTCTGATTAAATCTTGCTACTTTTTCTACATCTTTCTGAGTATCAAAAACAGTTGCAATATCTGAAAGACGAACCTGTGCCCCATCTTTATTAGACACTACAAGATTATTCATCTCATTGATATCTCTATATTTCCCAGAAAGTCTGATCGTAGATCTTGAAGTTCTTGTCTTCAAAGCTCCCGTCGGGAAATCTAAGTTGGATGAAAGAATTGCCTGCTGTACGTCTCCAATAGAAAGACCGTAACCCTGCAGTTTCTTTTCATCTAAATTTACCTGAATCTCTCTCTCCTGTCCACCAACAAGGTCAACCTGAGCCACACCGTTTACACGGGAGAAAATAGGTTCTATTTTTTTATCTAAAAGATCGTAAAGCTCTTTATTATTCAGCTTGTTACTGGTAATACTCAAAGTCATGATCGGTAAATCATCCAATGAGAATTTTTGAAGAGAAGGTGGATCTGCATCTTCCGGAAGATCCGCAAGAATTGCATTTACCTTTCTCTGTGCATCATTCAAAGCATAGTTTACATCAGCACCAGTATTCAACTGAACCATGATTACTGATAAACTTTCGTATGAAGATGATTCTACCTTTTTTACGTTTTCCAAAGAACCTACAGCATCCTCAATCTTTCGGGTCACCGAAGTTTCCACCTCTGAAGGTGAAGCTCCCGGATAAACCGTAGAAATGGTTACCATATTGGTTTCAAACTTCGGAATCAATTCGTACCCCATCATGGAGTAGCTTAATAAACCTCCCAACGTCAAAATCGTAAATAATACGATAACGAGGGACGGCCTTTTAATGGATATTTCTGCTAACTTCATCTGTTGTTACTTTACGATATTGATTTTTGAACCGTTATCTAGGTTGATCTGTCCGCTGGTAATTACCTGTTCGCCACCGTTCAATCCGCTTAAGATCTGAACTTTGTCGCCGTAAACTTTTCCGGTCTGAACTTTAATCATTTTAGCAGTTCCATTGCTTACAATAAATAACTGTCCTGAACTTACTCCGTTTACGAAAGCTTCTGCAGGAACAGTCAACATATTTTGAGTTTCTGCACCGTGGTTAGTTTTAAAGGTAGCAGTTGCGTACATCCCTGCTTTTAAGTTTCCTCTGTTTTGAACTTCAATTTCTACTGGGAAATTTAAAGAAGCATCACTTTTAGGAGCAATAAATGTAATTCTTCCGCTGAAAGAATCGTTTGGTAACACATTTACATTAATTGGAACTTCCTGACCCAACTGAATTCTTCCGATTTGGCTTTCGTCAACCAAAACTGAAAGTTTCAATGAATTGATGTTTACAATTTCAAATAAAGCTGTTCCTGGAGAAACTACAGTTCCCGGCTCAACCATTTTTTTGTTGATGGTACCGCTGATTCCTGCTCTGATACTTGTATCATTAATTTTAACTCCCTGAGCTCTTACTGCAGCCTGCATATTTTTCAACTGTAGTCTTGAGTTATCAAGCTGTTGTTTAGTAACACCGCCAGTTTTATAAGCGTTTTCGTAACGCTGATTATCGATAATTGCGTTTTGTAAATTGTTTTGAGCCTGAGTAACATCAACTTCGATCGCATCTCTTTTGATGGTTGCCAAAGTCTGTCCAGCTCCAACTTTTGAACCTTCTTTTACCAAAACACTCACAATACGTCCTGAAATTTCAGAAGACTGCTGCATTTCCTGCTTAGGAAGAAATGTTCCGTTGGCGTTATAATCGGTGTCAATATTCTCTCTAGAAACAGTGATTACATTCACGTTGATTTTATCAACCTGTTTTGCAACCTCTTTTACTTCAGTTTCCTGTTTCTTTTTATTGTCTGTAATTTTCCAAGCTGCCAAACCAACAAGTACAGCTGCTACGATGATATATATTAAAGTTTTTTTCATTTGAAGTTATTTATTAATTAAAAGTCAAATGCAATCGCCAAATCTTTAGTAATTTTTTTTGTACTACAATTCATAGCGATTTCATGTTCTTATGGGTTTTGTAAAGTATTAAGCTCGCCTTTAGCTTTTATTAATTTAATTTCAGCCTGTTTGTAGTCTAATAATGCAGTTGTGTAATTTTGTTTTGCATCTGTTAATGCATTTTCAGAATCTAAAACTTCCGTCAATGTTGCTAAACCGTACTGATAATTTGACTGGGTGTCTTTCTGTACTTTTTCGGCAAGCGTTACGTTGTTTTTCATGCTTTCAATATTGATTAATGAATTTTCAATATTGGTCACCGCATTTTTATATTCAAGACTTAACTGAAGCTGCGTATTCTGAATATCTTGATCAAGATCTAAGATATCAATTTCAGCCTGCTGAATTTTTGATTTTGTAGAACCACCGGTAAAAATCGGAATGTTTACATTTAAACCAATTGCAGAATAATCGCTCCAAAGAACACCGTTATTCAATCCGTTTGTTAAAGGGAATTTTTTACCCATTCCGGCCCAACCGTAGTTTGCCTGCAAACCAACAGTAGGATAAAGATAGGCTTCAGTTGCTTTTTTGTTATATACTAAAAGCTCTCTGTTTTTCTGAAGAACTTTAAGTTCAGAACGGCCTTCAAGATTTACAGCATCTGCCAAAAGCTGAGGCTGAGGTTCGATCGTTTTTTCTTCTAATTCAATATCGGTATCAATAGGAATTCCCATATAGAACTTCAAAGAATTCTTTGAAAGCTCTACCGCATTCACCAACTGCTGTCTGCTTGAACTGATATTCGTTAGCTGAACATTGGTACGGTCTAAGTCGATTCCTTTTGCTAAACCATTATCTACCAAACTTTTAATTACATTTCTTACTTTTTCGGTATTGGTGTAACTTACATTTAAAGTTTTAAGATTTTCTTCCTGTACAAAAACCTGATAATAAGCTGTTGCTACATTTTCAATAATCTGTTCGTTCGTCAATTGAGCATTTAAAACATAAAATTCTCTAGTTGATTTTGCTGCTTTAAGACCTGTAAAAACTCTTTGATCAAAAATAGTCTGATTAAGAGTTACTACCGCTTGTGATTGCCAAGCCTGACCCAATTGTGCACGAATTCTTTCGCCTCCAAACTCTAATAATGACTCTTGGATCACCGGATTGTAAGTTACCCCTGCAGTAGCTCCTATTTGTGGTAAAGCTCCAGATCTTGCCTCATTGATTTTGTACTCTGCTTTTTTAATCTGCAAAGCCGCTTTTTTAGCTTCAGCTTTATTTTGCAACGCCTGTTTAATAGCTTCCTGCAGAGAAATCTGCTGCTGTGCATAGGCAGATGAAGAGCCGAAAATCATAAATGCAGCAGCTATCCCAATTTTTAGCTTTTTTGCAGTTATACGTTTTCTATTCATAATTTTATACTTCGTTTATTTTTTGTAGTTTTTGTCTTGAGGTACTTTATCCCTAAATGACGATTCAGTTTTATAAATACTTTAACAGTTTTTAATTATTTTTTAAAAAGCATGTTAAGAATGATATCTTTTCGTTCTGAGATGATCTGATCAAATTCTTTATCATTCATCATTAAATTCTCTAAAAACAAAGGACGAACCGCACTCGGAAATACTAAAAGCGAAACCATGTTGAGTACAAATTGTACAGGTGCCATCTTTTCGATATTTCCTAATTCCATTTCTCTTTCAATATCTGCATAGAGTTTATTCAACTCTTCTTCTTCAACATCTCTTTTGTGACAACTTCCTTTATTGATTTGAGAAACTATATATGTTTCTAAATATGGATATTGAAGACTTGTCTGTAAGCTTCCATCTATAAAATTGCCAATCTTTTCCTTAAACGGAAGATCAGAATTCATAATAATCTCTGATTTTTCTTTCTCTACTCTGTGAGCTTCATCAAAAATAATCTGAATCAAATTGTCTCTCGAGCGAAAATAGTAGTTGATCAACGTTCGGTTGACACCAGCTTCGTCTGCAATCTCTTGTGTAGTTGCATTAAATTTCCCCTGAACAAAGAATAAATTCTTTGCAGTTTCCTTTATTAATTCCTGTGTTTGATCTTTTTTTTCTTGTTTTGACATTTTTGTTAAACAATTTTGTGCAAATATATATCAATCATTTGTTTTGACAAAATTGTTAAACAAGATAATTAATATGATTTGCATCATATTTTGGTCAACGAATCACGTATTCATGATTTATTAATTCCCGCAGAAGCATTGTTTGATTATATTTGCGGAAAATTAATAATGATGAAAAAAACTTTACTCTTATTTTCAATAATTAGCTGTGTTCTTTTGTTTGGGCAGAAGAATTTTCAAAAGAATAGTGAATATTATTTCTATGAAAATAAGGGACAGATTGTAGATCAAAATGGAAAACCTAATAACAATGTAAAATATTTATTTCACTCAAATGGATTGAATATTCAGTTGCGGAAGGGAGGATTTTCTTATGACGTATATGAGGTTAAAAAGACACTAAATCCTAATTATCGTAAAGCAGAAAAAAACGATCTTCCACAAAAGCCAGGTTTTAATTTTAATGAATTTAATTATGAAAATATTTATCATAGAATCGATATAGAGCTTGTAAATTCAAACCCAAACGCCAAAATTATAGCCGAAAATAAATCGAAAGACTATGATAACTATTACAATATAAGCCACAACCCTAAAGGTATAACCAATATCCACAAATATCAAAAAGTTACTTATAAAAATATTTACAAAAACATAGATTTGGTATTCTTTAAGCCTAAAGATACTTTAAAACCTATTGAATATAATTTCATCATTAATCCAGGAGGAAAAGTATCGGATATTAGAATGAAATTTAATGGCGCTGAAACAAAAATTCAGGATAGTAAATTAGAAATGGATCTGCGCTTTGGTAAAATGCAAGAAAATATTCCACAAAGTTGGATCGAAGGAAATAATAGAGAAAATATTAATGTTTCATTTAAAGATTTAGAAAATCAAACTTTTGGTTTTAATTCTCCGATAAACACTTCTAATAAAACAATTATTATTGATCCTGTACCAACAAGAATTTGGGGAAGTTATATCGCTGGCTTTGGAAATGACTATGCAAGAGCAAAAACAGATGCTCAAAATACACTTTATATTTTTGGATCTACATCAAGTACCACAAACTTTGCAACAGCAGGTACTCATCAGCAGACTGTAGCAGGAAATCTTGATGCTTATGTAATGAAAATAACAAAATTCGGTCAAAAGGTTTGGGGTACATACTATGGTTTCAATCTTGATGAATATTTTGGCGACGTTGATTTTGATGAAAATTTTAATATTTATGCTGGTGGAGAAATTCAACATACATTACTCAACGAAAACATCTTTTTAGTAAAATTTAATAGCAATGGTAATTTGATATTTCAAAAAGAATTTTTAACAAATTCAAATGACAATTTCAGCAGCTTATCATACAATCAAAATCATCTTTATTTTGCAGGTAGTACTTTCAGCTTCGATTTCCCTACTGTGAATGCTATGCAACCTTCAAAAGCAAGTCCATCTGGTTATACTGACGGGATTATTGGTTCAATGAACGCAATAACAGGGGTAGTTGATTGGGCGACGTATTTTGGTAAATCTGATGGTTCCACTGGTTTTTATCAAATCATGTCTTCAACTGACGCTCTCGAAATGATTGGGGCAACTCAATCATCAACAATTCCCATGGTTAATGCTTTTCAGCCTATAAAGGGAGGAGGTTCAGATGGAATTTATTTAAGACTATCTAAAACAGGATCAACTATTTTAAAATCAAGCTATTATGGCAATTTAGGTCATGAAGTTATATTTAAAGCAAGAATTGTTAACAATATTCTCATACTTCCTGGAGAATATTCTGCTGTTACAGGATCAGGTGGATACCCAGGAATTTGGAGAGTTAACTTAACTACTCATACAATCACCAAATCTTATCTCAATTTTGCAAACTTTTTTCAGTTAATTGGTTATCCAGACACATCTGGAAATGTATTTTTTACAGCACTCCACAGCAGTGGTCAAGCAGACATATCTACGCCTGGTGCATATATGAGTATGCCTCCATTTTATAATTCAACATTTATTATAAAATACAATCAAAATGATATTAAAGAATGGGGAACATATTATACAGGAAATGGTGCCACCCAACAAGGTGAAGTGACAAAAGACAATGAAGAAGCCATTTATCTAACGGGATTTTCAGGGCTTAATACAACCGGAATAGCCACTCCCGGAACATTTAATCAACAATACGGAGGAACAGGAAATCATGATGCCTTCATTGCAAAATTTCAAGATTGTACTTCGACTGGAACAGTAACATCAAACTCACCTGTTTGTACTAATTCAAACATTCAATTAAACGCTACAGGCGGAACAAATTATCTTTGGACAGGACCAAACGGATTTACATCAAATCTCCCAAACCCAATTATTCCGAATGCTACTTTAGCAAATGCTGGAGCTTATACCTGTCAGATTTCAGGCTCAGGAGCATGCGACGGAAGTTTCACTGTAAATGTTGTCGTTGGAGATAACATCGCACCAGTTCCAAATACAGCACAACTTCCCGACATTTCAGGAGATTGCAACACCATAATTTCTAATATTCCGACTGCAACAGATAATTGCGTTGGAACTATTATTGCTACAACTACAGATCCGCTTAATTATTCAATTCCGGGAACTTATATCATTCATTGGACTTACAGCGACGGAAACGGAAATATCTCCACACAGAATCAAAATGTAATTGTAAATTCTCCTGCATTACCAACAACAACAATTACAAATCAAGTTTTTTGTGCAACCGATCAACCAACAATAGCAAACCTTCAAATCACAGGTCAAAATATCAAATGGTATGACGCTGCTAATACTATTTTGTCTACAACTACTCCACTTGTAAACGGGCAAACTTATTTCGCTTCACAAACGATCAACGGTTGCGAAAGCACTAAAATCTCAATTTTAGTTACCGTAAACACTACACCAAAACCTGTTGCAAATATAAATCAGGATTTCTGTGAATCTGCAAATCCTAGATTGGCAAGTTTGGTGGTAAACGGAACTGGTTTAATTTATTACGATGCCGCAGGAAATGTTTTACCGCTTACCACTCCACTCATTCATGGGCAAACTTATTTCGTTACCCAAACTTTGAATGGTTGTGAATCTGAAAAACTGGCAATTGCAGTAACTCTTTCACAAAACAATGTTCCGGCAAACAACTACAGAACGTCGCTTTGTAATGTTTCTACTGCAAATACAATGGTTGTAGACCTTACTTCATACCAAAGCAACATTATTCCAAATCCTAATAATTATATTTTCACCTATACAACTCAAGCAGGAGCTCCAATTCCAAATCCTTCAAATTATACTTTAAATATCGGTTCAAATGTTATCAATGTGAAAGTTGCAACGGCGGACGGATGTTTTAAAAATGTTGTTTTAGAATTAGTCTTAAATCCGAAACCAATCATTACACTTCCGGAAGATTTTGATTTCTGTAAAGGCAAAACCGTCACTTTAGATGCCGGACCAGGCTTTACATCGTATCTATGGAGTACAGGTGCAACGACACAAACAATCACTTTTTCAAGTCCCGGAAATTATGCTGTGACCGTTACTAATATGTTCGGATGTAGCAATACAGATACTATTCAGCTGAGTTATTCTGTTTTGGCGGAAATTGTTTCGGTGAATATCAATAACAATTCTGCTACAGTCATTCTTTCAGCGTCAGGAAATTACGAGTATTCTTTAGACAACTCTTCTTGGCAAGATTCTAATGTCTTCAGCAATTTAGGAATGGGGGAATATATTGTTTATGTAAGAACAAAATCTGGTTGTATCATTGGTCAGAAACCTTTTTCTATTTTTAATATCCCAAATGCAATCAGCCCGAATGGAGACGGAATAAACGACAAATGGAAAATTGCAGGTTTAGAAAATTATATCGGATCAGAAATTCATGTTTTCGATAGAAAAGGAGTTTTGGTTTTTAAACAAATCATCAATAAAAAGCCCTTGGAATGGGATGCTAAAATCAAAGGCTCACCAATTCCTACAGGAAATTACTGGTATTCTATAAAAGTTTCAGACGGCAGAAATTATACAGGCTGGCTTTTGATAAAGAACAGAGAATAACACAAAAAAGCGAGCAGAAATTTCTGCTCGCTTTTTATTTGGTAAATTAATTTCGTTTTAAACTAATTTGATTTTATCTTCTAAAATATCTACGATTTTATCCTTATACAATCCGCCTAAAGCTTTTTTGAAGTTCTTTTTACTCATCTGCAATTCATCTTTGATTTCTTCTGGTGAAGATTTGTCTGAAAGATGAAGGAGTCCGAAATTTTCTTCCAATTTATTTAGGATTTTCTGCTTAAACTCATCGATATTCTCAAAACCTACAGGCTGAAGCGAAATATCAATTTTTCCATCTTCACGAATATCCTTGATATATCCTTCTTCTTCTGACAGCGGATATAGCTTTTTATAAACATCAGAAGTATATATTAATCCTATATATTTTTTGTTGATAACGACATTCCACCCCAGTTCACTTTCATTCATCATCAACAAATCAACCTTATCTCCTTTTTGGAAAGGAAGATTTTCGTATTGTGGATTTCTTTTAAATTTTGTAGTTCCAGTGATCAATTTTAAATCTTCATCTACATAAAGATGAACAAGGTATCTTTTACCCTCAATAATTTTTGTCTTCTGCTGTTTGTAAGGAATGAAAACATCTTTGATGATTCCCCAATCCATAAAAGCACCCGTTGGAAGACTTTGCACACAGCTCATCACCGCAAACTCACCCACTTCAGCCAAAGGAATTTCGGTAGTGGCTTTCAGTTTGTTATCGTCCTGATAAACAAAAACTTCAATCTCATCACCAATTTCTTTTTCTTCACGAATAAAAACTTTAGACATAAAAGCGCTTTCGCCTGTCTCTGATTCAAGCATCCATCCTGAATTGTTTTTTTCTGAAATTTTTAAAGTTTGGGTTTTTCCGAGTTGCATTAATGATAAATTTAGTTGGCAAAGGTAAGGAAAATAAGTTGGAGGATTTGAGAGTTGATGAGTTTGAGCTTATTTAATATCTAAATTCATTTTAAATTTAATGATTATAATTTTTCAAATCATTTTTAAGATTTTGAGATTCTTTCAGATAATCTGTTTTTTCATCATTATTAAATGCTCCAACAGATTTTATCAGTTTATTATTTTCATAATAGCATCTTAATTCAGACAGTTTTTGAGGCTTTTTTAAATATCCGTTTTCGTCAACGGTTTGATATTTTGTTGAATGCACAAAAACCAATTGATGATTTTCTGAAAAAAAATATTCAGTTACAATATTCCAGGCCGACAAACCGATAAAATGCTCCATCTTTTTAAGCACAGCATTTTTGTAAAATCCTTTTAATTCAATTCCGTTATCCGTTACCTCATATTTATCCATAAAATAAGAATAGGGAACTGTTTTAATTTTAAAACCTGTTGTCTGATTAATTTTTTGAACAGCTTTTCTTACAGGCTCAATATTTTGACCAGAAATCAATCCTGATAAAACAATGAGTAAAAACGGAATCAATTTTTTCATTGAAGAATTTTAATAGTTAGATACAAAATCCATCAAATCTCTTCTACTGCTTTCAAAATCTAATGCATCTCCAACAACAAAATATTTCTGCTTGTCAACACATTTCGAGAATAAAGATTTAGCCAAAGCAATTTTATTTTTATCAAAACTCAGATCTTTTACCAGAACACTTATCTGCTCCGATGTAAACATAGCGTGACGACCTTGCTGATTAATGAAAATGATTTTTTTATCATCAAACCAGGCATCTTCTTTCATCTTACTGAAAAATTGCTGGAAAGTTTGATTATCCATTACATTAGGATAATTTATGTTTCCAATATTTCCTGAATTCCCATAAGGATTGTTCCAGATATCATTCCAGTTATTAAAACCATAATAACCATTTTGGAGCGGATAAGAATCTAAAAGATACAAACCTTCATTCGTGAAAAAATCGAGAACCAGTCTGCTGTTATTTCTAACATTTAAAGTTGTTCTGTACATCAGAAATCCGTTTTCGTAAATTGAAATAGGAATTTTTCCCGATGGAAGATCAAAGAATCTGTATTTACCTGAGTTATTTGAAATCAACTGATCCGCCAATTCCACAGAAAAATTTCCCTGCTCCGGAATTCTAAGAAAAACTTCTGCATATCCGTAATTATTATTCCATTGGTAATTCGGATTTGCAGGTCTTCTGTTTGTGTTATTCTGATTATTTGAATTTCTGAATCCTGAAGAATTATCTGAATTATTATTTCGAGAATCTTGCCTTTTGGAGGTTGTAGATTCAATTTCTCTTTTAGAGGCTTCGTTTTTTAAAAATTCACCTGCTTTTCCTGCTTCCTGAGCAAAAAACAATAGACCGGATAAGATTGAACAAACTGTAAATATTTTTTTCATAATGATTTCATTCTATAGTGAATTCGCACTCTATTTTCATGCCAAAAATGAACAATTTCAATTAAAATAAAAATTAAAATCATTTGGTTTAACCTTGTTCAAAATATCGAATCCAAGCGGAATTCAGACAAAGAAAAAAATCAAAAATCAATTTTTTATGGTTTTCAGATTAATTCTTTAACGGAAAACGGCTTTACGAAGGAGCGGACTAAAAAAACCGAAACTTTCAATAATTACTTTTGCGGATAAATATATATAAATTTTCAACTTATCCTTAAACCCGCTCTTTTGCAAAACCGATGTGCTTGTTGCACAACCAAAAATACTAAAAATAAATTTTGTGAATATTAAATAAATAAAATACTATAACTATTTGATAATTAATGTATTATTCATAAATTAGTACATGCAAGGAAAGAAAATAATTACTCCGCAACTCTTCTACCATCAAAGTTTG
>NZ_FUZE01000060.1 GCF_900168205.1 Chryseobacterium balustinum
AATAACTAAGCTTTCGTCTTGTCCGCAGGACACGAGATGAAAGCCCGTTGAACGGAAGATCCGGGAGCTTTTTTGGCCGTCTATGGAGTTTTCGATTTTAGGATTTAGGGTAACAAAGCAGTTTTTTGGAATGACTGCTTTTTTTTGTGGCATTTGGTAGCCTTTATGAGTGGTTTTCTGCAGGTTTTTCTTCGCTGCAGCATATAAATTCCCTTACCCGCAAAGGTTATTTTGCAGACAATGGTTGGATAACGAAAAGAAATTCCGGTGGCGGACCGCGCTGCCCGAAAACAGCTATAGTGACTAAGTTTCCTTCCTTGCAACTTCGACATTTCCGGAGCAAAGTTTTCGGTTTTGCTGCAGTAACTCTGATTTTCAAATCCGATTGCAGTGCCTGCAGTTTCCCACGCTTCCAGCTGCTGCTCAGGATGCCGTAATGCCGGATCCTTACAAATCTTTTCGGTAAAATATGCATCGAAAACCTCCGGACAAACTCCGTGTTTGCAAGAGTCATTTCCTTTTTTTCGCCGCCTTTGCGGTAATCTTTGTACTCAAAACGGACCTGCTGATCCGTCACTTCTTTTATGCGGTGATTGCTGATGGCGACTTTGTGAGTGTATCTCCCCAAGTACTCGATCACCTGTTTCGGGCCGCCAAAAGGCCGCTTGGCATATACGACCCAGTTCTTGGTGAAGAGTTTCTCCATTAAATCCCGGTCAGTAATTCCACAGGCTCTTAAGGAAGTCACAAACTTTGCCCGAAAGACTTTGCTCAGCGCTTTTACTGGAAACAGAAACTTATCCGTCCTTACTTTCTTTCTCCATTTTCCCTGCATCGTGAGACCACCTCCCGGCACAATGCAGTGCAGATGCGGATGAAGGCTCAGATTTTGTCCCCATGTGTGAAGTATGGCAATCATTCCCAACTGAAGGCCTTCGGTTTTGCCGAACTGGTTTAAAGTAGCCCAGGCGGCCTCAAATAAGGCTTTGTAAATGAGTTGGGGCTGGGATATTGCTAGCCCATTCAACTCCTCCGGCAGGGTAAAAACCACATGGTAATAGCTGCAGGGCAAGAGGTCCTGTTCGCGCTTTTGGATCCATTCTTCCTTTTTGTGTCCCTGACACTGCGGACAGTGCCGGTTACGGCAGGAGTTGTAGCTGATGGAAAGATTTCCGCAACCATCACACGTATCAATATGACCACCCAAGGCAGAAGTCCGGCAGTTGGACAATGCCCTAAGCGTCTTTTCCTGATGAACGCTGAAGTTTTGGGATGATAAATTGATTTTGCGAAGAACTTCTGCTACACTCGCACCTTTACTTCGGGCCTGCATTCCTGCTGCATAAAGTAAATACCGTATCCAAAGGACTGTGCGGTTTTTGGTCCGAGAGCTGGCACACATGAAGATATTCCATTGTACTTTCAATACGCTCATGACCCAGAAGTTTCTGTACCATGATGATCGGAACGCCGTCTTCCAAAAGGTGTGTGGCATAAGAATGCCGCAACGTGTGGGTGTGAACGTCTTTGGTGATGCCGGCTTTTTTAGAAATGGTTTTTATTACCCACTGCACACCGCGCTGGCTGTAGCGGGAATCGAAATCTTTGCTGGCAGACCGTGAAGCCCCTGTGCTGAGCGCATCAATCTCTTCAATATTCCTGTTATGGTTTCCATTGAATAAATACTGAACCGGATTCTCAATACTGATGAAGGTTTTCAGTCCCCGGATCAAATGTTCCGACAAGGGAACGTAACGGTCTTTGCTCCCTTTACCCTGAACAACATGCAACATCTTCCGGTCAAAATCCAGATGCTGAAGTTCGATATTCCTTACTTCCATGCAGCGCAGTCCACAGCCGTATATCAGACCGATGAGCAGTTTATGTTTCAGGAGTTCGGCACTCTGAAGCATACGCCAGATCTCTTCCCGACTCAGGATTACAGGAAGTTTCTTCACTTTAGCAATGGTGGGAAGGTGCAGAAAACTATAAGGCAAACCCTCAGTTTTCAGCAGGAACCGAAGACCGTATACAGTATGCTTAAAATACGATTGCGAAGGGGTTCTGCTCCGCCGCTGCAGTTCAAAAAGATAATCTTTGACCTGTTCAGGATCCAGTTCGGTGGGCAAAGTTCCAAAGTGAAGCGCCAGGGCCGCCACATGACGGGAATAATTATCAAAGGTTCTGGGGCTCCTGCCCAGGATAGAAATATTCCGCTCAAAGCGTTGCAGCAGTTCAGCAAAACCACTAACTTCGCTCGAGGCGCGGTTCAGAATTTTGTTTACCCTTAACTCCTCCGGAGATTTTTTTTTGTAGCCATTTTAAAGATTTTTTGTTGTTTTACCAAAGTTAATAAAACAGCGAAGGGAAAAGCTACCGGAGGTTTAGTTCAACA
>NZ_FUZE01000029.1 GCF_900168205.1 Chryseobacterium balustinum
TTTTTCGGTGCTGCCATAATTAAAATTACTCTTTTTATGAAAACACTCCTTAACTTTTTAATATCTAATGTCTACTTTTTGCTGACGATTTACAATTAAGTCAAAAAAAGAAATTTCATTTTGCAATATCTGTTTAGCATTTGGAAGTAATTTCATCAACTCAAAAATGTAGATTTTTCTTAGAGTTTGAATGTCATTAATCTTTTCATTATCAGAATTTTCAATCTCTATTTGTAAATTTTTAATTTCCTTTTTATTCAATTCTATCTCTGATTTTAACAATTCATTTTTATTATTGAAAATATTATAAACAATTCCAGAATTATTTTGTAGAGCTTTAAAATCTATTGGATAGATGTTTTTAAGAATAATGAAGCCAAAAAGTTTTTCAGCATCTAACTTTGTTTTAAGTGTTTTTATCTTATAATAAACTTTGAATTCGTTAATAATATTAACCAAAGTTCTCATATCATTAATATAAGGAGAAATGTTAAAAATGATATTTTCTGATAATATGTTTGAGTCAATAAAATCTTTTCTAAGTTTCTTAAGAAACTGTGTGTTGGAATTGCTATAATCAATGACAGGAATAATAGGAATTATTAAATCGAAAAATTTTGTTTTCTCATTATTTTTACTAAATAATTCATCTTTTACAGCATATACAAAAGTTACAACTTCATTAATGTCTTTGGAATTATTAATTAAAATATTTAATTCACGAAGTTTTATAAAAACGTCTACAGCGTCTTCAAATCTGTCAATATCTTCAATAAAAACTATTTGTGTTTTTGTCTTCTCAAAGAAGTATAGTAATTCATCGATATGTTTGTTAATAATAGAAATATCATCGGCTTTTGGAACAAATTCCGCATCATTAAAACTTAACTTGTTTAATTTTAAATTGGTAATTTGATTAAATACATTCTTGATTATTAATGCTGAAATTAAAATAAAAATTGTTTTAATAAAAAATTCGTGAAAATTATAATTAATAAATTTAAAATCGAAGATTAATAACTTGTTATAGATCTTATCAAAAAAAAGATAGAGTATTGAGTAAATCCATATTATTAAGAATATTGCTTTTAATAAAACATATTTTTTAACAGTAATTCTTTCAAATCTTGATTCTTTTAGCTTTCCTTTTTTTTCAAAATAAAGAATTTGCTGTACAATGCTAGTCTCAATATCCGTTTCTGTTTGTTTATTTTTTTCTTCAAACTTACCAAGATTCACATCAATAGTTTTAAACTGAGGATTTTTGTATTTAAATAAATTAATTATTGTACTCTTTCCTGTCCCGAATGACCCTGAAATTGCAATGTTTTTTACTTTGTCATTGAGAACGCCCCATTTTAAAGAGTCTAAATAAGTTTCGGAAATTTCGTTATTGTCATTATCTGATAAGAATGGTGTTAAATCTTCAAGATTTAAAGAGTTTTTATTTTCTTCTTTTTCGAGTTTGATTTTTTGTTTACCTAAAAAAAGAATCATATTATTTAAAAAGCTGAAATAATGTATTTTAGCTTTTGACTTCAAATTTTTAAACATGTATTTATTAGTTTGTCACTAAAATATGGAAAAAATAAAAGCCACCGAAAATTTCAATGGCTTTTGCATATCATTATTACATGAAAATAAAAACATCATATGAGATTGCTTCGTCACTTCGTTCCTCGCAATGACAGTTATTTGTTATTCACAATAACTTACCCATTCCCAATTCTCTGTTTCAAATCATCTGCACCACCGGTTTTTCTTGGCTGTCCGTTTTTGGATGAACCAAAATTATAGGTGTAAGAAATCGTTGCAACACGGGTTTCTCTACGGACCACAAAATTTTCGATGTAATTGGAGTAGACATTTCTTGCTTCAGGATTGCTGGTGAAGAAAATATCGTTAAATGAAAACTTCAAAGTGCTGTTGTTTTTAAATTTCTTCTGAGCACCGATATTCAGATACCAGTTGGGTTTCAGATCCATATAAGCATAGACTTCTCTTGCTCTGTAATTTCCTGTAAGCTCGGCTGTAAAGCCGTTTCCAAGTTTAAAAGAGTTGATGCTGTTGACGTTGAATGTGAAGTTTCCCTGGTTTTTAATGTAGGTATCAGCAATATTTCCGGTGTAGCTTCCGTAATAGAAATTGGCGCTGTTGTTCATATCCCACCATTTTGTCACTTTTACAGGGGCAATGAGATACAGCCCTAAATAAGATGCCGAACTTAAATTATCATTGGTCTGCACCACCACAATATTGCCGTTTTCTACAGTCGGTTTCAGAACATCGGTGATATTATCAGACGTTTTGCTGTAGCTGAATGTTGCAAAATATTTGTTTTGCAAGCTGTACGTCAACTCATAATTCATCGTGGTCTGTGGATTCAGATCAGGGTTTCCGGCTTTGTAAGTGGTCGGATCGAGATAGAATTTAAAAGGATTCAACTGATTATAACTTGGTCTTGTAATTCTTCTGCTGAAATTCAGTTCGATGTTATTTTTTTCACTCAAATCATAAGAAAAAACAGCACTCGGAAATAATTGGGTATAATTCTTTTTGCTGACCTGATTGGTGGTAATTTGATTTCCTGTAACGTTGGTATTTTCTGCTCTTAAGCCAAATATTGCACTGAATTTGTCCCATTTTTTAGAAACATTTCCATATAAAGCATTGATGTTTTCTTCGTAAATGAAATGATTGGTCTTGTTCTGGTCGATTATTGAAACTCCCGAAGTAGCATCGAAAAACTGCATGTCGTTATCAGCTTTTACAAAGCTGGTTTTAATTCCGGTTTCTATTTTCCAGTTCTTTTTTAAGCTTTTAGACAGATCAGATTTTAAGGAATAAATATTCAGAGTTCCGTTGATGTCACCTTTTAAAATATCAAAACTGCTAAGATCTCCGTTGATGGTATAATTTCTCGTATCAAAATTCTGGAGCGAAGTATTTGAATAATTGATATAATCGAAATCGGTGGTCAGTTCAGAACCCAAAGAATCGATTTTATATTTATGATTAAGATTGAAAGAAACATTTTTCCAGTGGTCTTTTGAGCGGTTTTGTGAAGTGAAAGTACTTTCAGGAAGCTGATTACTGCCTAAAACCAAACTCGAATTATCACCTCTCGGATCAAACCTGTTGCTTACGAAACCAGCTGAAAAACCAATGATATTTTTATCATTCAGGTAATAATCCATTCCGGCTTTTGCGATATGATTTCTGAAATTAAATTTCAAATAATTGTCTTGCAGATAAGCTTTTTCAAAGTTTCCACTGTCGTTGTAAAAGTTTCTGTCTAACACCAGATGGTTGTAAAATTCTCTGTAGGCAAAACCGTAATTCGCAAAAATATTCACTTTTTTGTTGCGGTGATTGATGCTGAAATTATTATTGTTTTTAATATATTTTCCGGTTCCCAAAGAAGTAGAAAGACTTCCGTTCGTGCCTTTTCGTTGGTCTTTTTTAAGTTTAATATTGATAATTGAAGTTCCTGCAGCGTCGTATTTTGCCGACGGATTGGTAATAAATTCTACTTTTTCTACACTCGAAGATGGAATTCCACGAAGATAATTGGCAAGATCAGTTCCGGTCATCGGAGTATTTTTACCATCAATCTGAATGAGAAGATTTCCTTTTCCACGCAGACTGATGTTGTCACTGCCATCAATATTGACTCCGGGAGCTTTTTCTAACACTTCAAAAGCGGAAGTTCCTGTTGCCGTGATGCTGTTTTCTACGTTCAGAATCATTTTTCCTTCCTGCCGCTCGATGTAAGGTTTTGCTTTGGTAATCGTCACAGCTTCAATCGTCTTTTCATTTAAATGAATGATGGGAAGGTTGGTGTTTTCTTTTACAGAAATTAGGTCAGACTTATACGCTTCAGAATCATTTTTTTTGATTTGAATAACATAATTTCCGTTTGCTAGATTACTAAATGTGAATTTTCCGGTTTGATCGGTAACCTCGGTTTTTAGCAATTTGTTTTCAGAATCAAACAAATTGATTTCTACCTGATTGATTTTATCAGAATCGATGTTTCCTGAAAGTGAATAGGTTTGTGAAACGGTTTGTGCTGAAATTTTGAGGCTGAAAATAGAAAGCAGCCAGACAAAAATAAATAGGATGAATCGTGCCATGGTGTTTTATTTTTTGAGTTATGTTTTTGAAATATTAAAAAATATATTTTTAGTTTTTTGCTTCTAAGAATTTAACCCATCAACTAAAAACAATCAACTACTTCAATGTATTTTCTGAAATTTTTAATAATGCATTGTACATGATTTGCAGTTCTTCTTGAGAAATACCGTTCAAAGCGATTTTTCTGTTTTGTTCTACTATTTTCTGAACTTCCTTAATGATTTTCAAGCCAGATTCTGTTACTTTAAGATCGGTTTTCCTTCGGTCTTTGCTGTGAACTGTACGGATTATATATTCCGATTTTACCAATAAATCGATAATTCTGGTTACTGACGCATTATCTTTAAAAACCAGATCTCCAAGTTCATTCTGAGTGATTCCGGGGTTTTCGAGAATTGCTTTTATGATCAGCCATTGGTCGACTGTTATGGTAAAACCATGAAGTTTTAGCTGTCTTTGAGCATAATTTCTGTAAGCTCTGATTGCTTTATCGATGTTGTAAAATATAATTGAATCTAATTTTTCCATAATGAATATTTTTAATAATGATTTATCAATTATTGATATATCAATTAATTAGTGATTGAACTTTTTATTTTGTTACAACCTGAAAGAAATATTTTATGAATATGCTTTTTTAATAATTATGCTTCATTTAACGTAAAGGCATACAATGGATTTTAAAATTTGATTGTTTTCAAGTTATACAGAGGCGTTTTACTTACAAGATTTAAAATGCATCACGAGTTTAATTATTATTTTCTTTGCAAAAATATTTTACCGCAAAAGGTGCAAAAGAAATAATTGAATAACTTAAACATCGTAAAATTTGTTTGAATCTTTATATGGGTGAAAAAAAATGCCATATACGAAGCATTATTTTAATGAAGAAAAAAGGACTTTATAAATTATTGAATATGAAAAAGTTAGATTTAGCATGAATCCCAATAATATTTGTCGTATATTTGCAGAAGCAATTAATAGAAAGGTTTTCAAGCTTTTGTTTCAGACAAAGTTTAAAACATTTATTTTTCTCTCAGTTTTCACATTTCAGATGCCTCAATTTATTCTCAGAAAATACTTGTGTCGGCAATCTTTTATCATTACTGAAAAACAATAGAATACCTTTCTGATTTAATCGGGAAAAGTATTTGGTTATAATGAGATAGATTTCAAAAAGAAGTTTTATCTTTAACAATCAGCACGTAACAAATAAATTTTATACAATATATGGCGGATTCTTTCTCAAAAAAAGAAAATTTCAAGAAAAAAGTTCAGAAAGCAAAAGAAAAAGCTCAGAAAAGAGAAGAGCGTAAAACAGTCAACAACAAAGGTAAAGGTCTTGATGACATGATCATGTATGTTGATGCAAACGGTCAGTTGACTTCTACACCACCGGACAACAGCAATGTTGAAGAGTTTGATATCAACAACATCCAATTGGGTGCAGCTCCTATTGAAGCTGAAGAATTGGTAAAAACAGGGATTGTAACATTTTTCAGTGAAAAAGGTTATGGTTTTATTACAGAAGACGGTTCTAAAGAAAATGTTTTCTTCCACAGTAACAACTGTATGGAACCTATCAAAAAAGGAAATAAAGTATCTTTCGAAAAAGAGAAATCTCCGAAAGGTTTTGTTGCCGTAGAAATCAGAATGGTTAAATAATCATTCGGTTTTGGTATTGAAACCCGATAGATAATATCATATAAAAGGCTCCGATTCGGAGCCTTTTTTGTTTTTAATTACAGTATAAAGAATCTCTTATTTCTACTAAAATTTTGGTTGTTTTTTCCAAATCTGGTGTGTACGGAAGATTAGACTTTGAATGATGATGTTCGATTGATTTAATCAGTACTTCAGCTTTATTCATTACATTTTCATACGACCAATTTCCGGCTTTGATATCTAACAATTCTTCTCGGTTTTCTACCCGAATTTGTAACGAACCTGTTTTGAAAATCTGTTCACAAGACTGCAATAATCTAATTGTGTGCATCATATTTTTGCTGTCGTAGTTTTGTCCATGATTTTGATTGACATTATAACGGTCTTCATTCCTTTCTGAAACCCACTTCCAATAATCGCGGTAATCTTTACAATAGGTAGAGTAGGCGTCGAGGTTACAAAACATAAACGCCAAAGATTGTTCATCTTTCGGGATCGATGAAACGGAAACCTGGTTGGCTTCTTCGTTCTGAATAATTCCTTTGTAACCTAAATCTCCCGATTCATCGTAGAAAAGCGCAAACATTCCTTTGGTATTGTCGATGTTGACTAATCCACATTTTTCCTGAATTAAACCACCCCGTCCTTCGGACACCCCTCCAGAGGAGGGGAATTCTCTCAACCATTTTTTCAACGGAGTTGAACCGTTGTTTTCTAAAATATAACAGAAATCAAGAATTGACTTTCTTTCTTTATCAATCGGATTAAGGATTTTTTTATTGAGACCTTTTGCTTTTTTGATTTGTGAAATCGCATATCCTGCAAATGTATCTTTGCATAATTTGGAAATAAAATCTTCAGGCTTCAGCAAATCCATCAACGGGTTTTTATTTTGAATGCAATCTTCCGGACTTACCAAAATTTCCAAAATATTCGGATTGTTTTTCTGCAATAATTCTACAAATCTTCCAATCTCATAATACGTAATGTCATTCGTCTCATTGGAAATCTGCGGAATATAATTTAAACCGAAAAAATCTTCTTTCGATAAGTAATAAATTCCACGGATATCTGTATCTGAATTTTCCGTTGCGAGCCCGAAAGAACGACTTCCGGAGATGGATTGGAAGAGAATAAGGTTTTTGTTGTTTAAGTAATCTAATTTCATAGTTTTCTAATTTATTAATATTTCTCTAAAAACCTTCTCCATTTCCACCTTATCCGTATTTCCACCTTTCAAACTTTTGGCTCTTTCCTCATTATCTGATATCATTTTCTCCAAAAAAGCAAACAATTCCCAATCATTCGGATGATAATAAGATTCTCCTTTGGTGGCTTTTAAGGCAACCAGATTTTCTATTTTGGCTCTTGTAAAATCATCCACTAAAACTAATAATTCACTGAACAAAACTGGCGGAACAGTTCCTTTTTCTAATATCCATTTTCCGGTCAAAGCAGTTCGAAGACAGTAGAAATAAGATTTCAGTTTTACTTCATCGATTCTGCACGCTTCCAAGTATTTTTTGCTCATGCTCAGATAATGGTAAGAAACTGCTATCGGTGAAAAAGCAGAATCTGCTAAAGATTTAAATAAGTCGTAAAATTTTTCATTTTTCACATAAACGATAGGAGAGTAAAACCAACTCAATAAAGCTGCATTCGATTTTAATAAGAGATGAAAAGTCTTTCTCAAATCCCATCCGGAACCGTCGAGGTCGTCTTCGGTCATAAATTCTATCGTTTCATCTTTATCCCACGGTGAAAGATACCAATCTTTTTCGTGGCGGTATATAAAGCGTATATCATAATCGCTGTCTGGAGAAGCAAAACCCCAGGCTCGGCTTCCAGATTCTACGGCAAGAAGTATTTCTATATTTCTTGTTGTCTCTATTTCTTTTAGTTTATCTAGTATTTTTGTTGTCATTGTTTTTAATTTATAATGCAAAGTAAAAAAGGAGGTGCGCAATGTTTTTGCGTTGTGGTTTTGGATTTTAGTGTCGGAGGATTTGAGAGTTTTTTTTATATTCAAAATATAATTGATGTTGTTGGTAAATCGCAAAGACACAAAATTATTTTGAAACTTTATGTTTCAAGGCGCAAGGATTTTGTCTGTGATAAAATTGAGTTGTGAAAACCTTAAAACTTAAATATCATTTCCTGAAAATCTTTGATTTTCTTGCGTCTTAAAAACCATAGTATAATTTAAAGTCTTTGCGCCTTTGCGATTTTCCAACTTTACTATTTTGTTTCAAGACAAAAGAAAATTAAATATCTGTTTAACAAATAGATTTTAGTAATTTGCAAAAACATACAATACATCAATGTTAGCAGACGAATTACAACACAAGATTGATTTCAAAACAAAACCTTTAGGTGCATTAGGATTTTTAGAAAATCTGGCTCACAAAATCGGTATGGTTCAGCAAACCACTTCACCAAAATTAATAAAACCTTACATGGTTGTTTTCGCAGCCGATCATGGAATTGCAACTGCAGGAGTAAGCGCTTATCCACAAGAGGTTACCTATCAAATGGTGATGAACTTTTTAGGTGGCGGTGCAGCAATTAATGTTTTTTGTAAGCAAAATAATATTGACATAAAAATTGTAGATGCAGGAGTGAATTTTGATTTTCCTGAAGGATTGAATTTAATTCATAAAAAGGTAAGAAAGTCGAGCCGAAATATGTTGGATGAACCTGCTATGACGAATGAAGAATATCAACAGGCTTTGGAAAACGGGAAATCTGTGGTTAAAGAAATTGCAGAAACCGGTTCTAATGTCATCGGTTTTGGTGAAATGGGAATTGGAAATACGTCGGCTTCTTCATTGATGATGAGTCAGCTATTTGATATTCCGATTGAAAATTGTGTTGGAAGAGGAACAGGTTTAAATGATAGTCAGCTACAGAATAAAATTGATATTCTTTCAAAAGCAATAGAAAAATATCCTCATTTAAAAAGTGCAGATGAAATTGCCCAAACTTTCGGAGGATTGGAAATTGCTCAGATGATTGGAGCGATGCAGGAAGCGTACCAGCAAAATATGTTGATTTTAATTGACGGATTTATAGCCACAGTTGCCATTTCGGTAGCTTGGAAACAGAATCCTAAAATCCTTAATAACTGTATTTTCTGTCATGTCAGCGATGAATACGCGCACATCAAATTATTGGAATTATTAAATCAAAAAGCTTTGTTGAATCTCAATTTGCGAGTAGGCGAGGGAACAGGTTGTGCATTAGCTTATCCTATTATTCAAAGTGCCGTTAATTTTCTAAATGAAATGTCGAGTTTCGAAGATGCTAATGTTTCAAATAAAGAATAAATGAAAGCTGTAAAGAATGAACTGATTTATTTCGCAACGGCGCTGATGTTTTTTACAAGAATTCCGGTTCCTTTTAAAATTCCCTATTCCAATGAAATTATGAACCAGTCTCAAAAGTATTTTGCCTGGGTTGGATTGTTGGTTGGATTGATTAATGCAGTTGTTTTATATGGCTCTTTTCAACTTTTCAATTTAGAAATTGCTATTGTTTTAATGATGAGCATAAGTGTTTTGTTGACCGGAGCTTTTCATGAAGACGGATTTACGGATGTTTGCGACAGTTTTGGTGGTGGTTATGGTAAAGAAAGAATTATGACCATTATGAAAGACAGTCGTGTCGGAGCTTACGGTGCGATTGGCATTATTTTATTGTTTGCTCTAAAATTTTTCGGCATTAAAGAATTGGGAACTTTAGATGTAACGAAAACTTTAGCCATCATTATTTTTGCTCATACTTCAAGCCGATTTATTGCAGGAACAATGATTTATACGCATCGATATGTGACAGATATTGATGTGAGCAAATCAAAACCATTGGCGAATAAAGCATTAGACGGAAAGTCTTTAGCCATCAGTTTTATAGCTGTTTTATTGGCTTTTTCTTTAATTCCCGATTGGCGATTGATTTTTGCGTTGCTTTTTGCGTATATCGGAAAAATATATTTGGGTTGGTATTTCAAAAAACACATCGGTGGATATACAGGTGATTGTTTGGGAACGGTGCAGCAGGTTTGTGAAGTCTTATTTTATTTAGGAGCAATCATCGTATGGAAATTCATCTGATTCGTCATACTGCCGTAGAAAATCCGGATAATCTGTGTTATGGATTTGCCGAAATGTCTTTGCATAAAAATTATGTTGAAGATTTTAAATCGATTCAAATTGATTCAGATTTTGATTTAATTATTTCGAGTCCGTCTCAACGATGTCAATCATTGGCAAAGCATTTTCAGTTGAATTATCAAACTGATAAAAGAATTAAAGAAATGAATTTCGGAGACTGGGAAATGAAAAAATGGACAGAAATTCCGAAAGAAGAAATTAATCCTTGGTATGAAGATTTTATCAATGTAAAAGCAACAAACGGTGAAAATTTATTAGAAATGCAAAACCGGGTTTCTGAGTTTTGGAATGAATTGATTTCTAAAAAAGACATCAACAAAATTTTAATTGTCACTCATGCTGGAGTCATTCGGTTAATCCTTCAGTCTATTCTCAAATTCCCTTTGGAAAATATGTTTAATATTCAAATTGATTATGGAAAAAGAACTGTAATTGATGTGAAAGATGGTTTGATTTCAATTAAGAATATTAATATATAATTCTCTCACAGATTAGTTTGATTTCGCAGATAATTACATTTAATAAAATCTGCTTAATTTGCTAAATCTGCTAGAGAAAAAAATTAAACTCTAATGTTTGGTTCTTTGGTGAAACGCAAAGACGCAAAGTTTTTTAATTCATTCCGTTTTTAAGGCTCAAAGATTTTATCGAAGATAAAATTCTCTTTGTATAAATAACTTTGAATTCTTAACGTAACGATTTTGTTTCTTCTGTATTAAGACGAAAGAAAAATAATTATTTTTAAAACAAAGCCATCATTTCAAGATTTTTCACTCAAAATGATAGCAAAATATTATTTGAAAATTTTGGTAAAACTATCTTTTTCCAATGTTTCTAAAGAGAAATCAAAGTCTGCTTCTTCTTTTTCTGAAGTGATGATTGCGCCCAGTTTTTCTATCAAATGATTGAAAGAAATCGATTCATACCATTGCTGATACAACGCATTCGTCGCCATCGAAGAAACTTCAGAAGTTCCTGAAACATGAGAGTTTCCTGCTCCGAAATTTAATAATACAAAACATTGTTTTCCATCTTTTGGAAGTAACATTCCTAAAATTGTCTGCTTCTGAACTGAGTTACACTTAGTTTCCGCAAAAAGATTGTTAGGATTCATCATATAATCATAGGAAATATCATCTCCTTTTCCGATAACGATTTTATAACCACAATTAGCATCTCCCGAGAAAACACTATTCATTACAAGCGTTGGAGTATTTAAATATTTGTTGGTATAAAGATATTCTACAGCACCATTTGGAGCAGAAGTCATATCTCCGGAATACATCAATTGTCCGTTATCTTGATCATAAGCCGCATTCCAGCCGATCTTTCCTGCGATATTCAATCCGGAAAGGTCAAGGTCATTGGCTCCCCAAGCATCTTCCCAATAAATTCCGATAGCCAGTCTTTCTCCATAAAACCTTGTTCCGGTCGGAATATTTCCAACAAACATTTTCTCAGAAGTAGGTAAACCAAATGCTACATCTTTAGGGAAATAGAATTTCTTTTCAGAAAGATTATATTTTGATTTTAAATAATTTAAGATAAAATCATAATTTAATTCATTCACAGAAGTAGCAGTTCCTCTCTTTGTCCAGGATTTTCCGTTTCTGATTCTGTATACAAAAGTATTCTGACCATACATTCTAGAATAACAAGCCGATAAAGCTTTAAACAAAGCAAAAGGTGTGGTATTTTCTAACCAATGTAAATCGCTGTTTTCCAACAGAATATTAGTAGCATTGTTTAATGGATTTGAAATTAACGGTTGATGATGAATTTTTGACAGTTTTGAAATTTTATTAATCGTTTTTGGCGCTCTGTTTTTATAAGCTAAAAACAAAGGCTTGAATCGGTTAAAGATTTCCGCCATTTTTTCCAACCCGAAGTTTTCAAACAGATAAGTTGGATTAAATTTACTTTTCTTGATATCATCTATTAAATCATTGCTTTTGATCAAAAGCGTTGTTCTGGTTGTTTTATAAATTACATAGCGGAAAAATTCAACGGGATTTTCAGGATAAATATCGTATCGGTCGGCAATTTTTATCATTGCTTCCTTGTTTCGGATATTTTCTTTTCCTGTAAAATCATATTCCAGTTCGGTATGCAAAATATAAAGCAGGTCATCAATTGTTTCCTCTTTCAAAGCAATACCAGATTTCAAAAGAGAAAGACATTTTTCCTGCATTTCTTCTTGAGTATAGGCTTTAATTACTTTGAAATTTAGCTTCAAATCAGGAACATTCAACACTTCTTTAGGGATATAAATTTCATTTTGAAAATCACTTCCATATGTTGAAATATAATGATTGATTTGTTCGATCAATAATTCAATTCTAGAGCTTTCTTTAATTTTCTGCCACGATTTATGAAAGGTTTTGTTTAAATCATTTCCATTTAGTTTTTCTTTTGAATAATAAGAAATAATTTCTTTTTTAGCCCAAAGTGCATCAGACTCAATGATAAAACCTTCATCTGAAATAAATGGCTTGTCATTAGATTTTCTTGCCAATACAGCGTTGAATAATTTTAATGTTTTCATTGTTTTTAATTTTAAAAAAATAAGTGAGGAGTATGTTCTTTTAAGTGAAATATATAGGAACTCCTTTTACCTATAGTTTTATAAAAGGCGGGGAGTAATTATCCAAATATAGGAACTCCCTTTGCCTCGTAATTTGTAAAAAGGCGGAAAGTAAATGTGGGAAATCAATAGGAACTTTCTTTGCCTTAATTTTTTGATAAATGAAAATAATTAATTGTTGAATATAAACATTTTCAATATTTTGAGGAACAGGCAGGGCTCGAACCTGCGACCAACAAACTTAATTCATAGGAACTTTATTTGCCGTAAGCGAAAAGTAATCCTGTTGCTCTACCATCTGAGCTACTGTTCCCACCATTATGAAATTTTAGAAAATTTAAGCTTTTCTAAATTTCTTCTTCTTTTTCCAAGGCGCATTTTTCTGTACATCTCCTGCCATAATACATCCGTAAGGCATCACTTCATCCAATACTTCACACAATCCGTATTCTTCAATCTGAGCTCTCACGTTTTTCGCACTTTTATAAGCACTCGGTAATTCAGAAATATCAATATCATTGGTGAAAAATCTGATATCCAAACCTTTTGTTTCTTCTTCAAAAATTTCTTCAATCGTTTTATGAGCCAGAGACTTTTTATGCTGCGTTCTGCTGAAATTTCTTCCTGCTCCGTGTGGTGCAAATCCAAGATTTCTTTCATTGGTTGTTCCTTTAACAATCAAAACAGGTTCCGACATATTCAGCGGAATCAATCTCGGTCCAGTAATATCCGGCAAAAATTTATCGTCCAGCGGAGTGGCTCCTTTTGCGTGATAGAATAAATCTCCGTCTCTGAATACAAAATTATGTTCGTTCCAATATCTGTTTTGTTTTTCGATATTTAATTTTTCTAAAGTCGCGTTATGAATCGATTCATGGTTTTCTTTCGTCCAGTTTCTTATCAATTGCAAAGCTTCCCAATATTGCTTTCCTTCTTCGGTTTCATACGGAATCCATGCATTTTCTCTCAAAGTTTCTGGCGAAATTTCCTGTCTGAATCTATTCGCAACTTTCATTCCTTTATCGTACAACATCGCTCCGGGAGCTCTCGACCCATGATGAGTCACCAACATTGTGTTTCCTGTGTTTTTAGAAACTCCGACAAATAAAAAATGGTTTCCGTCACCTTGAGTTCCCATATGAGAACGGGCAATACTGATTAATTTTTCATCATTCAAAAACTCATTTTCTCTGAAAGCATCCATCAATTCCTGAGACATTTCCATTTGCTCACCTCTGGGTCTTCCTCCGTATCCGAAATGGGTGATTGAGTGGGCTACATCCAAAACTTCTTTAGGATTAACTTTCCCAAAATCGGTTAACATAACGGAACAGCAAATATCTGCGCTATGAAATCCTGGATGAATCGCATTTTTCGCGACAACAACTCCGCCTACCGGAATATGTCCTTCCGGTCCTGTCGGACAAGCATCGGGCATAATGGCGCCGTCAATCAACGTTGGCGTTTTCATCAAAACTTTCATCGTATTGATTACTTTTTCTACGTTATCAACTTCATTTTCGTGTTCCGCTCTGATGTTGATGATGAAATCTTTCGGTTCAGCATGTAACGGAATTGGTTCCGGAGATTTGAATTGCTCCAAATATTCAGAGATTTGATTTTCGTCCAATTGATTTTCGTTGATATATTCTAATGCTTCTGCAAACCATTTTCCCGGTCTGTATCCTAAAGCGATCAATTCATTTCCTGTAATTGTATTCATATTTTTGTTTTTATTTGACTTTGTCTAATCACTTTTTTAGGTTTGGGCAGCTTTTCCGCCTTCCACTCCCGCTTTTTTACTTCACTTCGTTTCGTAAAAAGAGCTCCGTTCAAGTCGGGCTGCGAAAGATTCGACTTTTTATTACTGCTTTGTCATTTTGTTGAGGCAAAGTAAAAGCACAAGTGTGCAATCTTTTTGCGCAGATTAATTTATTTTAATTATTTTTGAGAAAAATTGTGTTATGCTATTCCCAATTTTGACATTCATTTTATTTTTTGGCTTTGTTGTATTGGTTTTTTGGCAAAAGTCAGATTCTATCAAAAAGCTGAACAGACAACTTTTAGAAAGTAAGGTGATAATAACGAAAGAACTAAAAGATATCCGTTGTTTTTGTTTTGCTACTGGAAAAAGAAATCACGATTTCAGGTTTAATAAAGCCGATGTTTACATTTTAGAGGATGCTCTTTTCATTTTTGGCTACTCAGAATTTCAAAATTTAAAATGGTACAAATGTTTGGTTATTTTGACCCATCGCGAAGATATTTATAAAGAACAGTTTCCTACGGCGCAAATTCCTAAATTATATAAGCTCAATTTGCATTCATTTAATCAAGATGTTTTTATAGAATTTCAAACTACGCCTGGTATTTATAGCAATATAGAAATTAGGTTAGAAAATTTAAGCTTAGAAGATAAACAATTAATAAAAATATAAAATAAAAAATTATGTTATTTGAACAATTAGAAAAATCAGCGGAGGAAATTCAATTTCCAGATGTTATTGCATTTATTGATGAACATTACGAGTTTACCCCAACAAGATTTACCAACGGAAATACCGTAAATGAAGCAGATCAAAACAATGGTTCTTGCAAAGTTTTCAGTTTTGCAAAATTGAATGATTTGTCAAAAGAAGAAACACTGAATCTTTTCGGAGAGTTTTACAGAAAAGACGTTTTGCAAAATCCTGAAGGAACAGATCATCAGAATATCAGAAACTTTATGGAATTCGGTTGGGAAGGTATTTCTTTTGAAGGAAAGGCTTTGACGAGAAAATAGTAGACAGATAGGGAATACGTTTAAACCACCCCGTCAAAAATTCTACGAATTTTCGCCACCCCTCCAAAGGAGGGGAATTTTAATTGATCTAGTCTTAAACTTAATCTTAGCCTCAACCTAATATATGTCATCCAACAAAAACGCTCTGATTCGCTATAAAACTTTAGACAAATGTTTGAAGAATAAATACAAACAATACACTTTGGAAGATTTAATTGACGAATGTTCTGAAGCGTTATTTGAATTTGAAGGGAAAGAATCTTTTGTAAGCAAAAGAACAGTGCAGCTCGATCTTCAAAATATGCGAAGCGAAAAGTTTGGCTATGAAGCGCCAATTGAAGTTTACGAAAGAAAATATTATCGTTACAGCGATCCCGATTACAGCATTCACAATATTTCGGTGAACGAAAATGATCTGAAAGCGATGAATAATGCGATACAGATCTTAAAGCAGTTCAAAGATTTTTCGATGTTCAAGGAAATGAATGGTGTGATTCAGAAGTTGGAAGATTCTATCCATTCTACCAGCCAAAAATCGATTATTCATTTAGATAAAAATGAACAGTTGAAAGGTTTGGAGCATATTGATGTGTTGTATGAAAATATTTTAAATAAAAAGGTTTTAAAGATTTGCTATAAAAGTTTTAAGGCAAGAGAAGAAAATATTTTAACGGTTCATCCCCAATTGCTGAAAGAATATAACAACCGTTGGTTTTTGATTTGTTGGCACAAAAAAGCGATTTACAATTTGGCTTTAGACCGAATGATTTCCATTGAAACAGACGATAATACGGAATATATCGATAAAGATTTTGATGCAGACCGCTATTTCGGAGAAGTGATTGGAGCTACCGTTTCTGAAACACAACGACCTCAAAATGTTGTGTTTTTTGTTAATTCACAACACGCTCCTTACGTTAAAACCAAACCATTTCATCATTCCCAGGAAATTATTAAAGAAGATGAAAATGGAACGACTTTTAAAATTTGTGTACAGCTCAATTTTGAACTGGAGCGAATGATTTTAGGAATGGGAGAGTTTTTAACGGTTTTAGGTCCGATAAAACTGAAACAGAGAATCGCTAAAAGTATTAGCATTGCTCATTCAAATTATCAGATTCAAAATACAATGACTGAAGAATTGTAATTTTACATAATTAAAAAATTGGCTTGAAACTTGTAATTGTTTCCGAAAATAAATTATTATGAAATCTAGAATATTAAAAGCTGTCGTGGCGCTTGTTGTGCCGATTGTTATAGAATTTATCATTAAAAAAGTTACCGAGAAGCTCGATAAAAGCAAAGAAGAGAAAGATGTGAAATCAATTCCTTCGCCTCATTAAAATCATAAACCTTCCTAATTGGGAGGTTTTTATTTTTCAATCCATTCTCTGAAATCTGCTGTCTGACTTTGACTTGTGATAAGTGGATGTTCACAACCTTTAATTTCTAAAGCTAAAGCATTTTTCGAATAGCGCTCCAATTTTATAATATTTTTTTTATTGACAAGTTCGCTCCGATTGATTTTGAAAAATTCGTTAGGATTAAGCTGAGATTCTATTTCTTTAAGCACGGTTTGATTGAGTAAATGTTTTTTACCGGAATCATCAAAGGCAAAAATAACTCCTTCTTCAGCTTTAAAAAATGCGATATTTTCAGTTTCTAAAAAATAAATTCCTTTATTGCTGATTACACTGAATCGTTCTTTGAAACTTTTAGATTGAATCTCTTTTTGAATCTGGCTGATTTTTAATAAAATTTCATCAGAAGCATGAGATTTATTTAAGACTGAAAATTTATTCCACGCTTTTTGAAAACGCTCTAAAGTAAAAGGTTTCAGAAGATATTCAATTCCGTTTGTTTCAAAAGCATTCATCCAAAATTGGTCATAAGCGGTTGTGAAAATAATCGGACAGGAAATTTTCACCTGATCATAAATTTCAAATGCATTTCCATCTAACAGTTCAATATCCGAAATAATAAGATCGATAGATTTTTCTGTTTTTAAAAATTCTACAGCTTCTTCCACATTATCAATTTCTGCAATGATTTCGGTATTTTCTTTTAACTCATCAATAAATCTAACGAGTTTTTTTCTTGCCGGAATTTCATCTTCAATAATGACTATCTTTATCATGCTTCTGGAATTATAGGTAAGGTTACGGAAAATTGATCGTTGGTATTTTGAATTTTTATCTGACTTTCGGTTAGTAAAAAATACTGTTCGTAGAGGTTTTTCAATGCTTTTCCTGATGGAGATTTTGTGTTTCTCTTTTGAATAATATTATTTGAAACTCTAAGATTTTCATTAATTCTAACTGTGATAAAAATAGGTTTTGTTTCTGTTCCCAAATTATGCTGAATGGCATTTTCCGATAATAACTGAAGACTTAACGGAACTATAAAACCTTGCGATTGATTATTCTTTATTTCCAATTGATAAGATTTTCCATATTTATGCTGAATCAGTTTGAAATACTTTTTAACGAAAGCTAATTCTTCATCAATTTCTACTAATTTTTTATCTGAAACCTGCAAAACATAACGGTAAATATCTGCAAATTCGTTGAGGAAATCAGATGCTTTGGCTTTGTCTTCTTCAATAAGCTGATCTAGAATATTCAGATTGTTAAATAAAAAATGGGGGTTGAGCTGGTTTTTAAGCTGATTGATTTTGGTCTCGGAAAGCATTTCATTAAAAGCTGCAATTTGTTTCTGATTCTTCTGATTTTTTTGGTAATAATAAAAAGCAAGAAAAAAACTTCCGTAAATAAAAGCATTCAAAAAATCTGAAATAACATTGTTGAGAAATGTTTGCGAATTAAAGTTCCTTTCAAAAGTATCAAAAATAAAAGCGATAATAAGTTTAAAAATATTAAGTATCACCAAATACAGAAGAAGGGAAGTTCCAAAAATTTTAAAAATTTCTTTAAAATTGAAGTTGTCTGATTTTTGCCAATACATCATCAGGAAACGCATAATCAGAAAGAGAATACCCGCATTTATAAAATATAATACCGGAGCTTCTGGTGTGAAAGTGTACCAGTTGATCTCTCTTTCTGTCTGAAAACGGATTTCTATGGTTTGCACATAAGAAAAAAGAAAAATAAAGAGTAAAAAGTATTTGTTCTGCTGTATTTCGTTTAAAATTTTCTTCATGGTTTTGTGACAACAAAATAGTTCTATAAAATTACAGAACTATTAATAAAGTTTATAATTGAAAATGTGTTTACGGTTTATTTTGAAGATTCTTCGGGAAATGAAGCGGTAATATTTCCTTTTTCATCATAAAAATCGAGCTTTGCTTTGTTTTCTTTGTCTACATAAAACATTGCTTTAGGCAATCCTTTTGCATCAAAAAGAAATAAGCCATCTCTTTGTCCGCGAGATTTTCCGAGCATAATTCTTGGCGTTCCTTGTCCGAAATTTTTAGTTCTCTGAGATTCGTTTTTAGAACGATCGTTGAATGTAAGACTGCTTCCTACAAACCTTTCATTGCCTTTCTGATAATCTTCAGATAACAATTGCATGATTTGATCACCATCATATTGATCATGCGTGAATGAAAGTCCTGAAGAGTGACCATCTGCGTTTTTCTTACCGTCATAGATAAAACCACCACATTCCAGACCTTCTTCGTTGAAAAATAACATTCCGGAACGTTTTTTACGCTTTTCGTTGGTGTAAACACCGTTGATTTTGATTTTTCCGTTTGGAAAACGATCTACATTGGTAATCACCATTTTAACAGTACCATCTTTTTCTACGATATTAATTCTTTCCACATCGATTTCTGAAAACTTTTGGTTACCATTACTTTTAAAAGCTGAATTGACTAAAAAGAAAATTATAATGGCCATAGAAAAGGCAAATGCTCTTAAAAATACAAGTTCTCTGTTGATACGTTTTTCTGTCATAATTGTCTGATTTTATGAAGCAAAAATATCATGAGCACGGGTTTGAATCAAGAACTCTTTTTTGAACTAAGGAAATAAAGCGATGAACTAAGAATAATATAAAATGAGTGAATTTTTAGCTTAATTAAATAAAATCATAAATGCCGTTCTTCCAGCCCAACACTTTTGAGGAATCTGCATTTAGCCAGTTTTTAAGAACTGTTGCGTAGACTTTTCGGAAATCTTCGGTATAAATTAAATCTCCTTCATTAAGATTTTGTAAATCGGGAAGGGCATTTAGAATTCCTTTCTTTTTTAATCCGCCACTGATGAAAAACATTTGGTTAGCCGTTCCGTGATCGGTTCCTTTGCTTGCATTTTGGGCAACACGTCTCCCAAATTCCGAAAAAGTCATGAGTAAAATATCATTAAACAATCCATTCGATTTCATATCGGCAACAAAAGATTTTACGGCATCATTGATCTCTCCAAATAGCTTTTGCTGTCTTTCATTTTGATTGACGTGCGTATCAAAACTTCCGATAGAAAGATAATAGACCTGTGTGTTAATGTCAGATTTTATCAATGAAGCCACCGTTTTAAAGTCTTTTCCCAGTTTAGAATTCGGGTATTCCTGAGTCGATTTTTTTACTTTACTTTTTTCAAAAATGTAATCGGCATTATTGATCGTAGAGCCTAAAGTTTTGTATAAATAAGAAACCGTTTCATCATCATGATGATGGTCGTTATTGTACAATGATTTGAAATATTTTTCCTGACTGGTTTGATACAGTTTTTTTGGATCTTTAAAGGCAAAAGCTTTGTTGTTTTCTCCTTTTAAAGCCAGACTCAGCATGTCATCAACTTCCAAAGCCTGCGTTGGATGTTCACATTTATAACATTCTTCATCCAAAAATCTTCCGAGCCATCCTGTTTCCAGAAACTCATCGCTTTTACTGGCAGAATGCCAAATATCCATGCTTCTGAAATGTGATTTATCAGGATTCGGATAACCTACATTATTCATCAGGGAAAGTTCTCCGCTGTCAAATAATTCTTTAAAATAGGACAATGCAGGATTGATTCCCGTTTCATCATTTAGAGGTAAAGAATCTGTGATTGCAATTGAGTTTCTTTCTTTAAAATAAATGTCGTTTTTTGTCGGAATAATCGTATTTAAGCCATCATTACCACCTGTGAATTGCAAAACAATTAATATTTTTTGACTTGGATTCAGGGCGTTATCTAAAGTCATCGACTGCAAAAAATTCGGAACCAATAAGGAAGCCGTTGCTAATGAACTTATCTTTAAAAATTCTCTTCTTTTTATAATCATAAATTTAGGTTTTAGGTTAAAGATATTAGGTTGCAGAGGATAAATTTTAGCTAAAATCTGCAGCCTGCACCTCACAACTACATTAACTGATATTCCGGTGTTGACATCAGATTGATAACATTCATTTTAATACTTTTATCTGAAAACTGATTCACAATATCCATATCCAATGATTCTGAATTCACAATTAGATAATCTTCTGCTTTTTTCTGCGCTAAAGCCTGATTTACTTTCGTCCAGTCGATAATTATATTAGGGTTTTTGAAGCTTTTATTTAAAGCTTCCCGTGATTTCATTCCCATTCCCATTTCCATATCATCATCTTCTTTTGCTGAATATTCCATGGGACGCAAGCCTGACCAGATTTGAGGAATCTGAAGTCTCAACATTAAAGTAGAGCTGTCGATCCAGGATTTTCCATTTGGCCAACCTGCAACGTTGGGTGGATAAAGTAGCATTTGACCTAAAAGTTTTTGGTAAACTGTAATGTTTTCAGGATTTTGAATGTTCATCGGGAGTATTCTCATCATTCCGGCAAATAATTCTGTGGGAGATTTTATACGGTTGCCAATATTTTTTTTGTCATAAAACCAGGAGCTTGAAAAGATTTCAGACATCAGTTTTTTGATATCATATCCGGATTGGTAAAAGTCTTCACTTAGATTTTTAATCCTGCTGGAATCGAGCTTTTCGTTGACAAAAAAGGTATAGATTTTTGTTGTAATAAATTCTGCCGTAGATTTTTGCTCCAAAATAATATTTAAAATATCGTCTCCGGTAAAAATTCCGGTTTTTCCAAGAAAAGTTTTTGTGCCGATGTCGTGAAGTTTTTTTCTTTCATTGAAATTCCCTTCTTTATCATAACCCCATCCTGTAAAAGCTCTTGCGGCTTCCCGAATATCTTTTTCGGTATAATTTCCACGACCCATTGTGAATAGTTCCATGACTTCACGGGCAAAATTTTCATTGGGATGATCTTTTTTATTCTGTTGATTGTTCAAAAAACTGAGCATTGCGGGAGAACGGCTCACTTCAAACAATAGATCTTTGAAATTTCCCAAAGATTTTTCTCTAATTATATTCAGTAATTGCTGGTTAAATTTTGGATTATTGATTCTCGTAGCAAAATGTCCATGCCAGAAAAAAGCCATTTTCTCCCGTAACTGTTCTTTGCTATTGTACATTTTTTTTAGAAAATTAAGATTCAGCTCGTTGTTTTGCTTCTGATTGACTCTTTGTATCACCCTTTTCTGTTCGGCTGTAGCTTTTGGATCTGTGTATTCAATGGGGTCAATGTCGGGAGTTTCATAAACAATAGGAGAGAAGCTTTCTTCATTGAAAACTTCCTTTATTATGGTCTTGATGTTTTTATTTTTTAGATCATCTACCTGCTCAATTCCTGGTCCAAAACCTGCACGCCAAAGAAGATGTTTGTTATTGATGAATGATGCAGCCATAGTCCTGATTTTATTTTTTGATGATTAAATAAAGATGAGGTTAAAGAGTATAAACAAATATTAATGTCTATTTATTGTTTGCCCTGATGTAAAGTTAAACAACTATTTAAATATTTAAAATTTTAATAATTTGATTTTCATTATTTTATGAAATATTTAGGCTTTCATGTTAAGGAGTGTGAATTATTTTGGCATGATTTTTACATCTGCCCTTGTAGTAAAATTTAAAAAAATCAGAGTTATGAAAATGTTTAAGCAAACCATTTTAGCAGCTGGAATTTTAACAGCCGGTTTAGTAAGTGCGCAAAGTGCTCAGATGAATAATATGATCAAAGTAGGAGCAACTGCAGGTATCGCAGTTCCTTCAGATAACGTTTCTGCTGCGGTAGGTGTAGATGTAGCGTATCAAAATCTTATCACTCCAGGTTTTGGATTAGGTATCGCAACAGGTTATACTCATTATTTTGGAAAAGATAACAACGGATATAATAATAATGATGTAGGAGTTGTTCCTGTAGCAGCACTTTTCAGAGTGTATCCTAAGCAGACCGGATTTTATTTCGGAGCCGATTTAGGATATGGATTTTTGGTAGGTGATGATAAAGTTGCAACCAATTCTACAGTAAGCAGACCGGATGGTGGTTTTTATCTTAAACCTGAAATAGGGTATCACAACAGAGACTGGAATTTCTATGTACAATACCAAAAAGTTTTTGCAGGAAGCAATGGAGATATAGTATCACCAGCTTCTCAGGACTATAATGTGGGAAGCATCGGAGCAGGATTTTCATACAATATTCCTTTAGGGAAATAATATAAGAAATATAAGCAGTTATTAACCAAACCTTTTCGAGTTTTTGAAAAGGTTTTTTGTTCCCATACAAAAAATACCAAAACAATTATTATATTTGATAAAATTTGCGATTATGAACTTGAATCCAAAATTTCCTCTCTATTTACCAGGGGTAAAAAATGCCAATAATGATAATGTTTCTATTATCGGAGCCAATTTGAGAGAAGATGTAACTACGATAGCGTATTATACTTCAGGAAATTCCGGGATAGAACTTAAATTTAAAAATAATTATCCTACCAAAGAATATGAATCTTTTACAGATGTTCTGTCAAAGTTTATACAGGATTCTCAGCTGGAAAATGTCCAGCGACTTGGGATTTCGGTTCCGGGACCTGTAATAGATGGTAAAAGTCATCCTGCACGTTTGAAAAACTGGAGCTTAGATGTAGAAGAATACCGCAGTAAATTTGGTTTCGAGAAAGTGGATATGTTAAATGACCAAGAAGCATCAGCTTATGGAATCGGTCTTTTAGATGATTCTGATTTGGATGCAATCTATACAAGCGGTCATCTGGAAAAAGGAAATGTTGCTATTCTTGCACCAGGAAATGGTTTAGGAGAAGCAGGATATTTTTTTGATGGAAAATATTTGAGACCTTTTGCAACTGAAGGAGGACATTCAGAGTTTTCACCGAGAACCAATGTTGAGGTAGAATTTTATCAGTTTTTAAATAATATCTACGGAATTGTAAGCTGGGAAAATGTGCTTTCTAAAACAGGTCTATTTAATATTTACCGATTTTTGAGAGATGTAAAAAGACATCCTGAACCAGAATGGCTTTCTGAGCGTTTGACAAACGGAAATTTTACCGAAGAAATTTTCAAAGCAGCGATGCATGAAGATGCAATGATTTGTAAAATTGCTTTAGATACTTTCCTTGAGTTTTTGGCAAGAGAAGCCAACAACCTTACTTTAAAATTGAAAGCTACAGGTGGTTTGTTGATTGCAGGAGATATTCCACAGATCATAAGAGGATATATTGATAAAGATAAATTCTACGAGAAATTCAAGATCAGTGATAAGATGGAGGATATGTTGAAGAATATTCCTATTCATGTGGTCAATACAGACAGTACAAGTATTAATGGTGCGGCACTTTATACCGCCTATTTTACAGAATAAATGTAAACTCCGAAGAAATTCGGAGTTTTTTTATGCCTGATTTTATTCATGTCGAAATAGCTTTTTATTGATGTACATCAAGATGAATTGTTAAATAAGATAATTACATTTGCAGCTTTAATAAACATTTAAAAATTTACAATGAAAAAAATATTCTTATTAGCAGTTTTAGCTAGTGGATTAGCTTTCGGGCAGGCAAAAAAAGTAGTAAGCTCTGATGTTCACTGGTGGGGTTATAAAGTTGCTAAATCTCAGGCAAGTTCTCATGACGGTACTATTACTGTAAAATCAGGAAACATCGTAATGAAGGGTAGCGAAATTGCTGGAGGTTCTTTCGTTTTAGATATGAATTCTATCAACGCAACTGATGTTTCAGGAGAAATGCAAGGAAAATTGAACGGTCACCTTAAAAACGGAGATTTCTTCGAAGTTGAAAAATTTCCTACGGCAACATTCAAAATTACATCAGTAAAGAAAAACAACGATAAAACATATAATCGCATCGTTAGTGGAGATCTTACGGTAAAAGGTAAAACAAACCCAGTTTCTTTCCCAGCAAACGTTACTGTGAAGGATGGAGCGGTTACTTTAACTTCAGATAAATTCTCTTTCGACAGACAAAAATTTGATGTTGCGTACAAGTCTTCAATGAAAGATGTTTTTGTGAAAGATGAGATAGAAATGACCGTTAAGGTGAGTGCAAAATAAATTATTCAAAAAAATATTATTAAAAGTGTAGAAGTTCTACACTTTTTTTTATTTTTGTTGAATTGTAAATAAAATATAATGAAAAGATTACTATTGTTTGTTATGATGTGTGCAAGCATATCATTTGTTTTTGCTCAGAAGAAAGGAGATAAAGTTTCAAAAGTGATAACATCCGAAATAAAATGGTGGGGACATAAAGTGGTAAAAACTAAAGCTTCGTCTCACTACGGAAGTCTGAAACTGAAAAGCGGTAAGTTTAATTTCGATAAAACGGTTTTAGTAGACGGTGAGTTTGTAATCGATATGAGAAGTCTTATTGTTGCAGATGTTTCAGGTGATGATCAGGTGAAACTGACTAATGAATTGAAAGGAACCAATTTTTTCGAAGTTAAAAAATTCCCTACTGCTAAGTTTCATTTAAAGAAAATCATCCCTCTTGCAAACAGCGAGTACAATTCTACCATTGTAGGTGATATCACAATCAAGAATATCAGAAAAACAATTTCTTTCCCTGCAAACGCGCATATTACGCAATTTACAGTAGAGATTGAGTCTTCAAAATTCTCTTTAAACAGAAAAGATTTCAAAATTGTTTACCAAAATTCTTTGAAAGATTATTTCATCAAAGACGAAATGGATATTCAGTTTAAACTTTCTACTCAGAAAATTGATAACGAAAGACCTTTATAAGGTTAAAATTATAATAAATACAAAGGACTGCTTTTAGATAAGCGGTCCTTTTTTTATTTTAGCTAATCAATTACTCAGGAATCGTTGACTAATTGTTTTAAATTAAAAAGAATCGGGTGAAAATATATGTAATAAGCGGTCTTGGTGCAGATTTTAAAGTTTTGGAACGTTTGCAGTTTCCAAAAGAGCATGAAGTGGTTTTTATCGATTGGCTGATTCCGGAAAATAGTGAATCTTTTAGTTCTTATGTTGAAAGAATGGCTGAAAAAATCGATACTTCAGAACCCTTTTATCTTTTGGGATATTCTTTTGGCGGAATTATGGTTCAGGAAATTGATAAAGTAAAACCAGCTCAAAAAGTCGTTATTCTTGGAAGCATCAAATCTGATAAAGAAAAATCTAGGTTAATCAAGATGGGAGAGTTTACAAGAATCCCGAAATATCTTCCTGTAGGTTTCTTTAGCGACCGCACTTCTCAGCTTTATGCCAAGTTTAGGCAAATGATAGATTCAAAAAATCCAAAAGTGATTGAGTATTTTCAGGTTCGCGATCCTTATTATCTGAAATGGTCTGTAGAAAGAATTTCTGAATGGAAATTTGATGAAAATCCTCATGTGATCCAGATTTTGGGTGACCTAGATATTGTTTTTCCACTAAAAAATTCAAAACCAGATTATATCATTAAAGGAGGTACTCATCTTTTTCCGGCAACAAAACACAAAGAAGTTTCAGTGCTTTTGAATAAAATATTTATTTAAATTGGATTTCGTGTTAATTTTATAGGGGTTATTGTTTTAAATGTGTGTTTTTATAAAATTTATTTTTAATTTTGATGGGGTTAAGAATTAAATTTGTAGAAATTACTGTTTTGGTAATTTGAAAAACACTAAAAAATAAAAACTCTTATGAAAGTTGGATTAAAATGGAAAGTTTCATTTGTTGTCATTTGCATTATAGCAATCGGTGGTCTATTCTTCAGACCGGATGTTGATATTCCCAATACCGGAGATTTTCTAAGTGAAAAAGAAATTGTCGGTTCAGATGTAGCCTGGATTCTTGCCGCAGCAGGTTTAGTTTTACTGATGACTCCCGGTTTGTCATTTTTCTATGGCGGAATGGTCGGGAAGAAAAATGTAATTTCTACGATGCTTCAAAGTTTTATTGCTCTTGGAGTAATTTCTATTTTATGGATTGTCGTTGGTTTTTCCCTTTCCTTCGGAGAATCTATTGGGTTTGAAATCGACGGCATTCATTACGGGATTATCGGAAATCCTTTTACTTATCCTTTTTTTTATCATGTAAGTATTTATCCTCATAAAGCGATGGCTTCAACCATTCCGTTTGTTTTGTTTGCGCTTTTTCAGATGAAATTTGCGGTCATTACTCCGGCTTTAATTACGGGATCGTTTGCGGAGAGGGTTCGATTTATTTCGTATTTAGTTTTCATGGTATTATTCAGCCTTTTCATTTACACACCGCTTTGTCATATGGTTTGGCATCCGGAAGGACTTTTAAATAAATTTTTCGGAATTAAAGATTTTGCTGGAGGTACCGTTGTTCACATGAGTGCAGGTTTTGCGGCTTTGGCAGGTGCCATTGTTTTAGGACGAAGAAAAAATCCACACCATGAACCGTCAAATATTCCTTATGTAATCCTCGGAACAGGAATGCTGTGGTTCGGATGGTTTGGTTTTAATGCAGGTTCGGCTTTAAGTGCTAATGCAACTGCTGCGATTGCTTTTGGTACAACAACGATTGCTTCGGCTTCAGCAATGATGACCTGGATCTTTTTTGATAGAATTAATGGACGAAAAGTTTCTGCTTTGGGAGCATGCATTGGTGCGGTTGTGGGTTTAGTGGCAATAACTCCAGGTTGTGGTTTTGTTTCTATTCAGGAAAGTATTTTTATCGGTTTTATTTCTGCAATTGTTTCTAATGTGATGGTCAATTGGAAAGCTTTAAAAAAGATTGACGATACGCTTGATGTTTTTGCCTGTCATGGAGTAGGAGGAATTATGGGAATGATTCTTACCGCAATTTTTGCTCACGGCGAAAACGCAAGTCTTCTACACGGAGGATTCGGAGTTTTTGCACATCACATGATAGCATTGATTCTGGTCTCGCTTTTTGCATTTTTCGGCTCAATGCTTTTGTATAAAATTACAGATAGAATTATTACCTTAAGAGTAAGGGAAGATTCAGAAGAACAAGGACTTGATATGTCACAGCATAGCGAAAGTTTGAAATGGTAGATGAGTTTTAAATCTATATGATTTTCCCGAGCTGATTTAGCAGATAGCACTGATTTGTTTTGGTATTTTAAATAGGCTAAATTACTTTAATCAATGCCAATGTCATTCAAAACGATTCTTTACAAAAGTACACTTCCATGGAGTGGTGCCAGGTTTTACATTATGATTAATTGTTTCCATTCTAAGATATTTTCAATGTATATTTGCTTTTCATGAAATTGGAATTTAATTTATGGAATCAATATCGGTTTTTGAAATTATTAAAGTAGGAATAGGTCCGTCTAGTTCGCATACAATGGGACCTTGGAATGCAGCTTCTGCATTTATCAGAATCATAAAAAGAGAAAAATCAATTGCTGAGGTGAAAGAAGTTTTTCTTGAATTCTTTGGTTCATTGGCAAAAACGGGAATTGGTCACGGAACCGATATTGCCGGAATGTTGGGTTTAAATGGTGAAGATTTTAAAACCATTGATACTACAAAGATTGACGACATTGTTGCTCATATCAAAGAATCCCAAATCATTAATTTGGGTGGAGAAAATGAAATTCCATTTATTTACGGACATCATTTGGTGTTGAATATGTCTCAAACTCTTGATTATCATCCAAATGGAATGATTTTTAAAGCAATTTTTGAAGATGGAACCGAGCTTGTTCAGGATTTTTATTCTGTCGGTGGTGGTTTTATTATGAGTCAGGAGAAAAACTCTATTGAGAAACAGTGTGTACGTACTATATATCCTTGCCATCATGGTTCTGATATCGTAAAATATTGTGAAAAATTAGGTTTCAGTAAAATTTCAGATTTAATTTTAATTAATGAAGAAAGCTGGAGAACACAAGAGGAAACAAGAAAAGAGGCACTTTATATCTGGGAACAGATTAAAGAATGTATTTATAAAGGAGTCAATAAAGAAGGTATTTTACCGGGCGGATTGAATGTTACCCGTCGTGCAGCGGGAATCAATAGAAAACTTTTAGGAGATAAAATTTACAAAAATAAAGACGAGTGGTTTCAGCAGGTTGTAGATGCTGAAGAAAATTTCACCAACATCAATAAATGGATTTCATGTTTTGCTTTGGCAGTAAACGAAGAGAATGCTAGTTTTGGAAGAATTATCACGGCGCCAACGAATGGAGCGAGTGGGGTAATTCCGGCGGTTTTAATGTATGCTCAGGCTTTTACAGATGCTGTAAGTGAAGATGATATTGCCAGATTTATTTTGGTTGCAGGAGAAATTGGAACTTTATTTAAGAAAAATGCGACTATTTCTGCAGCAATGGGTGGTTGTCAGGCAGAAGTCGGAGTTTCTTCGGCGATGGCTGCAGCTGGCTTAACGGAAATTTTAGGCGGAAGTGTCGGCCAGGTTTTAATGGCAGCGGAAATTGCGATGGAACATCATTTAGGTTTAACGTGTGACCCGATTAAAGGATTGGTGCAGATTCCGTGTATCGAAAGAAATACAATGGGCGCAATCAAAGCGATTACTGCAGCAAATATTGCTTTAGAAAGTGATCCTACAAAAGCTAAAGTAAGCTTAGATCAGGTGATTCAGACGATGTGGGAAACTGCTTTGTCGATGAATGACAGATTTAAAGAAACATCAGAAGGTGGTTTGGCGATTGCGGTGAATGTACCTGAATGTTAACATAAAATACTAGAAACAAAATAAAAACGTCCTGATGATTTAATTAACATCAGGACGTTTTGGTAAAAGGATTTAGAAAAATATTCAGAACCTTTTCGTGATCAATTTATTTCTTATCAAAAACAAGTGTATTTCCGTTTTGAATAAGAGTAAGTTGTTTCTTTTCGGGAGAAAAAACGATTTCTACATCGATATTATTATTTTTAAATTGATTTCCTTCGGAGTATTCTAACGGAAATGAAGGCTGATCTGCTAACTGAGCAAAAAGATTTTCATCTTTTATGAAGATTTTAAAATCTACTTTAAGATCTTTAGAATAATAAGTTCCTTCATATTTTTGCAGTTCTTTTTCAGAAACTTTTTTTAGTTCTGTAAACTTTGGATATTCATATTCCTGGTCGTAAACCAGATTGATAATTCCTAAAAAGACCTCTCTGTGTGCTAATTTTTCACCGTTAATAATGGTTGATATCGAATACTTTTCAGTAGGGCTGTAAGAAACAAGCGAATGAGTTCCTGCTGTATCGCCACCGTGTCCGTAAGAAATTTGATTGTAAAAAGGAACAGTCATTACACCCAATCCAAAAGGTTTTCCTGATTTAGGCAGCATCTTGTCTAATGTTTCTTTTTTTACGAATTTATAATCAAATAAAGCATTAACGAATAAATTCATATCATAGGTTGTAGAAGTAATATCACCCAAACCGATGCAGTTACGGAAATCAAAATCTTCTACTTCTGTCCACTTTCCGGTAGTGTTTTCATACGATTTGAAGATGTTTTTTTGATTGTCTAAAACCGAGAACGTATTCTTCATATTACCTTTACTCGTAATGTTTTCTTTTAGTAAAACATGGTATGGTTTTTTAGCAATTTTCTCTAAAATTCTGCTTAAAAGATAATATCCTGAATTTGAATATCTCTCTTTTTCTCCGGGCTGAAATTCTACACCGTGTTTTTTGATAGTATCTAAAATAGCTTTGTCACCAACTGTTTTTCCAAATAACCACGGTCCTGCATAATCACCCAATCCGCTTGTATGGTTCATTAAGTTTTCTAAAGTGATTTTATTGGCATTCGGAACCTCAGGATAATATTTTGAAAGCTTGTCATCCAATTTCAGCTTGCCTTTTTCTTCCAATTGCATCAGCATAACTGCGGTAACTAATTTACTGATAGAGCCAATTTGATATCCTGTATTAGAATCCCATTTTACATTTTGTAACTGATCTTGTCCGAAACTTTTTTGGTAAATTTCTTTTCCGTTTTGGAAAACAGTAATGCTTCCGATTCCTTGTCTGTTTTGAGTAATATAATTTAAAAAAGCATCAATTTTTGCTGTATTAATGCCATTTTTACTGATTCCTTTTATTTTTTCATCTTTCGGATTAGGTTTTTCTTTTCCATCATTTTTATAGAGACTGAGAGGAAAAGATCTCGAATTTTGCGTGAAAGTTCCTTCAAAATGATCTGTTTTATATTGCCCTTTGTAGGATGCATTCAAAGCTTTCATTTCAAAAACTAATTCGCTGTTTAAGAATTCGGTTTTATCAACAGTGATAATTTGATCGCCTTGTTTCGGGCTTTTCGCTGTAGAGACGTAGGTGTTATTTTCTTTCTTTACGTCAAGAACTAATGGAAGTGTCATTCCGCCTAAATCGAGCTCTCCTTTCCAAGAACCTGTTATTTCTTGGGCGTAAAAAGTCTGTGCCAATACAATCAGCACTAATAATAGTTTGGTTTTCATGTTTTTAAATTTTTAGATTAAAATATAATCTGGCTTACAATTGTGATTACGAGTGATACAAATGCAAATAGCACAATGTGTTGCCATTTTTTGATATTGGTTGCGGTTTTAAAGCCATTATAATAAAGTACAATGCTGTAAACAAGAAGAATTAAACTTATAAATCCCCAAATAGTCACCATTGTCATATCTACAATTGAGATGTTTTTAGGGGTGTTTATGTTTTCAGAAAGGTTGTCTACTGCTTTTTTATAAAATGATAATCCGTTTACAGGAATCATCACCATTAAAGGTATTTGAGAAATTAATACAGTGTTTAAAATATCAATAAATCTTGTTTTACCGTTTAAGATTTTAGCCAAAATAAAAAGAATAACAACTGCCAAAATATAACTTAAACTATTGATTTTTAATATGTCCCAAATTCCTTGATCTTCATCTAGATTTGAATAATGAAAAATACTGTCGTTGGCAAAGTCTACATAATAACAACTAAAAATATTGAGTCCAAAAACGAGTATTCCGGTAATCAAAAGTTTCTTTTCATCAAACTTCAAAAAAGGATTAAAAATAGTTTTCCAGTTCATCGATATGTTATTTTTTTAAGTGATCAATTTTTTTAATAAGATCGTCCATTTTATTTCTCATCGTTGGGTAAGACAATTCTGCCTGTTTCGCCATTTCTTTGATACTTCCACTGGAAAGAAAAAAATTAAGGATAAAATCCTGTTCGTCTCTGTTGAGTTTTAAAAAAACCGGCAGTTCATAATCTCCGTTTACATTGGTTCCGCAATCGGGACATTTCATTTGGCTTACATTGAGCGTGTGATCACAACTCGGACAAATTATAGGAAGTTTCATTAACTTTTGTTTTTACAAATGTAATATTATTTTTAATAAAGTTAAAAAATATTTTAATAAAGTTAAATTTTAGTTTTGATTTAAAACTAAAAAACTTCCCGATTAGGAAGTTTTTATTGCTTAAAAGTCTTTATTTATCGAGTATTCCGCGAATTTTATTAGCGTTGGTAATCAATTCTTCCAGATATTCAAAATTATCTTTTTCTAAAGCAGATTTGAATTTTCTGAGTTGGGAAATATGTTCGTTTAAAACATCGAGTACATTTTCTTTGTTTTGTTTAAAAATAGGAACCCACATTTCAGGATGAGATTTTGCCAAACGAACGGTGCTCGAAAACCCCGAACTCGCCAACTGGAAAATGGTATCTTCTTCTTTCTCTTTCTCTAAAACCGTGTTGGCTAAAGCATAAGAAGTAATATGTGAAATATGTGAAATATACGCGGTGTGAATGTCGTGATCATCGGCATTCATGTAAATTAAATGCATGTCAAGACTTTTCACGATGTTTTCTACCAATTCTAAAGCGTCTTCTGCAGATTCTTCACGATTACAGATCACTCCGGCTTTTCCTGAAAAACTTTCAGCAGCTGCCGATTTCGGGCCGTGGTTTTCGGTTCCCCACATTGGGTGAAACGCGACAAATCTTGATCTTTTCGGATGGTTTTTTACCGCATTTACAATTCCTGATTTTGTAGAGCCAACATCCATCACAGTTTGCTGATCCGAAATTAAATCTAAAACTTCAGGAAGAATTTTCCTCGCCGAATCTACAGGAATGGCAATGATAACCAAATCTGAGTTTTGAATTCCAGTTCTTAAATCTGCTTTTTCATTGATGATATTTAAGGTTAAAGCTTCATCAAGATTTTCGGTATTGTTGTCGATTCCGTAAATGAAATCTGCCGTTTTTTTCTGTTTTAATTTTAAGGCGATTGATCCACCGATTAATCCTACACCAATGATACTTATTTTCATTTGTTTAAATTTAAAAATAAAAAAACCTCGCCAAAGGACGAGGTTTTAGTTATATATACAAGAAATCCTTATCCCAGATCTGAGTTAAAAATTCCGTAATAATATGTCTTGTTTGTATTCACAGGGCAAATTTAAGAATTTTTTCTGAAAATATTGTTGTTTTTAGAGTCATTTTCTTTTGACTTAGGAAGCTGTAGCGTTAAGAAAAATAAAATTTATTCCGTTAAAAAATTCCCACTGTTTGAGGACGACCAAATATTGAGCTGAAGAATAATATTGAATTCGTACGAGTTTTGGGGATTTTAGGAATAAATTCTATTTTTTAGCGGAAGATTCCAGTCTTGAACTTTTGGTACTTTTACTTCAAGGTAAAAGTACATTATCATAAAAAAAATAATTAAAAAAAAAAAGAACTTGGCTACTCTTGATTAGTCTTTATCTTTGACCGCTCATCCCGATTTCATATATTTGTTGATTATTCAAAATATGGAGGCAACACAAGATAAAAGGCTTTTTCTCATCGATGCATATGCGATGATTTTCAGAGGATATTATGCATTGATCAGAAGTCCGAGAATTACAAGTACAGGAATTGATACATCAGCAATTTTTGGTTTTACGAATTCTTTGATTGAATTAATTAGAAGAGAAAAACCGACTCATTTGGCTGTTGTTTTTGATGTAGGCAAGGCAAGTGTACGAACAGATGATTTTGCAGAATACAAAGCCAACAGAAGTGAAACTCCAGAAGCGATAAAAATTGCAATCCCATATCTTCACAGGATTTTAGATGCGATGCATATTCCTTATTTGGGTGTTGAAGGTTATGAAGCTGATGATATTATAGGAACCATTGCATGTAAAGCTGAAAAAGAAGGATATACCACATTTATGGTAACTCCAGACAAAGATTTTGCGCAGTTGGTGACTGATAAAATTAAAATGTATAAACCATCTTCAAAGGGTGGCGAAATAGAAATTTTAGGTGTCGAAGAAATTAATGCAAAATACGGAATTAAAGACCCAAAACAGGTGATTGATTTTCTTGCCATGATGGGTGATGCCGTCGACAATATTCCGGGATTAGATGGTGTTGGTGAAAAAACGGCGATGAAATTCTTACAGGAATTTGGAAGCATTGAAAATCTTTTAGCCAATACAGATAAACTGAAAGGTAAAATCAAAGAAAAGATCGAGGCTTCAGCAGAACGTGGAATTTTATCTAAAAAATTAGCAACTATTATTTGTGATGCACCGGTAGAATTTCACCAAGAACAATACGATCTAGAAACACCAGATTTTGAAAAAGTAAAAGTTGTTTTTGATGAAATAGAATTTACAAGATTATACGAAAATCTTTACCGTGCTTTTGCCCCATCAGAAATTGCAGCAGCAAAATCTAATGAAAAAAAAGAAACAGAGACGCACATTTCACAAACTCCTCAGCAAAAAGTAGCAGCCAATGTTGGCCAGCTCGATCTTTTTGCAACTTATGAAGAGCTTGATCAAGCAACGTCCACAAAATCTACGATTACTAACAATGACCATTTGTACCAGTTTGTAGACAATCCGAAAGCGCAGAAAATTTTAGTTCAAAACTTATTACAGCAAAAAGCAGTTTGTTTCGATACAGAAACTACTTCTTTAAACGAGCTGGAAGCAGAATTGGTAGGGATGAGCTTTTCTTATAAGAAAGGTTTGGCATATTATATTCCGTTTTCAGAAGATCAGGGTGAGGTTTTGCAAACGTTGGAAATTTTTAAACCATTTTTTGAAAAAGAAGATTTGGTAAAAATTGCTCACAACCTGAAATACGATTATAAAGTTCTTCAAAAATATAATATTACCGTAAAAGGAGCGATGTTCGACACCATGATTGCTCATTACCTTTTAAATCCGGACGGAAGACATGGGATGGATTATCTTTCTGAAGTTTATTTAAATTATAAACCCGTTTCCATTGAAACCATTATTGGTAAAAAAGGAAAAAATCAAGGCAGCTTCAGAGATGCAGATTTGCGTACGCAGACTGATTACGCAGCTGAAGATGCAGACATTACTTTTCAGTTGTATGAATTGTTTGCACCTCAATTAAAGAAAGAAAATTTAGAAGATCTTTTCTTCAATATCGAAATGCCGTTGATGGAAGTTTTAGCTAAAATGGAATTGGAAGGGATTTCTTTAGATGAAAAATGGCTGGCTCAGGAAAGTATTGATCTTGAGAACGATTTAAGACAGTTAGAATCTAAAATATTTGAAATTTCTGGTGAAGAATTCAATATGAACTCACCGAGACAATTGGGTGAGGTTTTATTTGAAAAAATGCAACTCGACCCGAAAGCTAAAAAGACAAAAACAGGACAATACGCAACCTCTGAAGATATTTTGCAGAAATTATCTTCAAAACACGAGATCATTCAGCATATTTTAGAGTACAGAACGTATCAGAAATTAAAATCTACGTATGTGGATGCATTGCCGTCACAGATTGATAAAGACGACAACCGTGTTCATACCAATTTCTCACAAACAACGGCTGCAACAGGTCGTTTGGCGAGTGTAAATCCGAATTTACAGAATATTCCGATCCGTACGTTGAGAGGTCAGCAAATTCGTGGAGCGTTTGTTTCAGGAGAAGGAAAGAAGATTATTTCTGCCGATTATTCTCAGATCGAATTGCGTTTGATTGCCGAAATTTCTGGTGAGGACAATATGATCAAAGCATTTCAGGATGGTGAAGATATTCACGCTTCTACGGCGGCAAAATTATTTAAAATTCCGTTGGAAGAAGTCTCAAAAACACAACGTGGACAGGCAAAAACCGTCAACTTCGGAATTTTATACGGTCAGGGAGCTTTTGCTTTAGCAGAACAAACCGGATTATCGAGATCAGAAGCTAAGCAAATGATAGAGGCGTATTACGAAACCTATCCGAAATTGAAAGAATACATGGCGGAGCAAGTGAAAAGAGCTCGTGATATCGGTTATGTAGAAACGATTTTAGGGAGAAAGCGTCACTTGAAAGATATCAATTCGGGGAATTTTGTTGTGCGTGCTCATGCCGAAAGAAATGCCGTTAATGCTCCTATTCAGGGAAGTGCGGCTGATGTTGTGAAAGTGGCAATGATTAAAATTGATAAAGAACTGGAAGCTCAAAATCTTCAAACCAAAATGCTTCTTCAGGTACATGACGAATTGCTGTTTGAAGCACCAATCGAAGAAGTTGAAGCTGCTACAAAACTGATTAAAAAAGAAATGGAAAGTGCCATAGAAACACAGGTTCCGTTATTAGTTGAGGTTGGAGTAGGGAAGAACTGGTTGGAAGCGCATTAACATGGGAATTAATATGACCAAGCATTTTATAAAACTATTTTGTATACTTTCTTTCTGTTTTGCTACTGCGCAGGAAAATATATATTTTGATGAAAATTGGAAAGAAACGAGTAAGGAAAATGCGAGCTTTTACAGAACCTTAAAGAGTAATCAGGGGCTATTTGAAATAAACGATTACTATATTAATGGCAATATTCAGTTTAAAGGATTTGCTTCCAATAATGTTGAACCGTTTATCTACAACGGATTGTTAACATGGTACTATATAAACGGAGAAATTGAAAGTAAGGTTAACTTTAAAGATGGAATTCAAAATGGGCTTTATGAAAAGTTTTATACTAATGGTAAATTAGATAATACGGTGATGTATCTCAATGGTAAAAGAGATGGATTGTATAGAGAATATTATGATTCTGGCGAACTTCAGGGAAAAATGACTTATGTTAATGGTAAAAAAGAAGGTAGATCTATAGAATATTATAAAAACGGAAAGGAAAAATTTGTTCGTAATTTTAAGAGTGACTCTTTAGATGGGAAATTCTCGGCTTATTGGGAAAATGGAAATCTTAAAGCTGATGGATTTTATGTGAATGGTGTTTTTCAAAATAAGTATACAGAATATTTTGAAGATGGAAAAGTAGCCGCAACAAGTAATATTATTAACGGAAAAATGGATGGAGAATATCTGATCTATTTTGATGATGGTAAACTTAAAACGCTCATTACCAATAATGAAGGAGTTATGAATGGTAAATATGAAGTTTATAACAGAAGTGGAAATCTTTTTAATAAAGGAAATGCTATGAACGGTTATCAGGAAGGTGAATGTTTCGATTATTACTACGAAGGTGAGCTGAGAAAAAAATATTTCATAAAGAACAAAAATGTTGACGGCAAATATCATGAATATTTCCGTGATAAAAAGATCTCAACTGAAGGAGAATTTAAAGATGGCAAAGCATTAAAATACAATTCAATTTCTTTGAGAAAAGAAAACGGAAAAACAGTTTCAGCAGAAATGACCCTCAAAGATGGTGTGGAAAACTGGAAATTTTATAATGATAAAATTTTAGTGGTAGAAGCATTTTATAAGGATGGATTTAAATCGGGTCTGTGGAAAATTTATTCAAAAAAAACAGGTAAACTTCTACAGACGAGAGATCATAAAAACAATCAAAAGGATGGTGAGCAGTATCTTCAAACCACAAGGATTGAAAATTTTGATCCTTTTCTGTTTCTGTCAGATAGGTTTATGCTGAAGCAATCTATTTTAGATATTAATTCAAACGACGTTCTGATTAATACTATAAATGATGAAGATCTAAATGTTTTGATATCCTCATTGTAGAATTAATTTTAAAATGAAAATGATAGTATCATGTGATACTATCATTTTTAATATTCAAACTCAATTCCTCCAACATAAGTTAAAGAAAAATCATCATTTTCCATAGATTTTGGTGTTGGAATTTGTCCTTGGCTTACAAAAACCAGAGAGTTGATGTCAAACTTAAGATTCATTTCGTTGATTCTGTTGTATAAAACCGGAAGCCACTGTTCGGCAAAAGAATATTCTGAAAAATGCTGCACGCTTTGTTCGAAACCGTATTCCATTAAATCCTGATCAAACCAAACGGTTTCCTGCGATTCTGCAAATTTTGAAATATAAGTATCATCAGATTCTTCTTCGATGTAGTAATTCTCATCTTCCTCTACAAACTGGAAAAAATCTTCTTCCGTTCTGAAATTTCCTACCCAAAAATCTAAAATCTGTCTGTCCATAGTATTTATTCAAAGCTCAAAGGTAAGAATATAGTTTTTGGATTCAAAAATTTAGATAAGTTTTGTAATTGTTTTTTCCGTCACTTCGAGTAGCGCAGCGTATTGAGAAGTTATTTATCAATTTAGTTCTCGATACAAAATTCTTGCAGAATTTCACTCCTTTAGATTTATACTAGGAAAAATAATATATTTATGTAAGAAGAGAAAAGTGTTTAAGTAAACTAAGATACACTCCGAGTAAAACTCATAG
>NZ_FUZE01000002.1 GCF_900168205.1 Chryseobacterium balustinum
TCGATTTGTAAAAATCCTGGTGCATCTACCATTAGTTGACGCGCCTGATAGTCGTACATTCCGGTCTCTTGGAGTTCTTTGCCATTGTATTTATAGTTGTAATAACCACCCAAATTACTCTTTAATCCTCCGATATGATTAAGACCGAATGGATAGTAATCATTTTTATCCGTGATTTCCAATGATCCATCGAGCTTTTTTGCATAGCTTAATCTGGCAGTTCCTAAATGATCTTTATACTGGTAAATATAACGATTTTCTGCAAAGCTGTAAAAGCCCTCTGTTGTAGGTACAAAATTTAATCTCCAGATTGGTGCTAAAGGAGGCTTGATACCACCACCCGGATCAAAGATGATGTCTCTCTTCTGATAGGCCTGCTCCTCAAAAGCAAACTCGGTACGACACCATAGACAAGGTGCTACCGTTTCTTCGTAACTGTAATGGAAGCCATCCAAATAATCAGTCATACTTGTAGTCGTAGACTGCCCTCTTCCTCCTCCACTAATATAAGATTTACGAAGCTTTACTCCATCTGCTCTATAAAGGTATTTAGTATAAATAGGAACCAAGAGTCCAACCATATTAATTTGGGAAATGGAAAAATTATTAGGTAAATTGAGATAGTTGTAACTGATATTTTGGATGTCTTTATCAAGCATATTGGTCATATTGCCATTAAGATCATAACTGATCAGATTATTTCCGCCTTCATAACCTGTACTGTTCTGCTGGTTTTCTATTATCTGAGTCAGACGGTTTCCTTCATAGATATAATCCAGATTATCTACCATTGTTGCCGTAGGTGAAAATACCTGAGGAGCATTTCTCTTCAGGCTGAGGATATTTCCGTTTAAATCATAGGTCAGATATTCATCAAAAAAAGTACTGTTTCCTGTCGTTGGCTCATTATAAAAAGCGTTTTTTAGCCTGTTCAAATGATCATACTCATAGTTATAGCGCTTCAAAAGATCTTCGGAAGAGTTTTTCCAATCGATCTCTGCAATATTGCCATTGTATTTTCCTGGTGCCGCATTGGTATTGGCTGGGTTGTTATATTTGATTTTATATCCAAATAGATCGCCATTGCTTAAATCTGCAGGATCATTGATATTGGTCATCCAACCTCGGATGTTGTAGACATAATCTACTTGCTGAAGTCCATTCCCTAAACTTGTTCCTCCAACCTTTTTGTTTTTCAATTGAGAAAGCTCAGTATACTCATTCTGTGCAAGATATTCCACAGGATTGCTATCAACCTGATGCGTATGGGTTACTAATCTGTTTTGATGATCATACGTAAAGTTCTCGGTAATAACCTTTTCGGGATCACTATCCAGTCTTTTGTGTTTTGTAACAACCATTTTTGCCATTCCTGAAAAATCAAGCTCTGATTCCGTTTTCGTATAACCTCCCAAATGGTTGATAGAATGACTTCCGATCGGTCTTCCTTTCTGATCATACCAAGTGTAATTCTTTGTCCAGTTGTCGTCCTCAATGTTTTTTACATACGACGCTACAGGCAAACCTTTGGTACTTACATTTAAACTTGAATCATCTGTCAACAAAGGTAAATTAGTAACTGTAGGGATAAATGACGGCGTAAATGGAGGATAGGTGTCGTAATAATTAACGGATAATATCGTATCTATCTGATTATATAAATCGTTTGTATAATAAATCTGCATTCCGCTCATGGTAAAACCTTGTGCGCTTTTGTTTTCAGTAATTACGAAATTATTGGTTATAGCTTGTAATCCTGCACGGGTTTGATTAGGAAGAGGCATAATTCCTGTATAGATTACTCTACCAAACGTATCATATTTTGTGACAAGCCATTTCGAATTTGGTCTTAAATTAGCATCCTGTGTTGCAATCAGTCGATCTGCTTTGTCATATACCATATACTCCCACCCCTTTCCCGGCAGCTTCTTCTCAACAAGACGGTTTCTACCGTCGTATTTGTATTGATAGCAAAGATTGTTTAATGTTACATCAGGAAATGTACCCGTGGTTAAACTTTTAACCGCTTCTACTGCTAAAGGTGGAATGACATAAGCCAGCTGGTCATAATCATTGTAAACATAATAAGTATCGGCATTTTCTGTGGCACTAACTACCTTTCTTACCATTAAAACCTGGCCCTGACCATTCTTATATTCAATGGTCGTATTTCCGTCTTCATCCGTTACCATATTTTTGTACAACTGGGCATTACCGTAAGAAGGTGTTAAATTAAGTTCCGATTCGAAAGTGGTATAGTTAAATGTGGCTGTAAACTTTCTCACCTCTCCGTCAACATTTGCATTGTAATTAAATGTGACAGGATGGGCTTGCCAGTCCGTGCCGGGCTGTACCTGAGATAAAACCCTGTCTAAAGGTGATGCCTCGAGATTGGAGTGACCAAATGCAAAATTATCACCATAATAAGTCGTGGCTGAAGATTTTACTCCTGTTTGAATGCCGCCATTCAGGGTATTCATAGGGGCAGGAAGCCAGGAATCGACTTGTCTTCCGAAACCGTCATATTCAATATGGCTCACCAAATCTTTTCCGGTAGGTGATGCTTTTATACTCACAACCTGTTTAGGTCTGCCTAAACCGTCAAAATATTGGACGGTTTCTGCTGCCTTAGAGGCAGTGGTTCCATTATAATCGAGATAGGTTTTTGAATAGACATAATTTTGATTAGTGCTCAGGTTGAGAGTTTGCGCATGGGAAAGCCCCACTACAAACAATGCACTTATCGGGATGATTATTTTTTTCATGATTTGGTTTTAGTGTTTGTAGTTGTATTTGAATTCTTTTAACAGTTTACCTGTAGCATTATCCTGTCTGATTTCTTTCAGTCTATGGGCTGAATCATACAAATAAACTTCTTTTATTCCTATAGGTGAGGTGATACTCGTTACTCCAATTAATGAATCATGCGTATAGGTAGTGACTTGTGCATCAGATAACCATGTAGAATTTCTAACATTAGTTAGAGCAGATAATAATGGGGTTTCATCATTATTAGCACTAGCTGCTGCATCTAAATTTGACTCATTTATTGCTTGATCTAGTAGTAATTTTAGGTCAGATGGTGTGCCATATTTGACTCTCAAACCCGCTCCTTCTATTTTGATAATAGGTTGAGTTTGATTATATCCCCAAATTATTATCGTGGTAAAATCACCCTTATCCGTATATTGTGATAAATTCCCCTGGTTGTCGTATTTATCATAAGTAATTTCTAAAGATGGTAAATTAGATTGAACGTCATATGACTGTACAGACAACGGTAGCAGTAGATTTCCCGTTTGCGATGTTGGATAATTATTCTGATCAGGATAGATGGTTTCTAATCTAGAAGTCATTTTGCCTACTAAATCTGTAGAATCCTTTCTTTTTAGATTCATAATTTCTAACGGAACACTTATCATATTAGCATTAAGCAACTTCTGGTTACCTTTCTCAAAAGCATAAGCATAGGTGGTTTCCTGAACAGAATAATCAGAAAGAGTTGTTATTTGTTTAGTAAGTTGCTTTTGAGGATTTAAATAATAATTTTTAATATTACTAATAATCTTATTATTTGGGTTATTAGAATTTGGAAAATCTGTAATTGTTGTTTCAGATAACAAAGCTTCATTTATGATAGTTGGGTAGGATGTAATATATTTATTTTTAAGATCATAAGGATCTCCATTGGCAGAAGGGTAAACGTCAGCTCCTAAAATATTATAGACTTTTCTATCTTCGGTAAAATTGTATTTATTTTCAATAATCTTATTATAAACGATATTATTATTTTGAATTTTAAATAATTTTTTGCTGATTAATTTTCCGTCAACATTGGGAAAAGAAAATAATCGATAGAATTTTTTTTCTACAGATAGAGTTAATAAAGATAAAACGCTCTCGTTTCCAAGAATATATTGATCACTAAAGCCTAGCTCACCAAACTCAGGTGAAAATAATTTGAAATCTTCATTTCTCGGTTTTACATAATAGTTTTTTTCTTCCCCTCCCTTTTCAAATTGATCTCCACCAAAACTTACAGTAATATCTGAATACATAGGATCAGTTAGATTGAAATAGTTTAGTTCATTCGAGTTTTTCGATGGATAAGAATATCCTAATGAACTTAAATTAGGAGTTGATTTAGTGTTTTCAACAACAATAGAAGATCCTGAGTAATTATCTGTAGGATGTTCATCACATCCAGACGATGTTTGGGGATTAGGTAATCTTGTCTGCAAAAGAAAATGAGTCTTAAAATTGGGAGTAAGAATAACATTATTCTTTTTTATATTGGGTATATTTACAAAATCAGTATAATATATTCTTTTAATGTTTACCGTGTCATTTTCTGTAATATCGTATTGTTTTTTTAATCGTATACCGGGTCCGTTCTGTATATCCAATTTCTTATATTTTATTATTGCATATCCTTCGCAATTACTACACATATTATCTAGAATCTTTAACAAAAATTTATATTTTTTAGTACGGTTTAACATAAAAGTAGCCTCTAGTCTATTATAAAAATTTGGAGTTATTCTACTTACTCCTAATCTTGTAGAATAAACAATATTATCGAAGCTGTCAAGTATTTGAAATTCAGACCATGCTTTTTGGGGTGGGGTGTAAGAAACATCATGAGATTTGAGACCAATTGAAATTTGAGCATTTCCATCGAAAAATTCATATGGCAATAATTCTTTAGTATTAGTACCAACATAGCTTATAGGCTCATCCAGCCGATGATTACCAACTCCCAAATCAAGCGTACCATCATCTTTAGGAGCCTCATTAATAGGTTCATATTCAAATACAGTTTTTCCTTTTGTGGGATAAGTTATAGATTTAAGAGTTCCATACTTTGCGAGTTCAAATATCGTTCTTCGATCTGCAAAAATATTCAACGCAGGTTTATTGGTTCCGTCAAATAAATTTGTATTGGGAATTATTGTATTTATATTATTACTTTTTCCGTTATAATACCCAAGATAATCAATAGCTACAGATGATCTGTTAGGAATTTCTAAGGGATTATCATATTCCATAGTATATTCCTGTGTTGAATTTAAATTATTGTTTTCATAAAATTTAATATTTGTCAGAAAGTATCTTTCCAAATTATTATTATTACCAAGTTTATCTAAATAATTAAACGTATACCTTTTCCTTAATAGATTATTACTGGTATAGACGTTAATACTGTTAAGTTTATCATATAAAACATGATCATTAGAATATTCAAAAGAAATAATTTTATCATCGGAAAAGATTCTGCTAATTCTTTTAGGGTCTGAAATTTTTAGAGCCCTGTTATTCTGTTGAATTCCAATAAGGGGGAGCGGACGTCCACCACAAGCTGGTTCTGAAATTAGCATAATATCTGAATTATAATTTTGTTGGATATTGGTTACTATTCCTTCTAAAATTCCTGTTTCATACTCGAAATTGATGGTCTTATTACTACTGCTGCTGGTTATTTGTTTCAAATAAAAACTTGTTACACCCGCTGTTGAAGGTTGATCTCTACTCATTGTTTTTTCAGTAAATCCAGTACCTCCAAAATGATAAACAATCCCATCGTTTGAAGTAATTTTAAACTCATAATTCTGTCTAAATGATCCAATGACTTCCACTTTACAATTATTGTCTTTAGTCAATATTACAGGTTGAAAATTTCCATCTAAATAAAAACTTCCGGAATAATTACCTATGGTAAAGTTGAAAACATCTACTTCGTGATCATTATTTTGTAATACATAGGCTCCCCAAGTCTGAGGATTGGATAGAGTTATATATGGAAGCAGATTAAATAAATTGTGTAGTACTTTTTCATCTGCAATATCATTAATAGTTCTTGTAATTATTCCTCCGGTATTTAAAACCCAATTTATGCCTGTACTGTTGGGTATATCGTTTACTTTCACCCCTGCTTTAGTATATTTTAATTCTAAATCGAGAGGAATATTACCATTTTGAAGTGAAAACAAAGGTATTGAGACATTAGGCTCTCCTCTAAAATCGTTGATTTCTGTATTTCCAAATGTTGATTTGTAAAACGATTCTGGTGATGGTGGGATTATATCATATGGCTTATCAGTATTAATTGACTGTCCAAAACAAACTAAATATATAAAGCTTGTTATAAAGATTAATATTTTTTTCATCTGTTTTTATTTCTTAATCAGTTTAGCATTCGCAGCTTTATCAGTATCTGTTTTCACAACGATCAAATATGCTCCCTGAATCAGATTCTGCGTATTGATCTTGGTTACCTTGTTTTTGGTTTTCAAACTCTGAAGCTGTCTTCCACCCATATCATATAGTGTAACATCTGCTTCTTTAAAATCAAATCCGATTTCAACATAAGCATAATCTGAAACTGGGTTAGGATAGATCTTAATATTCTGTTTTTCTATCAATTGGTCGATCTGGCTGTCACCAAGTTTCACGATCTTCCAGTTCTCTTTACCTAATTCTTCGGCGCTTGTTCCTGCCAAAACAATCGAACCATCTTTATTCATTTTCAGATCAGAAAGCCTTTCCTCTTTCTTTCTCGATTCCCCTTTTACGTGTTTTCGCCATTGTTCATTGCCATTATTGTCGATATACAGCATCCAAAATGTTTCATCATCAGCTTCAATTCTTCCTTCGGCTTGCGTATATCCTCCCAATAAAATTCCTTTAGAATTCTTTCCGTCTCTTGTGTTGATTACATTCATTCCCATCAGAATATCACGGTTTTTAAAGTTGTACGATCTCTGCCATTGCTCTTCACCTCTTGTATTTAAAGAGATGAGCCAGATATCTGTTCCTTCTTCAATTCCAACGGTTTTGTTTCCTGATCTTTCCGACCTTGATTCTCCACCAATAATATATCCTGAAGACGTAAAGGCCATAGTTCTCAAATGATCATCACCTGTACCTCCAAAATTCTTTTCCCATTCTACTTTATTGTCTTTGCTGAGCTTGATCACCCAATAGTCACCTTCACCGAAGTTTTCTGTAGACTTTGGATGAGTAATAGGTAATGAGTAATTAGTAATATCTGAAGAATTCCCTTTTGCAGTCGAATTGACATTACCCATTACCGATTGCTTATTACCCATATGAAATTCAGAACTCCTTGAATAGATTCCCAACAATGCTCCTCCATCTGGAGTAGGAATCATTTTTTCAACTTCATCCAGACCTCTTCCGCCTAATACTAATTCTGAAAGTACTTTTCCGTTTTTATCAAGTCTTGTTACGGTCACATCTTTTGAGCCGAATCCGTTGGCGTCATTCTGAACATTCCCGGCAACCATAAAACCAAAATCTGCGGTCTGAATCACCGATCTTGCTTCTTCATCCTGAGATGTTCCTAAGGTTTTTTGCCACAATTCATCTCCGAATTCGTTGATTCTGATCAGCCACATATCAGATCCTCCCTTAGAATCATCTTTTTTATCTAAACCTTTTCCGGAATAAGAAGTTCCCGCCAACAGAAAACCTCCTTCCTGAGTAGCAACCGCTGCTGATAGAAAATCATGGTTCTGTCCCGAAAAATATTTTTCCCAGACTTCTTCACCCTGTTGATTCAATTTAACGAGATGAAAATCGTAACCGTTATTCTGTTTGTTTTCGGAAGTGATTTTTTTTGATTGAATCGAACTTCCGGTAATAAGATATTGCTGATCGATTGTGGTGGTGACTTGTGAGAGAAAATCCTGAGTAGAAGATTTAATGTCTTTCTGCCATATCACCTCCTGAGCATATACAATTGCAGTACTTAGCAATAATGCACTTATGTAGAGTTTTTTCATGATTTGGTTATTAATTTAACAATGCGCGAATTTAACTTTTTTTAACGTAATAAGTCAACTGTTTGATGAAAATTAATATAAATATTATCATTGTAATGTGACAAAATTAAGTAAGCATTGCGACAAAACTTGACGTGTTATTATTTGACAGAAAAGAGAAGATAATCTTTTAGAGATTATTTTAGAAGTTTATCTCAAAGGGAAAGAAGTTCTAATAATATCTTATATTTCTTTAAATCTTTCATTTTGTTTATTAAATTCTTCTATTGTTAGATAATTAAGTGTGCTGTGACATCTTTTTTTGTTGTAACAGACTTCGATATACTCGAAAATTTCCAGCTCCATTTTTCTTTTGTAATTAGCTTGTTGCCATAAATGAGTTCAGTTTTCAATGATTTAAAAAAGCTCTCCGCCACTGCATTATCCCAACAATTTGCTCTACGGCTCATACTTCTTGCAGCGCCATAAAATTCAACGGTGTTCGCAAATTTCTTACTTGCATATTGTACACCCCGGTCAGAATGGAAAATTAATCTATCAACTATTTTCCTGTTTTTGACAGCCATTTTCCAAGCCGTAAGGGTTGTTTCTTCGGTACTCATTCCTTTGCTCAAACTCCATCCGATTATTTTCCGGTCGTATAAATCAATAATTGTTGTCAAATACAAAGACCCTTCTTTGCCGTGAATATAAGTGATGTCAGAAACCAATTTTTTAAGGACTTATCTGCTATAAAGTTCCTGTTCAACACATTTTCTACTACCAAATAATTGTGTTTAGAGTTCGTAGTAACTTTAAATTTCTTGCTTAATTTACTTCTCAAGCCAAGCTTCCACCAAATGTTTCGATATATCATCGGTCATGAGTACAAGACAAGCACAGCCAACTAAATAACTACTATTCCACTGCTGATTGTTGTTAATTTAAAAAATTAAATTGCAATAGACACAATCTAAAGACATTATTTGATAAGAATGAATTTTGAAATTCTTTTTTAATCCGGCTCAATTGAACCAAGTCATCGATAAAAGTGTTTAAAGATACGCTCGTCTTGGTTACAAGATAGGATCATAAAATTTCTGAAATTTGAGAAATTTGAGAAATTCTTTCCAAATCTTCGATTAAATGTTTCGATATTCCTTCGGTTATGGGTACAAAAAGCCTCTGAAATATTTTTCAGAGGCTTTTGCTTTTATCGGCTATTTTGAGCTCAGTCTGGAATCAAGGCTCAGTCTCAAAAGTTGGGGACTAAGCAAAAAGTTTAGCTAATCTGAATAGAAAGAAAGATTTATCTCGTACTCCTCCAAGTTGTAATCTGAAGTTTTTTATTTTCGCATTGAAAGATTCTGCTGAAGCGTTTGTGCTTGGTGCGTTAAAGTAATTGAGAATATCATTCATAGTCTAATATGATTGTTCTCGTTAAGGTATTGAATGATTTAAATCCTGATTCTTCCACTTCTTTAAACCAGTGTACCAGCTTTAACATTGCAACTGATTTTTCAATGTTTTGATTATAAGTTTTCCTAAGTCCACCTGATAAATTGTACGCTTTTTCTAAATCAGGAGACTCCGAAAACAAGATTTTTGCCCTCTTTTTTTGTGATGAAGTCCATTTTTCGGGAATTGGATATTTTCTGGGGAGGGATTTTTATGTTGAAATCTGTTTTTTGTTATTGTAGATTCTTTACGATTATATTTTATGGATGTTTATTAAAGACAAAATCCTCACATTTGTGAGGATTTATTTTATTAGCTCAAAGTCGGGAGTCTTTGTGCAGCGAGGATTTACATTTATGATAATTACAAACCTTATCTTGAATTTAAACCTTTTACAGTTTTTGAATAAAAAGAATATCCAGGAATAACATTATTATTTAATTTTTTTTCTAAGATAAATAATTTTTCATGTTTAATATTGAATGGGAAATCAATACTTGTGTTTTTAAACCATGTTTTGCCTTTGTCAAACTTAAAATTCAATTTCTTTATTTTTTTAGAAGGTATTAGAATTATCGGTATGGATTGTTTATCTTGACCGTACAATTCGCTAACAACGTTATCAATGGTATCATTTACAAAGAAATCATATTGGTTTAATTCGCCAACAGAACTAAAATTATTTTCACTTATTATACACTGAGGTGCTAAAATATAATAATTTTTAGATGTTGGATTGTTTAAGTAAATATTAATTTCATAATCTTTATCATTCCGATCTACTTTCTGCAATATTAACTGATCTTTATCTTTGCAAGATGTGAGCATCATAAAAACACATACAATGCAACTATTTAATAATTTATAAATTTTCATTATTTCACTTTAATAATTAAGTTTTTCAACAAATCTACAAGTACACGTTCTGGAGCAAATATACCCAAGTAGCTACCTCCATATATCCCTTGCAAATTTAATTTTCTATAATTATTCATTATAATAAAACTATTTTGACTCTGTTGGATAGCATGATGCGCTTTTGTACCCATTTCTATACTTGAGGTTTCAATTTTTTCATTCCATTCATTTTTGTATCCATATTTGTGGTTGATAACAGAATGACCAAACTCATGAAAAAAATAAGAATGTACCTGAGCAGTCGAATATACATTAGGTGGAATGTATATTGTAGAACGTACGGCTTTACCACCGATGACAGGATTATAAGCGGTAACTGTTGCAGCACCAGCTTCACCTCCTCCTTTTCTGACAAATGCTGTTCCACTCTCATTTAGAGTATAATTCCCGGGAATTGAACCCAGCGGAGCTAGATATACATTTTGTTTAAAACCATAGCTTAAGTATGGGCCTTTCCATTGTTGGAAAGCTTCTATTACTTCATTTTGAGTCAATGCTTTCTCACCAAATTCATCAATTACTTCACTTTCATGTACAGAAAAATAATCAGTAGATGTAATTTTATTATCAAATACATTGGCTGAATAGGAAATTCCTCCAATCGCTCCCGTTAAGAAGTTAGAACCTGTAAATGCAGAGTTTAATCCCCCTGAGACAATTCCAGGTAAAAAACTTTTAATTGCGCCTGCATAACTCGATATATTCCCTAATGCGCCTGAAACAGCTGCACCACCAATAGCCCCTCCTAATACTGCACTCCATGTACTTTCCCAATTCCATTTTCTGGGATTCCAATTTCCGTTGTTAGCCTGAACACCCGATAAATATCCTCCTGCAATTGCACCAACTGCCCACCACCAAAACTCTCCGTTAGGATCGCTGTACATCATTGGGTTATTCATAACATACCCATACTTATTATAATTCTGGGTGTTGTAAGGATCCTGGATGTTCTCGTCTGCATTTAAAAATCTTCTCAACAATGGATCGTATAATCTACCATTCATGTGGATGATGCCTACTTCTGCAAAATGCTCATGGCTGGTATATCCCCTCTCAATTAGTAATAAGGAATTAGCAATGAGTGATTTATCGGTGATAATTGCTCCATTTCCAATCTTAAAATGCGTAAAATTGCCCCAAGCATCAAAATGTCTTTGCTCAAGTTTATTTCCTGCTTCATCACTGATTGCGAGGATGCTTCCGATATAATCTTTGTGTAGGAATTTATGAGAGCCTGTTGATTCATCATAGTTCTTTAGATAAAGAATATTAGATTCATAAGGCGTTCCACCAATATAAAGAATATGTTTTTCTTTTCCGGTGGTATTATCCTTCACGACTTCAAAGCTGCCGTCTGAGCTGTAGAATTTGGTAAACTTACCATCTCCGTCTTCGCTGAAATTTCCTCCATAGGTTACTCTTTGCCTCATGGCAGTTAAACCATATTGAAAAGCTACATCTCCTTTTTCACCATCAATAAATACAGGATCGTTGTTTTCGTTATAAACAACAGATTGAATTAAATCATTATTATAATTCTGCTCACCTGCTGCATTGAGGGTCATCCCTGTCGGTTGGTAAATCTTGGAAGAATTTTCAAATTTAATTTTTCCAACCTGATCATTTTCAAGAATTCTACCTTTTGCATCATAAACATTAAGTTTTGCATTCTGTACTTTAACTCCAGTCACGGGATTTGTCCAGTTGATCAGTCGGTTATTGTCATCATAATCGAAAGTTTCATTGATGCTAAAATCTCCACCGGTTGTTCTGAGTCGTAATTCATTCTTTATGCCATCGAATGAATAATGAATTTGCAGAATATCTGTTTTTACCTGTGATGAATGATTCACATTGGTTAGAAAACCATTTTCATCATACATATTGTTAACATCGGCTGCTCCCAATTTTACCTTTGAAACCTGCCCTCTTGCATTGGTTTCTTTCAGCTCCCAAAGCACGGTACCTGTGAGGCTATTTTTAATCTGATATAATTCTCCATTCCAGGTGCTATATACATTCTCAATCTGAACTTTCGTTAAAATACCGGAAGAGTAGAGTTGTTTTTCATACGAAATCACCCTTGCTTTATCATCATAGGTAATTCCTTTTTGAATAAAATATTTACCGTTACTGCTTTCTGATGAAGACAATACTCTTCCCTGAGGATCGTAAGAAACATTAGAGCTATACGCTTTTCCTTTCGAGGTTCCGGATTTTGAAATTACTCTTCCTTTATCATCATAAGAATAAGTAATTGTTTTATTACTTGCCTGCCCGCTATCGTTTGTGGAAAGTTCTTTTTGTGTAATAAGCTGCCCTAAATTATTGTATGCATATTCTTTTGTTCCTTTAGGGCTGATGATTTTTTTAGGCTGTCCGAAGCCATCGTATTCATATTTATACAATCCGTTGGAAGGATCATTAAATTCAGATTTCCTTCCCCAGGCGTCATATTTTGTGGTAACAATATTTTCGGCATACTGTGCTTTAATCTGTTCTCCGGCGGCATTAAAAGTAAATTGTATTGTTCCTCCTTTATCATTGCTTGAAAGTACATTGCCTAAAGCATCGGTTGTTTTTGAATTTGTTCTTTCGTAGCCGTTATCTTCTTTTATGGTAGTAGTCAACCCTGAAGCAGTTGTTATTAATCGTTTACCTGTAAATGAAGTAATTTCATCCGATGCATTTATTTTAGCCAATGCAGTGGAAGTAACTTTAGTTGGGAAGACTGTATCATCATAGGTTAAAACATTCCACTGAGAAGGACTTTGCCCCTCAAAATAAAGCTCAGATTCTCTAATTTTTCTGCCTAAAATATCATATCGTGTATCTTTAGAAACAAATTGTCCCTGTCCGAAAGCTTTGGTGGAAGTTTTATAATTCTGACCTAACTTATTGGTGTAATTTTTAGAAATATCACCATCAGGATTATATTGGGTTATAATAATATTTGAATTGCTATCTCTATCATACTGATAAGTAGTTGTTCCGCCTAAATTAATTTTGGATTTAAGAAGTTTACCCCAGTTATCATAAGTGTTGGTAAGAACATTTCCTAAAGCATTGGTTTGAGTAAGAATTTGCCCCCAATTATTATAAGTAGTATTGGTTTCTAATCCTAAGTTGTCTGTTTTCTTTAGAATAAATCTCCCTTTATCATCATAATTTGTTTTTATTGTCTGCGTTTGAGGGTCTATACTATTGCTGATGGTTTTTTGGGTAAGATTACCAAAACCATCATAGCTGTAAGTTTCTAAAAGATAACCCGTATTATCTCTGTTCCAGATTTTCAGAGTTTTTAATTGGTTATTTTCGTAGGTATTTTCTTCTTTCGCTGATTTTGTGTCGCCATAGGCCTGTGCAATATCAGTTTTAGACTTTGGTCTACCTATAAAATAATTCACACCTATTCCTGTGGGATTATGGGTGTATTCAAAAGTAGAAGTACTTATTGCATAGCCGCTGTTGACATTAGATATTCTTTGCAATGGTAGGTAATAATCTCCATATGTAATATTATCAGTAGTTAAAATTCCTGATAAAAAATCTTTAGATTTTGAAATTTTTGGTATTATTGCCGTTACTACTTTTGGCTTGTCAGCATCAGCAAAAGTTGTTACTAACTGACCGTTCAGGAGTTTATCTGTCTGGTATGTTGTCGATTTAAAGCTTAGTAACTGTGCGTTATTCTCAGAAACATCTACAGGGAATATCTGAGATTCCATATTTGTTCTGATCGACCACTCTTTAATAGGAATACCTTCATTTATCGGATCAATTTCGACCCCTGACCATATTTTTGTATTTTCAAACCCATCAGCATACCAGGATGAGCGGGCTGTTTTGCGAAAACCTATCATCCCTCTTCCAAGAATGTTGGATGTAAGCCCTCTATATCTGAAATCTTGTTTTAGCTTCTTATCGGCTGCAATATTTTGGATGAGTTGAGAAACAACATGCATTCCTGCCACCTGCCCAATTTCAACATAAGGATAGTTTGTAACTTCAGAAGTATTATTATATAAATTAGGAGTTGGCGTTTTATCTAATCGATTATAAACAATATCAGTAGTAATATTTCCTTGTGAAATACTCTTGATACGACCTTCCATTGAAATGTCATAATACTTGTGAGTATCCATGTCCAAATCACCTTCAAAATTAGGCACTATAGAAACTAATGCAAACTTTTTTAGCATGGCTCCGGCTGAATGACCAACTGGTATTCCAATTTTATCAGCTGCATTTGGCGCTAAAAAAGAATTGATATTACTTGAATTAAGATAAACGATTTGACCATATGTTTGATCACTGTAAAGAGGATTGCTACCTCCTCCAAAAGTTGCTAAAACACTTACTCCACTGCCAGATGTTACGCGGTACTTTACCCCTGCACTTGGATTATCTTGATTATATTCTTTTTGATAATATCTTGACGATTGAAGGAATATAAGCTCTGTCTTTCCATCATTATTAATATCAAAAGCTACAAAAGTTCTAGGATTAGCCACCGTAATATTTTCGTAATTATCTTTAGTGACCGTACGACTCTTATGTTGCCTCATAAAAACACGGGTTTCTTCTTTGAAATCAATCCCTGTTGACATATACAGATACCAAAGATCAGAATCATTTGATTCCGGAATCATAATATCGCTTAAGCCATCTCCATTATAATCACCTGCTAAACCATCCTTCCATATTCCCTTTAATAGAGTATTGTTTGTCGGATTAAAAGGTGCTGTAGATGAAATATATTTACCCTGACTATTTTTTTGAAAAGTAATTATGAATGGTTTTTTATTCTGATCGATTTTTACCAAATCAAAAACACCATCTCCATTAAAGTCTCCGCTTTTATAATCAACAAATGCATTATCAGTGTCAGTGTAAAGCAATAATTCATAAAACCATTGATTATTTTGAATTGATTCATCAGGATCAATTACAATATATCTTTTTATATTCTCACATTGATGTGGGAGTTTTTCAGTACCATTTATATCAGTTCTCCAACAGGTTTTATCATTGAGTGTTAATACCAACTCACTTAAACCGTCTCCATTAAAATCAACATTATATAAGCCGCTAATGGTTGTTCTTACACCTTCTTGTGTGGTTCCAACAGAATAATCATAATTTACACCGGGAATGGTCTTTTTATTATATAATACAATCTGGTTATTTTCTGTAATTCCATAAAAAGATAGTTCTAAATCATACTTTAAACCGGAAGGATTAATATATTTCCATGTTACAAATCCCTGACGATTGTTAACAAGATTATTCCTTTTTAAATTGACAGCAATAGCGTTTTTAAATTCAGCTTGAGTTATTGAATTTCCTACATAAACAGGTGGAGAGCCTCCTCCTGCCACATGATAAAAATTTCTATAAAAGTATATCCCAATCTGAGGTATATTCGCAGATGTTGAAGTATGATATTTCATAAAATCGAGACGCCCGTCACCGTCAAAATCACCAAATAGATCTGTTGCATAGTTATGATTAACAACGTTTGGAAATCCCCAAGTTTGAATGTTTGGGTTAGGAATATCCATTGACTTTTCATAAGTGAAAATTACAGGATTAGCTTCCTCATTCTGACTATTGAAAACTGTGATTTTATCCAAATACCTGTAGGCGGTTTCCTGCAAATCCTTTTTATAGGTTACACGATATTTTTTATATTGTTGATGATTCGAAGTTACAATGATAGATTCAAGAAGTTTTGATTGAGAAAAACCAATCCCTTTAATATAAGCGGTTTCAGGCAAAGGTCTTACTCCAAATACAAATTCTATTTTGTTAAAATGCGGTGTACCCTGCATTTCATTACCACCCCATTCAATACTGCTTATTATTGCAATATTATTCTCCAAAATGTAATTGTAGATAATTAAATTACCATTAATATCTTTTGATTTAACAATATTATAATCTATTGGTGTTCTCGCAGAGCTATTCCCAGGCGAAGCAGATCCGTACCAAGCTTGAGAACCATCATCAAAAGTCACCTCCCAATATTCAGGACCTTGCCATGTAACTCCTGACACATTTCCAATTGATTTAATTTTGATATTGGAATATTTCTCAGTTACATATTCCGCACCATCTTTTCCATATTCTCCAGACTTAAGAATTAATCTCTGTCCGTTGAAACTGTAATAATCTGAATAATCTAGTTGAACACCTTTAGTTATACCATCTACTTCAAGATTTTTACCAATCCTAGAAATTGAGTTTAATCCTGTGATATTCCAATTGTAGCCTGCAAGACCATTTTGTCCTCCACTAGTATATACAAGACTAATGTTTGGTGCAATATTTTTAACTCCGGGGGGAATATCAATTGCTAAAGTATATTGCAATTGTCCTGCTTTGGTAACTTCAATATTTCCTTTAGTATCGTGAAAACTTTGGTTTGCAGGAGCATTTGTTCCTGAAGGATTTCCAGCTCCTGCACCAGAATCACTAGGTCCGCCGCCAGGATTTTCCGTACCGGGTCCTATTTTAGCCACAAAAGGATTTGAAATCCCTGAAGTAGCTCTAAAACCAGGTGCCATGATAACAGTTTGCGGATCCTGAACTGTCCTCGTTGTACTTTCGGTCTGATGCAGAATGGTCTGAGAATAACCTGCGACCGAAAGTAAGGATATAATTATTGAATAGAATAATTTCATATTCTTCATTGTAATAATATTAGTAATTAGTTTTTAACGTTTGGTTATATTCCTGCTAAATACCCTTCCATCTTTTAAACGAACATGAAGTACATAAACACCCCATTCATAGCCGGTCATATTTATCTTCAACTGTTTGTTAAGATTAGGAAGATTTTGCTGCTGAAATTTCCAATGAACTGTACTATGCTGGTAAATAGAAACTGTAGCGATAAGTTCATCCAGCTCATCTGTCCAATCTATAGTTAAAATATCATTTACCGGTACAGGATATATTCTCATCTGTTTCCAGAATACTTTATCATCGAGCTGAGCTATTGAAGCATCTTTTTTTTCAACTTTTGTCGTATCTATTTTAGCTTCCTGACTAATTATATCTTTTGGAGCAGATTTCCCATTAATATTAGGACCACGATATCTTTGATTTCCAGCCTCATCATATTTAAAATAAACTTCTGTCTGTGAATATCCAAAGAAGCCTATGAATAAAGATAAAATTGAAAGTAACTTTTTTTTCATCTTGTATTTATTTGTGATTTGAAATAAGTAATTGAACTTGTCTTTTAAGTTCATTAATTTCTTCAGACTGTAATTGTAATCGCTTATTTTGTTCTATTGAATACAATGTTAATTCTTCTATTTTTTCAAGAAGCTTAGCGTCCATTTCAGCAACATTAATTCCTTTTTCAATGACTTCAGTTGCCGAAGGTATATTAGGTAGATGTCCTTTTTCCGCAATATGTTTTTCAACCTCTTCCAAAGTTTTAAGCTTATAATCTTTCTTAAAAACATAATCTGCCCAGACATTTGCTTTTACTTCAACTTCTTTTGCAAATATTTTCCCGTTAAATCTTGCCGTGGCATTATTGAAGAACTTTGCCCAAACTCCGTTATGGTTGTCTTCAAAACCGACATATGATCCCCCATCATTTCCTCCATTTGGAATTGAAAACAATAAATTCTGCGAAGCTCCCGCTACATTAGATAAAGTTCTAAAAACCGTATCTCCTGTACGTGCACCAACTGCCCAACAATCATTACAAACTGATCTTGCAATCTGAAAAGTCCCTTGTGAGTTTGCAATTTCCACATACGTACCATCTGCTTTAAAAATTCTAAGGCTTGCCTCTGAGTTTGCAGGATCATTTTTTCCAATTTTTACATTACCTGCAGAATTTTCTAAAATAGCTCTCATCCATGATTGAGAACTACTGTTATTAGTTTTTCTAAAATATAAATCTTGATCAAAAAAACTTCCGGCGAATTGCATTCCGAAATTATTATTTGGATTAGCGTGTCTTACATCTAAAAGATGCCACCAATCGCTTGCACCAGAAGGATAATTTATAGGATTATTGGCTTCATAAAAACCACTAATGGTTGTTGGAGAGCCTGCGTCATTTCTTGTTGTAGTATTTTGCGAAAATGCAATTGAACTAAATAATAGTCCCACGAAAAATAAATTTTTTTTCATCTTTATTGTTTATTAATTTTAATTTAATCAATTGTAAATTTAACTTTTCTTAACTAATATTATAATCTCATTAATGAGAATTAATATGAAAGTTATCATATGCTTTTTTACAAAAATGTTTATAAAAACAAGAAAATTCATTAAACACAAAGAATTAACTAATTAAAAATCAGAATTTTACAGATATTCAAAATGAAATTATATTTTTCCAAATGATTCGATTTCCCTTCGGTATTAAGCATAATAACAAGCTCTGAAAATTAAAAAATTTCAGAGCTTGTTATTATGAGGGAGAATAAAATTTGGTTAATTCTAAATTTTAGGACTAATAAAAAAATATTTATTAAAAAATTACTGAATATCAACAGATCTTTTAGGTGAAATAGTACATTTTCCGTTGTTAATATTTACATCTGCTTTAACTTCATAGGTACCTGCAGCATTATAGAGATGTGTAGCAGTTGTACCTGTCGTCGTTGTTGTAGTACCATCACCAAAATTCCAAACGATGGATGTTATTTGATTTTCACCTGAATGACTTACGTTAAACTCAACTTGTTTTGGATTGGTTCCGGAAACATTAACGTGAAGCGATGTCAGTATATTTTCACCGAGACAATCTACAATATCCTCTTCCACCTTTCTACAAGAAGAGAATGTGGAAAATACACTAACTGTTAAAAACAGAATTCCTAAAAGTTTAGTTTTCATTATTATTTTTTTACGAATTTATACATTTTTAAATTTACAAAAACGACTTTCCTAGCAAAGATGTATAATTTCAAAATATGTAGACAATCAAAACGATGTAGTTAATTATTATTCAATTTAAATTACTAGAAAAAATGTTTTAGAATAAATTAAAAATAAATCTGTGTATTCGGCATTTGTTTCCTCAGGTTTTCAACTTGAGTTTTACTCATAGGATTTCCCGTAAGAATAAGTGTTTTTAAGTTTTTTAAATCAGTAATTTCTTTCGGTAATGATTTTAGCTGATTATTCGCCAAATTAAGACTGACAATATTCTTTAAATGTTTTATTTGAGGCGAAATCTCAGATATTTTATTCTCTCCTACATTCAAAAATTCAAGATTTTTTAAAGTCAGAATGTTTTTTGAGACTGTAAGCAACATATTTTTTTGTAACTCAAGATATTTGAGCTTTTTTGGGAATCCGGTTTCATTAAGATCATTAATCTGATTCGATGAAAGATTCAGAAACTTAAGATTCTTTATTTTATCAACATCAGAAACCATGCTGATTTGGTTACTATGTAAATTGATTTCTTCAAGTCCGGAAATTTCTGTCAAAGCTTTCGGAAAAACGCTCAGATTATTCGCGTCGAGCTGTACTACTTTAAGATTTTGAAGTTTGGCAAACTCAGGATTAAGCTCTGTCAACTGGTTAAGATTCATAGAAAATGTAGTCAGCTTTTTAAGTTTGCTGATTTCATCCGGAATATATTTAATGCTGTTTTCGTTAATATTAAGAATTTCAAGTTGTGAAAGTGAAAAAAGTGCTTCGTCTAGTTTTTCAAAATTATTTCCCATCATATTCAGAAAAAAAACAGAATCCATTTTCTTAATGTCAGGCGGTAAATTAAACAAACCTTTATCTCTGAAACTTAAGCTGTAAACAGTTTTATCAGACTTCAAAGCAGCCTCCATATCTGTATAGGTAGGATATTTTACAGGATCAATCTGTGCATTTATATTAGCGATACACAAAAACGACAAAAGGCAAGTATATTTTTTCATAAACAAAAAAAGGTCGCCGAAAAAACTCCGACGACCGTTATAAAGTATTAAAACTATTTTTTAAGAATCTTAGTTGTCTTCTGGAATCCGTCTGCTTCAATATTTAATATTAAAACTCTTGATGCCTGAAGCTGACTTGTGAAATCTAGATCTAAATTCGTTGTAGACCCAGTAATTTTCTTTTTAAACACTACTTTTCCGTCAATGCTGTACGCAGTAATTTCAAGATTTTTCAGTGCTTTTGAAGAATTAATTTTTACAATTCCTGAAGTAGGATTCGGGGCAACCGTCACATCATTTTCGTTAACAACTTCTACTGTACCCAAACTTCCTGAGGTACCTAAAAACTGTTGTAAAGCAACTACGATTGTAGCCGACTTTCCTCTGTAATCTATCGTATTTCCTGTAGCATCTATATCGGTCGAAATTGTAGAATTTGGATGTTGTATTGAAAAGAAACCAAATTTTTTGTCCGGTGTAAAAGTAAGACCTGTTGGTTCTGATCCTGCAGGCATTGATGCAAATAATCTTACATTAGGGTTTGCCTGAGTGTGATCCGGACCAATCACCCAAATGTAGTTTTTACCACCATCCTGAAGTACCCAAAGGTTTCCAAGCTCATCAAAAGTAAGGTTATCGTTTCCGTCTCCCCAAGATTCAGTTTTCATTCCCTGAGCAGTGTTAAATGTATAAACTGTTGATGCTCCCCCTACGAAAGTTTCTACGTTTGAAAGCGTCATTCCGTTGTCTGTCATTCTGTACACTTTGTCTAACCCTTTTGCCGTAAAGTAAATTTTACCGTCAAGTGGGCTTATTTCAACATCTTCTACTCCATTAAACGAAGTACCACCTAATGACAGAGCTAAAGCTGCGGTATTATTTTGATCTGCCTGAAGTTTGTTTGGAATCTGAATCCATTGTCCTGTGCTTGCTACCGGATTTCCTCCGCTTAAACCTTGATCAAGTTTTAAAACATATAAATTTCCTGAAGCCAAATTATTTGGAGTATCCATCACATATTTATAGACCATGTGAGTTCCGCCATCTTCTCCATAATAAGCCGTAGTACCAGCATCGTTTACAACCACATTCTCATGATTCATAATTCCCATCTGCCAAAGCTTGTCTTTAGTTCCCGCTTGGTTATGAGACATTACTTGTGCTGTTGCAGGATCAATTTCTACCAACCATCCATAATCTTTGTATCCATCAGCATTAAGATCATTTGAAGTAACAGATTCTTCAGCCGTTACCACAGTTCCCCAAGGTGTAACACCTCCCGAACAGTTTCTGATAGTCTGCACAAGGCTCGGTGCTGAAAAGCTCACTGCTCTTGATTTTGTCAACTGCCAAAGTTTGGTTGAAGTATTATAATTAATTTCTGCCATGGTAACACCACCTGGGTTAGTTTCATGGTTTACAGAAAGATATCCGTCGGTACTGCTGTTATTTTTAGCCACATAAGCGGTAAAGTCATTAAGACCACCAACCAATCCGCCACCTTCTGTATAATTATCTTCTTCTTTTAAGATTAACTGATATTTGTGTTCAGCAGGAATAATTAATTTTGATGTCTGCGTTGTCGGAACAATTGATGTAAAACAGCTGATATGAGTTCCTGTACAATTGGTAACCGGTGGAGTTACAGTTGTAGTTGTTTTAAGATAAGCATCGATGGTTAAATCTGAACTTGAAGCACTTCTGTTATGTAATTCAATTGAAATTCTGTTAACTCCCTGTACAAATTTGTTTTTGGGAATAGAAAATAAATTAATCGCTGTTTCTGCAGCTCCGTCAATCGTTGTACTCGAGAAAGTACCATGAGAAACAGCTCCAGCAGGCATATTGTCTCTTATCACCTCTTCACCATTTAGATAAACAATAATTCCATCATCTCTTCTCACGCCAAATTCCATCGTATTGGAAAGATCTGCCAAATTCACGGTAAAATCTTTGATAAGATAAGCAGTATCTACACCCGAGATAAAAGAAGTAGTAACCGGATCACCATATCCTAAAGGTCCGTTTCCTACAGCCCAGTTTGAAACATCATAATTGGAACTTTTCCAGTTTGCAGGCAATGCAACATCTGCGTCGTTGAACTTCCATGCACTTTGCAATGCAAAAATTGTCGTCTGTGCCTGGATCATCGATGTCGTCATCAATGCCAAAGCTGCGATACTAAGTAGTTTTCTTTTCACTTTTATTAAAATTTCATTTACGATGCAAAACTATTTTTTTTGTCTCGGCATTGCGTTACGCTATCTTTAATTAAACCCCGATGAATATTAATAAAACTGAACGTGAATGTTACGAATTTTAACTTATTATTAAATTTAAAATTAATGTAAAACATAAGCTTTATTTCACTAATTTCTTAGCCTTGCTGATATCTGTTAAAGTATTTAGAAAACTGATGAGTTGCTTTTTTTCAATTTCCGTCAGATTAAGTTTATCTGCAGGAAGCGTTTGATTTTTCATTGGCAATCCTAAACCTTCGCCACCTCCTTCATTATAAAAATCAATCACTTCTTCAAGTGTATTAAAAGCTCCGTTATGGAAGTAAGGTTTTGTTAAGGCAATATTTCTCACCGTCATGGTTTTGAATGAGTTTTCATAGATCCATGAATTTTCTTTTTTCACATTAGAATTTATTCTTCCTCTGTCGCCATCAAGTTCTATAGGTAAATTTGAAATTGGCTTTTTAGTCACGCCTAAAACTTCAGATTCATTTTCGTTAAAGAAAGGCGGTACAAGCCCTGAAAAATGCGGTGCAAAATGACAAGTCGCACAATTGGCTTTCCCCATGAATAGATTATACCCTTTTTTAGCATCTTCAGAAATTTCTTTTTCATTTCTCATAAAACGGTCAAAATCACTTTCAAACGAATATAGAGATGCTACAAAAGAACTTAGCGCTTTCGAAAAATTTTGTTTATTGATTTTTCCATCTTTAAAAACTTTTTTAAACTCTTTTTTATATTCTTTATTGCCATTCAGTTTTTGTACAATTTTTTGATAATCGGTATTAAATTCATCCTGATTATAAATCACATGTTCCGCCTGTTGCTCAAGATAAAAAGCTCTCATATCGTAAAAAAACCTTTTTGCAAAAACTGCATTATACAAAGAAGGAGAATTTCTTAAGACCGTTTTTCCTTCTACATTACTTGCAGATTTCTGTTTTAGATCGGTGTATGCATTTTCTGGCAGGTGACAACTTGCGCAACTCATCGCTTCATTCGCACTGAAACTTTGGTCATAAAAAATCTTTTCACCTAATTTTTTTAATTCTTCAGAATCTTCAGAAGGTTTTAAAATGGTATAAAAATAAGGGTCAAAAAAATCTGCCTTAAAAAAATCTTTATTGGAAACATTCCAACCCGAAAAGTTTTTGAGATCATCAGGATTGCCATCCCAACTACCTAATTCTTCATATAAAGGCTGAACAAATTGTTTATAAAACTCTATTCTGTCGAAAGACTCAAAATCGGTATTCTTCCCAAGATAAGTAATTGCATGTTGAATAATTAAATTAGCTTTTTCTGTTTTAAAATTTTTAAAATAAGCTTCATCATTGATGTATTGACTCATTCCCTTTAAAGCATGAGCTGCTTCCTCCGAAATATTAAGCGAACCCGGAGTATCAAAACCTGTCACACCCAAACTGTAAATTCTAATAAGTTCTATTCGCAAAGGCAAAGTCTTGTTGTTTCCCGAGCTTAATCCGTTATTCAAAGCACTTAAATAAAAGTTTGCATAGCTGTTGTAAAGAAAATTGGTAATTGTACCTATTTCTTCTTTCTGTTCACTGGCTTCGTCAGAAAAAATAAGTTCATCTAAAACCTGCAAACCTTCGGGAGGCAAAGTATAAGCTGAAGTTCCTGCAGCTTCAATATGAAAAAGCGGTGCTGCATTAAGATGGGTTTTGGTAAATTCAGGATAATAATAAGCGACGAAAAATTCTACTTCTTTAAAAGAATTTCTGGTATTCCTTAAAGTTTGCTGAAGCTTTTCTAAGGAAATTTTTTCTTGGGAATAAAGCTCAACATCGTTTTTTAAGTATTCTAACTCAATTTTAAAATCACGTAAGCCTCTGTTTATAAATTTATTGTCATTTTTCACACCTTTATTAACAGGGTTAAAAGACATTGCAGAAAAAATGAAGACGCATGGAATAAGCAGTAAAAGATAATATCTCACAGTTTTAATCGCAAAAGTAGCCTGATTAGATTACAGGAATTTTACGCATAGATTAAATAATGTTTACCATTTGCCCGACAAACCGCACCTTTTTTAATATTGTAAATACAAACCGTTAAAAAAGGAAGACTATTTTACAAAATGAATTTCTGATTTTACAGATTTTCATCTAAAATACTTTGTACTTTTTCTCCAATTATTTTCAGCCTCACAATACTTTCAGAGGTGATTCTGTCTGCAAATATAATTCTGAAATGATGGCTGCATGCGTCAGTGTAAGAAAATGTATCTCCAGGTGTAAAAGCGATTTTTTGACTTTCACAAAATGTATAGAAATCTGGCATATTTACTTCTTTAGGAAGCCTTCCCCAAATGCTGTAACCGCCATGAGGCCTGTGAAAATAACAATCTTCTGGAAAGTATAATCGTAATGCATTGAGAAGTTCTACGCATTGAATTTCTAATTGTTTTCGAAAAAAACGAAGATGTCGGTCATAAGAGTTTTCGTGTAACAACTGTATCATTAATTCCTGAAAAATGGGTGCTACAGATCTTCCAAGAGAAAACTTCAGCCTTTCAGCCTGTTCAAAAAAACGACCTGTATTTAGCCAGCCCAGACGAATTCCCGGTGCAAAAGTTTTTGAAAATGATGAATAAGTCATTACCCAACCCTCCGTATCAAAATTACAAATCGTTGAAGGTCTTTCACCATCAAAATAAAGGTCTCCATAAATATCATTTTCAATGATCGGAATCTCATTACTTTGCGCAATCGAAGCAAGATCTTTCTTTGTTTCGTCTGATATTAAAATTCCTGTGGGATTATGAAAATTGGATGTTAATACAACAGCACGAATATTATTTTTACTTACAGCATCTTTTAGATAATCTACATCAAACCCGTTTTTGTAATGTACCGGAACTTCGATTATCTTCAATTTTAAATTTGAAATAACTTCCAAAACAGAAAAAATACAGGGACTTTCTACCGCAATCACATCTCCCGATTGAGTTACCGAAGCCAGCCCAATGTAAAGCGCCTGCAAAGCTCCATCTGTAATAATGAGTTGTTCTGAATTTATTTTACAGCCAAATTTTGTTGCCCGTGCAGCAATTTGATTTCTTAAGATTTCTGATCCGTTCGCAGGATAATATCTGAGAATTGATGCACCTTTTTTCCGAATTACTTCCTGCATTTTTCTTAAGATCAATTTTTGAGGAATGAGCAGATCTGTCGGTGCAGCGGTATTAAATGAAATTTGTTCAAAAGACTTACCTGACTTTGAAGTGAGTTTTACCTTTTTATCAAACTCTACATTGCTTACAACTGGCGAGAATGTTGGTAAATCGTCAGGAATATTTTCATTTCTTTTTATAGTAACAAAAAATCCTGAGCGAGGACGATTTTCAACACAGCCTTTCATAACAAGATAATCATAACCACTCTGCACCGAAGTAATGCTTAGTTTATATTTTTCTTTAATTTCTCTTATAGAAGGTAACCGATCGCCTGAAACAAGAATTCCATTTTTAATCTGTTCCTCGATGACCGAAGTAAATATTTGATATTTAAAATTCTGCATAATCAAAATCTGTTCCGCACAAATTTACAAAAAGTAAAACTGTACCGTTTTATTTGCATGAAACTGTACCGATATTATCATTCATAAATAACTTAGCTTTGAAAAAAAATAAGAATGGAGATTGTTTCAAAATTTGTGGTAGGTTCAGACCAGGGAGTTGATGAATTTTTTGATGTTAAAAAAGCTTTTATTAAAAACTCATATAAAGAAATTGTTGCATCAGAAATTATAGAGAATTATATTCAAGAACATTTTGACCATAGAAAAATGATCAATATTTTAAATGATTTTTCTAATCAATTAATTATGGTTTTTGCAGATCAACAACCTGTAGGATATTGCTTTTTTCAAACCGGATTTTCTTACCCAGAAGCTAGTGAAAATCAAAAAATGACAGCTATCAAAGAATTTTCTATTCTTCAGGAATATGATTTGCCAGAAGTGAGACTTTCTCTTTGGAATAAAGTAAAATCGGCAATTCAATTTGCAGACAGTCTTTGGATCAATATCAGAGAAAATGATTCACAAATTCAGTTTTTTAAAGATCAAAAATTCGTTTTTGTAAAAGATACGGTTTCAGAACCCTTCAATCTTCCATCATTCATTTATGAATTAGATTTAAAAAAATTATAAATCATTCATTATAAATCCACATCAGTAAAGGCTTTTTAGAATTTTGAATAATCGGATCTAATTCCTTCATTGCAGTATTAGAAATCGTAGGACAACCCCATCCTTCCGGAGAACCTTTTGGATAAACTTCTTCATCGCTCATCAATTCCCATGAATGAAAAACAATGAATCTTTTCAGCGCATTATTATTTGTTTCTTCTAAACCGTGCATCAAATATTTTACATGAATTCCCCAATCGCTTCTTCCTCTTTCGCCTAATTGATATTTTCCCAAAGCTGAAAGATGGCTTCCGTCTTCGTTACTGAATTTGGGATTGTCTTTTGATTCATCACTGCTCCAACTATTACTTCCGCAACCATGCCCCACTAAATATTTATTAGATATTTTCTGCTCCTTAAAATCCCAGATTATAAAACGGTTCAATCCGGAATGCAGACTCATATCAATTAAAATACAGAAATCAGTATTCATTTTTTTGCTTTTGCAAAACACAAGGGCTTCTTCCGCTTTCTTTTTTGTTTTGATTAAATCTAATTCAGGCTTTATAATTTCACTGGTCTTTTCATTTTCAAAAACAGTGTTGTCAGCACCCTTTTTCGATTCATATTGACATGACGAAAAAATGATAACTAAGAAAATTAAATGGAAAATTTTCACAAGATTTATTTATAATGTAAGAAAATACCATAATCTGTTGGCGTCCACCATGCAGCTTTTTGTCCGGCAGCTTTTAGTGCATCGTTTGCCCAAGTGTTGCAGGTATTTAGAAAACTATAACTTCCCTGCGCATCATAGAACGCATCATTATCGCTGTAAATAGCTTTAGTTGGAATCAATATATAACTACCGTTTGTATCTCTATCAAATTTAGCATCGATAAACTTCACTAATTCTAAATATTGTTTTTTGCTGATCATTATTTTTTTGCAGTCAGCAGCTTCGGTCATCGTTTTGTAGAATGACGTATGCATTGCAGATTCACTCATCCAAAATGCAGCTTTTACAGCCGTAGAAAATTTCAAATCTGCCCAAGTCGGTGTATCCAAATAAAAACCTTTATCGCCCCACCCGATTCCTACATAATTGTAATCTGTTTTTTTCGAGGTTGTATTTGTAAACGGAATTTTTGCGCTCCAATCGTGTAATTCATTTTTCACAGGCATTACAATATCGGTATGAACACCGTTGGTATAAATGTAAATCGGAATTTCTTTTTGCTCACCATCATCCTTTGCCGAAACTTCGATAAAGGGCAACAGATAACCTAGAATAGCGTACAGCACAATGATTCCGAGGATGATTCCCAGAGTTTTTAGGAAATAGATCAGTATAATTTTCACACTCATGTTTTCAGATATTGGAGTTTAATAAAATTTAATTTTAAATTTTTCCTAAAAGTATTTATTTTAATTCAAAAATTAATTAAATTTAACTAACAAACATTCACAAATATGCTTAAAAACACGAAATCCCAAAAAAGATTTAAAGTAAGAGTAAAAACAGCTCCTAAAAGAACCCAGAAAAAACGTTGATTTTCTTAAAGACATTCTCTTTTTGAAAGTCAATTTTTCTTTTGTAGAAAGGGCTTTTTAAACTTTTACGAATTGAAATCTTTTATTTCTTTAAAACTAAAGTTTTAAGGAATGATACAATACCCTTATTATTTTTGGAGAGTACAATTTCCGAACAGGTTTTTTCACCTCTATATTGTACTATAATTCTTTTGAAGACTGATTCAAAAACTCAATATTTCTTTTTAGACCTGCAAATTTTGTGCGCTTCACAGGTGATTTCCGGAATATTTCGGAGAATATTTCTTGGGTTAATTCTTTCCACTCTCCTTTTTTAAAATTTTTCAACGCTTCATTAGGTTTAAATTTAGCCTGAATATTCGGCGCAGAAAAACGGTTCCAAGGACAGACATCCTGACAGATGTCGCAGCCAAACATCCAGTCTTCCATTTTATCTTTAAAATAATCCGGAATTTCAGTTTTCAATTCAATGGTTGCATAGGAAATACATCTGCTTCCGTCAACAATTTTCTCCGAAACAATCGCATCGGTCGGACAAGCATCGATACATTTTCTGCAGCTTCCGCAATGATCCGTTGTTTCATGATCAGAAATTAAATCTAAGTCACAAATAATTTCAGCTAAAAAATAAAACGAACCACTTTGTTTAGTTATTAAATTGGCATTTTTCCCAACCCACCCAATTCCTGATTTTTTCGCCCAACTTCTTTCCAAAACCGGAGCAGAGTCTACGAAAACACGGAACTCAAAGTCTCCGATTTCCTTCTGCAGTTCAGAAACCATATCACGAAGAATTTCTTTTACTACTTCGTGATAATCTTCAGCATACGCATATTTTGAAATTTTAAAATTCTCTAACGCAGAGATTTTTTCCTCAGGAAAATAGTTGTAAGAAAGCGAAATAACCGATTTAGAACCTTCCACTAACAATCTAGGATCTAATCTTTTGTCGAAATGATTTTCCATGTATTTCATTTCACCATGGAAGTTATTTTTAAGCCATTTTTCCAAATGATGGGCATCTTCTTCCAGAAAATCAGCCTTTGAAATTCCACAATTCTGAAACCCAAAACTTTTAGCTTTAGACTTGATTAATTGAGAATATTTTTCAGCAGTTGAATTCATAGATTTCGCATTGCAAAACTAAGATTATTTTATAAATTTGTTGGAGTTTGGATGTATGAAAATACTTCACTCATTTATCTTGTAATTTAACTCAAAAAAATTAAATATTATGTCATTAGCAGATGTATTACAATCAGGAAATTATGCATTAATCGACGTTCGTGAGCCAATGGAGCTTGAAATGGACGGAAATATAGAAGGAGCAGTCAATATCCCTTTGGGAGAAGTTGAAGACAGAAAAGACGAAATCTTATCTATCGAAAAGCCTGTTGTTTTGTTCTGCAGAAGTGGAAACAGAAGTGGAAAAGCTTTAGAATACCTGAATTCTGAAGGTTTAAAAGATGGCTACAACGGCGGAGGCTGGGCTGATTTGAAAGCAAGCTTATAAGAAACGGAAGGAACTTTTTTAAGTTCCTTTTTTATTTAACTAAAGATGAGATTTTATGATTTTAAAAGATAGATTTGAATCGCTTTGTCTAAACTTTACTGAAGATAAAATTTTAATTGAAAAATTTTGGATCGAAATTGAGAAAAACTATTCAGGGAAAAGCAGACATTATCACAATCTTCAACATTTAGAAACTCTATTTGAAGAAATTGAAAATGTAAAAGATAAAATCAAAAATTTCAATAGCATTTCATTTTCTATTTTTTACCATGATGTGATCTATGATGCGACTTCAAAATTTAATGAAGAAAAAAGTGCAGATCTTGCAAAAGAAAGGCTTGGAATTGTAGGTTTGAATAATGAAGATGTACAACAAGTTTACAAGCAAATTTTAGCTACAAAATCTCACAAAAAATCGGATGATGAAGACACTAATTTTCTTTTGGATGCAGATTTATCGATTCTTGGGAAAAGCTCGCAAGTTCATTTAAAGTATACAAAACAGATCAGAAAAGAATATTCTATTTATCCGGATTTCCTTTATAAACCGGGAAGAAAAAAGGTTTTACAACATTTTTTAGCACTTGAAAGTATTTTTAAAACTGAATATTTTAAGAATAGATATGAAACTCGGGCGAGGGAGAATATAGAATTTGAATTGAGAAGTTTGTAGGTTTTTCTTATTTTATTAAACCACCCCGTCAAAAATTCTTTGAATTTTCGCCACCCCTCCAGAGGAGGGGAATTTTAGCGAATTAATTTATTATTGTGTTAATAAACACAATTGATTTATTTAAAACTATTTCCGGAGATTCTTTGTGCGGTGTATGTCCAACATTTGGGATGATGAACTTCTCCGATGTTCCTGTAACCTGTGAAATTGTTTTTTCAACTTGGTTTAAAGTTCCGTATTCATCAGCTTCCCCTTGAATAAACAAAAGAGGACTTTCAATATTTTCCAATAAATACTCAATATTCCAGCCTCTGAATTTATCATTAAGCCAAATTTCAGTCCATGCTTTGACAATCGTTTCTACTTTATCACCGTGATATTTTTCGAGACGTTGAGGTAGATTTGTGGTGTTGTAAGCATTTAATGCTTCTTCCACACCTTTCACTGTAATATCTTCAATAAAAATATGTCCGGCTTCACAGATTACAGCTTTCACTTTTTCAGGATATTTTGATGCGGCAATTAAGGCAATCGTTCCGCCATCGCTGTGTCCGAAAAGAATGGCATCGTTAATATTAAATTCAGAAAGCAAATCATTCAATACATCTGCTTCCAATTCCATGTAATTATTTTCTCTTTCATGGGTAATCATAGGAAAAGACTTGCCATATCCTAAGCGGTCATATACCAAAACATTACATTGGGTTGCTTCCGCCAATTTTTCAGGAAAATCTCTCCAAAGCTGAACCGAACCTAAAGAATCATGCAGAAAAACAATTGTTGGTTTATTTTCGAATGAATTATTAAATTTTATAAATAAGTTTTGACCTTTTACATCAATTACCTCTTCAATCATTATTTATAAGCTCGGATTTTTTGTTTCATTAAATTCTTTTAAAAGGTTGGCAAAAACTGTTTCCACAGGAAGAACTTCGTCAATCAAAGCTGAAACCTGACCAATTTCCAATTCACCTTCTTCCATATCCCCTTCAAACATTCCTTTTTTTGCTCTTGCTCTACCTAATGAAGCGACCAAAGCTTCCGCATTTCTTCCCACATTATATATTTCCTCAAGCTCGTTGAAAAACTTGTTTTTAACCATTCTTACGGGCGCCAATTCTTTTAAAGTAAGAAGTGTATCACCTTCATTCAGTTCTGTAATTTTCTTTTTCCAGTTTTCATGAGCACTTGCTTCTTGTGTAGCCGCAAAACGACTTCCAATCTGTACTCCGTCTGCTCCTAAAATCATGGCAGCTTTCATTTGGGAACCTAAAGCAATTCCTCCTGCAGCAATCAATGGTTTAGAAATATGTTTTTTAACATTCGGAATCAGGCAAAAAGTTGTTGTTTCATCTCTTCCGTTGTGACCTCCTGCTTCAAAACCTTCAGCAACGATTGCATCAACTCCTGCTTCTTCACATTTAACGGCAAACTTGGTTGAAGAAACCACATGAGCGACTTTTAAACCTTCTTTCTGAAGCGTTTCGGTATACGTTTTAGGGCTTCCGGCAGAAGTGAAAACTATTTTCACACCCTCTTCCAGAATAATATTGATGATTTCTTCTAAATTTGGGTACAGCAAAGCGACATTTACACCAAAAGGTTTATCGGTAGCTTTCTTGCATTTCTGAATATTTTCTCTTAAAATATCCGGATACATACTTGCTGAACCAATCAACCCCAATCCACCACAATTAGAAACTGCCGAAGCTAATCTCCAGCCTGAATGCCAAATCATACCGGCCTGAATAATGGGATATTTAATATTGAAAAGTTCTGTGACTCTGTTTTTATTTTCGTTCATTTTATGAAGCTTTTTTGCGGAGTTGAAATCTATAAAATTACTCATAAGGTAAAAATACTAAAAACGTAGATTCTATGATACATCTGAGAACTATTTTCACAAAAAAAACCTTCAGAAAGTTCTGAAGGTTTAAGTATTATTTTTTTAAGGATTCTTTTTTCCAGTTCCCTTTAAAATCACAGCTGTCATATCGACCGTCTATAGAAATAAATGTGGTTGGAAGTTTTGAATTGACAAACTTCTCAATCATTTCACTTTTTTTCTTGTTAAGAGCCATCTGTTTGATTCTGTCGTAATCTGTTTCAAGTGTAATCTGGTGTGAAGGAATAACATCTTCAATTTTAATGATTTTTACCACTTTTCTTTTTCTTTCGTCTTCATCATCAAAAGCAGTTGTAATATCATTTTTATTAAGACCGGCAAGCTCATAACTGATTACTCCCGGAATGCTTTCTCTTTCGATTTTACTAGAACCATCTCCACCGGTAATAACACCCGCATTGAATTTAGTTTTTTTATCATCTGAAAACTTAAATGCAGCCTCTTTAAAACTCAATTTTTCAGCTAAGACTAAACCTCTGATACTGTCTAATTTTTGTTTTGTCGTAGTAATTTCTGCATCTGTAGGTGTCGCCATTAAAAGAATGTGTCTTGCATCATAAGCTTTACCAGATTTTTTCACCAACTGAATAATGTGATATCCAAACTCAGATTCTACAGGGTCTGAAATTTCACCTTCTTGTAAGTTTAATGCTGCAGCTTCGAAAGGCTTTACCATTTGCCCTTTAAAGATATTTTTCATCAACCCCCCATTTGGAGCCGTTCCTTGATCTTCAGAATAAATCCTTGCCTGGCTTTCAAAACTTTCTCCTCCCGCGATGTCGGCTTTGATCTTTTTAAGCTTGTTGATCAATTCATCTTTATGAGCTTCCGTCAATTTAGGATACATCATAATCTGAGAAAGAGAAACCTCATCTTTTATTTCAGGAAGCTGAGATTTATACAAATTGAAAAAATCTGTCACTTCATTAGGAGTAACGTCTGCTTTTTCTGTAATTCTTCCATATTTTGCCTGCCCGTAATATTGATCAGTATCAATTTTTTCGATGGCATTTTTCATCTCATATTGATTTCTGAACTTATAAGCAGCCAACATCGTCTTTTCATCAGGAAACTGACCTAAAAACTGATTATATTTTGCATTTACGTTTTCTTTAATCGCTGCAGAACGGTTTTCAATTAATGTATCTCTTTTAGCTTCGTACACCAAAAGTTTATTATTAATTAAGTTTTCCAAAAACTCACATCTATCAGTGGTTGAAGCACCCTGCTGTTTTCCGTAATTCATCTGCTCTTCAACATCAGACTCCAAAACGATCTCATCACCAATTACTGCCGCAATACCGTCTACCAACTGTCCTTTCTTTAGCTGAGCGTTGATGTTTCCTGAGAACAACATCGTGAAAACTCCTAAAAGGAAAGTGATTTTTAGTTTATTTATCATTATACTATTTTAAACAAGTTGCAAATTTAGAATTCTTAATGAATTGCACTCAATTTTTTATTATAAATATTTCTTAAAAAGAGATGATTTAATGTAATTCTACATCAAAAGTTGTCAATTCTTTAAATTGCTTCAATCTGTTTTGAATATCAGCTTCGTTAACCTCTTCAATTCTTTCTGTTCCGAATTTTTCTACTGTGAAAGAAGCCATTGCAGAACCTACGATTAATGCAGACTTCATTGTTTCGAAATCGAATTTACCTTTTTTAGCAAGATATGCTGCAAAACCACCTGCGAAAGTATCTCCGGCACCAGTCGGATCGAAAACTTCTTCCAAAGGAAGTGCAGGAATTGCGAATACTTTATTATCATGGAACAGTAAAGCACCGTGCTCTCCTTTTTTGATGATCACATAATCAGGGCCCATTGTATGGATCTTTTTAGCTGCTTTTACCAAAGAATATTCACCTGAAAGCTGTCTTGCTTCTTCGTCATTAATACTGATAACATCGGTTTTAGCAATCATGTCTTTCAGAATATCCATAGCAGAATCCATCCAGAAATTCATTGTATCTAAAATAACCAATTTAGGACGTTGGTTCATTTTTTCAAGAACTGAAAGCTGAACTCCAGGGTGAAGATTTCCTAATAATAAAATCTCTGCATCCTGCATAGATTCAGGAATTTTTGGATCAAAGTTCTCCAAAACATTTACTTCAGTCGCTAAAGTATCTCTTGTATTTAGATCATTGTGGTATTTACCTGACCAGAAAAACGTTTTTCCTTCTTTTACAATTTCTAATCCTTCGATGTTTACTTCTCTGTTGGTAAACATGTCAAGATATTCCTGTGGGAAATCTCCTCCAACTACAGATACAATTCCAGATTTTACTCCCAAAATAGAAGATGTAATCCCGATATAAGTAGCTGCTCCACCTAAAATTTTATCTGTTTTCCCAAACGGCGTCTCAATTGCATCAAATGCCACGCTTCCTACGACTAAAAGTTTCATATGTATTTTATATTTTTTTATTAAAGGTCATATGCAATCTACCGATGCTATATGTATTTTATTATTTTAATTAATAATCGATTGATTACTAAAGTTTTTATTGAATTTTAAAATTTATTTTTTCCATTCAAAAGTATCGAGCAAATGCATCATATCTTTTTTGATATAATCTATTGCAGGAGCTAAAGAATCTGGTTTTGGTCTAGAATTGAAGTATAAATATCCCGTCACGAAATGTTTTGTACTGTCGGTTGCATAAAACTGCAGATTAGATGCAGCTTGACCTTTCAATTCATAAAAATTTCCGTAAACTCTTTTCTCAGGATATTCGAAAGATTTTGTATCGATAGAACTAGCTTTTACAGTATGCTTGTAAACCATTTTTTCGGTTTCCATAATCTGCTGGGCAAAATCGTTATTGATGGGGTAATACGTCAGGAAAATCTTTGCCTTCATTTTTGGATAGTTCAGATAATACCAACAAGGTTTCTTTGCATCATAAATTTTGGCATAATCTGAAGCTTCAAAAGAATACAGGCAATTAGGCTCAAATTTATGATATTTTGGTGCAGGATATTCTAATCTCAATTCGCCGTAAGGTTTTGGAGTACTCTCCTTTCCGCACGAAATAATCAACATTGAAACAAAAATAAAAATGACTTTTTTAATCATTTTGCAAAAATACAAATTAGATTTCAAATTTGAAGGCACAAATTTCAGCATTTCAATGAGTTTTGAAATTTGATGATAAGATTTTTTTCAAATGTCAGTATCCATAAAGTTTGTCATTCCGTAGGAATCTCAACTCATTTATTAAACAATAAATAAAAAAACAGCGCTTAGATTCCTACGGAATAACAAATATGATGGAGATTTTTCATCTTTTCACATTAAAAAATTTGATAAACTGTCTCATAATTTTGGATATAATTTTCTAAAGGTTTTGGAAATGACCTTTCATGAGAACCTTCAACGTCCGTTATCATGTAATTGTTTTGAGCAATAAAATCTTCCCAAGCCGATTCAGAATCAACCTCAACATTAAAAATTTCTATGCTTAAATTTTTGTGAGTGAGTTTGTGATTAACTGTTTTTACGCTTTTAATAAATGGATTTAAATCATCAGAAATCATCGGCGGAAATTCAAATAATTTTTTCCAGATAAAGTCATCTTTTCTTTGCTGAATTAAAAACTGCCCGTTTCTGTGAACGAAATAATATTTTAAATCTAAATCCTGTGCTTTTACCTTTTTAGTTTTAACAGGAAATTCTGAGATTTTATTTAATGAAAAAGCAAGACAATCATCATTGACAGGACATTCTCCGCACAAAGGATTTTTTGGTTTGCAAATTTCCGAACCCAAATCCATCATTGCCTGATTAAAATCGCCCACATTTTCAGGCATAATCAAAGCTGATAATTCAGAAAAATAATTAAACGCTCTAGAATTGGAAATATCAAAATTATCAGCAAAAATTCTGCTTAAAACTCTGTAAAAATTTCCGTCAACTGCAGGCATTTTTCCATCAAAACAAATACTGGAAACAGCAGCAGCGGTATATTTACCAATTCCTTTTAGTTTTAAAATATCTTCATAATCGGAAGGAAAAATCCCATTGTAATCGTTGATGATTTGTTGTGATGCTTTATGAATATTGATGGCACGGGAATAATATCCTAACCCTTTCCAATACAATAAAACCTCATCTTCAGGAGATTCTGCCAAAGTTTTCACGTCGGGGAATCTTTCAATAAAATTATTGTAATGATTTAACCCCTGAGCGATTCGGGTTTGCTGAAAAACGATTTCGCAAATCCATATTTTATAAGGATCTTTGGTTTTTCTGAATGGCAAATCTCTCGCATTTTTATCATACCACTTCAACAGCTTGTTCCCGATGTGAAGAAAGTCTGAGTTTCTTTTATTCTTTTCCAAAAAACCAATTCATTTAGTGAGACAAAGATAAAACTATTTTTTTTCGTTATCAAGAAGATATACAGGAGCTCCTTTCAGCCACTGATATTTAATATTTTTCATTTCAGCAATAGATTTATACCCTTTCAGCGTTTCTAAAAATACATACACCGAATCATTTTTTTCTTTTTTAAGATTTAATCTCTGATTCGAAAGAAACTGAAACGGATACGGAATCACAGAATCTCTTTTGCTGAATAATAGATCTCCGGAATTGATGCTATAAATGTAAAATGCTTTACCGCGCCCCGAAGAACTGTCGGTGACAGAAACATCTGAACTTGCCACGACCATATCACTAATTCCGTAAGCTTCGTCTTCAGACATTACATATGCCTGATTGCTGTCTTTTTTTTCGTTTTTGAAAAGATCAATTTCATATTTTCGGGGTCGCTGATACTCTTTTTCACAACTTACAACTGAGAATAACAGAAAAGCTAACAAAATGTAAAACGTAAAATTTTTCATTAAACCGTTTTTAAAAATAATTAGAAATAAAAAACCGATGTTTTTGACGCACCGGTTTCTATATTGAATTTTATAAAGATTAATCCTGAATATATTCTGCATCCCACTCATTACCGTCATCACCTTTGTGACCGTCAAGCTTGATTACAAAACTTTTAGTAGGGAAATAAGGAGTCAGTCTGATATCTAACCAAACTCTGTCTTTATTTACTTTATCTTGCTCAAAACGTACAATTTTAAACTTTTCGATTAATTTATCAGCTCCTTTGATGCCATCTAAGAAACTCACAATCTGTCTTCTCAAGTCGTCTTCGTTTTTTGCGTTCCAGTTTTCGAAGGCTCTTCGGTTTAAGAAATCCAGTAAAACTTTAGTTACATAATCGAATACACGAACCACAGAATACGTCTGAAGACCGATGTTATCACCTGTAAATAATGTTTTTGCAGAGAACGCCATGATTTTACCATATTCATTCACCATTGGAACAAGACCCATTTTTTCTAACTGAGAAATTTCACTTTTCTTCAATTCAAATTTCACTGCGTCTACTTCATTGATATTACCGTGCTTTTTACCGGCAGCAACCTGTGACATTAAAGTTTTATGAATTTTTCCGGCCAATGAAGTTGACGGTGGAAGTTCTACGTTTTCTTCTTCACCTACTTCTTCTGCTCTACCACGACCCACTAGCCAGTTACACGTCATAATGACATTACTTCTGTGCAATTCGCCACCTGTAAGATTTGCAGAGTGGAATAAATCTACCACATCATCCGGCTTATCAAGATTGGCAAAATCGGTAACCATCATTACTTTATTTTCGTTACAGATCTTCGCCCACTTTTCAATTACTTTATTCGATCCCAAATATCCCGGAATCGCCAAAATAGAGTAGTTATCTCTTAAATCTAAACGGTCGTAATAACTTTTAAATTCATCAGCAATTGCCTCAATAAATAACGGGTTATCTAAATCTGAAACCTGCTCTAAGGTTGCATTGACTATACTTACATTATCTACCTTGTCTAGTTCTGTATTTTTATAAAACTGAGCAACCGTTCGGTATGAAGTTTCGAGTTGGCGAACGGCATCAAGAGAGTTTTTAAGATTTACTTTCAAGTTTTGATCAGCCTGTTGTGCTTTATTTTTGCAGGTATCTGCCATTTTTTCAGCAGAATCATTACTGTTTAAAAGCTCTACCCATAGATTAATTTTCTGTAAAAGCTCTTTTCTTTCATCGGTTTTATTACCATCGTTCAAGAAAATTTCTTTTCTCGCTTTTCTGGTGGGGTTCATATTGGCTATTCCGTCTACGACAGATTCTATAAAGCCAAATCCTCCGATTTTATTTAATTCTTCAAGCGGATTTCCTTTTGGTCTTCCAGCTTGCTGCTGTTGATTATGCTGTTGACTTTCTGCAGCCTGTAATTTACTATCCATAATATTTGTGTAGGTACTTAAGATTATTTTTCAAGTTCTTGTGCGACATCTTTCAATGCTTCAATAAAAGCAGCTCTGGTCTGCTCATTTTCCAACATATTGCGAAGAATCTTATTGGTTTTCAGCTGACGCACGATTTTATTGTACTGCTCCTGCTCCATACTGAGCTGCTGAAGATAATCTGATTTCTGAACAAGATTTTTGGGAGTAAAGTCTGCAAGATTCTGAAAACGGAATTCTTCTTCTACCACACTTCCTTCTTCTGTTTCGTGCTGTACAGCGACAGAAGGTTGAAAGTGTCTGAAAACATCATCTACGGTTTTTAATCCTGTAACAATTTCGGGAACATAAGATTCGTCTGTTGTAAGCTGGCTTACGATAAGAGATTTGTTCTCCTGGATTTCTTGAATAGCTTCATTAGCGTCGACCTTGACTTCGTTTCCGCCAACACCATAATTAAACATTGCCATATTATTATTATTTTGAGATTGTTGATTTTGGTTTTGGATTAGCAAATTTTTGACCAATCCATTGCTTAAATTTATAAAAAAACTATAACATACAAAATTTTGTGAAGTTTTTTTTAAAATAATTCAATTCACCGATGATAATTAAATGATTATTAATACTTTTTGGCATCACTATTCTATGAAAAACAAATAAAAAAAACGCACCAAAATGATGCGTTTTAACAGTAAATTATTGTACAAAAATTACCAGATTTTAATTCTCTCAGCCGGAGCTTTATACAATTTATCTCCCGGTTTAATATCGAATGCTTTCATAAAAGAGTCCTGATTTACCAAAGGTCCAAATGCTCTGAAATATCCCGGTGAGTGCGGATCTGTCTTCACCTGATTCATCATATACTGATCGGTAGATTTGGTTCTCCAAACCGTTGCCCAACTCATAAAAAACCTCTGATCCTGATTAAATCCGCTAATCAAACCGACATCTCCTTTATCTTTTAAATACATTTGAAGCGCATCATAAGCAACCGCTACTCCACCTAAATCACCAATATTTTCACCGCTGGTAAATTTTCCGTTGACGAAACTTCCTTTTACCGGTTCGTAAGCGTTGTATTGAGCTGCTAATTGCCCCACTTTTGCATCAAAATTCTTACGATCCTGATCGGTCCACCAATTATTCAAATTTCCATCACCGTCAAATCTTGAACCACTATCATCAAAACCATGAGAAATTTCATGACCAATCACCGCTCCGATTCCACCGAAATTCACCGCAGCATCAGCTTTTGGATTGTAAAAAGGTGGCTGTAGAATTGCAGCAGGGAAAACAATTTCGTTATTTGAACCGCTGTAATATGCATTTACAGTTTGTGGAGACATTCCCCACTCAGTTTTATCGACAGGTTTTCCTACTTTTTCTAAGCTTTTCTGATATTGCCAAGCGGAAACATTTTGTAAGTTGGAATATAATGTAGCACCTTGAGCTGGAGCTTCTACTTTCAATTTAGAATAATCTTTCCACTGATCTGGATAAGCAATTTTTACGGTAAATTTCGATAGTTTTTCCTGAGCTTTCACTTTGGTTTCCGGCGACATCCAATCCATATCATTGATGTGCGTTTTGAAAGATTTTAAAATGTAATCAATGTACATTTCCATCTGCTGTTTAGATTCGGGAGTAAAATATTTATCAACATATAATTTCCCGAAAGCTTCACCTAAAATACTGTTTACAAGCGCCAAACCTCTTTTATCCATCGCACGCTGTTCTTTTTGCCCCTGAAGATATTTAGAGTAAAAATCGAAACGTATATTATCTAAGCTGTCACCCAAATTACTTGCATTCCCATTAATGATATGGTATTTCAGATAATCTTTCAGCAACGGCAGGTTTTTCTGATTGATAAACTGATCCATATTTTGGTAATATTTCAGCTCACCAACGATTACTTTATCAGTATTTACGCCTGCATCTTTCAGATATTTAGCCAAATTTACATTTTTCACCAAACCAGAAAGCTCATTTACATTTTTAGGATTATATCTTAAATTGGCATCTCTGTTCTGCTCTAAAGTCAGTAAATAATTTGCTAATTGCTTTTCAAAATCAACTACATTTTTTGCAGCAGCATCTGAATTCTTATATCCTAAAACAACAAACAATTTAGCTACATAATTTTGATATTCTGCTAATGTTTTGGTATTGGCTTCGTTTACCTTTTGGTAATAATCTCTTCCTAAACCAAGGTCAGGACCTCCAAGATATACTGCATTCATTTTAGAATTCTTCATATCTGCCCCTACTCTCCATCCGTAGAATGAATTGTCACTCAATTTTGTTGCATCTAAAAGGTATTTCTGAAGGTCATTAATATTTTTAATCGCATCAACTTTAGCTAAATCAGATTTTATCGGAGAAATTCCAGCAGCATTTCTCTTTTCAACATCCATAAAAGATGCATACAGATTTTGAATTTTTTGTCCTTCTGAACCTTCTGCATATTTCTCGGTTAAAATTTTATTTAAAATATCAAGCGACGCATCATCTACATTTTCTCTCAATGCATTGAAAGAGCCCCAACTTGCTTTATCAGAAGGAATCTGAGTTTCTTTCACCCAGTTTCCGTTTACATAACTGAAGAAATCATCCTGCGGGCGAACCGTTTTATCCATATAAGATAAATTGATTCCGTTTTCAGGATAGATGGTAAGCGAAGAATTCTCAACAACGATATTTGTTGGAGTTTTTTCTACGGTCGCAGTGGTATTTTTGGTAGTTCCACAAGAATTTAAGAATACAATACCAGAAAATGCAAGTACTGCAATATTTAGCTTTTTCATTAAAATAATTTTGAAGTGTAAAACAGTTTTATCAAATATAAGAATTTTGGTGGACATGCTTATATTACCCAATATCTCGCAAATTAGTGCACATAAAGTCTGTCTAATCCGTGGGAAAAACATTAATTTTCGATCTTACTCAAATGTTTTTTCTTAAAAGCTGTAGGAGTTTCTCCCATGTAATTTTTGAATAATTTATTAAAGTAAGAAATGCTTTCAAAACCAACCTGAAAGCAAACTTCTGTAATGCATAAATTCTGTAACAACAACATTTTTGCCTGATTGATTCTGTAATTATTCACAAAATCGGTAAAAGTCATATTCGTTTGTTTTTTAAAATACCTACAAAAGGCTGGCGTACTCAAACTTACCATCTCAGCAATAACGTTCACATTGGGATTTTTGTCATAGTTTTCGTTGATGTAATCATAAATAGTTCCCATCCTGATCTTATCATTTAAGAACCATTTTATTCTGGTGTCTTCATTATTCAATTCTTTGACTTCATTTGATTGGGCTAAAATTTGTAGAATTTCAATTAAACCCATAAAAGAGACAAATGAATTTTCATTTTTAATCTGATGTAGTTTTTCAACGACAATCATTTTAGTTTCTCCTGAAAATGATAATCCCAGATAAGAACGTTCGAGCAAATTTTTAATACTATCGAATTCCGGAATTGGGAAAATAAGTTCCTGCAGAAAATTTTCTCTCATTTGCAAAACGAGCTGCTTGCATTCGGTATGAATTTTATAGTCAAAATTAAGATGCGGAACATTTGAACCAATCAATAACAATTCGCTGTCTTTAAAATCTGAAATATTTTTCCCAACATGACGGATTCCTTTGCAGGCTTCTACATAAACAAGTTCGATTTCGGGATGATAATGCCAGAAAAAACAGTCTTTTAATGAAGGAGAAAAAAGTTTAAAAGACTTTCCTTCTTCAAACTGAATAATTTCTTTCTGAATTTTCATTAGGTTCTATTTTGATTAATATTCAATTTAAATTAAAATAAAAAAGTTAATATAGAGCAAATTTATATCATTTCTGTTAAAGTTTAAATGATTATTTCTATCGAAATTTGCGCTTTAAAAAGAAGCAATGAATAATTGCGTGGATCAGGTTTATTTTTAAATAATTTAAAATGCAGATTGATAAAAGAATTATTCCACTTGCCATAGGTGGTTTGGGAATAGGAACAACAGAGTTTACAATCATGGGATTGCTTCCCGATCTGGCAAGAAGTTTACAGATCAGTATTCCGGAAGCAGGTCATTTGATCTCTGCGTATGCTTTTGGTGTTGTTGTAGGAGCACCTCTTTTAATAGGATATTCGGTGAAATTTCCACCTAAAAAAGTGTTGATTGTATTAATGATGATTTTCACATTATTTAATGCGTTATCTGCAATTGCTCCCGATTACAATACGATGATGATTATCCGTTTCTTATCCGGACTTCCTCATGGAGCATTTTTCGGAGTTGGAACCGTTGTTGCAACAAGAATGGCAGCAAAGGGGAAAGAAGCTTTTTATATTTCACTCATGTTTACAGGATTAACGGTTGCGAATTTAGCGATGGTTCCTTTGGTAACTTATATTGGCCATATGTTTCATTGGAGATGGTATTTTGCAATTGTTGGGGTCATAGGCCTGATTGCTTTATTATTTTTAAAACTTTGGCTTCCTGCAATAGATGCGAATCAGGATACTCATTTTAAAGAAGAAATTAAATTCCTAAAAAGAAAACAGGCTTGGTTGGTTTTGGCGATCACAGCAATTGGTTTTGGCGGACTTTTTACCTGGTTTAGTTATATCACCCCATTAATGACCGTCGTTTCTGGGATTGCAGAAAGCAGTATGGCATATGTAATGATTCTTGCAGGTGCAGGAATGGTAGTCGGAAATCTTGTTGGAGGATATCTATCTGATCGATTAAGCCCTGAAAAAACCTGTATCTTATTACTTGCATTGATGATGCTCTCTTTATGTGGTGTATTTTTCCTTTCAGAATATCAATCTATTTCTTTGGGATTAACTTTCATTTGTGGTGCATTATCAATGTCTGTGGCTGCGCCAATCAATATTATGATGATGAAAGCTGCACCGAAAAGCGAAATGATGGCTGCTGCATTTATGCAGGCTGCGTTTAATATTGCCAATGCAATGGGCGCATTTTTAGGAGGAATTCCTTTAGAAAACGGTCTTTCATATAATTATCCTTCGCTAGTCGGAGTGTTTATGACTTTAATTGGTCTGATCATCAGTGTGCGTTATATGTATCTCTACCGCTCCAATAATATTGTGGACGACTTGAAATTAGAAACTGCGAATTGCGACAAATAAAAGAACTAAAAAAGAGAAGCAATTGCTTCTCTTTTTTATTAACTAACTTTTAACTTCGTTACCGTTTTGACACCAGTATAATGCATTATAAAGATTTTCTTTCGGAAAAGATTTAAATTCTCCAGGCATCAAAACACTGAAAATATCTGTAAAATTCTGTACTCCTTCTTTATCGGTTACAATAGCTGCTCTGTTCCATTTCGTAATATTTTTTATACCTAAAAGTGCATCCTGAAGCCAGGCTCCCATCGTAAAATTACTTAAATCGGTATCTAAATAAAGGAGGTAATTTAATTCATCAAATTGTTCTATTTTACTCTTCACATAAGGAATGACAAGATTCTCAAAATCTTCTCTTGTTACTTCACCAGTTGCATTGAAGGCTGCTACATTTTCCGGAGCATCATTAAGTATTGTTATCATAATTTATATTTTAAATGGTTTTGGTGATTTTATTTTATCAATAATTAAACCATAATTAATGAATAGGTCTATTTAAGGCTCAATTATTGCTCATATTTTGAAAAAACTCTATGGACTTGAAATCTAACGAACCTTTCTGGCTTTTGAAAAATGGTTTATTATCTTCCTATCCTTCCCTAAAATCTGATGAAGAATGTGATGTTCTTATTATTGGCGGTGGAATTACCGGAAGTCTTATTGCTCATCAAATGATAAAAGACGGATACCAAACTATTTTGATTGATAAACGCGAAATCTGCAACGGAAGTACCTCAGCGACAACCTCAATGTTGCAGTATGAAATTGATACTCCGCTTTACGAATTGATTGAAATGATTGGCGAAAAAGGTGCGGTAGAAAGTTACAAAGCCTGTTCAAAATCTATAGACGATCTGGAAAAGCTTACAAAAGAAATAAAAGCCCGATCTGGTTTTAAAAGAAAACAGTCTTTATATTTTGCTTCGAAAAAGAAAGATGCAATTTGGCTTGAGAAAGAATATGTTGCCCGGAAAAAAGCAGGATTTGATGTGACTTGGTTGGGTATTGAAGACATTGAAGAAAAATTCGGATTTCAGAATACTTACGGTGGTATATTATCTAAACAAGGCGCAAGTATTGATGCCTTTAAATTTGCTCATGAGCTGCTAAGATTTAATACAAAAAAAGGACTGAAAATATTTGATAAAACCGAAATGAAATCGGTAAAATATTTAAGAGATCATAATTTAGCTTTAACAACTGATGGTTTTAATATTAAAGCTAAAAAAATTATTTACTGCGTTGGTTATGAAAGTTCAACAATGATTAAAGAACATTTTGTTGATTTGAAAAGCACGTTTGCAGTAGTTTCTGAAGTTGACAATAATAAATTTAAAAATATAGAACATACTCTCGTTTGGAATACCGATGATCCCTACATTTATATGCGATCTACAGACGACGAAAGACTACTGATCGGTGGTGGTGACGAAGATTTTTCTGATCCAGAAAAGAGAGATTCTTTATTGAACAAAAAAGAAAAAGAAATTTTAAAAAACCTGAAAAGAATAAAACCTGATTACCAGTTTTACACCGATTTTGTGTGGGCGGGAACCTTCGGTGAAACGAAAGACGGACTTCCGTACATCGGACCTCACGACAATTTTAAAAACTCGTATTTTGTTTTAGGATTTGGTGGAAACGGAATTACTTTTTCGGTTACAGGAATGGAAATGGCTTCCGCTTTTATGAAGAATAAAAAACACAAGCTTTCTGAATATTTTAAATTTGGAAGATAACTTTATTTTAAAATTTAGCGTTTTAAAAATAACTGAAAAGTTTCGGGGTTTGGCAAAGCCAAACCCCGAAACGAAATAAACAATACTAACATTCACATCACTGTTTCACGGAACTGGTGTTTGAGACCAATTCTTTTGCTACTTTTGTTGATAGGATTTTATCCTATCCTTTATTAGGTCGTCCCTTTGGGACTTTCGAACATCAATAAATAAAAAATAATTTCAAACTCGAATCCTATATCTCGGAACCGAAAACTAAAAACTATATCCGTTCTTTTTCGCCAATTCTATAATAGATCTTTCAATCGCTTTTCCTAGATCATCACCTTCAGAGCTTCCTCTTTTTGTTGTTTCAACATCAATAAATTCCTGTCTTTTTTTCGCTAAAACTTCAATTTCTTTTTGAATTTTGTCTCGGTCTGCAGATTTTTGAGCCACAATTTTCTGAATTTCATCTTTGCTTTTCCCTTTTAATTCAGAAGGTAATTCCTCCTCTTTTATTGATGAAATATAAGCTTTGTCTTTTTCAACTTTATCCACCAAATCCCAATGATCATTTTTGTAAGCATTTTTCTTTGATTTGCTTACGGCTCTTTCAACAGCATTAGAAGCGGATTGCATTTCTGCATTTGAATCTTGAGTTGTTTGCTTGTTTTTCATTTCAAAGCCACGTCGTCCGTAAGAGATATAAGTGTCATTCAGTTTAGAATTGTACTGCGAAATTTTCACATCATAAGGCGTTTCAATATAAATCACTTTTTGGTCGCTGTCGATATTAAAATACTTTCCGTCTCCTAAGCTCGCTCCGTTTTGCCAATGAGATTGAATGCCTTCTTCACGGCTTCCGCAGAAGATCGTATTCGTGTAAATGTTTTTGGTTTTAGCTTTAGAAATCACATCTTTATAACTAATTTTCCCCTGATCAAAAGGCTCATTTCCGGCAATGTAAATCAGTTTCATGCTTTTTTCGTTTCCTTCCCATTTCAAATTGGATGATGCATCACGAATGACCGCTCCACAATATTCATTTCCGCCATTGGTTCTAAGAGCAAAAAGTTTTTCTGAAACCAAATCCAGATCCTGTGTAAGCGGAGTTACTTGTCTGATGTAATTTTCATCCTGCAATCCGTCATTTCCATATTCATAAAGAGCAATTTCCACCTGTGGAGCTTGTCCGTTGTATTTTAAAGTCGTCAACGTATTGACGATATTCCAAAGTCTTGATTTTGCCTGGTCTATTAAACCATCCATACTGTTGGAAGTGTCCAAAAGCAAAGCGACCTGAATTTTACTATCTTTCGAAACAAGAATTTGTGGTTGATTTGAAATGTTACTTTCTACAATTTCTCTCTCGTTACCTTTGCTGCTGCAACGATTATCTGAAATTTTACCTGCACTCAAAAAAGCAAATACACTTGCTGTTACTGTTAAAACTTTTAATGTGTTCATATTGTATGTTTTTAATGATTTTTACTAAATCTTTTTTGTTGGTATTCGCAAAGGCCCAAGAATTTTAATATAATTTAAAGGCGCAAGGATTTTATCTTCGATAAAATTTATTAGCAATTTCTAAATGAAAATCTTCCGTCACACTGAGCGAAGTCGAAGTGATCTTGCGTCTTAAAAACAGCTTGTTTTTCCTAAAACCTTTGCGATTAATAACTTTTTTTAATAGGACTTCATTCTTTAGAAAATCGTCCCTTCAGGACTCTCTCAACTGCACTCAGACTCTCAAACCCTCAAACTTAATTAACGACTGTAATACTGAATCTGCATTTCCTTCGGATATTTTACTTCATAAGAGAAATTGATTTTTTCTGAAGCTCCGCTGTTGATTTTTCTGTTCCAAAGAACACTTCCGGTTTTGTCATCATAGCTTCCGTCTTCGATATTTAAAGTTTTCACTGTGATTTTCTGATTTTCACTTAATGGAATTTGATCTAAAATTTCCAGTTCAATACTTTCTTTTGTGTTGTTTCTGATAGATATTTCGTAAGATTCTGTTTCCCATTTATTAGAGTTGAAATATTTTTGGGCGGTTTTATCTTCAAGTTTAATACGTTTTACCACGATTCTTTCATCAACTCCAAGAGAAATTGGGAACTCATCTTTTACATAATTGCTTGTAATATTGGTTTTTCCGATATAGTTATCTTCAAAATAAATATTCGCTTCACCCGTAATTAGATTTAAATTCTGCCAATTTTTTATGAATGCCATTAAGAAGACCTGATTGTTCAGTTTCGGAACCGTGTGATACTTGAAATTAGCTTCGACATTTTTCTTATCTAAAATCACATATTGTTCTTTTTCCTGACTCACGATGGTTTGATTGTAATTCAATTCATACAAAATATTCATCTGATTATCCGAAACCGTTGCAACAGGAATCTGACTTGGTGCAGCAACTTCAGCTCGCATTTGATAAGAATTTGAAAGTTCAGCTTTTGCCTTTTTCTCATAACCTACTTTTGCATCTTCATTATTGTAAGCGGCATATTCAGCAACATATAAAGGCGATAAAATCGGTCTGTTTTGGTTGTAAGAAGGTCTGTAAGTGGACACGAAAAGTTTCACATTGTTCCAGTCTTGTCCGGTTTTCTGATAAATTTTTCCTTTGTAGACAATTTCTAAAGGTTTTTTTGTAGACTGTGCTCTTAAATCATAAGAAGGAATCCAACCTGCATTAGAAACGATATAGCTTACGCCGAGATTCAGATTCATTTCATTTTCAGCGAGAATTTCAAGTAAAAGTTCTTTTCTGTTTTGTGTTTTATGAGTCTGTTCTTCGGCAAATTGCTTGTTGATTTTAGCAATGCTTTCATCAAACGTAGTTTTTTGCTCATTCAGAAGAAAAACCTGATTGTCGATTTCCAGCATTCTCTTTCTGTAAAATTCAGTCAGTTTTATCAACTGTTCCTGCGGAGTCGATTTATCATTCGTTGAAACTTTAAGATTATCATTAATGATATTTTGTTCGCCCGTCAGATTTTTAATCTGAATATTTAGTAAATTGACCTGTCTCTGAAATTTTTTTCTTTCATCATCCAGTTTTTTTTCGCCGTCAGTCAGTTCATCATTTTTGAGATAATTACTTTGTGGGGTAATTGATAAAAGCGTTGTGTTTTTTTCAAGATTGATTTTGTACGTGTTTTCATCTAAATCATTCGGAAGGTTAATGATTTTCACGGTGTTTCTTCCTTTTTGGAGAGTAACGTTTGTGCTTCCGAAAACTTTCGCTCCCTGCAGAAATACAGTCGCCTGTTTTACGTCGATTTCTTTTTTAATTTCCTGAGATTTAAAAAACGAAACCATCAAAATGAGTATTAAAATAGAGTGTCGCATTGTTTATTGTTTTAAAGTTCTACAGTAAAATTACTTTGATTAGAAACCGAAAATCTGAAGACTTGGTGAACTGAGGTTTTCACTTGGTGGAAGTTTTTAAGCGAAAAAAAGACAGCCATTTCTGACTGCCTCTTAAAAAACTAAAGAATTTCGTATTTTGTTTTGATGCTGTATTTCAGCTTGATATTTTCGATGTTGTCGAACGAATAATCCATACTTTGGTCGGCTGCTTCCAACTGTACATTCGCCATTTTGCTTCTGTAAGCAACGGGAAGAATAGAATCGCTCATGTAATCTTCAATTTCTGTAATCTCAATCGCATCTCCGGCCTTTTTATTGATGCTTCCCAAAAGATAATCTGCTTTCTCTTTCGCAGCTTTTAAGGCATTAATTTTAACCGTTTTTCTGAAATCTGCAATTTTTGTGTTTTTGATTTCTGCAATGTTCAGATTGCTTACCCATTTCTGATTAAGGTCTTCAAAAAGCTTACTCACATTGGTTTTCGCATTAACTTTAAACTGAAAACTCTTGGTAAACTTCGTTGTTTTCGAATATAAATTCTGGTACATCGATTTAAATTTAATGTCTTCATTTTTTACACCGTTGTTTTTCAGTGTTTCAAATAAAAGTTTTTCGCTGTCTGCCAATTGATTTTTGTTGTCGGCTTTTATACCGATACTAAAGATGATTTCATCCGGTTCTACTTCCATTTCGGCAACTCCTGTTACTTCAATTGCATTTTTCTTTACTTCCTGCGCATTCATCAAACTTCCTGCTGCAAAGATTCCTACTAATAAAAGGTGTTTAAATTTCATATTGTTTATTTTAAATTTCTAAAGTAAAATTACCACGATTTGAAACTGAAATTTTGGAAACTTGGTGAACCGAGCTTTTCACTTGGTGAAAATATTTGATAGGATTACCTGTTAATCAACCAAGATGTGAAATTTGTCCTGCAATGCATTCATTCCTTTATCATTAATAGCTTTAGCATGAATCACTTGATTATTAAAAGAAAAAATAATTGTACTGTCTTTATTATTTTCCACGAATAAATGTCTGGAAATATGATGTTGATTATCTTCAAGAATCATTTGATGATTAAAAGAAATATCATAATGAAAAGAAGTCATCTTTTCTGAAGATTTTTCCATAAAAATCAGGTATTGGTCTTTATGAAAGAATAAATATTGATAAGGACTTTCGGAAGAAGTTACTTGATAAGCTCCCCTTAAATTGAATGAACTATCTTTATTTTCTGCATCAAAATTATTATTGAAATATGGTATTCCGATTTTTATAAATACAGTTCCTAAAATAAGAATCTTAAAAAAGGTTTTATAAGGAAGAAATAAAGTTTGGTCAAAAAAAGTTTTTTTTGGTAGACTAATCAATTTAAGAATAAGTTCCCATCCGTTTTTTCTGACCAAAAATAGGCTCATTAAAAGTAAAATCAGTGAAAATAATTTTACAGAAATATCAAAACTAATATTGATGATTAATATCTGAGCGAAGCTAATAATTGCCAATAATAATCCTAAAAACCGAGTGCGTTTGAATAACAACAAAACTCCTGAAAAAAATTCAATTGAACCCATGATGATATTATAAATTTTAGACGTTCCAATCGTACTCCAGAATAAAATATCTTTGTCTAAATTACCGAATCTTGTAAACAGAATATTCGGTTCAGGTTCGGGAAATTGAGCTTTAAAAATTTTATCAATACCATATTTTATCAGAATAACAGAAATATAAATTACACAAACATATCCTGTTATTGATAAAAATATTTCCATCCATTTTTTCTTGATAAGGAAACTAAAAATTGTCGATGTAAGAAGTAAAATGATGATTAAAACCAACATCGAATAACTATCTGAACTGTAATCTATTCTGCTATTCTTGTTATTGAATAAAAATTCTAATATAAAACCAGTAAAATCTCCAAAAATAAAATCCGTAATTTTTAACTGGAAATCGTTTAAAAAACTCAACGGAAAAAATAGAATGAATTGCAGAAAAAAAACACCGCAAAAAACAGTAACCTGTCTAAAAAGCATTGATTTAAATTTCACAAAAATGCTGTTAACGATTTTTTCTATAAATAAAAACAGACGCAAACACAGCAATACTTAAAACAAGCAAATACATGATTTCTTCTTTTGATTTAAAACTTTTTACTTCAGCCGTTTTTATTACTTTCTTAGAGGTAATCGGCTTATATTCTTTCGTTTTCTTGTCATATTTCAGAAAAACGGTACTGTCTAAATCATTTTGAAAATTGTAATCTCTTTTTAATTCTTTTTTTACAGCTTCTATATTTTCCTGGGAAAAAACGGGATGATTGTAAACAGTATCTCTTCCCGGTTTCCACTTTTCAGGATTTGCGTTTCCTCTTATTTTACAGTAGCTAGAAGTAACAATGACGCTTTTTTTATCATCAATAATAATCACACTATCCAATTTTGAGTTGGTTACATATCTTTCCGGTTTCATTCCAAGATTAGAATAATTTGTATTAAAACGGTCTTCCACAATACTTTTTTCAAAATATTTCATATCTCCGCTGTGGCTTTTGTAGGATATTAATTTGGTCTGAGAAAAAATCTGGCAACTTGAAAATACCAGTGCGAAATGAACTAAATAGGATAAATTTTTCATGAGAATTAAGTTTAAATTATATCACAAACTTAATCGTCTTTTAAAAGCTGTTTGAAGTCAACTTGGTCAACGTTGCTTTTCACTTGGTGAATAGTTTTTGGGTAAACTATATATATGTATATCTTTGTTTTATGAATTTAGTTCGGTTTTTTGTGTTGGTTTTTATGATTTCTGTGAATAATCTTTATTCGCAAAGTAAGGAGACGCAGGAAGTTGTAGCAGAAACGTCAAAACTGAAAAAAGCAGTCGAAACAAAAAACGAATCTGCAGAAGCCGAATCTTATTACAATATCGGCGAAACATTTTTTAATGATAGAAATTTTTCTAAAAGTGAAGAGTATTTTATAAAATCTAAAAATATCTACGAAAAGCTTAATGACAAGCAAAATCTCGAAAAAGTAATCCGAAAACTGGCGCAGTCTCAGGAAAATCAAAATAAGCTGAAATCTGCGCAAAGCAACTACCAAAAAGCTTCAAAAATTGGATATTCTAAATCAAAAAGAAGTTTAAATGCTAATGACGCGTCAAGACTTTCTTCTCCGGCGCCAGAAAATAAAGCGGATGCTATTCTGAGTAATATTCAGATTAGCGAAAAGGAAAACAATAAACAAGATCTTGCCGCAAGCTACAGTCAAATGGCAGATGTAAATATTGAAAATAAAAATATTCCGAAAGCCGAAGAAAACCTCAATACAGCGTATCAGATTTCAAAAGAACAGGCGCCGCAACAGGCTTTGGCAATCAATCAGAAATTAACCAATTTTTATGTCGACAATAAAGATTTTGACAAAGCAATAGAAGCCAAAAAATCTGTTTTAAAAGAAAATTTTGTTAAGGAAAATTCTCAGAAAAAAGTAGAGCAGATTCAGGAACTGGCAGAAATTTACATCAAAAAAAATGATCCGAAAGAAGCGATTGTTTTGTTGAAAAATGCTTATGACATTGCCTTACAGAAAGGTCATACTCTTGAAGCGCAGAAAAGTGTAAAAAAACTTGACAGTCTTTATAATATTTCAGAAAATACAGATGCTTCTGTGAAATTATATCGCGATTTTCTTGGAAAATTACCTGATTTGGTCTCCAAAGACAGAAGTTTAGTTGATAATAAAATCCTTGAAGATACCGAACAGAAAATTTCTCAACTTCTGCAAGAAAAGAAATTGAAAGATGAGCTAATTCGCAAGAAAAACATTTTCAATTACAGTTTAATTGGAGTGTTGGTTTTACTGACGGGTTTAATAATTTTCATCTTCAGAACTCTGAAAAAAGTTCAGATTAAAAACAAAAAAATTGCGTTGCAATCGCTTCGTCGTGAGATGAATCCGCACTTTATTTTTAACAGTTTAAATTCTGTCAATCATTTTATTGCAACCAATAATGAACTGGAAGCCAATCAATATTTAACCAAATTTTCAAAATTAATGCGTGGCGTCATGGAAAATTCCAGTGAAGATTTTATACCGTTTCAGCAGGAATTAGATTTGCTTCAGAATTATTTAGCTTTAGAAAAAACACGTTTTGCCGATAAATTTGACTACGAAATTGAAGTGGATGAAAGTTTAAATACTCAAAATCTAAAAGTTCCGGGAATGTTGATACAGCCATTTTTGGAAAATGCAGTTTGGCACGGCTTAAGATACAGAACAGATAAGGGATTTTTAAGTTTAGAATTCACAAAAAACAACGGCTTGCTGAAAATTACCATTAAAGATAACGGGATAGGAATAGAAGAAAGCAAAAAGCAAAAAACAGAACACCAAAAAACACGTGAAGGACGCGGAATGAAAAATACTCTGGAAAGAATCAGACTGCTGAATGATTTGTACAAGAAAAATATTATCTGTACGGTAAAAGATTCTGAAAACGGAGTTTTTGTTGAGGTTTCAATGATAATTTAATAGAAAAAAATGATGGAATTATATAAAAAAACAGCAGCATTTTTATTGCTATTGATCACGTTTTCTTTGTCGGCTCAGCAATACGCTGATGCGAGATATGGAGTTGTTTTGAAACAATTACAACTTAATTCTTCTGAGGTTCACAATGAACTCTACACTGAAAAGAAAATGCCCAACATTCAAGATTCTTATATTATTGTAGTGCCTGTTTTGTTGGGGAAACTTGAAGCTGATGGATTTTCTGTAAAAAATACGATACTAATTACCGATGTTCAGGGAAAAATCAATAGCAAATATATTGATGATACAGAGTTCGGATCTGATGCTATCATGTTGGATAGTTTTACAATAGATACAGGACTTTATAAGCTAAATTCCAACATTCGGGCTTTTGGAATTACTGCCAATTATCACGGCAGCAGCAGACCCAATCCATACTCTTCTTCCGATATTTCATTGTATTATCCCGAAGGCAAAACTTTGCAAAAAGTTCTTGATGGTTATAATTTGAAAACATACAGCGGCGAATGGGATATGAATTGTTCAGGAGAATTTGACAAAGATAATTCGGTCATTATTGTTGATCAAGTGAAAACGAATGGTTTTAACAATCTTAAAATTAAAACTGAAAGTAATCATATAATAAGTAAAGAGGTCAGTGGAGAATGTACCGAAGATAAAACTTCAAAAATTTCGAATAAAACCTTGAAATTTAATAAATCTGTTTACAAATAAATCCTGCTTCCTACAATCTGCAACCTAAAACCTAATAAGATGAAAATAAAATCAGTAATCGTAGACGACGAAAAAATTGCAAGAGAAGTTCTGAGGAATTATCTCACAAAATACTGTCCGCAAATCGAGATTCTGGGAGAAGCTGAAAATATAAAAGATGCTGTTCCTCTGATCGCAGAGATGCAGCCGCAACTGGTTTTTTTGGATGTAGAAATGCCTTTCGGAAATGCTTTTGATGTGTTGGAAGCAACGAAAGAGTTCTCGTACGAAACTATTTTTATCACGGCATTTTCGCAATATTCTTTGCAGGCTTTAAACAAATCTGCGAGTTATTATATTTTAAAACCCATCGATATTCAGGAATTGATTTTAGCAGTGAATAAAGTGGCAGAAAGTATTGAAAAGAAAGACGAGTTAAACCGAAACAAAATCCTCCTCGAAAATTTAAAATTAAAACCCGAAAAACAACAGTTGATTCTCCCGACATTACAAGGTTTTGACGTCGTAAAAACGGAGGACATTGTAAGACTTCAGGCTGATGGAAATTTTACGCAGGTTTATCTTACAGACGGTTCAAAGAAGATGGTTTGCAGGTTTTTAAAGCATTTTGATGACTTGCTTGAAAATCCTTTCGTTAGAGTTCACCGATCACACATTATCAATACCCATTTTGTAAAATCGTATCATAAAAGTGGAACGGCAACTTTGTCTGATAACTCCGAAATTGAAGTTTCAGGAAGTTTTAAAGAACAGTTTCTGAAAGTTTTTTCTTGATTTTTATGGCAGCTTTTCCGCCTTCCACTCCCGCTTTTTTGTTTCACAAAAAGAGCTCCGTTCAAGTCGGGCTGCTGCAATTCGATGCTGCAATTACATTGAAAGGCATCATTTTTGAATTTTCATCATACACAATTACAATATTATGAAAAACTTACACAAAATAGCCATTCCTGTTTCATTAGGTATTATCGGACTTTTAATGTTCAATTCCTGCTCGGTTGGAATTCCAAAAGGCGCAACGGCAGTCAAAAATTTTAATTCAGAAAAATATCTTGGTAGATGGTACGAAATTGCCCGTTTCGACTATAAATTTGAGAAAAATATGGATAATGTGACCGCCAATTATTCACTCAATCCTGACGGAACAATTAAAGTACAAAACAGAGGTTATGATTACGTAAAAAAAGAATGGAAAGAGTCAATTGGAGAAGCGAGATTCGTTAATGATCAATCTGAAGCGAGACTGAAGGTTTCCTTTTTTAAACCTATTTGGGCAGGCTATAATGTGATTGACATTGATGATGATTATCAAAATGCTTTGGTCGTAGGAAACAGCTCAAAATATATCTGGATTCTGTCACGAAACAAAGAAATCCCAAACAGTATTAAAGAAAGATTCTTAGCAAAAGCGCAGAAATTAGGCTATAATACCGATGATTTAATTTGGGTAAAACATAATTAATCATTGCGAGAAGTTAGACAAGAAAGCAATCTCGAAATAATTTAGTCTTCAGTTTGTCATTCTGACGAAGGAAGAATCTCTACAATAAAAAAAAGATTCTTCACTCCATTTCATTGCGTTCAGAATGACAAACTGAATTATTTAGTTTAAGCTTTTATACTCCTTCCATTCCTGAAAACGGTAATCGATAATCTGCTTCATCACATCATAATTTTCGTACGTATCTTCAATGTGATAAAAAGTTTCATATTCAAAATCTTTTTCTTCGGCTACAGTATCAAAAATATTGATGTAATCGGTAGCAAATGAACTGAATTTATCAGCAAAATCGGTTTCGTCAGCATAATAATCTTTGGCAAAACTGTTTCCTAGGTCATTCAAATCATATTCAGAAAACTTTCCGTCCAGAGATTCGATAATAAATTCTGCCCCGGTTATTTCGCGTTTTTTTAGACTTTCGATTTCGATTTCGCAATCTTCTTTCAATTCATCAGAATGCAAATTGTTGTTGATACACCAGTTAAGAAACATTCCAGTGTGTGTAGCGCTGTTTTTTTCGGGAATTCCTTCCGGAAAATCTCCACCATAATGCCACGAAGCATCATCATATTTAGTCATAATCTTTATTATAGTTTCAGACAGTTTAAATCAAAGATATAAAAAATCATTTTCTTTTGTTCACTACAGAGATTTTCACGTCATTTGTATGGAATTTATTCAAAATTAAACGCATGCAAAACGCAGTTCTTATCACCATTGGTGACGAAATTCTTTCAGGAAATACTGTAGATACCAATTCAAATTTTATTGCTACCGAACTAAAAAATATAGGCATAAAAGTTTCTCAGATCATTACCATTTCAGACGAAATAGAAACAATAAAAGAGACATTAAAGTTAGCTTTTGAAACGGGAGATTTAGTCATCACGACAGGAGGTTTGGGACCAACAAGAGATGATAAAACCAAAAAAGCTCTAGCTGAATTTTTCGATGATGAAATTGCTTTGGATGAAGCTACTTTCGAACATCTTAAAGCATATATGGAAAGACGTGGTCGCATAGAAATTTTAGAAAGAAACCGTGAACAGGCTTTTGTACCTACAAAGTCTACGGTTTTTCAAAATCATTATGGAACGGCACCGTGCATGATGATGCAACAAAACGGAAAACTTTCTTTCAGTTTACCTGGCGTTCCGTACGAAGTAAAACCTTTGATAAAAGATCAGATTATTCCTTATTTAAAAGAAAAATTTAATCTTAATTATATTTCTACAAGAATCGTTTCTGTAGTTGGAATTCCTGAAAGTATTTTAGCCGACGAGATTGAAGAATGGGAACTTGCTTTACCTGAAAATCTTGCTTTATCTTATCTTCCTGTCGGAACGAGAGTGAAATTGAGATTAACTGCTACAGGACCTGATGAAAATGTGTTGCAAATTCAGCTGGAAAATGAAATTCAAAAATTATTTCCGATTATTGGAAAAAACATTATTGCAACTTCCGAAGATAAAATAGAGAAAATTTTAGGTGAAATTTTAAGCGAAAAAAAATTAACTATTTCAACGGCTGAAAGTTGTACCGGCGGAGAATTATCTCTTTTGATTACATCAAATCCTGGAAGTTCTAAATATTTTATCGGTGGTATAGTACCTTACGCAACGCAGAAAAAGATAGATATTCTACATGTTTCAGAAGGGATTATTGAACGTTTTACGGTGGTAAGCGAAGAAGTTGCACGCGAAATGGCAGACGGTTGCCAAAATTTATTTAAAACAGATATTTCTCTTTCTACAACTGGAGTTGCAGGACCTGGAAAAGGCGAAGATGGAAAAGAGGTAGGATTGGTTTATTACACGATAAAAGTGAAAAACGAATCTCAAACTTTTAAATTGTATATGCCGCATTTAGACAGGCAGGATTTTATTTATTTTGTCTCTCAGAAAATCATTCAGGATTTGGTAGGGATTTTAATTAATCAATAAAAATTCAATTCACAAAATAAATTAACTTTACCGTAACAAAATTTAAATTTAATATACATATTGTGTAAATTATTATTACAATGAAAAAATTAACACTTTCTTTGTTTTTATTAGCAGGGGTTTGTTCACAAAATACGTTGAACGCTCAGACTAAATCAACCAAAACAGCAACTACAGCAGATAATGGTTTAGACATCAGTTTGATGGATAAATCTGTTCGTCCACAAGATGATTTTTACAATTATGTGAGTGGAACCTGGATGAAAACTGCAAAAATCCCTTCTGACAAACCAACTTGGGGAAGTTTCAACAAATTGGCAGATGATACCGATAACAATTCAATGACGATTTTAAACTCTCTTCTGAAAGATAAATTCGCAGAAGGAAGTGAAGGTAAAAAAATCCAGGATCTGTACGCAACGTACATGAATATGGAGAAGAGAAATACAGACGGAATCAAGCCTATTCAAGAAAACATCAACAAAATTGATGCAATCAAAAATCTTAATGATCTTCAGAATTATTTGACTTCAGTTACCAAAGACGGAGAAAATAATTTCTACGGATGGGGTGTTTATGCTGATCTTAAAGATTCTAATATGAATGCAGTTTACCTTGGTGATGCTTCATTAGGAATGGGTAGAGATTACTATCAAAAAGTAGATGCTAAAAATACTGAAGCTCTTGCAGAATATCAGAAGTATGTAGCTTCTATGTTGAAAGAATTAGGTTACAAAAACGCTGATGCAGCTGCAAAAGGTATTGTAGATTATGAAAAAAGCATTGCGAAACATTTACTAACGAATGAGCAAAGCCGTGATAATACACTTCAGTATAATCCTAAAACAATGGCAGAGCTTAAAGCTTTGGTTAAAAATGTAGATCTTCCGGCTTACCTTAAAAAAGTTGGGGTAGATACCGATAAAGTGATCATCGGTGAATTAGGATATTATAAAAACTTTGATCAGTTGGTGAATGCGAAAACACTTCCTGTGATCAAAGATTATTTAAAATTCCACATGATCAGCGGAAGCGCTTCTTATTTAAGTGAAAAATTAGGAGATGCTAAATTTGCTTTTTATGGTAAATATTTAAGAGGTCAGCAAGAGCAGAGAGCTTTAAACAAAAGAGGTTTTGAGTTGATCAACGGTTCTTTGGGTGAGGCTTTCGGTAAATTATATGTTGAAAAATACTTCCCGGCTGAAGCAAAAGCTCAGATGGTTGAGTTGATCGATTACTTAAAGAAAAGTTTTGCAGTTCACATCAATGGTTTAACGTGGATGTCTGCTACAACTAAGGAAAAAGCAATGACTAAATTGAATAAATTTACTGTAAAAGTTGCTTATCCTGATACATGGAAAGATTATTCTAAATTAAATATCATTCCTGAATCTAAAGGTGGAAATCTATATGCAAACCTTCAGAATGTTTCTGAGTGGCAATACAATAAAGATTTAGCAAAGATTGGAAAACCAGTAGATAAAACAGAATGGGGAATGACGCCACAAACTGTAAATGCTTATTACAACCCGGTATATAACGAAATCGTTTTCCCTGCTGCAATTCTTCAACCGCCATTCTTTAATCCTAAAGCGGATGCTGCTGTTAATTTTGGTGGAATTGGTGCCGTTATCGGTCACGAAATTTCTCACGGATTTGATGATTCAGGGGCACAGTTTGATGCAGACGGTAATTTAGTAGACTGGTGGACTCCGGAAGACAAAGCCAACTTCGAAAAAGCAACAAAAGCTTTGGCTGCTCAATACGATAAATATGAGCCAGTAAAAGGAACTTTCGTAAACGGAACTTTCACAAACGGTGAAAACATCGCAGATCTAGGTGGTGTAAACATTGCTTATGATGCACTGCAAATGTATTTAAAAGATAAAGGAAACCCTGGAACAATCAGTGGTTACACACAAGATCAGAGATTCTTCTTAAGTTGGGCAACCGTTTGGAGAACTTTATCTAGTGAAAAGTATATGGTAAACCAAGTGAAAACAGATCCGCATTCTCCTGGATATTTCAGAAGTTTCGCGCCTTTAATGAATGTTGATGCATTCTATAAAGCATTCGATGTGAAACCTGGTGACAAATTATACAAAAAACCGGAAGACAGAATTAAAATCTGGTAATCAGTATTTAAAATATTCAAAAACCGTTCAGTAATGAGCGGTTTTTTTATGGTTATAAATTAATTCAAAAAAAATCCGTCTCACATTTTACTTGTGAGACGGATTTTATATGTTTTTAATGAATATGTTTTTCTGCGTGGTAAGAACTTCTTACAAGAGGCGAACTTTCAACATGTCTGAAACCTAAACTTCTAGCAAAATCTCCAAATTCATCGAACTCTTCAGGCGTAATGAATTTTTTCACAGGAAGATGTTTCTTTGTTGGCTGCAAATATTGTCCCATTGTAATAACGTCAACATTGGCGTTTCTGATGTCTTCAATAGTCTGGAAAACCTCATCCCTATTTTCACCTAAACCAAGCATTAATCCGGTTTTTGTTCTGTTTTGTCCGGCTTCTTTTAAATATCTTAAAACTTCAAGACTTCTTTCATATTTAGCCTGAATTCTCACTTCTCTTGTCAAACGTTTTACCGTTTCCATGTTGTGAGAAATTACTTCAGGAGCAACATCGATCATTCTGTCAAGATGTTTTGTCAAACCTTGAAAGTCTGGGATCAAAGTTTCCATCGTTGTTCCCGGAGAAATTCTTCTTACTGCATTTACGGTTTCACCCCAAAGAATAGAACCCATATCTTTCAAATCGTCACGGTCAACAGAAGTTAAAACAGCGTGTTTGATCTTCATTAATTTAATTGAACGGGCTACTTTTTCAGGTTCATCCCAGTTTACATCCATTGGTTTTCCGGTTTTTACGCCGCAAAATCCACAACTTCTGGTGCAGATATTCCCTAAGATCATGAAAGTTGCCGTTCCTTCTCCCCAGCATTCACCCATATTTGGGCAGCTTCCGCTTTGGCAAATTGTATTTAATTTATATTTATCAACCAAAGTTCTTAATTCTCTGTAATTCTTTCCGGTAGGAAGTTTTACACGAATCCATTTTGGTTTTTGAACGGTAGTATCTTGAACTAAATTCTCCATTTATCTCTCAAATTGAGGTTCAAAGTTAGTGATTTTTTTATCGAAACAATCAAAGACAGACATTGATGAAACAGATAATTTTGTAATTTTAAGATTCAATATTTGTTATGAAGACTACAGTTTGCTTTCTATCCATTATTTTCAGTACATTTTGCTTTGCTCAAAAAGAATTCCAACCAAAAGGTTCTACAGTTAATGAAACTGTTGACGGAGATTTGGATGGTGATAAAATTCCGGAGAAAGTAATTGTTTATGATATTGCATCTAACAATGATTATGGAGACATTCGAGAGATCCAGATTTTGAAGAAAATTAATAATAAATGGACAGTTTTAGAAAAATCCAGAAAGGCAATTTTAAGAAGTAAAGATGGTGGAATGATGGGTGATCCTTATATGAGCACAACCATTGAAAATGGTATTTTAAACATCACTCATTATGGAGGAAGCAGCTGGAAATGGGGAGGCACAGATAAATACAGATTTCAAAACGGACATTTCGAATTAATAGGATTTTCTTCAGAAGGCGGAAAACCTGAAGAATATTGGACTACCGTAGATTTTAATCTTTCAACCGGAAAACTAATTTTTAATAAAGAAGTTGTAAATACTAAAGAATACGGAAAATCTAAAAATGAAATTTTCATTAAAAAAGGAATGAAAATTAATCTTCAAAACAGAAATCAGGAGAAGCAAAGAAAAATTATTCTTCCTAAAACGAAGGAGGATGTTTATTTGTAAGCATTTTTCGGAAAAGCCTTGTCAAGGTTTTGAACATTGACAAGGCTCATTAATTATCTTCAAACTCATTATTTTTCAGCAATTCTGCTAAAACTTTTTTCGCTCTCATTACACGAACTTTCGTGTTGGCAACAGAAATCCCAAGCTCCTCGGCAATTTCTTTGATGCTTTTTTCTTCAAAGAATCTTAATTTTATAATGTCTTGGTAGTTAACATCTAAAGACTCAATCGTTTTAATTATCTTTTGCTGCTCTTCATCAGAAATCATCAGTTCTTCCGGAGATTTTGCATAATGATTTTTTACTTCATCCAGATTTTCGGTAGGATCTTGATTTTCACGGCTTTTCCTGCGCCAGAAATCGATAATTGTGTTTTGAGCAATCGTTAGAATCCAGGTTTTAAACTGAAAATGAGGATCGTATAGATCGAGTTTCGATAAAACTTTTGAAAAAACATTTACGGTAATTTCATCTGCATCATTTTCGTCATGTACTTTCTTCATCACAAAAGAGAAAACATCCAACCAAAAAACATTGATCAGTTTAGTTTGTGCTTTCTGGTCTTTTTCCTTTGCTTTTTGGATGAGAGGAAATAATTGCTCGTCTTTCATTACTAACAAATATAATTGAATTTAAGTAAAAAACAAAAGAGATACGTATTAAGAGTTCCGAGTTTAAAATTACAAATATGATATTTCCACATTAGTAACACGAAACTCGAAACCCGAAACTCAAGTGATTTTCTTATCTTTGCGTATTAAATTTTAAACTGAAAAAAATAATGAACTCTTTTATTGAAGAACTGAAATGGCGTGGGCTTTTTGCCGATATGATGCCCGGAACAGATGAACAACTGAATAAGGAAATGACAACTGCCTATATCGGTTTTGATCCTACCGCAGATTCTTTACATATCGGAAGTCTTATTCAGATCAAAATTTTGGCTCATTTTCAGCAACATGGCCATAAACCAATCGCTTTGGTAGGTGGTGCAACAGGAATGATTGGTGACCCTTCAGGAAAATCTGCAGAGAGAAATCTTTTGGATGAAGCAACCCTTTTACACTATGTGGACTGTTTACAAAACCAACTTTCAAGATTTTTAAATTTTGATGGAAATGAAACCAACAAAGCTGAATTGGTCAACAATTACGACTGGATGAAGAAAATTTCTTTCCTTGATTTTGCTAAAAATGTAGGGAAAAACATCACCGTAAACTACATGATGGCGAAAGATTCTGTAAAGAAAAGACTTTCGGGGGAAGCAGGTGTTGACGGAATGAGTTTTACCGAGTTTACTTATCAATTGATTCAGGGATATGATTTCCTGTATTTATATCAGAATAACAATGTAAAACTTCAGATGGGTGGTTCTGACCAATGGGGAAATATCACCACAGGTACAGAATTGATCCGTAGAAAAGCGCAGGGAGAAGCGTTTGCTTTAACAGTTCCTTTAATTACAAAAGCTGACGGTTCGAAATTCGGAAAGTCTGAAAGCGGAGAAAATTATTGGTTAGATAAAAAGAAAACTTCGCCTTACAAATTCTATCAATTTTGGTTGAATGCAACCGATACAGATGCTGAAAGATTTATTAAATTCTACACTTTCTTAGGAAAAGAAGAAATTGATGCTTTAATTGAAGACCATAAAACAGCACCACACGAAAGAAAACTTCAGAAGAGATTGGCTGAAGAAGTTACGGTTTGGGTTCACGGAAGAGAAGAATATGAAAGAGCTTTAAAGGCTTCAGAAATTCTGTTTGGTAAATCTACAGCTGAAGATCTGGTAAGTCTTGATGAGGAAATTTTCCTGGAAATCTTTGATGGAGTTCCTCAGAAAGAAGTAGCTAAAGCTGATGTTTTAGGAATTAATATCGTTGATTTGCTTTCTGAAAAATCTGGTTTCCTAAAATCTAAAAGTGAAGCGACAAGAGAATTGAAAGGAAATGCAATCTCTGTAAACAAAGAAAAAATCAATGAAGTTTACACCGCAAATGAAACCGATTTGATTGACGGTAAATTCTTATTACTACAAAAAGGAAAGAAAAGTTACTTTATTGTAAAAGTGATTTAATCTTAAAAACATAAAAAATAATCCGACTCAGTTTTTGAGTCGGATTATTTTTTTATCAAAGTGGATGGTTTTTAAAATGTATAACTTGTTGAAGCCGATAAAGTCAGCCCGCTTGAGACACTTTCTTTTTTAAGCTGGCCATCTACCCAAATCTGAACTTTCAAAGTAGATGCCGCATCAACTCCTGTTGCATTTACCACAACATTAGAATTATAAACTACGCCTTCTGCAGTGAGTTCCGGGCTCGTCCATGTTGTTCCGCTCAAGCCAGTTACGGTAATAGGATTTCCGTCGATTCCGTAAACGGCTTTACTGATATTAACTCCGGATGACCCCTCTGCCTTGAAGACTACTTTTTGTGTCTTAATATCTTCAGAAGTATCATCATTATCTTTGCGACAAGATTCAACAAGACTCAAAACCATTACTGTTATTAAAGCAACAAATACTCCTTTAAATACCTGATTCAATTTTATTTTTTTCATAAATTTATTTTGTTAATATTTTTCGGAATCTCCTTGATTTAGAATCCGCAAAGATATTATAGACTAAAAATACTGTCAATCCTCAAATTTAAAAAAAATATTCTACCCTATTTTAGATATTTTTCAGTTCTGTGTTTTATAGAACTATTTTCGTTAATGGCTATGAAAGAATATGATTTGTCCCACCAAAAAAAAGTCCGACTCAAAATTGAGCCGGACTTTTTTTCATCATAGGGTTATATTAGAATGTATGACTTGCTGAAGCAGATAAATACTGTCCGCTTGAAGTTCCTTCTTTCTTAAGCTCACCATCTACCCAAATTTGAACCTTCAAAGTAGATGAAGTACTCGCTCCTACTGCATTTATTGCAACATTTGCGCTCATTGCTCCCGCTTCAGTAGTAATTTCCGGGCTCGACCATGTTGTTCCGCTTAAGCTGGTTGCAGTGGTAGGGTTTCCATCAATTCCGTAAACAGCGATCTCAATATTACTTCCTGCAGATGCTTCTGCTTTGAAAACTACTTTATGTGTTTTGTTGGTTCCAGGAATATTGTCATCGTCATCATTATTGCTGCAAGATGTTACAAAGCCAAAAACCAACGCCGCCATCACCATTACAAATGAGCCTTTCAATACGTTTTTCAATTTCATTTTTTTCATAATTTCTCTTGTTAAATATTACTGTTAATTTTAATTTGTAATCTTTCTGATTTAGTACCTGCAAAACTATGACTGTCTGAAAAGGCAAGCAATCCTTAGAATTAAGGAAAATATTCTACCTAATTTTAGGTATTTTTCAATTCTGAATTTTTCACTAAATTGTGGAGTTTTATTTTAAATAATGAAATTGAGACAATGAAGAACCACCTTATCACCATCTGTGTTTTTTTATCTACTTATATACACTCGCAGCAACTCATTCCGCTTAATGAGAAAGCCTATTCAGACAGTCTGAAAACGGTTGTAAACAGCAAGGTTGACAACAATGCCAAAGCGAATTCATATTTCTTATTATCAAACTTTTATAAAAATACAGACTCACTTTTAAGTAAAAGTTATTTAGAAAAAGGGAAAGCTTTAAGTGCGAAAACACCTTTAAATACAGCGAAATATCATTATTATGAAGGTTGGCATTTTTTAGAAAGCAACAAAGAAAAAGCAGCAGTCTCATTTCAAAAAGCCATACAAGAATTTTCTAAAATTAAAATTGAAGAATCTGATTTTTTTATTGCTTCATCATGGTACAGTTACGGTGTAACCCAGAAAAACAAAGAAGGCTATCCTTTTTTGGTGAAAATTCTAGTTGAAAAAAGCATTCCGCAGATTGAAAAATATAAGCATCATAAAACTTTAGGACAATTCTATTCTCAGCTAGCCATCATTCTTACGTATAACGCCGAGTTTGCAAAAGCTTTTGAATACAACACAAAAGCCATCAAAATATTAGAAAAAAATGCACCTCACTCTCCGGAATTGTTTTTTGCTTACCTAAACACTGCAAGTAATTTTTGTTATCAGGCAAAAGGTGACGAGGCAAAAAAATATTTGGACAAAGCCGAAAAACTCATTCAGCCTTATCCGGAGTCTTCTGCAAATGCTTCTTTCTATTATGGAAAAACCCTTTACTTTATAACTAAACAGAAAAATGAAGAAGCACTTCCAATGATTGAAAAAGGTTTGGTTTATGCTAAAAGATCCCACCAAAATCTGTTAACTCAGATGTTTTACATGAATAAATATGATATTTTAAGGAAACAGAATAAACTGAATGAAGCGAAAAATGTTCTGGAAAATATCTTATCCGAAAAGACGCTTATCATTGATGCAAACAACAGAAAAACTTTCTACAACCAGCTTTCGAGCCTTAATGAGCAAATGGGAAATCTTAAAGAGGCTTTGGTCTGGGAAAAGAAATATTCAAAATTAAATGACAGCTTAAATTCTGAAAATGTAAAGCTGGAACTCAATACACTGGAAACTAAATTCAGAACTGCAGAAAAGCAAAAAGAAATTGCCAACCTCAACACTGAGAAAGCGCAAAAAGAACTGGAGATCAACAAGAAAAATCAATATTTATGGTTATTGGTTTTTGCATCATTATTCCTTCTTATTTTAATTATTTCGATTTATTTTTACACTAAAAAATTAGCCAAAGAAAAGGAAATCAACCATTCTCAAAAGCTTAAAGAAATCGCTCAACAGGAAGAATTGAAAATAACAAAAGCCATTCTGGAAGGTGAAGAAAAAGAAAGAGAAAGAGTAGGAAAAGACCTTCACGACGGACTTGGAGGAATGCTTGCCGGAGTAAAAATAAATTTTTCAGCGTGGGCTTCACAAAATTTAGAACCAGAAAACAAACAAAACTTCAACGGAATTTTAAATCAGCTGGATCATTCGGTAACCGAGCTCAGAAATATTGCCAGAAATCTGATACCGGAATCTCTTTTAAAATTTGGTTTAGAAACTGCTTTAAAAGACCTTTCAGAATTTTACACCAGAAAAGGTCTACATATTGACTTTCAGCCTATTGATATCAATTCAAGGCTTCCTTTGCCAGTTCAGATTAATATTTTCAGGATTGTACAGGAAATTTTGGCTAATGCTGTGAAACATTCAGAAGCCGAAAATATCCTACTTCAATGCTCTCAGTCGAATGACGTGTTTTTAATTACAATTGAAGATGATGGTAAAGGTTTCTCACAAGATTCTTCACCAACCAAAAGTATGGGACTTCATAATCTAAAAACCCGTGTCGATTATTTAAAAGGCAAAATGGAAATCAATTCTGATCATGAAGGAACGGCAATTAATATAGAACTCAACACGCATGCAATCTCATAAAATCAACATCGTCATTGTAGATGACCATCCTATCGTTATTGAAGGGTTGAAAATCATGTTATCTGACAAACCTTTTTTTCACATTTCAAAAACATTTACCAATGGTGGTGAGGTCATTCAATTTATTAAATCTAATGAAGTAGATATTATTCTACTCGATATTTCTCTGCCAGACATCAGCGGAATTCAGCTATGTGAAGAAATCAAGAAAATTTCTCCGAATACATCCGTCATTATGTTTAGTAACCGTTCTGAAAGAAGCATTATCATGCAGTGTATTCAGAACGGAGCAAGCGGTTATTTATTGAAAAATGTTTCTTTGGAAGAATTGATGAAATGTTTTCATGGCGCGCTTTCCGGAAATATTGTTTTTTGTAATGAAACTAAAAATATCATCAGTAAACCTTCGCCACAGGAATTGACCACTACTCCACGTCTAACAAAACGTGAAAAGCAGATTCTCCAGTTTTTAGCAAAAGGAAAAACAAGCAATGAAATTGCAGACGAGCTTTTTTTAAGTCCTTTAACCGTAGATACCCACCGTAAAAATTTATTGCAAAAGTTTGGTGCTAAAAATTCTGCTGAGCTTGTACACATCGCTGTACAACAGAATATGATTTTGGAATAAAAAACCTACTTTAGTCTTCAATAATTGATAGTCTTTATGAAATATTTACTCTTTATTTTATTTGTTTCTTTTAATTTTTTGCCTGCACAGCAAAATATTGAATACGATAAAATTTTAAAAATCGAAAACCTTAAATTTCATGAAAAGGAAATCCGCGTTTATAAAAAATACGGAACCTCAACAGGTTTAGAGCTTTTCAGATTTTATGAGGATAAGAAGGAAAATTGGAAAGCCGAAGTTTATAATACAGTTGCTAGAACAAATAATAAAGATGAAGTTAAAATTTGGACAAGAAAATCAAAATTAAATTCTCTGAAAAATTTTGAGATGTTATGGCTACAGTTTTTGGATACTAATATTATTCATCTTCCAAAATGGGAAGCTTTTGAGTACAAATTAAAAAAAATAAATAAAACCTATCAAATTGAGGATGGTGAAATATATTCTTCAACCTCAAGACTTTCTGTACTTGACGGTCAATCTTTTTACGTACAAATTAAACGTGGAAAAGCAGAAAACCAATTTAACTACTATAACCCTGAATCATATTTAGAAAAATATCCAAACGTAGATGAGCTGCTTTCTTTCAAAGAACTTTTAGATTTAATCAGAACTGAATTTAAAGTTTTTGAAAAAGATTAAAGCACATTATTCTCTTCGTAATAGATTTTGATATAAAAAAAGACACATTTGTCCCATCCTGTTTTAGTTTACTCCAAAAGCCCGCCCGACGAGGCAAACTGATTTCAAGAGAAGTAAATATGGCTGCATATTTGTCTGCCCAAAATTTCTGGGGTCTAAAACGTCCCTCTGGCAGGACAATCTTTTATAGGTTGAGCAAAAACGCTCACCTAACAAGCTCTCTTTTTTACGAATTCCACAAAAAAACCTCTGAAAATTTCAGAGGTTTATAACTTTTAATATAATCATTACTGTACGAATAGGATTGCATCCTATCCTTTAGTAAGCCGTCCCGTTGGGACTTTTTGTGGATTAGTGCATTGCTTCACTCAAATCTATTTTTTCTTTGCTCTTCCGTTCTTTTATAAATAATATAAACGGAATACAAATTAAGAAAGCTATCCCTAAATAGAGGAAAACATCCATATAAGAAAGCACCGTTGCCTGTTTGGTGACCGTCATATCTAAGACCTTGTAAGCGGCATTCATTGCGTTATCGGGCGTCATTCCTTTGGCGATGAAATTAGCTTTTAAACCAGCGAGTCGCTGCTGTACATCAAAGCTGTCACTGTCGAGATGGGATATTAAATTCACCCTGTATTTCTGACTGGCGTTTGCGATAAATGTTGTAATGGCAGCAATCCCGAAAGAACCACCAAGCTGCCTCATCATTCCTGTAAAAGCTGCTCCCTGACCAATTTCCTGACCTTTCAATGTACTTAATGATAATGAGGTGATTGGGATAAACAATAGCCCTAATCCCATTCCTCGTACAATCAACATCCAGAAAAAGGCTTCTTTACTTGTATCTGGCGTCAGAATTTTGTAGCCCCAGAAACTGTAAACGAAGAATATAAATAATCCCAGGGAAACTAAAATCTGTTGTTTTACCCCTTTCGTTAATAATTTACCTATTATCGGCATCATAAAAGCAGTAGTTAAAGCTGCCGGAATCATTAGTGCTCCAGATTGTAGTGCCGTCCAGCCCAAAACACTTTGGGTGTAGAGCGGAACAATAAAAGTAGAACCATACAAACCGAAACCTAAAACAAATGACATTGCCGTTCCTATCCTCAGATTTCCATTTTTCAAAACCCGCAATTCTACAATCGGATATTTGCAGGTGAGCTCTCGCCAGAGGAATAAGATAAATCCTAAAACAGCTGTCGTCGTGAAGGTAACAATCATTCCGCTTTCAAACCAGTCTTCTTCGTGACCTCTTTCCAAAATAAACTGTAAAGAGCCAACAGTAAGTGCCAGTAAAGCAATCCCTAGCCAATCGACATCTGAAGCTTTACGTTTTTCGGCAAATTTGGGGCTTTTAATAAACTGTAAAGTCATTAAAGTTGCCGCAATACCAATCGGAATATTAATATAAAAAATATACGGCCAACTGTAATTATCAACAATATATCCTCCTAAGGGCGGACCTAAAGTGGGACCAATAATTACTCCCAGACCATAGATTGCCTGCGCCATACTTCTCTTTTCGATAGGATATGACTCTGTAATAATGGTTTGCGAAGTTACCAGCAACGCACCACCACCAATACCTTGGCATAATCTGAAAAATACCAGCTCCCAAATATTATCTGCATTCCCACAGAGAAATGAGAATATGGTAAAGATGACAATAGAGGCTGCAAAATAATTTCTTCTACCGAACTGCTGTGAAAGCCAGCTCGTCATGGGAACTACGATTACGTTACCAATGGCATACGCTGTAATTACCCAACCTACTTCAGAAAGTGTAGATCCCAAATTACCCTTCATTTCGTTGAGGGCAACATTTACAATCGTGGAATCCACAATTTCAAGCAAAGCACAAAGAATCGCTGTAATCGTAATGATTACTCTTCGGGCTCCATATTCTACTAATGAATCTTGCATTGATTTTTTAATGTGTTTTAAAGAAGGTTGAGGTAAAGATTTAGGCTAAGAATAAAGTATTTCTAAAGCTTAAAATCATTGTTCCTCATCTTTAAGAATTATAAAAAGTGAATTGTCAATAATCAATCAACATCGTTGTCAATTTTACTACTTCATTTCCAATCTGTCATCAATCATTGCCATAATCCTCATCAACCATCCTGCATCTAATTCCTCAACATTCCCAATTGACTCGCCTCAGCAAAACTGACAATTCACTTATATATTTTTATAAAAAATGAATTGTCAATACCCCATCAACATTGTTATCAATCTTCAGCTGCATTTCCATTCACAATTGATTTGCTTCCGCAAAATTGACAATTCACTTAACTAACTTTTTCAATATTATTTTAAAGAAACTTCTGCTTTCACATTCATTCCTGTTCTTAATCTTTTTGCAATTTTTGGATCAAGATTTACAAAATCGATTTTTATAGGAAGTCTCTGTACTACTTTTACAAAGTTTCCACTTGCATTATCCGGAGGCAAAATTGAGAATGTAGAACCTGTTGCAGGAGAGAATGAGCTTACTACTCCTTCAAATTCCGTATCAGGAAAAGCATCAATTTCTATTTTCACTTTTTGTCCTTCTACCATTTTAGCAACCTGAGTTTCTTTAAAATTCGCAATTACCCATTTTTGGTCGTTTTTAACCAAGCTAAATAACTGAGCACCTGCCTGTAAAAACTGACCTGCCTGAATAGGAACTTTTCCTACAAAACCATCTTCCGGAGCTACAATAACTGTGTAAGAAAGATTTAATTTTGCGCTTTCTACATCAACTTCTCTCTGTTTTGCTACCGAGCCGGCAACTGAAATCTGTTGAGAACTTGCTTCTGTTTGTGAAGATGCAATTCCTGTTTGTTGTGCGATTTGGTTTCTTGTATCTACTAAAACCTGTAGTTGCTTATCTGCAGATTGTTTTGCTGCTAAAGCCTGCTCGTATTGCTGTTCTGTAATCGAATGGTCTTTTACAAGAATTGAATATCTTTTTAAATCCTGAGAAGTTTTCCAAACGTTTACTTTTGCCGCTTCAATCTGTGCATTTGCTGTTGCTACAGCAGCTTGTGAGCTACTGATGTTTTTTGAAGTTGCAGTTGTAGAAGACTGAGCAGATGAAATATTGCTTTTCGCTGTTGACAAAGCTGCCTGAGCCTGATCCAACGCCATTTTCTGATCTTTGTTATCTAAAATAACCAGTGTATCACCTTTTTTTACAAACTGGTTGTCTTTTACTTTTACTTCGGCTACATATCCTGAGATTTTAGAAATTACAGGGTTCATGTTAGAAGCAATTTGAGCATCATCCGTTTCTTCGTGAAATTGCCCGTAAGAATAGGTTCTATATCCGTAAATCCCACCTACGACAATCACTACCGCTAAAATGATCGGGAAAACTAAACTTTTTTTCTTTTTTGGTTCAGTTACTTGAGTATTGTTATTTTCCATTTTGGATATTGTCTGTTTTTATTTGATTGTTAAAGTTCCTGTAGTCTGCAATAGTTTTCTGTAAGCCAATGCTGCATCTGCTTTTGCATTGATAACGCCTACGTTTGCTGCAATTTGGGCGGCATCTGCATCCAATAATTCTGTCATGGTTGCAAGACCGTTATCATATTTATTTTTTGTTATTCTGTAGTTTTCGTTAGCTTGTACAGCTGCCTTTTCGAAAACTGTAATTCTTTTTTTAGAATAATCTGAGTTCTGATATTCTCTGTTGACGTCTAATTTAATGTTGTCATTCAATAGTTCGTTGGTTGCAGACAACTGCATTTCTCTGGCTTTTGATTGCTTCAAAGCAGAATTTTCTTTCCAAAGATTTGATAAATTGTAAGAAACTCCCACTCCAACATTCACAGCATTATAAATCGTTAAGAATTTCGGAATATCTGCCGCTACATACCCTCCTGTAAATGCAATAGAAGGAAGATTTTCTGCTTTTGCCGATTTTGTTCCCAATTCTGCTGCTTTTCTTTGCTGGTCTAAAGCTTGCAGATCTTTACGGTTTTCTCTCGCTTCATTCAGATAAAAATCAACAGGCTTCACATCATCAGATTCGTCTACATAGTTTTGATCAACCTCAATCTCTGTCGTTTCCGGAAGACCTAGAAGTAAATCCATATTAATATTGGCAATGTTATAATTGTTTTTGGCTTCTAATAACTGTAATTCAATATTTGAAGTCTGAAGATTTGCCTTTAAACGGTCGTTTCTTGCAATCACTCCATTATTTTCAAGCTTAAGAAAAGTTTCGTCTCTTTTTTGAGAAGCGGTAAGGTTTTCTTCTAATACTTTAATCGATTGGTTGGCTTTAAATAAGTTATTATAAGCCTGTGCAACGTTGTAGGCAATGGCAACTTTATCGTTTTCGGTGCTCAATTTTGATGCTTCCACCAAATATTTTGCAGACTGAATTCCGTATTTGATTCTTCCACCGCTATAAATCGGAACGCTCAAATTGGCAGAACCGAAAGCAACCTGATGAACTTCAGGGCCACCTGCTCCAGAAACGCCCGGAAGTCTGATATCAACATTGGGCTTTAAAGGCAGATACAAATAACTGGCAGAAACTTTCAATTCCGGGAGCTGTCTGTTTTTTGCTTCCAAAAGATCGGCAGTTGCTTCTTCTATTTTGGCAGCATCTATTTTTAAACTTTTACTGTTTTGGATTCCCAACTGCACGGCTTCGTCGAGGCTGAGCTGTTTTTTCTCCTGAGCATTGGTGTACATTATTCCTGCGAAAAGGGACAGTACAATAACTGAGTTATTTATTCTCTTCATAACCTAAAAGGTCTTTTAAAATATGTTTTATATGTTTATTGAGTTCTGAATAATATTTTTCTTCAAAAGCTTCCTCGTCTTCTGTATTATTAAGAAATTCTTTATACATTTCTTTGGCATTTGACGCATAAAATAGCGTTCCGCTTACGGTAGAATGTAGTAAATAGATCGGTGGATTTTTAGTAAAAATCCCTTTTTGAATTCCGCTTTCCAGAATTTTAGAATACATGGAAATGAAGCTCATTTTAGTTTCCTTTAAAAACTCAACAATCTGAGGATTTTCTGTATGAAGCTGCTCTCTCTGCATAATTCTGTAAAAACATTTGTGATGCCTTACTCTTCCTGCAAACTGATCGACAATCTTTTGAATCTTTTCCCATTCGTTGATATCTGTTCTTTCTAAAATATCTTTCGAGAAAAACTGTCCTTCCTGCATTCTGTATTCTACCAATTTCTCATAAAGCTTTTCTTTAGAACCGAAATAATAAGAAATCATTGAAATATTTACATTGGCAGCTTTAGAAATCTCTCTAGTAGAAGTTCCCTGAAAACCATTTTCAGCAAATAGTTTCTCTGCAGCGAATAATATATTTTCTTCTTTTGAAATCATCTTTAGTAATTTTCGGGTGCAAATGTACAACGCTTTTTTGTTAAAATCAAACGATTGATTGATTTTTTAATTTATTTTTAATTATTACTATATTTCCAATTAATTTTATATTTACTTAAAATCAATTTTATGGGCTTTTTCAGTTTTCTTTTCAGCAAAAAAAAACAGACGGAGAAAATCAATCCTCCCGCAGAAGATCAATCAGTCAAAGTTTCGGAATCCGGAGCAAAATTCGATCTGGAAATTGTAGAAGCTTATAAAAGATATCATTCTGATCCGTCTTCAGATATAAGTTTAGACATTGAAGATCAAAACAGAAATAGTGTTCCGCCACACGTTGCTTATTCTCAGGTATTTTCGCAGTGGGCAGAAATTCAGTCTAAATGGGACAGAATGTCTGTACTATATGAATTTTGGGATAATTCTCAACTTGAAAAATTGGAAGACTGGCAAATCATGGAACGTTATACGAAAGACAGATATGCTACAAAATCGCTGCATTATTTCAGAAATAAAGTTGAAGAAAAAAACCAGTTTTCTGTGGAAGAATTGGTGGTTGCCTCCAAGCTTCACAGAATTTTACTGGATAACGATTCAGCATTGTCTTACGCAGAAAAAGCCTACGAAAAGTTTTCCAATAATGATTTGGCAAAAGTGGAATATGCCAGTGTACTTCATTTATCTAAAGACACCGTAAAAAGGGAAAAAAGCCATCAGATTATTGGTGATGTTTTAGAAAAAAAAATGAAACAAAATGAATCACAAAATATATTCGATTGTTTTATTTTTTCAGAAAATTATTTGGATTCATCAGTATTTGCAGTGGCTTATCTTATTAACAGCGATGCAGATCTTGAGACGTGGGATTATGTTGCAGAAGAATATTACTATTGTCCGGTCTTCCGTTACGAACATGCAGTAAAATTATCTGAATCTGAAAATACAGGTTTGCGTGCGCTCGCCAAACTCACCTCTTTAAGCCAGGAATTTCCATGGTTTACAACCGCATTGCAGTCTACAGTAAAAAACATAGAATCTATGCGTGTTCAGCTGGGCAAACCCGATTTTATGGAAAAGGAATATCTAGAGTTTAAAAACAATCTTCAACGATAGTTCTTCTTTAATATTGATCTAAAAATCCTGAATTTATTAACTCTTGTGAATATATCTTGACAATTTAATTCCTAAATCCGTCCATACGATTTTAGGATTTCCGTTTCTGGTGAGATGCAAATCTGCAGTGTTGATCTCATCTAAAATATTAATAATATTTGCACCACTAATAAATTTTGAAAAACCAGTCCAATTGAAACCATTGGCATCAATCTTTTTATACACCAATTCTTCAGACTGATAATTCTGCAACAAAGCCAATCTGAAAATTTCTGAGGCATAATTGAGAAAGTTCTTTTGCTTTTCCCTGTTCCAGCCTGCAATTTCTTTTGCCCAAATGATGATATTTTTAAGATATTCCGGTTTCTTTTTTACCATAAACGCATCACGAACCCATTGTACAAAAAGCTTTTCAAACTCAGGGTTTTTATCTTGAGAACTTAGAAATTTTACGGCATCGTTGAGATTTCCTTGTGACTGATGTACAACCTCCTTCCCTTTTTCATTCGAAATATCAAATTTATTTTTCAAATAAGCTTCCAAATCTTCATCATTGATTCTTGGAACTTCAATCAGTTGTGTTCTGGATAAAATTGTTGGTAAAATATCGTCACTGCTTTCTGCAGTTAAAAGAATAATCGTTTTTGCAGGTGGTTCTTCCAAAAATTTAAGAAACTTATTGGATGCTGCCACGTTCATTTTATCAGCACGCCAAACGATGAGAATTTTGGTTCCGCCTTCAAAACTTTTTAAAGCAAATTTTTGATTTTGCTCGTCAATTTCATCTGCAGAAATAAAGAATTGTTTGTTTTCAGATTCCAAAACGGCAGTCCAGTCATCAAAACTAGCGTAAGGAAAATCTATAATCATTTCTCTGAACTCCTCAAATTTATTTTTACTTAATGAGTTTCTGTTATCAGTAAAAACGGGAAAGCTGAAGTGTAAATCTAAGTGATTGAGATGTTCTACTTTTGAGGCAGCATGCTCATTTTCTCTATTCAAAATTTCTTTTGCGTAGGCTAAAACCAAAGGCATCGTTCCGTAACCTTCTTTTCCTATGAAAAGCTGGGCATGGCTTACTCTGTTTTCGGTAATGCTGTCTTGAAGAATTTTTTTAAGATTTTCTTGTCCGGCGATGTTTTCCCAATTCATGTTTCAAAGATAAGAATTTTTGAAAAGGGTAAGGTGTCAAGTATCAATTTTGCTTCGCAAGTGAATAGTTAATTTTAATGTCTTTAAAAAACTGACAGCAGACCGACAATTCACCTAATATCCCCCTTAACAAAATTTAACCTCAGTAAATTTTTACAATTCATTAATATTTAAGATATTTGCGCATTATTTTAAAATTCTAGAATGAAAAAAATTTTTGTACTATCATTCATTTCAGTGGGGTACTTCCTTAACGCGCAAAGTTTGAGCAACTCACCTTATGCAACTTACGGAATTGGTGATGTAAAATATGATAATACGATTGAAACTTCCTCTATGGGAGGAATTTCAACTGCTTTCATAAGTGATTTCAGCAGTAATTTTAACTTCGGAAACCCTGCGAATAACAGCAATTTTGAGTTAACAAGTCTTAAGCTTGAAGCTACTAACGAGAACAATTATTTCAAAACCGACTATAATAATACGAAGTCTACTAAACACTCTACGTATTTATCAAATATTTCCTTGGCCTTTCCTATTTCATCAAAAATAAAAATGGGATTCCTTTATCAGCCCTATAGTTCTAAGAGCTATGAAGTAATTCATGATGAAACCATTGATGGAGTAATCAATCGAAATATATTCAAAGGTAGTGGAACATTAAATACTGCTCAATTAGCCTTATCTTATAAAATCAATTCTCAATTTGCTGTAGGAGCAAGAGCCAATTATTATTTTGGTAATCTTTATGATCTAAACGAATTTTCAAATTCCACCGCAGATTTAATCAATGGTTATGAAACCAAAAACAGTATTAAAAACTTCAACTTTACATTAGGTACAAGCTATCAAAGTATAGATACACGTAATGACCATAAACTGACAATTGGTGCAACTGCAACATTTGGGAATACAAGTAATATGAACACCAATTATATCAACAGTACCTATTATTATAGTGATGTTGATACAAAAGCTGGAGAAACAATTATTGACAACAAAACTAAAAGCTCAAATAATCTTCTTCCCCTTCAAGCTTCAATCGGTGTAGGATATGGTAGTGAAAACCACTGGTTCTTATCAGGACAGATTGATTACAAAAAAGGAGAATCAATCACTTATTTCGGGAATACTTTCGATTATAAAGACTCTTACAGGGTTTCTGCCGGAGGTTGGTATTTACCAAACTACAATAACTTTAGAAGTTATTTCTCAAGAATAGTGTATCGTTATGGTGCCTTCTATGAAAAAGGAAACCTTGAAATAGCAGGAAACAGCATTAATAAATTTGGTATATCGGGAGGTGTGATGCTACCGTTCAAAACCAGCAGTATCTCAAGAATGAGTGGTCTTGAAATAGGTGTAGAATTAGGAAAAAGAGGAACACTTAAAAATAATTTGATTAATCAGAATTTTGTTAACCTAAAAGTTGGTTTCAATTTTGCTGACAGATGGTTTAGAAAACAGCTTTACAATTAATAATGAATTTTATTTCACATAGAACATTCAAAAATATAGCATACCTTTTTAGTTGTGCTATATTTTTTATATTAACATCCTGTGAAGAAGACCTCACAAAGCTGAATGGAAGTGAGAATAAAAACTTTCCGTCGCAGATTATTCACAATGCAAAGATTATACAGAGAGACTCTGGTTTTATTACACTAAAAGCAACCGCTCCTATTATTGAAAAATACGAATTGATCGACAGCCAATATACAGTAGCCAAGAAAGGAATGAAAATAGAGTTTTTTGATAAGAAAAACCCGAAAAAACCCGGTAACATTACTGCTAAATACGCAAAAATGTACGACTACAAAAAATTCTATGAAGCAAGAGGTGATGTGAAAATTCTTACCAGTGATGGGCAGAGATTTGCCACGCAAAGTGTTTTTTGGGATCAAAATAAGAAAAGAATCTACACAAGAGACACTGTTTATGCAACAATGGAAGATGGCTCTACTCTAGTGCACGCCAACGGAATGACTGCCAAAGATGATTTCTCAGAGTACAAATTTTTCAACAATTCTGGGGATCTTGATGTAAGCAAAGCTAAAATTGCCCAACCCAAACCTTAATCAATGAAAGTTTATAAAGCAATTGGGTTAATGTCCGGAACCAGTTTAGATGGTTTAGATATTTGTTTTACCAAGTTTTGGAAAGAAAATTCCTGCTGGAAATTTGAAATTCTAAAAGCTGAAACAATTGCTTATCCACAAATTTTAGAAGAACAACTTCGAAATTCTATTCATTTATCTTCACAAAATCTATTAGCTTTACATTCAGAATACGGATTTTATTTAGGTAAAACCACTACTGATTTTATTAAGAAAAATCAGCTTTCAGATATTGATTTGATTGCGTCTCACGGTCATACCGTTTTTCATCAGCCCCACCGAAAATTCACACTACAAATCGGTGATGGAAGAGCTATAAAGATACAAACTCAAGTTCCTGTAATTTACGATTTTCGGTCTCAGGATGTTTTACTCGGTGGAAACGGAGCACCTTTAGTTCCGATCGGTGATGAGCTTTTGTTTTCAGATTTTGATGCATGTCTTAATTTAGGAGGTTTTTCTAATATCTCTTTTAAATTTAATGACGAAAGAATCGCCTTTGACATTGCTCCGGTCAATATTATACTTAATAAATTAGTTCAGGAGTTTGGTCAGAATTATGACAAAAATGGTGATTTAGCTAGAAAAGGAAATGTAAACGTCCAGTTACTGGAACAGCTAAATTCGTTGGAGTTTTATGCGCTGTCTCATCCAAAATCATTGGGAATTGAATGGTGTAATGCAAATGTATTCCCCTTATTTTCCGGGATTGAAAATTTAGATATTTTAGCAACTTTTACAGAACATGCTGCTGAACAGATTTCTAAAATCTTTAATATTCATCAGTTTAATAAAGTGCTTTTTACAGGAGGGGGAACTTACAACCACTATCTTATCGAAAAAATAAGACAAAAAACGAGTACAAAAATCATTATTCCCGAGAAACAGATTATTGATTTTAAAGAAGCTTTAATCTTTGCTTTTATGGGTGTTCTAAGGTTAAATAAAGAAACCAATGTTCTTGCTTCTGCAACCGGAAGCTCACACAACCACAGTTCCGGAATTATCGCATAAAAAAACCTTCATTTCTGAAGGTTTTCGTTTTATTTATAAGCTTCGATTTTATCGGTCAAAGTATTAATGAAATTCTGAAGTGGTTTCTCAACCATCATTTTGATAAAAGGATTAAATTTTCCTTCAAAAAGCATCTGTACTTCAGTTTGAGTTTCGTTCAAAGGTTTTAAAGTTGCTGTAAGAGTAAAGTCTAAACTTGAGCTAGCCGATTTCAAAACAGCTTTTTCCTGAGTAACTTCATCTATTTTAAGAGCGATTTCAGGCATTCCCTGAAGTCCGAATTTGAAGCCGTCTTCTCGTGTTTCAAACTTTTGAAGACCATCTGGCATAAATTCTTTATAATTTTCAGGAGATTTTAGCAACTCAGATAAATCTTTTGATGATTTATTGACAATAATTTTTCGTCCTTCTAAATTCATTTTTTATTTTTGTATTTAAATTACTACAAATGTATAAAGTTTTTGTGAACGAAAAAAAATTATTGATATCTAAGAACCCGGAAAACTTAGAGAAAGTCTTAAATTACGAAAGTTTCACAACTTTAGAAATCGCTCTCGATCTTCTTCAGAATACGTCGACTTCTGAACTGAACGTTTATGGCGAACAAATTGAAATCATTTGGGAAGAATTTAAAAAACTATTCAGAATCATTGAAGCAGCGGGAGGAATTGTATTGAGGCCAAATGGAGATACACTTTTTATCAGGAGATTAGGAAAATGGGATCTTCCGAAGGGTAAAATGGAAAAAGGTGAATCTCGTGAAGAATCTGCGATAAGGGAAATTGAGGAAGAAACAAACCTGCAGAATGTGGAACTTAGAAACTTTATCAACACTACCTATCATATTTATATTGAAAGAAACGGCGACCGTGTTTTGAAACACACCCATTGGTTTGAGATGTTTTTTGCCGGTGAAGACACCTCAAAACCTCAGTTAGAAGAAGGTATCACGGAAGTTGCCTGGAAAAACACCATTCAGATTGAGAATGAAGTTTTCCCAAACACTTTTCAGAATATAAAATTGATTATTAATGAATTTTGGGATACAAAATCTAAATAAAATCGATTGCTTTTTCTAAAGAAATCCCTCGTGAAGCTTTAAGCAGAATATTTTCTGACTGAAGTTTGTTTTCTTTTAAATATTGAATTAATCTATCTGTGCTTTCAAAAGCCGCAGAATTTTTGTTGACGTTTTTAAATTGTTTTCCAACAGTGATAATTTCGTTAAAACCCAGCTCTTGAGCCAAGTTAAGAATATTCTGATGCTCTTTTTCGCTTTCCTCGCCCAACTCCAACATATCACCGATAACGATTGCTTTTGAGCCTTCAAAAGTGGCAAAATTTTGTAGAGAAGCAGACATTGAACTCGGGTTTGCATTGTAGGTATCTAAAACCAAAGTTTTATGATCTTTTTTCACCACCTGAGATCGCATATTCGTTGGAGTATATGATTCTATAGAAGATTGTATTTTATTAAAATCTATCCCAAAATACAGCCCTAAACTCGCAGCAGCGCACAGATTGGTAAAATTGTACTCTCCTGTTAATTGTGATAAAGTTTTTTGATCTTGATATTGTAAACCGACAAAGTTATTTTCGGAAAAAGCCTCAAAATAATAATCGGAATCTACTTTTCCAAAGGTTATTTTTCGTGTATAATCCTGTATCTTTTCTATTTGAATTGAATCATTCTCATTAATTAAAACAGTTTGATTTGTATTTTTAAGATAATCATACAATTCCGATTTACCCTTTACAACCCCTTCAAAACCTCCAAAACCTTCTAAATGAGCTTTTCCGAAATTGGTGATGTATCCAAAATTCGGTCTCGCAATAGTACAAAGCAATTCTATTTCTTTCTGATGATTGGCTCCCATCTCAATAACAGCCATTTCGTGTTCCGGTTGAATGGAAAGTATAGTCAACGGAACACCAATGTGATTATTTAAATTTCCAAAAGTGTACTGTACATTATATTTTGTTGATAATACCGCATGAATAAGCTCTTTGGTCGTCGTTTTACCATTGCTTCCTGTAAGACCAATAATCGGAATATTTAATTGATTTCTATGATGTACAGATAATTCTTGCAAAAACTCTAAAGTAGAAGGTACATAAAAAATATTTTTTCCTAAGTTTTCAAATTCTTTATTTTCAATGATAACAGCTAGAGCACCTTGAGCAATCGCTTTTTCAGCTAAAGTTGCCGCATCAAAATTATCACCTGAAAAAGCAAAGAAAATGTCATTTTTTTCGATTTTTCTGCTATCAATCGTTACTTTTTCTGCCTTTAAAAAGATTGGGTAAAACTGTTCTGTATTCATGTGAAAATATATGTTTTTTCGGAAGTCGTATGCATCATCAAATCTATGTCGTATTTTATGATTTTTAAGCAAAGCGATTTCAAGTTTCAAAAATAAAAAAACCTCCTGAAAGTACAGGAGGTTTTTTATAAGTATTTTGATAAATATTATCTTCTTGTTCTAGCTTTTTCGCTTTCTCTAGCATCTTGTGCAACACGGAAACCGATCCAACCATAACCAGCTGACTGATTTTTGTATCTTCTCTGTCCCGGATCCAACCAATATGCTGAATCTTGCCAAGAACCACCTTTCACAACTCTGATATCGTTAGAAATAGCTGAAGTTCTGTCTTTAGTATCTTTTTGCAATATTACTTTACCATTTGCATCAACAACAAACTTTGTAGTTGGAGCATTGTACATATCGTAAGATGCAGCAGAATCGCTTGCATTTCTGTAATCTAACGAAGACTGTCTGTCACCATCTCTATAGTTTCTGTAATCTGCGATAGTTTGTCTTTCAAACTGACCAGGTAAGTTTTTGTAAACCAATCTTCCGTCAGCTAAAGTATCGTATTTCATGTTACCTTCTTCTACCATTTTGTAAGTTCCGTCACCGTTTCTTACGATAGCTTGAGGCATATTTCCTCTATAATAATTGAAGTCGCTTCCAGATTCGTCGATGATTGGTCTGTAAACATCTGCCGTCCATTCAGCAACGTTTCCAAACATACCATAAATACCGATATTGTTTGAAGGGAATTTTCTTACGTCTGCAGTTTGAGCAGCACCGTCATTTTTCCATCCAGCAGGACCTGAGTAATCACCTCTTCCTTGCTTGAAGTTTTCAAGGATCATCCCTCTATTTTTACCTTTGGTACCTCTAAGAAGGTCTACCTGAGGTTTTTTCTCTAAGTAACTGTTGTACTCTCTGTTTTTTTCCATACCTAAAGCAGCAAATTCCCACTCTACTTCAGAAGGAAGTCTGAATTTGGTAACCATCGCTGCATTTGGAGCTCCGTTTGCAGCTTGAATTCTTTGGTTGGTCGTTTTCATACCAGTCCTTTGATTCAATCTTTGTTGGTTGATGTAACCTTGCATTTCAGGATCATTCGATTTGAATTTATCCATATTGAAAGCGGTTCCACCTTGGTTATTAGATTCGTTGATGTACAAATCTTTTGCAATTACACCTGCTTGCATCAAAGCTTTTTCGTTTGCTCTGTCTGTCAACCATTCGCAATATCTGTTTGCTTGAGTCCAAGAGACTCCTACTACTGGATAATAATCATAGTTTTGATCTCTGAAATAAGTTTCATTAAAATCATTTCTAGATAATTTATTATCCCATAACAAAGTATCCGGTAAAGCACCGTTGTAAATTTCTTTATAACTAGGATCACTTGGTGGGAATACATACTTCAACCATGTAAGGTATTCGCGGTATTCGTAGTTAGTAATCTCAGTTTCACCGATAAAGAACGAACTTACCTGCATTCTGCGAGGCGAGTTATTCCAATCGTGCATTACATCATCTTTCACTAATCCCATTGTAAAAGTTCCCCCTTCGACATATACCATTCCCGGCCAACCTTTTTGCTTCTGTTGCTTTCCTGCAAAGAACCAACCCTGTTTTTCGTTTGGTTTCCAACCTGTCTTGCTGACAAATTTTTTAGTACCCCCGCCTCCGGAAGTTCCTGAACCACCACAGCTGGTTAATGCAAGTGTAGAACTCAATGCTATTAATGAAAACAACTTTAGTTTTTTCATAGTCGATATAAATATTATTCAAAGTACAAAGAAAAAATAAATTATTCAATAAATCAAATAAAGATTTGATTTTTTTGAAATATCTTAACAAATTAATTTTATGGTATCACATATTAATTATAAAATTTTCATTTATTTTGTAATTTAGAAATTTCAAACATAAACATGAGACTTAAAATCACTATTTTACTTATATTATCCTTTGTATCAATCACTTGGGGTCAGCGAGTAAACATTAATTGGGCTGGAGCCAAAATTCAAGATTATGGTGAAGCTAAACTTAATCTTCCGAGCTTTACAAATGAAGGCTTTTCTTATACCCAAAATAATATCTTCATCATCAACAGCCAAAAAGCAGGAGAAAGACAACTTCAGGTTTCAAATTTTGCTTGGGAAGCGGTTTCTAAAAAAGATCTATACGAGTTAGACCCTAATTTCATTCACGAAAGTGATGTGTCAGATATTGATTATTATTATCTTGAAGGTGAGCGTCATGCAAGTGTACGCGTTGGTTTATTTAAAAAAACTAAAGGCAAAATTGAAAGATTGTCTTCATTTAGTATATCTGAAAGCAATGCACCTATGCCAATGAATGCAAGTAAGGTCGGTACAAGCCAAAATCCTCTATCAAGCGGAACTTTTTATAAAATTAAAGTTGATAAATCTGGAGTTTTTAAAATAACGGCTCAGTTTTTAAGAGATAATGGAATGAATCCATCCAATATTAATCCTAAAAACTTCAGAATTTATGGAAATGGTGGAATCATGCTTCCTGAGTTTAACCAAGACGTGAAGTATAGTGCTTTGCAAGAAAACGCAATTCAGGTAGTAGGAGAAGATGATAATGTATGGAATGATGGCGACTATGCACTTTTTTATGCTCAAGGTCCTAATGGATACAATTTATACAATACAGCAAATGGCAATGGCATTAAGAGAAAGGAGTTCAGAAGTGATCGCAGTGAAAATCTAAAAAACATCTATGAAGATTTTTCTTATTATTATATTAATTTCGACAAAGGTGCAGGAAAAAGAGTAATGCCTGTTGATGTAAATTTACCTGCATCCCAATTAATCACTAGATTTGATAATTATCAGGTGATCAATAATGACCAAAGAAACTTATTAAAGGTAGGTAGAACCTGGGTAGAAGATCAAGGATTTATTACGGACAAGGCGGTTACTTTTAATTTAAATTCTCCAGTTCAGGCAGGTGAAATTGTAAGATATAAAACTCAGGTTATTGGTTGGAGGTCACAAAAAAATAGTATTTCTTTTAATGTTAATAGCCAATCTCCCTCTACCACCACTATCCCTGAGAATCCGCCAAATTATTCCTATGATTTTTACCCTTTGAATTATTCCGGAACAACTACTGCTATTTCTGGCAACGAGATCACCATTAATTACTCTCCCAATATTTCAATCAACCCCAATGGAACTTTTCACCTTGATTATGCAGAAATACAGTACAAAGACGATTTAAAATTCAACGGTTCTCAGATAAATTTCAGAGATTTCTCTTTGGCTACCGGTACAAATACAAATTATGGCTTTAGTATTTCCAACGTAGGCAATTTGGAGCAGGTTTGGGATGTTACAGATATCACCAATGCCAACAGACGAGTAAACAAAGCTATCGGAAGCGGAAATTTCAATTTTGGTTACACAACTTCTGATCTTAATTTTAATAATGAATTTGTTGCTTTCAGAGCTGATGCGGCTTTTTCTCCTCAATTTGTAGGAAGAATTGCCAATCAAAATCTTTCAGCATTACAAAATGTAGATTATTTGATTATCACAACTCCTCAAATGATGGCACAAGCTCAGCGAATTGCTAATTATCATCAGACGAAAAACAATTTTAATGTTCAGATTGTCGACACCGATAAAATCTACAATGAGTTTGGAAGCGGAAGTAAAGACCTTACCGCAATAAGAGATTTTGTAACCAAACTAAACACACCATTAGGAAGTTTAAAATACGTGTTCATATTAGGAGATACTTCTTATGACTACAAAAACAGAATTCCAAATAATTCAAATATAGTTTCGAGCTATCAAAGTGAAGCTTCAAGAGAATTTGAAACCTCTTTCGTTACCGACGACTATATTGTAATGACTAAACCGCAAACTTCCTCAGATGTATCATTCAGTCTTCCTGATCTGCCAATAGGCCGTTTACCAGCAGCCAATCCTACGGAAGCTGCTAATATGGTTGATAAAACTTTAGCCTACTATAACTCACTTCCAGGACAGTCTTCACCTTTCGGAGAATGGAGAATGAAGCTCGATTTTATAGTGGATGACAATGGAGAAGGAGGTGGTGCTTTCCATAATGTAATGAATAATACTCTGGTAAATACATTTGAAATTCCGTTAGTCAACACTTTGAAAGAATACAATGTAAGAAAACTTTACTTAGATGCTTTTCAGGCACAAAGTACAGCGGGAGGTCAGAGATACCCTCAGGTAAATCAGGCAATCTCTAATGATATTGGTAATAGTCTTTACTTATTTTATTTCGGGCATGGAGGTATCAACGGGTGGGCTCAGGAAAGAGTGTTAACCACAGATGAGATCAACAACTCAAATAATTTTTCAAATGTTTATAGTAGATTCCCATTTGTATCAACAATTACTTGTGAATTTACACTTTGGGATGAGCCTTCTACTTTTTCGGCAGGAGAACAGTTTATTAAATTAAAACAAGGAGGTCCAGCCGCAATGATTACATCCAGTAGAGCAGTAAACGTAGATTATGGAAGAGACTTCACAGATCTTTATACAAAAGAAATGTTTAAAATGATTGGTGATGATTTTAACACGATTGGGAACTCTCATTTGAATGCAAAAAAATTAAAAAATGGAAATACCAATCATGTAAAAGTAAATCTATTGGGAGATCCAGCAATGAAACTAAGCAGGCCACAGAGACTATTGGTTATAGATGGTATTGAAACTCCTGTTCCCGGATTAATAAGAGGTTTAGATTTTGTAAAAGTGAAAGGTCATATTAATAATACAAACGGAACGGTAAATACCACTTTTAACGGAAGAGTTGTGATTAATATTTTCGATAAAAAACTAAACAAGACGACTCTCAACAATGATAATTCTGGAGAATTAAACCCCGTTTTAAGCTACAAAGAAGAAGGAAGTGCTATTGTAAAAGCTTCAGGAACGGCAGTAAATGGAGTTTTCACCGTAGAATTTTATGTCCCTAAAGATATTAATTATACTGTTGGAGAAGGTAGAATTTTAGGATATGCAGATAATAAATCAATTGATGTATTCGATAATCAGTTTGTACAGGTAGGAGATATTAATCCTAATGGAATTAATGATAATGAACCTCCAAAAATAAAATTGTACATGAACAATACCAATTTTGCTAATGGAGGTATTACCAATCAAAACCCTATGCTTTTAGCGTGTTTGAATGACGATACCGGAATAAACTCTACAGGATCAGGTGTTGGTCACGATATTACAGTATATTTAGATGGTCAAATTATCAACACGGTTGTTTTAAATGATTTCTTTTCTTCAGGTGAAGGAAACGGATGTATTAATCCTGCTTTGGCAGACTATCAAAAAGGGAATGTAACCTATCCTTTTAGAAACTTAGCGTTAGGTCAACATCAATTAACATTTAAAGTTTGGGACATCAACAATAATTCTACAACTGAAACGTTAAACTTTGAGGTTAAAGACGAGGCCGATCAACACTTAGTTATCAACAGACCATTAAACTGGCCCAACCCTTTTACCAACAAAACATACGTTCAATTTGAACATAATTGTGATGATATTTTAGATGTAAACGTTCAAATTTATACAATTACAGGAAAAATGGTAAGAACTTTAACAAATGTTGTAGTTGCAGAACCGTTCCTACAGGGCTTTAGAACGCCACGTCAGGCAATTGAATGGGACGGAAAAGACGATTTTGGTGACACAGTAGCAAAAGGTACGTATATTTTTAAGATATTTGCAAAAAGTCAAAATCAAGAAAAATGCAAAGGAAGTGCTACAGCTGTAGAAAAAATGGTACTTTTGAAGTAAATAAATAATTAATCGAGAATATCAATAAAAAACTGATAATATATAAAAGACAACATATGAATTTAACTACTAAACTGCTTTTAGGGATTGGTTTGAGTGCTGGTTTTTTAAGCTATGCACAAGACCTGAGTCAGGTAAGACCTGTTTTAACTGGAGCTCCATTCCTTAGAATTGCACCAGATGCAAGATCAGGAGGTATGGGAGATCAGGGTGTGGTAACTTCTCCTGATGCGTTTTCTCAGTTTTGGAATGCGGCAAAATATCCTTTTAGCAGAACAAGTTCTTCTGTAGGTTTAAACTACACTCCATATATGGGAAAATTAACCAACGATGTATTTTTATTGTACGGTGCTTTCCATAAATTTTTAGGTCAGGAAGAAAGATCTACTATTTCTGCAAGTATCTATTACTTCAATATGGGGGAAGTAGAACTTACTGAGCTTGGTGTAGACAATACGGTAACATCTAATGGGGTTTCAAAGCCAAACGAAATGTCGATTGACGTTGCCTATGCTTTGAAATTATCAGATTCATACTCTATGGCGGTTACAGGTAGATTCATTCGTTCAGATTTATCTGGAGGATTCAACACAGATACTACCCTAAAACCAGCAAATACTTTTGCGGTAGACGTTTCAGGTTACTATACCTCTCCAAAGTTTTCTAGCTTCGGAAATTATGATGGTAAGGTAAATGCAGGTTTTTCAGTTACAAACTTAGGTCCTAAATTAGACTACACAGGTGATGAGGCTTCTAGATCTTATCTTCCTACAATGGCTAGATTGGGTATTGGTTACGACATGTATCTTGATGATATGAACAGAGTAGGTCTTTCTGTAGAAGGATCTAAAATCTTGGTTCCGGGATCAGAATTTGTAGGTACAGACCCTAATACAAGACAGCCAATGTACCAAGTTCCAAACGTTGGTGTAATGGCAGGTATCGGAAAATCTTTCAAAAACACCAATTCAATTATGTATAGTGGTGCATTAGAATATTCTTATGACAATGCATTTGCGGTAAGAGGAGGTTATTTCCACGAAAGTGAAGAGCAGGGAGCAAGACAGTTTGCAACTGCAGGTATTGGTTTAAAGTATCGTTCTTTCGGTCTTGATGTATCTTACTTGATCAATATGTCTAAAATTAATACAGCATTAGATAACACTATTCGTTTCGGTTTAACTTGGAACATCGGTGATGAAACTTCAAATGTAGATTATTAAAAAACATACTATAAAAAGTTTTGAAAAGTCTCATTTTTATGAGGCTTTTTTTTGTTGAAAAATTTTCACCATTTTTTTATCCGTTGATTTTAATGAAAAATTAATTTAAAATTCACAAATCACTTCCAAAGTAAAATTGACAATTCACATTTAACCCCTATTTTTGTAATATGAACTATTCTTCGGAGCTCAAAAAAATCGTAACCAGCCAATATGTATATTCTTCAATAAGAATTACATTGGCGACGGTGATTCCGTGTTTAGTTCTCTCTTACTTTGGCTTGCTCAAAGATTACTTTCTTTTTCCTTTGGGAACAAGCTTTGTAGCATTGACTGATCAACCGGGACCATTTATCAGACGTAGAAATTCATTGACATTTGCTATATTCTGCTTTGTAGTTGTTGCAACAATCGCGAGTCTGGTGAAAGGAATTATTCCGCTTGTTCTTCTGGAAGTCATCGTTTTCGGAATGTTTTTCTCATTAATTGGAGTGTACGGGCAGAGATTGGCAGCTGTAGGTTCTTTAGCCTTAGTTGTTTTAGCCATTTTTATCGATGGTCATTTAACAGGAGCAAATATCCTGAAAAGTTTAGTGATTTTTGCAGCCGGATGCATTTGGTTTTTACTGATTTTCCTTATAGTTACTACGATTCAGCCCTATAAGTTAGCAAGTCAGATGATTGGTGAAAACTATCTTCAACTTGCAGAATTTCTTAAGATTAAAGCAAATTATTATCAGAAAAATCCAGATTTCGATAAACTTAGTTTACAAGTCATAGCAAAACAGATCGGCATTAAAAACCTTCAGGAAGAAACCCGTGAAACTGTTTTTAAAACAAGAACCATCGTTAATGAATCTACCACTTTGAGCAGATTATTAATGTTGATGTTTTTGAACTCTATGGATCTTCATGAAAAGCTGATGACCTCTGAAAGCGATTACAAAAAACTGCAGGAAAGTTTTGAAGACACAGAAATTTTAGTTAAAATACACGATTACCTTAATATTCTCTCAGATGAAATCGCCAATATTGGGATCGCTCTGCAAAGCAGCACGCGCGCAAGACCTATATTCAATTTAGACGCAAGTTTTCATGAGCTTAATGTACATTATTTCGAATTGAGAAATAAAGAAATGACTCCCGAGAACTTGGAAAATTTCATGATTTTGCGTCAAATTATGATGCGTATCAATGAAATAACTAAAGAAATCAGTGAGATTTATAAAGTTTTTTCTCAGAATGTAAGGTTGGCCAAAAGTCTTTCTACAGGTTTAGATTTAAAGAAATTTATGCCTAAAGAAGAGAAAATTAATTTTAAAGTTTTAAAAAGTAATATTTCTCTGACCTCATCTCATTTCAGACATGCGATAAGAATTACCATTGCATTGTTGTTAGGATATTTGGTTTCTTTACTTCCGTTTATAGAAATCGGTCATACTTATTGGATTTTAATTACCATTGTTGCCATTTTAAAACCAGCCTACTCTATCACAAAACAAAGAAATTTTCTGCGTTTTTGTGGAACCGTTGTAGGTGCTGTCATTGCCTATGCCTTACTGCATTTCATTCATGTTAATGCAATACTTTTAGCGATTCTTCTTTTAAGCATGATTTTATGTTTCAGTTTATTGAAAGGCAGATATTTTTGGGCGGTCTTGTTTATGACGATTTATGTTTTTATGAGTTTTAATTTCTTAAATCCTGGAAATGTAAATGTTATTTTTAAAGACCGAATTGCAGATACTTTTATTGCCGGAATTATTGCGTTTTTGGTTTCATATATCGTACTTCCGGTTTGGGAACATACGCAGAATTTAGATTTAATGAAAAAATCTGCAGAATCTAATCTCACCTATTTTCATAGCGTAATGTCTAAATTTTTGAACGAAAATTTTAATCTAGAAGACTATAAAGTAAAACGTAAAAATGCAATTATTTCATTAGCCAATCTTTCTGATAATTTCCAGAGAATGATCTCTGATCCTAAAAATCAGCAGAAAAAACTCGAAGTCGTACATCAGTTTGTGGCAACTTCACACTTGATTACAGCATATACGGCTTCATTATCTCAATACGCCAAAAGCAATCAGGAATATCCGGAAATAGACTCTGAAAGCTGGAGCAAAAAAATAGAATCTGAAATGCATCAGATATCAGCAATACTCAATGGAGATAAAATCCCGGAAGCTTTAAGAATGGACAGTCGCCTTGAGCCTGAAGATTCTTCGATTGAAGATATGCTTCACAAAAGAAAAACTGAACTTTTAGAAAAAGAGCATTTCGATACAAGAGACCCAAATAAAATCTCTCATTTAACCGAACTGAAAAATATTCATGATATTTTAGAATTGATTTATGATGTTGCCAAAGAACAGCGAAAGGTAATCGAAAAGTACAGGAACGAAGAAAACTCTACTCTTCCACAACCGTAAAGCAGTACTCGTCAAAAAATTCAACTCTTGCTTTAAGTTCGTCTGAAATCTGGTCATCATGCACTCTGCACTTTATAGAATGAAGATGTTTTAGTTCAAAAGGTCTTACTTCGTAATGTTTTTTCAGCGACCAGTGTTTGGAATGGTGAATTTTGTACATGCTTTCTTTCACGCTCCAGATAATCGTATAGAAAACTACTTCGGTATCAAAAGGAATAAAACCTCTTTCATTTTCGTACGTGAATTTGTCAATAACCCTTAAAATTTTAGGATTAAATTTTTCAATATCAATCCCAATTTTATTCTTAGAAATGGCAATTGCTGCAAAAGGATAAGAATGCGTGATAGAAATTTCGGCATCTTTCGGCGATAGAAACGGTTCTCTTTCTTTATACAGAATTTTTGAATTAGGCTTTATACTTTTTAAAAGTTTTCTGACCATTAAAACTTCCAGCAATTTTTTAGGATGATAATCTTTTACTTTTTCTGCATTTTCGGGTTCTAAAAGCTCATCAATATTGAGTTCATCATTCTCGTCATATTTCCAGACAAGAATGATTGCAGTATCATCAGAAAAATCTCGGTAAAGAGGCATGGGGTTGTTTATTGGGTAAAATTAGTGAAAAAATTTTGGTTGGATGATGGAGATTTTACTATTAAATGTTTTTAGACGCAAAGGTTTATTAATCGTTAAGCTAAATTTAAGGAGCAAAGAATAATCAACAAAGTTGATTTGATGAAGCGTTTGTTTTATACGTAAGCTTCATCTGCAACTTGTCGCAACCCTTTGCTCCTTAAATAATACAGTTTTCAAAATAAATCTTTGCGTTAAAAAAAAGACAAACAGAGCGCAAAAAAAATTCACTTAAATCCTAAGACCTAAGTGAATTTGAATATTATTTAAAAACTAGACTAATAAAGCGCAAAGTATTAAACTTCCCACTTCCATCATCCAGCTTTCATTTAAATCAATTTATTTCGACTGGTGATTCACATCATTTCTGTGCTCCATAATCTCAAGATTTTCATCTACAAAATAAGCACTTCCGAAACCATTTACATAAGAACCTTTCACAGGATGAAGTCCGATTAAGATGAAATCTTTCATTTCAGAAATTACATCTACCACTTTTCCGTGAGTTTCTTTCAACTGAGAAACAACTGTATTCCAAGTTTCAGAATCTCTTTCAACCTGAGAAGTAGAAGCTTCAATCGTTAATCTTTCTCTTGCATAAATTTGCTTTGTAGCAGACTCATCTTCGATGAACATAATAGAAGTTTTTCTTCCGTCAGCAAGATTTTTGGTGTGCTTTGCCATGAAAGAAACTAAAATATAAAAAGTATTTTCTACTTGTACAAAAGGAGCGTAGCTAGAATTAGGTGTTCCTTCAGCATCTACGGTTGCCAAAATGATACTTTTTGTTCTTTCTACCAATTCTTTTACTTTAGGGGCAAGAGGTTTTGCCTGTCTTTGAGCTTCTTCCTGAGTATTTGTATGATTCATAATAGAGATTTATTTTATGCAAAAATACACTATTTAGATTTAAAACAAATAAAATTAGCTCTGTAATATCTCATAAAAAGGAAGTTCAAAGCTTGTTTTTGTATCTAAATTATATGTTGTAATTTTGCATTTTATAATTAGAAATTAAATTATTCATAAGATATGAGTACAACAACACAATACGTTCCTTATAAAGTTAAGGATATTTCTCTTGCAGAATGGGGAAGAAAAGAAATTACTTTGGCTGAAGCAGAAATGCCAGGTTTGATGTCTATCCGTGAAGAATACGGACCATCTCAACCATTAAAAGGAGCTAGAATCGCAGGATGTCTTCACATGACTATTCAAACTGCAGTTTTAATCGAAACTTTGGTTGCACTTGGTGCTGAAGTTACTTGGTCTTCTTGTAACATTTTCTCTACACAAGATCACGCTGCTGCTGCGATTGCTGCTGCAGGAATCCCTGTTTACGCTTGGAAAGGTCTTAACGAAGAAGAATTTGACTGGTGTATCGAGCAGACTTTATTCTTTGGTGAAAACAGAAAACCATTAAACATGATTTTGGATGATGGTGGAGATCTTACAAACATGGTTTTTGATAAATACCCAGAATTTACAAAAGATATCAAAGGACTTTCTGAAGAAACTACAACTGGTGTTCACAGATTGTACGAAAGAATGAAGAACGGAACTTTGGTAATGCCTGCAATCAACGTAAATGATTCAGTGACTAAATCTAAATTCGACAATAAATATGGGTGTAAAGAATCTGCAGTAGATGCTGTAAGAAGAGCTACAGACCTTATGTTAGCTGGAAAAAGAGTGGTAGTTTGCGGATACGGAGACGTAGGTAAAGGTACTGCTGCATCTTTCAGAGGAGCTGGTTCTATCGTTACTGTTACTGAGATCGATCCAATTTGTGCGCTTCAGGCTGCAATGGACGGTTTTGAAGTAAAAAGATTAGATACTGTAGTTGATAACGCAGATATCATCATCACCACTACTGGTAACTTTAACATCGTAAGAGGAGAGCATTTCCTTAAAATGAAAGATAAAGCTGTTGTTTGTAACATCGGTCACTTCGATAACGAAATCGATATGGCTTGGTTAAACGAAAATTACGGTTCTACAAAATCTGAAGTTAAGCCTCAAGTAGATATCTACACCATCGAAGGTAAAGAAGTAATTATTCTTGCTGAAGGTAGATTGGTAAACCTTGGTTGTGCAACAGGTCACCCATCTTTTGTAATGTCTAACTCTTTCTCTAACCAGACTTTAGCTCAGATCGAATTATGGACAAACTCTGCTGCTTACGGAAACGAAGTTTACATGCTTCCTAAGCACTTAGATGAAAAAGTAGCTGCTCTTCACCTTAAGAAATTAAGCGTTGAACTAGAAGTTCTTTCTACTGAACAAGCTGAATACATCGGTGTTGACGTGAAAGGGCCTTTCAAACCTGAGTATTACAGATACTAAAAAATGTTATGCTGAGCTCTGCAAAGCATTTCAGATAAATTATAAAATCCCATTATTCAAAAAGTGGGATTTTTTATTTTTAATAGTGAAAAAATTCTCTAGGGAATTCTTACTTTTGAAAACTAAAATTTAAAAATGAAGAAGTATTTTTTCCTGAGTTTAATGAGCTCTGTCGTATTCTTTAACAGTTGTAGCGATACAGCTGAAGATGAATTAATTACAGACCCTCTACAACAAAAAACTTTATTGAGTAAAGTTACTACTGTTTATTATGATAACCCAGCAAGTACTGAAACTACGGTAGCAACATTCGAATACAATAATCAGGGACAATTGATTAAAGTTTTATCCGAAGGAGTATCTTCAGTTTTCGAATATGACCCAGCAGGAAAGCCTTTAAAAACAAACTATTATAAAACTGACGGAACATTAGAATACTACTCTCTTTATACCTACAATGGTGAAGAACTTGTAAACACCAAAGCAATTTACAGTAATCCTGATTTTAACCGTACAATCAATTATACCTACAACAACGGTAAAATTGCAACTTCTACTCTTTGCCAATCGGCAAATTGCTCTAACCCGAGTACTTCAGCATATACTTACAATGGCGAAAATATTACTGTAGAGACGTCAGTATTTGGAGGTACTTTTTCTACAAGTAATAAACATGAATATTTATATGACAACAAATTGAATCCTTTTACTTATACAAACAAATACTTTAAAATATCAATCGGTGGTGCTTATGTATTAAGCAAAAATAATTACACTTCAGAGAAAATCAGCTTTAAAGACAGTGCAGGAAACTGGGTGCCGAATCAAAATGTGGTATATGAGATTACGTATAATAGTGTTCAATTACCCACACAAGTCATTGGAAAAAGCCTAAGTGGAGCTAATTACGTAAAGTATAATTACGAATATATTACTCAATAAAACCAGTCAAAACTTTCCTTTATGGAGCATTTTTTTATTAATATTTTTCAAACTCTCAAACACACTCACTCTCCTACGCTCAAACTCTATTTCAGGAGCTATTTCCCGCTGTCCACTGTATCTTTTTTCTCCAAAGCTAAACCTCATAGGTTTTGAAAACCTATGAGGTTTCTCCATTCCTAAAAAAAAGGATGTCGTTCCTATCGGGGCTAATATTGTATCGCGAACTTCAATAATACAATTGCATCAATTGAAATAGATGACTTTGATTTTATAAAAAATAAAACTCTTATGAGATAATCGTTAACATTAATTTAAAAAATAATATATTTGAATCAATAATAAACAAAAATAACATTTAATGAAAAAACAAGGAGTTTCAAATGCATTCGTAGCGGCATCGTGGATTGCTTTAGGAGCAGGAATGGTTGGTTTTATTGTAGGTTTGGTAAGAGCAGAAATGCTGCTTAACGAAAAAGGGTACTACTTCACCATCCTACTTTACGGTTTATTTGCCGTAATTTCTTTACAAAAAGCAGTTCGTGACAGATTAGAAAACATCAAAGTAACCGATATCTATTACGGAATTTGTTGGTTTGCTACCATATCATCTATTGTTCTGTTGACTATAGGATTATTCAATGCAACCATTTTACCGAGTGAAAAAGGATTTTATGCTTTTGCATTTTTACTGGCTTTATTCGGTGCAATCGCCGTTCAGAAGAATACCCGAGACAATATGATGCAGGAATAGAATAACTTAGGCTCACCAAATTTGGTGAGTTTTTTTATTTTATATATCTTTATATTTCACAAAATATTGATATGTTAAAAAAACTTTTACCATTTTTTTTCTTAATAGTCTTTCATTTCCTGAAAGCGCAGAACGAGTTTATTACCATCTGGAAACCGAGTGGAATAAACCCCAATATTACAACTACTGTAATTGCACCATCACAGGCAAATTCAAACCAGATTTGGTTTCCCGGGACGGGAACAAATTATACCATTCAATGGGAAGAAATAAATTTTCCTCAGCATAATGGAACTTTAACGAATGTAACTTCTACTGGTCAAATTTTAATCAATTTTGGAACTCCTTTAAATCCAACACCAAATCAGGCGACTTATCGTGTAAAAGTAAGTAATGGAAACGGAGTTTTTAATAAAATTCAATTTGCTTCTTTCACCTTAGACTCAGGCGGAGCCAAAATCTGGTCTCACCTTGGTAATTCAGACAAGATTCTTGAGATATCGCAATGGGGCAATATACAATGGGCATCGATGTTTAATGCATTTTCGCATTGCCAAAGTTTACAGTTAACGGCTACAGATTCTCCGAATTTAACGAATGTTGAAAATGCTTCACATCTATTTTTTAACGCCAGCAGCTTTACTGGAAATTCTTCAATGGCAAACTGGAATACTTCTCATGTAAAAGATTTCAGCTTTATGTTTGCTCATACAAATATGTATCAGCTTGCAGATACATTTAATCCTTCCATTGGAAATTGGAATACCTCATCAGCAACAAATTTTAAATCATTGTTTGAAAACAGAAAAGCTTTTAATCAAAACCTAAATTCTTGGAACACCTCAAGTGTTACCAATATGAGTTCTTTGTTTGCCGGCTGTACTACTTTCAATCACCCCCTGAACAGTTGGAACACTTCAAATGTTACAGATATGTCTCTTATCTTTAATAAGATTCCTAATTTTAATCAACCATTAAACAATTGGAATACTTCAAAAGTTACCAATATGAGCGCTATGTTTGAAGGCTGTACTATCTTTAATCAACCTCTTAATAATTGGAATACCTCAAATGTTACCAATATGAGTTCTATGTTTGCTATATGTATTGCATTTAATCAACCACTTGATAATTGGAACACCTCAAATGTTACAGATATGAGTGCTATGTTTCATTTGATTCCTAATTTCAATCAACCCCTTAACAGTTGGAATACATCAAATGTTACCAATATATCTCATATGTTCCACAACTGCACAGCATTTAATCAACCTCTTGACAATTGGGACACCAGCAAGGTAACCGATATGAATGTTTTTCTGCAGGGAGCAGCAGCTTTTAATCAAACATTAGGAAGCTGGAATATTTCATCGCTTACTACAGCTTTGCTGGCAATTACCCAAACAGGAATAGATTGCACCAATTACAGTGATACTCTTGCAGGATGGGCAGATAATCCCAATACAGCGAATAATATTAATTTAGGTCCTCTTATGAACCTTATGTATTCGTCAACAATTATCAACAAGAGAAATACTCTTATTAATAAAGGATGGTTTTTTACCGGAGATCTTGCAGGTGAGTGTGAAAAACTTGCAGTGAATGAAATCAAACTAAAAAACAGTCTTTCAATTTATCCAAATCCGGCATCAGATTTTATTTATTTAAATAATGCTAAAGATGCAAAAAGTTACATCATAACAGATTCCAGCGGAAGAATCATATTGAAAGATTCTTTGGCTAAAGATTTTATAAATATTCAAAGTCTTAGCTCTGGAAATTATATTTTACAGATTGTAACTGGTAAAAATATTGAGAATTTTAAGTTTATTAAAAAGTAATTTATTAAAAATAAAAAATATGCTAAAAAAATTATCCGCTCTTATCCTATTAGTATTTTTAGGACAATTTGCAAAAGCACAAAACGAATTTATTACCATCTGGAAACCTACAACCGCAATCAATATGGATGAAATGGTTGCTGCACCCCATCAGGTTTTAGCGAATCAAATATGGTTTCCCGGAGTAGGACAAAACTATACCATAAATTGGGAAGAAATAGGCTATCCTCAACACAACGGGACGATGCCCAACGTTACTTCTACCACTCAGGTTTTGATAGACTTTGGAACCGCATTAAACCCTGTATCTGATGATGTAAAATACAGAGTAAAAGTAAGCAATGGGAACGGAATCTTTAAACAGATTCGTTTTGGTTTAATATACCCCAATACAATATCAGACCCAATACCTGTATTTGAAAATTTAGGAAGCATAGAAAGAATTCTTGAAGTGGAGCAATGGGGAAATATTCAGTGGATATCGATGTACAGCGCATTTGTAAACTGTAGAAATTTGAAAATCACTGCAACAGACACTCCAAATTTAAATAGCGTCACCGATGCCTCATATATGTTTTATAAGATCCATGCGCTTACTGTAAGTACATCTATTGCCAATTGGAACGTTACTACTATTAAAAACTTTAAAGGAATGTTTGGTGGAGTTGGTAGTTCTAATGATGATACATTTAATCCTCCAATAAGTAATTGGAATATTTCATCAGCTGAAAACTTGAGTCAGATGTTTGGAGGAAGACAGGTATTTAATCAAAACCTTAACGGTTGGAATACCTCGAACGTAAAAGATATGAGTCACTTATTTCAGGCAACTAAAGCTTTTAATCAGCCTTTAAACAATTGGAATACTTCAATGGTTACCGATATGTCTCACATGTTTTCTAATTCAGTTTTTAATCAATCTATAAACAGCTGGAATGTATCTAATGTAACTGATATTTCAGATATGTTTCATGATGCAGATTATTTTAACAAACCATTGTCATCTTGGAACACTAGTAATGTTCAAAATATGACCGCAATATTTGCTGGTGCAGACAGTTTTAATCAAGATTTAGGAAGCTGGGATCTTTCCTCACTTACCAATGCTTCATTAGCACTTAGTGGAAATTCAATAGATTGTGTTAATTACAGCTATACTATTGCAGGATGGGCACAAAACCCCAATACACCCAATAATATTTCGATATCTCCTTTGATGATGCTTTCGTATTCTCCTGATGTCGTTGTAGACAGAAATACATTGATCAGTAAAGGATGGACAATGTTTGGAGATACCTTAGGAAGCTGTCAAATCAAAGAAGGTCTTTCTACTTCTGAAACAACCAACCCCAAAATTTCTATTTACCCCAACCCGGCGCATGATATTATTTATTTAAAAAATATTTCTAATGTAAAAAGCTTTGTTATAACAGACCTAAGTGGCAGAATAGTAATGAAAGATTCTTTAAACAAAGATTCTATCAACATTCAGGATTTTACTTCTGGAACTTATATTTTAGAGCTTATATTTAAAGATAAAATACAGAGTTTAAAATTTATCAAAAAATAATATTATTTCAAAAAGAAGGTTCATAAAGAATTTAACAGTGGTTAAAATAAGAATTTCAGTTATCTGATAATATTTTCATTAAAATAATCATGCAAAAAATAATTACATTCATCATTTTTGTCATGCTTTTTCAACAGATAAAAGCACAGGATGAATTTATCATGATTTGGAAGCCATCCATTACCCAAACTTCCCCTTTAGTAAGCGGAACACCATCATCTTCTACACAGATTTGGCTTCCAGTAAGAGGAAATAATTTTAGCATTTATTGGGAAGAGATAGGCTATCCACAAAATCATTCTACCTTAACAAATATAAGTTCTGCATATCAGATACTAATTAATTTTGTTGAACCATTAAATCCTAATCCGGCAGATGCTACCTACAGGTTAAAAATCACCAATGGAAACGGAAATTTTCACAGCATCAGATTTGCAGACTCCACTTTATACCCCAATGGGACAGGTCTTGTAGGTGACAGTGACAAATTGCTCACTATTGAACAATGGGGCACAACTCCTTGGTCTACGATGAAACAAGCTTTCTCAATGTGTAGAAATATGGATATTACCGCAACTGATATTCCTAATTTGTCTAATATTACCTCTCTTCAAAACACATTTGTAGCGTGTAATAATTTAGTAGGAAATTCAAGTATGGCTAATTGGGACATTTCTAATGTAACAGATCTAAGCTTAACTTTCTCTGCGTGTCTTCTTTTTAATCAGCCTATTGGAAGTTGGAATACCAGCAACGTTACCTTAATGTCATCCACTTTTTCAACTGCAACAATATTTAATCAACCACTTTCAAACTGGAATACCTCGAAAGTTGAAGATACAGCAGCAATGTTTCTTAATGCTGTTGCCTTTAACCAACCTATCGGAAATTGGGATATGTCTAAAAACAAAAACATGGAGTTTATGTTTTACGGAACAAACTTCAATCTACCCTTAGCAAACTGGAATACTTCACAGGTTATCAAAATGTCTTACATGTTCAAAAATGCACCTTTATTTAATCAAAATATAGAAAACTGGAATACCAGTAATGTAGTGAATACCGAATTTATGTTTGAAAATGCAACAAATTTCAACCAAAATCTTGGAAATTGGAATTTAGCATCGCTTTCCACAGCGATGTTTATGCTTAATAATACAGGATTAGATTGTTTAAATTACAGCAGAACAATAAAAGGATGGTCATTAAACAGCATTACTCCAAATAATATTTATTTAGCGAATGTAAATCCATCAAAATATGCTTCAGATATAACGATTGATCGCAATAATCTTTTGGCAAAAGGATGGTTTTTTCAGGGAGATACTCTAGGATCATGTAGTGTTTTGAGTACATCTGAAGTTAATTCAAAAAATTTGCTTACAATTTACCCAAACCCGGTTACAGATTTCATTCATATTAAAAATTTAAAAAGCTCAAACTCTACATATAAAATCATTGATGCAAGCGGAAGAATTGTTTCGCAGGGAAAAGTAAGTGAAGACCAAATTGACATAAGAAATTTGGTAAAAGGAAATTACATTCTTCAGGTTAAAACACAGCAGGCAGTGAAAAATCTAAAATTTATCAAAAATTAAACCTACCAAAATCAAAAATATGAAAAAGACATTTTTTTTGTTTTTCTTTATTATCATTTCGTTTTTTGCTCAGGCTCAAAATGAGTTTATCACCATCTGGGAACCCGGTTTTACAACTAATCCGACAATAAACATCAATGCACCTTTTCAATCCAATTCCAACCAAATATGGTTTCCTGGTATAGGAGAAAATTATACTATCGAATGGGAGGAAGTCGGCTATCCGCAAAACAATGGCATCATGACCAATGTAACTTCTACCAGCCAGGTATTGATAGATTTCGGCCCTGTACGCGAAGGAAGTGCTCCTGCGACTCAGTACAGAGTAAAAGTATCCAACGGAAACGGAATTTTCAGACAGATACAATTTGCCACCCACTTGCCTTTTAATAATAATATTGAAACCAATGTTCCTAATATTCAGTTATATGGTAATTCAGAAAAGATCAGAGAGATTGAACAATGGGGGAACATTGTCTGGAGCACCATGAAATGTGCTTTTACCAACTGTCAAAAACTACAGCTTACGGCAACAGACAGCCCGAATTTAAGTATGGTCACAGATGCATCGCTTATGTTTTACAGAGCCTTTGAGTTTTTAGGAGCAAGCTCTATGCAGAATTGGGATACTTCGAACATTAAAAATTTCAGTTTTATGTTTGCAGCTCATTACAGTGGGATTAATTTTGCAACACTTCCGCTATATTTCAATCCTCCGTATTTAGGTAATTGGAATATGTCTTCTGCAAACGATCTCAGCTATATGTTCACAGCAAGAGATTTATTTAACCAAAACCTCAACAACTGGAATGTTTCTAATGTCTCGAAGATGAACTGGATGTTTGCATTTTGTGAAAATTTTAATCAGCCTTTAAATAATTGGAATACTTCAAGTCTTACAGATATGCACTACATGTTTAGTAATAACGCCGCCTTTAATCAACCTCTGGATAACTGGGATGTTTCTAATGTTAAAAATATGAATACGGCTTTCGGTGGTTGCAGTTCCTTCAATCAACCTTTGAATGTTTGGAATGTAGCAAATGTCACAAAAATGAATAATCTATTTGCTGGAACTACAGTTTTTAATCAACCTCTCAATTCCTGGGATGTAGGAAACGTCACCACTATGAATGGAATGTTCAGTTCTGCTGTGAACTTTAACCAACCGCTATCATCATGGAACGTCAGGAAAGTGACAGAAATGTCTAATATGTTCTCTGGCGCAAGTAGTTTCAATCAATCATTAGAAAACTGGAATTTGAGTGCTTTGGTTTTAGCCCATAAAATGCTTTTCAATACAGGTCTGAACTGTATCAATTACAGTAAAACACTTTCAGGTTGGGCAGATAACCCCAGCGCTCCCAATAACATCAACTTATCATCTGTAGAACCTGCTGTATACGCAGCAAATATTTTACCTAAAAGAACTATTTTGATTAATAAAGGATGGACAATCACCAACGATGTTATGGGAACCTGTATACTGTCAACTTCAGAATATCCTGGTGTAAAAGAGTTTTCAATTTATCCAAACCCTGCGACAGATTTTATTTATTTGAAAAACAGTAATCAATCATTAGATTACAGCATCTTTGAATTAAGCGGAAAAATAGTTTTACAAGGAGCGTTGAAAAATAACGAAATCAACATTAAAAATCTTAGCAAAGGCAACTACATTTTACAGGTCAAAACAAAAGATGGTATAGAAAATTTTAAATTCATCAAAAAATAAAAACAAAAGCCTCGCAAAATTGTGAGGCTTTGTTATATGTAAAGATGACAAGTCAATTATTGAGTGAAGTAAAATTCACTATTGACAATTTCTCAATCACAAATTAATTATCGTATTGGTTAGGATGCTTTGCTTTAATATCATCTACCGTTCCCAAAACTTTATCTTTTAAAGTATCTTGGTAAACCTGTAGTTTTTCTGCAATTTCTTCGTTTCCGCTTCCTAATATCTTTGCTGCTAAAATTCCAGCGTTCAATGCTCCATTTAACGCAACTGTTGCCACAGGAATTCCGCCTGGCATTTGTAAAATTGATAAAACAGAATCCCAACCGTCAATAGAATTGCTGGAAAGTATAGGAACTCCGATTACAGGTAAAGTAGTACAACTTGCAACCATTCCCGGAAGATGAGCAGCTCCGCCAGCTCCGGCAACAATTACCTTCAACCCTCTTTCTTTAGCTGTTTTTGCATAATCAAACATTCTTTCCGGAGTTCTGTGAGCCGAAACCACAGTCAGTTCGTAAGGAATGTCTAAACTTTTCAGAAAATTAGCCGCCAGTTCCATAATCGGTAAGTCGCTCTGACTTCCCATAATAATTCCTACCATTTTTTCAATTTTATTAGACCTCAAAGATAAGGATTTTAAAAAAGTGAATCACCAATTCTGTAACTTCAAAATTCTGCTGTTCTGTACCCATTTGTTCTGACTCATTATCTCTATATTTGCAGACGATTCACTCCATTTTGAAAAATTACAAACTTACTGTCGCCATCCTCACTGTCGCCATTGTCTGGGGCACTACATTTTTATCCATCCGTGTGGCTGTAGAAACTATTCCGGCATGGTTTGTTGCTGGGATCCGTCAGTTTTTAGCGGCGATAATCATGTTGGTTATACTTTTCTACAGAAAAGAATTCAAATGGATCGGCTGGAAAAATCTAGGTTATCAGATTATTTTTTCAACGTTAATGCTCATTATTGCCAACGGAATGACCACCGTTGCCGAAGAAACCGTAACCAGTAGTTTGGCTTCATTAATGAGCGCCTGTTCACCCATCGCTGTCTTTTTAGGAAGTGTGGCTTTTGGATTACAAAAATTCAGTTTTCGGGCTTTAATAGGCATAATACTATGTTTTAGTGGTATTCTTTTTATATTTTGGGATGGTTTGAATGATTTATCAAATCCAGATTATTTAATGGGTATTATTTTTCTTTTTGCTGCCATTTTAGGGTGGGCGTCGGGAACTATTTTCACTAAAAAACTAAACCTTCAAAGTAAAAATATCACGCTTAATCTTTTCTATCAATTTCTATTTGCCGGTGTTATACAGCTTTGTTTTGCCTTTCTTTTTTCAGAATCCTATAACTTTGAAAACTGGAGTATAAAAAGTATTTCGGCAATGCTTTATCTTGCAGTTTTTGGTTCTGTAGCGGCTTTCTTTGCATTTCACTATGCTTTAACAAAAATCTCTCCAGTACAGGTTTCAATTTTAGCTTATATCAATACGATTATTTCTATATTTTTAAGCTGGCTGATTTTAGATGAAAAAATTTCGGCTAAATTTATCATTGCAGCAGTACTGATTATCGCCGGAGTTTTTATTATTAATTATAATCCGGAACTTTTTAAGAGGAAAAAGATTGAAAACTAAATTGAATAATGTTTAATATTGAGTATCATAAATTGTTACATGAAAAACTCGTTTTTATATTTTGCTTTTACCTTATTTATATTTATCAATTATAAATCTCAAAACTCGAATAATTTATTTGACAAGACTGTTTTTGAAGTTAAAGGAGATTTAAATAAAGACAATCTCATTGATATGGTTACTGTAAAAGAAAATTCAAAAAGTAAATACAATCCTTATCAATTAGAAATAAAATTTAAAAATACCCATGGAGAATTAACCTCCGTCTTCTTATCTGAGAAAGTAATACCAAATAAATTTCCTTATGGTGATGAAAGAACGGAAGTTATTCTTGAAAACTTAGAAATAAAAAATGGCATTTTAATATTTAGTAATCAATTAATTCGTGGAAGACTCACTCATAAATTCAGATTTCAAAACGGAAACTTTGAACTTATAGGATATACATTTCATAATGCTAGTCCCGGATTTATCGAATATGTAGATTATAATTTATCTACAGGAAAGAAAATTTTAAGAAAAACGGCTTACGAAACAGATAAAGTTTTAAGTTTACTAGAAACTTCAGAAAAAATAAATCCACTGCCAAAACTTCAGGATTTTACGCCTTTCGATTTTATGTATTAAAAAATTATGAATAAAATTATTCCTCTATTTTTAACAATGATTTCATGTATTGATATATGACGCCGGTTTAGCTGGTCTTATTTATTGTTGAATTCAACGGAGAAAAAGTGGACGATTGATCAGCCGAAAATTAAATAAAAAAAGACTGCTTTTGGGCAGTCTTTCTCAATATATTTCAAAACGTTAAGCAATCACTCTTACCATCGCTTTTACTTGGATCAGTTTCTCCATCAACTCTTCTCTGGATTCTGCCAAAACATTGATGTGTCCCATTTTTCTTCCGGGCTTGGTTTCTGTTTTTCCGTAAAGGTGAATATAGGTTTCCGGAAGTTTTAAAACGTCTTCCATTCCTTCATAAATTACTTTTCCTGAAAACCCTTCTGCACCGACCAAATTCAGCATTCCGCTGTAAATAACGGCATCAGTATCTGCCAAAGGAAGATTTTTTACCACACGATACATTTGCTCGAATTGCGAATTGGCATTTCCTTCCTGACTTTGATGTCCTGAATTGTGAAGTCTCGGCGCGGTTTCATTGACCCAAACTTTTCCTTCTTTATCCAGAAATAATTCAATAGCAAAAAGTCCCGGAGAATTTACGGCATTCAGAAATTTCTCGGTAATTGAATCGATTTGATCTTCAATGTCTTCACTTAAAAAAACCGGACAAATATTAAAATCAAGCAAATTTAATTTAGGATCGGCAACCATTTCCGTTACAGGAAAAATTTGAGTTTCTCCGTTTTCGTTTTTGGCAACAATTACCGAAAGTTCTTTGTCTATATCAACTAGTTTTTCAAGAACAGAATCCTTAATCCAAAGGTTCTTCATGTCTTCATTCGTACGGATAACCTGAACTCCTTTTCCGTCGTAACCTCCCGTATTCATTTTCTGTACAAAAGGAAGTGGTATTTTTATTTCATCTGAACTCCCATCCATAATTTCAAAATCAGGACTTGGAATATCATGAGCTTTATAAAATTGCTTTTGAAGAATTTTTTGCTGAATGGTTTTAATGATTTGCGCATTCGGAACCACTTTTATCCCTTGGTTTTCAAGTTCTGCCAAAGCATCTGCATTTACATGTTCGATTTCAATCGTTACTACATCTTTATCTTTTCCGAAATTCAAAACGGTTTCGTAATCATTAAAACTCCCTTGCGTAAAATGCGAAATATTATGACAAGGCGCATCTGCAGCCGGATCTAAAGTGTAAAATTCATCGTCATACTTCAGCGCTTCCTGAATCAACATTCTGCCCAGCTGTCCGCCTCCCAAAATTCCTATTTTCATTTCTTTCTTTAATTTTTTCTATTAGATTTAATTTTTTCTAAATTTTTAAACATCCAAATTGTCATTCCGACGAAGGAGAAATCTCTACATTGAATATTTGAGATTCTTCACTCCAATACGTTTCGTTCAGAAATCGAAGATTCGACGAAGTCAATGACATTAGAACATCTAAATTTTATCAATTTTCAAATATCCCAATCCCATCAGATTTTCCTGATTTTCGGCATCAGACTTCACTAAAAAAATTGAATATTTTTCTTTCATTTTTTCGGGTAGAATATCGTTGACATTAAAAATATCATCAATATCAACACCGTGTTTATCATCGATATGACTTACCGCACCTTCAAATCCCATTGTTTTATAAAACTCGGTCTGTTTGGCTTTTTTCACAATTTCAGCCATTGAAGTTCCAACCATTAAATGTTGCTCGTGAAACTCTTCAAAATATCCTTTTTTATAACCACCCAAATTGATAAAATACAGTTGATTTTCTGAAACTTCTTCTCCTTTTTCTACGATTTTCACTTCAAAACCATCTGCAAATTTCACTTCCTGATAACAGTCGAGATGAATTTTTCCGTCGGCTTCTTTCCAGAAATCTTTAATATCCGGAACTAAATCTTTGAGACTTTCAGCGATACCAAAGAAAACATCATGCTGTTCTATATTTCTACCTTTTGGCGTTGCACCGAGGATCATATAAAATAACTTCATTTTGAATTTTATTTTTGCAAAAATACGGCAAAAAATAATCTTGGGTTAATGTTTGCCTGAAAACCGCAATAGTTTTATATTTGTAGCATGTCGGAGATCATTATTCTTTTTCTTGGCGCTATCTCGGCCGGGCTTTTAGGTTCGCTCACCGGTTTGGGAGGTGGAGTTATCATTATCCCTTTATTAACGCTTGGTTTCGGTGTTCCTATGCATTATGCAATTGGTGCTTCATTGATTTCGGTAATCGGAACTTCTTCCGGAGCTGCCGTTGCTTTCGTAAAAGAAGGCTTTACCAATATGAGGATCGGAATGTTTCTGGAGATTGCAACCACTTCAGGAGCAATTGTGGGAGCTTTGGTTTCCGGAATGCTGAATCCTAATACCATCGGGATCATCTTCGCAAGTATTCTTTTGCTTACGGTTATTTTAAATCTAAAAGGAAAACCCGATCATCAGGAAGCTTTAATTAAAGGAAGTGTTGAAGATAAGCTCAAGCTTTATGGTACTTTTCCCGATAAAGGTGTTGTGAAAAACTATGCAGCAAGAAATACCATTCCCGGATTTTTCATGATGATGTTTGCAGGAGCAATGTCAGGACTTTTAGGAATCGGTTCCGGGGCTTTGAAAGTTTTGGCAATGGATAATATGATGAGACTGCCTTTCAAAGTTTCTACAACAACCAGTAACTTTATGATTGGAGTAACTGCCGTTGCAAGTTCACTAATCTATTTCCAGAGAGGAGAAATTATCCCCGTAATTGTAGCGCCTGTTTTAGTGGGTGTTGTGGTTGGAAGTTTTATAGGATCTAAGACTTTAATGGTTTCAAAAACAAAGAAACTGAAGACATTTTTCGCAATTGTTATTACAATTCTTTCAGTTTACATGATGTATAACGGTATTAGAAGCAATTTCTCATGAGAAAAGATTTTACAGATGTTGATCTTAACCGTTCTGTTGGGAATCTCCTTCGTTTGGGCGTTATTTTATCGGTTATCACTTCGCTGGTTGGTTTCGTGAAGCTTTTCATGGAAGGTTTCCAAATGCCCAGAAAATACAAGCTTCTTGACATGGGAACTTCTTCAGAGAAAGTCTGGAGTCATTTTTGGGAAACACTTTGCAAAGGTGAAGGGATGGCCATCATTCAATTGGGAATTCTGATGCTAATTTTCACACCATTGATGAGAATTATTTTCGCATTAATCGGTTACCTTAAAGAAAAAGATTACGTTTATGTGATCATATCTTCAATTGTTTTAGCAATTATGGCGGTGAGTTTCTTTACGGGTTATGCACATTAATTATAATTGATGATTGATCAACGATAATTGATTTTAGTTCTCATAAAATTCCAGCGGTAAATCATCCGGGTCTTGTGTAAAGAAAAATTCTTTTTCAGTAAACTCATCAATTCGGATTTCTTCACAATTTAATCCTTTTTGAATTAATTCTTCACGTTTTTCGTTCACGTTTTCTACAGAGAATGCCAAATGTCTTAAGCCACAAGATTCCGGTCTTGAAGGTCGTTGCGGAGGATTAGGAAAAGAAAATAGCTCAATCACATAATGATCTCCGATGGCTAAATCTAATTTATAAGATTGTCTTTCTTCACGATAAACCTCACGGATAATATTTAAACCTAAAATTTGAGTATAAAACTTTTTTGAAACCTCGTAATCTGAGCAAATGATGGCAATATGATGAATTTTCATTTTTAAATTATTTATTACAGTTTGTTCTTCTTGTATCGATTAAATATTGAATTTTCCAGACATTATTTTGTTTGACTAACTGGAAGCTATTGGCTCCGCAATGTGAAAATTTTCCTTTGTAATAGAATTCGTACGGTGTAAAAACGCTCGCTAAATTTCCATCAATGTTAATCGCTTCAAATTTAATCTTTTCGTCTGCATCATTCTTTGATAACTTAGAAAAAGAAGATAAGAAATTTTGTAGTTTTTCTGTTTTCACCACATCGCTTTTTGTTATCGTTTGTAAAATTGCATTATCTGCAAAAACAGATTTTATCATGATCGTATCTGCATTTTTCATTCCTGTAAAAGCTTTTCTACACTTTCTTTCACTAAATCACTGTCCGTTTTCTGTCCGAAGCAAAACGAGCTTAAAAGCAATAGAATGATGATAATCTTTCCCATACTACGAAATTTAAACTTTAAAATTAAAAAATATATGGTTTAACAGCGCTATTTAAATCAAAACTGGCACGAAATTACCTGAAAATAACTTATTTTTATTTTATATCTGAAGAAATATGTGGGAAACTTACCTTGTTCTAAGTGCTTTATTACTGATTTTAACCATTTTACCGAAAATTCCGAGCCCGCATTGGATTTTTCGCTTTCCCGATTTTGGTAAAATTCAGATCACTTATTTTACAATCATCACTTTCGCTTTCGGATTTATCATCGAAAAAACAGAATATTTCTGGTATCTGCAAGGTTTATTATTGGCTATGATTATTTATCATGGGATTACTTTAATTAAATACACCCCGCTTTATAAAGTCAAAAAACATCCACAAACAAAGAACTCTTCAAAAAAATATCATTTCATTTCTGCCAATGTTTATCAGTTTAATACAGATTTTGAAAAGTTTATTCAATTAATCAACAAAAATAAACCTGAGATATTCTTAACAATGGAAAGCAATGGCAATTGGGAAAAAGCGCTGCAGGCTTTAGAAAAAGATTATCCTTACCAACATAAAGTTACGCTTGAAAATACATACGGAATGCATTTTTATTCTAAAATAAAAATTGAAGAATCAAAAACGCATTATTTTGTAGCGGATGACATTCCGAGTATTGAAGCACATTTAAAAACCGAAGATGGTTTTGAATTTGTATTTTTTGGAGTTCATCCTCCACCGCCAAGTCCGACCGAAGAAGAAACTTCAAAAGAAAGAGATGGTGATATTCTCAGTGTTGCCAAAAGAGTAACCGAAATAAAAAAACCGGTGATCGTTGTAGGTGATTTCAATAATGTTGCATGGTCTAAATCTTCCATTTTATTCAGAAAGACGAGTCATTTAATTGATCCTAGAGTCGGACATGACTTTGTGTCTACTTTTCATGCAAAATACAGGCTTTTCAGATTTCCTATTGACCTGATGTTTCATAGTGAAGACATTTTCATCAAAGATTTAAAAACATTAGAAAATTTCGGTTCAGACCATCTTCCTGTCTATTGCGAATTTTTCATCGATCATCACAATGATGATCAGGAAGAACGTGTAGAAGAGGCTGATTCTGAAGAAAAAGCCGAAGCTGAGGAAATGATAGAAGAAGGAAAAGAAGAAGACGGAGAGCGTGATGCGGTGGTGACTGAAGATTGATAAATACCCCTAAAAACCCAGATTAGATATTTTTATTGAATCTCAGTCGATTTATTTTTACTTCTGAGATAAAGACTTCCTGTAAACATGACAAAAAGAACTCCAACGATGAATCCGCCAATCACATCTGTAAACCAATGTGCTCCCAAATAAATACGTGAAAAAGCTCCCAAAACAATCATTGCTAAACAAATTGATGAAATCATTATTTTCCAGGATAATTTTAAAATACTCGAAGAAATAGCAATCACCATCAATGTTCCGAAAAAAGCAGTATAAAATAAAACATGACCGCTGGGAAAGCTTTGATAGTGTGTTTCTTCAACTATTCTTACAAAATCTGTAGTAGGTCTTGGACGGTCGATAAGCATTTTTAAAACATAACTTACACCGCCAGATAAAAGACATGACAATACAAAAAAAGCTTCTTTAATATATTTGAATGCAAAGAAAATTATAGAAAACACAATAACCATAATCGCTGCCACATAAACAGTTCCCAGCCAACTGAAACCTTTCATCAAAACATCTAAAATGGCACTTGGCTCTTCCTGCAACTCCTGAGAAACGAGAAGATCCCAAGATTTTGGGGATGAATCAACAACATAAAAACTCAAAAGGAGAAAAACAATGATAAAAAAAATAGAAAAACATAGAAATAGTGTTTTTCTTTTATCTCTGAAATAGGTTGAGAAATTACTCAGAAACTCATTATTTTTGAACTCCATATGATATGCTGAATTTGAATTGTTTTAATTGAATAATCATTTGGGTTGCAAATTTGATGCAAATCATTTCTAAACTAACAAATTAATTATTTTTATTTTTCTAAATTTATTTCTACTAAGTTTTCAGAAACTTTATGAATGTCAAATGCATGTTTCAGTACAATAAAATTGATTCTGATTTAATATGAAAAAGCAAATCGCAAAATTGATTGGTTCAGGAATATTTGCCAGTTTTTTGGCAGGAACCATTTTTATGATTGGATTTTTAATTATTATTGATATGCAAACTCCAAATCATTATGAAGACGGAAGGCCAAAAATGAATTGTTTTGGCGGTTTGCAATACGGAATCGCAATAGGAATTCAAATCTTAATAGCGTTACTTAATTTACCCGCTTTTTTAATTCTATTCAGACAAATCAGAAGAAATAAATACTTTACATTTCTGGCATTTTTCGCAGGATACATTCTTTATTTATTTACAATTTTTGCAAGTCTTTCGGAGTTTTCAGGCGAAGAATATGTTATCATTATTCCCTGGGTTAACTTTTTGGTGTGGATTTTTTATTATTTTAAATTGAGAAAAATGATTAACAGAAATGATGATAATCAATAAAATTTCACATTCACTTTAGCTCTTCTGAAAAAAATGGATCCAGGAAGAATAAATCATGCTCAATTTGTCATTCCGTAGGAATCTAAGCTATTTTATAATTACATTTCAAATAAATGATTCCAAAAATCTAAATTGGGATTAACACATCTTATCAATTCTAATTTTTTATTTCTGGAGAAATTCTTAATCTCTTTTTCCCTTTCAATTGCCTTATGAACCCATCCAAATTTTTCATAATAGATTAGAAACTCAGCATTATATTTAGCTGTGAAGCTATTTTCATTTTGTTTGGTAGAATGTTGAAATAATCTTTTATGAAGATTATTTGTAATACCTGTGTACAAAACAGTTTTTCTTTTATTTGTAAGGATGTAAACATAGAATGTATAAATACCTTCAGAAAATTCTATCATTGTGTTGTTCCATTTTTATTCTTACACCTTAGAGATTGCTTAGATTCCTACGGAATGACAAACGGTATGCTTAAATAAGTAATAAATTTAATAAAAAAACATTACAAAAACTTATTCTCAGTTAATAATATAAAAGCAAAAAAGCGAACTAAATAAGCTCGCTTCTATTAATATGTTTTTTCATTCTAAAACTTCATCACATCCTTCACTACTCCATTTTTCTGAGTATGTTGCAGCAATTCAGCTTCGATAAAAGTTTTTATTTTTTCTTCTGAACCGTCATTTGGAAATAGTAAGTGAACATTTGCACCGGCATCTAAAGTGAAGAATAAAGGTAAATCGGTTTCTCTTCTGAAATCCCAAATTTTATTGATCACTTCTAAAGTTCCTGTTTTCATTAAAATAAATGCAGGGTCGCTCATCATCATCATCGCATGAAGCGTCAATGCTTCGTGTTCTACTAATTTTATAAAATGTTGCATATCTCCGCTTTTCAAGATTTCTTTCATGGGAACAAAATTTTCTCTTGCCTCTTGAAATCTTCTTTCAGCATAAGGATTCGTATTCATCAAACCATGACCAACTGTAGAAGAAACGCTTTTTACTCCTTCATGAATCAGTAAAACCCAATCGTTAAAATCTTTAAAAATATCATGAATTTCTGTATTAGGATATTGTACTGCGAACAAGTCTGAACTTCCATTTACCTGATCAGATTCACCCCAAACAACCAATCCGTTGTAAAGGCTTCTGCAAGCACTTCCACTCCCTAATCTTGCTAAAAAAGAGGCTTTTGTTAAAGATTCTTCGTCAGATTTTTTTCCGGAAAAACTTTCATCCAATTTCATCAGACATTTTGCAATCGCTCCAAACCCTGATGCTGAACTCGCAATTCCTGAACTGTGAGGAAATGTGTTTTCTGTTTTAATGATATATTTTCCTTGTAGAATCCAAGGAAGATACTGCTCGATATTTTTAAAATATTTTTCAATTTTTTCGGCAAATTTTACTTCTTCGTTTCCTGATAGAAAAGTTTGCACAAAAAATGCTTCGTTGGCAACAAACTCCATCTCAGTATTTGTTTTGCAGTGATTTAATGTAAAACTGATACTCGGATTTGCAGGAATCTGATCCTTATACTTCCCCCAATATTTAATCAAGGCAATATTTGACGGGCAGCTTTCTGAAACCGTTTTAGATTGTATATTAAATTCTTTTTTTCCTAAAAATTCTTGTGTTGTCATCGTTTAATTACTAAACTTTTAATTTTTATATTTTTTGTATCAACCTAAATTTCAACCTCACATTAATACATCTTTTCAATAATATCTGCATATTTTTTCAGCACGATATTTCTTTTCACTTTTAAAGTTGGGGTAATTTCTCCAGTACCAATTTCAAACTCAGAAGGCATTAAAGTAAATTTCTTCACCTTTTCAAAGTCAGAAAGATGCTTTTGAAATTCGTTTACTTTTTCCTTGTAAAAATCTTGTATTTCTTTCTTTTTTACAATTTCTTCCCAATTGGTAAAAGGGATATTTTTCTTTTGAAGATATTCTTTCAAAAATTCAAAATTAGGAACAATCAAGGCAGAAACAAATTGTTTTCCTTCTGCGATCAAAACAATCTGCTGGATAAAATTATTATTGGTCAACAAATTTTCGATCATTTGCGGGGCAATATATTTTCCATTGGATGTTTTCATCAGATCTTTTATTCTGTCGGTAATAAACAGATTTCCTTTTTCATCAAACTTTCCGGCATCGCCGGTTTTGAACCAACCATCCTGAGTAAAAACTTTTTCGGTTTCTTCGGGTTTGCTGTAATACCCTTTCATAATACCGTTTCCTTTTGCCTGAATTTCGTCTTGTTCACCAATACGAATTTCAACACCCGACAAAGGTTTTCCACAACTTCCGTGCTCAAAATTTGTGAATGGAAAAGCTGTTAAAGTCGCGGTAGTTTCCGTAAGACCGTAACCAACAGTAAGATGAATGTTCACCGACTCAAAAAACTGGGTAACTTCCGGCGACAAGGAAGCGCCTCCGCAAGGCATAAACCAAAGTCTACCGCCCATTTTCTCTTTAATTTTACTGTAAACCAGCAATTCGGCAAATGTTTCTTTTATTTTTAATCCGAATGGAATTTCTTTTTCAGTTCTTCTTAATTCTCCGGTTTGTCTACCTGTTTCCAAAGCCCAGTTAAAGATTTTCTTTTTTAATGACGAACCTTCTTCCGCTTTTTCTAAAACTCCGGCATATACCTTCTGGAAAAACCTCGGTACCGCACACATCATCGTTGGCTTCACTTCTTCCAAGGCTTTGGCGATATTTTTCGGGTCTTCTAGAAAATAAACTCTTGCTCCGCCGTACAAACAAAGCAAGCTCCAGCTTCTTTCGAAAACGTGAGTTAAAGGTAAAAATGCTAATGAAAGCTCTTCTTCAAAATTTTTAAATTTAAAAAATTCAAAATGAGCATCAAATGCTTTAGTGAAATTTCCATGCGTTAGCATCACTCCTTTCGGCATTCCTGTCGTTCCGGAAGTATAAATAATGGTGGCTAAATCATCATCATTTTTAGAAATAATGTCAAGTTCCGGAGAAGATTTGGCAATAAAGTCTTCAAGATAAAAACTGCTGAATTCTTTCTTAATCCAGACTGCTTTTTTAGAAACAATAATTGTTTTAAGATAATTATCTGCGTCTTCTTTTTTCAAAATTTCAAGACATCCGTCATATTGTACCTGATCTCCAACCAAAACAATTTTTGCACCCGAATCTTTCAATATAAATTCTGCCTGTTCAGCATTATTGGTAGAATAAATAGGGACTGTAATGGCACCAATTGACATGCCCGCCAAATCGAAAATCATCCATTCTGCAGAATTTTCGGCATAGATCGCTACTTTATCATTTTCCCCAACACCCGAATCTTTCAGCGCATTGGCCGTTTTATAAACAATTTCGCCAAACTTTTTCCAGCTCAATTCTTTCCAGCCTTCCTTTTTCTTGAAACCTACTGCCGATTTTAAAGGATACTTTTCTATATTTTTTTTAATAATTGCCTCTGCAAGATTCATTATTTTTTGTTCAGCTTTTTGTCGTTAATATAATTGTTGAGATGAAAATCGATACTTTCCTCTACCGGAATAAATTCAAAGTTCAATTTATCCTTAATCTTCTGATTAGAAATAAAATTAAGAGAAGAAACGGCATCAATGTTTGATTTTGTAGCCATTTTCAATTGAGGAAAAATCCACCCGAAAAGAAAATTGGCAATTCTACCGATTTTCAAGGTACTTTTAGAAAGAATTTTAGCATTTTTCAAGCCTAATTTTGTTCTGATCTGTTTTCCAAGATCAGCGTATTTTTTATTTTCCGAAACGATGATAAAACGTTCACCGAAAACATTATTTTCCATAAGCTGGATCGAGATTTCGGCTACATCTCTTACGTCAACATAACTTGTTCCGCCCGAGAAAGTAAAACTGTTGTTCTCAAAAGTCGGAAAAATATCTCCGCTGCTTTTTCCCCAGTTTCCTGTTCCGATGATCATTCCGGGATTGATGATAATTGTGTTTAAACCTTCAGCAGAAGCTCTCCAGATTTCCATTTCAGAAAGATGCTTTGAAATCGCATAAGCAGAATGTTCTTCTTTAGGATTAAAATCTGAACTTTCGTCCAGCTCACCTTTTTCATTAAATAAATCCAGCACAGCAATCGAACTGACGTGAAGAAATTTTTCTACTGTGGAGTTTTCACAAGCAAACAGAAGATTTTCAGTAGCCTTGATGTTGGTATGATACATCTCTTTCTCATCTTTCGGATGAAAACTTACTTTTGCAGCACAGTGGTAAACTTCGGTAATATCTTTTAAGGCAGATTCAACAGCATTAATATCATCAAAATCAACATCGATCCATTCGATTTTATTGAAAAAATCATCGGGATTTTCGGTATAAAACTGATAAGAATGTTTTACTTCGTTGATGTTGCTTGAAGGTCTTTTTGCAGCACGTACTTTTTTACCTTTTTTCAAAAGTTCTAAAACGATGACTCTGCCTAAAATTCCTGTTGCTCCTGTTACAAAAACCATGAATTTAATTCTAATTGGTGACCCACTAAATTTAGTCGATATTATTTTTTATAAAATTGATTTTCGTTAAAATTCAACTGAAAAACAACTTCTGCAAATTTGCAACTTTTTCAGTCAAAACTCATTAGATTTTCATAATTATTCAGTTATATCAGACCATAAAAAAAGGAAACCTACGTGCTAAGTTTCCTTTCTAATATAAATTTGTTAAATACGAATTTCTTACTAAATTCAAGTTAAACATTTTGATATTCGCAATAAAATTAAATTTATTTCGCAAATAATTTTACATAAACAAATATCCTTATCAACTTGACAAAACTAAGGTACAATAAAATAATTCACAATATTTAAAAATAAAATAATTGGGAAAAATTTAACATTCCTTAAGTAAACTGTTTAGTTATTTATATTTAAAAAATCTTTTACTACAGTTGCAAAATCTACCGGATTATCTGCCTGAACCCAATGCGCTGCATTTTTAATTTTCACAAACTGAGCTTTTGGAAACTGCTGTTTGATTGAAAATTCATCCTGTGGCAAAATGTAATTTGATTTTTCACCGGCAATAAATAAGGTTTCACCCTGAAAAACGCCATATTTGATCGCATTCGAAACAAATTCATTGTATTTCTCCGAAAGCGTTTTCAGATTAAACCTCCAGTTAAGTTTTTTGTTATCACCGGATTCTTCCCAATACAAATTTTTTGCTAAAAACTGAATTGTAGATTTCTCCGGAATATATTGAGTCAGAACCGCTTCAACTTCATTTCTAGAAGCAACCGTATTGAAGTCTACAGTTTCCAACGCTTTGATAATTCCCTGATGATGCGGCGGATAAGCTTTTGGAGAAATATCTACAACAAGTAATTTCTCTACTTTTTCCGCATAATTGATTGCGAACTGCATCACCGCTTTTCCACCTAAAGAATGTCCTAAAACGTGAGCTTTTTCAATTCCGTAATGATTCATATAATTGGCAATATCATCTGCCAAATCATCATGCGACATCTCTTCAGAATGAAAGCTTCTGCCATGATTTCTCAAATCAATTAAATGAACCGGTAAAAGCTCACCTAATTCTTTCCCGAAACTTCCCCAGTTATCTAGCATTCCAAATAAACCATGAAATACTAAAAGCGGTGTTGACGATATATTTTCGCCAAATATTTTTGAATGTAAAACTTCCATAATTTTTAATTAAGATGTTAGAAATTAGATATTAGAAGTTAGAAGTTAGTAAAACAGTCTGCAATTCTAATTTCTAACCTCTAGTTTCTAATTCTACCATTTTGCCAATCTCTTCAAATACGACTGAACCGTATTTTCCATTCCCATATATAACGCTTCAGAAACCAAAGCATGGCCTATAGAAACTTCCAAAAGATTCGGAATATTGTCCGCGAAATACTTTAAATTTTCTAAACTTAAATCGTGACCTGCATTAATTCCTAAACCAAATTCAGCCGCTTTTACAGCCGTTTCGTAATAAGGTTTAATGGCTTCTTCTTTATTGACTGTATAATTTTTTGCGTATGCCTCTGTGTACAGTTCAATTCTATCAGCTCCGGTTTTTGCGGCATATTCTACCAACTCCGGATTAGGGTCGAGGAAAATAGACGTACGAATTCCTGCATTTTTAAATTCAGCGATAATTTCTTTAAGGAAATCTAAATGTTTTTTGGTATCCCAACCTGCATTTGAAGTAATTGCATCATCTGCATCAGGAACTAAAGTTACCTGTTCCGGCTTCACCTCTAAAACCATGTCGATAAACTCCCTGTGAGGATTTCCTTCGATATTATATTCGGTGGTAACCAAAGGCTTCAGATCATAGACATCTTTTCTGGTGATATGTCTTTCATCAGGTCTTGGATGAATGGTGATTCCGTGTGCACCAAATTCCTGAATTTTTATTGCTGCTTCAGTCACACTTGGCGTTTCACCTCCTCTTGCATTTCTTAGCGTTGCAATTTTATTAATGTTTACACTTAGTTTTGTCATTGTATTATTCAAGTTTGAGGCTAAAAATTAGAATTTTAATTATGATAAAATTAAACTCAAAATCTTATATCCTCATTAATAAAGTACAAAAATAAAAAAACCACTCGAAAGTGGCTTTATAAATGTTTTTTTAATTTCCTGTGAGTACAAGTCCAACTATAGTAAAACAATGTTTACAGTAAACACGATCAAGATTTAATAAAATAATTAAAAATATTTATTTTGGAAATCCGATTTGCATGATCTGAAGATCAAATTCTTTTGAGGCAACCAATAGATGATCAAAAATATCTGCCTGAATCTGCTCAAAACGCTGCCAATTTGAATCATTGGTAAAACAATAGATTTCCATCGGAAGCCCTTGTGTAGTAATCTCCAACTGACGAACCATTATTGTACTTTCTTTATCGATTTCGGGGTCATTTTCTAGATATCTTTGGGCATAATGTCTGAAAACACCAACGTTAGTAAGCTGCCTTCCGTTGATCACCTTGTCTTTATGCTGTATTGATTCTTTCTCCTGATTGATCTCTGAAGTTTTATCATTGAGATAATCGGATATAAGATTGATCTCTTTTAAACGTTCAATTTCTTCATTATTTAAAAATTTAAACGAATTGATATTAAAGAAAATAGATTTTTTAATTCTTCGGGTATTAGATTCAGACATTACCTGAAGATTTTTAATCTCAGTCGTTAACAAATCGTACGTTGGAATTGAAGAAATTGTTTTATCGAAATTAGCAATTTTTGTGGTTAACAAACTGATATCCAAAATATTTCCTTCTATATTATATTTAGGAATTCCAATCCAGTCGCCAACTTTTAAACTTTTAGAAGTAGCAACGTGAATTCCGGTCACAAAACCCAAGATTGTATCTCTGAAAACCAAAACCAAAACTGCCGTTATCGCCCCTAAACTTCCGACAATTGTAGTTCCTTTAATCCCAAAAACCACACAAATACTCACAATCGTAAATACAAAAATACCAAGAATTTTTACCGTTTCGGAAATAGCATTAATCGCCATTACTTTGTAATAATCCTGTTGTATCGTAAAATAATTTCTGAATGCTGTTAAAGATCGATATAACATTCCCGCAAGGATCATTACCAATCCTAAATTTACTGATCTGATAATAAAAATCGTTGTCTGTTTTAATGCTCCTACAAAAATAGCTTCGTGCATAGAGCCTACAATGGCCAAAGCTGTAAAATGTGCTACAGAATTGGTGATTTTAGACCGATAGATAGATTTTAAAACAGGAAATCTATTTTCATTTCTAAAAAAACGAAAGATATAATTGATGGTGATTTTAAAAATAAAATCCAACAACAAAAAAAGTGCGACAAGTAAACTGAGCTTAACAATAATATGAAGCACCCAATCGAGCCCTGTAGGGGCAATTTTACTTATACTAATGTAAAGCTGCTCACTCAGTTCCTGAAAAAAACTCTTGGTATCTTTTATTTCGTCTTTCATTTATAACAAATTTAATAAAATTAAGATGTATCGCAACCCTAATCAAATAAGAGTTTTCAACAAAACTAAGCAATCATAAATAACAATCACATAAAAATATGTCAAAAATAAAATCAAATTAACAACAAAATCGTTAATTTAGTACTCTAAACCACAAAACTATTTCTTATGAAAAATCTCAACTTATTATTGATTTTCATTATTCTATTATCATTTGGATCGTGTCGATCAGATTCTGAAACACCCACCGAAGTTAAAGTTGACAATACTATAAAAACCGGCAAACTTTCAGGAAAAGTAATGTCCCAAAATGGTACCAAACCTATTGGAGGGGCCTCAATTTTCACATTTGACGAAAAATACAAGATTTACTACACCACTTCAGATTCTGATGGTAATTTTACCTTAGAAGCTCCCGTTGGAAACCATACCATCCATATCCAAACTGGTAATGGTAGTAATTTCCGGACCGAAATTGCAGCTATAGTAAAAAATAACGAAACCGTCAACCTGAACGTAAGCCAAACAAAACTGAATCAGGTTGCAAAAATAGCCTACGTAAAAGGAACGTATGATAAAATTGAAGACATTATCCAGACTTTAGGTTATAATTCCACCGAAATCACCAATGCAGACCTTGCCAACATCAACACAATTGCTCAGTATGATATTATCTTTTTGAATTGCGGTTCAAGAAACTACAGCGTAAATCAATCACTTTACCCTGCAATAGATGCTAATTTAGCTATTTTTGTTGCCAACGGCGGAAGTATCTACGCTTCAGATTGGGATGTTTCGTATTTGGTTGGCGGAACAGACAATACCAACAACTGTTCGCTTGCCGGAGGATTTGTTCCGGACACAAAATTATGCTCAAAAAATACAGGAACTCCAGGAATAGTTCCTGCAACAGTAAATAATGTTGGATTATCTACTGCTTTAGGATTCAATACTGTTAATATTGATTTTGATTTAAGTTCATGGCAAAAAATCACCAACTACGATCCTGCTTATTGGGAAGTTTTAGTAAAAGAAACCTCCTCAAATAATGCTTTAATGATCAGAACCAATCATTTTACGGCAACAGGAATTCCGGCAACTCCAATTGGTAATGCTCCCAATTCTACATTTACAACCGTTTGTATTACACTTCCAGGAAACATTCAGATCAGTATTTCTGTCCCTACCATTACAGTTCCTTATTTGGTGGCTTTAGGGGCAACTGTAGGAGCTTGTTCTGGATCTACAAACAGTGGATACATTTATTACACAAGTTTCCATAATCATGCTACAGGAAATATTGGAAACGCAGGAGTAATTCTACAATACGTAATTTTAAACCTTTAAAAAATCGGCTTAAAAATTGATACCTAAAAAGTGGCTGCAAAGTCACTTTTTTTATTACAATAAATATGGATCACTCAATCATTTCGTTTTTAAGTATTGTTTTACTTATTCTGGGAATCTTAGGAACTTTTCTACCGGTTTTACCAGGGCTTGTTTTAAGTCTTGCCGGATTATTAATTTATAAATACGGAACAGATGCCGATCTTTCAGTTCTTTACATTTGGGCATTCGTTATTCTTACTCTTGCTTCTGTTGTTTTAAGTTATGTAATTCCTGCAAAAACCAACAGAAAATATGGAGGCACACGATGGGGAAGCATTGGTTCGGTTATCGGGACCATTGTTGGGATTTTCCTTCCAATTCCCTTAGGATTTTTGGTTGGAATGTTTGCCGGAGTTTTTATTGGTGAACTTTTGCACGACAGTAAAGACATGAACAAAGCATTAAAATCTACAAAAGGAGCTTTTATTGGTTTTATTTACGGAACGGGATTTAGTTTAGTGGTAGGAATTGCAATGCTTCTAGTTGTAATTTTAGACATCGTTAACGTCATATAATTTATAGAAATGTATAAAAATATAATAATTGGTTTAAGTATTATCAGCTTAGTAAACTGCAATGCGCAGAAAGAAACCACAAAACAAACTGCAACCCAGCAAGCTACTATTGTGAAAGAAACACCTCTTAAAAAAGATGGCAACATTATTTATTTCAGTGAAGGCGAAAATAAATTTTTACCAGAATTTCAAATGAACGTTACTTTCAAAGGTATCGCAGAAGACAGCCGTTGTCCCGAAGGAACCCAATGCGTTTGGGCTGGAGTTGCCGTTGCCAATATTGAATTCATGAGCACAACGAGCAGACCCATGATTTTACAATTTTCAACTGCTGAAGTTAAGGGTAAAGATTATCACAAAACGCAGTCATTTAACGGATATACAATATCATTGAAAGAACTTGCCCCTTATCCATCTGCTCAGGAAGGCACAAAATCACTTTCAGGGAAATATAAAATAGCGATTGAGATTACTAAAGATGATAGTCAAAACCAATCTACCATGAAATAAGTTTCTTACCTTTTGAAGCCAGATATTCATTAATTTTTGAAAAAGGTTTACTTCCATAAAAACCTCTGTACACAGAAAAAGGTGAAGGATGCGCAGATTTTAAAATAAAATGTTTAGCCGGATCAATCAATTCGGCTTTTTTCTGTGCAAAAGCTCCCCACAAAACGAAAACTACATTTTCTTTTTTATCTGAAATTTCTTTAATGATAAAATCGGTAAACTTTTCCCAACCCAAATCTTTGTGAGAATTTGGAGAATGTGCACGAACAGTAAACGTTGCATTCAACAACAAAACTCCCTGTTTAGCCCAATCGTCCAATTCTTTTGAAGTACGTTCCACTCCTACATCATCTTTTAATTCTGTAAAAATATTTTTAAGGGAAGGCGGTGCTTTAACCTGTTCTGAAACTGAAAAGCATAAACCATTTGCCTGAAAATCATTATGATAAGGATCTTGACCAATAATCACTACTTCCACATCTTCAAAAGCAGTTAAATCCAACGCTCTGAAAATCTGATTTTTCGGAGGAAATACTTTTGTTGTTGCGTACTCTTGTTTTACTTTTCCCCAAAGTTGGGTAAAATATTCCGTGTTTTTTATTGGGGCTAAAATTTCTGTCCAGGTAGTCATATCTATAAAATCCTTTTCAAATATATTAAACTTCTGCCAAATCAATAACTTTATACTTTCAAATCAATTAAATTTGGTTAATATTGAGAAGGTCTGTTGCTTTGTGACAGGCTTTTTATAGATAAAGGTGTTGAGTTAACTTATAATATTCATCCAAATAATTCTCTTCTAAATCTTCTAATTTAATATTACGTTTTTCGTCTTCAATTTGGATTTCTATTTTTTCCCCTTTATAAAAAACTATCTTATCACCGGAAGATTCCAAATAAATAAAAGTTAATATTGAATCTGATATTTTTGAAAATTCATGTAACCAATTTCTCACAGAAAGAGATTCGTTCAACATTGCACTCATTTTTGTAGTTACAGCTCCAAAACTCAGCATATAAATGTCATCATCTTTATGCTTATTAATACTTGCATCAAAAAATCCTATAGATATCTTACCATTTCCTAAATACCTATCTTCAAAATATTCTTTAAAATCAGCAATGGGATCGCTACAGTAAGGGTTATAGAAAGTTGCAAAAATTTCAGGATCAACATCAAAAATTAATGAAGTAGAAAAATTGATATCATTGATATTATAAATTATTTTTTCCTTATTGATTTTTTGAGATTCATTCTTAAAATAATCTCCTAAAATATCAACATAATCTCCATTATCCAATCTCAAAGCAACTCTATCATCTCCTGTAGAATTTTGGTTAAGCCAACTTAAAGAATTTTCAAGTTTTTCTTTTTTCACAAAAGTATTTATAGAATAATCTAATCCCATTTTCAATTTAAAGTTTAGATTTCTCCTTCGTCGAAATGACAAAGGAAAAGTTATTTTCTCAATTTATAAACCAAATTCTCAGGAAAACCTTCATCCACTCTTCTCTCTTCCAAAGTAAAATTATTTTTTAGAAGTAATGACTTTGACTTTTCATTAAACTTATTGGTGAAAGCTAAAATTTCACTTAAATATAATTCATTAAATCCAAAATTCAAAACGGCTTTCAAAGCTTCAGACATGATTCCTTTTCTATGATAATCAGGTAATAACTCATAACCTACTTCAGCTTCCTTACGGTCTTCAGAAAATCGGTATAAACAAATCGTTCCGATAAGATTTGTTTGATCTTTTAAAGAAATTCCCCAATAAAATGTTTCTTTGTTTTCTACTCTCTTTTTAATTGTCAAGATAAAATCCAGTGCGTCATAGTTTGTTTTTGGAGGAATTCTTTTTACAAACTGATTGGTGATGTTATTACTTCGTATTTTTAAAATATCATCAACGTGGCTTTCGTCAATCGGTTTTAAAACTAATCTTTCGGTTTCAAGTTTCATCTACTAAATGTAGTAAAACTTTTAACCACAAAAGGCATAAAAGTTTAAACATTAGATAAATTTAAGTTTAATAAATATGGGTTTAGAAAAACATATTCGCTTTTAAAAAGCTATAAATTTCATTTTTGAAAACTTTAAAGATTCTTACAATTCAAGCAAGTTTTTTGTGACTTTTCTGGTTTAAAATAAAAAACACATTTTCAAATTCTCCAATTAATTCATTTTCAAATTAATTATCTTTGCACTGTGTATATAAATAAAGAAGATTTAGACGAATTAGAGTTTCCGCAATTGCTCGCGGAAATTGCTCCTTTTGCATATTCTCCGAAAACGAGAGATAAAATTCTTGAACTTCGCCCGATGAACATTGACGAAGCTGAAGTTTCATTGAAAAAAACTTCCGAATATTTATCAAGTTTTGAAAGTTCAAATGCGATTCCGTTTGATGAATATGAAGATATTGAAACTGAACTAAAAGTAATGCTGATCGAGAATTACCGATTGGAAAACGTAGCTTTTATCAAAATAAAAACGTTAACGGAGCAAATCGGAAAACTGCAAAAGTTTTTTCCAACCATGCCCGAAACTTTTCCTAATCTGATTCAGGATGTTTCTGCATTAGAATTTAAAAAGGAAATCATTGATAAAGTTGATAAAGTTTTTAACCGTTTTGGCGAAGTAAAAAGTGAGGCCTCCCCGATTCTGAAAGAGTTGAGAGCTGAAATCCAACACGCTAAAAAAGCAATTACAGAAAATTTCAACAGAGCTTTATTCAATTACGGACAAAGTGAATTTCTGGATGATATTCGAGAAACAATTATTGACGACCAAAGAGTTTTGGCGGTAAAATCTGCATACAAAAAAAGAGTTGCAGGAAGAGTTTTAGGACTTTCAAAAACTGGCTCTATCACTTACATGCAGCCAGATTCTGTAGTAAAACATTATTTCAAACTTAAAGAAAGCCAGGAAGAAGAAAAGAAGGAAATTGATAAGATCCTGAGAAAACTAACGGCAGAATTGGCAGAATTTCAACCTCAGCTCTGGAGATACCAAATGTATATTTTCGATCTTGACTTAACGAGAGCAAAATCGAAATTTGCAGAGCTAGTCAACGGAGTTTTACCGAAAATCAACCGTCACAGAACCTTACGATTAAAAGAAGCTTTTCATCCTTTATTATTTTTAAGAAATAAAGCAGAAAATAAGACAATTTACCCGCAGACATTAGCTTTAACAGACCACAACAGAATTATCTGTATTTCCGGACCGAATGCTGGAGGAAAATCTATTACGCTAAAAACTGTAGGATTGCTTCAATTAATGATTCAGAGTGGAATTTTGGTTCCGACCCATCCAAAATCTGAAATGTTTTTCTTTGATAAAATAATGACAGATATTGGTGATAATCAATCTATTGAAAATCATCTTTCGACCTATTCTTCAAGATTAAAGAAAATGGGCGGAATTATCCGGGAGGCCGATGGAGAAACCCTTTTACTGATTGACGAATTCGGAACAGGATCTGATCCTGAATTAGGTGGCGCTTTGGCTGAAAGTTTCTTAGAGTTTTTCTATGACAAGAAGAGTTTTGCAATTATTACGACGCATTACACCAACATCAAACTGGTTGTAGAAGAGCTTCCTAACGCGCAAAATGCAGCAATGCTTTTCAATGAAGAAACGCTGGAACCAATGTACAAATTGGAAATCGGACAAGCCGGAAGTTCGTTTACGTTTGAAGTTGCTGAAAAGAATAAAATTCCGCGATTTATCATTCATTCTGCGAAGAAAAAAGTGGAACATGATATCGTGAATTTAGATAAAACGATTGTAAAGCTTCAGCAGGAAAAATACGAAGTTGAAAAACTGAAAACCGACCTTGCCGAAAGAAAAGAATCTGTGGAAGACAAGCGTGATAATCTGCAAAAGTTAAACGAACAGCTACAGCAAAAGTTATTCAATTTTCAGAAATTGTATGAAGATGAACATCGTAAGCTACAGTTCGGAACTAAAATAGAAGGTTTTATCGACAGCTATGTAAAAGGTAAATCGAGGAAAGATGTTGTGAAAGATTTTGTGAAAATTCTGGAGCAGGAAAAATTCAGAAAGATTGGAGCCGATAAAGATGAGTCTAAACGTCTTCAAGTCGTAAAAAGAAAAATTACGCAACAATTGAAGAAAGAAGATGTCATCGAAAAAATTACCGAAACCAACGAAAAGATCGAGGAAAAACGTAAAGTAGACCGTGCTGTCTGGATGAAAGAAGGGCAACGCGTGAGAATTACCGGAAGTACAAGTGTGGGAACGATTGAAAAAATATCGAGAAATAAAGTGACAGTAAATTACGGTACTTTTAAGACGATGATTGATGCGGATGAATTGGAAAGGATCTAATTTTGAATTAATTTTCAACGCAAAGATTATCTTCTACTTCTAATATTTTAAAGGGCAAAGAGTCGCGAACAAGTCGCTTAAGCTTGAATACACAAACGATTTATCAAATTATTTTATTGATTATTAATTTTAAATGACTGTAAAAACACATATTACGCTTAAAGATTTTTTGAATTTTAATATTAAGAATTCATTGCCGAGAATTATTATTTTCTCTTTTATTATCCTGATATTTTTGGGTTTAAATTTTTATAATACAGAACGCGATACAGAGAATATCTTACAATCTGCATCGATTTGGTTTGCTGCTGTTTTTGTTTTTATTATCATCCGATCTTATTTCCGTTTGAAAAATGCTTTTTATTCTAACAAGAAAATTCAGGAAGAGATTGTTTATACTTTCACTGATGAAAAAGTTCAGACCAAAGGCGAAACTTTCGAAGGAGATTTCGCTTGGAATACAGTCTACAAGATTAAAGAAACCAAAGACTGGCTTTTGATTTATCAAAGTAAAATGACGATGAATATGGTTCCGAAAAAATATTTTTCACAAAGTGAAATTATAGAATTAAGGAAAATTATTGAAAAAAATAATGTGAAAGCAAAACTTAGAAATGATTAAAAAAATCATTTTAATATAAAAATAGAGCGCTGTAACTGGCGCTCTATTCTTTTATTTCTTAATAAATTTAAACCTTGAATTTTCTTTTTCCTTTAATACAATAAAATATATTCCTTTTTCTAAATGACCCACATTCACTGTTTTATTCTTAGTTATCCCTTCGCTTAGCTTTTGTCCTGCAGCGTTGTAGATCTCAAAATCTATATCTGAGGAAATTCCTGAAATACTCAAAACATCTGAGGTTGGATTTGGGTAAATACTGATTTCTTTATTTTTATTAATTTCAGTTGTTGCAAGATTAGCTTCTGTTGATAAATACACATCATAATCCTCAACCTCACCGTACCCAAAATTACCACAACCGTTTGTAACTGCCGTATTTGAAAAAATAACTCTCATCGTAACAGCACAACTTATATTTCCGCCAACCGAAGCTAAAGACGGAACGCTAAACATATTTGTACTAACATTTGCCGAACTTGATGTATGATTCATAATTATTTCGCTTGTTTCGAAAGTTCCATTTGCATTAAAATCGATCCAAACCGCTACAAAAGCTGCATTTGGATTGATTGCACCTATTTTGGTAGCAGAAATCATATTGTTTGCAGAACCCCAAGTTAAATAAACTTTACGACTAGCATCGGGACGATAATCGGTGTATAAAGATGCAGCCGAATTGCTTATCATTTGGGATAAACCAGTTGAGGAAGGAGTAATCGTAACATTCGAAAGATGCATAAGACCTGAATTTGCTGACTCTGATGTACAATAATTGAGTTTTGTATTAAAAACCACTAAAGTTGACCACGCACCTTGAACATTATTACAAAGTTTAGCAATCTGTAATTCATACGCTGTGCATGGCATTAAACCATTCAAATTATAAAAGTTCTGGTTTCCCGGTACAGGTGGTGAGCTCCACGGAAAATTTCCGACGGGTCTGTATCGTAAAGTATAATTTGAAGTATTCGGATCATTTGCCCAACTCACTGTTGCTGCTGTATGTGTAATACTTGTCATAGTAACATTTGCCGGAGCCAATAGATCGCAGAAAAATTCAGGCTTTGTTTTATCAGGCATGCTTTTTCCCTGATAAAAAGTAGTTCCTAATAAGAAGAGAAATAAATAGAGTAAATTTTTGATCATGTAATTAGTTTTTTTTAAATATTTTTAAATATTTTTAAAAATAACAAAATATTCTTCAATAAGTGATTAAAACTTTATTCTTATTTTTGAACATGCTTGTCAATCTTAAAATATTGTGGATCTTTTACAGGAAACTTCTTATTCCGGGAGTTTTGTTTTCTTTATTGGCTAGCTTTCCAAATGGTTTTAATTTGAATAGCTTTGGATTAAGCTTTTTACTTATACTTCCTTTAATGCATTATTTTATTTATGAATTAAGATTTAAAAGAGAATATTTATTTTTTGCCAATTTTGGATTTTCAAGATTATTTCTTTGGGGATTAACATTTTTTTTAAGTTTAACAATAAATATCATTACAAAATTTTTATGAGCATATTACATATTGACAGCTTAACAAAATCTTATAGGTCAAAGAAAATTTTACAAGATATTTACTTACGTTGTGAAACAGGAAAAATTATTGGAGTTCTAGGGAGAATAGGAGAAGGGAAAACTACTTTATTACAAATTATTTTTGGAACAATTAAAGCTGATTTTCAATTTATCAAATTAAATAATGAAATTCTTACTAAACAATCTGACAGAAAAAATAAAATAGCTTATTTATCTCAACAGCCTATGTTTCCAAAAAACATAAAAGTCAGAAAATTAATTTCTCTTTTTTGCGACTCTAAAAACACTGAAAAGCTTTATTCTCTGAATTTAGTACAACCTTTTTTAGATAAATCTTTAAGAAATCTTTCGGGCGGGGAAACAAAACTTATGGAGGTTTTAATTATTATATATTCTAAAGCAGAATTTATTTTGCTTGAGCAACCATACAGCGGACTTTCACCAATATTCACAGAAAAATTAAAGAAAATCATTAAAGAAATTTCCAAAGAAAAAGGCTTTATTATTTCAGATTTCAATGCTCAACAAGCAATAGATATTTCGGATAAAATTTATCTTCTTTCTGATAGCCATTTAAAACCAATTAAAGATTTAAAAGAATTGCAACAGTATTATTATCTTCCAAAAAATATTTAATTTATATCTTTGAGCCATAAATATTCATTTACAATGACTTTCATCTACAAAGCAATCTATTTATCGCTATTCAGTATTTTTTCTTGTACTTTGATCAACGCCCAAGATAAAGTTCCTTTTGGGGTTGTAAAAGCCGAAGAAGGTTATGCAATGGTGCGTGTACACAAAGAAGATTACCGTAAGATTGTTGACAAAATCAGGATGAAAAGAGGAGACGTTTTCGTGTATGTAAAACCTGCTCCCGGAGAAACTGAATGGATCTGGATAAAATATCCAGAAAAAGAAGAGCTTCCAAAACCTTTTGTAAGATACGACAGTCTTAATAAAGAAGGAATGGTGAATAAAGGCCGTATTGCATTTATCGATCAGCTCCCAAAATTTACTCCGGTATTATCTAAAAACGGAAGATCGATTACTTTTACTGATAATAACAACCAAAAGATACCACCCGCTCAAAGAACAAAAGTGGTGATTGATATTTATCCTTCAAGCGCAAAATTCAAAAAGCAGGAAAAAGATGCGGAAGGAAACATCATTAAAATCGACAAACAAAAACCTTGGGGCATCAGCAAAGAACTTCCTGAAGATTTAAAGGAAGTAAAATCGGTACGTGTACAACAACCGGGAAGAGGTTCTGTTTTTGTGAGAGAAGCCATCAAAAATATGTTTCAGCCTACGATGGATTTTGAAAATATGGGTGTAACCTCCATTGACGATGATCATATTTTTCTTTATATGATTAATGGTTCAGGGAAAGACCGATACACTACTTTTTGGACAATCAAAGAAGGAAGAGCCATCAGTCAGATTGTTTACGCCAATCCTGAATAAAATTAAAAAGTCTAGTTTATTATTCTTATTTTTGCACTCGAAAAGTATTTAGCTTTTGAGACATTGCTTCATGCTAATACTTTTCAAGAAACTGGTTCTGTTTAACCGCAGATTAAAAGGGAATCGTGTGAAAATCACGAACTGTCGCGCAACTGTAAGTAACCGAAGTCTTTATAGAAACCACTGTGCAAAAGCATGGGAAGGAATAAAGATGGTACAAGTCAGGAGACCTGCCTATTTCTTTAGACAAAAACTTTCGCGATTTGAAGTTTATTGATCTCATAGCTTTTTCAGGAATTTCATGTTTCTGGATAATTCTTTTGGTTTCAATATCATTTCATTTTCGCTTTAATTAATAATGAAATATGACTACAGAAGAAAGAATTCAATCATCGGAAACCCGAATTTTCAAAGCCGTTTTCCCTAATACAACCAATCATTACGATACCCTTTTTGGAGGAACCGCCATGCAATTAATGGATGAAGTTGCCTTTATTACTGCAACAAGATTTGCAAGAAAGCGTGTGGTAACCGTAAGCAGCGATAAAATAGATTTTAAAAAACCTATTCCTGCAGGAACAATTGTTGAGCTTATCGGAAAAGTTTCACACGTTGGAAAAACGAGTATGAAAGTGAATGTAGAAATCTACACCGAGCAAATGTATTCTTACGAAAGAGAGAAAGCGATTGTCGGAGATTTTACTTTTGTGGCGATTGATGAGTTTAAGAAACCAATTCAAATACTATAGATAGAAAAATTTCGGCAACTGACAGTTGCCGAAATTCATTTCTTTTACCTAAGTTTTCGACAAATAAAGCCTGCCGAAAACTTTTTTATTTATCTTCTAAATTTCTTCAAACCTCAAGGGCTAATTTCACAAAAATTGAAAATCTGTAAAATTTACGAACGTATGAAAAACTATCTTAAGACTTTTTCGTTCTCTAAATTTAAGTTTAATAAAGTCTGAAAAGCATCTCCCATTTCATCAGAAGCCCTGCTGATTGCATTTTCAAGCATATTTCTTATTTGCAGTTCGGTTACTTTAGCTTCAGTCCAGCTTTTTCCTGAAGTATAAGTATTGAGAATAAAAGGCATAATTCTGTCAATTGCGCACGCAAAAATGGCATCGGGAGTTTGTTCTTCTTCAAATTCAAGCCAAAGATTGAAAAATTCTGAACGGATTGGCTCATCTAAAATTCCAAAAATATTTTGAGCAGATTGCTTTTCTCTTTCAAATTTTCCGACCATTGCGGCTTCATCAAAAAGAAAAGTATCACCCGCTTCAATCTCAACCAGATCATGAATAGAAAGCATTCTGATTACTCTCAATAAATCAATATCGGCTCTGTTTTTGGCATACGGAAAAAGAATTTGAGCAAGAATAATGATTTGCCAAGAATGTTCCGCGGTATTTTCTCTTCTGGAATCATCTGCATTATAATTTCTTCTTTGTACATTTTTCAGAGCATCTACGGCGATGATAAAATCAATTTCTTTCTGTATTTTCATTATTTTCTTCTTTAAAATATACCTCTCTAGGGTAAATGGTGGTTTTTGCAAACCATTTATAATCTATAAATTCTCTTTTTATGGTGGTTACTTTTTTAAGATCACTGGTATCTTCTTCAAATTCTAAGACCTTCAAAAGTCCTCTTTCGGGAACGAAAAGATACTCTGATGTAAGATTCCAGCAACAGCCATTTTTTAAATAAGCAGTAATCTTCTTACGATCAGAATCTACTGTAAACATTCCGGAATTTGAACGAACCAAATTGGTAAGCTCATCATTTAGCATCAATTGTTGCGTAGAAGAATCACTTAAATAAACCTCAAAAAAAGGGCTTCCCTGATTATTATTTCCGTTTCTAATGGCAACATCTTCAGCTCCGTCAAAATTAAAATCATCAAAAACAACCGATTTTTTTAATGAATCTAAAGCCGGCTTTCGATTTTCATTTAAATCTAAATAAAAATTACCTGAAGATAAAGTCTGGTATTTCTTCATTGAACTTTTATCATAAAGATCAATGATCGTTTTCCCACTACACTGATTCTCAGTACAATTTTCGGCAGTAACAATAACATTAAATTTTTCTGAAACATTTGGTAACTCAAAAAAGTTTTGTGCACTGCAAAGTCCACCTAAAAGAACTGATGTCATTAGAAATCTAGAGTAATTCATGGCTGGTTAGTTTTAAGATCAAAATTTCAGAATGAAAATCTGGAAAACTTGATAACAAATATAAAAATTTAAGATCAAAACTGGGCTTATTTATCATAATTAATAATTGATCGGATTTTTAAAACAAATTTATATAACTGATTTACAATATCTTAAATACTTTTTAAAAATAATTTCACTACTTTGCATTGCATATTACCATTTTAATTACATATCTTTGTAATGTAAAATAAGAATAGGTTCAACTAGCTAGGAACCGAAATCTGAAAATTTATATAACTAATTAACAAAACCTATTAAAGATGAATACCGAAAATACCAAAGCGCAAATGCGAAAAGGGATTCTGGAATTCTGTATTTTAAGCCTCATCAATAACCGCGAAATGTATGTTTCTGATTTAATTGATGAGCTGAAAAAAGGAAAACTGGATGTCGTGGAAGGAACACTCTACCCTCTTTTAACCCGATTAAAAAACGGAGAGTTTCTCTCTTACAGATGGGAAGAATCTACAGGAGGCCCACCCAGAAAATATTATCAGATTACAAAAAAAGGAGAAACTTTTTTATCTGAATTACAAAACACCTGGAAAGAATTGACAGATTCTGTAACCCAAATCACTCAAAAACACTAAAAACAAAAGCTATGAACAAGACACTCTCAATAGGACTCGCAGGTTTTTCTTTCACCATAGAAGAACACGCATACATAAAGCTCAGCGATTATCTTAATGCACTGAGAAGCTCTTTAGACGCTTCTGAAGCTGATGAGGTAATTCATGACATAGAAATCAGAATCGTTGAAATTTTAAAAGATACTTTAGGTAAACGTGAAGTAGTAAACGATACAGATATAGAAAAAGTAATTGCACAAATCGGATCTCCTGAAAAAATAGAAGAACAAGAGGAAGCATATTTTTCTGAAGGAAAACAAAAACAATCTAAGACTGGCAGCGCTTTTTCTTATAGTACTAATTCTGAAAAGCAATTGTTCCGCGATCCGGAAAGACAAAAAATTGCCGGAGTTTGTGCAGGTTTAGCAGCGTATTTTGGGATGGAAATCAGCTGGATGAGATTGATTTGGGTTGGTTCTTTTCTTTTCCTTTGGGTAGCCCCAGGATCTTCTTTCTTAGTTTTAATTTTGTATTTTATCCTTTGGGCTGTTTTACCAAAAGCAGAAACGGCTTCAGATTTTTTGAAAATGAAGGGTAAACCTCTCAACTTTGATAATCTAAAGGAAGAGTCTGGCAAAATTGTACAATTCGCTAATGAAACTACAACACGAGCAGGAGAAATTTACAATGAAAACAAACCGAAAATTGGATCAGCTGGTGACACCATCTTAAAAGTACTTAAATATTGTCTTGCAGTTTGGTTGGCATTAATGGCAGCAGGTTGTTTCATCGGATTATTCGCAATGATGTTTGCTTATGGTTCTGATAAATTCGGTATGGATAATAATCTAGGATTCTATCTTGAGGAAAATAATCTTGGCTATCTGATATTAGCAATTGCCGCATTACCAACTATTATTTTCGGGGTAGCGTCTTTATTATTATCAATTAAATTATTCTCTCCAAAGAGCAAATTCAATTATGTAGGACCAGTTCTTGGAACATTAGGAATTATCTGGATTATTTTGATTGGAGTATTGGCAGCAAGCGCATCTAAATTCAATTTCAGATACAGTGGAGAAAATCAGGATTATGAAAATGTTTCTATCATAGCTCCAAATGATACAATCTATCTTGACAGTAAAAAAGTAGCGATCCCTGAAAACTTCAATACTTATTTTAATAACATTTATTCTGATAAGGCAACCATCTACAAAAGAGATTATCCTAGTGTAGAAATTACAAGAAGAGACGATATTAAAACGCCATATATTATTATTAAAAAAGAAGCGGAAGGATACAATCAACCACTAAAAATGAAAGTTCCTGTGGAAATCAGAGATAACAGGATTTTTCTTCCAAACTATTTTGAGTATCCTTATGAATACAGATTCAGAGATTACAGATTAGATTATGAATTGGTGGTTCCATCAAGAATGATAGTTATCAATGAAAAAGAATATGAAATATCTATGCGTGGCGACGATGAAAAAGACCAAGAAAACCACGATGGCACACTACAAATCGAGAAGAATAAAATATCTATCAACGGCTCTACGATAGAATATAGCTCGGATGACAAAGACAGTATCATTATTGACGGAGTAAAAGTTCCGCAGCACGATGCAAAAAAGAAAATTGATTCTATCAAAAATATCATCAAGCTGAAAGAAAATGAGATCAAAAACATCGAGATTAAAGACGGTGACAGTAAAATCTCTATAAAAACCAAATAATTCAAACCTCAGAGAGTGCGGAAGGTGTGAATGAAAGACAACCGTTTGAAATTCACACTCTTCTTCTCCTGTAATTTTGAAAATAAGTTAAAAAAAAACTATTCTATTTCGTAAAAAAGTTTTATATTCGTATATCCAAATTCTATAATAAAAACAAACACAAAAAAGCAAAACCATGGTACAAGTAGTTTTAGAAATTGCAGTAAAAATTGCAGATTTAATCAGCAGTTTATTTTAAGAGCGACAATATTTCAATATATTTGTAAAGTATAACCAAAGTTTGGTTGTACTTTTTTGTTTTAAATATAAAATTCATGAAAAAACTGATAGGTAGTCTCTTACTGAAAATTTTGGGTTGGAAAGTTGTTCTCCAGGGTGATGTCAACAATCTCGACCGCTGTATTCTGGTTGTAGCTCCGCATACCCATAATATGGAATATATTTTAGGAAACTTAGCCTATTGGAAATTAGGAAAAAAACTAAAGATCATCATCAAAGATTCGCATACTAAAGCTTGGTATGGTTCTGTTGTAAGAGGTTTAGGCGGAATCGGGATCGACAGAAGTCAGAAAAACGATTTGATTAACTTTGTTGCGAATGAGTTTAAAAAAGAAGATTTCAGTTTAGTAATTACTCCGGAAGGGACAAGAAGCTGGGTTCCGAAATGGAGAAAAGGTTTTTACCATATGGCATTAGCAGCAAAAGTTCCTATTGTTTTGGCAGCCGGAGATTTTAAAAGAAATACCGTTTATTTAGGATATCAAATTCCTTATGAAAGATTAGAAACAGCAAGTTTTGCTGAAGTCATGGAGGAAATTCAAAATTATTATATTAAAAATGATATCGGTCCAAAAATTCCAGCCAACTGGAATCCCAATATTATGGGAAATGACACTGAAGAAGCTAGAAGCTAGAAGCTAGAAGCTAGAAGCTAGAAGCTAGAAGCTAGAAGCTAGAAGCTAGAAGCTAGAAGCTAGAAGCTAGAAGCTAGAAGCAAAATTACTTTTTACTTTTTACTTTTTACTTTTTACTTTTTACTTTTTACTTTTTACTTAAAAAAATACTCATTACCAATTACTTATTATCCATAAAAATATGTACATTAAAGATAAAACAAAAGAAGAGATATTAGAATTCATCAACAACTGGGGTGAAGAAACTTTTGCGAAAACGATTGGTATTCATTTTATCGATATTGATATTGAAAACGAAACGCTGACTGCAACAATGCCTGTTACACCAAACATCCATCAACCTTTCGGAATTATGCATGGTGGAGCAAGCTGTGTTTTAGCAGAAACAATGGGCTCTAGTCTTTCTAATATTTTTATTGACGGAAGCAAATATTTTGGCGTAGGAACCAACATTAATTCCAATCACTTAAGAAGTAAAAAAGACGGTATTGTAACTGCAGTGGCAAGATTCATCAGAAAAGGCAAAACAATGCATGTTTCTGAGATCGAGATTCGTGATGAAAAAGGCCAATTGATCAATCATACAACGATGACGAACAATATTATCAACCGATAAGAAATTTATTTTAAATAAAATTTAGAGGCTCAAATTTTTGAGTCTTTTTTATTATGTTACAACAAAATTTTTTAGATTTTCATTTATTATGTAATTGAAAAACATAAATTTACACATCATGAAAAAACATTTAATTATTCTATTATATTCCGTATTATTCATTGTAACTTCATGTCGTAATGATGATGAAAACATTGAGAATAAAAATCAAATTAACTTTCAATTGATTGGAGAAGGAAATTTGATAGGAAATTACGTTAATCCTCAAAACACCATTATTACAAACTCTATACAATGGAATAATTTTCTTAATCAAATAGACAGCACAACTTATCAAACTTCTGCTAGTTTTATAACAACTTATATTGATTTTAACGAATTTATAGTTATCGTTGTAGTAGATGAAACTTATCCAAGCGGTGGACACTCAATCGAGATTACGAAAATGGAAGAATACCCTAAGTATATTACTATCAATGTAGAAAAATCGTTAAAGGGAAACGTCACATCTTTTATCACTCAGCCTTATCATATTGTGAAAATTCCTAAAACCGCTAAATCTTTAATATTTAATTAAAGCATCCTGCAACCTTTTTATTTTTTTTCATCTTATATAAAGAAACCCTTAAATTTATATATCATGAAAAAACATTTACTCCTTTTACTCTGTTCCATATTTTTTATGACAATTTCTTGTCGTGATAATCATGATGATGAACAATTGGAGAATAAAAACCAAATTAATTTTCAGTTGATTGGAAAAGGAAATTTGATGGGAAATTACGCTGCCCAACAAAATACAGTGATTACAAACACAACACAATGGAATAACTTTCTAAGTCAAATAGACAGTCAGAATAATCATCCTTCTGCTAGTTTTACAGAAACCAATATCGACTTTAATCAATTTATGGTAATTGTTGTTATTGATGCAGTTTATCCAAACGGTGGACATTCTGTTGATATTATAACCGTTGATGAGAACACTCAGAATATTGAAGTGGATGTAGAAAAATTACTTCAGGGAAACGTGACGACAGTTGTGACTCAACCTTATCACATTGTGAAAATACCTAAAATTTTAAAACCTGTGATATTTAATTAAAATCGACTGCAACCTTTTTAAAATTCTACATCTTTAAAGAAAATAATAACCATGAAAACCTTAATTGTACCTTTTATTTTATTGCTGACGTTTGTATTTTCTTGCAGGGAGAATGATATTGATGAAGGACTGGAGAAAAATGTTAATTCTGTTGACCTTTATATTTCCGGTGCAGAAAGTAATCAAGCTTGTTATTGGAAAAATGGGCAAAAAATTATTTTACCCAACGGAACAGGATTGTATGCTCATCAAATTATTGTTGAAAATAACAATGTTTATATTTTAGGTTCGAAAACTAGTGAATACAATTTTGATCTACCATCAAAACATCATTATTTATGGAAAAATGGAAATAGATACAATTTAGATGAATATTTAGAGGATGTTCCGAACCCCGGCCCAAATAGTTATTTTGGGATAAACTCCAAAATGATAGTTGAAAACGGTAATGTTTATTTTTCCGGCTATATCACAATCCATAATTCTTCTTCTACACCTCCTATTACAAGTTACTATTCTTGGAAAAATGGTATTAAAACTTTAATTTCAAATGATAGTAATGTTGGTTTTCACTCATCTTACGATTTAATAAATAATGAGATTTATTATAGCATTAGAAAGAATTACCAATATAATCCTCTTACTTGGGAAACAGGATTTTTTAAAAATAATATATATCATTCTTTAGCCAATGACTCTGATGTTAAAAGCTTACATATAGATAATTCAGGAACATATGCTCTGATAAAAAATGTAATGAACAATCAGAAATATTTAAAGAACATTAACACAAATGCTATAATACAATTACCCCCAAATCCTCCTGGAGAAATATTAGATATTCTTTGGATCGATAACGATAAATATTATATCGGGAATATTTTTTATTACAAAAACAATACTTTAGTTCAACTAAATGACCCTAATGGCTATAATATAATTGGAAGTTTCAATGTGAAAAATCAACAAGTATATACGATTAGATATAAAGCTGGTTCAAATATTGGAGATTATGCTAAAGTATTTATTAATGATGTCGAATTTCAAAATCTAACTCAGGTACTCACATCAACAAGTGACCCAAATGTTGGAGGCCTTCTATCAATATTTATAGATTAATTTTGATGCAAAATCTCAATTGGCAAAAAATCTATCTCGACCATTCCCCAAAACTTTTGGGGATTTGTCGTAGATATATACCAGATCTTCAAAATGCAGAAGATATTGTGCAGGACAGCTTTATAACGGCGATTCAGAAAAATCATCAATTGAAAGATGAGAAAGCAATTTTCGGATGGCTAAAAAAAATTGTAGTCAATAATGCACTGCAATTTATCCGAAAGGCCAGTAAAGACGCCTTTATTGCCACCGAAAACTCAGAAATCCCAGATAACACGTTGACCGAAATCACAACATCTGCAATGGACGAAAAAAAACACATTTTAACATATGATTTCACGAGAGAAGAGCTGTTGAAATCTATCGACAGCTTGCCTTCTCACCACAAATCGGTTTTCAATTTATATTATATCGAAAACTATTCTCACGCAGAAATTTCAGGCTTGCTGGAAATCCCGGTCAATACTTCAAAATCTCATTTGATGAGGGCTAAAAAATCGGTGCAAAACTATTTAATGACACATTTCGTCAACCATGAAACTCCTAAAAACAAAACAGCACAGATTTTAGTTTTTCTTGGATTTGGAGGATTGTTATGGGCTCAGAATTTTCAAAGTAAGTTTTCAGATTTTACCATTTCACCATCGCAAAATTTCGAAATTCCATCTGATATAAGCTCAAGTACGCTCTCGTTTTCTTCAACTCATAATTTCTGGAAACAAAAAGCAATTATCGGAACTACTTTCTTCATTATTATTGTAGGATCTGTTTTACTTTTCACTCTTAAAAATTCTTTAATACAAACATTTAGTTCCAATATTTTAAATTCTAAATCAGAAGAAAATAAGAGTTCAAACAATGAAAAAAAAATAAATAATAATGAAGAACCACTTTTAAGTGAAAATTTAGAAAATCTAAGAATAAGCCAGAAATCAGTTTCAGAAAACGATCAAGATTTAAAATCAGAAAACCATTTCATTAAAACAAAAAATACTGTATCTTCAAAAATTATTACTCATAAAGATTCTTCAGAAACCGTTTCTCACAAAGTGATTGTAGTAAAAAAGATCATTCAGCGAGACACTGTTTTTATAGAAAGATAAAACGAAACCAACCATGTTTTTAAGAAAAATAATCTTACTTTTTTCTGTTATTTTCATTACTTGCGCTTTCGCTCAACGCAAAAAAACAGACACCATTTATGTGTATGAAAAAGTGATTGTGTACGATACTATTTACCTTGAAAAAGCAATAAAATTAAAACCTGCAAATTTAAAGTTTTCTTCTTTGGAAATCGAAGAAGAAGAGATTAAAGAAATCAATCTAAACATTGATAAAGAAGAACTTGAAGAACAAATAAAAAAGCTAAGAACAAAAAGATTTCAATACGGAATTCAGGCAGGAATTGGTTTTAAAAAAGCTAGTTGGGCTGAAATGCTGTCAGGAAAAAATCAACATTTCGGGCAAAATCTTGGAATATGGATTTCTAAAAGCATTATCGATCCGAATTTTTCATTAATGCTTTCTGCAAATATCTATTCTTGGAATTCTACATTTGATTTGGATGCCAATAAAGAAGAAACTTACCTCGACGGTTTTTACTTTTCTAAAGACGACCAACCTCTACTCTTTCAAAGATTTAACAATAAACACTTAGAATATGTTTTGCAGTTAAAAGCAATCTATGAATGGAAAAACCTGCGACCTTTTGCTGGATTTTTGGCCAATAAAAACAGTTATAAAATGAAGTTTTTAGTTCCTGAAAATAATGTTCTCAATAAACTGGATGATTTTAAAAGCAATCAAATCAACTTCGGATTTTCTTTAGGCTTGCAATATCGAATATTCAGCCGATTTTTGATTGATGTAGAATATCAACATTTTAAAATTAAAAATCTTTCTTTAAAAAACTCTTCATTTGATTTTGACATTTTTAAGACTAATAATACCTTTGCTGAAAGAAAAATCAGCTTAGGAATATCTTATTTTATTTCTAAATAATGGTTTTCTGAAAGATTCAAAATTATGATCTATTTCAAATTTCCTTTTGACGAGAAACTTTATTCTACGGACGAAAATTCTAACACTAATTCAATCAATTTTCACTCTTTTAATAATGCTGAAAAAATTGATATTGCCGGAAAAATCATTGAAAAAAACCTTACGGAATTTGAAAATTTAAAAATCACTTCTGAAATTTTACCAAAAGATGAATCTCAGTTTATTGCAGAAACTCAAGAAGAATATTTGCAAAAACTGGAAGAAGTCATTCAAATAATCAAAGAAAATGATCTTCCTAAACTTGTTCTTTCAAGAAGAAAAATTCTAAAAGACTTTAATAAAATTGATTTAAAAAATAGTTTTAATAATCTTTGTAAAAACTATTCAAATGCATTCAAATATTTATTTTTTGATGGTGAAACTTCATGGATGGGTGCTTTTTCTGAAGTTTTAGGAAAATACAATAAATCGACTCACGAGTTTGAAACAATGAGCATTGCAGGAACAATTCCTGCGTCTGAAGAATGGACTGAAAAAGAGATTGAAGAGCAGAAACCTGTTTCATCTTACATCAGGAATATTTTAGAGAAATATCGTGACTCACATTCTATTCAGGAGTCTGAAACTTATGACCATATTTCTGGAAACATTAAACATTTAAAAACAGATTTTAAAATAAAAATCAATCCTGAAAACTTAGATTCTATTATTCAGGAACTTCATCCTACTCCTGCAGTTTGTGGTATTCCTAAGGATTTTTGCAGAGAAATTATTGAAAAAGTTGAAAAATTTCCTCGAGAATTGTACGCTGGTTACATCAAAATTGAAACAGAAGATTACATTCAATATTTCGTTAATCTGCGTTGCGCAAGATTATATAAAAATTCAGTTCATCTCTTTGTTGGAGGCGGAATTACCGCTCAAAGTAATTCTGAAAAAGAATGGAATGAAACTGAGCTTAAATCTGAAGCCGTCTTGAAAAATCTGGTTATATTACATTCATAAAAATAAAATATTTAAACCAACAAAAAACCTCTTTCAAAATGAAAGAGGTTTTATATTTTATGTACAAAGAATTACTTCTTTGCGCCTATTTTACTCCAAGTATTCAGGATGAAAAGTAAACCAACACCCAACAATCCGCAAGCGATTGAAATTAAAAATTTAACATTATCTTCAGATGTGATATCTGAATTCCAGTCGATTGCATACGTATTGATAGCGATGATTACGACAAATACGATTAAAAATACTTTATAAAACTTCTGCATGATCTAAAAATTTATATAATTCTGCACCAGCTGCGCAAAATTTGCGGTAAATAATTTAATTGAAATTGCCAGTAGAATAATCCCGAAAACTTTCTGAAGAATTGCCAAAGACGCCTCTCCCATTTTCTTCTCAATCCACTTCGCAGATTTCAGCACCAAATATACGAAAATTGTATTGAGAATAATGCCACAAATAATGTTAATATCATGAAACTCTGCTCTTAAAGATAAAGTAGTTGTTAAAGTTCCGGCTCCTGCCACCAAAGGAAATGCAATAGGGACAATGGAGGCAGATTTTGCTTCGGTTGTTTTGTTGATTTCAATTCCTAAAATCATTTCAAGCGCAATGATAAAAATAACGAAAGCTCCTGCAATGGCAAATGAATTGACATCTACTCCAATAAATTTTAAGATCTTATTTCCTACAAAAAGAAAAACAATCATAATTACTCCGGCAGTAATTGAAGCTCTTCCTGCTTCTATTTGTCCGAACTTCTGTTGCAAACTCACCACAATAGGTACCGAACCGATGATGTCGATAACGGCGAAAAGTACCATAAAGCTGGTAATAACTTCTTTAAAAGAGAAACTGTTGAAAACCTCCATTTCTTACGATTATTAATTTCGCAAAAATATAAATAAAAAATGATTATTTACTAATAAGAGAATATAATTTAACAATATCGGTTAATAAGTCATTTAATGAGTCTTCTGTTGTAAGCGGAGAATATTTCTCAATCTGAATCTTTTGCAATAATTCCTGATATTTTTCAGCAACAGATTTGCCGTTTTGTCTTTCAAGAAATATTTTAAAATCCTCCTTAGAGCTTTGGAAATACTGACTTCTTACTTCTGCATCCATTTCTTCAAAGGTTTCAAAAAATTTAGGATAGTCCCCAGAAATTTTCAGATTTTCAAGATAAGCAAAATAATCGCTGATATCGGTTTTTAAACTTTCTCTGATTTCTTTTTCAGTTTCAGCAACAGAACCTAAAGGTTTTGGGGTTGGCTTTTCTTTAATTATTTTTTGTTTTTTTTGCCAATATTTAAACAACATATAGGCGATAAATAACCCAATTAATATCGCAATATTTACAAAAAGTACATTCCAGTTGAATTTATTTTTTTCTTTAACTTTGAAAGAGGTAGTTTTTAAAACCGGACTATCAACTGTTTCAAGCAACGTATTTGTATAATCATTTACTTTTTCTACTGTAGATCTTGCTTCTAAAACCTGATCATGTGAAAAAGCAGTTAAGCCTAATTTTTCCTGTCCTAGATTCACATATTCTTTTTCTGCAGGATTGAAGAAAGCAAAAGCTTCTGTTTTCACAATCAATTCACCCGCTTTTTTAGGAATTAAAATATATTTAGCAAAAACTTCACCTTTCATTCCTGTAAGACCAGTATGTACATTCGAGGTAATTTTTGGTGCAAAAACTTCGTAATCAGGAGATTCTTCAATTTTTGGAAGACTCATGTCGGCAAGATTACCTTCGCCAGAAACTTTTACCGTTACATTTACAGGTTTTTTGGCTTCAATTTTTTCTTTTGACGGGCAATAAATATCTACTTTAAAATTACCAACAGCATTCTTAAATGATTCGGGTGAACCTTCGGGAAGTTTTTTTACATTAAGTCTTACTTTATTGGATGCTATATTACTTTTCTTAGAATAAGTATTTACAGAAGCTGAAACTGAAGGTACTTCTACATAACCAGACTCATTGGGAAATACCATGAAAACAGCCAAAACCTGCGATGCCATATTAGCATAACCGGAAGGATCAATCTCTGATCTGTTGAGATTGATTGCATGTACATTGATATTATCCTGCTGAGGAAGTCTTATATTTTTTACCTTTCGAAGATTATCCATATTTTTAGAATAAACACGTAAGACAGCAACTGTAGCCTGATCCTGATAAACTTCGCGGTCTTCAATTTCCATATTAAGATAAACCTCATTGGCAAGATTTGCAACCGGTTTTTTCTCAACAATATCTTTTATGAAAATATCGAAGGGTTCAGTTTTATAGATTTTGTTGTTGACATTTACCAATACAGAACCAATTCTTATTTTTCCTTTTTGTTTAGGTTCAAGAGCTACACGCGTAATGTATTGGTCGATTGCGGTATTGGTTTCAGAATCATTTACGATTTGATTGAAAGATCCACTACCAATCATATTAAACTTTGACAAATCGGGAAGCATGATTTTACTTTTTTGCTCCAGATTATTGCCGTTTAATTCTAAAATAATGGTAAGGTTTACAATTTCTTTACCATTGTAGTCTGTTTTATCAGGTCTCATCGACAGTTCTACCTGTCCGTAAGAAATTACAGATATGAGGGTAAATATTGTGTAAATAATTTTTTGCTTCATCACCAATCTTTCTCGTTGCTTTGCGGCTTTGAATAAGATTTTTTGTCTAAAATTCTTTTGGCAGTTTTTTTCTCTCTGCCATTGATACTATCCAGGATTGCTTTTTCTAATTCTTTAGGAAGTTTGCCTTCACCGCCTTTCCCTTGGGGTTTATTATCCTCACCTTTATTTTGTTGAGGACCGTTGCCCTGCTCCTGTTTTTGATTTTTAGAATCTCCTTTTTCTCCTTTGTTTTTATTTTCTCCACCTCCGTTTTTACCGGGGTTGTTGTCTTTCTTGCTGTTGTTCCTTTCTATTTCCTTCTGCTTCAGCTTAGCAATCTCGTAGTTTTTTCTTGTCGCCTCATTATAAGGATCCTGTTTCAGAGATTGTTTATAGTAATCAGCGGCTTTATCCGGCTGATTCATCTGCATCATTGTATTTCCCAAATTGTGAAGCGTTGCCGCTTTATCTAGTAAAGTCTGAGAAAGTTTTTCAGCTTTTGCATATTCCTCTTTCGCATCCTGATACAATTTTCTTTTATACAAAGCATTTCCTAAATTGTAATGTGCCGTAAAATCACCAGAATTTGATTTTATGGCTTCCATATACTTTGAAGAAGCGCCATCATAATCATTAGCATTAAATTTTTGATTGCCTTCAAAGACTAAAGTCTTATAACTTTCCTGCCCAAATACTGCACCTGAGAACGAAAAAGCAAAAAGTAACGCTAAAAATACAATTTTAGTATTCATCTCTTGCAAAATTATCCCTTTATATGTTAAGAAACAGCGTCTTATTTGTTAAAATTGGGTTAAAGTATTTAATTAAAAACAGATTTCCTTTAAATATTAAAATCTCTTTTAGGATTAAATAAGAAAATCATTAAAAAGAAAAATATCGAAATGCCTAAAAAGTACTGATAATAATGATTAGCATTTTGAGAATTGACTGTGGTAACAGTATCCGAAACCTTTCTGTTGATTTCGTCAGCAATTCTTTTAGGAGCATCATTCATGTTGTTTCCGTCGATGTAAGTTCCGCCTGTAGATTCTGCCATTTTTTTTAGAGCTCCGGTTTGTCTTTTAGAAATAACAGTTTCCCCATTTTGATCAAATTTATACCCGATAAGCTGACCATTGCTATAAACAGGAACAGGTGCACCTTCATCAGTTCCCACCCCTACAGAAGTAATAGCTACACCTTCTTTGTTTGCCAATCTTATTGCGGCATTATCGTTCCCTTCATTATCTTCGCCATCGCTTATCAAAACTACTTTTCTTGAACCTTTGTTTATATTTTTAAATTTAGTTGCTGTAGTTTCCATTGCTAAAAGAAAATCTGTCCCTTGAATGGTGATATTATCTGTACTCAAATCTGTAATATAATTTTCTACTGAGCTGTAATCTGTAGTTAATGGCATGATAGAAACTGCTTCACCTGCAAAAATTACGATACCTATCTTATCATTTTTCAATTCATGCATTGTATTGATGATCAAATTCTTAGCCTGGGTAAGTCGATCAGGGTTAATATCTTCTGCATTCATAGAATTAGAGACATCCAATACAAACATTACGTTATTCATCTTTTGCTTGGTCTCTATTTTTTCGGCTCCACTTAAAAGATCAATAATTGAAAATATCAAGAAAAGTGTTGCAAAAAAGTAAAATACAGGGAATATTTTTATAAATCCTGAATTTTTTTCAAACAAACTTTCATGAAATTTTGACTCTGCAAATAATTCTCTTTTTCTTTTTTTCCAACGCAGATAACTCATCAGAAAAAATGATAAAAGCGGCAGAAGCAGCAATAACAACAGATACCAATTATTTCCTAAATACCAATCCATCAGCTTAAAAATTTATAAAGTACCCAACGTAAAAAAGCATCAAAAACCAGCATTCCTAAAGCAATCCAAAGAAAAAGTTTAAAATGCTCATCATAATTATAAAGCTTAGAAATATTGATATCGGTTTTTTCAAGTTTATTGATCTCCGCATAAATTTCCTGTAATCTGCTTTCGGAATCTGCTCTGTAATATTTACCGTCTGTGGTTACAGCAATTTCTCTCAACATATTTTCATCAATAGAAACTTCTTGTTCATTGTAGAAATACCCAAACTCATCATAGTCATAAGGCGTTAAAGCATACCCATTAGTTCCTATCCCTATACAATATACTTTAATATGGTTATCTTTAGCAAGAAGAGCAGCAAATTCCGGTGGAAAAAGGTTTTTCACATTGCTATTTACTCCATCAGTCATCAAAATAATTATTTTGCTCTTTGCTTTGCTTTTTATCAAATGATTCACGGCAACCGCCAATCCGTCTCCTACGGAAGTACCATCTGCCATTTCCCGCTGGTTCATGTTTATTATTTCATCTTTTACAGCATCATGATCAAACGTTAAAGGTACTTTCAGAAAAGCTTCCATCTTATATTTTACCACACCAAATCGGTCGTTAGGTCGTTTATCGATAAAATCTACTGCAATTTTTTTCAATACTTCATAGCGATCCGGGTCAAAGTCTTTCGACAACATACTTAGCGAAACGTCTACAGCCAGCATGATGTCGATTCCTTTTGTTTCGTCTCGATCTTGAGAAACCGAAAAAGTTCTAGGTCTTGCCATGGCAATAACCAAAGCTGAAAGGATGATATATTTTGAGATTTTCAATAAGAAAAGCACAGGCAAAATACCATTACTGCTGTTCATGTTTTTGGTAGTGGGAATCTTAATTCCTTTTCTCTTTTTCTGACTTAAATCTCTAAATAAAAGCGGAATAAACAGCAAAAACAAAAGAAAAACCCACGGACTGTAAAATTCAAAATCAAACATCTTTTCTCAGGTTTTCAAATTCTAAATCCTTGGAAGAGCGCTGCACAAAGTCTCTTATTTCAGCAAAATCTTTCTCCATCACTTCTTTATCTGGGAATGTTTTGGCAAATTTCACCAAATCACCTCTTAAGAAAACATCTTCTACAATTTTTTCGTTCTCCTGCGAAATTGTATTATTTTCTTTCATTAAAACAATTAAATCATCCGTCAGCAAAATATCTGCAGGAATTCGGTATTGTTTCGTGATAAACTTTCTGGAAATATCGATCAGTTCCACATAAAATGAACGGTAATCTCCGTCTTCAATGTATTTTTTCTTCTTTAACGAATCTAATTCTTTTAAAGTCTGATTTGTCGCTACAACGGGAGAATCTTTGCTTCTTCTTCCATACTTTACAAACATTACAATCGCAAAGATTAAACATATAAAAGCGATTGCCGCCAAGACATACCATTTATAAAGTTGCCAGTAATCGGTTGCTTCTAAATCGACTTCCTTATTGCTCATAATGTCATTGATCTGATCTTCTTTCAAAGCAGTATTAATAACTTCAATTTCGTAAGGAATGGTTTTCAAAAGCTTGTCGCCTACTTTAAATTCAAGTTCCGGAATTTTAAAAACTCCTACTTCATAAACAGCAAATTCTATTTTTCTTTCATACGTATTGGCGTTGATATTGATGCTGTCTGAAATTTCTTCAAAATGAAAAGGCAATAATTCATCTTTTGGCGCTGTAATTACTGCACGACTTTTAAGATTATCTATTTTTATAACCAAATGATTAATTTCTCCCAAAGCAAGCGTCGTTTTCTCCAGTTTAGAAGAAAGCAGCTGTGCAAAAGAATTTACACAGATAAAAAATGAGAGTAATAAGAATATTTTTTTCAATTTTATTTCTAAATTTTTAGCATTTTGTTATCATTCTGACGAAGGAAGAATCTCATATAATAAAGTAGATTCTTCTCTACATTTCATTTCACTCAGAATGACAGAGCAAATTCTATTTTATTTTTTCTGAAAATAATTATACAATAATTTTGAATAGTCTTCTCCGGTATTGATGTTCAGAAACTGGGCTGAAGATTTGGCAAAATCTTCTTCCAGATTTCTCTGTTTCTGTTTTTGTGCTTCAGCAAATGTATATCGCCATCTTGCACTCGAAGTATTTGCCCAAATCTGATTTCCTGTTTCAGCATCATAGAGCAAAGTATAACCTACATCCGGAATTTCGTTATCTTTTTCGTCATAAATTCTCATTCCCAAAAGCTGATGTTTTCTAGAAGCCACTCTCAAAATTTTAGAATCGTAATCATCCTCAAAATCCGAAAGCAAAAACACAAGAGATTTTCTTTTAAAAATCCCCATCATATATTCTAAAGCTTTATCGATTTTTGATACTGCAGGAATATATTCAGCAGTCAAAATATGACTGATCATCGACAAAACATGCTTCCTTCCTTTTTGGGGCGGAATCACTTTATATACTTTATCAGCAAATAAAATCAATCCCACTTTATCATTATTTCCCGCTGCCGAAAATCCTAAACTTGCTGCAATTTCTGCAACATATTCTCTTTTCAGTTGGGTTTTTGTACCATAATCCATGGATGCGGAAATATCAACCAGAATCATCATGGTCAGTTCCCTTTCCTCTTCCATTACTTTCACGAAAGGTTCGCGGAAACGAGCCGTTTTATTCCAGTCAATCCTGCGGATTTCATCTCCGAATTGATAAGGACGAACTTCGGAAAACGTCATTCCCTGTCCTTTAAAAGCACTGTGATATTGCCCCATCAAAGTAGCTTCCGTTTTCCTTCTGGTACGGATTTCTATTTGTTTGACTTTTTTTACAATATCTTTTATTTGCATGGTTTCCAATATAAATGATAATTGATAGATGATGATTGATAATACAAAATGATATCATTTATAAATCATCATCTATCAATCATATTTTAAGGTGCTTGAATTTTAGCTAAAATTCTATTTACAATTTCCTCAGAAGTGATTTCTTCGGCTTCAGCTTCAAAAGTAAGTCCGATTCTGTGTCTTAAAACATCCTGTGCTAATGCTTTTACATCTTCAGGAATTACAAAAGCTCTCCCTTTCAAAAATGCATAAGCTCTCGAAGCAATGGCTAAGTTGATTGATGCTCTTGGTGACGCTCCGAAACTGATGTAATTTTTCAGTTCAGAAAGTCCATATTTTTCAGGATAACGGGTGGCAAAAACCATATCCAGAATATATTTTTCAATCTTTTCATCCAGATAAATTTGATTGACAATTGCTTTTGCCTCAACAATATTCTGCAATGAAATCACCTGTTTAATTTCAGGTTGATGCGAAGTAGAAACCATTCTCATCACTTTTCTTTCATCTTCAAATTCAGGGTAATCAATTTTACATTTCAGCATAAAACGGTCGCTTTGCGCTTCAGGTAAAAGATAAGTTCCTTCCTGATCGATCGGGTTTTGAGTGGCTAAAACCAGGAAAGGTTTCGGTAACGGCATAGTTTCATCACCAATGGTCACCTGCTTTTCCTGCATTACTTCCAAAAGAGCAGACTGTACTTTTGCCGGAGCTCGATTAATCTCATCTGCTAAAACAAAATTTGCAAAAACAGGACCTCTTTTTATAGAAAAATCATTTTCTTTGATATTATAAATCATTGTTCCGACGACATCCGCAGGAAGCAAATCTGGCGTAAACTGAATTCTTGAAAAATCGCCGTGAACCGCTTCTGCCAAAGTCTTTATCGCTAAAGTTTTTGCCAAACCGGGAACACCCTCCAGCAAAACATGACCATTTCCTAAAAGCCCTATCAAAAGGCGATCGATCATGTAATGTTGACCAATAATCGCTTTATTGATTTCCTGCCTCAAAAGATTAAAAAAATAATTTTGTTCTTTAACCTTTTCGGTCAATTGACGGATGTCTTCTGCTTGATATGAATCTGACATTAGTTTGAATTAAAATAATGGGTAAATTTCTGATAAATACTTGCATTAATCAACACAATTAATGCCATATTTGAGTTAAAGTTTGTTAAATCTTCTTTCTTAAATGTAGGGTTAATAATCGGTCTTTTAATAAATTTATCTCAACAAAATCATTAATTTCATAAAAATCTATAAATTTTCATTCATTGATTCGGTCAAGAATTGTCATTTTCAGTTTATTAAACTATTTTTGAAGATTAAAAATATTGCAAAATGAATTATCATTTTCAAGCTCACAGACAGGTTAGAAAAAATCTTTTAGATATTCTTCAGGACACTTCTCATGAAGAGCTGTTATTAATTCCGGATGGTTTTAATAATAATATCTATTGGAATATTGCTCACACCGTTGCTACACAGCAATTGCTGCATTATTACCTGAGTGGAAATCCTTTCAGAATTGATAAATACTGGATCGAAACGTACAAAAAAGGAACGTTACCCAATCTGAATGTTCAAAAATCTGAAGTCGAGGATTTAGAATTTCTACTGACCGAAACTTCAAAAACTTTGATGAAAGATTTCGACAGTGATTTCTTTTCAGATTACACACCTTACACCACAAGTTTCGGGATGGATTTGAAGAGTATTCAGGATGCTATTATTTTTAACAACATGCACGAAAGTCTGCACTATGGCTATGCAATGGCGCAGAAAAGAGCAATTTTAGGAGAAAAAGGAAGATAGTCAGTCTGTAAATTTTGCTTCGCAAGTCAAAAGTCAATTGTGAGTTTTATACATAGTTGAAAATTGATTTCGAAAAAAAGTTGACAATTGACCATTCACCATATAATTTTTATGACAAATCAATGAAAGACGATTTTATTTTTGGGCTTCGTCCCGTATTGGAAGCTATTGAAGCTGGAAAAACTATTGACAAAATTTTTGTACAAAATGCATTGCAGGGTGAGATTTACGCTGAACTGAAAGCTATTTTAGCAAAAAATAAAATACGTCCCAACTACGTTCCGGTAGAGAAACTTAACCGTTTTACAAGGAAAAACCACCAAGGTGTAGTGGCTTTTATTTCTGATGTTCCGTTTCACAGAATAGAAAATATTGTTCCTGAATTATTTGAAGAAGGCAAAACGCCATTCATTTTAATTTTAGACAGATTAACTGATGTAAGAAACTTCGGAGCAATTTGCAGAACTGCAGAATGTGTAGGAATTGATGCGATTGTAATTCCTGAAAAAGGAGGAGCACCCGTAAATTCTGATGCGATAAAAACTTCAGCCGGAGCGATGTACAACATTAAAATTTGTAAAGAACCGAATTTGGCTCACGTTGTAGATTTCCTACAGCAAAGTGGAATTGCAGTATTTTCTGCAACCGAAAAGGCACAAAAATTGATATACGACGTTGATTTTACTGCGCCTTGCGCCATTGTAATGGGGAATGAAGAGACCGGAATTTCTAAAGAAGTTCTGCATCATTCAGACGAAAAAATAAAACTTCCGATAGAAGGAAAAACACAATCTTTGAACGTTTCTGTAGCTTGTGGAGCGATTTTATATGAAGCAATGAGACAGAAAATCACAAAAATTTAATTCACCTTTTTAAAATTATTTAATGAAAAACATAGCAGCATTAGCGCTAATCTCAATAGCACTTGTTTCATGTAAAAAGGAAACAGCAACCGTAACCAAAATAGATCCTAAAACAGGAAAAACAATCACTGTAGAAGTTCCTGCAGACTCTGTAAAAGAAGTAAAAGCAGATGCTGCAATCAAAGATTCTGTGGGCGTTTTTAAGCAGACTTTTAAACTTGAAAAAGGAAAAACTTATCCTTTGACAACGTACCAAAGAGATACAAAAACGATGACTGATCCGCAAGGTAAAACCATGACCGGAACCAGCGAATCTACTGACGAAATGAGTTTCACAGTAAATGATATCAAAGGGAATGTTTATGATCTTACCATCAACCTGATTGGAAAGAGAAATTCTCAATCTGCACAAGGAAAAACTGTTATCGTAGATACCAAGCTTCCTCTTCCTAAAGAAGATGATCTGAAAATGATCTGGAATGTGAACAAAGCACTTACCGGAAACAAGCTGAATATGAAGATGGATACGAAAGGAAACGTAATTTCTATCACCGGATTTGAAGCTGTCTACACAAAAATTTCTGATGCGCTTAAAAACATCGTCAAGGATGCTAACCAAAGAGCTAGTGTTGTAGCAAGCCTTAAAGAAAGCTTTAACGAAAAAGTTTTGAAAGATCAGTTTGAAAAAAACCTTTCTGTAATTCCTAAAAAAGGAGCGAAAATCGGTGAAAAATGGAGCACTTCTGAAAGTGCAGATGAAGCAGGAAAAATCAAAGTAACATCAAACTACACATTGAAAAGTGCAGGAAACGGAATTGTAGAAATTTCAATCACTGGCGGAATTCCTAAAAAAGAAGAGAAAAAATCTCAAGGTCCGATGACTCACAGCATGAGCAGTGAATTGTCTCAAAATGGAACGATTAAGTTTGATCAAAATACAGGGTGGATTAACAACCAAAACATCAGTGTAAAAACTACGCAGGTGGAATCTATTTCAGACGGGAAGCAAACTCAGTCTATGAAAAGTGTTTCTAACTCTTCTGTAATGGTAAACCCTTCATCTAAATAAGTTTTAGGGTTTGAGTGTCTGAAAGTTTTAGAACTTGAAATTTTAAAACTTGAAATCTTGAACTTTGAATTATTAAATAAAAAGTAATATGTCTTTTATCAAAGGAATTTTTGAGATCGTTCTCGCAACTATTGTTATTTTTTTTGTCTGGAATATTTTGAAGAGAATTTTCTTTAAAAAGTTTTATAATTTCATGGGCTTCAAACCCAATAACAATCAACAGCAGGAAACCAAAAACTCAAAAACGAATATTGAGCAAAAAGTAAAGTGGGACGCAGAAACTGTGGACTATGAAGAGGTGAAAGAGAAAAGATAATATTATTTTGATTCTCTAAAACACCTAAATTAAAATCTACTTAATAACCGAGATGGCAAAAAACAAAAACTTAATATATATTGCAGTTTCATTAATTGCATTTTTAGTTTTAGCATTTTTATATTCTACTCCTGTTTTTACAGGAAAACAGCTTTTCCAGCATGATATTGTACAGTATCGAGGTGGTGCAAAAGAGTTAATTGATTATCGAAACAATTATGATAAAGAAACTTATTGGAGCGACTCTATGTTTGGTGGAATGCCCACTTACCAGATGGGAAGCCGCTTTGAAGGCGACATTATCAAAAAAGTTGACAGCTATCTGAATATTTTGCCAAGACCGGTTAATTATTTGTTTTTACTGTTCTCAGGGTTTTTCCTTTTAGGAATGGTTGCCGTCCGAAACTGGAAATACGCACTTTTGGGAGCTACTTTTTTTGGGCTCTCTACTTATTTTTACATCATTATTGCAGCCGGACACAACGGAAAAGTAAACACGATAGAATATTTCGCGCCACTTTTAGCCGGAATTTTATTGGTTTATATCAGAAAAAAATACGTCCTCGGATTTATTGTCACTACCCTTTTCTTCGGATTACAGATTGCTGCAAACCATCCGCAAATGACGTATTATCTGTTCTTAGGTTTAGGATTTTTATTTATTTCTGAACTTGTAAGAGCGATAACAAAGAAAGTACCGATGAAACATTTTTTAATTTCATCAGGAATTATAGCTTCTGCTTTAGCAATCGGAGTTGGAATGAATTCCCAGCGAATCATGGCAAACTCCGAATACATTAAAGAAACAGTAAGAGGAAAACAAATTCTGAATACCGAAACCCATACCGCCGGAAATACAGGAATGGACAAAGAAAGTATCTTGATGTGGAGCTACGGGCAGCTGGAAACTTTAAATCTATTTATTCCAAGATTGATGGGAGGCGGAAGCCAGGAACCTGAAGGAAAAGAGATGATGGAAAAAGTACAGCAGCTTGTTCAGGATAATGTAAGTTCACAAGCCGAGTACGACCGAATTTCTAAAGGATTTGGAAGTCTAACGTACTGGGGAGATCAGCCGGGAACTTCCGGACCTGCTTATCAAGGTGCCATTGTTTGTTTCTTAGCACTTTTAGGATTCTTTTTTGCCTCAAAAAAATACCGTTATTGGATTTTAGGTGCTACCATTCTAACTATTTTGTTGGCTTGGGGAAGCAATTTCATGCCGCTTTCAGATTTCTTTATAGAATACGTTCCATTTTACAGCAAATTCAGAGCGCCATCTTCTATTTTAGTTGTTGTGGAATTATTATTTCCATTAATTGCAATTATAGGATTATACAGATTTTTCAATAGTGAAACTTTAGAAGAAGACTACAAAAAGAAAATCCTTACGTATGTTGGAGGTGGAACTTTAGGTTTAACTTTAATTTTGATTGTTTTCGGAAAATCAATTTTAGGTTTTGCCACGGATAACGAAAAAGTTTATTTACCGCCTTTCCTGCTCGATTATTTGGTTGATGAACGTTTCAGTATGTTCAGAACAGATGCTATCAAAGCATTATTATATGTTGGAATTACGGTAGCCGTTTTATTCTTTGCTTTAAAACAAAAACTAAATCAAAACATCGCTTTGGTTATCATTGGATTGGTGAGTTTATTTGATCTTTGGACTGTTAATAAACGTTATTTAAATGACGATAATTATGTAGATAAGATCTTTGCTGAAAACCCTTTCCAAACTGAAGGATCAGATTATTTAGCTGAAAAAGTAGGTGATAATGCCAACTTACAATCGATTTTAGCAAGTATTCCGGTGAATAAGACTTTGGAAACGATTGCTGAAAATGATAAAAAACATTACCGAATTTACAATCAGGTCTTAGGAACTACAAGTGAAACCAACACGTCTTATTTCAAAGCTTCAATCGGAGGTTATCATGCGGTGAAACTGAGACGTTATGATGATTTATTAAATAAATATATCGTACAACCCGACAGCGTAAAAACTCCAAAAATTCTGAATTTACTCAACACCAAGTACATGATCTTTGGTAATCCGGGAGAGCCACAAGTTGTTCCGAATCCTAAAGCCAATGGAAATGCATGGTTTGTAAGTGATCTGAAATTTGTAAATACTCCAGACGAAGAAATTAAATCTCTTGGAGAAATCGACAGTAAAAAAACCGCTGTTATTAATGCTTCTGATAAATCTTATTTCAATAACAAACAGGTTCAGGCAGATTCTACAGCAACGATCAATCTGACAAAATATGAGGCCAATGAACTAGAGTTCAAATCTCAGTCTAAAACTCCGCAATTAGCCGTTTTCTCTGAAATTTATTATCCTCATGGCTGGAAAGTTTTTGTTGATGAAAAAGAAGTCCCATACATCAAAGCCGATTATTTATTGCGTGCAGTACATGTTCCGGCTGGAAATCATCATATCAAAATGATTTTTGAACCACAAGTCATCGAAACCGGAAAATGGATTTCTCTTCTTTGCTTCGGATTATTTATTGCATTGAGTGCTTTCGGAATTTATTGGTTAAATAAAAAGAAAAAAGAGAACGTTGTAATTAAAGAAAAAATCTAATAAGCGAAGCTTAAAAACTTAATATTCTTAACTTCTTAAATTAAATCTTAATGGTAAACAAAACATTGAGGCCTGAATTAAGAAGTTAAGATTTTTAAATTTTATTCCTTTTGAATTCTTAATTTCATGGAAGATAAAAAAATTCTTATTATCACCTATTATTGGCCACCTGCAGGAGGACCAGGAGTTCAGCGATGGCTGAAATTTGCAAAATATCTTCCTGAATTTGGCTGGAAACCGATTATTTATACTCCTGAAAACCCAAGCTATCCTTTATTGGATGAAAGTTTAATGAAAGATGTTCCTGAAGATTTGGAAATCGTAAGAACAAAAATCTGGGAACCATATCAATTGGCAGAAAAACTGAATAAAAGCAATAAAAAATTCAAAGCAGGGCAGTTTGATGTGGGCAGCAATCAAAGTTGGAAATCTAAGCTTTCAATTTGGGTGAGAGGTAATTTTTTCATTCCCGATGCACGCGTTTTTTGGGTTAATCCTTCGACTCAATTTCTTGAGCAATATTTGAAAATCAACAATATTGAGACGATTGTTACTTCAGGACCGCCCCACTCGATGCATTTGATTGGTTTAAATTTAAAAAAGAAATTTCCTAATTTAAAATGGATTGCCGATTTCCGTGATCCGTGGACCGAAATTTCGTATTATAAACATTTAAAATTGACCAACAGATCAGATAAAAAACACCGCCAATTGGAATCTGAAGTTTTTAAAAATGCAGATATCACTTTGGCAACAAGCTATACCGATGCAGAAAACTTCCGTAAAAGCGGAGCGAATGCGTTTTGTATCACCAATGGATTTGATGAAACAGACTCAAACCCTCAAACCCTTCAACCCTCAAACTCTCTAACCCAATTTACACTAAGTTACATCGGTGTTTTAGAACAATTAAGAAATCCTGAAAACCTTTGGAAAGCACTCGATAATTTAGTGAAAACCAATTCAGATTTTGCGGAAAACTTTAACCTAAAATTTGTTGGGAGAATTGATGATAAAATTTTAGAAGTTATTGAGAAATCAAGCTTAAAAGATCATATTCAGAATCTTGGTTACGTTTCGCACGATAAAGCGGTTGATGAAATGGCGAAATCTTCCCTTTTGTTGATCACTAATTTTCCAAATGACTCTTCAAAAGGCATTATTCCTGGAAAAATATTTGAATATTTAGCGACGGGCAAACAAATTATTTCTTTCGGACCCAATGAAGCTGATGTTGCAAAAATTTTAGATGAAACAAAAGCCGGAAAACATTTTGGATACAATGATTCCAAACAAATTGAAGATTTTATTTTAGAAAAATTCGAACTGTGGAAAAATGGAAACCTTTTAGAAAACACTCAAAATATTGAGCAGTTTTCTAGGAAAAATTTAACGAAACAGTTGGTACAAATTCTGTAAACTACCCCATCTTCAACTTCATTGAATCCACCTTCATAAAAGGGGAATTTTAAATCGTCCATTCGTCGTTGATGATAGCGATTACGTAATATTTCCCTTCAAATTCTTCAAACACAAATCGGAGTGCGTTCCAATCCATTCCGCTATATTTTTCAGATCCGGGAATATAATTTTCTGTAAAATTGGTATTTGGATATATTTCTTTTAAATTATTAAGAGAATTACCTGTGCCTAAAAATGTATCAAATGCATAGTCAGATTTTGTGAAATCTTTTTTAAATACCCAATTTTTGAGATATTGCTCAAGAGTTGCTTTATAAATCTCACCCGACCCATCTCTGGAGCCCCAAGTAAAGATAGTTTTTGTAGGCAGATATTTTTCAAAATCTATTTTTGAGAAATGCTTATCTTCATTTCGGTTAACAAAAGCATACATCGAAAATCGCACCCCTTTTTCAGGATGAATATAATTGGCAAAAACATCATAATAACCTACTTTCAGTGCTTGTAAAAGCTCATCATTAGTCTTTTTCAGCGCTACTTCTTTTGAAAACGCTTCTGGTTTTGTATCTGTTCTTTCATTTGATCTTTTCAGATTATCCGTAGAAACTATGGGACTTTTATCTTGTTTTTTTTCACACGATAACGCTGCTAAAAGTAAGATTGCTAAAAAAGATTTTCTCATTATAAAATTTTCGTAAAAAGTTCAAAAGCGGTGCCAGTTTTGAGTTTGAGAGTTTTAATGTTTAATTGAATGAATAGAGTTTAAATATTATAAGTATAGTTTTTGACTTATTACTAAAAGTCTCTTGCTTCAAGCTTTTTTGTATTTTTGTTATATGGAAATTTTAGATATTCTGATTATCGGAGCCGGGCCAATTGGTCTCAACTGCGCACTCGAAGCCAAGAAAAACAACCTGAATTATTTAATTATAGAAAAAGGAACGATTGTAAATTCGCTTTACAATTACCCTTTATACATGAAGTTTTTTTCGACGGCAGATAAGCTTGAAATTGCAGAAATTCCTTTTATCTCGGCTGCACCAAAACCTGGAAGACAGGAAGCGTTGGAATATTATCAGGGAATTGCAAGGCAGAAAAACATCAATATCAACCTTTACGAAAAAGTATTAAAAGTTTCTAAAACCGGAAAAATATTTGAAATTGAAACTTCCAAATCAAAATATACTGCCAAGAACGTCATTATCTCGACCGGATTTTATGATATTCCGAATCTGATGAATATTCCCGGAGAAGATTTGCCTAAAGTAAAGCATTATTATACCGAACCTTATCCTTACGCAAAACAGAAAATCGTAGTGATTGGTTCGAGTAATTCTTCGGTTGATGCCGCTTTGGAAACCTATAGAAAAGGTACTGAAGTAACGATGGTCATTCGAAATTCTGAGATTTCTAACAATGTAAAATATTGGGTGAAACCAGATATTGAAAACAGGATTGCAGAAGGAAGTATTAAAGCTCATTTTAATGCTGAATTGATAGAAATTAAAGAGAAAACGGTTATTTTTAAAGATAAAGAAGGTGAAATTCAGGAAATTGAAAATGATTTTGTTTTGGCAATGACTGGTTATCTTCCCGATTTTTATTTTCTTAAAAATTCCGGTATTGATTTGCAGGGAGAATGTTTAAATCCTATCTACAACCATGAAACCATGGAAACAAATATTGAAAATTTATATTTGGCAGGCGTAGTTTGTGGTGGAAAAGATACTCATCTTTGGTTTATAGAAAATTCAAGAATTCATGCGGAAATGATTATTCGAAACATTCTTTCAACGTAATTATTTTATTATAAGAAATATAACAATATATTCTTACTTTTGAAATATTCAATTTCAATATGAAAAGAAACATCATCTTCGCCTTACTTACCACATTTTTTTCAATTACAATTTCAGCTCAATCGGATAGCATTCGAGTGTATATTACCAAAGCGCTGAAAATTATGAAAAGTAAATCGGTGAATAAATCAAAGCTCAATTGGGATGAAATATTTGATAAAACTCTTGCAGAAGCATCGAAAGCTAAAACGATAAAAGAGACTTATCCCATTATAAAAAATTCTTTAAGTTCATTAAACGATTCTCATTCTAATTTTTATCCCGCAGAAGTGGTAAAAGCCTACACTTTAGGATACAAAGCAACGGGTCAGGAGTTTCCGGTCATTAAAAGTGAAATGCTGGAAAACAGCTATGCTTACATCAGTTTACCAGATATTGGCTCGTTCAATAAAGATGACTGGAACTTGTACATCAATACTTTTTATGCAAAAGTGAATGACTTGCAAAAACGTAAACCTAAAGGCTGGATCATTGATTTGAGAGGAAATTTTGGAGGAATGCTTTATCCGATGTATGCTGCAATAGCTCCTTTTTTAGACGATAAAAATGTAGTCGGGACAAAAGACGCTGAAGGACAAATTGAATATTACAATTACAAAGATGCTAAGTTCTATGAAGGTTCAACAGCTACACAGATGTTCCAATTAACACAAAAAGAGCCAAAATCGGTGAAAAAACCTGTAACAATATTGGTAGATAAAGTGACGGGAAGTTCGGGAGAATTTATTACCGCTGCATTTGTCGGTCAAAAAAATGTAAAAATCATTGGCACAAATACGCAGGGCTTAACCTCGGGAAACCAAGAATATAAGTTATCTGACGGATCTTTCCTTGTTCTTACCACGGGCAATATTGTTGACAGAACAGGAAAAGAATATGCTAAAATTGGTGAAGGAATTCCCCCAAATATCATCATTGAAAAATCAGATGACAAAGCAAAAACGAATGAAACTTATTTGAAAGAGGCATTGAAGTATATTGATGGCAAATAAAAAAATTAAAAATCAACTTTCATTCCCAAAATAAAATTTCTTTTCGCTGCAGGATTATAATATCGGTTTCCAAATGCATTGATATCAAAACCTGAAACATAATCTTCATTATATAAATTCTGAACTTGCAGATATAAATTCACTCTTGTTTTCTCAAAATCTACCGGAAATCTGAATTGAATATTTCCAATTAAATTTGATTTCGAATAAACAGAATTCGCATCATTCAAAGGTATTTTTGAAGTATAAAAATGAGAATAATCAACATAAAGTTTTTTGAAAAAAGTAAAATTAAGCAAACTGTTTATCGTCGTTCTTGGAACTCCCGTTACATCATTTCCTGAAAAGTCATTTTGATTTTGCTGATAATTTTTAAATTTAAAATCATAAAAACTTCCTGAAAATCTGAATTTCAACTGGCTGAAAAAATCATTTTTAAGATCAATGTTTTTAGATTCTAACAAAAATTCAAAACCTTTCTGAACAGTTTTCCCTGAGTTGACAAAATATTCCTGTCCGGCTTCGTTTTGTCTTCTTACAATTGCATCATTGAGTCGAAAATCAAAATAGTTTGCTTCCACAAAAAAGGAATTTACAAACTGCTTTCGAATTCCCACTTCTTTGTTCCAACCAAATTCCGGATTGAGATTGACATTAAATTGCTGGTTTGAAGAACGAATTTCTTCATTGGTGGGTGCTGAATTTCCTTTTCCGATTTTCCCTCTAACCGAAAAACCTTTTTCTAAAAGATAGGTTACTCCAAAATTAGGAAGCCATTGATTTTTAAAATGTATATTTCCGTTTTCTGTTCGTGGATAAAGCCTTTCCCAATCGTAAGAATTTGAATTTAAACTTACCGAAATATCGCTAAAAAATTTTTCATTCATATTTAATTTCTGCGACAGAAAATAAAATCCTGAAGTGTTTTTAATCTGATCAAAATTTTGTGGATTGCCTTCAAAACCTTTGTTATTATCATAATTTTTAACGAAAATATCATTAATTCCACCTTCAAAACCGAATCGGTAGGCTAATGAAATTTTATCCCACATTTTCTCATAATTAAAATGGGTTCTTACCGCAAAATTCTTTTCAAAACGGTTTTCAAAATTGGTAATAAACGGATTTTCAAAATCTACGTAAGAGCCCTGAACTAAAATGAAATGCGAAAAATTATGATTAAATTGATATTCATTCGAAAGCCCCGCAAGAATCATTTTATTGCGAATTCCTGCGTTCTGTTCCGAAGCATCCGGAAGTGTTGCAGTTCCCGGTCGGGCTTGCTTTCTGTCAATATTCATCTGCTCCAAAGTCAGTCCGCCCGGAGTTTGATAATCAAGATCCGAATACATCAACATTCCTTTTAAAATTCCCTTTTCTGAATATTGAAAATTATCTTTTATAAAGATTTGCTTTCTCTTTACTTTCGACTGTTCACGATAAGAATCGGTTTGATAATAATTTTGAAAAACTTCCAAAAAATGTTTCCCGATTTGTTTAGAAAAATTTAAACTCTGGTTAAACGTTCCATAACTTCCAGTTGACAAATTTGCTGATAAATTGTCTGAATATTTTGTTTTTAAAAGCACTGTTCCGCCAGTTACAGCTCCATAATCACCACTTTCAGGACCTTTATAAATCTCCATTCGATCAATCAATTCTGGAGAAATCACATTAAAATAAGTATTTCCGGAAGCATCTGACAAAATGAAATCATCCAGATAAACCTTTACATTCCGAACTCCAAAAGGTGAGCGTAAAGTGCTTCCACGAAGCGAAATTCTGTAACTTCCGGGGGAACGTTCTTCCATTCTTGCTCCTGCAATTTGATTGATCGATTCCAGCATTCTTTCCGGTGTATTTTGATTGAGTAAATTTTCTGAAACTACCGAAACTGATTTTGTGGAAGCTATAAAAGTGGTTGGCTTTTTATAAGCATCAATTTTTACTTCTGAAATTAAGTTGACAGAATCTTTTTTCTGAGACAGTAAAAATGTTGCGGACAGGGTTGAAAGAAGAAAATATATTTTTGTCATTGTGCAATGCAAAGCAAAAATTATACTGTTTTGTGTTTATTTAAAATTAATGTTTTGTGAATTAATCAAAAAAAAAGAAAGCTGCAAATCTGCAACTTTCTTATATCATTTAAAATATTTAGTCAACAATTTCCTTGTTGTCTTTAATCATCCATGGAACAATAAAGTAGAATGCAATGGCAATCAAGGTTGCCAAAACTCCGGTACCAACCCATAAAACGGCAAATCCTAGTTTTTCAGCAATCAAAGTTCCCAAATATGGGGTCACAATAAATGCGATTGAAAAAGAAATTCCATTCAAACCCATATAGGCACCTTTGTTGTTTTTACCTGACCTTAAAGCGGTGATGGTCGACATAAAAGGCAATGCCCAAATCTCACCAATCGACAATAAAGTCATTGAAATTACTAAAGTGATAATACTGTAATCGAAGCCCAACATCGCATAAGAAAGCCCACAAATGAAGGTTCCTAAAAACATGGTTCTAGCTAAGCTCAGATATTTTTCGGCAATCTGAACCAATCCCATTTCTAATAACACAACTATAAATCCGCTGTACCCTAATAAATAACCGATATTTTGCTGACTTAATTGTGCAGTATCTTTATAAAAAATTGTCAACGTACTGAATAGCTGGAAAAAACAGATTGAAAAAAGCATACACAAGAAGCAGTAAATCAAGAATTTGCTATCTCGATATGGCGAATTTTCTTTTTTAATCTCAATCGCTTCTTTCACTTTTCTTGCTCTCAGTTTTGCCAGTTTATTTCTTTTTCGAAAGAAAACAATGTATAAAATCCCGGCCAATAAAGCTGCTAAAGCATTTGAAAAAAACAAAAACTCATAAGAAATTGCCGATAAAATTCCACCTAAAGCTGGACCGATAGAGAATCCTAAATTGACCGCCATTCGGTTTAATGAAAATGCTCTTGTAATATTTTCCGGTTTCGCATATTTGGTAATCGCAACTGAATTTGCCGGACGAAATGAATCGCTGACAATACTTTGAATCAAAATAATAGCAGCAACTCCCACTTCTGTTTTAAAGAGTGGAATTAAACAAAAAAGTGGAACACTCAGTAACAAACTCAGGTATTGAACTTTGTATTCTCCAATTTTATCGGTAATAAATCCGCCCAACCAAGAACCGATTACAGAACCGATTCCGAAAAAGCTAAGCACAATTCCTGTATGTTCTATACTGAATTTTAAATGAGCCGTCATATAAACTCCCAAAAACGGGAGCACCATCGAACCTGCACGGTTGATGAGCATTACCAAAGCAAGCATCCAGCTTTCCTGCGAAAGCCCTTTGAATGAGTTGGTGTATAATTGTATTAATTTCACAATTTCTAATTTTAATATTTGATTTTTAACGCTATAAGCGCTATTATTTTTTTAAACAATCTTTGTTTTTAGGCCTGCAAGGACGTTTCATTCTCTTGGTATCTTGTAATGTTTTGATGAGATTGCTTCATCTCTTCGATGATTGCAATGACAAAAAACAGGGCTTAAAAAATTAAGCCCTGTTTCATTTATATCAATATAAATAAATTTTTACTCCGGCTTATAAGAGTCTTTTAAAGTCACCGTTCTATTGAATACAAAATTTGTATCTGTAGAATCCTGATCTTTCGTAAAGTAGCCAATTCTCTGGAACTGAAGTGGTTCTCCCACTGCAACATCCTTTAAACTAGGCTCAGCAAATCCTTGAATTGTATTGACAGATTCAGGATTAATGAAATTCAAGAAATCTACATCTTTCTCAGCATCAGGCTGTTCCACCGTAAATAATTTCTCGTAATTTCTTACTTCCACAGGAATTGCATGCTGCGCAGAAACCCAGTGAATGGTACCTTTTACTTTTCTTAAACTTTCTTCAGTTCCGCTTCCAGACTTTGATTTTTCGTCATAAGTAGCGTAAATGGTTGTAATCTCACCATTTTCATCCTTTTCTACTCTTTCACCTTTAATGATGTAAGCAGATTTTAAACGGACTTCACCACCCAGTCTTAATCTAAAGAATTTATTACCCGCTTCTTCCTTGAAGTCTTCACGCTCAATATATAATTCTCTAGAGAAAGGAATTTCTCTTGTTCCTGCATCTTCCTGCTCATTATTATTTTCGGTAACCAGCCATTCTTCCTGACCTTCAGGGTAGTTTTCAATCACTAATTTAATAGGATCAACGACCGCCATTACACGTTTAGCTACTTTATTTAGATCTTCACGAACACAGAAATCTAATAATTGAATTTCAATTAAATTCTCTCTTTTTGCAACCCCTACTTTATCAATAAAGTTTCTAATTGCATTAGCCGTGAAGCCTTTTCTCCTCATTCCGGAAATCGTAGGCATCCTAGGATCATCCCAACCGTTGACTACATTTTCAGCAATCAGTCTTTGTAGTTTTCTTTTGGAAGTAATCATGTAAGAAACGTTCATCCTTGCAAACTCTCTTTGCTTGTTTTTCACCTTCCCTTCTTCATAAACCTGGTCTAAATACCAATTGTAAAGAGGTCTGTGGTTTTCAAACTCTAAAGAGCATAGCGAGTGCGAAATTTGCTCAATATAATCAGATTCACCATGAGCCCAATCGTACATTGGATAAATTTTCCAGTCTGTACCTGTTCTGTGGTGAGGTTTATTTAAAATTCTGTACATCACAGGATCACGCATATTCATATTCGGTGAAACCATGTCAATTTTTGCACGAAGAGACATTGAACCACTTTCGAATTCACCGTTTTTCATCTTTTCGAATAAATCTAAAGACTCTTCAACAGGACGATTTCTGAATGGAGATTCTATTCCCGGTTCTGCAGGATTTTTTCTTTGCTCAGTAATAACTTCAGACGGCTGCTCATCAACGTAAGCTTTTCCTTCTTTGATCAGCTGTACTGCCCAATCGTAAAGCTGCTGGAAGTAATCGGATGCATACAAAACTTTATCCCATTTGAAACCCAACCATTCAACGTCTTTCATGATAGAATCTACGAATTCCTGCTCTTCTTTTTCAGGGTTCGTATCGTCGAAACGAAGGTTTACGGGAGCATTGTATTTTTCACCCAAACCGAAGTTGATGCAGATTGCTTTTGTATGACCTACATGCAGATAACCGTTTGGTTCAGGCGGAAAACGGAAACGGAGTTGATCATTTGCTAGACCGTTTGCCAAATCATCTTCTATAATTTGCTCAATAAAATTGAGTGATTTTTTTTCTTCTTCCATTAAAATTCGCTTTAAGAGTCGTATTATGCGACAATTTGCAAATTTAGGAAAATTTCAGGGTTTATGAAAATGATAAATTTTAAAAATAAATTCACATAAAATTGATTTTTTTTTCGGACATTTACATCACCAACAGTTAACATAATATCAATCATGGAAAAATTAAAAAAACAATTTGCTGACATTCTTAAGTCAATTAAGAAAGCAATTTTTGTAAATGGCGTGGTTTAATCAAACGATTAACCTTTAAAGAAGAGCTGCTCTCCATTTAGATGCAGGCTACTTTCAAAATTATTAGTAAACAAACTTCCGGTTCCTAAACCTTGAGGCATTTGACTTCCTTTTGTAAAAGTATATTGGGCAATTGCATTCAACCCAATATTACTTTCCAAAGCAGAAGTAACCCACCATCCAATATTTCGCTGCACAACTAGAGATATCCACTCATCCGAACCTGAAAATCCTCCTACTAAAGCCGGTTTCAAAATAATATATTGTGGTTTTATTTGGTCTAAAAGTATTTTCTTTTCATTGAAATCAATAATCCCTATCAGCTCTTCGTCAAGAGCAATTGGAGTTGGTGTCTCTGCACACAAGTCTGCCATATCGTTCCAACTGCCAGCTTTTATGGGTTGCTCGATGGAATGAATGTGTAAGTCTGAAAGCTGTTGCAATACAATTTTAGCTTCTTTTTTAGAAAATCCGCCATTGGCATCAACTCTCAATTCTAGTGTATCTTTTGAAAACTTTTGTCTTAATTTTTGAAGAATCCTATGTTCTGATTTCCAGTCAACACCAATTTTTAATTTAATACAATGAAAGCCCTGTTCAAGTTTTTCCAGGATTTGTTCTTCCATAAAATCTACATCGCCCATCCAGATTAAACCATTAATCATCATTGAGCGCTGTTCTTTTGTAAATTCACTTGGAAAATAGAGTTTTCCGCCGTGTTTTAAATTTAGCAAAGCCTGCTCGTACCCGAACCAAATCGATGGAAACTCTTTTAATTCTTCTTTTAAAAATTCAGAATCCTGGTGAATGTTTTCACAAAGCCACAGCAATTTTTCTTCATAATCTGGTCGGTCATCATAGCTTAGCCCTCTGAATATTGCGCACTCTCCTATTCCTTTATTTTCATTTTGAAAAACTTCGAGAATGTAGGTTTCTTTTTCAAGCAAAACGCCACGAGATGTTCCACTCGGGCGTTTAAATTTTAATAAATATTTGTAATATTTTGCTATCATTTATTTTACGCTGTCGATTCGCATAAATTCTTCAGCTTTTTCTACCATATCTACACTTCCTGCAAAGAAAGGTATTCTTTGGTGAAGCTCGGTAGGCTCAACCTCCATAATTCTTCTAAAACCATCTGTAGCCTTTCCACCAGCTTGTTCAGCCAAAAACGCCATAGGATTACATTCGTATAATAATCTTAATTTCCCGTTAGGTGATTGCCCATATGAAGGATAGATATAAATTCCTCCTTTCAACATATTTCTGTGGAAATCTGCTACTAATGAACCAATATATCTGGAAGTGTATGGTCTATCACCTTCTTCCATCTGACAATATTTAAGGTAATTTTTAACTCCTTGCGGAAATTTAATATAATTACCTTCATTGATAGAATAAATTTTACCCGTTTTTGGGAATGTCATATTAGGATGAGAAAGATAATAAGTTCCCAGAGAAGGATCTAAAGTAAACCCGTTTACACCGTTACCTGTCGTATAAACAATCATAGTAGAAGATCCGTAAATAACATATCCTGCAGCAATCTGATTAATTCCTTTCTGTAAGAAATCTTCTAACTGCACCGGAGTTCCGGGCTCTGTAACTCTTCTGTAAATTGAGAAAATTGTTCCTACAGAAACATTCACATCAATATTTGAAGACCCATCTAAAGGATCGATTAGAACTACATATTTGCTTAAATGTCCGTTTTCTCCACATTTAATATCAATAAAATCGTCATTTTCTTCTGAAGCGATTCCACAAACAACTTCTCTTTGAGAAAGCGCCGTGATAAATATATCATTTGCAATTACATCAAGCTTTTGCTGCTCTTCGCCCTGAATATTCTGATTTCCAGCTGCACCCGTGATATCTACGATTCCTGCCTTATTTACCTCTCTATTTACTACTTTGGATGCCAGTCTTATAGCACTTAGAAGACGCGAAAATTCACCAGTGGAATACTGAAAATCTTCCTGCTTATCAATTAAAAATTCTCCTAGAGTCTGTAATGGTTGATCTGACATTTTTATGTTTTTACTTTACTGCCAAATTTCGGAAATTTTATCACATTAAAAAATATTTTCTTATAAAAGAGCTTAAACACTATTAATCAACACCATATCAAACAAATCATCCCATATATGGCATAATTTATTAACACTGTACATTCCCAAATCATGCCCTTAAACAGCAAATATATCTTATATTTTACCTCAATTTTAATTAAATCTTAATTCAATCCACGTTCAACGCTATTTCATATCTCACCGTAATTGCATAATTTTGACATCCGAAAAAAAATTCAATGTTTTAATATCTAACAATTTTATTCTTAACAATTTAATGAAAATTTTCAAGTTTGGAGGTGCATCAGTGAAAGATGCCGAAAGTGTAAAAAATGTATCTATGGTTCTTAGCAGCCAGGGTTTTGAAAAATGTCTACTTGTAATTTCAGCAATGGGTAAAACTACCAATGAGCTGGAAAAAGTAGTAGAATTATATTTCAAAAAAGACAACTATCAAACTGAAATAGAGAAAATAAAACAGAAACACATTGAAATAGCTAAGGGGCTTTTCTCGGAAAATCATGCAGTTTTTGCAGAAATCAATCTGTTTTTTGATGATATTGTTTCTTTTTTAAGAAGAAATAAATCTCCCAATTATAATTTTGTCTACGACCAGGTTGTAAGTTGCGGAGAAATGATTTCTACTAAAATTGTAAGTGAATATCTAAATGACATACAATTTACCAATCAATGGCTCGATGCAAGAGACTACATAAAAACAGATGATTCTTATAGAGACGGTGTTGTAAACTGGCAAAAAACGGAGGAATTCATATCGAATTTAAATCCTGATATTTGCTATGTAACTCAAGGTTTCATCGGTTCTGATGACAATAATTTCACCGTAACCTTAGGAAGAGAAGGTTCAGATTACTCAGGAGCAATTTTTGCATATTGCCTTAATGCAACCGCAATGACGATTTGGAAAGACGTTCCGGGAGTGATGACGGGAGACCCAAGAATCTTTAAGGATGTTACACTTTTATCTAATATTTCTTACGAAGAGGCTATAGAAATGGCTTATTTTGGAGCGAGTGTTATCCATCCAAAAACATTGCAACCTCTTCAGCAAAAAAACATTCCTTTTTATGTAAAATCTTTTGTAGACCCTACAAAAGAAGGAACTAAAGTAGGCGATTCTGAAAAAAATCAAAGCGAAGAATCTTATATTTTAAAAGACAATCAAACGTTGCTTAAAATTTCTACACGAGATTTCTCTTTCATTGCAGAAGACCACATGAGCTTAATTTTCAATAATTTAGCTAAATACAAAATCAAAGTTTCTTTGATGCAGAATTCTGCAATCTCTTTGGCGTTGTGTCTTGAGGATAAATTCCTTAAAATTGAGGAGCTTAATAATGAGCTTCAGAAAATTTTTAAAACAGATGTCATAAAAAATGTATCTTTATTTACTGTAAGAAATGCAAAAATGGAGAACATCGACAAATTTTACCAAGAAAAAAGTGTATTATTGGAACAGATTTCTAAGAATACGCTTCAAATGGTAACACTATAAATAAATTCTGAGTAAACACACATGAGCTTAATATCGAAAAATGATTTAATCAAAGCTTCCGGCTTGCATAAAATAGGATTCCTCAAGAATCCTGTGGCATCTGCTGTAATGAGCATTGCAAAAATAAATGAAGTCAACAGACTTTATGATAAGCTGAAAGACAAAGAGGGTAAAGATTTTTTCGATTCTTTCGTAAGAGAGAGAAACTTGAGCTATATTGCTTTTGAAGAAGACTTAGCAAAAATACCCAAAACGGGTCCTTTCATTTTGGTATCTAATCATCCACTTGGTGCGATTGATGGTATTTTGATGTGCAAAATTCTTTCAGAAGTTCGCCCGGATTTTAAGGTAATGGGAAATTTTCTTTTAGAAAAAATAAAACCCATGGAACCTTTTGTAATTGCCGTAAATCCTTTTGAAGGAAGAAAAGAAATACGAAATAGTGCAACCGGAATGCGAGAGACGCTAAAGCATCTGGAGAATGGTGGCTGTGTAGGAATTTTTCCTGCAGGAGAAGTTTCAAATAAAAACAATACTTACGGAGAAATTCTAGACAGAGAATGGGAAAAACCGGCTTTAAAGCTGATAAAAATGGCAAAAGTACCAGTTGTTCCTATGTATTTTCATGCTAAAAACAGTACTCTTTTTTATCAGGTAGCCAAGATTCATCCTAATTTACAAACCATTATGCTTCCTGCGGAAATGATGAATGACCGCGAAAAACCAATCCGCATCAGAATAGGAAAACCTATTACGGTAAAGGTGATGGATGAGATGGAAAATATTGAGGAACTGGGAGAATTTTTGAAACGTAAGGTTTATATGATGAAATCTTATTATGAAAAAAGAAAATCTCTAGCTCAAGCTATTAATCTCAAAAATTTATATGTAAAATTTCCTTTATTAAGAGAGGAAAACATTGTTCAGAACATCATTGACGAAACTCCGAAGGAAGATATCATAAAAGACATCTCTAAGCTTCGTGGAACCGATAAAATGCTATTTAGTAACGGTAATTACGAAATTTATTTTACACCTTACGAAGAAATCCCTTCGGTAATGAGGGAAATTGGAAGACAAAGAGAGCTTACTTTCCGTGCCGTGGGTGAAGGAAGTAATCTGCCTTTTGACCTTGATGAATATGACAAACATTATCATCACTTATTTCTGTGGGACAATGCCGCAGAAAAATTAGCCGGTGCTTACAGAATGGCTCTAGGGAAAGATGTGATGAAAAAATTTGGAATTAAAGGCTTTTATACAAGTTCTCTTTTTGAATTTGAACAAGATATTCATCCGTTTTTCAAAAAAGTAATTGAGATGGGTCGTGCTTATATCTGTGAAGAATATCAACAGAAACCTCTTCCCTTATTCCTTTTATGGCGTGGAATTGTACATGTTTGCTTAAGAAACCCGGATCATAAGTTCCTGATGGGAGGTGTAAGTATATCTAATAAATTTTCAGAATTTTCTAAATCTTTGATGATTGAGTTTATGCGATCCAATTATTACGATTCTGCTGTAGCTCAATACATTACCCCACGTAATGATTTTAAAGTAAAACTCAGAGATCGTGATAAACATCTTTTTCTGGATGAAATGGAATCTGATTTAAACAAATTAGATAAAATAATCGATGACCTTGAACCAGAGTTGAGAATGCCTGTTTTGATAAAAAAATACATCAAGCAAAATGCAAAAGTTATTGCCTTTAATGTAGATCCTAACTTTAATGATGCCATTGACGGATTGATGTATATCAGAATTAGCGATCTTCCCGAAAGTACGATTAAGCCTGTTTTAGAAGAAATGAGTGAGCAAATAAGAAAAGAGCAAGAAAATAATCAAACTGATAATCAGTAGGTTTTAATTTATTAGCAAAAAAGTTCGATTAATACTTGCTTCATATGCGAAAACTTCCTACTTTTGCATCACTTTAAAACAACGAAGTAAATCATACAATCATATAATGGTTTCTTAGCTCAGTTGGTAGAGCAATGGATTGAAAATCCATGTGTCCCTGGTTCGATTCCTGGAGAAACCACAAAACCACCTTTTACAGGTGGTTTTTTGGTTTTACAAAAGTTTCGCTATTCATATAAAATCAAAATTAAGTATCTTCGCTTTTTTAAATTTATAATTAAAATGAAAAAGATTATCTCCGGATTATTTATTTTTATCACTATTTTTATTTTAGCTCAAGACGAAATTAAATTTCATGACATCCCTTTCAAGGATCTTGTTGCTAAGGCAAAAAAGGAAAATAAACTTGTATTCATCGATGCATACGCCTCTTGGTGTGGACCATGTAAAATGATGGAAAAAAATATTTTCACCAAAAAATCTGTCGGTGATTTTTACAATAAAAACTTTGTAAATGCTAGAATCGACATGGAAAAAGGTGAGGGACGAGAAATTGCTCAAAAATTCGGCGTACGCTCTTACCCTACCTACTTGTTTTTGAATGGTGATGGCGAATTGGTTTCGCAGAACTATGGCTATATGGAAGAAGGTTTATTTTTGGCAATGGCACAAGAAATAAACTCTCCAAATAACAAAAAAGGTTCTTTGAAAGAACGTTTTGCTAACGGAGAAAAAGACAAAGATTTTTTGATTAATATCATGAAACTCAATTCAAGTTCAGATTATGAATTTGCTAAAAAAGCTTCCGAGAGATATTTTGAAAACAAAAAAAGCAACGAAGAGTTCACAAAAGATGATGCCGGGCTTTTATTTTACTTTCTGAAATCCTCAGAAGACTCAAATTATAAAACTTTTATTGCAAGAAAAACTGAAATCTTAAAGTTTTTACCTGAAGAAAATTATAATGAATTTAACAACCAACTTGTGCTAGGTAAAGTGGTTGAAGAATCTATTGATGATAAAAATAAAAAAATCAATGATGCCTATTTTCTGAAAATCGCAGAACCATTAGTGGGAAAAGAAGCTGCTATGGCAAAGCTTAATCAGACCAAACTAGCATACTACGAACAAAATGCTAATTTCCCGGAATACGAAAAAGCGGCTTTAGATTACTATAAACACTCAGATTCATTTGAACCGAATGAACTGTTAAAAGCAGCTTGGATATTCTCAGACCATATCAAAAACATCTCTTCTTTGAAGAAAGCCGCAGAATGGGCTGAAAAATCTGTTATGCGTACTGAAACGTCAGAGAATACGTATATTTTAGCTAAAATTTATTTTAATTTAGGGAATAAAGATTTAGCCAAAAACTTTGCCGAAATGTCTAAAAACATTGCTACTCAATCTGGTAAAGATGCCAATTTAGCTCAGACATTATTAAATCAAATTAAATAAATTTACATTTTGAAGTACAAAATTTTTATCGCAGTTTTAGGTATATTTTCAGGAATGAATATTAATGCACAGGAGAATCAGAAGCAAGAAATCAACCAGGAATCTGAGAAAAAACTTTATGTAAAAGGAAATGCATTACTCATTCCTATTGGCGTAATCAACGCAGGAGTAGAATACCAACTCAATAATAAATTCACTTTGCAAGGTGATGTTTTAGTATCTCCCTGGAAGTCTTTTTCCGGTCATGAGCTACAATATTATTCAGCGTCAATAGAGGGAAGGTACTATTTCAAAGAAGCATTTGACGGATGGTATTTAGGGGCAAATATCGGAGTATCATCTTTCGTCTTGCAAAAATGGAATTACTGGAATGATGATCCATATCCAAGTAAAAATGAAGAAAATGTAATTTTCACAAAATCAAATCTTTATCAAAAGGGATATTCATTTTTAGCCGGAATTACTGCAGGCTACCAATTCAAATTATCCGATAATTGGAGAATGGATTTATATGGTACAATAGGAACTTCGCAGGATTTTTACAAAGGGTATGATAGAGTATCAGGAAAAAGATATGATGAAAAACCTCATAGCTATAACAGAAGCGGTGAAATACTGCCTTACAGAGGAGGTGTAATGATTTCTTATAGATTAAAATAATATTAAAACAACATGAAACTACTCGGAAGAAACCACATCATCATATCCATCATTACTTTTACGATACTTTTTCTAATGAATTATCTAGGGAATGAAGAAGCTGATAAAATGGAACGTGCGTTAATGACTGCTTTCGCAGGTGTTATTGGCTTATCAATCGGACTTTTTATTCTGAATAAAGGAAAGAACGATAAGAATCCGCCGCAGAACTTTGATTAGTTCTTTAATCATCCGTTGTAAATTTACCATCCATGTGAAAACATTAAAAAATATTGAAATAAAAGCAAAATACAATTGATTGATAATCAAATAAAAAATTAAAAAAGCCAATTAAATTAGTATAAAATCATATTTAATTAGGCTAAAAACTTGCACTACATTAAAAAAAAACATATTTTTGCACCCAGTTAAAACAACGAAGTCAATCACACTTAAGATACAATGGTTTCTTAGCTCAGTTGGTAGAGCAATGGATTGAAAATCCATGTGTCCCTGGTTCGATTCCTGGAGAAACCACAAAACCACCTTTTACAGGTGGTTTTTTTATGCATTAATTTTTATTTGTTTAGAACGGTTTCTACATTTTCAATTATCTATTTTCTGTAGAATTCTTTTTGCGGCTTCAGAAGCGACTATAAGACCTCCTGCCAACATGATAATATCTTTTATCACTAATCTTCCGGCTCCTGATAAATAAGGGAAACCATAATGTGGTGTTGGAAAATCTCCGCCCAAATTAGGCACATACACTTCAGGCGTTGTAATAAGGAACGAAAGGGTAACTAATGACATTCCAGCTGTTAAAAAACCTCCCCAGAAGCCAACTTTAGGAAACCAGATGCCTAATAGCACTAAAATCCCAATCATTATAATAACCAATCCTAATCCGTAGGAAAAGATATAGGTATTATTTTGCGTATGCCAGTCTACATTCTTCTGAACTGTTTTACCTTCCGGATTCTTATAAAGCTTGTATTCTGCTACTTCTTTACCTTTTTCGTTGATAGCCTTATTACCGCTGTACTTATAAAAGAAACTCATAAAAGGACTATTACTAACAAATGGAACAATTCCGTCTGCTTCATAAGGGAAAGCTTTTAGCCCACCAATCCAGGCCATCACTATAAAAATAGCAATACGCATAAAGTTGATAAATCTGTTTTGAGAGCTTACAAATAATTTAAGAAATTTTTCCATTTTTAGTAACTTTTAAATCACTTCAAAAGTACAATCGAATTTCTTTCTTAAAAATGGACAAATGTGGATATTACATAGATTTTTCAGCTACAATAGATATACCTACTTCCCCACGAAAAGTCTTTGGAGACACTCCGACAGCTTTTTTAAAATATCTGCTGAAATAAAATTCATCTTCAAAACCTAGTTCTGCAGAAATCTCTTTGATGCTTTTATAAGTGAGATGAAGAAGTTTTTTAGATTCTAATATCAACCGTTCCTGAATGAGCTTTGAGGGAGTTTTCCCATAATGCTTCTTCACTTTTTTACTAAATGCATTCACAGATAAACCATATTGCTCTGCGTAAAAAGAAACTGATTTTGATGAAAATACATAGGTATCAAGCATCGCGCTTACATTTAAAACATCAGATTTATTAGTCGTTGTTTCAATATGTTTATTTTCAATCTGTTTTTCCCTGCTGCATAGAGCAAGAATAAGCTGAAGATATGATTTCACAATAGATAAATCATAATCTGTTACCGTATTTTCAAAAGCATCAATCTTATCAAAAAGCATCATCATTTCATCAAAAAAATCATTATTAATAGAGATATAAGGTTTATCATAGATGTTATTAAATAATATTCCATTGCATGCAACTTCCGCTTTGTGATATTCAATACAATAAAAATCACCATGAAATTGTAAGAAACGAATATTTCTCAAATTTCCGGACTCCCATTTTAAAAGCTGATACGGTGATAAAAAAAGTACATATTTTCCATTGATATTATATTCATTAAAATCTAACAAAAAAGAGGCGCTTCCATCAATTATGGCAATAGAATAATTGGGAACATAGGTACGAACCTCATCTTCAACACTAAAATTAATATCAGCTGAGGCTTTCAAAGTTTTCAATTGTTGCTCTCTATCAATAATTTTGGTCTCTAGTCCTGGCATCAGTTGTTAATGAGTTTAATGGTGTAAAAATTAAATACCCTGTAAATATGTTCATTTTAAACAAATAAAGAAACATAAAAATACTGATTAAAAACAACATCGCAAGAAGTAATCAATATCTAAAAATCATTCTTTAGGTTTAGTTATTAATAACAATTAGCTACAATTTCTTGTAGCTAATTGTATAAAACATTATGAATTTTCTTTTAAAAATTGCTGATAGTTCCCTTCACTTTCAAAATAAGCTACTTCATTGTTATTGCCAATAACCACAATATAAGCATCAGCTTTACTTATTTTTTTCAATGAATGCGGGTCGGTAGCGTAACGAGCACTTTCATCTTTCGGAATTTTTTCTTTGCACATATTGCAGCAACCATAGTACATTTTTCCTTCAAACGGAACTTCAATTTGTTCTTTTCCCATGTAGGCATCATTCACCATGCATACCATATTGTTGGGTACATTTTTTCCTTTTTCAGGATTATTTTTTTGAACTATTTCTTTGGCAACTGCTTTATTTTCTGCTACTACAGCTTTTATTTCTGTCTTTTTGCTTTCACAACTTGTGACAAGTACCGCAGCCAATGCTACGATACTTAGTGTTTTAAGAATTATTTTCATTTTTAATTATTTTTTAGTCATTTTTTTATCTGAATGAGGAACTGCAGTTCCTTCTACGATTTCTTCAGAAGCCATTTTTAGAATTTTATCTCCTTGGTTTAATTCTCCAAAAACTTCCACTTTATCATCCATCATTCTACCTTTACTCACGGGAATATTTTTAGTCTTCCCATTTTCTACCCTAATTACATAAATGCCCATTCCGCTTTCTACTACAGCCATTTTCGGAACAAAAAAAGTAGCTTCTGTATTTTGTAACGGAATGCTGGTTTCTGCCACCATATAAGGTTTCAGTACATTTTTTTTATTGATAAAATCAGCTTCCATTTTTTCTGAACGAAGTTTCGCATCCAAACTTCCCGATTTCCTACTTACTAATGCCATATGTTTGATTTGCGGTTGCGAACGTACATAAAACCGAATGGTATCCCCTATTTTAATATAAGGTGTATTGGCTTCCGGCACCGAAAGATTCAATCGTAATTTCTGATTATTCTCGATTATCAAAAGGGGCGATTTACTCATAGGGCCAACATAAGCTCCCAAATCAACACTTCTATTGGTAATGATTCCACTAAAAGGCGCTCTTATGACCAAATAATCATTGATATTTCTAATTTCATTGTAGGCTGAGCGAGCCGCAGCCAATTGTGACTCGTCAGAAAGTTTGCGAGCTTTAATTTGATCCACCGCATCTTTGGCGACAGCACCTTTGGTTTCATCAGCTTTAACCATACGATTATAAGTCGCTTTGGTAGATAGAAAAATCGCTTCTTGTGCCTGTACTTTTGCTTTTGCATTGGCAATTTGTGAAACAATTTCAGGAGCTTCCAAAACCATCAAAACCTGTCCGGCAAAAACTCTATCACCAATATCTACTTTAATATTTTTCACATAACTGTTTACTTTTGCAAACAATTCGGTTTGTTCGTAAGGTTTTAATTCACCTGCTAATTTTAAAGGAACCACCGGATTAGATTTCGAGATCTCAATCGTTTCCATCATATTCATCATTCCCATTCCTTCCATCACTGGCTTAGGTTTATTATCTTTATTTTCTGGAGTATTGCAAGCTGCTAAAAGCATCAAAGCTGCAAACGGAATTATATTTTTTAATTGCATAGTTTTATAAATTTGATTTGATAAAATGAATACTGTTTTCGTCTTCAGGATCTAAGGAAGGAGAAATAATACTTGCTTTTTTCTGCATCCAGCCGAATACCAACGGTAGAATAATCAGTACCGAAAATGTAGAAAATAACAATCCGCCAATCACGGCTCTTCCTAATGGTGCAATCTGATCGCCACCTTCACCAAAACCAATTGCCATAGGCAACATTCCTGCAATCATCGCCAAAGTGGTCATGATAATCGGACGGATACGTAACTTGGCAGCTTCCACTCCTGAATTAACGGCATCGTTGTTTAATTTTCTTAATGTTTCGGCATTACTGATGAGCAACACAGCATTGGCAATTGACACCCCTACAGACATGATGAGTCCCATATACGATTGAAGATTTAAAGTAGACCCTGTAATATTTAACATCAATAAAGCGCCAACCACAACAAATGGTACCGTTGATAAAATAACAATAGAAACACGGAACGATTGGAAAGTGGCTGCGAGCATTAAAAAGATAACGAAAACAGCAATCAGCAAACCTGTCGCTAAGCTTGATAATGTTTCATTTAATACAGGCGTCATTCCTGCAACTTCAATATTTATCCCTTTGGGTAATTCACCTAATGATGCAATTGCAGTTTGTATATCTTTAGAAGCTTGTTCTAAATCTTTTTTATACAAATTAGCCGTCACTGTGGTGTAGCCCATTGTTCCTAAATTATAACTTTCACCCAATTCTTTTGTAGGAGTAATGGTGGCTACATCGCCTAAAACAGGTCGGTCCGAATTTTTACTCAGCGGTAAATTTGCCAGTTCCTCTTTGCTGTTCAAAATATTTTGTGGCGTTTGCACCTGTACATCGTAAGCAATTCCCATCATTCCGCCTACCCAAAAGTTTTTGTTGGTATACCGTGTAGAAGCCGTTGCGGCAACTAATGATTTGGAAATATCCTGAACATCCAGTCCTAATTGTGCTGCACGTGTACGATCGATATTAATTTGCATCGCAGGATAATCCATTGACTGTGGAATTTGCTGATCCCGTAAGTACTCGATCTCTTTTAGTTTCGCTAAAAGCTTATTCGCATACATCCGGTTCATTTTTTTCATCATCCCCGAAACACGAATTTCAATAGGCGTATTGGTACCCTGACTTAGAATTTTCTCTGTTAATTCTATAGGTTCAAAAGAAATAGACAGTTCGGGCATTTTTTCTTTATAATATGCTCTGAGCTTATCTTTCAATTCATCCGAATTTCCTTTAAATTCTTTTAAAGCCACTTGCATTAAGGCTTCGTGCGGACCAGCATTGTACAGGTAAATAGGACTCACCGCAAATGTCGATGGATGTTGACCAATAAATACTGATGAAATGGCAATATTATCTTCCCCAACATTCTTTTTAAGATGCGATAAAAATGTTTTCACTTTCATTTCCGTCACTTCTATTCGTGTACCTTCAGCAGCTTTTATACGAACCTGGAACTGTCGTGAATTGGAAGCAGGCAGCACATCTTTTCCTGTAATTTGATACAACGCAAAACCTCCAGCTAAAACAACAACTAAACTTAAGCTGACAATCATCTTATTTTGCTTGGTAAGCTTTGTCAAAAAATTCACAAAACGATTTCTGAATTTTGAAAACCAATCTCCTTGATGCGCTGGATTTTCGCAATGATCTTTCGTATGTTTCATTAACCAATTCGCCATTACCGGAACAAAGGTCTGCGATAACAAAAACGACACAATCATAGAAAAACCAATAGCCATCGCCAAAGGCATAAATAAAGAACCCGGAATTCCTGTCATCATAAAAGCCGGAGCAAATACCGCCAAAATGCAAAGCATAATCAACAATTTTGGAAACGCGATTTCTTTACACGCATCCCAGATAGCCTGAGCTTTTGTTTTACCCTTGCCAAAATGTTGATGAATATTTTCAATCGTAACCGTACTTTCATCTACCAAGATCCCAATTGTTAATGCCAAGCCCGAAAGCGACATGATATTAATGGTCTGCCCAAATAATTTTAAAAATAATACTCCCGAAATAATTGAAATAGGAATCGTCATAATCACAATCAATGCAGCGCGACGGTCATTTAAGAATAAAAGCACCATCAATCCGGTAAGTAAGGCTCCTAAAACACCTTCCACAATCAAACTTTTCAAGGCGTTGGTAATGTAAACCGATTGATCAAATTCATAAGAAATCGTTACATCATCAGGCATATTTCGCTGAATATTTGGCAATTCTTTTTTCAAAGTATTCACTACATCCAAGGTTGAGGCATTTCCGGCTTTGGCAATGTTGATATACACCGAACGTTTGCCATCAATCAAGGCATAACCTGTGGCAATATCAGCTCCGTCTTTTATTGTCGCCACATCACGGATATATACATTATCTACAGAACCTTTAAAGATTGGAATATCACCCAACTCTGATACTTCTTTCACCGTATTATTGGTTGGTGTTAAATAATTTTTATCCCCGATATACATGTTTCCCGAAGGTGAGGTAATATTATTGCGACTAATTGCTTCTACAATTTGCTCAGGAGATAAATTATGCGATCGAAGTTTATATGGATCAATATTCACCTCGATAGTACGCGGGCTTCCTCCGAAAGGCGGTGCAGTCGTCAATCCCGGAATTTTAATCAAAAACGGACGCGCATTAAAATTGGCAATATCCTGTAACTGATTGTTGGTTTTAGTATCACTTCTAAACACCAACTGACCAACCGGTTGCGAAGACGCATCAAAACGAATAATAAACGGCGGCGGTGCGCCCGGAGGTAAAAATACCTGCGAACGGTTTGACAAAGCATTGATCGTGGCAATGGCTTCACCCATTTCCGTTCCTTCATAAAAGGTAACTTTCATTAGGGTGAGTCCTTGTGTATTTTTAGATTCAATAATCTTGATGCCATTGGTAAAAAGCATCATATTGACATACATTTTGGTAAAATAACCTTCCATTTGTTTTGGAGTATATCCATTGAAAGAATGGGCGATGTAAACCACCGGCAAATCCATTTCTGGTAAAATATCTACCTTGATTTCTTTGATTGCTTTTAAACCAAAAAACAGCAATCCGAGCACTAAAACCATGATCGCTATGGGTTTTCGCAGTGCGAATTTTATCATATTCATATTGAAATTTCTTAATAGATTATGGTATTAATATTTGAATATCCCCTTGTGCAGAAGCCAATAACAACAGAGCTTGCCAAACATTATTTTGGGCAATTTCGTAATCAATCTCAGCTCTGTTTAAGCTGTATAATGCCTGTGTGAAATCTACCAACGTGGTTAATCCGTTTTCATACAAAGCGGTTTGCTGTTTGTGAGCCAAAGCGGCAGCATCCAATTGAATTTTGGTTTCATCAAAATTGAGATAGGCATTTTTTAGCTGTGCATTAGCTTGTTGAGATAGTGTTTTGAGCTCTTTTTGCTGTGCATCAAACGTATATTGCAAAGATTGTGTTAAGAATTGTTGTTCTTTTATTTTAGTATTAAAACGGAAAATATTAGTGATATTCCAACTAAGAGAAATCCCTAAAAGATAATTACCTCGGTCAATTCCCACCCCTTTTAAATAGCTTGGAGAATAAGCTGAGTTATCTTGTGCATAATTGGCTTCAAAACCAGAACCTCGCCCCTGAACAACACCAAATGCCGATACATTTGGCTTTTTATGAGCTTTCAAAACTTCAATACTCTGTTCACTTTCATTGATCTTGCTTTGTTGCCATTGCAAATAAGGATGCTTTTCAATATTACCTTCTGCCGTTTCTAATACATTATTTGGAAGTGAAGTGCTGTACAAACTATCCAATTGATAGATCTTAAAATCATCATTAATTAACACCGCGAGCTGTTTAGACCATTCCAATTCCTTATCATAAGCCTTTATTTGCAAAGACTTAGCATTAGACCATTCAGCTTTTGCCAATTGCGCATCTACTTCCGGTATTAATCCACTTTTAGCTCTTGCATTGGTCATTTCATAAAAAACCTGTGCCCGTTCTGCATTTTTCTCCTGAACGAATTTTATTCTCTGACTTGCTAATAAATTGAGATAAGCCGCACTTACTTTTATTTGTTGTTGAAAAATTTCCTGTTGTAGATCAGCTTTGGCAGTTAATTCTTTTTTGCTTCCCAATTCTACTTGGTTTTTGATTCTTCCAAATGAGAATACATTCCAGTTGATATTGGCAAAATAAAGAGAGCCAAAAGCGGCGTTCCAATTTTGTTCTGCCAAAGGCATTGATGTAGCAGCAGAAGCTAATCCGCCATAAGCGTACATTGGACCGTGCTGCACATTGATGCTTCCGAAACTTTGCTGTGCAGAAAGCGTAAAATCGGGTAAATATTGTTGCTTTTGAAAAGCTGTATTTTGAGCCGAAGCGTTAACTAATTGCTGTTTGACTTTTATTTTATCGTATTGATCTTGGGTCCGATAAAGGGCATCTTTCAGTTTCAACACCTGACTATAACTATCTAAATAGCAAATCGATAGTAAAATAACAGATGCAATGAGTTTTAATTTCATTGTATATAAAATTTAGAAATTAGACATAAAAATGTAGGGCAGAATCGAGAAATCGAAACTGCTTGATCAGATTTTTAGTCTAAAATCAAATTCTATAAACGCAATGTAAAATGTAAAGAGGATTGCCCTGAATAGGGACTTTCGAAGAAGGATAAGTTGTGCTTTTTTCGGTTTTTAAAAGAATTGTTTCTACATCGAAAACTGCTCCCAACATTTTGTTTGGAATAGCATCGCCCAAAAACTTTACCGAAAATTCAAAATTATTTTGTTTTTTTACGCTGTCATCTACTTTTACAAATTCAGCTTGGTGTTGGCAGCAACCTTTCTTTTTATCTTTTAATTTTTTATCCTTTTTAGAACAAATAGGACAAGGTTTGTCTTGATTTTGAAACTGAGTATTTGTAAAACTATAAACTTTACTCGTCATTTCTTTGCATAAATGCGAATATTGGGTAAAGCCCGAAGCCAATACCAAATAAAATAATGAAAGAAATATAACAAGTGATTTTTTCATTCTGTACAATGCAAATATATACAAACTATTTGTAGAAAATATATTTTAAGAAATGACATTTAGACACCTCAGAGATAACCTAATGTATGATTAAAACATCTTTACTTTAATAACTAATCTTCATAAACAATATATTTACTTCTGATTTTTGAAAACTTCTCAAGATCTGCTTTCCAAGATGACTTTATTTCTTTTTCAGATTTACCAGAGACAATTTGTTTTCTCAGCTCATCACTTCCGGCTAAAGTATCAAAGAAAAGATTTTTAAGGAAGAAATCCTGTTGAGGGTTTTTATAGTTTTTATATGCTTTAAGTAACCATTCTAGATTAATTTCTCGCAAGTTTTTAGAGTAATCTGAAAGATTTTCACCATAGCATAATTTACCATTCAGAAAAGGATCTTTAGCTCCGAAATTTGGCTTTGGAGTAAACTGGTAAGGCAAATCTTTTGTCCAAGGAGAACCATACACCTGAAACGGAAAATTAGTTCCTCGCCCTACCGAAACCTGAGTTCCTTCAAAAAAACATAAGCTTGGATATAAGTTAATCGATTTATCGTTCGGCAAATTGGGAGACGGTTTATCTAAAATTGCATAGCGCTTTTTCTTATGGTAATTCTTCATTTCAATCAAAGTATATTTTGCCTGAACTCCATTTTTTAGCCATTTTTCACCGTTTACCATTTTTCCGTATTCACCGATGGTTAACCCATACACCACAGGAACTTCGTGCATTCCGACAAAACTTTCCCATTTTTTCTTTAAAACAGGTCCGTCAATATATCCATCGTGAGGATTTGGTCGGTCAAGAACCATGATTTCCACATTATTTTCAGCTGCTGCTTCCATCAAATAAGTTAAAGTTGAGATATAAGTATAAAATCTTACTCCAACATCCTGAATGTCGAAAACAACTACATCAATACCTTTTAGCTGATCCGGCTTTGGTTTTTTATTATTTCCATAAAGAGATACAATAGGAATTCCCGTCTTCACATCTACTCCATTTTTCACCTTTTCGCCTGCATCAGCATTACCTCTGAAACCATGTTCGGGGGCAAAAATCGATTTGATATTGATTTTATTTTCAACTAAAAAATCAACAATGCTTAAAGTATCTATCTTCATTGCTTTTGCACAACCTGTCGAAGGATCTTTTGCTGCATTATAATATTTCACTCTTGTTACAAGCCCTGTCTGATTGGTTACTACAGCAACTCTTTTATTTTTCAGAAGCCCAAGATATTTTTCCGGTTGGTCTGCACCGGTTTTAAAACCCTCTTTATTTGATGTCTGAGAATAATATTGACTGAATACTCCTAAAAAAATTAGGCAAATAAGAACTAATGTTTTAATTTTGAAATTTAAATTCATAAGCTTGAAATTTCCATTATATTTCTCCCGAAAAATAGCGTTTTCCAAAGATAACAAAAATAACCTTTCTCGGGTTATCATCTTCATCGGCAGACTGTCTGTGGCTTTGGGAATCATCGTTTCGCTCATCACTGTTTCTACGGGATTGGGCTCAAAAAAAGCGATAAAAGAAAGATTGGGGGATTTCAGCGGACATATTACGGTGAGATCTACCAAATCAAATTCATCTTACAATACTTCAGTTCTTGATAATCAAGGATTAGATATTAAAAGTCTTAAAGCATTTCCCGATGTTGCTACAGTTCAGGGATATGCAATGGTAACCGGAATTATGCGTAATGAAAATAGTTTTGCCGGAATTATTTTCAAAGGGGTAGGTAAAGATTTTGATAGTTTAAGGTTTAAAAAATTTCTGACCGCCGGAAAAACTCCTTTTCTGAATGGCGAAGGTTATAATAACGGCGTTGTCATTTCAGAAAAAATCGCTAAAGACCTCCATCTGAAAGTAAACGACAGCATCGTTACTGTTTTTTCAAAAGCTGATCAGAAGCCTATTTACAGAAACTTTGAAGTAGTGGGAATCTACAAAACCGACATCAAAATGATCGACGATCAATTTGTAGTGGGTGACATCAACCATGTAAGAAGAATTTTGGATATGAAGCCTGAGGAAATTGGCGGTTTGGATGTATTTTTTAAAAATATCAACAATATCGATGAAGATTTTCCGCAGGTTGAAAAATTTATCGGATATAAAAACTATGCAGAAAAAGCAACCGATAAATATCCGCAAATCAATGACTGGATCGGGCTTTTTGATACCAATATCGGGATTATCATTTCAATTATGCTTTTGGTCGTTATCATTAATATCATCATGGTATTGCTTATTCTTATCATCGAAAGAACCAATTCTATTGGCTTGCTTAAAACTTTAGGTGCAACCAACGGACAAATTAGAGCGACCTTTATCAATTACACTTTAATCATCATGGTTCCCGGACTTTTATGTGGAAATCTAATCGGTCTTGGACTTTTAATTACCCAAAAATACACTGGAATTATTAAATTAAATCCTGCTAATTACTATGTAAGCGTAGTTCCCGTGGATTTGAATCCGTGGATTATTATTTCTATTTCGGTAGGGATTTTAATTATTTCCGGAATGGCATTGGTGATTCCGAGTTATCTGATCAGTAAGATTTCTCCTGTAAAAGCGATCAAGTATAATTAAAAGTGAATTGTCAATTTAGCTTCGCTAATGAATTGTGAATTACAAATTGTGAATATCGTTTTGCATAAAGTTTGTCATTTCGTAGAAATCTAGACCATTATTTTATTTTTCAGCTGTTGAGATTCTTACAGAATGACAAAGTGAGTGAATATTATTGTTAAATACTTTTGCTCTCAATGACAAATAATTCTGATGGCTACAAATATCTTTAGCCCCGATTGCAATGAAAATCCTTTTTTAAAAAAAAAGATTGCAATGAAAAGCGGGAAAAAGCTCCTAAAAAAACATTTAAGAAATTTTGAAGATTATACCAAGTCATTGTTAAGATCTCTTTAATTCTCTGTTATTCATTTTTAATAATATTGAAAACTGTATCTTTGCCACGCATAAAAAAACATTTATGAAATACGCAGAAAATATACTCGAAACCATTGGAAATACCCCTCTTGTAAAGCTTAATAAAGTTTTGGGTGAAGATTTCCCGGCATTGGTTTTGGCAAAAGTAGAAACTTTCAACCCCGGAAATTCGGTAAAAGACAGAATGGCTCTGAAAATGATTGAAGATGCCGAAAAAGACGGAAGACTAAAACCGGGAGGTACCATTATTGAAGGTACTTCAGGAAATACAGGGATGGGATTGGCTTTGGCAGCCATCATCAAAGGATACAAATGTATTTTTGTGACCAATGCAAAACAGTCAAAAGAAAAATGTGATATTCTTCGTGCCGTTGGAGCTGAAGTGATCGTTTGTCCTACAGACGTAAAACCTACAGACCCGCGTTCTTACTATTCAGTTTCAAAGAGATTGGCAAGAGAAACAGAAAACGGATGGTACGTTAACCAATATGATAATTTATCAAACAGAGCGGCTCACTACGAGTCTACAGCTCCTGAAATCTGGGAACAAACGGAAGGAAAACTGACTCACTTTGTGGCTGGAGCAGGAACAGGAGGTACAGTTACCGGTTGTGGAACTTTCTTTAAAGAGAGAAATTCTGACATTAAAGTAATTGGTATCGATACGTATGGTTCTATTTTAAAAGAAATCCACGAAACGGGAGAGATCAATCTAGGAAATGCTTACAGCTACATTACAGAAGGTATTGGTGAAGATATTCTTCCTGAAAACTACGATATGTCTGTGATTGATCATTTCGAAAAAGTGACCGATAAAGATGGAGCTATCTACGCAAGAAAACTGGCTAAAGAAGAAGGTATTTTCTGTGGATATTCTGCAGGAAGCGCAATGGCAGCTTTGGTTCAGATGAAAGATCAGTTTACAAAAGATGATATCGTTGTGGTACTTCTTCACGATCACGGTTCAAGATACGTTGGGAAAATCTATAACGACGAATGGATGAAAGAAATGGGTTGGTTAGACTAATCAGCTTTTCATGATAAAACAAAACTCAGAGTATTTGCTCTGAGTTTTTTATTTATTCCTAAATCGATCGTAAATAAGATTTTGATTATCGTCTTAGGTTTACTTAATTTTTTACTTCAGAACATTGTTCTGCACCGCTTGCTTTAACAATTCGAAATCTGCCTCCTGCATTGACTTTTTTGGAAACATATAATTGAATTTCCCTTCTAAACCGATAAATTTTTCGCTAATCTCTGCAGCCGTAAATTCCGTCCAAAGACTGGTTTCTTTATTGTCGTTAAGGTTTACTTTAAAAACTTTAGCATTAAACTGAATTTGATAAATTTCTGTATTTTCAAGAGTTTTAAGGTATTTAACCACTTCTTTTTTCCATTTTGAAACCTTATTGATTGCTAAAGATAAATAGACCGCACAAAGCAGAAAAAGAAAACTCACAAAATATAAAATCCCGAATTTCTCTTTACTTAGATCATCTTTAAAGTAAAATAAAACCAACAAAATCACAGCAACTACGATTGTGGTGATTAATTTCCCTTTCACTGTAGGTGAGAAAAAAAGACTTCCCTGATCTCCATGAAGGTAAATCTCTTCAAAATCTTTTTTGTTGATCTGTAAATTAATGATTTTATCGTCGTTGAGTCTTGCCATGTAATGAGTTTTATAGTTTACAAAACTAAATTAAATATCTTCATATTTCTCATTTATCGCCGAAAGTTTTTGCATTAATTCACGGTTTATCTGATTTAAATTTTTCATTTTCTGCAGCATACTGTTGATAACTTCCAAACCGGGAAGATTAATTTCCAGATCGTAATGCCAATTGGTAAATCGCTCAAATGTAGGAAGATCTTCGTACATCAGATACCGAATTTCATTATCCGTTTCTATATTCAGTAAACCAGAATCTACCAATTCATCAAAAAAAGTAATCTCAATATTATAAATCTGTACGAGCTCCTCGCGTGATATTCTTTCACTCATAGCTTAGGAATTTTTAAGTTGTTCAAAAAGTTCTTTCTGCTTGTCTGTAAGATCGGTTGGCAATTTTACATCATACGTCGCAAATAAATCACCAAAATGTCCATCTTTTTTATAGACCGGAAAGCCTTTTCCTTTTAGTCTTACCGTTGTTCCGTTTTGAGTTCCGGGTTTTACTTTAAGATTAACACTTCCATCCAAAGTGTTTACAGTAACTTCACCACCTAAAACTGCGGTGTAAAGATCGATTGTAACTTTAGTTTTCAGATCATCTCCTACCCTTTCAAAGTTGGAATCAGGATTGATATTAAAAGTAATATATAAATCTCCGCTTGGTCCACCGTTAATTCCAGGACTTCCGTGACCTTTCAGTTTTATTTGTTGTCCATCATACACTCCTGCAGGAATCGTAATTCTTACTTTTTTACCATTAATATCAAAAGTTTGCTGATGAGTTGTTGCGGCATCTTTTAAGTTTAAATTTAATTCGGCATGCACATCCTGTCCTTTGAATTTTCCGGAAGCACTTCCGCGCGAACTTCTATTGGAGCCACCTCCAGCTCCACCAAACATACTTTGGAAAAAATCTGAAAAATCTTCACCTTCCCCAAAATCAGCACCGGAAAATCCACCTCCGTAGTTTCCGCCTTGATATTGCTGTCTTTGCTGTTGCTGTGCTTTTTCGTATTCTTCACCATGTTTCCAGTTTTCACCGTATTTATCGTATTTGGCACGGTTCTCAGGATTGCTGAGTACTTCGTTAGCTTCATTCAGTTCCTTGAAGTGTTTTTCTGCTTCTTTATCGTTCGGATTAAGGTCTGGATGCAGTTTTCTTGCCTGCTTTCGGTACGCTTTTTTAATATCGTCCTGCGTTGCGCTTTTGTCTACGCCTAAAATTTTGTAATAATCTATATAAGCCATAGAAACGAATGTTTACTCAAATTTAGAAAAATTAAGGCGAACATACCTCTTAGAAATTGTTAAAAATAAATCTATCTTTGATAAAAATCAGGCATAAAATCGCAATTATTTATTTGAATATCAAATACCAATTAAGTTAGACGATTACATATTGCTTAAAAATAATAAACATCCACCTATGAAAGAAGTTTTAAAAAACTATTCCGGAATTTCACTTTTACTTGTGGGAATCACCGTAGGAAGTATAATCGGTATTCTTGCACCTCAAATCGTGGAATATATAAAACCTTTGGGCGATATTTTTCTTAATCTTCTTTTTGTAAGTGTTGTTCCGCTTGTGTTTTTTGCCGTTTCCAATTCTATTGCTTCTCTTGAGCAAGAATCTAAGTTTGGTAAAATTCTTTTAATAATGTCTTTTACATTCTTGTTTTTTATATTAACTGCTGCAGTTTTTACCATTGGTGCAGTCTACCTTTTTCCCGTTTCATCCATATCAGGAAGTACAGAATTGATTGCTGAAGCTACCAAAGAAGAAAACTGGGGTGATAGAATTGTAAGTTTTTTTACCGTGGGTGAGTTTACCGAATTATTTTCCCGAAAAAATATGCTCGCACTTCTTATTTTTGCCTTCCTTACAGGTTTTGCAGCCAGAAAATCAGGTGAAAGCGGAAAACCTTTCAGAGTTTTTATTGCTTCAGGCTATGAAGTAATGAAAGAACTTCTTTTAATGATCATGAAAATTGCACCCATCGGTTTGGGAGCGTACTTTGCGTATCAGGTTGCTACATTGGGACCTCAGCTTTTTGGGTTTTATGCTAAACCGCTTGGTTTATATTACGTTGCAGGAATTATCTACTTCTTTGTATTTTTCACGCTTTATGCTTTTATGGCAAACGGACAAAACGGAATAAAAAGTTTCTGGAAAAACGCCATTCTTCCTACCTTAACTGCATTGAGTACCTGCAGCAGTTTTGCAACAATGCCCACGAATTTGGTAGCCGCATCAAAAATTGGAATCCCAAGTTCGATTGCCAATTTGGTGATACCGATTGGAACGACATTGCATAAAAACGGTTCATCAATGTCTTCCATTATTAAAATATATGTCGCTTTTCAGATTATCGGGAGAGATTTTTTTGAACCTTCCAATCTCTTATTGGCTTTAGGGATCACTGTTTTTGTAAGCATCGTTGCCGGAGGAATTCCGAATGGTGGTTATATTGGCGAGATGCTGATGATCTCTGTATACAGTTTACCACAGGAAGCCATTCCTGCAGTGATCATTATCGGAACTTTGGTAGATCCGTTGGCAACCGTTTTAAATGCTGTTGGAGATATTGTGGCGGCGATGTTTGTGAATCGGTTTGTGAAAGTTTGATTTTTTCCTAAATACTAATTGCACTAATTTTTCAGTTTGATTATCTGCGCAATCTCCTAAATTTGCGTGAAATTCTAAAGAAAATATTAATTAATTTATCTCACTGATTCTGCTGATTTTATTCAGTGCGCTTTACTGGATCTAACTAAATTCTGTAGCTCTTCAGGAGTGAAAAATCGGTATTATACTTTACGTTAGAATTAAGATACAGCTTTGTTATTTGCCATTTTTTTTCTAATGTAATTGGTTGTAGGAATCTCAAAATATTTGTAAAGTAATATTGATATTACCAATGATAATAGCCATGATAAAAAGAAATTAAATAATAGTGCAAATGACCATTTTATATTTAAAGAATAATTTATTTTCGCAATTTCAATTATTTTATCCCAATTTATACATTCTTCAATATAATGTATAACAATTGAATTAACTAAATAAAGAGAATATGAAATAAGGCTGATATATGTAATCGCTTTAAAAAGAACACTGTTATTTTTCTTTAATGCTCCTAAATATGGTAAAAACAGTAAAACTGTAACTGAAGTCATTGTGAATACAAAATTCCTTACTAAAAAACTTGCTTTATTATCAATTAAATAATACAATACAAATAGAAATAATGCAATAATAAGTGCTATTTTTTTATTTTTACTCCAAAATTTAGGATGATAATAGGATATATACGCTCCTAATAAACCATACATTAACGAGTCAAATCTATATAAAACACTAGATAACACGTTTTGAAAAGATTCATAATCATTTATAGTTTGTACTTTTTGTAATCTTAAAAAACTAACACTAATTATAATTAAAATGATAATGGATATAAAAGCATATTTTACTCGAATACTAAGTACTCTAATAGCAAAAAATAAAAGAATTGGTACTATTATATAAAACCATTCTTCGATACTTAAACTCCATGAGTGTGTATAAAAATCTATTGGTTTTTGCGTTAGGTTCTGAGAAAAGAAAAAATAAGGTAAATAGCTTTTTAGATTAAAATTTTGATTAGTAATATATTCAATTATAATCAGTAAAAATAGAAATAGAAAATAATTTGGTAAAGTCCTAGACCATCTCTTCATCCAAAAATGCAATAAATTTTTCATATTACATTTATATGTTTCTAATTGCATTATTAGAATTCGACCAATCAAAAAACCACTAAGCACAAAAAAAATCCCAACTCCATCATATACCATCTTCGCATAGAAATCGATATTTCGCAACATAAAATTATTTGTATGATTTATCATTACAAACAGGATAGCTGCAGCCCTCAGTATATCCAATCCAAAAATCCTATTCTGATTTAATACTATTTTTAAAAAATTGGTCATTATTCCTTCTTTGTGTTTTTTTTAAAAAAATAATACTTTAGAATTTGCATTATTTTTTAAATTTCATGTATTCTATTTTAAAAAAATCAAAAGTAGGAAAAAGAAACTAAGTTATAAATATATCTCAATAATCTTTGTCTCTAAACAGTTTACTAAAAAATAATAAATCTAAAAATGTTAAAAAAATGAAAGAGTAAAATAATGGAAAGACTTGAGAAGAAAATATATTGTTTTTTATCACAGTTTTTTATTGAAAAAATAAACTCAAATTATTACCTAAACATACCTCAAATTTTCATTTTTAGGAGCTTATTTAAATCTCATAGGTTTTAGATATATTTTCTCTTTTACTTTTTAAAGGCTACATAGCAAAGGCAATATATTCTAAATAAAATAGCTTAAATTATTCACTTCTCTTTATCGCTTCAAGATTTTTAAGTTCTTCAGTAGTGAACAGCCTGTAATGCACTTTAAACGTTTTTCCTAAAGGAGTTTCCAGAGAAAATCCGCCCGGTCCGAAACCTTCTAAAATATCTAATGTAAAATGGGAATACTGCCAATATTCGAAAAGATCGCGGTCAATCCAGAATTCATGTCCATTGATTGTTCCAATCATGGCATCGTTCATTCTTGGGAAGTAACCCCCTTTTTCAAAACATTGTGGCTGTGTTCCTTCACAACAACCTCCTGCTTGGTAAAACATTAAGTCGCCATGTTTTTTTTCTAATTCCCAAATCAGCTCTAAAGCTTTTTCTGTTACTGAGAGTCTTGATATTTTTTTTGTTTCCATAATTTCTTTTTTTGTAATTATAATACATGTAGCTTTCGCTTTTCGTTAAATATTCTTTTGGCTTGATCCAAAAGAACCAAAAAATCAAGACTTGGATTCTTCAGCTAAAAATTAATTCAATTTACTAAAAATTCTAAAACTTGCGCGATAGTCAATTATGTTCTTCGGTTAAAATTTTGTGTCGCGCTTCGAACAGTAGAATTTTCTTCACGTTCATTGAAATAATTTTCTTCACGCTTCAGACTCCTAAGTCAATTAAACCGCGATAAATTGAGGTTTTTTTAAATTTAATTAAAGTTAAAAAAACCTGACAACATAAAATTGTCAGGTTCCACTAAACTTCAATATACTCCTAGCTTGCAGAGCCAGCAATGTCTAAAACAATTCTGCCATCAATTTGTCCGGCCTTCATTTTGTCGAAAACCTCATTAATATCTTCCAGTTTTGCTGCCGTTACTGTTGCTTTTACCAAACCTTCGTTGGCAAAATCTAATGCTTCCTGCATATCTTTTCTCGTTCCTACAATCGAACCTCTTACGGTAATTCTTTTAAGAACGGTCTCAAAGATCGGAAGTTCAAATGAACCAGGAGGAAGACCATTCAAAGCAATCGTTCCTTTTCTTCTCAAAACATCAATTCCTTGTTTAAAAGCTATAGGCGAAACAGCCGTGATCAATGCGCCGTGCATTCCGCCGACTTCCTTATGTAAATACTCTCCAGGATCTGTGTTTTTTGCATTGACCACTAAATCTGCTCCTAATTTTTTTGCTAATTCTAATTTATCATCTGCTACATCAATCGCTGCAACGTGCATTCCCATTGCTTTTGCATATTGAACAGCAACGTGTCCTAAACCACCAATTCCCGAGATAGCAACCCATTCTCCAGGTTTGGTTTCTGTTTCTTTTAAACCTTTATAAACGGTTACTCCGGCGCACAGAATTGGTGCAATTTCCAAGAAGTTGACATTTGATTTTAAATGTCCTACATATCTTGAATCGGCAATTACATATTCTGCAAAACCGCCATCTACACTGTACCCACCATTTTTCTGAGCTTCACACAATGTTTCCCATCCTGTAATGCAATAATCACAACATCCACAAGCTGAATACAGCCAAGGAACTCCTACTGCATCTCCTTCTTTTACATAAGCTTCCGGTCCGCAAGCCACTACAATTCCTACTCCTTCATGACCGGGAATTAATGGCATTTTTGGTTTTGCAGGCCAATCGCCGTCTACTGCATGTAAATCGGTATGGCAAACTCCACAAGCTATTACTTTTACCAATACTTCATATCTTCCGGGTTCTCTTACCGGAACTTCCATAATTTTTAACGGTTGTCCGTAGCCTTGAACTACGGCGGCTTTCATTGTTTTTGGAATCATAGTTTTATTTTTTTATAGATTTGATTTATTTTGATTTGCTAATCGTTGTTTTTTTAACGCAAAGATTTATTTCTGAAACTGCATATTTAAAGAGCAAAGAATGGAATCAATGAATTGATTCTAATGAAGCTTTTGGTGATTTGTAACTCTTTCTATTTTACTTTTTATTAAACTGATTTCATGCAGTTGATTTTTATTTATAGACCTAATTTTAAAAGCCTTGTCAAGGTTTTGAACCTTGACAAGGCTCATGAGAATAAGATTCATAAAAATTCCTGCTCATCTAATTTGGGTAAGATAAGTGAGAAATAAGTCTGCTTTTGCGTGAGGGATAGTAAGGGTCTCGCTGAAAGCGAGAGTGCGGAGCGAAGCGGAGCACCGAAACGAAGTGCAGCCCTGAATAGCCCGACCGTTTTGCCTCGGCTAAAGCCAAGGCAAACGGGCACGCCCCTAGTATTTAAAAATTAAAAGAATCCTAATTTGTTTTTGTTGTATGAAATCAACATGTTTTTAGTCTGACGGTAATGGTCTAACATCATTTTGTGGTTTTCTCTACCAATACCCGACTGTTTGTAACCTCCAAACGGAGCTCCTGCAGGATATGAGTGATATTGATTGACCCAAACTCTACCCGCCTGAATCTGACGTGGCACATTGTACAACTGGTGTGCATCTCTCGTCCAAACTCCTGCTCCTAATCCGTAAATCGTGTCGTTGGCAATTTTAATTCCTTCTTCTTCGTCTTTGAAGGTTGTGAAAGCCAGAACCGGTCCGAAAATTTCTTCCTGGAAAATTCTCATTCTGTTGTTTCCTTTGAAAATGGTCGGCTGAATGTAATATCCTTCATCTAAACCTTCTCCAACATGATTTACATCACCACCAACTAAAACTTCAGCGCCTTCTTCTTTACCCAATTTGATATAAGACAGAATCTTGTCTTTCTGAATTTTTGAAGCCTGAGCTCCCATCATCACCGTTTTATCTAAAGGATTTCCTACTTTGATTGCTTTTACTCTTTCGATAACTTTTGCAATGAAAGCGTCTGCAATATCTTCCTGCACCAATAATCTTGACGGACAAGTACAAATCTCACCCTGATTTAAAGCGAAAAGCACTGCTCCTTCAATGGCTTTATCTAAAAATGCATCATCTGCATCCATCACTGAACTGAAAAATACGTTTGGAGATTTACCTCCCAATTCTAAAGTCACCGGAATAATATTTTCTGTCGCATATTGCATTACCAAACGACCCGTTGCTGTAGAACCTGTAAATGCCGCTTTGTTCACTTTTGGGTTGGTTACCAAAGCTCTTCCTAATTCAGCTCCGAAACCATTAACGATATTCACAACTCCCGCCGGAAGCAAATCGCCAATAAGTTCCATTAAAACTAAAATAGAGACCGGTGTACTTTCTGCAGGCTTTAAGACTACGCAATTTCCTGCTGCCAAAGCCGGAGCTAATTTCCAAACCGCCATAAGAATTGGAAAATTCCAAGGAATGATTTGCGCAATTACTCCTAAAGGTTCATGAACAATTAATGAAACGGTGTCTTTATCTAATTCGTTATGAGAACCTTCTTCTGCTCTGATTACCGCTGCAAAATACCTGAAATGGTCAACCGCCAAAGGAATATCTGCCGCTAAAGTTTCTCTTACTGCTTTACCGTTATCAATTGTCTCAACGGTTGCGATATATTCTAAATTCTGCTCGATTTTATCGGCAATTTTATTCAGAATGATGCTTCTTTCTGTAGATGAAGTGTCTTTCCATGTTTGGAATGCTTTTTCTGCTGCATTTACCGCTAATTCTAAATCTTCTTTTGATGAGTGTGCTGCCTGAGTGAAAACTTTTCCGTCAACTGGTGAAACCACATCAAAATACTGCCCGTTAACCGGCGCTGTAAACTTTCCGTCAATATAATTATTGTATTGATTTTTAAACTCTGGCCACTTTAAAGTGGTAGATGATTGTTGTTCTGTTGTTGTGCTCATATTAGTAAGTTTAATTTTTATCTAAAGCCAAATTACACACAGATAAGAGAATTGAATAGCAGAATCCTACAAAAGAATACTAAAATCCTACATCAATCTAATTTTATCATTTCATTAACAAAGAATTCCTCAATTAATTTCTATATTTGAATAGACAGGTCTTGAAAAATGTTTGGAAATGAATGATAACAAGTTTTTATTAAATACTCCTGAATTAAAGAAGGAAAACCAGCTTCTGAACTTGGTTGAAAACCAGACATTATTCAATCTAAATAATTGTGAATTTAGTATTTATGAAACCCACAAGTCTGCTTACGGTGTAAAACTACATTTCGACAACATCGCATTCACAGCAATGCTTCGCGGTAAAAAACACATGAAGCTGGAAAATAAGACCAATTATTTTGATTATCATCCCGGAGAAAGCGTTTTGGTCGCTCCCGGAGAAACCATGGTCATCGATTTTCCCGATGCTGATGAAACTCCTTCTCAATGTATTTCTTTAAGCTTAAACCCAGAATTTATTGAAAATTCTCTGAATCATCTCAACTACAATCTTCCAAAAGTGGATGAAACCTCAACATGGAACATACAGCTGGATGAGTATTTTCTGTTTAATAATCAGTCTTTAGCTTCTGCCACCAACAATATTATGAGAATTGCAATGGATGATAATTCACAGAAAGATATTATGGCAGATTTTGCTTTAAAGGAGTTATTAATCAGACTGATGCAAACTCAGGCAAGAACTATGGTAGAAAAAAATATTGCAAAAAATAAATCAAGAATTGGTTTTGTGGTAGATTATATCAAGAAAAATATCCACCAAAAACTTTCTATTGACAGCATTGCGAAACTGGCTTATGTAAGTAAATCAAATTTCTTTAAAATGTTTAAAGATGAACTGGGAACTTCGCCCAATGATTTTATTCTTCAGGAACGCATTAACAGGGCAAAAGAACTTTTAGCCTTAAATAACAGCATCAAGGAAACCGCTTTTCAAACCGGTTTTTCTGATACCAATTATTTCACAAGGGTTTTTAAACAATTGGTTGGAGTGACACCGAAAAGTTATCAGAATGAGATTATGTTTCATATTTAATTCTAATGACGATAAGTTCTTGTTGAATTAATATCAGTTTCATAAACATATTTTCCTTTATCTTTTTTAAGTAAATAAATCGTTAGCCTTTTATCTGAACCACAATTTTCATCTACAGCTAGAAGTATTTTTTTTCTATCCTTTGAAAATAAAGGTTTCGATATTCTTGTTTTACAAAAAATAGATTTTGAATCGGTATATTTATTTTTGACTAAAGAAGTATCAATCTGATATTTTTCATTTTTAATAATTTCAAAATTCAAATCTGTGAACTCTTTTTCTTTCCAATATTCCAGTCCTTCTTTTAGATAAAATGGTTCTGAAGAAAGGTTTTTCACACTTATTTTATGTTCATCAAAAAAAGTGTTTATAATTTCGTAATCATTACTTTTCTCAACACATGAAATGAAAGCAAAAATTATAATCAGATAAATTAAATTTCGCATATTGTTTATTTTAAAACAAAGCACCTCAAAAGAGATGCTTTTCTATTTATCCTTTATAACCGTAATACCTTGCTCCTTTCAACACAGGATTTTCCAATTCTACAGATTCTAAGCCAAATCCTTTGTAATCAGTATTTACAGAATATTCCAATTGTTTTCTATGAAGCTTTTCGTAAGTATCAAAATCAATGGCTAAACGATTTTTAAGGTTTTCAAATAAATCCCATTTTGCAACCACATTTTTCCAGTTTTCGGAAACTTTTCCGGCAAAAACTTTTGATTTTGAACCGCTTCCGTAACCAACAAATCCGATTTCTTCACCTGCCAATTCTTCATTTTCATTAAAAGAAGTCTGTAAACCTGAAAGTAAAGCCATAAAAATTGAAGCAGTGTACATATTTCCTATTTCCGAAGATGCACGCTGTGTTTTTTCAATTTTATTGTTGATGAATTTGATATAATTTTCAGACTTAGCAACTGCTTTTTGTTCTTCAGCATTTGAATAGGGAAGTCCGTTTTCTAGGCTGTAAATTTCTGTAAAAACTCTTTTCCCATGAAATGCATACGGAAGATGAAAAATAAGATATTTCCAGTTTTCAGAAGGTTTTGTTTTGCCTGAAGCCTCTTCATAATGCTGATAAGCCTCCCTGATTCTATCCTGATAACATTGGTTGGAATATTGCCCATCAAAAACAGGTTCATCCGTAAAAATTTCTATTTTGTCAGGAAAAGATTCCGGAGCGTTTGCCAAATCTTCTTTTTTGAAATGTCTTCTTGGTTTAAAAAAATCAAAAACAGATTCTGTAGCCACTCCCCAATTATTTTCAATCTCAATTAAATCAGGTTTTGCGGAAACCAATAAAGCAACCGCACCTCCACCTTGAGTATATTCACCGGAAGAAGCCAGCTCATATTTAGCATAATCACTTGCAATAACCACTGCTTTTTTATCAGGATTTACTCTTACAAAGTCTAAAGAATTGTGAAGCGCATCAACCGCGCCAATACACGCAAAAGTCATATCTACCACATCACAGTTTTTGAAACATCTTTCTCCAAACTCTGTTTCCAAAACTTTTTCTACCATCTGCATTGCATAGGAAGCTGTTGGTTTAGCGGCATCGATTGCGCTTTCTGTTCCTAAATAAATACGGGAAATTTCTTTGGGATTGATTTTATAGTCTTTTATTAATTTTAATAAAGCTTCTGCGGCAAATGTAGCAGCATCTTCATGTACATCGGGGAAACCCATTTTATGTAAGCCTAATCCTTTTTCCAGTTTTGCAGGTTCAATTCCTCTTTTTTCTGCTAAATCTTTAATTTCCAAATACAAAGAAGGCACATAATAAGTTGCTGCCTCAATTCCAAAACTCATAATCGTCAAATTTTAAACTAATTTATGAAAGATGTAATAAAAAACACTGGAGAATCGTCTATTTTTTGCCGATTACACAAAATTTCATCAATAAAAAAGCACCTCATGAGAGATGCTTTAGTTATGATATAGATATTTATCTATTTAAAATTTTCAATCGCTCTATTGATTGCGTCAATTTGCGGATTGATGCTTGATGCTTTTTGCGGATTCTGCTTAAGAAGTTCCATTTTCTTATTCAGACCGTCTTTCAGCATTTGAGTAATCATCATTTTTACCTGCGGATTATCTCCCATTTGCCCTTTAGTCTGGTCTAAAATTTTTGTAATACTTTCTGTAGCTTTTAAATTATCCGAAGACATAATCCAGTTATAGCCTTCTTCTGCTACTTTCCCCAATTCAGGATTCTGGAATTTCACAAAAGGATAAAATGCTGCAATCGAAGCTATATTTGCCATCTGTGAAGTCACTTTATTTTTAACCACGACAGGCAATAGCTGAGTAAGCATTTCTTCAGAAGCACCATCCAGTTCAATTTTATCAGCTAAACCATTTACTTTTGAAGGGTCAACTGCAATAATTGCCGCCAAAGAGTTTACTTTTACAGAATTGGAAACCGCATTTACTCCTTTTTCAAAAATCGGAACATACTTCTTGTCTTTTGTTTTTGCCAAAGCTGCAATTGCAACACCCTGAACCAAAGTTTTAGGATCATTTGAAGCCAGCTTTTCTACATCGCTTCCCAAAGCTTTCATTTGCTCAGAATTACTTAAATCCATCAACTCCAAAGCCTTCATTCTGATTCTGAAGAAAGGATCTTTTATAGCTGCTGCCAATATTTTTGTTGCAGCAGGATTTTTTCCTACCTGATCCTTTATCGCATTTAAAGCATTGTATTTGCTTTTAAATTCTTTAGAATTGGTAAACTGCAAGAAATTCTGCTCCGGAGTTTTAGATTCAGTAACATCAGCTACTAAAACTCCATCTGCATTAATATTAACAAGGTCTGGATTTTTAGACGAATCGAAAGTAAATGTATTTTTCGCTGCGGCATTTGCCCAAACATTATATCTTTTTGGTTTACCGTTATCATAAACATCAATAGCCAAAGGAAATTCAAAAGGTAAATCCTGAGATTGATTCAAAGTAACCGTAACTTGTTTTTTTACAGGTTCAAAAGTATAAGTGTAGTTTAATTTTGGATTTCCGCTTCCGAAATACCACTGATTGAAGAACCAGTTTAAATCTTTACCTGAAACTTTTTCAAAAGATAATCTCAACTGATGTGCTTCAGCATTTTTGTATTCATTGGTTTTAAGATAATCTGTAACTCCTGCGAAAAAGGCATCATCACCCAAATAATTTCTCAACATATGAAGAATTCCGCCTCCTTTTTGATAGGTTACCAAGTCAAAAACATCTTCACGAGAACCGTAATCAAATCTCACCAAGTCTTTTTTGAAATCTGAAGGATTATGAATGTAATGGTTCACATCTTCCATCTGATGATAATCTGCCTGATCTTTTCCGTACTTGTATTCGTTCCAAAGATATTCTGAATAGTTGGCAAAAGATTCATTTACGGTAAGATTACTCCAACTTTCTGCCGTAACTAAATCTCCAAACCAATGGTGAAATAATTCATGAGCAATGGTATCTTCCCATTTGTTCTCATCTATTAACTGTCCAGGTTTTTGAAGAATATCACTTCCATGAAGCGTTGCTGTGGTATTTTCCATCGCTCCGGAAACGTAGTCTCTTCCTGAAATCTGAGCATATTTTGCCCATGGATAATCGTAGCCTAATTTTTTAGAGAAAAAATCGATCATTTCCGGTGTGTTACCGTAAATCTGCTTTGCATACGGTTCGTAAGCTTTTTCAATATAATAATCTACAGGAATATTTTTCCATTTGTCTTTTACTACAGCATAATCACCAACTCCCATAAAGAAAAGGTATGTAGAATGTCTTTTATCCATCACCCAATGGTCGGTTCTTAAATCGTTGGATTCTTTTTTAGATTCTTTTAAAATCCCGTTAGAAAGGGTAACATATTTATCCGGAACCGTCATGAAAATTTCTTGAGTGGTCTTCTGATTCGGTTTATCGATTGTTGGAAACCACGCTGAAGAAGATTCAGTTTCACCCTGAGTCCAGATTTGAGTTGGCTTATCTGCATCTTTTCCTTGTGCGTTGATGAAATAAAGACCTTTTGCATCATTAATCGCTGCACTTCCCTGCTGTTTCACTTCATTCGGACGGGAAGTATATTTTATATAAACTGTATAATCCTGATTTCTTGTATAGGTTTTATCTAAATTTATCTTTAAAATATCATTTTTATAATCATATTTTAAAGGAGATTTTTTGCCGTTATTATCTAAAGCCACTTCATGAATCAACATTCCTTTTGCATCAAGCGTCAATTCATTAGAAGGATAAAAATACGGAGAAGCGGTTAACCATTCTTCACCATTCATCTGCTCTTTTTGATAATCAAAATTGACTTTAAGTTTGGTATGTTTAAGCTCTGTAACTTTTGTATGTGTTGCTCTATAGACTTTTTCTCTTCCCGAAGTTTCTGTTTGTGCAGATACATTTGCGGAGAATAAAACTCCGAGTATTGCGATAGATAAAATGGCTTTTCTCATCCTTTTCTATATTATTTTTTTTTGAATTATTTTTTAATCAGAATATCAAAAATATCGTTGACCAATGTTTCGTAATCACCTTTTTTCAACTGTTCTTTAGTTTTTGCAAACGCTTTTTTCAGTTCACTTTCCGGATTTTCGTCGTCGATAATTTCAATATCATTAATTCCTTTTACCTGAAGTAAAAGTTCTTTTAATTTTTCGACATCCGTATTTTCTTCAATGGTGATTTTTAGTGATTTCATAAGTGATATGTAGATATTTTGGCGTGAAAGTTACAAAAAAAGTGAAGCTTTATACTTCACTTGATTATTTATTAAGCATCCTTTCTAAGTTATCAGGATTACCTTTCGATGGTAGGAATAATAAAACTTCGACAGAATCAATTTGAATATCAAAATATACTTTCACTTGTTTCTTTCCTAATAAAGCAAATCTTAGTTTATTATCTGAATTTACTGTAGGATAAGAAATTATTTTGTCATTTAATGATTGTTTAAATTTCTCCAAATCTTTCTTAAACAATTTCAATTCTCTTTCACTCCATCGGTGATTCAAAAAATCAGTGATTTCTTGAAGACTTTTAATCGCATCTTTCGAAAAAACAATTTTCATTTCTTATTAAAAATCGAATCAATTAATTCTTCCGAAAACTCTTCATATTCGCCATTTTTAATTTGACTTCTGCTTTTTTCAATTACTTTAGCAAAAGCTTCAGAATTCTCAATTTCCTCCCACGAATAAGTTTTATCGTTTTCTGAAATCTCAATATGATTAATTCCTTTTATCTGAGACAAAAGTTTTTTAATGAAAGGAACATCTGCATATTCGTCTAAACTGATTTTAATTTCCATAATTTCAGGATTTTAATCAAAGTTAATGATTTTATTACTAAAAAATTATATCGCAACAGGAGCTTTAATTCCCGGATGCGGATCGTAATTTTCTAAAGTAAAATCCTCAAAATTAAAATCAAAAATATCTTTGATTTCAGGGTTAAGTTTCATTGTTGGTAAAGGTCGTGTCTCTCGGTAAAGCTGTTTATTAACCTGTTCAAAATGATTGTTATAAATATGAACATCACCAAAAGTATGCACATAATCACCAACTTCAAGTCCCGTAACCTGCGCAACCATCATCAATAAAAGTGCGTAACTTGCAATATTGAAAGGAACTCCCAGAAAAACGTCTGCACTTCTCTGATACAATTGAAGCGACAATTTTCCGTCTGCTACATAAAACTGAAATAACGCATGACAAGGTGCTAAGGCCATATTCGGAATTTCAGCTGCATTCCATGCAGAAACAATTAACCTTCTGGAATCTGGATTTTTTTTGATTTGTTCGATTACTTCAGAAAATTGGTCAACTACTTTTCCGTCGGCACCGCTCCAACTTCTCCATTGTGCACCGTAAACAGGACCAAGGTCTCCATTTTCATCGGCCCATTCGTTCCAGATAGAAACTCCATTATCGGTAAGATATTTAATATTGGTATCACCTTTAATGAACCAAAGCAATTCATAAATAATAGATTTCAAATGAACCTTTTTAGTCGTAACCAAAGGAAATCCTTTTGACAAATCGTAACGTAACTGGTATCCAAAAACACTTCGTGTTCCTGTTCCTGTTCTGTCGGTTTTATCGGTTCCGTTATCTAAAATATGCTGAAGTAAATCGAGGTAGTTTTGCATTGTGAAAATTATCAGCTTCAAATTTAAAAAAAACTAAGTTGAAAATCTTCATTTAAAACTTAAAGTTATCCATATCAATACAATTCCCATTTTCTATCAAAAAAAGCACTCATAAAAAATGAATGCTTCAATAATTTTATTTTTCTGAATATTATACTGCGGTATAGCCACCATCAACTAAATAATAACCTCCTGTCATAAAAGAAGATTTCTCAGAACTTAGGAAAAGAACCAATTCTGCAACTTCTTCTGATGTACCCAATCTTCCCATTGGATGTTTAGCAATTAAGGCTTGTTTCATATCACCACTTGCACTTTCTAACAGTGGAGTTTCTATGTAACCAGGTCCCACTGCATTACAACGAATATTTTTCTGTCCGTATTCTGCACCGATATTTTTCGTAAGCCCTACAACTGCGTGTTTTGCTGAAGTATAAGCTGAAGAAAGAGGTGCTGCAACTGTTCCGTGAATAGAAGCGATGTTTACGATAACACCGCCTCCATTTTTCTCCATTTGTATCAATTCATATTTGCAACCGTAGAAAACACCATCAAGATTCACATTAAGAACTTTTTTCCAGCTGTCGATGCTGTAATCTCCTGTTAATTTTTGTTCACCTCCAATTCCTGCATTATTGCACGCAATATCTAATCTTCCGTAAGTTTCAACTGTTGCTTTTACCAAAGCTTCCACCTGTTCAGGATTTGAAGTGTCTGCTTTAACAAAAGTTGCTTCGCCACCTGCTGATTTTATTTCTTCAACTGCAGATTTTCCGTGTTCTTCGTTGATATCGGAAACGATAACTTTTGCGCCTTCTTTAGCGTATAATTTTGCGATAGCAAGCCCAATTCCTGAACCTGCACCTGTAACCAATGCTACTTTATTGTCTAAGATTTTCATAACAAATGATGTATTTAATTATGATATTAAATCAACAAAAATTATGCAAAGAAGTGTTTTTAAAAGTTAATAAATTCACAAATGTTTCTTTTCGAATCAATGATATGTTTTAAAGTTAAAAACTACTGAATCTCAATAATTTTCTGATTTATATTATTCAACGAGAAAGATTCATTTTCCTGCTTCCCATACATTGCTTTTGCCAATGGAGATTCCGGAGAAATACAGATGATTTTTTCATTTTCACAAGTAATTTCACCTAAAGAAACCGAAATAAAAAACAAACCTTTTTCAGTTTTTACAATCGCTCCTTTTTCTGCTTTGTCAGATTGTTTTGGAAGTACTGTTTTCAGAAAATCCTGCTGTTTCAAAACTTCATTCAACTGAATTTGCAGATTATTGATTTCCTGCTGAAGCATTTCTCGTCCGGTTTCGTATTTGTCACCCATCGAACTTTTGGTATCATTGCTTGAAGCTCGGGTTTCAGCAATCAGATTTTCTAAGTTGTTGATTTTTTCGGAGAGTTTTAATTTAACAATATTGATAAGTGAAGATTTGTTCATATTAAATTTTAGCTAAAGCCTTTTCTTTAATTCATTAAAAAGCGGGCTAAAGCCCGCTCGTATTTATAATATATTTTAAAGTTATGTATTTTGATTTAATCTTAAAAGAAAAACTTATCTATAACTTTATGCAAATTTATTTTTCAAAAACAGCGTAATCGGAAACTTTAAAACTGAAGTTTTTACCCGTGTTGAAATCTCTTTTGGTACCATCAAAAATATTTTTAAAAATTCCAGACACATTTTCATCATCAATAGTAAATTCAACGTTTTCTTTTGAAAAATTGAGCACTACTAACACTTCATTCCACTTATTTTTTCTGATGTAAGCAAAAATTTTATCATTCGCTGAAGTGTTTAAAAGATAAGTGACCACATTTGAATCACCACCTCTTAAAGCCTGGTTTGAAGATTTCAGATTCAACAAAGTCTTATAAAAATCAGCCATTTTACAGTCATTCGTCCATTCTATCGGATCTTTTTCAAAAAACTCTAATCTTTTCAAATTAGGAAGTTCCTGACCTGAATACAATAAAGGAATTCCGTTCCAAGTTGCTGAAAATATCGCCATTGGTTTGGTAATATCTCCATACTTTTCGTATTCTGTTCCATTCCATGAATTTTCATCATGATTACTTGTAAACCACGCTCTCATTGAAGAGTCTCCTATTTGAGAATATTTTCTAAGCAAATCTACAAGTTCATGAATCGGTTGATTGTCTTTATAAAATTCGGCAGATTTGTGCATCCATTTCCAAGAATAGCTTGCATCAAAAACTTTTCCGTATTCCGGGCTTTCCAATTCATCAAACTCACCAATCCAGAAAAGAGGTTTTATTTTTTCAACTTCCGGTCTTGCTTCTTTCCAAAAATCTACCGTTACCCAAGAAGCCAAATCGCATCTGAAACCATCGATATATGTTTCTTCAATCCAGAATTTCATCGCATCGATCATGGCTTTTCTCATTTCCTGATTTTCATAATCAAGCTCAATAATATCATCCATTCCGGAAGCCATTTTGAAAGTACCATTTTCTTTCAGGTAAAATTCAGGATTGGTTTTCGTCCAAACATGGTCCCAACCTGTGTGATTGGCAACCCAGTCGATAATTACTTTAAAGCCTAAACGGTGCGCTTCATTCACCAAATGTTTGAAATCATCCATCGTTCCAAACTCAGGATTGATTGAAATGTAATCTGACGCTGCATAAGGACTTCCGAGGCTTCCTTTTTTATTTTGCTGAGCAATTGGAGTAATCGGCATGAACCACAAGGTTTTGACCCCCATATTTTTCAGACGTGGCATTTCTTTTTCAAAAGCTCTGAAAGTGCCTTCTTTTGTATATTGCCTTACATTAACTTCATATATATTGGTCGTGTGTTTCCATTCCTGAGGTAAATCCATATTCGTTTTCATTTTAAAAAATAAAGAAACATATCTTGTTCCTTACAATCAGTTTTGACTGAATTTATTTGGCAAAAATAAGAAATTGAGTTTTAAAACTAATTCTTATAACTTAAGTATAATCTTTTTTTATAATTTCCTTTTGTCTTGAAACAAAAGGAACAAAAGTTCAAAACTGGAATTTTCTTAACGCTCCACCTTCCTAAGTCGGAATTACTTATTTGAAATAAAAAACCCTGAATTTTACTTCAGGGCTATATTTTATTTTTATCTTTCGTTGTCATCGTCTTCATCATCGAAAACATCATCATTATAATCATCGTCTTCATCATCATCAAAATTATCATCATCTTCATCTGCAAAGTTATTGCTTCCACCTCCGAAATCATCTTCAAAATTGAAATCGTCATCCATTAAAGGCATTGCCGATTTTTTATTTTTTGATCCTGCAGCGGTTTTACTTTTGCTTGGAGCTTTTAGAGGAGCATTTCCAAATCTATAAGTTGTAATCGGATAATTGACACCTTTAGTTTCGTCTACCACTTCTACTAATTCGCAGAAAAATTCCCAAAGGTCGAGCAGCCCGTATTGAAACTGCGCTTTGTCGCCTGCAGACTCAAATGCTTCATCGATGTACACATCTGACATAATCTCGCCATCACCATCATCACTCATATCTTCTAGAGGTACGCTTTTTACAACAGTACCATCTTCTTCGAGAAGATTAAAAGTAGACAGCTCATCACCACTAAGGTTGAATGCACTTTTAATTCCCAAATGTAAGTTCCAGAGTGTTTGTTTTCCTTTGATTTCTACATCGCGGAAAATATCTTCTTTCGTATCTAATATTACACGGATTTTGTAAACCATATCAGTATTTCAATTACTTTTTGCCTTTATTTATTATGATAAATTCTTGATGCAAATATATAATAAATGAGATTTTACAAAAAATATTTAATAATTTTTTAGAAACTTTTTTTTCCTTACATTTCGCCAAAATCATTTACTTTTCTCGAGCATAAAACTAAATTTCGTACCTTCCAAATAAACACTTTCTACTGTAATATTTTCGTTATGAGCTTCTAGTATGTGTTTTACAATGGCTAATCCTAATCCGGAACCACCCTGTCTTCTGCTTCGACTGGTCTCTACTCTATAAAATCTTTCAAAAATTCTTGGTAAAAGTTCGGCTTTTATACCCATACCATTATCAATCACTTCGATGAGTACTTTATTCCTAAGAATACTTGTTTTCACCACAACTCTAGCTTCCTGTCTGTTGGCGTAATGAATAGCATTGGAAATTAAATTAATAAAAACCTGAGAAATTTTCTGTTTGTCGGCTTCTACAAAAATCTGGCTGTGTAAAGTCTGAAGCTGCAAAACGGTATTGTTTTTTTCGGCTTCAAGATCTAGGAGGTCAAAAATTTCTTTAATCAGAATATTAACATCAAATTTTGAAACGGTGAGATTAATTTCTCCTGCTTCTAATCTGTTGATCATATCGAGATCGTTTACGATAGCAATCAATCTTTCTACAGAAATCCCAATTCTTTCCAAATATTTATCGCGAATCGTCAAATTTTCTACGCCACCATCAACCAAAGTCTCTACGTAACCTTGGATAGAAAAAAGAGGTGTTTTCAGCTCATGCGAAACATTTCCGATGTATTCTTTACGGTAGCTTTCCATTTCCTTCATCATATCCATCTCGGTAAGCTGCTGCTGATTAAAATCTGAAAATCTTTCGCCCAATTCCTTCAGTGTAATATTATTTTGATCGCTATAAACAATTTCTTCGGGAAGAATTTTTGAGATTTTCCTAACCTGCTTTTTGGCGTAATAATTAAAAAGCAGTTCTAAGACCACATAATTAATAATGAACATCAAAATAATACACAGAAAAAGACCAATCTTAAACTGAGAAGTATGGTAATAGATATCTTTCAGTGAATCAAAAATAATCACTAAAACGAACATCACCAATGTAAGCAGACATGATGAAACTAAGGTAAGTCTGTAAAATTTCAATTTTACAAGAGTTTAGGGTTAAATGTAAAGTTAGGTATTCTTAATTAAACGATTAATTTATATCCTATTCCTTTTAAAGTTTGAATCGTGTTGATTCCTAATTTTTCTCTCAGTCTACGGATATGTACATCGATTGTTCTTTCGCCAACGATCACGTCATTACCCCAAACTTTTTCAAGAATCTCTTCTCTTTTAAACACTTTTTCGGTGTTTGAAGCCAAAAGATATAATAAATCAAACTCTTTTTTAGGTAATAAAAACTGCTGTCCGCTTTTAGAAACCCTAAAGTTATCTTTATCGATTATCAAATCTCCAATTTCTATCATTTTAGCATTATCCGAAACCTGAGAGGTCAACTGAAGCAATGCATTTACTTTAGAAATAAGAATTTTCGGTTTGATTAATTTCACAACATAATCATTCGCACCAGCCTGAAAACCGGCTAGCTGAGAAAATTCTTCACTTCTTGCAGAAAGAAAAACGATAAGTGTTTTTTGCAGTTCTTTTACTTTACGAAGTTCCTGGCAAGTTTCGATCCCGTCTTTTTCGGGCATCATTACATCTAATAAGATCAAATCGGGAATAATTTCTTTGGCTTTTTCTATACCTTCATTACCATTTGTAGCGGTATAAATGTCGTAGCCTTCTTTTTCCAGATTGTAAGACAGAATCTCTAGAATGTCGAGTTCATCGTCTATTAGAAGAATTTTCTTTTGGTTCATTTTCAATTTTTACGGTTCAAAGTTAATCAATTTTGAATCATGGATTAACACAAAGGTTATCGTTCACATAAAGTTAACAATAATTTCCATTTCGTAATAATTAGTTAAGAAAAATTTAAATTTCGCTAAACCATTTACACCAACAAACTTCTCTTCCTTTGCACCGAAAGTAATTAGTAAAAAAGAAATGAATTTTAGAAAACTGAGTATCGCTGCATTATTCCTTACCACAACTGGGACTTTAATGTACGCTCAAGAAAAAAATGACACCGTAAAGAACGAAAAAAAGATTGAGGGTGTTATCATCAAAGGGTCTACAAAAAAAGGAACTGAAGCTAACCTGATTAATATGCAGAAAAAATCTGTAGAAGTTATTGAAAGGGTGGGTTCTGTACAATTAGCTAAACAAGGTATCGGAAATGCATCTGCAGCAGTTACCAAAGCAACAGGAACACTAAAACAGGAAGGTAGCGGGCAAATTTTTGTAAGAGGATTGGGAGATCGTTATAATACTACAACGTTAAACGGCTTACCGATTCCTTCTGATGATCCGGAAATGAAAAACATTGATCTTGAAATCTTCAAAACATCAATGATTGAATACATTTCTTTGGATAAAGTTTACAATCCAAAATTATACGGAGATTTCGGTGGTGCTAATATCAACATCGTATCAAAAGAATATACAGGAAAACCTTATTTCAAAGTAGGACTTGGTAGTTCTATTAATATGCAGACCTATAAAAAAGAAAACTTCAAGCTTCAAGATGGCGGACCAGGTTTCTTCGGTTATAAAACTGCTACATTTAATAAATCTAATCCAGGTTCAACATATCCATTTACAACAAGCTGGAATTTTAAAAACGCACAAAATCCTTTTAATACTAATATTGATTTTGAAACAGGGGCTCGTTTGGGTAAATTTTCCATCTTTGCTTATGCGGGATTTGACAACAATTATGAATACAGTTCTGGTAACGAAAGCTTTTTTACAGGAACAGGAACTCGTAATAAAGATTATCAAGTTGAAAGATATTCGTATGAAACGAATACAACTGCTTTAGTAAATCTTTCTTATAAATTAAATAATAACAATAAACTAACATTTACCTCTAATTATATCCATTCTTCATCCCAAGTTGCAAGATTCTTTGAAGGATATAATTATGATACTGACAATAATGTAATCATTAATCGTGGTGATAATAAAATTACAGATACATGGATAAATCAATTAGTTGGAAATCATAAGTTAGGAAAAGATTGGGAAGCAGACTGGGCTGTAGGTTATAACAAATTGAACAGTAAAAGGCCAGACAGACTTCAGAATACAATGCTTGCAGACAGCAAAATAATTGTTGCTGGAAGTGCAGTAGATAATCACCGTTATTTTGATGAGTTAATTGATGATACTTTTCTAGGATATTTACATCTGAGTAAGAAGTTCAATAATTTTAAAGTTAACTTTGGTTATGACGGATCGTATAAGAACAGAACTTTTGATTATACATCTATCGGTATCAAATATGGATTTAATCCTTATGATACTCAGATTGTTTTAGATCCTAATAATATCGACGGCTTTTTCAATCCACAAAACAGCCCACTTTATCAGTTTAGTTATCAAACATTTCGTGATTCAGGAAACTTATACAAACCTTGGGGTTATGATATTAAACAACACTTGCATTCAGGTTTTGTTAACGTAGATTACAACATCTCAGATAAATTTGTGGTTCAAGTAGGTGGTAGATTCGATTATATTAATTGGGATATGAACTGGAGAGATCCTTTGGAAACGGATAAAAAACAAAAAAGCTATAATAAGTTTTTACCAGCTGTTAATGCAAAATACAGTGTAAATGATAAATCTAATCTGAGATTATCATTATCAAAAACTTACACTTTACCTCAGCCGAAAGAATTGATTCCAATTGCTTATTATGACATTACAACCAACGTTTATGGTAACCCAAATGTTGTTCCATCAGACAATTATAATGCTGATTTAAAGTGGGAGTATTTCCCTAAAGCAGGCGAAGTTATCTCTTTAACAGCTTTCGGAAAGTACATTCAAAATCCAATTGCCAGAACAACTTTCTCAACTGCAGCTTCAAGTGATATGACTTACTTCAATATTGCAAACTGGGGTTATATTGTAGGAGCAGAAGCAGAATTCAGAAAAGATATTCACGAATGGGGTAATTCTAAATTATACACATTCATTAATACAACTTATATGCATTCTCAACAAGAATTGAAAACTGCCGATGAGTTAGCTGCAGAAAACAAAGGAAAAAGAGCAGAGTTTAGCGGTCAGACTAAAGATGATGTACAAGGTGTAGCAGACTTTATTGCTAATGCAAACTTAGGCTACAATTATAAATGGAATGATAATACACTCGATTTCGTAGTATCTTATTCTTATGTCGGGAAAAACCTTTATGCATTGGGCACCAATAAAACAGGTAATTTCTACGAATTGTCAAGAAATATTCTCGATGCTAACTTAAACTTTACTTTAAAAAATATTGGAGTAGGTGTTAATGTGAGAAATCTTTTAAATCCTAATTATAAAATTGATCAGATGAATGGAGCAGGTACTTTCGTTCATAAAAACTATACAAAAGGTAGAACGATTGGGTTAAATCTTTCTTATAAATTCTAAATAAAATAATCAATAAATAAAATGAAAAAAACATTTTTAAGAGCTGCACTTTGCTTATCATTAGCAGTAAGCTTTACATCGGTAGCTGTTTCTTGTAGTAACAATGATGATACGGAAGAAGTATCTTCAACTCTTGATCCGAACGATTTCAAAGGTGACATCCAATCTGGACAGACCGTTACATTAGATGCTACAAAAACATATAAACTAACTGGAAAACTTTGGGTAAAAGAAGGAGCTACTTTGATCATTCCTGCAGGAACTAAAATTGTAGCAAGTGAAGGAGCAAATTACCTAATCGTAGATAGAGGTGCTAAAATCTTTATCAACGGTACAGCTGCTGCTCCAGTAGTTTTTGAAGGAGCAGTAAACAAGCCAGGAAGCTGGGGAGGAATTGTAGTTTTAGGAAAAGCACCATCTAACAGAAGTGCTGCTGGAACTTCTACTTCAGAACTTGGAGAATTAACTTATGGTGGAACGACCAAAGATGATAACTCTGGATCAATTCAGTATGTTAAAATCAAAAACAGTGGATTTAAATATAACCCTTCAAAAGAATTTAACGGTCTTTCTCTTTTCGGAGTAGGTAGCGGAACTAAAGTTTCTTATGTATATATTTACGATGGAGCTGATGATGGTGTAGAATTTTTCGGTGGTAATGTAAATGCAGATCATATCGTTGTACTTGGTGTAGGAGATGATAGTATTGACTGGACAGAAGGATGGCAAGGTACAGCTGAATATATTTATGCTGCTAGAAAAAAAGAGTATGCAAACGATGCTGAACCAGGTAACAGAGGCGTTGAAGCTGACACTCAAGATCCAGATCATGATACAACTTTCGGAAATGGAGTTTCTAATCCTACAATTAAAAATGCAACATTCTTAGGAAATACAAAAGGTACTGAATCTCAGGCAATGAAAATCAGAGCAGGTTCTCAAGGAAAATTCGATAATATTGTTTTAGCTAATTTCTCTACAGGAATTGATTTTGAAACTAACAGAACTCTTACTTGGTTCCAAGGAGGTTCATATGTGAAAAATGTTCGTTTTGAAAGTATCGGAACTAATATTAAAGCTAAAAATACAGCTGGTACAGCTGTTGATTTAACAGCAGCAGTACTTGTTAATACAGCAGCAAATGGTGCTGGTAATGGGTCATCTCTTCCAACTTGGGCACAAGGATGGACTGGGGTTTCTACTTTTACTGCAACTGATGCAGGAAATTAGTAAGTAATTAGTTTCTTCATATCAAATTGAAAACCACGCCCGGAATTTATTTTCCAGGCGTGGTTATTTTTTACCATAAACTTAAATTTTCTTTTAAATATTTAAATTAAAATCAATTCATCAGATTTTGAATTGGGATAATAAACAGAAAAATGGTAATTTGGTCTTCTCATTCAAAATAGATTGATAAAAATCTCGTTGAAGAAGAGTAACCTGAGAATTATGAAGAAAAATCATTTAAAAATAATCGTTGCAGCCTTTATAATTGGCTCATCATTTATTATTCATTCGTGCAGTAAAGATGAAGATATAAGTTCTGAAATTGCCGTGATAGGAATCGCTCAGGATCCCAACAATTTTAAAGGTGACGTTACCAACGGGCAAGTGGTGACTCTTAATCCGATGATGTCTTATAAACTCACAGGCATTGTTACGGTAAAAAATGGCGGAACTCTCGTTATTCCTGCCGGAACAAGAATTACCGCTACAGCGGGAGCTTTATCTTATGTTCTTGTCGAGCAGGGCGGAAAGATTTATGCGAACGGAACTGCGGGTTCTCCCGTTTTATTCACATCTACTACAGCCGAAGCCGGAAATTGGGGAGGAATCGTAATTTGTGGTAAAGCTCCGGTTAATACAGGAAGTACAGGTTTATCAGAGATAGGAAATTTAATATATGGAGGTTCCGAAGCTGAAGATAATTCAGGATCTCTGAACTTTGTAAGAATAGAATATGCCGGTGCCGAATTCGCTGCGGGTAAAAAATTCAATGGTCTTTCGCTTTTCGGAATTGGTAACGAGACCCGAGTAGAAAGTGTAGCACTTTTAAATAATGCAGATGACGGCATTGAGATTTATGGCGGAACGGTAAATGTTTCAAACATTGTTTCAGCTGCAAATACTAATAATGCCTTCAGTTATAAAGATGGATGGATTGGTAGCGCAACCAATATTTTTACCAAAAGAAAAGCAGATGGCACAGGAAATACTGGGATTACAGGGATTAATAATACAGGAAACGACAATGCCTCACCAAGATCAAATCCTACTATTAAAAATGTCACCTTTATCGGTGGAACTTCAGGTGAATCGAACGGAATAAAACTAAAACAGGGAACTTTTGCAACATTAGATAATGTCGTAGTTTCCGATTGGTCAACCGGAATTAATATTGAAAGCGATTCTACAGTGGCTCGTTTCAACGGTAAAAAAAGAATAACCAATGTTTTGTTTAAAGATACAACAACCGAAGTTTCTTTAAAATCTTCTTTAGGTGCAACAGTTCCTATTGTAGACACCACTTATACTAAAAAACCTGATGCAACCGGAGCCGGAAATGGCATTTTAATACCATCTTGGGCAGTTGGTTGGTCCGGATTACAATAATTAAATTTAAAATCGATATAAAATTCTTTAGAAATATTTCTGAGGAATTTTGTTTAAATAGTTAATTTATATCATTCTAATTTAGAATTTACCTGATAGGAATTTGTCTTACAATTTGAATAGCTCCAGAGGAGCAATACCTTTGTAGGATAGTAATAACCACAATTAAAGCTCCGTAGGAGTTCAACCTTTTCCAGTATTTTTAAAGTAAGAATAGTATTAGTCTTTGAATTGAGACGGCGTCATTCCTGTGTGTGACTTAAAAAATTTTGAAAAACTTGCCTGATCATAAAATCCCAAATCAAAAACAATATCTTTCACCGATTTTTTTGAAACTTTCAGAAGACGCTTTGCTTCAAGTAAAATTCTATCCTGAATAAGCGATGAAGCTGAAGAATTAATGCTTTTTTTACAGATAATATTTAAATAATTGGGCGAAATATTAAGCTTTTCAGCATAAAAAGAAACTGAACGTTCTTCTTTAAAATGCTCATCAATAAGATTCAAAAATTTTGAAAATACAGGATTCGAATGGTATTGCTCATCATTTTTAAAAATAAATTCTACCGCTTCACTGATGAGTAATCCAATCATTTCGCTACGTTTCTGAATCATTTCCCAAAAGATATTCTCATCATTCAAAAGTTTTTTAATAGTCTTAAATTCATAAACCAGAAATTCAAAACTCATATCTGAAAGATCTATGACAGGATGATTCTGATAAAATAATTGTGAAAATCTTAAAGTCGGAATTAGGCTTTCAAACCAATCTCTGCTAATCATTAACTGATATCCTATCGTTCCTGCTTCAATATCCCATTGATGCACCTGATCTGGAAAAACCAGATGAATCTGGTAATCTTTCACTTCATAATCTACAAAATCGATGGTATGATTTCCTTTTGCTTTTTCAAAAATATTAATGATAAAAAAATCATGTTTGTGCGGATCATCGATAGAACGTTCTCCGTAAAGCTCATTAAATAAGAGAGGTGTTTCCAAAGAATGATCATCCTTGAAATCCTGAATACCCAAAACCGGAAAATAATCTGAACGACGACTCATTCCGAATGATTTTTGCTTAAAATTAGTGAAATTTATGCAGGAAATCATTTTCAGAATATAAGTTTAGGTAGTTTAAGATTCTAAAATTTTTACAATCTCTTTATATCCTAAAGATTTTGCGTGTTCCAAAGCGGTAACTCCGTCGTTATCGGGAATATCTTTTGCTCCTTTATCTTTAAGGATCTGAACAATTTGCTGATATTTTAAACTTCCATCACCTAAAATTACCGCTTCCATCAAGGCAGTCCATCCCAATCTGTTCACATGATTGATCGGAAAACCTTCTGTATTTGCCAAAACTTTTACCGTTTCTACATGACCTCTTTCGCAGGCAGGAATTAAAGCCGTTCCGTTGTATCTGTTGAAAACGTCAAAACGAGCTCCGTTTTTTAGAAATAATTTCACCAATTCGGTCTGTCCGTTTGCACCGGCAAATAAAAACGGACTGTCCAATTGTTGATCCTGCAGATTAACATCCGCTTTATATTCGACAAGGATTTTTGCAATTTTTATCTTTTTTCCTACAGCTGCAAGAAGCAGCAAAGATCTTCCTCTCGAATCTTTAGTATTCACATCGGCTCCATTTTCCAAAGCCGTTCTTAATCCTTCTGCATTATTGCTCTTTACAAGCTCAATCACCTTTTCATCATTAACCATAATTTCTTTTACAGGTTGAGAGAAGCTTTTTTCGCAAGCATTTACACTGATAAAACACAACACAAAAAACAAAACTTTCATTGCCTGATTTTTATTTAATTAAAATACCACGTTCCCTCTATAAATAAGAGATTCTACGTTTGAAATTCTTGATACCGCTTCTGCCGAACAACTTGCATTCAGCAAAACAAAATCGGCATCATCACCCGTTTTCGGCCATTGCTGAATGCCTTTATCATCCAAAGGAGTTAGATTTGCCGTGGCCAATTTTAAACTTCTTGAAAGCAAAAATTCAGTCGACTGACCGTAAAGCTGAGCATAAAGATTGGCTTTCTCCAAAACACTTCCGGTTCCGTACGTATTCCAATGATCGATAATACTGTCGTTTCCGGTATAAACGGTTACATTATGTTTTTGTAAAGTCGGAAGCGGCATAATCAAATTTCCGATAGGAATCGTTGAAGCAATTCCCACTCGAGCATTGCCTAATTTTTCGGCAATCTCTTCTTGTTTTATTTTATCTAATTTACCTAAAATAAAACAATGACTAAAAAATGTTTTTCCTTTTAAAGAAGGATTTTCATTCACTTTATCGATAAGGTATTCAACCGTTTTCAAACCTGATTCTCCGGTTTCATGAAGATGAATGTCAATTCCTTTTTGATGATCTAAAGCGAGTTGTACCGTAAAATCAATTGTTTTTTCAATCGCTCCGTCAATCGTGTAAGGATCTACTCCACCGATAAAATCGATATTCATCTGAGCTGCTTCTTTCAAATAAGGAACAGAATTTTTGTAAAAAACTCCGTGTTGCGGAAAGGCAACAATTTCTGCTCCGAAACTTTTCTTTTTATTATCTAAAGCTTTCTGTAGATTTTTCAAAGAATCGAGCTTGGAAGTAGGCTCAATATTCACATGACTTCTTGCAAAAGCAGTTCCTTTGGACTGAATCAATTCAATCATTTTTTCTGCTTTGTAGGTAGAATTTTTCAGAATTTCCGGCATGATTTGTTCTTCCAAAGCAATCATTCCTTTTACTCCGCCTTTTCTTTTTCTTACAGCCTGCCATTTGTCGCCATAAAAAGTTTTATCTAGGTGAATGTGCATATCTTTAAAAGCCGGAAGCATCAGAAATCCCTTTGCATCCACCGCTTTCGCTTTCGGATTATTTGGAGCTATTTTTGTAATTTTTCCGTTTTCTGTTTCCACTAAAAACAAATCTGTCTTTGTAGAAATCACTTCGCCTTCTTCATATTCAAAACCGGTTTCAAGGCGGACATTTTTAAGAATTAATTTACCATTTACTCCTAAAACTTTATCTTCAGAAAGCGTTTTTGCACTCATCACTTTAGGCGTTAAAGTAATTCCAGCCATTGCTAAAGCAGAGCTTTTCAAAAAATCTTTTCGCGAAATATTATTAGACCTTTCCATATTCAATTTCTATGATACAAAATTAGTAAGAACTAAGGTCTTAGAATTGTATCATTTATCACATTGCTTGTATGAATTTTTGATTTTAGAGAAACAAAAAAGGATGAAGTTTTAAACCTCATCCTTTGTAAATTTATGTCTTATAATTTTAAGAATACTGAAATTTTCTTACAGCTTCTAAAGTCATATCGATTTCTTTGTCTTTGATCGCATCGCTGATGAAATACGTTTCATAGCCACTTGGCGGAAGATAAATTCCGTTCGTTAACATCTGATGAAAGAAATTATTAAACAGTGCATGATTAGCATTCTGTGCCTCATCAAAATTAGAAACCGCATTGATGTGGAAGAAAACCGACATCATTGAGCCTTTTCTGTTGATCCTGTGCTCAATTCCTTTTTCACTTAAAATTTTTCCGATTTCAAAGTCTAACGTTTCTGTTGTTTTAGCTAATCTGTTGAAAAATTCAGGGTCATTTTTAATAATTTGCAAAGTTTTTAAACCTGCTCTCATTGCCAAAGGATTTCCACTTAGTGTTCCTGCCTGATAAACGCCACCTTTTGGAGCCAAATGGTCCATAATTTCGTTTCTTCCAGCAAAAGCTCCTACCGGAAGTCCACCTCCGATCACTTTTCCATAAGTTACCAGATCGGCTTTCACATTAAACAATTCCTGAGCGCCACCAAATGCCAATCTGAAACCTGTCATTACTTCATCGAAGATCAATAAAGCTCCGTTTTCGTCACAGATCTTTCTTAATTTTTGTAAGAAATCATTTTCAGGAAGTACACAACCCATGTTTCCTGCAACCGGCTCAATAATTACCGCTGCAATTTCACCCTGATTATGTCTGAACAGATCTTCTACCTGCTCAAAATCATTATATCTTGCTAACAAAGTATCTTTTGCTGTTCCAGCCGTTACGCCCGGAGAATTTGGATTTCCAAAAGTTGCTGCACCACTTCCCGCTTTTATCAAAAATGAATCTGAATGACCATGATAACAGCCTTCAAACTTGATGAATTTATCTCTTCCTGTAAAACCTCTTGCCAGTCTGATCGCGCTCATGCAAGCTTCTGTTCCTGAAGAGACCATTCTGATCTGGTCGATATTCGGAACATTTTCAGTGATGAATTTTGCGATCTCAGTTTCCAATTCAGTGGGTGCACCAAAAGAGAAGCCTTTTTCTGCCTGAATTTTTAATTCTTCTAAAACTTCAGGATGTGTATGACCCAAAATTGCAGGTCCCCAAGAATTAATGTAGTCTACATACGTGTTGTCATCGGCATCCGTAAGGTAAGCACCTTTCGCAGATTTCATAAAAACGGGAACTCCACCCACCGATTTAAACGCACGAACCGGAGAATTTACACCTCCCGGAATATATTTGTAAGCCTCTTCAAATAAAGCTGAACTTCTTTGGTATTTCATTATTATTTAGTTGATAGTTGATGGTAATTAGTTGATAGCAATTAATTGTCAGTTCTTAAAACTAACAACCATCAACTAAAACCTAACAACTGATTTTAGTTTCTAGGTTTTTTGTCAATCAGATAAATAAGCTGTCCAGCGGATGGTTTCTGACCTTCATCCATTCTGTTTTTAGCGTATAATTTATGGAGTTTAATGCCAAATTTCTGTGCGATATCATACATATCTTCGCCAGATTCGGCTTTGTAGGTTGCTGTATTTCCTTCAGAATTTTTAGATTCCAAGAAAACGACCTCATTTTTCACTAATGCAGTTCCTTCTAGCTCATTCCACTTGGTTAATTTGCTTTCGCTAATTTTAAATTTCTTAGCTATATACTGTACATCAGTATCTTCAGGAATCACAATATACTTTAAACCGCCATTCGGATGGCTTTTGATTAAAATTGAATTAAGGATTTCTGCTTTGGTTTTTATTCTCTCCACTCTCTGTTGTTGCTGTGCATAAGAAGTCGCTTTGTAAGGAACTTTTACAGTAACAGGTGTTGTCGTTTTTTTTGTGGCTTTTGCAGGCTCCATTCTTGCCATGAAAGTACGGTCGTCTTTCAGATCTGGATATTTTTTCAGAACGGCATACAAAACTTCTTTAGAATCTACTTCATCAAACTCATACAGCTTATATTTTTCAATTTTACCGATAAGAATTGATGCATAACGAGGATTGGTAGCGTAACCTGCTTTTTTTAAACCATGTGCCCAAGCTCTGTAATCTTTCATATCGAGATCAAAAAGTTTGGTGTAATATTTTCTTGTTGCCAAAAATATAGAGTGGTCTTCGTAAGATTGTTTAGGATCGTCATACACTCGGAAGCACTCATTTGGAGCATCATCGGTGTGCTTCATTGTTTTTCCGGTCCATTCTTCTTTACATTTTATACCGAAGTGGTTTTTCCCTTCCTGCGCCAAACGGCTTTGTCCGCCACCGGTTTCCAAAAGTCCTTGTGCAAGCGTAATTGAAGCTGGAATTTTGTATTTTTCCATTTCTTCCACCGCATATTGGGCAAATTTCTGGATGTATTGATCTTCTGTAGCCCAGGTCTGAGCTGAGAATTTTGATAAAACTAAAAGGCTAATTAGTAAGAAAAGTCTTTTCATGTTTTTTTGATTTTTAAAGCCAGACAAGTAATTTACTTGTATTTTAAAATGGTCGTATGAATTCATCATACTTTTTCGGCTTTACATTATTAAATTTCTATTTTGTTTTTCTAAAAGCAAATTGGCCCCTTCTATTCCTTGCAAACCTCCGGTATGAAAACACAGAATTTTACTTCCTTCAGGAAAATAATCAGCATCGATCATTTCAAAAACTTTCTGCATCATTTTTCCTGTATACATTGGTTCTAAAGGAATATTAAATTTCGCTTTAAAATCATTGATAAAACGAATATTTTCATCATTTATTTTACCATAACCGCCAAAAGCAGCATCGGTTAGATGAAAATTTCTTTTAGAGGTTAATTCTGATATTTTGCTTTCTAAAGAAAAGTCTTCAACTACCTTAAAACCTATAACCTTCTGATTATCTTCGCAAAATTCTGAAATCCCCGCCAAAGTACCTCCGGTTCCAACTGATGTGCAAAGATAATCAAAATCTTTTGTATCGTCATTGAGCATCATTTTTACGCCCTGAACAGCGTTTTTATTGGTTCCGCCTTCAGGAATTATTAATGCTTCAGGAAATTCATGCTGCAGAAACTCAGTTAGTTTTTCTTTATGGCGATATTCTTCACGGGAGACAAATTTTAAATTCATTCCGTTTCTTTTGGCAAAAACTAAAGTCGGATTATCCCGCCATTTTTTTTCTAATTCTTCACCTCTTATAATGCCTAAAGTTTTAATTCTAAAAAGATTTCCTGTGGCAGAAACTGCAGAGATATGGTTTGAATAGGCTCCGCCAAATGTGATGATTAAAGGGTTTTCCGGCAGAGTTTCTAAATAATTATTGATATTATAAAAAAGTTTCCAGTATTTGTTTCCTGAAATTTGAGAATGAATGAAGTCTTCTCTTTTGATGAAAAGTTTTAATTTTTTATGAATTGGAATTTCCTGAATCGGAATAGTTTCTGTAGGAAGTTGTAATAGCATTTCTTTGTTTAAATGATATTTATTTTAACAAAAATAGTTTTTTTGAATCACCCGTCAAAAATTCATTGAATTTTCACTACCCCTCCAGAGAATGGGAATTTTGAAACGTTTAGTAGAAAAATAATTAAAAATTGAGAATTATTATAAATATTTTCTAAAACTCCAAAATTTTCTTTTTTTCAGATAATTTAAATCATGTTCCATTGAGTAAGCTTCTCTTTCAAAAGAAATTGCATGATAGGCTGCATGTGCATTTTTAAGTCTGAAAAAATGATAGTAATATTCAACAATGTATAAAATGTAAAAGAAAATTACTAGCAACTCTAATTGTTGTCTGATATGAATTTTTTCATGATTGATCAACACCCTATTCTTCTTATCTTCAGGATTTTTAATGAATATAAAAGGATAGAGTGTAATACCATTTATTTTTGTATTTTTGAGAAGCCTTTGGTACACAATTATCATGATAACAAATATAAAAGTTTTGATTTAACTTATGGCTCTTTTTGAAATCAAAGAAGGTGAAGACTTTTACTACAACGAACAGGGTTACAAAGTTTTTACCGAAAAATTCCATCTTAAACGTGGACATTGCTGTAAAAGCGGCTGTAGACACTGTCCTTACGGATACGATAAAAAGACAGACACATTTATAAAAACCAATAAAAAAAATAAATAAAATGAAGAAATATATTTTTATTTTGCTTGCGGCAAGTTTAGGTTTGTCGTCTTGTAGCCCCTTCAAAGTACGTTCAGATTATGCTCAAACTGCTAATTTCACGACTTATAAGACCTACAAAATCAGAATCGACGATTTGAAATTAAATGATATCGATAAAGAAAGAGTTTTGAATGAATTGTCTAAGCAGCTGCAGATGAAAGGCCTTCAACCGGGAGAAAATCCTGATTTGATTGTCAACGTAAAAGCTAATCACAAAAAAATCACTGAAATCAATAGTACCAACCCCTATGGAATGTGGGGCTGGGGTGGCGGTTTCGGCTGGGGTATAGGAATGAACAGAACCTGGACGAGTAATTATAACGAAGGTGCAATCATTGTAGACCTTGTAGATTCTCAAACTCAAAAATTGGTGTGGCAGGGAATCGGTAGCGGAATTGATGTAGACAGACCGAAAGCCAAACAAAAACAAATTCCTCAGATGGTGGCTGAAATTATGGCAAACTATCCTCCGGGAATGAAGAAATAAAATTTTTATTTTAAATTATATTAAAAGTCAATACAAAATTTGTGTTGACTTTTTTTATGTAAAATTTTACATAAACTTAACCTGTTTGTGGAAAAGATAATTGCTTTTAAATTTAATAATAATAATAATAATGTAATTTTACATTCACCAAATTGTTTTATTCTTACCCAAAAATTATATTATTATGAAAAAACTGCTTTTATGTATAGTATTCTCTCAGCTTGCGTACGCACAGGCTCCTGCAGGATATTATAGTTCAGCGAACGGATTGTCTGGAGCTTCATTAAAAACCGCTTTAAGCAATATTATTACAAACGGACATCAAGACAAAGGTTACAGCGGACTTTGGACGGCCTACAAAACCACCGACATCGATAAAAATTATGAGAATGATGGTTCTATTCTTGATATTTATTCAGAAAGACCCACTTCTACAGACCCTTACAAATTCACTCCTGGAAATAATCAGTGTGGTACCTACTCTACTGAAGGAAATTGTTACAATCGTGAACACATCGTTCCTCAAAGTCTTTTCAATGAAGGTTCGCCTATGAAAAACGACATTCACTTCATCAGAGCTACCGATGGAAAAGTAAATGGAATGCGTTCTAATTATCCTTTCGGAAAAGTAGGAACGGCAAGTTTTACTTCTTTAAATGGTTCAAAATTGGGAAGCTCATCATCTTCAGGATTTTCAGGGACCGTTTTTGAGCCTATCGATGAATTTAAAGGTGATGTAGCCAGAATGGTTTTCTATTTTGTAACAAGATACCAAAGCAAACTCTCAACATTTTCTACCGGAAATATGATTGGAAGTTCAGCATTTCCCGGATTACAAACCTGGGAACTCAATGTGCTTTTAGCTTGGCATAATCAGGATCCGGTTTCTCAGGCAGAAATCAATAGAAATAATGCTTCCTATACTTTTCAAGGGAACAGAAATCCGTTTATAGACAATCCTAATTATGTAAACCAAATTTGGGGAGGACAAGCTCCAACAACAGATACGCAAGCTCCTTCAACGGTTACCAATTTAACGGTTTCAGGAAAAACATCAAACACTGTTTCTATTACATGGAATGCAGCAACTGATAATGTAGCCGTAAGTTCTTACGATGTTTACATGAATGGAAATTTAAAAACCAGCGTTTCTTCAACTTCAACGACAGTTACAGGCTTAAATCCTTCTACAACTTATAATTTTTATATTAAAGCTAAAGATGCCGCAGGAAATTCTTCTGCAAACAGTTCTACCGTTTCTGCTACGACGAATGCGGGAACAACTAATCCTAATCCAATAGGTTGTGTAAATGAAACTTTTGAAACAATCCCAACAGCAAGTTCGTCATCGTATTCAACAAAAACATGGACGAGCAACGGAATTACATGGACCGCAACAGATTCAAGAAGCGATCAAACCATTTCTAATAAAGCCATTACTGTAAGAGACGGATCTTTGAAATCGAGCAGTTTGGCAAACGGAATAGGATCTTTGACGGTTACAACACAGCTTAAATTCAGTGGAAGCAATGGAAATTTTACGGTCCAGGTAAATGGTGTAAATGTAGGAACAGTTCCTTACAGTACGACGGCGACTACGACAACCATAAACAACATCAATGTTTCTGGAAACGTTGTGGTGACTTTGGTTAATAATTCTTCAACTAACAGAGTCGCGATTGATAATCTGAGCTGGACCTGCAATAATTCGTCTTCAAGACAAAGCCAGGAAACAAATTTTACAGCCGAACAAAAAGAGTTACAGATTTATCCAAATCCTATTACGAATCAGGAAATTTTTGTGAAAGGCGAGACACAGAATATTAAAAAAGCGGAAATCTATAATCTACAAGGGAAAGTAATGCAAACTATTAACAATCCTTTCAAAAATGGAAAGTCAATTAAAATTAAAAGTCTTTTGCAAGGTGTTTACATTTTAAAGCTTGATGAATCTACTTTGAAATTTGTAATCAAGTAAAGTTTTTCAGAAAATTAAAAAGACTGTTTCTATTTTGAAGCAGTCTTTTTTTTAGAAAGAGAAAATTCTAATATTTTCAATTGAAAATTCTGTGGAATATAGAACTGCAAATTCTTTGTAAGAATGTGATACTTGCAAAGTTTTAATCATTCCGGTATTTTTAGCAACTGTTATCTTTCCTGTGAAATTATCTTGGTTTTTATCTTTTAAGGTTTGATTTAATAAAACCTCTTCTTTATTATCGGTTAATTTTACTGTTTGTTCGATACTTAATAATGACTGATTTAAATAAATTTCAAAGAAAGACTTCCCGTTTTCAAAAGGATTTCGGAAAGATGAAAAGTAGTTTTTCATAAACCAATCTTCTTTCATTTTTTGATCAAAAACATCAGGATTTAAGACAACATATTCAAATTCTTCAAGGTATATTTTAGCATATTTGTCAGGAAAAAAATCCAGTAAATTTTCTTTAATCTGATTAAAATTATTTAAAATTTCTTTCTTTAAAGCAGTTCGCAAAATTTCCCCTTTGGTATTCACAAAAACTTCAATCGGATATAAAGACTTCATGCTTTCAATAGCCAGACTTTCCATTTTTGTATCATTCTGATTTGAAAACTGGTCTTTGGTAAAATGAAAAAGATGTTCATCAAATTCGTTTTTCATCCATTGTAAAGATGCGATATAAGAAAATCTGTTTTCAACGGTTTTGCCTTCTGTATTTGATGATTCTTTAATTGTAATTTTAAATTTTTCATTAAAGCCAATCGGATTAAAACCAATTTTCGGATTTAGTTTCGTACTTTTAAAAGGCGCATCGTTTTTATCATTATAGGTTTTAATTGTTATAAAATCGGGTAACAACAGTTTTTTTCCGGAAATCAAATCATCAACAATAAAATCTTCTTTCAGGCAATGTTGATTGTGAAATTCTTTAAGATAAATAGGATTTTCAAGCCCTATTTTTTCAGCAATATTTTCGAGGGTATCTCCGGGAAGTATAAAATGGATCATCATGTTTTTATAAATGCCTTTATGATAGTGTGTTTATGAAAAGAGATCATTAATTTACTAATTATTTTTAAAACTAAGTTTGATTATTTAGCTTTTTTATGATCGGCTTTCTAAGTTTTAGACATTCAGTTTAATCTCTGCTATTTCTTTTTCTTTAGCTTATAAGTTGTAATTTCACCCGTAGTTTTATCAAGTAAATCGCTGGTCAGAATAAAGTCATCATTTTTTCTTATGATTGAAAACTTCGAATTGCTATTATCTTTTTCCTGTAGAATAATTTTGTTTGGATTACTATTCAGGATAAGTAAATCTTTGTCTAAAATCTCATTATAGCTATCTAATCGAAAGGTCGCTTTATTATCTTTAATATCAATATAAATCATCGCATATGCACGTGGATCGGCAGATTCTTCTTTAATTCGAAGAAAATTGCATTCATATTTCCCATTCCAACTTTTGTTTAATGAATTATTTTTTAATTCAAATTCCCATTTTTTTAAAATCTTATTTTTGTCTAAAAATGAGACTGAATATCCGCTTTTCTGATTTTTTATTTCGACCTTGTTGTTTGCATAATTGTAATTATTAAATTTGAATACATCAATTATTTTATACAATTCCTGATCTTCATTTGACACCAACTTTTCTATAGTGAACAAATAATTTTCTTCATTATTTTTTTTATAAATAGAATACGTTAAACTGTCATTTTCATGTATTTTATCTGACTTGACAAAAGTGTAGGTATTGAGTTCATCACCCGAATAAAATTCTTTTCCTACATAGAGCTCATCTTTGTACTCTATTTTACTAGTTTCTTTAGGAAAAGTAACTTTCGCAGGAGATACTTCTTTAGTATTTTGCTCTTTACAATTAATGAAAATTAGGATTAAGAAAATCCACTTTAGTTTTAAGATTATTTTCATATTACTAACAAAAAATATCCATATTTAATTTCTGACTTTAGACTGCTTATTATATATTTTAGTGCAGTTCTTTTTTGTATTGCTTATTACTTTCAAAAGTTCTGTTATTGTTTTTTTCAAATCAACATTAATATTTTGACTGCACTTTTCCGTGTAACCATCCTGCCACGATTCAGATTCGCTTTTAATTTTTTTTAAAATCAACTTATTATTTATACCCGAAACCAAATAAGTATTCTGAAGATATCCTCTATCCGGAAATTGGGTAATAATTTCGAATCTGGATATACTAATTTAACGTCCAGTAAAAGTTAAGCATAAAACCTTAATTTTAATGTATGAAAAGAGAGCGAAAAATCTATGATCCTGCTTTTAAGACCAAAGCCGTTCAGCTAAGCAATGAGCGAACTAATATCTCGGAGCTTGCGCGAGAACTCGGAATCACAGTCACACTGCTTTACAAATGGCGCAAAGAATATGAAGAATTTGGGGAAGGTAGCTTCCCGGGGAATGGAAATTTAAAACTCACACCCGAACAGGAAAAAATCCACGAACTGGAGAAAAGGCTCAAAGATGCAGAGTTAGAACGTGACATATTAAAAAAAGCAATTGGCATTTTTTCCAAGACCGGTCGATGAAATATGAATTCATTAAAAATCATGAATATTTATTTCCGATTGAAAAAATGTGTAATGTTTTAAAAATAACTTCCAGTGGTTATTATAAATGGAAAAACAGGCCCTTTAGTAAGAGATTGCTTTCGAAAGAAAAAATAAAACAGCAAATAACTTCAATTTATTTCTCATCAAAACAACGCTACGGAAGTCCTAGAATTGCATTTGAGTTGAATTCATTAGGATACAAAATATCACGAATTACGGTGGCGAAATATATGAAGGAGCTTGGCTTGAGAAGTAAATTAAGCAAGAAATTTAAAGTTACTACGAACTCTAAACACAATTATTTGGTAGTAGAAAATGTGTTGAACAGGAACTTTATAGCAGATAAGTCCTCAAAAGCTTGGGTTTCTGACATCACTTATATTCACACCAAAGAGGGGTTTTTGTATTTGACAACAATTATTGATTTATATGACCGGAAAATAATCGGATGGAGTTTGAGCAAGGGAATGAGTACCGAAGAAACAAGCCTTGCGGCTTGGAAAATGGCTGTCAAAAACAGGAAAATAGTTGATGGATTAATTTTCCATTATGACCGGGGTGTACAATATGCAAGTAAGAAATTTGCGAATACTGTTGAATTTTATGGCGTTACAAGAAGTATGAGCCGTAGAGGAAATTGTTGGGATAATGCAGTGGCGAGAGCTTTTTTAAATCATTGAAAACGGAACTCATTTATGGCAACAAGCTAATTACAAAAGAAAAAATGGAGCTGGAAATTTTCGAATATATCGAAGTCTGGTACAACAAAAAAAGACGTCACAGCACACTTAATTATCAAACAATCGAAGAATTTAATAATCAAAACAAAATTTATAAAAATGTAGCTTAACTTATACTGGAACTTTTATTTGCATATTCACCCTTACCTTTAGTTTGATAAATTTTCAATTGAAGCAAAAAGCAAATTTTAATCTTTAAAACTGTATCACTTTTTATTTTTCAACTTTTTCAAAAATGATTCATTAACATCCTGAAATTTGATTTTACCGAGATTCTTTTGAGTCCAGACTTTAGAAGGTATTTTTTTATCATGATTGCTTTTATCAAAATATTCTTCTCCATATTTATATAAAAAGATTTCATTATTTTCTATTTTAAAAGTAGTAAAACCATTTACTAAAACATTGTAATCATAACATGTCTGTGCTTCAATGGTAAAGTAATTATCTTTTACAACGATATTACTAAAGCCCTCAGAGGCACATGTATTATCTACAGAATAAATCAAATTATTATTTTCTTTCCATAATTCAAATCCACTGTTAGTGCCCTTAAAAATTTTGATTGGCAAATGGAAATGTTCCTGATCAAATTTATCATTTAAAGATGTGTTTTTATATACCTCAATCTTATCTTTAATACCATCTCCATTTAAATCATGGATAATCTCCTGAACTGTCGCCATAGAAATTTTACTTTCTGGTGAATTTCCCTTCGCAATACTTTTAACTAAATCTTTTAAATTAATTCTTTGTTGTCTTTTTAAGTTCTTCAATTCCATATCTGGTTGTCTAGTTTTTCCTTTAAAAAAAACAAAAGGTAACTCTCGCTGATTATCAGGCATCGTGTGATCGTCATCTCTCGGATAATTATTATCTAAAGAAACCAATAATTTTTTATCTTTATCAACAGCTAATTCTTTAATATCATTGGGATAAGCCCAAAAATTATTATCTCCGTATCTCTCATCTTTCAATCCTGGATTAAAATATAATTGCAGAATCTCGTCATTATTTTTAATCTTATAAATTGCATAATCTACCCCATCTTCATATCCTTGTGCTCTTATGATCTCTTTTTTATTATCATCATCTAAATCTGCAAACCATTTATAATTAATGGAAACAAAAGGATAAGAAAATTCATGAATAAGATTTCCATTTTTATACCAATATTCAAAATATTTCTCAGAAAGCGAGTCGACTGCAGTAACAATCAATTCGTCGTCAGGATCATTATCTATATTAATTTTTTCCTGTTTTTCAATTTTTAATTTTGAAGGAATATTTTTTAATATATAGGTTTTAACTTCATTAATCACCGCCTTCTGATCCGCCTGTTTATTCTGTTTACAGGAGAAAAATATTGATAAAAGAAAAATGCTGTAGAATATTTTAAAATTTATCATATTAAGTTCCTGTTTGAGTTGTTTGATCTGTATTAATATTTACAGCCTTTCCTAATTCGGGAATTTCTGTAAGCGGACTAAATGAAGGTTTAGACATTTTTGCTTTTCTGACTTCAAAATGTAAGTGAGCCATTTTTGCAGCCTGTCCATTAGCATTTCCTGTCTGCCCGGTTTTACCAATAGGGTCACCAGCTTTAACTTTCGTCAAATTGTCCCTACTATCTTTTGCGATAATATCTACTGAACTTAAATAGAAAAAACAATATGTAGTACCATTGTACTTACCTTTCAGATTAATACATTCTCCATAGCTTGCGGAAGTATATATTTCATTGACTTCACCATCTACACAAGCATAAATTTAAGTTCCAGTTGGAGCGCATAAATCTATACCCAAATGTGTACTTGAGTCTCACATCTTTTCAAAAATATCACAAAGGTTTTTCTTCATAAAAAGTTTGCTTCCATTTATTAGAATTTTGTAATTGAACCTTGAAGTTAACTTGGCTGCAACAGCCACTCAAATGTAAAAATGTTAAAGTTTTATTTTTAAAATCTATATTTCTTGGAAAAAATCTAACCTGATCTGTCAAGTAATGGTCAATTTTGAACTTTCCGTCTTTATCCTGAATAAAATATGCATATAGTGTTCCTGCATTTCCACCCACATAGTTTGCAATAACGAAATCTTCTAAGCCATCGAAATTGATATCCACAATTATAAATTCCGGTAAGTTTTGCTTATTGATCTTCTGATTTATACCAGGATCATTAAAAAAAGAAACTGCCTCTTCTGGTACAGAATAAATATATTCAGGATTAAAATTAATTAATTGATTTTGAGCACTTTTATCAATTATCTTTATTTGGAGTGCTCTCGGCTTCTTTTCTTCAGTAAAGGAGACTGTTTTAATAAAGTAAGTAAAATTAGCAGTTTTAAATAGTTGTTTATCATCAGTTATTGTACGAAGCTGATCCTCTTTTCCATTGATGCTATTTTGTTCATTTTTAGAATTCAACTTAAATGTCCATTTTTTCACAAGTTTTTTATCCAACAATAAATTTAAAATTTTGTGATCAGAAAATTCTTCAATTTTTACATCAATATTTTTCGATTTGAGATTCACGGTATCCATAATTCGATACTTTGCAACATCCGGATTTTGTAAAAACTTATGAACTGCAAATATATAATTTTCACTATTTGTTATATTATATAAACCATACCATATGCTATCAATAGCAGTTTCTTTGAATTTTAGGGTTTTCACATCAACAAGTTCTGTCATTTCGTTAAATTCTCTATTGATATAAATGTCATTTTGTCCCTTTGTTCTTTTAACCTGTTCTATTGATTTGATGTTGATTTTTTCGGCATCAGTTATCATTGTGTTACTATTTTTACCACAAGATAAAAAAGTTAGTAAAACTGACAGTATATAAATATAGGTTACTCTTTTCATATTAAATTCCTGTTTGTGTGGTCTGATCGGGATTAATATTTGCAACCCTTATAAATGGTATTTTTTCATCACTAAAATATTTTAAAACATTATTCATTTTCTTTTTAATGTTGTATAAACCTGACCAATAAAGTTCACCTTTTCCATCTTTTTTTATAACTAATTTACCTACAATATCATCTTTTGAAATGTCTTCATCTACAATCATTAGCATATTTTTATAGTAATCTCGTTGAGAAGATGTACTAACAAATTTTAATACATATTCATCTTTTTTTGAAGATTTCTCTACTTTTAAATTAAAGCTTGTTTAAACTTTTAGTCGGAAAAATATTTTAGTCTATTGATTTAGTGGCTTCAATAAAACCTTTATCTTTAGTCTCATAAATCTTCAAAACAGTATTTCCGCCTTCCGACGTAATATTGATTGTAATTAAATCTTTTTTTATAGAATATTTAACTTCTGGTGTTGATAAAGTAGAATAAATTGTATCTTTTTTGGGTAATGCTTTTAATAAATCATCTTGCTGAAATTTTCCAGCAATTTGAGAATATAAAAAATTAAAATCTTTTACTCCGGAATACTCACAGATTTCCTTGAAAGAATAATTATTGTTTTCTTTTCTATAGCATTTTATACTATTCTTATTAGAATTATTCGAGTTTATCTCAACTAAACCACACAATTTAGAAATATCATTTTTTTCTAAGATTCTTATATCATATTTCAAAAGTTCCGGATTTTCAGGATCATTTGTAATATCTTGTAACTTCTTTGTCAAAGGAAAAAACTCTAACACTCTAACCATCCTACTGAATTTTCTGCAACTTTTTTTTCAGCAGAGCTTTTCAAAATATCATTGGAAACATAAAGCTCAATGGAAACTTTCTCAGAGGTTAAGTTATTAATTCTGATCTGTGTATTTTTAAAGTTTTTAAGAGCTAATGCATTACTAGATTTGACAATATCAATAATAGCTTCTTCACAGCTCTTGTAAATCTTATTATTTTGAATTCCTTTTTCTTGAACTGTTTGATTATTAACTAACAATGTTTGATTAGGCTTCTCTTTACATGCAAAGAAAAACATGACTATAATGAATGTTAATAGTTTTGTCATTAATTGCATATGATTTCTTTAACATTTTTCTAATAAAATTGGATTTTCTCCATCACTTTCTCTAATTAATGAAAAATCTTTGCCAGTATAATCTATTTTTTGTTTTTTAATATTATATAAGCCTTCCCAATGCAGTTCTACTTTACCATCTTTTTTTATAAAAAACTTCCCAATTATTTTATCTTTTGATATTTCCGATTCTGTTATTCTTAATGAAGTATCTACCCAATCTTTTTGGTCAGCTATTATTAAATATAACTAATAAATGATTTATTTGATTAGCTCTTAGTTATCTGTTTTGATAAATCTTATTCACATTTTTTGAGAATAACTTCTTCATTATTAGTTTCCTGCTGAAAACTATTTTCTTTAAACTCTCTTTTTTTTGTTTTTTTATTATAAAATCCATACCAATAGAAATGATATGTTTTATCATCAATCATTTTAATATAAGCAATCGGTTCATCATTTATATATTCTTTCCAATTTAGATTCCTACCGATATTTCCTATATCTTCAGGTATTTCTTTTAGTTTATACGAAATACCATTCTCAAAATCGAACCTTTTAAGCTCTGTCATATCAATATAAACTTGATTATACAGAAGTATCAATGAAGCATTCTTTCCTTCTATCGTTAAACTACCAACTCCATTTTCACAGTTTATCATCCATCTTCCATCAATTTGATATTGAGTTTTTGAGTTTTTTATATCTTTTTTGTTTGAGACGAGACTATTAATGTATTTTTTAGAATTAAAAATTGAATCATCTTCTTGTTTTATTATTTTTTTTTCAAAAAGAAATATCCATTTACCATTCTCTTTTTTATAATATTTCTGTGAATAAGGAAAATCAATATGATACTCATCTCGATTCTCCACAGTAATATATTTTTTAGGAATATAAGTACCTACTAATTTAAAATTGTTTTCAGATTTTATTTTATTCTTGAGAATTTCATTAATCTTTTTAACATCTGCAGTCGAAAAATAGCTTAAAGAATTTACCTCATCATACAAGGTAATAATGTTGTTTTCATTTTCAAAATTTTCAAAATAATTAATATCTACTTTTGAAACAGGAAGATAATAGACTGTAAACTTTCCTAAATTTTCATTTAACGCTGTTGAAAAAATCTGTTTTTCTTCAGGATTAAAATATAAATTTTCAGATTTAGAAAAATTATCAGTAATAGAGGATGGAATAACTTTTTCAGAGGGTAATTGAACATCTTTTTTGTCTTGTCCATTGCAACTAATAACATTAAATATAACTGATAGACTTAATAATAAAAATTTTATCTTCATATTGGATTTCCTTTAGTAGTTTCATCAAATTTTGTTTTCATAAATTGCTCTGGATCAATACGTGTATTTCCAAAACTGGCACTTGTAGCTGCTTCTATATGAATATGTCTATATATTGGTTTTATTCCATGAATAAGTACACCATTTTCATAAACAGAAGCAGCATTACCCGTACTTCCAGATTTCCCTATTGTATCTCCATGCCTTACTTTTTGATCTTTAGTAACAGATACTTCATCTAAATGACAATATTTAATATAAACTTCATTTCCATTTTTATCTTTAGATTTAATAACAATATAATTACCTAGACTATTAGCTCTATATTCATTTGCAGAAAATGTATCTACAAGTGCATGTACTGTTCCACACAACATTGACTTGATTATTGTCCCTGATGAAGCTAAAACATCTGTTCCTGTATGATAATAACCATCTGGATGACTACTATTATATCTTTTAGTTCGATGCCATCTGTTTTTATTTACATTATCACTTTGATTATTCAATTTTGGTCCTGATACAACATCAGCATATTCAAAACATTGAGATTTATCATCTGGACAAATTCCTTCAGAAGCATTTTCATTACAACAAATAATATCAAAATCTTTTAGAAAGCCTTCTTTAAGATGCAAATTACTATTTCCTTTTAGTTCTTCATCAAGATAGTGATTATAATGTTCTATACATGTTTTTAATGGTGTTGCTGGCTGTTTCTTTCCATTATAAGTATAATGGCTTTCTGTTTCTGTTTCAGGTAAACTAGCCCAAATAAAGCATGCATCTTGTTGTATAGCTTCTTTAATATTATTGGCAATTATTTTGTCTATAAGATTGGGTCTTTGTTTTTTCATAAGCGCAATACATATCTTATCTTGCGATTCAGCAGAATAATCGAGAATTTTATATTTTTTTAACAAATCTCTATCTTCAAAATACTTCCCCGTCTTCTTCTTTTTAACCACTTCAAAACCTGATAATTCCCACCACGTATATCGCATTACTTGATATGCACCTGCAGCAGAAGAACCTTCATCATCCTTGTTAACTTTATAAATCGTTTGTGGGTGTGTACTTAAATCTGTAATTATGTTCCCTCCAAAAGCAGTCGTATAACCTTTTTGAAAATCGTGAGGTATATATATTATATTCTTCTCTTTATCTCGAGATTTTATTACTTCACCTGTACCTTCCCCAACACGTACCATTCTGATGAATGCTCTTATTCGAGCTTCGCAATCACACTTCTTCCCTATCTCAAAATACACCCCATCCGCTTTCAAAAATTCTTTATCATGTTGTTTTTCGCCTTGAGCTTTAGCTTGAAGATAAAGAAGTTCTTTTTCTTTTTTATAAAGTTTAAATTTAATTGTTTGGTCTTTCTGATATGTTTTTATCTCAAGAGCTTTTTCGATATCATCAATGTAAGCAGTTTTACCATCAGCTATTTTTTCATTGTTCGTATTTCCATTTTTTGCGTTTTTCAAAATGGCTTCTGCCACTCTTTTTTTAGAATTTTCATCGGTGACTTTATTTTCACCTCCAAATTTGTAAGTGTATTCCCCATCTTCTTTTCCTCTGGAAACCTTTTCCTTCCATTGCTTGAGTTCATCATCCGATTTCGGTCTCAGATGAACAGGGATTTTCACCATTCCGTTTTCTATTTTCCCTGTGAACTCACTTTTTTCAGTTCCCGAAACTTCTCCTGTGGTCGGAGTAGCCTGATCCATTTGTTCTTCACTAATTTCTAAAATTGGTAAAATAGCGCCTGCAGAACCTTTAATTAATCCATCTTTTTCTTTAATGATAATCGTAGCCTGTTTGTCGCTTAGACCTGAACCTGCTGTTTTTGCTACCAAATATAATTTTGTGTCTAAAGGTGCTGAAGTAATTTTCTTTAATTCGGCTCCCAGTTTAAAGGTTTGGAAACTTATTTTTTCATCTTTATTGTAAACCTCTTTGGAGAGAGCCTGTTTAATGGCTTCCAGAGTTGTATATTCTTTTTTGTCTGCCAATGCTTTTACAGCAGGCTTTCCTAAAATAATTTTTGCGATTTTTTCTTTTTCTGCATCAGTAGCCGTTTTATTTCCGTTGCTTCCGAACTGATATTCTAAAGTTCCTGCAGCTTCACCAGTTTGTTTAGTGTATTCTTTTTTAGCAAAATAAGCATCCAATAATTCTTCCACCGAAGAATCTTCAACAATACTTACCGTTTTCCCTTCATTAGCTTGAGGAGTTGATGGTTGTTCAGCCCCAATTGTTCCTTGAGCCTCCTGATAATCGTGCAATTCTCCTTCAGATGGGTTTGGATTCTGAGCAGCAACTCCCCTTTCTTCCATCTGTGATATCGGTTTTTCTGCTGCAGGAGAATTTTCGGCTCTGGGTTGCGTATTATTTGATGGAGTTTCAGGTGTTGATTGAGCCGGAGGAGTAGGATTACTTGTCGGTTGTTGTGGTCTTGGTTGAGGAGTTGTCGCAGTCGTATGCAAAGGATTGTTCACATTGACATTATCTGTTGCGTGTTTTTTGTGTGAAAAATATTCGACCGTTACATAAAATTCAAGTTGTTTGGGATCTGTTTCTCCCTGCATTGCTTTTTGCATCAAAGCTCGGGTGAGCATAAACTCGGCTGTAGCAACACCACTTCTGTCTACGGTGGCTTCTTTTGTTTCAATTAAAAGGTTTTTTGCATCATGTCCTTCCCCTGTTGCATCATCTTCCCAAAGAGTAAACTTTAATTTTTCCCCATTCAAATTCACACATTGTGCACGAGCTCTCATTTTTTCTCTAAAACTGAAAACCGTTCCCGGTGAATCATCTACATACTGAAGTTCAACTTTCTCAATTTTCGGAACAACTGCAGGTTGAGGATTGATTTCAATGGTTGATGCACCGCTTCCTTCAGGTTCAAAAAGATAGGCTTCTAAACGGTAGGTATGTTTTTGTGCAACTTCTCCGAAAGTAAAGTTTCCAAGACCTGTTTTTTTGATGTTGGTTGAAGTAAATCTTCCGTTGGATCTTTTTTTAAATAATTCCCAAATAACATCAGCCGGATTTCTTTGGTTTTGAGGCGTAGAAGGATACCAATCTGTAACGGTATACGTGACAGCTTCTCCTACTTTTGGAGAAGGATTTCCGGATATTTTTGAAACTCCTTTTTTAGACATTTCAGGAAAGTTTAATGATTAATAAGCGTCGATTTCGCTTTCCATTACTGTTTCTTTAAAGTCATTCACATCCACAAGAGGATTTACATGTCTGATTACTTTTGCATCAGCATTTTTTACATTCTTTTTACTCATTTCACCACGTTGTCCGTGATCTTTAATCGTAATTTTTCCACCTGTCGCACATTGCAGTTCCGAAACTTCCGTCACACATTTCTTACCCATCACCAAAACTTTTTCGTAAGTCTTTTGCCATTTTCCAGCTGGAGCATAGGCACAAGGAAGATAGCCACCCGAACTGGGTTTTAATTTGCATTTTCCAAAACTTGGCCCAGGTGGATTAAACTGAAGGTCGTCTTCTGTAACGGCTAAATAATCTGCATTTCCTGCAGAATCATTCCAGAAATGTTTGTTGTGAGCATTGACGACATGCTTAGGAAACTGATCTCCTTGGTTACACTGACATGTTCCTTTTTGAACGACGAAGTGTTTACCATCATGAGATGATGATTGAGTAGACATAATGTGAGATTTGGTACTCAAAGATAACAAAAAGTATGCGAACATAAAAAAAACGGAAAACTAATTCTCCGTTTTTTTATTATGTCATAACTAATTAATGTTGAGTATATTCCGGTTCCTCTACAGGAAGCATCGTTGGCATAAAATATTCGTTAAGCCAATAGAACTCCTGTCCGTTCTGCTTAATTTTTACTGCAGGATGGTTTCTGTAAGTAAGCATTCTTTCTGCAAGATCTTTATAATATTTAAAGTAAGTTCTTGCTTCCTCATTGGTAATAACATCAGGTTTCGTCCAGCCTTTAAGCATGAATTTTGACATTTTTTCTTCATCAGAAATATCAAAACCTGTACTTACTCCCACCGCATAAGACATCGGTTGTTTATACAACTCACTTTTATCTAAGAATTTCAGCGTTGGATTATATTTTTTTAATAATTTAATATATTCTCTTATCGCTCTTCCCTGTTTAAAATCTGTTCTTGCAGCACCCGTATTTTCATAAACTTCTTTATAAAAAGCTTTCAGCTGATCATATTCAGATTCTGAAACAAGAATACCTTTTTCCATATTCTGTTTGTAATCCATCAATTCTTTAGGAATATATCCTTTTGTTAAAAACGGATTTCCATAATTGATTAGTTGCGCTGCAATACCAGAAGGAACAGGATTCGTCAAGCCCGGATACAGATATTTATATTTAAAATCTACATCTGTTTTACCTGCACCCACCGAAGAATGGAAGCGTTCATTTAATGACTTATCTATCATTTCATTGTCATAAGTTACCTGAGCAATGAGACTATCTACAGATTTCACCAAAAGTCCCGGTGCGGTGATATCTCCTTTTTTAGGGAAAATAACAAATCCTTGAGCCATACTCTGTTTAGGGAAATCTAAAGAAAAGAAGCCTGCATCACTTTCTATTAAACTAAAGTTATTCTTGTTTAAGACGTCACTTTGATTAATAATTTTCTGCTTTTTTAATTCAGCAACATTTTTAGCCGTATTGGTCACAATATTCTCTGATATCAAAACAAAATCGTTGTAAGTATCAGAAGAACGAGCATTAGTTTGGAACATAATCAACCTGGCCTGAGCTTGTGTTAAAGAACCAATAACGCCATACATATTTCCGCTTCGGTTGGCGGAAGTACCAATGGTAACGACAATATTAGCTTCATCCGGAACACCAGAGAGTAAATTTCCAGCGGCAATCAGACCTTCATTTACCGGCTGATTTCCAACACTGCTAGGACAATTCATTTCATTCATTTTATCTTCAATAAAACTCATTACTTTGTTATAATCTTTACTTAAAGGTGACGGAATTACATTTTCTCCACAAGAATTATTTTTATAAAGAACCACACCGTATTTTACAGAATTAAAATAAGAAGGCTTTTCAAATTTCAACTGAAGATCCTGTAAAAGTGAGCTTACAATGGGGATGTAGGGCTTATTTGCTTCACTTATATCTAGAACAAAAACAATATTTATTTTCTTATTTTTATCAATTATCTCTTTGTAACGGTCAAAAATAATAGGCTCTCCCAACACGTTCTTAACAAAGTTTTTACTGTAATCTAAAACATTGGTAAAATATTTAGTTTTGAGGTCAGGTTTTGTCTCTTCGTTTAAAGCCAATGTTACAGGGTAAATATTTTCAAGCGGAGGTCTTTTATCAACATCTGTCAACAAAACAGCAGTACGGTTTTCTTTATCAGCAGCTCCGGAAAAACCTTCATGAATACCTAAAGTACTTTCTTTAATACCTGTTGGATTTTTCATTTTTACAGCAGAGCGCTCACCCCAGGTTGAAATTACATTAGAACTTACCCATCCGTATAAACCTGTACTTATACTATCTATATCAATTCTAGGCTTTTTTCCTACTAAAAAGCGTTTGTTATTTTCTGCTTGTTTATAAACGTACACCATTTGTCCGTTTGGAATTTTCACATTCGCAGCCTCAATAAGACTTGGCGAATTAAAAACCATGATAGAATCGTTTTTATAGTATCTCTCTGCACTTTTGATAACGTCAGGATTATTGGGAACCACAGCAACTCTCACCGGATAGCCTGTTTTTTCGCTTTTTAAAGAATTGCTCCAAAGCAAAAGGTCAGATTCCGGGATCCAGCCGTAGGTTTTTATTGATTTCGAAGAGATTTTTTTCATTAAAGCATCAGGAATATATTCTGCTACTTTCACCATTCCGTCTCGGTATTTTAAAACCATTAAAGGTTCCAAAAATTTCACTTCTTTATATGATTTTTCATCACTCTTATCGAGATAAGCCGTATTTCTTGAACGATCTGAAATAACAATCCACGGAGCTGATTTTTTCGGAAAACCATTAATTACAGGAGCATTATCGATTTGCCCGTACTGTTGCGGCTCAGGAGTTTTTTTTGATGGCAATTTTACCTGACAGCTCGTCAGCAAAACTGAAAGCCCTATATAATATACCGCTAGAGGAAATTTATTTTTCATCTTAATTTTCTTTATAATTGGTGTGTTGTCCGATAAACGAACATTTTTTTTATTTACTTTGGTTGATGTCAACTTTGGTTACACAAGTCATTCCATCATCAAAATTTAATTTTACAGACTGTATTACCGTATTTTTATCAAACTGAAGGCCTGCACAATACAGATAAAAATTGTTGACTTTGCTGTCGGTAACTTTTACAATTGCATTTTCGTTATTACACAGATAAGTTTTTAAAAGATAATTATAATGCATATTGAAACTGTTACCATTCGCAATCTGCTGCAGATGATATTTAAAATCATTGTCTTTTTTCGCATACAATTCATCTAAAGTAGGCTGCTCATCCTGCATAGAATTATACGCCTGTAAAATTTTTATATGGTGCTGAATAGGTTCTAAATCTTTCTCGGTATAAAGGGTTACCACATAATCTCCAGGTTTTTGAAATGCGTAAATAGCCAATTTATCTTTAGCATCAATTTTTCCGGTTTCACCAAACCTCCAAGTAAACTGTGAAGCATCCGAGAGTGCACGAAACTGTACATTTTCATACTGCATTGCCTGAGTTTGTGCATCAATCTTAGTCACTGTTGCTGCACTATCTTTCGGTTTTGGAATTCCTCTTGAGGACACCATAATTGGGAAAGATTTAGAATATTTATTATCAATAATCAAGGTTACATTGTAATAACCGGGTTTACTGTAAAAGTGTATTCCCTTGTCTTTCTCTGAAGTCTGGCCATCTCCAAAATCCCATTTTTTAAATTTCGCAAACGGAGTTTTATCCTGAAACGTTAAAGTATCACCTGTAGAAAGCGAAGACGGGAAAACTACTCCTTCGATATCATCTGCCGAATGAATGACCTTTTTTTGCAGCCACAATGCGACGAGTGCAGCAATAAGCAATGTGACAATTACACCAATAATGATGTTTTTCCTGTTCTTTTGAAAATAATTCATAGTAATTTTTTGTGATGTGTTTTGTATATTTTTTGGTGTTATCTTGGGTTTAAAGCATTATTCCGATCTCTCAGAGTCTGGCTTTTTTCTTTGTATCCTAGTTGGCAATCTTCAAACTGTTTTTCGAATGTTTTTGTAGTTTCATTCATTTTCATGATTCTGTCTTTATCGACCATGTTCATTTTAAAGAATTTTCCTATTTGTGGAAAAGCCATTTTTCGTGAATCTTGAACAACGACATTCTGAAACGTATTAGCTAAATCCTGCACCGCATATTCAGCATCATTTCTTTCTACAGGCTGCTGAATTTCTACAGACAATCTGTTAACTCTCGCTGAAGCTGTGTCTATTAATTTTAAACCAATTTTTTGTTGCTGATCAAACTTCACTTTCTGATCCAAAATCTGTAACGAATTCGTATCTGCTTCAGAAAACGGTGATGCAAAACCTTTTAGGAAAATAACTCCCAGAAAGAAAAGTGCTACAATAAGCATTAATATGAGATAAAAAAACTGATAGTGTTTTTCTTTTTTTGATAATGTAACTTGTCCCTGCATAATTTCTAAACTTTAAAATAATTATCTTCTTCGCCCTGTAAAATTTCTGCTGGGATCTATTTTCATCTTGTTGTTAATCTGATTAGATTTCCCCTGACATTCCTGAACATTACGGATAGCAATCTGTTGTTTAAAAGAAACATTGAGAATTTGACTCTTTAGATTAAGCATTGGCTTAATTTTCTGCATTAAAACTGCGTAATGCTTTAAGTTATTAGCACTGTCGGCTCCCATAATTTTTTGAGCTTCGCGAACGTTGTCGAAAATATAAGTACGTAAATAGTTATCGTTATAAGCTTTGTCAGAATCCAGAAGCTCCATTCTTGCGTAAATACTGTCAACGTGGATACGAAGAAGATTATCCTTAGCCAAAAGCTCTCGGTATGCACGTACTTCGTCATCGACACCAGCAAGCTGCCTGTCATAACTCTTAAAAAAGAAGAATACACTGGTAAATGAGATTGCAGATAATATAATAAATGAAAGTATAAACTTCCAAATACCCAATCTTACATCAGATTTGTTTAATTTTTTTTCTCTACTAGTAGACATGTTTGTGATTTGATTTGGATTGTGAAAATAGGAAAAAAACATGTATGCACAAAATTAAATTCAATGCATACAATACAATTTACAATTTTTTAATGTGAAGTTTCAGTCTCAGATTCGAAAGATTTTCTTATTTTAGTCAGCAGAATTTTATTTTGCCATACCAAATCACGAAAATAAAATGAGTAAATTACTGACCAATACGGTAAGATTTTCTATTGCGGACAGCGATTTTTATTTTAAAAAAATAATGATCAAAACCCTTCTGGAAAACCCATTTAATATGCTGCTCAATGACTGCAACAATGGTCATGAGCTGATTAACCGAATCTACCGAAAACAGGAAGATGTTTTTATCATCGAGCTATTCATGCCAGTCTTGAGTGGCATTGAAGCCATAAAATTTATTCGAAAAAACAACAGTGAAACACCGATTATTACCTATTCCGGAACTTATCAGGAAGACATGGCAGAGATCCTAGAGAAGGTTCCCAATATCTATTATTGCCAGAAAAACAGCAATATTATAAAAGACATCATCAAAGGACAAATCACCACTCAAGAATTTGATTACCAAGCCTATTCTGAAAACTGGAAACAACAGCCTTTGGCAGTTCAGGAATATATGAACCGTCAGAAAAAAAGCCAGGAAGAGCTTTCATCAACAGAAATTCAACTGATGAAATTTTGCTATGAAGGCTTCAGCAATAAAGAGATTGGCGAAAAGCTTAATTTAAGCACGCGTACCATCGATACCTACATCAACAGACTTACAGAAAAGCTCGGTTTAAAAACCAAACTACACCTCATTCGCTTCTGCGTAGAAAACGGATATTACAATTCCAGCATGTAAAAAAGCCATCCTTTTTGCGGTACACTATACTAAACACAGAATTCTCAGCAGTTTATGTGAAACATTTTTCGTTCGAATTTGCTACTATTCAATTTTTTTAACTAAATTTGCACACCTAAAATTTAAAATTTACAAAGGAAATGACAAAGGCAGAATTGGTAAACACCATCTCAAATAAATTGGGGACCGAAAAGAATGAAACACAGAAAGTTGTAGAAGCTTTTATGCAGGAGATCAGAACTTCTATGTACAATGGAGACAATGTTTACCTAAGAGGTTTTGGATCTTTCATCGTGAAAACAAGAGCAGCAAAAACGGGAAGAAACATCTCTAAGAACACTGCTATAGAAATTCCTGCACACAATATTCCTGCTTTCAAGCCATCAAAATCTTTTGTGGAGAAAGTGAAAACTAAGGTTGCAGTAAAATAAAGAGAAATAATTAATATTAACTAGTTACTTAAAAAAAATTTAACATTATGCCAAGCGGAAAGAAAAGAAAAAGACACAAGGTTGCAACACACAAAAGAAAGAAAAGAAGAAGAGCGAACAGACATAAGAAAAAATAATCTCCTTCGGGATTTTTAGTATAATAATATAGTTGGTGTTTTTAATTTTTTAATATTCACCGACTATATTTTGTTATGTAAAATAAGTAAGGAATTGAGAATAATGAGCAATCATTACCTCAAATTTCATCACCAATCTTTTTATCTTTAATTTAAAAAATGAAGAAAGAACTAATAGTTTCGCATGAAGATGATCTTACAAAGATTGCTTTGCTGGAGGATGGAAGACTATGTGAACTTCATGAAGAAGAAGACAAAAATGATTTTGTAGTAGGAGATCTGTTTATAGGAAAAGTAAAAAAACTTGCACCCAATCTTAATGCCGCATTTGTAAATATCGGCTATGATAAAGATGCATTCTTGCATTACCAGGATTTGGGACCGCAATACCTTACCTATCGAAAATTTTTAAAAGATTCGGTTTCTAAAAAACAGACTTCATCAGGTTTGAAAAATTTTGAAATTCAGCCTGAAATCGACAAAAACGGAACTGTAGATAAGATCATCGCCAAAGATGATATCGTTTTATTACAAATTACCAAGGAGCCTATCTCCACAAAAGGACCAAGAATTTCTACCCAAATTTCTTTAACAGGACGTTTTTTGGTTTTGATACCTTTCGACAATAAAGTTTCAATCTCAAAAAAAATCAGCAGTTCTGAAGAAAAAGTAAGACTTCGTACCCTGATAGACAGTATAAAGCCGGAAGGTTTTGGCGTCATCATCAGAACAGTAGCAGAAGGTAAAAAAGTAGCCGACCTCCACAATGACATGAATCAACTGATTCAGAAATGGGAGAATACTTTTAAGAATATTCAGAAAAACAAAGTACCTTCTAAAGTCTTGAGTGAAGATGATAAAGCATCATCTATTTTGAGAGATAACTTTAATCAGGATTTTGTAAATGTCTTTTGCGATGACGAGCAAATGGTAGACGAAATGAAAAATTATCTGGAAGTAATAGCTCCTGAACGAAAAAACATCGTTCAGTTCTACGACTCCCATATTCCTCTTCTCGAATATTATAATGTAGAAAAACAGCTTAAACAAAGCTTTGGAAAACATGTAAATATTCCTAGTTCAAAGGGTGCTTATCTGGTGATAGAACACACAGAAGCGCTGCACGTAATCGACGTCAATTCCGGAAATAATATTACCGCCGGAAACACTGCCAATAAAGAACATGCACTACATGTAAACAAAATGGCAGCTACAGAAATAGCACGACAATTGCGTCTTCGCGATATGGGAGGCATCATCGTTGTAGATTTTATCGACATGACCAACCCCGATCACAGAAGAGATTTGTATGAGCATTTTAAAACAGAAATGAGCCGCGACAAAGCTCGTCACAAGATTTTACCTCCAAGTAAATTTGGATTGATACAGATCACAAGACAGAGAAACCGTCCGGAAAAACAAATCGACACCAAAGAAGAAAACCCCAACAAAGATGGAGAAATAGTAGCTCCGATCGTAATTGTTGAGAAAATGGGAGACACTATCAGAACCATTATGCAGAAGGAAAAAGGAAAACTTTTCCTGCATGTACACCCCTTCGTAGAAGCTTACCTTACTAAAGGTCTTAAAAGCATCCAGATGAAATGGTTTTTGAAGTACAAAAAATGGGTCACCATTATCCCTAGGGATTCTTTCAAGTATTTAGAATACAAAATCTACAATTCTAATAAAGAAGAATTGAGCGGATATTCTAATTAAAAAACATTTTATAGCCTCCAGATTTTGGAGGCTTTTTATTTTCAGGCACCTTATATTTCAACAAACTCAGTATCTTTTTTAATAAAACACATCAGCTTTTCATAATTAAAATTATCTTTAATTAACATTTTCACGTTTTCTTTCTACAAGATATATTACTAAATTTGAGCTATGGAAAGTTTTGGTAAAGATCTTTTAAGAAAAATAAAAAATGCAGAATTGGCAGGTGACAATGCACACGGAATTTTCTCGCCACCTTCACGTCCCGTATTCACTTATGATCAGGTTTTAGAAAAAAATCCGAAATTTGCTGCTGTAAATATTGTATTATATCTGAAAGATAATGAGTGGTATTTTCCTTTAATTGTAAGAAGCACAAACGAAAGAGACCGTCACAGTGGCCAAATTTCTCTTCCCGGCGGAAAACGTGAAGAGCTGGATAAAGATTTTGCTGAAACCGCTATCCGCGAAACTTCCGAAGAAATTGGTATTGAAAAACATTATGTGAGAATGATAAGAGAGCTCTCTCCTATTTATATTCCGCCTAGTAATTTTTATGTTTATCCGTTTATTTCTTACACCAAAAAAAATCCTGAATTTATTCTGCAGCAAAGTGAAGCTGTAGAAGTGATAGAATTTCCTATTACCTCATTTTTAAATTTACCAGACAGCCCCGAAATAATGGCACTTCCGGGAGCAGGAGGACATGAGGTTCCGGTCATCAATTTCAACGGATACATTATTTGGGGAGCCACAGCGATGATCTTAAGCGAATTCAGCCAGTTGATTAAAAAAATGTAACTTTGCAACTATTATGTTTAATTGAAAAATGGCGAAGAAGAACATTTTTACCGATTCATTCGGAACACCTTATTTTTTAAAAAGATTAATTATTTTTATTCTGGGAATTATTTCTTACAGAAGATTCAATGGTTTTAACAAGCTTAAAATCACCGGAACAGAAAATCTGGTAGACCTTCCGGATTCTAATGTACTTTTTGTGTCAAACCACCAAACCTATTTTGCCGATGTTGCCGCAATGTATCATGCATTCTGTGCAGTAAATAATGGTTATTTAAATACAATTAAAAATCCTATTTATCTTCTTAATCCAAGAGTAGATTTTTATTATGTAGCTGCCGAAGAAACCATGAATAAAGGTATTCTTCCAAAAATATTTAAAATTGCAGGCGCAGTTACCGTAAAAAGAACATGGAGAGCAGAAGGTAAAAATGTCAACCGTATGGTAGATCTTGGAGAGATTGATAACATTATGAAAGCTTTAGACAACGGTTGGGTAGCTACTTTTCCACAAGGAACAACAGCTGCTTTTGCTCAGGGAAGAAAAGGAACGGCAAAATTGGTTAAAAACCAGCGCCCGATTGTAATTCCTATTAAAATAAATGGATTCAGAAGAGCGTTTGATAAAAAAGGACTTCGTGTAAAAGTGACCGGTGTAAAACCAACCATGGAGTTTAAAAAACCTTTAGACATTGATTACGACAAAGAAAATGCGCAGCAGATTCTTCTCAAAATAATGACCGCTATTGAGCAGACAGAAGACTTTAATATTCTACACACCTATGATGAAGAAATTAAGGCTAAAAAAACTGAACAACGCAATCCACAAAACTAGAACGACAATGAAGAAGATTTTAGGTGTATTTTTAATTATTCTGACCTTGCTTTCTTGCAACAGTCAGAAGGTTTACCAAGATTTTGATATCAGTTATTCGAAAAGTGGAGGTTATGCTCCGTCTTATGAAAATCTATTGATAAAGGGAAATGATGTTCATTATTCTTTTGAAGGACAGGGTAAAAAAATAAAGAAAAGTTTCAAAGTATCTAATGAAGATCTGAAAAACTTGGAAGAAACACTTTCTAAGAATAATTTCAGAAGAATTCAGGAAGATCATAAAAAGGTTTATGATAACGTGACGACATCGATCAATATTAAGAAAGGTGTAAACGAAGGTAGTAAAAACGACGGAAGCATGATTATGCCCAATTATAAAACCAATTGGGAAAATATTACCGCTGAATTTCAGAAACTCATAAACAATAACGTAAAAAACTAGGAAAATAAGTTGAGAACTCATTTTATTGCTATAGGCGGAAGCGCAATGCACAACCTTGCGATTGCACTTAAAGATAAAGGATATCACGTGACAGGTTCAGATGATGCTATTTTTGAACCTTCAAAATCGAGATTAGAAAAAAAAGGAATTCTTCCCGAAGAGTTGGGTTGGTTTCCTGAAAAAATCACGTCTGATATTGATGCTGTAATCCTTGGAATGCACGCTCATCAAGACAATCCCGAATTGGCAAAAGCAAAAGAATTGGGTTTAAAAATTTATTCTTATCCTGAGTTTCTTTACGAACAATCGAAAACTAAAACCAGAGTTGTCATTGCTGGTTCCCATGGAAAAACAACCATCACATCAATGATTCTTCACGTGCTGAATTTCCATCAGAAAGATGTAGATTATATGGTGGGAGCTCAGTTGGAAGGTTTTGACTGTATGGTAAAACTGACCGAAGACAACGATTTTATGGTTTTGGAAGGTGACGAATACCTTTCCTCTCCTATAGATTTGCGTTCAAAATTCCTTTTATATCAACCAAATATCGCATTAATGAGTGGTATTGCATGGGATCACATCAATGTTTTCAAAACATTTGACGATTACATCGAGCAGTTCAGAAGATTTGTAGCAAGCATTACTCCGGGTGGAGTTTTGGTGTACAATGAAGAAGATGCAGAAGTGGTAAAAGTGGTAGAAAATGCTGAAAATTATTTCAGAAAAATACCCTATAAAACTCCTGAATACGAAATCAGCAACGGCAAAGTACTTCTTAAAACAGAAATGGGTGATATTCCGCTGTCTGTTTTTGGAGCGCACAATTTATTAAACCTTGAAGGAGCAAGACACATTTGCCATACGTTGGGAATTATGGATGAAGATTTCTATGATGCCATTATGAGTTTTAAAGGAGCCTCAAAACGTCTCGAAAAAGTAGAAAGAGAAGATAAAGGAATTCTTTATAAAGATTTTGCACATGCTCCGAGCAAAGTAAAAGCGGCTGTAAAAGCATTCTGCGAACAGTTTAAAAATGAAAAAAAATACAGTTTTCTTGAACTTCATACTTACTCAAGTTTAAACCCTATTTTTCTTGAACAATATGACCACGCCATGGACGGATTAGACGAAGCCATTGTTTTCTATTCTGAAGATGCTTTAAAAATAAAAAGAATGGAGCCGATTTCTCCAGATCTGATCAAAGAGAAATTTAAAAATGAAAACCTAAAAGTGTTTACCAACGCTGAAGAACTTCATGCCTATTGGGATTTGCTGGATAAAACACACGGTGTTTATATGATGATGAGTTCTGGGAATTTCGGTGGTTTAGATTTAACGAAATAAATAATTGAGACTAATAAACTCTTAATTTACACATACTAAAAATAGCTTTCAATACTTCTGAAAGCTATTTTTTTGATATTAACTTTACCAAGGGTCTTTATTAAGCTTGTAATCATAAGGAATATTCTGGCTAAAATCTGATACATGCCAAATATTAGGTTCAGATTTATATTGAACAAAATCATAAATCACATTAAGCGGCATTTGAATATTTCCCAAATTCCCACGCTCTTTATTAAACGCCGAAACCATTGCTGTAACCCGCACCAATTCTTCTCCCGACTGTAATGGTGCATTATAAGCCGTTCCAATCTGAATATGAGCTTTATATTCGTCCAAAAGTTTACTCACTTCATTTTTATAATGACTAACAATCGCATTTTGAGCTTCTCCGTTACTAGGTTTGTTTTCCGCCAAAATCAGTTTAGAAAAATCTCGTGCTTTGTACCTTTTTATTTCTGCCAAAACCTCATCAGGAATATAATCTTTATTTTTAATTGCATTTTCCCACATCAACGTATCAATCGGGCTTTCAGGAGCAGGAGTTGCAACATCTGTCATACTTGATTCAGCTGGAGAACTTGCCAAAATCCGTTTGTTGTTTTCATAATTTGCCCAATCTTCTTTGCTGTACGTTAAATACTGCTGAATTTTATACAGTGGCGTTTCTTTTTCGTTTCGGTAAACATATTCTGCGATACCTAAACCAAGGATTAAAATCAAAAATAAAATACCGATGACTTTAAATATTTTTCTAGCAGTTGATTTTTTTCTTATTGGTTTTTCAAAATTTTGTGATGGTGATTTCATTTATATTGTATGATTTTATGATATAAATTTAAAGATAGCTTAAATATTATCCCGTTAACTTCACAAATAAAACTGTTTTTTTTATTTATTAAATCTGCGAGAACCTTAAAACTAAATAGATTCTGAATATTCTCTAATTAATTTTTCTAAAATATCCTGAGTAGAAAGTTCGCTGTAATTGACAATTGATTGTCCTACCCAAAGATTGACAAACTCATCATTTTTCACCGTTTTTGCGATTCTTCTCATTTCTCCAGTCAGTTTATTTTGATATGGATAAGGTAAAATATATTCTGAATTTTCAATCGTTTCAATAAATTTATTTTTAATTCCTCTTGCGTAACGCCCCGAAAAACTTTTCGTTAAAACAATATCTTTTCCATTAACATTCTTTAGTCTTTCTTTTTCAAAATCCTGTAAAGCACTTTCCTGTGAAGCCAGCAAAAGACTTCCTATCTGAAAACCTTGTGCACCCAATTCTTTTGCAGCAGCCAAAGTTTTTCCGTTATAAATTCCGCCTGCATAAATCAGAGGAACTTTTACAGAATCATAAACCTGAGAAAGCAAAGAAAATCCGCCAATCTGAGGAATATTTTCCGAAACAAAACTTCCTCTATGACCTCCGGCTTCTATTCCTTGAACGCAAATAATATCAATTCCCGATTTTTCAAGAGCCAAAGCTTCTTCTACAGATGTACAGGTTCCAATTAAAATTGTTCCGTTTTCTTTTAATTTCTGAATGCTTTGGTTATCAATGTTTCCAAAAGTAAAGCTCAGAATTTTACAGTCTTCATTTAAAATTGCATTAATTTGTTCGTGATAAGAATTAATTTTTAAGCTTTCTAATTCAGGAAGATGAACTTCTATATTATTTTCCTGAGTTAAATTTTCAAGGTATTTTTTTGTCTTAGAATATTGTTGTTTTAATTCATCGGTAATTTCAGGAATTTGATGAACAAAAATATTAACCGCAAAAGGTTGATCTGTCAGTGATTTGGTTTTACGGATCAATTCAACAGATTTTTCAGCGGAAAGATCAGCTAAAGCCAACGAACCCAAACATCCTGCTTTTCCAGCAGCTGCAGTCATTTCCGGAGTACTTACTCCAAACATTGGCGCTTGTATGATTGGATATTTTATTTTTAAAATTTTGCTGATGGTTTCTGAAAAAGGCATAAGATTTCTTTTACTTAAAATTAGTCAATTATTTTTTTTCTCATCATTCTGAAAACATGATTTTCGTTTTCATTGATTAATTTTTTAAATTTAACCGAAAAATAAAAATGTCTTATACTATTAGAATAGCAGTTCCAGACGACTATCCGAAACTGGTTCAAATTTGGGAGTCTGCCGTAAAAGCTACTCATGATTTTTTATCGGAAAGTGATTTTCAATATTTCAAAAAAGTAATTCCTGAGCAATATTTCCCTCATCTTGAAGTCTACATTATTTCTGAGAACAGTGATCCGAAAGGATTTGGTGCAGTTTCTGACGATACTTTAGAAATGCTTTTTGTACATAATGATGCTCGTGGAAAAGGATTAGGAAAAATTCTTTTTCAATATTTATGTGATAAAACTGGTTGTACAAAAGTAGATGTAAATGAGCAAAATCCGCAGGCAATAGGGTTCTATGAAAAAATGGGATTCAGAAAAACAGGAAGATCAGAAAAAGATGGTTCGGGTAAAGATTATCCGTTGATTCATATGAGTCTGTAATTATCTTAAGTTTAAAAGGTTCATCCTATAATTTTTCGTAAATTGGTATGGCAAATCATATCAATTTTTCGATAAATGCCCACACAAACCTCTACCCGTCAAACTGTAAAAAAAGTTCTTCCGTTGATTTTAGCGACTGCTATTTTTATGCAGATGCTAGATTCTACGATTCTGAACACTTCCCTACCTTCAATTGCAAGAGATTTAAATGAATCTCCATTGAATATGCAAAATGCAATTATCAGTTATGTGTTGACACTTGCCGTTTTCATGCCTGCAAGCGGATTTTTGGCAGATCGTTTTGGAACGAGAAGAGTTTTCATCTTTGCTTTGGTACTTTTTAGTTTAGGTTCTGTGTTTTGTGCGCTTTCTCAAAACCTTACTCATTTGGTGATTTCGCGGGTTATTCAGGGAGTTGGTGGAAGTTTGATGACTCCTGTTGGAAAACTGGCTTTAATTAAAACTTTCAACCGGAACGAATTACTCAAAGCTATGAATTTCGCTATCGTTCCTGCTTTAATTGGCCCTGTTCTCGGTCCGCTTGTCGGAGGTTACATGGTAGATTATCTTTCATGGCACTGGATTTTTCTTATTAATATTCCGATCGGGGTTTTAGGAATTGTTTTAGGCTTAAAATATATGCCCAATTACAACGCACGGGAAACCGATTTTGACCTGAAAGGTTTTATGATTTTTGCAGCAGCTTCACTTCTCCTTTCGGTTTCTCTGGAACTTTTCGGAGACATGCAGAATATCACGCCGGTTTTACTCGTTTTCATATTAGGATTTTTGTTCCTCTATTATTACTACCGACACGCAAAAAGAGGCAACAATCCTATTTTTCCTTTAAGTTTATTTCAGGTGCGTACATTCCGTGTAGGAATTGTCGGAAATCTTGCAACGAGATTAGGAATCAGTTCCGTTCCTCTTTTACTTCCATTAATGATTCAGATTGCTTACGGTCAATCAGCCGTAACTTCAGGTTGGATTATTGCGCCAATGGCACTCACCGCAATGTTTGGAAAATCTTCTGTCATTAAAATTTTAAATAAATTTGGCTACAGAAGAACCTTGATGGTCAATACATTCATTATCGGAGTATTAATTTGTTGCCTTGCCATTCCTGATATTCACAGTTCCATATTTTGGTTCGTTCCGGTGATCGCTATTTTAGGATTTTTCAATTCAATACAGTTTACATCGATGAACACCATTTCTATAGCAGACTTACGAAACTTCCAGACGAGCAGCGGAAACTCTCTTATTTCGGTTAATCAACAGTTAGCCATCGGATTCGGAATTGCATTTGGCTTAATTGTTTTAAAAATTTACGAAAACAGCCCCGCGTTAATCAGACACGAAACCCACAACGCATTTCGCTACACCTTCCTTACCGTAGGAATTTTAACGATTCTATCAAGCTTAGTTTTCAGAAGACTTCATACGTTCGATGGCAGAAATATGAAATCCCAAGAATAAACTCTAAAACCCTCCCACTCTATACCCCTTAAACTTACTTATCACACATCAATGTAATTGATTACAAACTGTTCTAATTTTGTTTAAAATTAAAACATCTATTATGACAACAAAAAAAATAGAAATAGTAATCCCTCCAAAACCTGCTCATTTTGTAGGTGACGGGTTCAGAGTACACAACTTTATTCCGGGTGCTTATCATTTAGATATGAAAAGAATGGATCCGTTTATCATGCTTGATTATAATTCTAAATTTCATTTCAACGGTTCAGAAACGCCTCGCGGAGTTGGAGTTCATCCACACAGAGGTTTTGAAACAGTAACGATCGCATATCAAGGAAAAGTAGAACATCATGACAGCGCAGGAGGCGGTGGCATCATTGGTGAAGGAGATATACAGTGGATGACTGCTGCAAGTGGAATTTTACATAAAGAATATCACGAAAAAGAATGGTCAAAAACCGGAGGAATTTTCCAGATGGTACAGCTTTGGGTAAACCTTCCTGCAAAAGATAAAATGAGCAAGCCAAAATATCAGGCGATTAAAAACTCAGAAATAAAAAGAGCAGATTTAGGTGAAAACGGATTTGTAGAAATTATCGCCGGAGAATATCAAAATATAAAAGGTTCTGCCACCACATTCAGTCACGTGAATTTGATGAATGCTAAATTAAAATCCGGTGGAAAAGCAGAATTTAATTTTCCTGCAAATTTTAATACCGCAGCTTTGGTGGTTGAAGGAAACATCTTAGTGAATGGTGAAGAAAAAGTAAAAACTGACCATTTAGTTTTATTTAAAAATGAAGGCGAAAACTTTACGATTGAAGCAACAGAAGATTCTGTAATATTAATTCTAAGTGGCGAACCTTTAAATGAACCCATTTTTCCACACGGTCCTTTTGTAATGAACAGCAGAGAAGAAATCATGCAGGCTTTTGAAGATTTCAATACCGGAAAATTCGGGTATTTGGAAGACTAATTAAATAAAATCATATTCATAAAAATTAGAATAGTGTTTGTCATTCCGCAGGAATCTAACCTTATTTTTTGAAAGTCGAGATCCTTTCAGGATGACAAACATTATTCTCTTTTATAAAACTTAAAAATATAAACATCATGAAACCAGAATTTGAAAACATTCCATTAGTAAAAAACGAAGATAAAAAGAGATTTGAAATCGAAGTAAACGGTCATTTCGCATTTATCGATTATAAAGAAACAAGCCAGCGAATCGCTTTAATCCATACAGAAGCTGAGCCTGAATTAGCTGGAACCGGAGCTGCCGCTGCAGTGGTTGAAAAAACGTTGATCTATATTGAAGAAAGTGGCAAAAAACTGCTTCCGTTTTGTCCGTATGTTTTTGCATACATCAAAAAAAATCCAGATTGGAAACGTATTGTAGACGAAAAATTTGAAGGCTACGATAAACTTTAATTTTTATTAAAGTAGCCTTAAATAGAATAAATTTTAATTAAATTAGCTATCCACAAAAACTAAAATCACAATATTCATGTCAAATATCGGACTTATATTAGAAGAAAAATCCGCAGATATCGGAAATTTTTTAGTGGGAAGATTGTTGCCTTTCCGTGAAAAAAGAGCGGTCGGTCCTTTCGTTTTTATCGACCATATGGGACCTGCAGAATTAAAAGATTATCAGAATCTTGATGTTCCGCCACATCCTCACATTGGTCTTTCTACTTTAACTTACCTTTTGGAAGGTTCTATTTTTCACAGAGACAGCATTGGAAGCGCTCTTGAAATAAAACCGGGCGCTGTAAACTGGATGACTGCCGGAAAAGGCGTGGTACACTCAGAAAGAACTCCTGAATATTTAAGAAATACAGATAAAAAACTTCACGGATTTCAAATTTGGGTAGGTCTTCCAAAACATTTGGAACAAAGCGAACCTACTTTTCATCATATTGAAGCCAACGAACTTCCGGTTTGGGAAGATGGGGACATTCAGTATAAATTAATTGCTGGTGAAGCTTTCGATAAAAGATCTCCAGTTCCAGTTCACAGTAAATTATTTTTTATCGAAATTAAAACTAAAACTGCACAAAAGATCAGTATCGGAAAAGATCTTTATGGTGAAGCGGCAATGTATGTTTTAGATGGGACAGTAAACATTGAAGATAATTCTTACGGTTCAAAACAATTGCTGATTGCCAAAAACACGCAACTTTGCCAGTTTGAAATGAGTGAAAACGGAACTGTTTATCTTTTCGGAGGTGAACCTTTTGATGAAGAACGTTTCATTTTTTGGAATTTTGTAAATTCAGACAAAGAAGTAATTGATGAAGCAAAAGTAAACTGGAATGACCAGAATCATGACGCTTTTCCTTTGGTTCCCGGAGACGAACAGGAATATGTTCCGCTTCCTAAAGCCATTTTAAACAGAAAATAATTTGATTTTTAATCAATATCCCTATTTTTTATAAATGAAAAACCTGACACTTTTATTTTTACTATGCCTATCTTTTTTGGGAACTGCGCAAACCGTAACAGAGCCTAAAAATAATCCGGCAGAATGGTCTAAAAACTACGAACCTTTCAAAATTGTAGGCAATCTGTATTATGTAGGAACTTACGATCTTGCATCTTATTTGATTGTGACCGATAAAGGCAATATTTTGATCAATACAGGTTTGGCGGATTCTTATTCTACCATTAAAAAAAATATCGAAAAGCTGGGTTTCAATTATAAAGACATTAAAATTCTTACTTTAACGCAGGCTCATTATGATCACATGGGAGCAATGGCTCAAATAAAAAAAGAAACCGGTGCAAAACTTTATGTTGACGAAAAAGATGCTGCAGAACTTAAAAGTGGTGGAAAATCTGACTACGAAATGGGAAAATACGGCGTTACTTTCGAACCTGTGCAACCTGATTTTCTTTTGAAAAACAATGCTAAAATAAAATTGGGAAATACGGTATTAACCTTGCTTCATCATCCCGGTCACACAAAAGGATCATGCAGCTTTCTGTTTGAAACTAAAGAAGGAAATAAAAACTATAGAGTTCTGATCGCCAATTTACCTTCGATTATTATTGACCATAAATTCTCGGATGTAAAAAAATATCCTACCATTCAAAAAGATTATGGATACACTTTTGAAGCGATGAAAAAAATAAATTTCGATGTTTGGGTAGCTTCACACGCAAGTCAGTTTGATCTTCATAAAAAGCGAAAAGAAGGAGATCCTTACAACCCAAAGTTGTTTATGGATAAAGAAAATTATTTTAAAAGACTTAAAAGTTTGGAGGAAGATTATCTGGAAAAAGTAAAAGAAGATTCAGCGAAAAAATAAATAATTCAGGATTTTCTTTTTAAAATTTAAAAATAAATAAACATGAAAATATTAGCATTTGCAGGAAGCACTTCTTCCACATCCATCAACAGAGAGCTGGTAAAATTTGTTCTTAAAAACTTTCAGGAAGACGAGATTAATTTGATTGATCTTAATGATTTTTCGATGCCTGTATTTTCTGTTGATCTTGAAAAGAAAGGTTTTCCGGATGAAGCGCATAACTTTTTAAAGCAAATTGAAGAATGCGATGTCATTATCTGTTCTTTAGCAGAGCACAACCGTTCGTATTCGGCAGCTTTCAAAAATGTATTCGACTGGTCTTCGAGAATCAATGTAAAAGTTTTCCAAAATAAACCGATGCTTTTGATGAGTACTTCACCGGGAGGTTATGGTGGCGGAAATGTAATGAATACTGCAAAAACGTTTTTCCCACAATTTGCGGCAGATGTAAAGGAAACTTTTTCATTACCTAAATTTTACGAAAATTTCGATTTGGAAAGCGGTGTTATCAATCCTGAAATGCTGAACGATTTAAATAATAAAATTGAGAGTTTTAAAAATCAGATTGCTTAAACCGATTTTCAATAACTAACAATTATCAACTAAAAACAATCAACAAATAATGGCTGTAACTGTAAAAGCAAGTTTAGGCAAAACAAAATATTACACGGAAGTTGTAGCAGGTGAAAATCATCTGATTACTGACGAACCTATAGACAAAGGCGGACAAAACAAAGGATTTAATCCTTTTGAAATCCTCGCTACTTCTTTGGCAAGCTGTACTGCCGCCACACTTAGAATGTACATCGACAGAAAAGAGTGGAACGTTGAAAAAATTGATGTAGAAGTTGAGCTGGAAAATTTTCCTTTAACAAAATTGGCAGTTTTTAAAAGAAACATTAGTTTTGAAGGAGAAGATTTGAGCGAAGATCAGCTGAAAAGACTTCACACGATTGCAGATGCTTGTCCGGTACACAAAATATTAAATAACGAAATAGAAATTCAAACTAAATTTTCATCAATATGATAGAAGTAAAACAAAACAACGACGAAAAACACGGAAGCTTTGAAGCTTTGATTGACGGAAAAAGAGCAGGATTAATGACCTATACTTGGGCAGGTGAAGACCGATTCATCATCGATCATACCGAAGTTGAGGAAGCTTACAACGGAAAAGGTGTAGGAAAAGAAATGCTGATAAAAGCGGTAGAATTTGCAAGAGAAAATGGTAAAAAGATTATTCCTCTTTGTCCGTTTGCAAAAGCGACTTTCCAGAAAAATGAAGATTTACGAGACGTTTTGTAAGCAAAAATGGGAATGAAATAAATCGCCACAAATGCACGAATTTAATCGTTACTATTTTTCATTAAACAAAAATTCGTGCATTCGTGGCAAAAAAAATTACAAGTTATCCATCCGTGAAGAAAGAATTTTAATTGATTTTAAAGTTTTTTCTTCACGGATCTTTTTATTTTAAATCAAATCTTAGCTAGTGTAAATTACAATTTATCCAAAACTTTCATCATTAAACATCCAACATCCGCTACATTCGAAAAAAAACTATATTTGCTGAAATTTAAATTGTAAACATGAATTCCGGAACTATACTTTTGCTATTTGTTTTTGTTTATTTCATTGGTCTTTTGGTGATCTCTTATTTTACGAGCCGAAATTCTGATAACCAGTCTTTTTTCATCGGAAACAAAAAAAGCAAATGGTGGCTCGTTGCTTTCGGGATGATCGGAACCAGCTTAAGTGGAGTTACCTTTATTTCCGTTCCGGGAACGGTTGGTAAAATGACCGGAAGCGAATATATTTTCGGCGGTTTTGAATATTACATGATGGTAATCGGGTTTTTCATCGGATATTTTATTGTGGCAGCAGTACTTCTTCCACTCTATTATAAGATGAATCTAACTTCAATTTACACGTACTTAGGCAGAAGATTCAATGTTGAAGCCCATAAAATCGGTTCTGTATTTTTTATCGTTTCAAGAGCAATCGGAGCAACCGCAAGATTATATTTGGTAGTCAATGTTTTACAGATCTTTTTATTGGAAGGTTTAGGCGTTCCGTTTTGGGTAACCGCTTTGGTGCTTTTATTAATGGTTCTTTTATATACTTTTGAGGGTGGTGTAAAAACGATTGTTATTACCGATACATTGCAGACTTCATTTATGATCATCAGTTTAATTGCATGTATTGTTTATATTTTATCTAATTTAAATTTATCTTTTGGCGAAGCTTACACAATCTTAGAACAGAAAAATTATACTCATTTCATCAATTTTGATCCGAATTCCAAGACATTTTTCCTCAAAACTATTTTAGGTGGAATTTTCATTACCATCGCCATGACAGGATTGGATCAGGAAATGATGCAGAAAAATATTTCGGTTGACAATCTTCAGAATTCAAAGAAAAACATGTTGACTTTTGCAGGAACATTGCTTTTTGTAAATCTTGCATTCTTATTTTTAGGTGGACTACTTTATCTTTTTGCTTTACAAAATGGCGCAGAATATTTTCAAATAACGAATATAGTAGACGGAAAAGAAGTCGTTTCTAATATTTTTGGGTTCAAAGATTCTGCAGGAAATATCAAGAACGTAATGGGCGACGATTTATTCCCATCTTTATCTCTTCAAGGGCATTTTCCAATGATCATTTCGGTCATCTTTATTATCGGATTAATTTCCGCTTTATTCCCTTCTGCGGATGGAGCTTTAACGGCCGTGACAAGTTCATATTGTGTTGACCTTTTAAACCTTAATGAAGACAAAAGCAAAACCGAAAAAGAGAAAAAACGCCTGAGAATGAAAGTTCATTTAATCTTTACCGTTGTTTTCTTTATTTTAATTATGGTTTTCAAAGCTATGAATGATAAGTCAATTGTTTATTTGATCATGGAAATCGCTGGTTACACTTACGGACCTCTTTTAGGGCTTTTTGCCTTCGGAATTTTCACCAAATTTAAAATTTCTAAAAAATATTCTATCTTAACTGTTACCCTTTTGGCGCCGGTTTTAACTTACATTATCAATATGTTGGTAACCAATTATACTGATTACAGAATTGGGGTAGAACTAATTATTTTAAATGGGTTACTGACATTTATCGGATTGTGGTTGGTGAAGAATAAGAATTATTTGAAAGTGGTTTAGAATAATTTGGGCAGCTTTTCCCGCCTTCCGCTCCCGCTTTTTTGTTTCACAAAAAGAGCTCCGCTCAAGTCGGGCTGCGAAATTTGTCATAATAAAAACTTTGTGGAGGGGTTTAAACTCACTCAAAGTAAAACATAATAAATCCGGATTCAACGTCCGGATTTTTGCATTTCCATAAGCCGACAAAAAATTGTAAATTTGCATGCAAATAAATCCTAATATATGAGTAAAAGTATTGAAGAGCTGAAATCTCTTACAACACAAATCAGAAGAGACATTTTAAGAATGGTTCACGCTGTAAATTCAGGGCATCCAGGTGGAAGTTTGGGCTGTACTGAGTACTTCACAGCATTGTATGGTAAAGTAATGAACTACAATCTTCCTTTCACAATGGAAGGTAAAAATGAAGATCACTTCTATCTTTCAAACGGACATATTTCGCCGGTTTTCTATTCTACATTGGCTAGATTTGACTTCTTCCCGGTTGACGAATTGAAAACTTTCAGAAAATTAGATTCAAGATTGCAAGGTCACCCAACCACTCACGAAGGTTTGGAAGGGGTAAGAATTGCTTCTGGATCTCTAGGACAAGGTCTTTCTGTTGCTTTAGGTGTTGCACAGGGAAAAAAATTAGATGGTGATACCTCTTTGGTTTACTCTCTTCACGGAGACGGAGAATTGCAGGAAGGGCAAATTTGGGAAGCTTTAATGTATGCTGCGGCAAATAAAGTAGACAATATCATTTCTACGATTGATTATAACGGACAGCAAATCGATGGAAGCACAGAAAATGTACTTTCATTAGGAAATCTTCATGCAAAATTAGAATCTTTCGGATGGACAGTTTTGGAAGAGAAAAACGGTAACGATCTTGAAGCGGTAATCGGAATTCTTGAAAGAGCAAAAACAGAAACCGGAAAAGGAAAACCAGTGGTAATTATTCTTCATACAGAAATGGGTAATGGAGTTGATTTCATGATGGGAACTCACGCTTGGCATGGAAAAGCTCCAAATGATGAGCAATTGGATACCGCTTTCAAACAATTGTACTTAGAAGCTCCAGCTGATTATTAATTATTAGTAATAAGTAATTGATAATAAGTAATCTTTAATAATTAGAAATAAAAATGAAATATACATATACAGAAAAAAAAGATACACGTTCAGGTTTTGGGGCTGGTTTAGCTGAATTGGCTGATAAAAACCCAAATGTTGTTGCATTGTGTGCAGACCTTATCGGTTCTTTGAAAATGGAAAAATTCATCGAAAAAGCTCCTGAAAGATTTTACCAGGTGGGTATCGCAGAAGCAAATATGATGGGTCTTGCTGCAGGTTTAAGCATCACTGGAAAAATTCCTTTTACCGGAACTTTCGCTAACTTCTCTACATCAAGAGTGTATGACCAGATTCGTCAGTCAATTGCATATTCAGATAAAAATGTAAAAATTTGTGCTTCTCACGCAGGTCTTACTTTAGGAGAAGACGGAGCAACGCACCAGGTTTTGGAAGACATCGGTATGATGAAAATGCTTCCTGGAATGACGGTAATTAATCCTTGTGATTACAACCAGACAAAAGCTGCAACATTAGCAATTGCAGATCACAAAGGACCTGTATATTTAAGATTTGGTAGACCAACAGTTCCTGTTTTCATTCCGGAAGATATGCCTTTCGAAATTGGAAAAGGAATTCTTTTGCAGGAAGGAACTGATGTAACAATTGTTGCAACAGGTCACTTAGTTTGGGAATCTTTAGTTGCTGCAGATGAGCTTGAAAAAGAAGGTATTTCTTGTGAGGTAATCAATATTCACACGATTAAACCTTTAGACGAAGAAATCATCTTAAAATCTGTTGAAAAAACAGGTAAAATTGTAACTGCCGAAGAACATAACTATTTAGGTGGTTTAGGAGAATCAGTGGCGGGAATGTTAGCAAGAAAAAGACCTACAAGACAAGAATTCGTGGCGGTAAACGATACTTTCGGAGAATCTGCTACGCCAGCTGAATTAATGAAAAAATATAAAATTGACGCTGCTGCTGTAAAAGAGGCGGTGAAAAGAATTTTAGCGTAATAATATTTCATTTGAAATAAAGAAAAGCATCCAAAATTTGGATGCTTTTTTTGTTTTTATTATTTGGAAGATAGCGCTCCTACGGAGCGCATTTTATGTAATCTATTCTATATATTGCTACACATATTTTGCTCCTATGGAGCAAGCTTATTATGTTTCTTTGATAAATTTCGGATAAGGTTACATTAAAAAAAGCCGACTATAGTCAGCTTTTATTTCTAAAAATATCTTTAATAAACTATCTGAAAAATTTCCACTTTGGGATAATTGCCAACATTCCAAAACCTGTAAAAAGAAAAAGGTTGGTAACATCGGTGTATAAAAAAGTTGATAGATAATAATTATGCATCAGGAAATGAAAAACCAATAATATCGGAAAAGCAAACATCCCTATTTTTTTGTAGAAAAACATCAGAACCAAACTTAGTATCATGAATGCATCGATCGTGAAAATCACGTAGAAATACCATCTTGGTATATTGAGATACTCGTGCTGAAGAAACTCATCAATATCTATTCCCATGCCCATAATTGTAAACAAAAGCAGAGAAGCCAAAGCTAAAATAAAACCCCATCCTTTCTTCGGATCTACATCAAAATAGCTATATTCTTTATATTCCTTTTCCATACTGCAAAAATAAAGAACTTATGAATCACTTCATAAGTTCTTTGGTATTTATATCGTCTAAAATTCGATTAAATTGAGATTGCGTTGATCAATCTGTTTTTATCGCTTAAGAATTCTTCCATAGAGATCATACTTTCAGTTCTCATTACGTCCTGAATGTCGTCAATCTGATAAATGATTCTTTTTGCGTCGTTTGTATTTTTAGCTCTTACCTTGCAGAAAATGTTGTATTTCCCAGAGATAACACTTGCTTCGATAACGTTTGGAATTGTCCCCAACTCTTTCAAAACCTCTTGCGTACGGTTTGATTTTGTTAAAAGAATTCCGATAAAAGCTGTGAAATGGTAATCTAGTTTACCATAATCAAGATTAAGAGATGATCCTAAAATAATACCTGCATCTTCCATTTTCTTCACTCTTACGTGAATTGTACCCGCAGAAACATCCATCTGCTTAGCAATTTCTGTAAAAGGCATTCTTGTGTTTTCTACTAAGAAATCAAGAATTTTCTTGTCTATTTCGTCCAGTTGATAGTTCATATTAGTGAAATTATATTTTTCTTAAAAAATCGATCAATTTTTTACAAAATTAAAAAAAATAATTAAACTAAAAAAATTATATCAAACATTAACAATAATTAACACATATGATAAAAATCATTAAAAATTTACGGCTTTTTGCCATCTGATTTTACAGAATCTGTTTTTATTTCAACTTTGTCAGTAGCTGACTTTTTGTCTTTTTTCTTCTTTTTGAATAAAGAATTGAAGCTTTTACTCCAAACGATACCTCCACCATAAGCCTGATTTGCAGAGCCGTTCGTTCCTACAGTTCCTACACCCATTCCGATATTGGTTGGTTTAGAATAACCTCTCAAGACCAATGTACCATCGTTTTTCTTAGAAATATCATATTCTACAGACCCTTCACCGGAAAGATAATTGTTGCTCGTACTTTCTGTTTTAGAAAGAGGAATTCCCAAGCCGGTTTTTACCGTAATTCGTGGTGATAAGTCAAAACTAACCCCTGCATTCGCTCGGTCTCCGGTATTAGAAAACTGATCGTTTCCTTTTACATAATTCAAATCAATTTGAAATTCGTTACTCATGGTATTCAAAACCGAGCCAAGCTGTTTCAAAATCAAATTATATCCAGAAGATTCTGCTACATCGGCGGCATTGAATAGAAGCCCACCCGAGTTGGATACATTAAACATATTAAGCAAAAGTATCGAGCTAAATTGCAAAACATTTTCACCTTCTGTTTGATTAATTTTGGCTGCCAAAGTCTCCTTTACCTGACTTGAAACATCGAGGGCAGTAACATTCAATGCAATTTTTGGGTCCGTAAGCGTATTCGTAATATGGGTTTGAAGAAGAATACTAATAGGTTGCAACTGCCCCATATTAAGATAATCTCCCGCATTAGAAACCATCCTTACATAATTAGCAGAAATATCCAACGAAGGCTTCATTGCATCACCATCCCATCTGATGCTGCTATTTTTTTGAATCTGGAAAGTCCTGTTAAGAATTGCTTTAGAGACGAAAGTTCCATTATCTACCATATACGATCCGTTCATGGCAATATTCCCCTGTCTGCTCATTTGGAATCTCAGGTTATTTGCCAATCCTTTTACCGTAATATTTCCTACATCATCGCCAACTAAAACATTTACTGTAGTTCCTTTATCAACATCCAAACTAAAATCAATGTTCATATTGGCTCCGGTTTTCTTTTTCTCATCTAAAGTGACCAAACCATCTTTTCCTTCCTTTAAAAACCTCAGCATTTTAAATTCTTCAACATTGGAAGTAGAACTTGAGTTAAAAGTAAATGTACTACCATTTAAAGCCTTCATATTTGGAGTAGTAAGATTTAAAGAAGACACTGGTCCATCGACATATAAATCGCCTTGTCCGTATACTCTTCCCCAAAATAGATCGTAATCTTTCTGAGTGGTATTCAACATTAATAAATTATCGGCTCTCATCACGAGATTGACTCCCATTGAAGATAAAGTTTCAAACTGTATCGCCCCTGAAATAGTTCCTTGAGAATTATTCCTTCCATCATGAACGCCAATATTATTTAAAATTGCCAAACCTTTAGAAAGCGGAATGACTGTATCATCAAATGAATAATCTACACCGGTAAATAAAAGTTTTAACCCAAATTCTTTTAAAGCAATATCTCCACTGTAATCAAGATTTTTCAGAGTACCATTTATTTTTAAATCTCCGGTTGCTTTCCCTCTTAAATTTCCAAAAATAGTTTGTACAAATTGTTGGGTAAAAGCCAAATCAAAATCTCTTAATTCTGTGGTTAAATCTATTGTTGGCGATGGCGTATTGTTATTAACTGTACCGGTAAGATGCAGGTTATTATTCCCAATTACTCCCGCTGAAGCTACTCTTACATCAACATCATAAACATTCAGAGAAAAGCCGTTGACTGCAGAAATCGTCACATCACCCATATCATTACCATTCATCATGATATTATCAACAGTAAGATCAACTAAAGGTTGTAATGTGCTTTTATCCATCTTGATTTTCACATTACCATTGGCCAGACCTTTAATATCCATCGGATTTCCGCCCGACTGCATTTCTAAAAGTTTTTCTATGGCAAAGTTCTGAACCTCCGCATCCACATAAAAATCTTTAATAGATTTAAATATAGATTCATTGATGAGTAATGAACTATCGTCTGAATAAATTTTTAAATTATGTATTTCAAAATCAGACGTTTTTCTACGGTAACTAATATTGTGATCGAGTTCCTGACTAGTATCGATTGACCATTTTACGTTATTTAAATTGACTTCAGTAGGTTCAAACCTGAAAACATAATCTCCCGCAGGATTTGTTGACTGGTTAAAATTAATTGCATAATCTTTCAGGGTATTATTCAATTCATCTTCCGGATTTCCATGCTTAAAGTTCGTTGCAATCCTTAAAACAGAATTATTATCATTTTTACCGGTAAGTATTACGTCCTTCAGAATATTTTTATTGTATTCCAATCTGCTTATTTTGGCATAAAGCTGCTGTTCGGTATTGGCTGTATTAATTCTTACCATTATACTGTCAACCATCGCACTGTCTCGTGTAACCGCTATTCTGTCATCAACTTTATAATCAGGATTTGCTTCTGCCAAAGCGCGATCCGCTTCGGTAATCTCCTCCTTTTTTGTCATGATATATTTCAGAGAAGCCGCATCAAGATTTAAAATCAAATTATTTGAATTCCCATCGTATTCTCCTTCCACTTTTGCACCTTGAGGAAGTTTCAGATCCGGCATAAAATAAGCAACCAAACCTTGTTCAACATCAAAATTCATGGCGAAAGTTTGTCCACGATATAATTTTCTCGGTTCAGGACCAACCAGAATTTTCCCTAAACCATTTTCAACCATTCCTGCTAAATCGGCAAGATTATATTTTCCTGAAATTTTTCCGTTTACTGCACCCGGTGCATCAACCAAAATAGAACGTTCTCCACCTTCTACAAAGGTTTTCAGCTTAGCATTCGGAATATGATATTTCTGATCTGCTGTTGCAAAATTCACATCAAAAGCCTCTACATCCAAATTCAAATCATTCAGCGTAGACATTGCCATTTTACCATTTACTCTACCACTTACAATCTGACTTCCGGCCTTATCTGTAAAATAATTCATATTTAAATAGGCAACATCAGCATCTACGTTTGCAGAAATTTTTGCAGTGCTGAAGTCTATCAAACCTTTTACGGTCGCTTTTGCCTGCTCGTCATTTACCGTAATCAATCCGTTGTATTTTTTATGATCTAAAAGACCATCCAAAACCACATTATTGATCTCTTTATTCATGATTTCAATACTTGAGATCTGAGATTTTGTACTCAAACGCATTGTGTTGACATCAAAACTTTGCCCGTCTAGATTAAATTTACCGGAAATCAGCCCAACTGCTTTGCTTTTGGTAATGACAGAAGTATTTAAGTCATTAACTTCGGCGTATCCTTTATATTTAGGCAACGTTGTACTGTAATCTGTTAAAGAGAAGTTGGAGATTTTTGCCTGCCCGATTCCTGTCATCAGATTTCCTGAAGAAACATAAACTTGCTTCGGAGTTACTTTCGCAGTTCCGTTATATTTTAGTTTACCGAAATCATCCGCAAAGTTTTTCATCTTTGAGGAAACGAAAGTCGGCATCATAGCTTTCAAATCTTTATATGTAAAATCTGCCGAAAGATTTTCGGTTTCTATCGTGAAATCGCCTTTTAGCAAATGATTGGCTTTCAGTTTTTTTGTAGCAATATTTACCGAAGGATTTCTGATCAGAAAGTTTTCTAAAGTAAAATGATTTAATGGACCTGTCATTTTACCGCTTGCATTAAAGGGTATGAAATTATCCCAATTGGTCACAAAATAAGAGATATCGTAACCACTTATCTGGCTTCCCAATTTCATATTCATGTCCCATTTTACTTTATTGGTAAAATCTGCCCACGAACCTTTATTTAAATTAAATTTAATATCTCCCTGAAGAAGTGAATGATCTGTATTTAAAGTAAGATCTCCCAAAGAAAGAAAATCTTCGGTCATTGAAAAATCGGTAGAAAAAGTTTCTACAAAATGAGATTTCCCCCATCTTTTAGTGATGAAAGTAAAATTGTCAATCCGTGCATTGATATCAGCGCCATTGACTTTAACTTTTGGAGCAATCAGATTCACATTGGTTGCAGTTAACCATTTTCCTGGTTCTCCCGGAGAGTTTTGATTAACAATAGAAACCTTAGAATTTAAAATTTCTAAACGTGCATTCAGCTGAAAAGGTGGTTTTGTAGGATCTTTCTTTTTACCACTGTCAAAAAGTTGTGTAAAACGGATGAAGTTTGAAATACTGTCGCCTTTATAAGTAATCACTTTGATGTCTGCATCATTCAATGTCAAACCATTAAAACTTAGGGAATTATTTTTACCGATATTAGTTGCTAAAGAAAACCAGTCAGAATTGGCTTTAAACTCTCTTGCTTTAATAAAGTCTACATTTTTATAATCTTTTATTCTTAAACCTTTAATGGTAACATCTCCAAAGAAATCAACCTCTACACTTTCGGTAGACATTTTAGCTTTAAAATCTCTATTGACAATCTGTAAAGCCTGATCTGCAGCCCATCTTTTGGTAACTGGTAAATTAATTGCGATGAAAACAAGAACTACGATTGAAAGAAGAGTCCAGAAAAGAAAAAGCAATAGCTTCGCCCACCAAGAATAGCTCACCACATCTTTTGCAGCCTGTTTTCCAAACTCTTGCGCAGTGTCTATCGGGTGATTTATAGCGTCTGAAGCCAGTTCAGAAGCTTCCTTCACAGTCTCCTGAACATTTTCTACGGTCTTTTGTACCTGATCTCCCAGGTTTTCAGCTACCGATTTTTTGTTCTCATTTTCGTTATTATTCTCTAACTTTGCCATTATTATGAGCGACTCTATAATTTTAGGTATCGAATCATCTTGCGATGACACTTCAGCAGCTATTATCAAAGGGAATTCTATTCTTTCAAACATTGCAGCCAATCAGGAAATCCACAAAGAATATGGTGGTGTTGTTCCAGAGCTGGCTTCTCGTGCCCATCAGCAGAATATTATTCCTGTTGTTGAAAAATCTATACTCAAAGCAAATATACAACAAAATGCAATTTCTGCCATAGGCTTTACGAGAGGTCCCGGACTTTTGGGCTCTCTGCTTGTAGGAACCTCTTTTGCTAAGTCGCTCGCTATGAGTTTAGATGTTCCTTTAATAGAAGTAAATCACCTTCAGGCGCATATTTTAGCGCATTTCATTGACGATGCAAATCCTGTGCCGCCAAAATTCCCATTTTTGTGTCTTACCGTAAGCGGTGGACATACGATGATTGTCTTGGTAAAAGATTATTTTGACATGGAAATTATCGGAAAAACGATTGATGATGCTGCCGGTGAAGCTTTTGATAAAATCGGGAAAATTTTTGATCTTGATTATCCAGCCGGTCCAATCATCGATAGATTAGCCAAAGAAGGAAATCCTGATGCTTTTAAATTTAATAAGCCAAGACTTGAAAATTACGATTACTCTTTTAGTGGAATTAAAACCTCGGTTTTATATTTTATTCAGAAAGAAGTAAAGAAAAATCCTGATTTCATTAAAGAAAACATGAATGATCTTTGTGCTTCGGTACAAAAGTGTATCATTGAAATTTTAATGAATAAATTAGAGAAAGCAGCGAAAGATTTAAACATAAAAGAAGTTGCCATTGCGGGTGGAGTTTCTGCCAATTCAGCATTGAGAAAAGTAATGCAGGACAATCACGAAAAATTAGGATGGAATATTTATATCCCGAAATTTGAATATACCACCGATAATGCGGCAATGATTGCTATGGTTGCGCAATTGAAATTTGAACGCGGTGAGTTTACAGATTTAAGAACGACAGCAACCTCGAAATACGATTTATAAATCACAATTAATTCAATTTTATTTTAAAGAAAACTTTGAAATAAAAACTTAAACAATAAACATCTACAGATGAAAGTATTATTAGAAGAAAAAGTACTGGGAACACAATCTAAAAAGAACTCAAAATATTATTGGGTTTTAGAAACCATTACCGGGAAAAATGAAGCAACACAAGAGTCTGAAGACGAAGATTATTTAATGGCGAGTTCGGAAATTGGATATATTCAAAATGTAAAGGAAGAGGTTTTAGAAAAAATAAATTCAGAGAACGTCTTCAGCTTTCCTTACGAACCAAAAGAAGGAGATTATTTATCGATCAAAAATAATTTAAGAAAAAACGAATATCTGAATATGATTTTCATGAATAATGTTTGGATTGAGGAAATCTATATGTGTTCTTACAGAGATTGCGATGGTGACATTTATACCACGATAAAAACCGGAGTGGCATTTATAAGTGAAAATGAGATTACGTTTTAAAAAATAATAACCTTTTTCTATGAAACTTTTTTTTGGAGAAATCAATCACGGAAAAGCAATCATCAACGACGAAGAACAACAGCACATCGTAAAAGTTCTTCGCATGAAAGATGGCGAAGAAATTCATGTGACTGACGGAAAGGGAAATCTTGCTTCCGGAACATTAATTATTGAAGGTAAAAAAGCAGGAATTGAAGTTGCTGAAATTAAAACTGAAACACCCGCTTTTAATCCAAAACTTCATATTGCTATTGCTCCAACCAAAAATATCGACCGTATCGAATTTTTCGTAGAAAAAGCAGTAGAAATGGGAATTTCTGAAATTACAATTCTTCAAACCGAAAAAACTGAACGTAAAAATCTGAATATTGATAAAATCAGAAAGCAGGCAATTGCAGCATCAAAGCAAAGTTTGAGATTTCATTTTCCGGTTATTAATGATTTAATTAAAATTCAGGATTTTCTTAAAAATATTGATTCGGAAACCACTTTTGTAGCGCACTGTAACGAAAATTTAGAAAGAATAGCTTTAAATGAAATTCCAGCATTAGAAAATTACACTTTTCTAATTGGTCCTGAAGGCGACTTTTCGGATAAGGAAATTCTATTTTTAGCTGAAAAAGGAATTAAAGCAGTTTCATTAGGAAATCAAAGATTGAGAACGGAAACTGCGGGAGTTTTTGTTGCTGCGTGGAATTATAATAAAATGATTAAATAGTTTTCTCTTTAAACCTTTTTATAGGCCAGGTAATTCCTATCTGAAGAGTATTGATCGGAAAATTTTCAGCTTTCAGTAATCTAAAATTATATCCAACAGTCAGTTTTCCGCCACCGCCACCAAATCCCAAGTACGGCATCACTCGTGGAATCACTTTCTCAAAGTTGGTCTGAAATTGTACTTCCGCACCTAAAGCTATTCCTGCGCTGGAAGCCACCCCTATTTTAGGAGCCATAAAAAAGTCATACCGATTATTAAATATAAAATCACTTCCCGCATAATATACTTTTGCCGCACCGTGATTTCCGCCATACTCAATTATTTTAGCAAAAACAACCTCAATGATATGCATTTGCGACGCTATGAATGTTTTTGTATTATCTTTTGCGTCACCAGCATAATGATAACCCACCAATATTGCAGGAGTAACTGTAGTTTTTAATCTTTTGGGAGAGAGTGTATCAAACTTCAATTGAGAAAACATACAGCCATAGAAAAGGAAAAATAAAACAGAAAATAATCTCGTCATGATGATTTAAAATTTTAATAATAACTTTTAAAAGTTGAAATTATTATCTCTTAAATACTTTTCAAAAATCTGCGGCCCACTTCGCATAGAATTCACTGCCCAACGAATTTTCATTCGTAGCAGTTTTTCTTCATTCAGCTTATAATCAATATTAGATTTTATCAGTTTTTGCTTTAATTCATACATACAGATTGAAGCCGCAACCGAAACATTAAAACTTCTGGTAAAACCATACATCGGAATTGCCAAGGTTTCATCTGCAAAATCTAAAACCTCTTGAGAAACACCTTCCATTTCGGTTCCGAAAACAAGAGCAATCGGCTCGGTAATTTCATAATCAGGTAAAAATTTTGCATTTTTTTCTAAAGAAACTGCTACCATTTTGTACCCTCTGTCTTTAATATTCTGAAAAGATTCCATATTTCTGGGAAGTCTTTCTACTTCCACCCAAGTATCTGCGCCTTTTGTAACTTTTAAATTCGGCTCAAAACTATGCTCTTCCTGCAAAGCAACCACTTTATGAAAACCACACGCTTCTACAGACCTTACAATTGCCGCTGCATTTCTAAACTGATAAACATCTTCAACCACTGGAAGTACAAAATCTGAACTTTCAGGAGCAAAATGCTCAATTTTCTTTAATCTTTCTTCAGTTAAAAATTGTTGTAAATACTCGTAAGTTTTCTCTAAATCTTTCATCTTCTTTCAAATCTTTGCAAATTAACGTAATTTTGAAATTCTGAACCTGAAAAGAAACTCAAAATCTTTAATTTAAATAAAAAAATGAAGCGAAAAGTCCTTCTGATTTATACCGGCGGAACGATTGGTATGGAAAAAGACTACGAAACCGGAAGTCTCCGTGCCTTTGATTTCGGAAATATTTTTGAGAAAATGCCCGAAATGAAACTCATGGAATGTGAAGTTTTCGTACATCCTTTTGAAAAACCTCTCGATTCTTCCGATATGGGACCTGAGGAATGGAGAATGATCGCCAGTTTAATATTCGACAATTATAAGAAATATGACGGCTTCCTGATTCTTCACGGGACAGATACGATGTCTTATACTGCTTCTGCATTGAGTTTTATGTTGAAAGGTTTGACAAAGCCCGTTATTTTAACCGGTTCACAACTTCCCATTGGAGATTTGAGAACTGACGCCAAAGAAAATCTTCTGACGAGCCTTTATTATGCAAGTCTTTATGAACAGAATGATGCCGTGATACAGGAAGTTGCGATTTATTTTGAATATAAATTATTGAGAGGAAACCGTACTTTGAAATATTCTGCAGAGTATTTTGATGCCTATGCAAGTCCGAACTATCCTATTTTAGGGCAATCTGGAGTTCATTTAAAAATTGACAAGGATAATCTTTTCCGTTGTGATGGCAGAATTGAATTTCATGTAGATGAACATATTTCTGAAGATGTTTTGTTCTGGAGAATTTTTCCGGGCATGAAACTGAATCATTTTAAAGAAATTCCGAAAATGAAAGTGTTGATCTTGCAGGTTTTCGGGTCGGGAACGATTTTCAGCAGCGAAAAAACACTTGAAACTTTACAGCAAATCAGAAATAACGGAACTGAAATCGTAGTGGTAAGTCAGTGTATTTCCGGTGGAATATCGTTTGGAAAATACGAAAACTCTAATATTTTCTCAAGAATCGGAGCAATCAGCGGAAGAGATATGACTGCAGAATCTGCGATTACTAAAGCAATGCACCTTATTGACAATCCTAATTATCATGGAAGTTTTGCCGATAATTTTGCAAGAAATATCTGTGGAGAAATAAGCGAGTAATTTTAAATTAAGAATTTGTAGATTCAATAAAATAGCCTATTTTTGCAGTCTTCAAACATAGAGAGGTGTCCGAGTGGTTGAAGGAGCCACCCTGGAAAGGTGGTATACGGGTAACTGTATCGTGGGTTCGAATCCCATCTTCTCTACAATCAAGGAGAAATGATCATTTTGATCGTTTCTCTTTTTTTTTACACCTTCTAACTCATTATTAATCTGAAAGATATGGTGTGCTATGGAGTTAATTCGTGCGGTTCGATAATGTTTTCCGTCAAATTCCAATTTTTCAGGAAATATCGAACCAATTATTGCCCGCTTTGTCTCAATGCCCCCTTTTTGGTAGTGTTTTCCGATATTTTGAAGTGTCTCTAAGGCTTGTTCGAGCAGTTTTTCTATATTGCTAATTTGAGGAACTGAATTTTTATTTAATTCTTCTTCCAATTTTGAAATCCGTTCTTTGCATTCCCTTTTAATTTCCAGATATTCATCATCATCAATTATCTCTGACAGAAACTTATTTCGGGCAAAAGATAGTTTGTTATTGAGTGAGTCAATTTCGTCAGATATTTTCTTTTTCTCCTTTAATGGATCGTTTATGAAATTCTGATAATTCTCCGTCAAAAGCATTTTTAGATATTTTTTAACTGGTGTATTCATTTCGAATGCCATCAATCCATCTTCAAAAGCTTTATTGACAAGTTCTGCTCTTTCTCTGAACCCGCAGGTAGAATTACAATGGTAATAATAGTATCTATTATTTCGACCTCTCGAAGCACTGGCAGTAATTGTCTTACCACAGTTAGGGCACGTTAGAAAACCTCGAAGAGGAAAGTTTTCCTGAACAGTGATTTTTGTGTTCGGTCTTTGGGGTCGTTTCTTACCATCTAATATTTCTTGTACCTTGTCAAAAAGTTCCTCACTGATCAACGGTTCATGTTGACCTTCTACAAAACAGGCTTCCTCATCTTTATGCTTTGGAACAAACACTTTACCGCAATAAATGGGATTACGAATAGCTATATGAAAAGATGTCCTACTAACACTTTTCCTCAAAGACTCATTTATTTTAGTTCTTATAGAGTTGCTTGCATAAATTCCTTTTGACAACTCATTAAATGCCCACTTCATTTTTGTTGCTTCTGGTTCTTTGATTGCAATATACTTTTTACCATTCTCTGTAATCTTATTTGCATATCCAAATGGAGCTTTGCCCATAACACGACCTTCTTTAACAGCTCTTCTCATCCCATAAAAAACATTGAGTGCTCTTCTGTCATTTTCAACCTCAGGCGCAGCCAAATATATCGCTAACATCATTTTGTTTTCTGGGATGGAAAGATCAAGCGGTTGTTCAACGGCTTGTAATTCTACACCCAATTTTGAGAGGATGCTTATCATCTGATAGGCATCGCCTGCGTTTCTGCTAAACCGATCCCATTTTGTAAACAATATGACATTGGTTTTAGAACCTCTCTTCTTAAGTTCAGTCAAAAGCTTCTTCCATTCGGGACGGTTAAAAGATTTTGCAGAATGATCTTCATAAATAACATTACCTACAGTAAAATTATTCTGTGAACAGAAACGTCTTAAACGTTCTTCCTGGTCTCTTTGGGAATAACCTTTATCCGCTTGTTCATCTGTCGATACACGTATATATAGATCTGCTGTTTTCATAATTTTAAAATTTAATTCTGTTGAGTAATATTGAAGTATGGTAGAATAATAGAATGTCAGATCTATCAGCAGTCGATATTCTATTAATGAGTATCATTTCTGATCAGTATCGAAATACTTTTTGATGACCATTAAAGTAAGATTATACAAAAATTCCATTATTTGTTCAGCTTCCTCTTTTGTCAATTCCATACCTTCTAATCGGAAATATTCAATTACTTCCTCAATTGGTATTTTTTTTATTTCTTTTGTCTGAGACATAAATGCAGAATTTCCCTAAATATAATTCAGAGAAATTCCATTTTATTAATGGTAAGTACCTTGATGCACTCTTAGGCATCAAAAGTCTTAATGTAAATAAACTACGCATTTGATTAGAGTCATTCTTCTGTTAAGTGTTTAATCAGCATTTTTTTCACAGAGAGAATTTATCTCAAAATTCAATAATAATTTACCATCTATCACAACTTCTTTAAGTACCTCCATCAAATTGTCTACAATCATTTTCATCTGATCTGCTTTCTCAGTGTTAACCTTTGCTATACTGTGATGTACGCTCATATTATAATCAGTAAAGGAAAATATGTTGGATGAGAATTGCGCGAAAAGATAGTTGTACTTATGTATATCCTGATCAGCATAGATACATAATTGCCAAAGGGCTTCACTGGTCATATAATTAGGCAGATAAAATGCTTTTGCATATATGTAAGTTCTGCAGAAGGACAAGAGAAATAATGCGAAGAGATTATCTACACCTTGATAATTTTCTTCTTTTCCGTCAATCAATTTATAAAACTGCAATGAACTTTCTAATGTGCTCTTGTAATGGAAATGCAAGTCATTGTGCTGTGGATGATGAGGCATCTGCCAATGCGGTTCGGGATGATATTGATCTGAGACATAGACCAAATGTTTGGCTTGCATAATGAAAACAAAGAAGCTCTGGTATTGATAAAGATTCTTTTGAATCCAGTAGCGATCGTGACCGACCAATAAAAATCTATATTTATTTCCAAATATACTTGTCAAAGAATGAGTGATGGATTTTATTTTTTCATTATTCACATTCAGACCGATCAAAAGCAGATAGTAGGTTTTTACTTCTCCATAAGTTGTTTGATGAAAGAAATAGATCTGTTCCAATTCTACAAAAGTCAGGATTCTGTCAATAGCTCTTTCAAGTATTTCATCTTTCGGATATTCTTCCATTGGAAACACATCTTGGTCGACCTTATAAATTTCTTCATATTGCTTTTTAATCAGATGTTTCAATTCATAAAACCGAGCTTCGATGTAAGTAAATAACGAATCCTCAATGATGCGTAATGATTCAAACATTTCGTTGTTATAAATAATCTCATCTTCCTCAATCGCCTTTTTTGCTTCGTCAAAAAGTTCAGTTACAAAATATTCGTGTTGATTCTTTTTCACAAAAAATTGCTTGAGTTCCGGAATATAAATCAACAAATTATTTATCCTTTGATTGAGATCGATGTCACTTGTCCTATTTCCGGTATACAATTCCTCTAGATATTCTAGGTCATATTTGATCAGTTCTTCGTAAGAAGTAAAGGCACTGTTATAGGAATTCTCAGCGATCAGCCTTTCGACCTGCAACTGATGGATCTCGTGGTCGTGGTGAAAAGTATCTTCGTACCGATTGAACTTTTTGTGATATTTTTTCCAGTTTCTATTGATTAAAAGTGAAGAACGTGAATCTTCTTTCTGATAGATTATTGATGACTGATGACAATGGTATTCTATGAATGGGTGACCTTTAGAAAATTGGTATTCGAGTCTTGAATAATCAATGAAGTAAATATAGACCTGATATTGTTCTCTGACTTCGGCAACCCATTTTTTTGACTGTAATTTTATAGCATCTGCATTTTTAGAAACGGAGATCAGTAGGTGTGATTTCGTTGAGCTCTTTTCCTGCTTGTAGAATATCTGAACAATTGAATAGTCGTGTATAAGCTGATTCAATGTATTTTCCAAGAACTCGTTGGCGAGAACTGAAAACGGAGATTTATTTGGCGTTTTCATAGTTGATCGTTTTTAGTTTCATAATCACTATCGTAGTATATAAAGATAGCCTCAATAAATAGGCGAACCAAGGCAAACCATACCATCATATCGATATGTACACCCATTTCGGGATCGCTGTCAAATCCCAAAGTCTGTTTCAAAACAAAATCAGGGTCTTTCATATTTTCTTGATATTTCTTAAAGTAATCAATTCCTACTATTGATAATATTAGTAGGAATAGCTCATTAATACTTTCCTCGGAAGTGATTGCATTCATTATATAATTTATGCTATCAAATTGAGTCACATCATCGACCTTGCATTTACTCAAATTACCCTTATCATTGTCAAAATAAAAATGAATGAGTAATAATATGCAGGACAACAGTCCTGCCGTCTTGACATCCCGCCTGCTTGCATCTTTGATCTCAATCTTTCCTGATAGCAATTTGTCCAATTCGTATTCTTGAATCAAATCCGGATAACTATCAAGCAATTCTGTAAGCCTGGGATTATTCAGTTGGTCACGCAGGCAAAATATACCTAATTCAAGATCTACTCCTTGAGAATTCTGAACCAGAATACTTAATGCGATCTCAGCTTGCTCTCTTGTTTGTACAAGCTGTTTCTCTTTACTAAAGGGTGTGTTCTTTTTCATTTCAATAATTTTGCTTTAGTAAAGTTGACGAATGAGTGAAGGATATTCTATTCTGGAAAGGGATATATTAGTCAGAATTATCCTTCACGTTATCTTTGATCTTTATGACACCTCTTTCACTCATTACCTGCGCTGCATCCAGCATTTTAACAAGGTAAATATGTGGAGTGATAAGGTCATAATCAAATTCTTCCCTGTAAGGTGAAAGTGACACGTGAACAATTTCATTCAAGAAAAACTCATATTCGTCCAACGTTTTGCATTTGAATGCTTTCTCGAATACAAGAAATGGATTTTGATATTCTTCTTTATTTAAAGATGCCTGACTTATGATCTGCCATTCTTCGGGAACTTCTTTTACCTTCCATCTTTTAGCTTTGAATGTTAGCAGATAAGCTCCCCTTATAAATGATCTGACAGCAGTATGAAAATCGAAGATGTCTCCCGGACGTTCTTTGTTACAGACCTCAGCTTTGTAGACAAACAGCATAACCTCATTGAGTGTATTTTTATAGCTGTCTACAGTACAGTAGTTAAAAAAAGCGTTAATTAGCTCAAAAGGATCTTCAATTTCGTATGTCGCCCAGAAATTAGTTTCCATCGATATTTTTATCTTTTTCATAATATTATAATTTAAAATCGAGAACTAAATTCTGGTCTTCAGTGTGAATAATCTATCCTTTTCAGGAATAAAATATCCGACGGAAGGGATATTTTACAGGATAATTTTTTAACTTTACAATTCAGACGAATTAACAGAAATGGCTTTATCTTTAAGCCTTTAAAATTTTGATAACCGCTATGGAACAGAAAATACATCAAGGAAGAAATGTGAAACGCTTTAGAGAAATGCTTGGCATCAAGCAGGAGGCTTTAGCATTTGACTTGGGAGAGGAATGGAATCAAAAGAAAATTTCTATGCTGGAGCAGAAAGATATTATCGAAGATGAACTATTGAAAGCAATTTCTACAGCTCTTAAAATTCCTGTAGAGGCTTTTCAAAATTTCGATGAAGAACAAGCTGTTAATATTATTGCAAACACTTTTGACAATGGTTCAATTTTGAATGGTATCAATCATAATCCAACTTTTCATCCTATTGAAAAGTTAGTTCAGCTACACGAAGAAAAAATTGCTTTGTATGAAAGAATGCTGAAAGAGAAAGACGAAATGATGGATAGGCTGGAGAAGCTTATCAATAAATAAAATATTAGTAATTCGGGATAATTACTTTTTCATAGGAAAGGCTCAACTACAATAGTTGAGCTTTTTTTACAAGAAAATCATCAAATACATTCATGATTGAAAGAGAATTAAATCTTTGATTCAAATTGCTTAATGAAAACAAATTAAAAAACTAAAACTATAAAAACTTTCCACCATGATAAATAAAGGGTCTGAATGGAATATTTGGGATTTACATGTGCATACGCCAGCTTCAGGATTTGCATCAGATTCTGATTATCCAACTTTAATTGATAATTTGAAAGCTTCCCAAGCTGATGTAATAGGAATTAATGATTATTGTTCTGTACAAGGATATAAGAAAATTATGAGTTTGGGAGGAGTTGAAGGGAAAATTCTTTTTCCAGTTGTGGAGTTTAGAATGAATAATAAAATTAATCACAAAAATTCGACAGCTACTGAAGGTGGAGTCAGTATCAATTTTCATATAATTTTTGATAATAATAGTGATATCAATAGTTTAGAAGTAGAATTGAATAGTTTAGAATGTAAATTTGATGGTGGAAATGAATCAAAATTAGGACATGTTACTACCGTCGAGGATTTAGGTAAAATATCTTTCGATTATTTCGATACTGTTAAAAAATTAAACTCATCTATTTTAAAAAATAAGTTTTTAGTTTGGGTTCCCTATGATGAATACGGTGGAATTGACGCTATTGATCCAATCAATGATGGATTTTTTAAATTGGGGATTATTAATACTGCTCACATATTAGGCTCAGGAAACAACAGACAGATTTCTTATTTTATAAGTGATAGATGCGTTACCGATGTTGGGAAAAACATTGCTTGTATTAAAGGTAGTGACGCGCATCAACTAGACTACCCATTCGGAAAATTACGAGATAAAGATTCTAATCCAACAGATAGATATTGCTGGATTAAAGGTGAAAAAAGTTTTAAAGCTTTACAGCATTTAATTGTTGAACCTATAGATAGAGTTGTGATAAATGATAAAAATCCTATCGAGAATAGAGTAACAACAAATCGTACTAAATATATTGAAAGTATTAAGATTAATCAAGTTTCGGGATATAATCAATCTACACATGGCGAATGGTTTAATGAAGTGGATATTCCACTTAATCCTGAATTAGTTGCTATAATAGGTAATAAAGGAAATGGCAAAAGCGCTTTAGCAGATATTATTGGGCTCTGTGGAGACTATAATGGAAGTCATGATGATTTTTCATTCTTAAATAAGAAAAAATTTGGTGAAAATAATGGTCGTATAGCACAAAATTTTGAAGCAAAACTAAAATGGTTAAGTGGTACTGAAATTACCAAAAATCTTAATGATAAAACTGATATTTCATTTACAGAAAAAGTAAAGTATTTACCTCAGGGTTATTTTGAAAGTATTACAAACGAATCCGTAGAGGGATTCAATAAAGAAATCGAGGATGTTGTGTTTACTCACTTGAAAGAAGATGAGAAATTAGGAAAGACAAATTTTAAAGAATTAATTGACTATAAAAATAGTGTGAGTAAAGAGGAAATTACTCAACTGAAAGGTAAATTACATTCTATTAATGAATCAATATTCAATAAGGAAGTTAAGTTAAATCCACTATATCAAAAAAGTATTGAAGATCATATAAAGCAAAAGCAAGATGAATTGAACGCTTTAATTGAGCCTATTGCTGTTTCAAATCCTAATGATGATCCTGAGCATGCAGAACAAAATAAAGTTGTCAATGAGGAAATTGAAGGATTAAACAAGAGCATCAAACTTCAAGAAGAGAAAATAAAAGTAATTGAAAAGTTAAAATTGAATCTTTTAATTGAGATTAATGAGTTAAAATCATTTAAACAACGAATTGAAAATAAAGTAAAAGAAGTTGTTGACTTTAAAAATAATTTAGTTTCTGAATTATCTAAATACGAAAATCTTGATATTAATGAATTAATTAAATTAACGTCAAATCTTGAAAATTTAGACAAATTATTATCCGAAAAGAATGCACTGTATGAAGATTACAAATTAGCATTAGAAGAATCTACTTCTATTGATCCAAACTATAAATCTGAAAAGAAAGTTTTAAAAGGATATACAGATAGAAAAGAAGATATACAAAAATCTTTAGGTGAAGCCGACAAAGTTTATCAACACTATCTTTTAGAAAAGAAAAATTGGGATGATCTTAAAAGTAAAATAATTGGCAATGTAAATATCCAAGGTACATTGGAGTTTTATAAAAAGGAATTGACTTATTTAAATTTAAGTCTTACTAGTGAAATAGAAACTGAAAAAATTGAAAGATTAAAACTGACTAAAGAAATCTTTGAATTAAAAAGTACTGTATTGTCCACATACCAAAATGTAAAACAACGTATAGACAATATTATTAATGAGAATAATGAATTACTTTCTGCATATCCGATAGAAATAGAAGCTTCTTTTACATTTACTTCTAATTTTCAGAAAAAATTTTTAGATTTTATTTATTTCAATAAGGCAGGAACTTTTTATGGAAAAGAAAACGCTGAAATACAATATAGAAAAATAGTTGAAAATGTAGATATTGATAACTTTGGAGGTATTGCTACATTATTAGAAAACTTGATAAGACCATTTTTTACCGATTTAAGAGATGAGGGAAAACAGACAAATATTGAAAATCAAGTAAATGATGTGGTTGACTTATATGATTATTTATTTTCCTTGGATTTTGTTGATTATAATTATGAATTACGTCAAGGGAGTAAAAACTTAGAGCAACTATCTCCTGGTGAAAAAGGAGCTTTATTACTGATATTTTACCTATTACTTGACAATAATGATATTCCATTAATAATTGATCAGCCTGAAGATAATCTCGATAATCACAGTGTTGCAAATATTTTAGTTCCATTTATTAAGAAAGCTAAATCAAAAAGACAAATAATACTAGTTACACATAATCCAAATTTAGCAGTTGTTGCCGATGCCGAACAGGTGATTTATACTGAACTCGACAAAGAAAATAATTATAAATTTTCATTTAAAGCAGGTGCGATCGAAAATCCGGAAATTAACGAATGCATTGTAAAAGTTTTGGAAGGAGCAATGCCTGCATTCAATAAGAGAAAATTAAAGTATTATGAGAATAACTAATACTTTATGAAAGAAAAAATTATACACTTTTCATTGTATGTGTTAAAGACCTTAAATTAAATAATCTAATAAATATCCAAAAGAAAAAAAAGAAAAAAAAAGAAAGCCAGTCCATCATTGTTACAGATTTCAATAAGCAAGTTTATCAATAAAAATACGACCTGAAAGGTGGAGATTTTTATTGATACCGACAGGCTTGAACTTGTGTTTATAATCTGAAACTATTCCTTTGTTTTCTTTTTATTATTTTTTACAATCTTTGATTACAACCTTCGTTGTTTTTTCTTCTTTTGCTGTAAGGGAATTTGCTCAGAATAATGATTGATCTCAAGATTGCCAAAATTTAAGAGAGATATTATTTGAGAAATGCTTTCTGAATCTTTAAAAACTTCTTCAAATGCAGAGAAAGGTATATTGTTTTCCTGTGAAACCTTCTTACAAATATCATTAATTTCTGCGATTAACTTTTCTTTAGAGCCAGTAAATAGCTGAGGTAATTTTGTTTTCTCAAATCGTAATGTTTTGATCAAAGTATCCTTTACCGAGTCTAAATATTTTATTTTTTCACTCGAATAAATATCACCGCTGGATAGAACGGTGGATAATTTATTTTTCAGAATCGAAATTTCTTTTTTGAGATCTAAATTTTTACTTTGGAGTTCTGTCATCAGTTTGTTTTTGAATTCTAACTCCTGTTTGTTTTTTCTAAGCTGGATATTATACGTTTTGAACACTTTTTCGTAGTTGTCAAGAGTTTCATCGGTTCTAATTTTTTTAAAGCCTAAGAAATCGCTTTCTTTCACAATCAAATCTTCAAACTTTTTGGAACTGAGCTCAGATTTGACATTGTTTATCTTTTCATCCAGTTCTAAAAGCTCTTGTTCTTTTTTCTGAATCTTAAATCCTATAGCTTCTAATCTACTTTTTGAGCCCTCAATACCTCTCTCCATTCCCAAACATTCCGCTGTGATATCCTGCATTTTTGAATAGTGAAAAGATTGATGCTTTAGAGTCTTTCCCGTTTTAAGATCTTGCCAGTCAGCAAGCATATGAGCGTGGTAATTGGGTTTCCATTCTTTATCCTCTATATCAAAGTGACCTTCATCTTTATGGATAGCAATCTGGAAAATTCTAATCTGTAATTCTTCTTCAAGTCGTTTTGAAAGCTGATGCAAATCCTGCATTGTTGTATCTTCTTTAATCACAACAACGGCTTCTCTAATTGGCATTGCATTCTTTTGCAATTTTCTTCCGGATTTTTCTTTACAATATGTTTCAATTTTGTGTAGTCTGTCTGAAAGTTTTTCTTCTGACCAATATTCGTTTTTAGCCGTTAAGTCTTTTCGGATATAATCAAAAGTCTTTCTTCTAAAGTTATGTGCTTCAGAATCTGATTTTGCTTCCTTGAAATTGATAGAGGTTTTCATTTCAATTCTAAATTAAAGTAACAAAATATAATTGATGGAAAACTTCTTCTAACGATATACTTTGGCGCTCTTTTGCCTATCTTCAGGAGATTTTTAAAGTATTAGTAATTATAAAGTCGACTATATAATTTGATATTTTTGTAGTACTTTAGAGCTCACTTATTATTTAGAAATGCACAAATGATTAATCGTATAATACTTATTGGTAATGGCTTTGATTTAGCTAATGGATTGCGTACAAACTATAAAAGTTTTATTGACGATTATTGGAAAAGTACAACATCAAAATATTCAAAAGAGAAGGTGGAAGATATATTTGAATGTGATGAATTTAGTGCAATATCCTTAAAAACATTTGCTGATGAGCAAAAGATCACAAACTATGTTGAATTTTTTCAGCATATAGCTAATACCAGAATTCAATACACAGCTAAAAATCATTTTTTTCTACAAATGTGTCACAATCTTTATAATAAAGACTGGTGGGATGTCGAAAGTTACTTTTATAATATTCTTAAAGACGTTAGTGGTTCGAAAACAATGGCTGATGAAATCAAAAAGTTAAATCAAGACTTTGAGGGTGTGAAAAAATTGTTGGAAGCATATCTTTTCAGTGCAAAATTAGATTCACCAGTTGATTATGAAATTGTTAGGGAAATTAAATCAAAAATATTTGAGCTTATAAACTTTGATGATATTTCAGAGGCAGGGGTTACCCAAATAGTAAATAATTTGTGGGGAACGATTGGTAGTTATGTTAGTGATCCAGATTTTCAAGGCTTTCGTGATCAGAACTTGGGAGATTTTGAATCAAAGATCGTAAAAGCTCTTTCAAATGGATCATATGATAAATATTCATTAAAAAAATTTTTACAATCTCAAAGTAGTACTCTAACAAGTAAATTAGATGTACCCATTACCATTCTGAACTTTAATTACACAGACACTGAAAGTTTTTATATCAATGGAGAACAGGAAGTTATAAAAATTCACGGGGAACTAAATAATATTGACAACCCAATTATTTTTGGTTACGGCGATGAATTAGATGATTCTTACAGTGCAATTGAAAAGCTAAATAACAATGATTTCTTAGAAAATTTCAAATCTATAAATTATTCTAAAACAGCCAACTATAAAAAGCTTTTGCAAACTATAAATAGTGATCTATATCAAATTTATGTAATGGGACATTCTTGTGGCAATTCAGATAGAACTTTATTAAATACAATTTTTGAACACGATAATTGCATCTCTATAAAAATCTTTTATCACGAAAAAGAGAATGGTGAAGATAATTACCTTGACGTGTACAAAAATATTTCTCGTAACTTCAATAATAAAGCAAAATTAAGAGATAGGGTAGTTAATAAAAAATATAGTCAATCTCTTCTACCATTAAAATTGCAAAAGACATAAATTTTCAGATTAAATTATGAAGCCTCGCAGAGCGTATTTGAAACTTTGTTAGGAGGCACGACTTTCAAAGTTGCGAATGCGCTCCTAACTTCATAGGGTAGTTGGCAAAATCGCACGCATTTTAATAAGCAACAAATCCATTCTTAAGACAAAATTTTAGGTAAATTACTTTTTACAAAGCAGGCTTTGTTTTGATTAATGGTTTAAAAGTAAAAAACGAAGCTATCTATATATTAGATTTTATGGTGACCAACTAAAAGGTGGACTTCTTAAAATTATAATAGCCAAATGCTAGCACAAACTATGCTAAAATTTAAGTTGGCTATATTAATAACCAGTTACAAACTTAACTACAAACAGAAAAAATTGTAATGCCTTTTATCAAATACCTACATCAATAAAAGTCTTCTAATTTAGACTTTCATTAAAAAAATCGAAGCCAAATAGTTCCTTGCAACGCCATTGTAAAGGCATACCTCATTTTCAGAATTAATTTTCTGAAAAATAAAAAATGCTACATAAAGAAACAGTCAGTAAGGAAATGTGGGAACTTCTTCAAAAACTGATGAAAGATGAAAAGCTAAAAAATTTTACCTTAGTAGGTGGTACCGCACTCAGTTTAATGCTTGGTCATCGTCTAAGTATTGATATTGATCTGTTTACAACTAGTGCTTTTGATGAGAAATCTGTTTTAAACCATCTTGCAAAGAAATATCCTGTAGAAGTTAAAAATATGTTCGAAAATACGCTGCTTTTGCAAATATCCCAAATCAAAGTCGATATCCTTGCCCATCAGTATCAATGGCAATTGCCTCCAATAACTAAAGAAAATGTTAGGTTGGCATCCCTTGAGGACATAGGAGCAATGAAACTGCACGCTATATTTCAAGATGGAAGCAGAATAAAAGATTTTGTCGATATGCATTTTATATTAGAACACAATTCTCTTAAAACTTACCTTGATTTTTATCAAAAAAAGTATGGAGGAAATTCATCACTTGTAGCCTTAAGTTTATTACACTATGACAGTATCGATAGAGATGTACAAGTTAAGATTATGAAAGGTAAAGATGTAACCTGGCAAAAGATAGAAGATAGATTAAAAAAATCAGTACATAACCCCTTACTAAAGTTCACTGAAATCAAGGAGCAAAATAACAAACAAAAAGGACGTGGATTCAAGCGTTAAACTTTCATATATCACTAATATTCAGTAAATTTATATTATGAAAACAGGAAATAACAAAAGACGATCCTTTGATCTCGATCCTGCATTTTTTTGGGATTATGATTTAGATGCGATGGATCTTGATAAAGCCTATAAATCAATTATAGGTCGTATTGTTGAACGTGGTGATAAAAATGACATTGACAAAATTGTAGAATTTTATACTTACGAAAAAGTAGTCAAAGCAATTCGTGACGAAATCCATTTCTTGCCTAATTATGCAATTAATAAAGCTTTAGAATTTTTTCCGGAACTTAAAAAAGAAGAGATGCACTGCTATCTAAATCGAAAGGACAAACCTTACCATTGGATTTAATTTTAAAATTTTTCTTTAAAGATAAAGCTAAAACAAATAATAATACTTAGAAATAATTTCTCATCGTAAAAATTGAAAGGTGCTAATTTCGTGAGGAAATGAGTGATGAAAATTAGCTTCTTTTTCCTTTTGTAAAAAAATGTAAGGTGTCCGCTTTTTAGCGGACTTCTTGCATTTTATAAAATTGTGATTCAAAAAGAAACTAGATTGTTAGAAATTTATTCGTGAAATATTAATTAAATAAGCCTTTCATTTTACATTCTTCTAAAAACTTTCTCTTAATCATATTTTTAATTGATTTTGGATTACGTGTCGTCGCCTTTAAAACTTTCTCGTAATATTTATCTGCATCTGTAATTTCAATTAATGATTGAGCATTTTCATAGTGATCGAGAATATCCTCATACCATTCTTTTGCACTATGTTTGTTACAGATAAACTCATCATACCTTCCATAATATTCTATACTTCCATCAGTATTATATTTTGTTTCTATTTTGAATATTCTTTTCCAAGAATTTAACTCTTCAGTATTACTATTACAATTTATAGTCAATTTATAATCCGATGGTTTTATCCCTCCTTTTATGCCTGTGTTAGACAGTTTGAAGTCAATTTCTATATTTGGATGGCTATCTGAATAAGGATAAAAAGCAAGTTTTCTTCCCTTAATATGCTCTATTGGATCATGGGTGCTTTTATTACCCGAGTTACATTTATGACACATTGGAGAGAGGTTTTTAAAATTGATGGAATTAAATGGATAAATAGCTTTAGGTAGAAAATGGTCATAAGCTTCCCTCGTTGATACATAAATCCCATCTATAGGATAAATTCCACAAAATGGACAAATACCTTCGTCATTCTCCGTCATAAATTCTTTATAGTGAGATGGGAGTAAATCATTATTTAATTTACCAAAAATCTCCAAATTAAAGGGAGATTCTTTCCCATAAAGCTTAGAGTAAAAATTATTTAATGCTTTTTCTAGATCAGGGTATTTTCGCTCTATTTCTTTATAACTTATTGGTGTTTTACTTTTATTGCCGCATAAAGTTTCAATTTCATTATTTTTATAATAAAAATCAATCAATTCTAATTTAAATCCATCATCATCAATTTTCGCAAATTCATTAAAAATTTTTTCAATTGAACTATTAAAAAAGTAAGCTGATTTTCCCATTTGATTTTTACTTGTGTCATTAGGGTCATAATCAACATTTCCTAAATGTTCATAAATATCCTTTAAAATTAGATTTCCATTGAGCTTCTCTACATCGAAAGTACCTTCAGCGAATAACCAAACGTCATAGAATAAGAAATCAAGAATTTTTTGAAATTTCTCAATCTCGTGATCAATATATTTGTAAGTAAATATCATTATTTATTTTCTATTTGATCGATAATATCATTAATAAATAATACGCTTTCAACGGATTCGCCTATTTCTTTTCTAACTTTTATAAGAAACTTTTCCTTATCATCAGTATTTTCTAATTCTTTTCTTAATTCATCAATTTTTTGGTTTGCAAACTCACCAATTGTTTCAGGCTTATTGAAAATTCTCAACGTAATTTTATTTACAGATGTTCCCAAAGTCTGAAATTCAGGATAGCCGCAATTAACATTTTTGGTTTCACTTTCCTTTGAAAATATATGTACATATTTTGACTCACTATCAGAAATTAGATAAGGAGAATGTGTTGTAATCAACATTTCCCTCATAGTATTTGATTCATCCAAAGCGAAACAATGTCTAATACTTGAAATGAATTTTGATTTCCAATCGGGATTGAAATGTGTTTCGGGTTCGTCTAGCAAAAACAAACAATTTTCATTTTTAAATAGCAAACAAAGTCCTAATGAATGGAGAAATTGGTGTTCTCCATCAGAAAGTTCTTTAGTAAAAAGAGGTTTACTTAATCCTTTTTTATTTATCCAAAGATTCTTAAATCTAAGAATTCGATTATCTTCCAATGGGATAGGATTAATATCATGATTAATAAAAATATTTTTAGACTGATATACCCTTTTCTTATCTTCATAAGAAGCCACATACGCATTCAGTTCTAAAAGAATTTGAAACAACTGAAACAATTGCAAGGGCTGATTATACTCTTCATTAGCAAAATGAAAACGAAAAGCTTCTTTCGTAGCTTCTGTTACCTTAAAATCTAAAATCAAATATTCATTAACCTCTTCACCATTATCTTGTTCTATAATTCTCGTTTCATAACATGTAGCACACTGTTTTAAAATTCCTATGCTGTCTTTCAAATTAGATGTCAGTTGAACTTGATAAGTCCTTTTATCGTCTAAATTGACAGTTCTATCTCGTAAAATATCTTCATGCAAATCGAGATATTCATCCATGCGTATAATCAGTCTGAATTCGTCAATATCTTCCAGTTCTACTTCTTCATTAAATGGAGCAAGTGTTTTCTCATCTTGCATTAATAAATTAGTTAACAAAATAGCCTGGCTATATTCTTTATCTAAATAAACCAATCTTCCTTCAGATTTTGGTGGAAAGCCGAAAGAATCTTCACGAATCAGTTTGTCGGCATATTCATCAAAATGTAGAAAACGGGTTTTAAAAAAGGGCAAACTCAACAGCTCATTTTCACCTGATGAATACCCTAAAACATATTTCGGCAATAACTGTTGTAAATCTTTTTTACCAAGGGGAGCTGTATTATCCGTAAAATCGCTTCTATTCACCCATTCAAAAACTGGTGTTTCACCAACTTCTTTTGAAATTTTTATCCTTCCTAAATTTTCGTAAATCTTTCGTGATAGCAATTCAGTATTTGATTTATTACACCATTCCATTGGAATATCTATAAAATACTCCAATTCAAAAGCATCTACTATACACACACGGTTGTCAAATCCTTTTTGATTTTCTTCACTTTGCAAAAAATCTTGTGGAAGATTATCTACATTCATACAGTCTAAATGATAGAATATATTTGCCAATGCTTCTAATATATTTGACTTACCACTTCCATTTCTACCAGCCAAAATATTGGGATTGAAATCATGAGCTAATTGGTAATCAAAATCTCTTAGAAAATAGATTTCAAAAGCACTTTGCAATGACCTGAAACCTTCGGGTGTATTTACTTTAAAGCGAATTAGTTTCATGAAATCACTTTTAGCATTATTTTTTTATCCGTTTTAAGATTTCCAGATTCCTCATCCTTATATCGAATTTCTTCAAAAGTTTGAGTGAGTAAAGCATCATCTCCTTCCAACTCTTTAAAAATAAAGCTTTTCATCTCTTCATATTTAAACCAATCGCCTCTTTCATAAACCAATCGATTGTATAGTATTTCTAAATCATCAATACTAAATGGCTTCTTAGAAAAATACTTTTTAAAGAAAAATTTTAAATCCATAATATGATTCTCAATACTTCCATACTTATTTACTATATCATCAGGAATTCCATAATAATCGTCTAAAGACAAAGAAATATAATCAAACTGATATTTAGAAAAAAGATTTATGTTTTGATATTCATCCAATATATTCTCTGGTAATAAAGAAATATATCTTTCAACGGATTTGTGTTGGTCAATTTGCCAGGCTGTAAATTCATTTACCTCAGATTCTAGTTCTTCTCCAATTTTATTTAACTCAATTAAATCATTTCTAAAATCGACGATATTGATTTTGCTTGTTTTTGATAATAAATAAATTTTTGTTCTCAAATCTTTTGATTTATTAATATACAACTTACAATTTTCACTTAAATAAGAATCATCTATTTTCCTTTCCTCTATTACTTCTAATAATTCTGTCTTCTTTTTTAAGGACTCAAAGTTCTCTTCTATAGTATCTTCTTTCACTTCTTCACTATCTTTTTGTTTTGAAACTTTCATATCTGAAATATCTACTTTGCTTAAATCTAGTTCCCCATTAAATGCTCTTTGGCTAATGCTTCCATAAAGATTTTCCAGTTCTTGCAAACTCTGTTTAAATTGTCTTTTAAGAGCTTCTGCCTTCATTGCAATGATGTCAAATTCCTGTTGAACTTCTATTAAGGGTTGCGGAACTTTGAACGTTCTTAAAATTTCAAGGTTAATATTTTTTTGAGCAGCAGATGGTGCGTTTTTTTCTAATATTCTTTGAAAGAAAGAAAATAAATGATGCACATATAAGTTTGTTGCTTCTTTTGAATCAACAACAAAACCTACGATGCTGTCTGGAAAACAAGCATCAAATGTTAGAATTCCAGTTTTAGCAATATTTGCAGCAATTGTGATACATAAAGTACCTGCTGGCCATTTTTTACTTTGTTTAAGACCAATATCAGAATACGTTTGTTTATAATCTAATATATAAGTGCCTGCATTTGCAACATCGCCAGTTTGAATAAGTGGGTGAACCCCATTTAATAATTCAGGTGCATTTCTTGGTCTATGCTTTGAAACTCCTCTATCAATTGTTCCAAATTTGGATAAAGGAACGATATTCCAGCCTTTCTCATTTCTTACTGGGTCTCCAAACATTTCTAAAAAGGTTGATCGCAATAACTCATCCAACAAATCAATACTTGCTTTTCTCTTTTGGATTAGTCCTTCACATTGTGAAAGAACTTTTGCTATTCGTTTTTGGTCGTCAATATTTTTTGGAAATTGAATTTTTATAGCCCTTAGACTTTTGTTATTTAAAATTGGAAGAATTGCATTCTTTGCATTACCTCGTAGCAATTGTTTATTAGCTTTTAACCAATAATAAAAGTATTCAAAGTATACCTCCTCATTTGTTCGAATACCTGTTATTTGCTGATTTGTACATGATTCGATACTTGTAATACCTAATTTGCCTATATCACCTATTGCACCAATGACAACGGTATGTTTTGGAAGGATTGTTGCTTTATTTTCGGCAACAGCTTTTTCGGTAATTGTACGATTTGATTTACCTAAAAACTTCTCTTTGTCTAAATCACCTGGTGTATACCAATTTATATTTCCATTATAATATTGCTCTTCTTTTGAGGGAGGAGTTTTGCCAGTCTTTATAAGGGATTCTATTTCCCCAATTGTTTTTTTTACAATTTCCATTAAAACAGACTTTTTAACTCTTCTAATCCTATAATAATTTCTTTTTCAAGTCCATTTTCTCCAATTAATTTATCTAAAATAATTGCTGGCTTTTCATAAATAATATCTTCAAAAGTATCTTCTCTATACTTAGAAAAACTTAAATCATAATTTTCCTCAATAATTTTTGCAATAGGAACAAAGAAAAATTTACCTTTTCTATCATACTCAATTTCTGCACTTCTTGATTTAAATTGATGAACTATGTCTTGCAAGTCGCCATATCCTTCCTGTTTAGCTCGTTTATCATCTAAAGTATAACCATCCGATTCCATATCGTAGAACCAAACATTTTCTGTTGTACCACCTTTTGTAAAAATTAATAAAGCGGTACTTACACCAGCGTAAGGTTTGAAAACACCACTAGGAGCAGTTACTACTGCTTTTAGTTCTGATTTTTCAATCATCAGTTTTCGAGCATCTATAAAAGCACCACCAGTACCAAACAGCACGCCTTGTGGCACAACAATTCCTGCTGTGCCACCCATCTCAAGCATATTGTAAATGCGTTCAATGAAAAGCAGTTCTGTTTTTGTAGTCTTTAAGGCTAGTTCTTCATTGATATCGCCTTTATCTATGTTACCAGTAAAAGGTGGATTTGCTAATACAATTTTGTATTGTGCATTCTCGGTATAGCTTTTACTTAACGTGTCTTTGTAATCTATTTGAGGACTATCAATGCCATGCATCATTAAGTTCATCAAGCCTAAACGTACCATGGTTTGGTCAATGTCGTATCCATACAAACTTTTTCCTAATATTTCTTTTACATCTTCGGTTAGTAATGCACTACGGCTACTTCTTATAAAGCCATCTTCATCAGGTTCTTTTTTATCTTTCTCTTTGTCAAGTTGCGTAATCATATATTGGTATGCACCCAACAAAAAACCACCAGTTCCGCAAGCAGGGTCGGCAATACGATGTCCTAATTGTGGGTCAACTAATTCTACCAATAATTTAATGATGTGTCTTGGTGTTCTAAATTGGCCGTTTTTACCAGCAGCTGCAATTTCACTCAACAACATTTCATACACATCACCTTGAATGTCTTGGAAATCTTGTCCTTTTTCGTTGGCATCTTTTTCCATTTCTAAATAAATGGAATCAATAGTATCAACTGCTTCTTTTAAAAGTGATGGTTTAGGAATAATGAATACCGCATTTGCCATGTGCTTGGTAAAGGATGCTTCATCTTTGTCTAATTCTTTAATAAACGGAAAAACATATTGCTGAACATAAGAAAGCATGTTTTCTGTAGGTGCAATTCTTTTAAATTGACTCCAACGCAAACTATGCTTATCAACTCCTTTTGTTTTTTCGATTTCAGCAATCTGTTCAGGAGTTGCATCAGCTTTTGGTCTATCTTGTGGAAGTACATAAATGCCAGAAAATTTTGATGTGTATGGGTCGCCAGAAAATTCGCTTGCTGACAATGCTTCCAAATCATTTTCATCCAACTTTTTCATGAAAAGCAAATAGGTAATTTGCTCGATGGCTGTCAACGGATTTGAAATACCGCCACTCCAGAACTTTTGCCAAAGGTCATTTATTTTGGATGCGATTTGCGGATTGCTATTTATTAAACTCATATTATGCTGCGAATTTTTCTGTTAGTATTAAAATGTCTTGTATTTCTGAGGGCGAAAAAATGCCACGAATTCCCTTTGGATGAATGATAGTAAAAGGAGCTTGTATCAAATCTCTTTTTTCGATGTTGCCCCTTTCAATGATGTAGCTTTTTAACAAATTCAAGAATTCGATTTGTCTTGTCGTTAAATGTGTATGATCCACAATAAATTGCTGAACTGCTTTGCTTACTTGTTCATCAAAACTTTCCAAAATTTCAATTCCTAAAATATGTTTGATAAATTGAATAAACTTTGCCTTTTGATGTTTATACACTTTTTGTAAAAGTGATTCTGTAATATGTGGGTCTTCTTCATGCAGTTCTTCAGCCAATTGTTGGGCTTCTTCTTCAGAAATGGGATTGCCGGATTTTAGTTTTTGTAAAATCGGGTTACGTTCTATGAGTTCAGCAATTTTTGCCTCTACCATTTCACGATATTTTGTAATGCTTACAGCCTCGTTTTGTGGACCAAACTCTACCATTTCTTTTGTTTTCAATACATCTTGCAAATTCAATTTTGCAGGCCCATCTGATTGAAAGCGTTGTTCTCTGAATTTTATTAATGGCGATATAGTTTCAGCTAATTCTTCAAACCCATCATCGGTAATTGTTGACCAATAATGATTGGTTAATACTTGCTTGATAAAGGAAGTATGCTTTGCTACTATGTTAACAGACAAAGGCAATTCACTAACTATAGTGATAACGTTTTCTTTTAGCGTATCGAACTTTTCTTTTTCCTTTGAAAGATGTGCAAGGGAAATTTCTAAGACATCTTTTTGAAATCGCATTGCCTTGAAATCGGTTTGCGATACAGTTCTAAACAAAGGTTTTATCGTATGTCTTAAAAATTCCAACTTTTCATTTGTCAGATTTAACCAAAAGTTTTCTTGTTCCACCTTAGCCAAATCAGTTTTTGAATCCTGAATTACTACAGACTTTGTAGGTAGTTCAGAAATTTGAACACGAAGTTTTTCAATTTCCTTTTGAGCTATTTCAGGTTTTGCTTTTTCTAATGCCTTTTCGATTTTATCAATACGGATTCCTACAAATCGAACTGGCAAAGGAATTTGAGCCTTTAATTCTTTGCCTTTAGGATTCAGTTTGAAATATTCAAAATTATCCCAACAGTCCATAATTAAGAAAGTATCTTTCTCTGGACACCAAGGTTTAATTTTAGATTTTTCTAATAACCTTGTTCCTCGTCCAATCATTTGCCAAAACTTGGTGTATGAAAAAACAGGTTTAACGAAAACAAGATTTACTAATTCACGAACATCAATTCCTGTATCCAACATGTCCACACTTATTGCAATTCGGGGCATGTCACTATGTGTAAACTGATGTAATAATCCACCTTTACCGTAAACTCTTGGATCGTCTGACACCATTACTTTTGCAAGTTCGCCAGTGTATTCAGGATAAAGAGAATCAAAAATTGCTTCAATTCTTCTTGCATGGGCTTTCGTTGCACAAAAGAATATTGTTTTGCCTGGAAGAACACCGTTAGGGTCTTTAATGCATTCTTCCATAAATTCTTTAACAATAGTAACATTTGTCCCTTTGTTAATTACCGTTTTTTCTAAGTCGGTTCCTTCAAAATTTATTTCTGAAACTTCTTTTCCTTCTAGAATTAATTGTTTTTGGTCTTCAAGTGAAATTGTTCTTTTACTGATTCCTTCTTCTTGAAATTTCGTTTGAATTTTCATTACTTGAAAATCACAGAGGTAAGGCGGAATATTATTTACCGCTTCTTCATAAGAATAAGCGAAAGTTGGAATTCCATCTTCACATTCGAAAAGTTTAAAAGTATTGTGGTCTATTACATTTGTTGGCGTAGCCGTCAAACCAAGTGTGATTGTATTAAAGTAATCTAAAACTTCTTGATAGGTGTTGTAAATAGACCGATGACTCTCATCTACCACAATCAAATCAAAAAAATGAGGAGATAAAGAATTATCTTCATCTCTAATAATATTCAACATTGTTGGATAGGTCGAAGTATAAATCCTTCTATCCTTTGCGATTGATTTTTCTCCGATTTTTGGCCAAGCTGGTTCGTTCGGCAAGTATTCTTTGAATGCTTCTAAAGCCTGATTTCTTAACGCAATACGGTCAACCAAAAACAGAACTCTTTCCAGCCATCCAGCTCTCATTAAAGCATCAACCATTGCAATAGTTGTTCTAGTTTTACCCGTACCAGTTGCCATTACTAAAAGAAATGTCCTCTTCCTTTTGTCTATACCTTCCATTACAGAACGGATAGCATGAACTTGATAATCTCTTCCAGCAATATTTGTATTGATTAATTCCGCTGCTAATGGTTTTCTATTTTTTCTTATGTATTGATACCTTTCTAAATCATCTCTTGTCGGAAAACCGATCACTTTCTTGGGAGGATAGTTTCCTAAATCCCAAAAGTAAATCTCATGTCCATTTGTATAAAAACAAAATGGAATTTCACCACCAATTTCTTTTTGAATGTTATAACAATACTGTTTTGCTTGTTCTCTTCCTATTGCAGCATCTACTATCGTTTTTTTTACTTCGACAACAGCTAGTGGTTTTCCATTCTTTCCAAGTAAAACATAATCTGAAAATTGACAACGATTATAAGTTGATTGAGGTTCGTTCAAAACATCTAATAGATCAAATGTTATCTTAAACTCATTTACTACTTGAGCCTTGTTATTAATATCCCAACCGGCGTTGATTAGTTTAATATCAACAATTTGTTCTCTAGTAAATTTTTCGTTCAAAGTTCTATGTTTATAGATATTCCATAAAAGTACAAAATATTATTATTCCCTTAATTAACCTAACAAAAATTTGATCTGTTACACCGTCATCTTTGCGAGTTAGATTATGCTACTACCTTTAATAGAAGTCAGAGGCCTTACGATAATAAGATAAACACTCCAATCTCTCAATATATAAAAGCGTTTATATATTTTATTGAGCTTAAGTGGCTCAAATCTTCAACAAAATGTTTCGAAATTTGTTCATCTAAGGCTACAAAAGCGTTGATTTTCAACGCTTTTTTTTGTTTTTAATGAATTCTAATATTTCTTGTCTGCATAACTTGCATCAGTAAAATTACTAATTGCTCTATCAGTTTTTCATTTATTATTTACGTTTATCTGTAAAAAATAAGCGCAAATGTATATGCCTTATATTAACGTAATGCGTAAATTTGAGTGTTATCTGCAATATTATAAATTCATATTCCAAATGAGATACCCACTATTTTTATTGATATTATTTTTAATATTTTCTTGTGAAGAAAAACCAGAATTAAAAATGGATATTAAAACGGTGAAAACAAATTTGAATCTTAATAATAATCGATATTTAAAAGAATATCATCCTGAAAAAATTGGTCAAGAAGTCGAAATTCAATTTGTAAAAAATAAAAATAATAATAAATTATATGGAATTATGAGTTGTTCCTACAATAGTAACTTCGTACTTGACAATAAGGATTTTTCGTTTGAAACATTTAGATGTGATTCCAACTTTCCTGTATATGTACATTTTGAAAACAATATTTCTGAAAAATATAAATTATTGGTGACAAAAAATCCTAAGTCAAAAAGTAATTATTTCAAAATTGGATTCAAAAAAATTATTTTTCCAAATAAATATTATTCTTTTGAATCTTTCTGGGAAAAAGTCGAAAACAAAAAATACGAAATCCTCTGGAGCGAACCGATAAAATTTGAAAATTAAGTAATGAAAGATATTAGAAATAACATTGCATTGACAAAATGCGGGGTAAATAATATATAATCAAACTTTGAATACACAAAACAAAAACCAAATCGATTGATCTGGTTTTTTGCTTGAAATGCAGTTTCAAAATGCATTTCGACAATATAATGATGTGTATGAATGTTCAATAGATATTCTTTCGTTTTAAAGCAAAAGAAATAAAAGTTCAAAACTGAAACCTTTTGCTAACATTAATAATCAATCCTAAAATTCCCAAAACCCGTGCGGATTATTTATTGTAATTGGTTATTAGCTTAACCGCTTCCAAGCAATGGGAATTTTATTTAATGGATTAATCTTTTATTTTTTTTTCGCTACAGTTTTATAAATCGAGTCATTTGTTTTAATTTCTAAATTATGATTTTAAAGCCCATTTCTTAGCCCCGATTGGAGCAATTGTTTGAGCTCATTTTTTTGGATTCGGCGGCGGCTTTGCCGCCGCCGAAACTAAAAAATAGCGAGTGCGGAAAGCGGGATCAAGCTCCTAAAAAAAAAATCAATTACAAATCGTAAGAAAACTATGTCCTCTCATGTGAATTTTCATCATTGCTTCAGATCTTAATTCGCTGTAAATACTTTGATCAAAAGCCTGAACTTCATTCAATTTAGAGTCTATGAAATCTGCAATTCGTACCACCGAAAAATAAAAATTTCGGTATAAAGACATATCTACCGTACTTCCGAAACGAGGAAGAAAAGCCTTTAAAAACGGAAGTTTTTTCTGATGCAAATCGTAGTTAGGATAATAGCCTGTTTTTTCTTTTGCAGTGATCAATTCGTAATGATTGATATAATCCAGAACCGTTTCATTTTCTTTCATTGAAATTTTATTTTTCTGAAAATATTGATGGATTCTGTCTAAAATATGTTGAGCATATTCCATCATCGTGATGCTTTTTATTTCAGAAATATTGCTGATTCCCGTTTTGAAATTCTTAGCGTTTTTATGATTTATATTAAACGAAATTCCAAAGTTTTCATGATACGGAAAGAAACAATTATTTATTTCGATCACAGCATCTGCCTGCAATCTGTCTTTCGAAAAATTATAGCATAAATACGGCTTATACATCTCTTTCAGATGAAGAAGAAAATCGGTCTCATTGGTATTTCGATTGTTTTCAAACCAGTTTTCAAGATTGTTATAATAATCATTTTCAAATTCTCTGAAGCTTAAATAAAACGGGATTTCCATAACTCTCAATATTTTATACTGCAAAGCTATAGCTGTAATGCGCCAAAACTTGACGCGTTTTATTTTGATGTAAATTATTTTCAATAAAAAAGTCCGGCTCTAAAAAAATTAGAACCGGACTTCAACGAATGAAATAATGATATGAATAAAAAAACTAAACCTATTTCCAGCCGCCACCTAAACTTTTGTAGATGTCGACAACAGTACTTAACTGTTTTTCTTTGGCTTCGATCAATTCCATTTTTGCATCTAAAGCGTCTCTTTGGTTGAGTAAAACTTCCAGATAATCTGCTCTTGAGTTTTTGAAAAGCTGATTCGCAATATCAATAGATTGGTCTAAAGCCTGTGTTTCCTGAGATTTTAACTGATAATACTGATCGATATTTTTCACTTTCGACATTAGATTTGAAATATCTAAATACGCATTCAGAATGGTTTTGTCATATTCATACAAAGCTTGAATCTGTTTTGCATCTGCCGTGTGAAAATTAGCTTTAATGGCACTTTTATTAATCAGTGGTCCTGCCAATTCTCCAACCAAATTGTAAGCAATAGACTCCGGCATTTTAACTAAATAAGAAGGTTTAAATGCTTCTAATCCTAAAGTTGCAGAAATTTCCAAACTTGGATAGAATTCTTTTCTTGCAGCTTCAACATCTAATTTTGCAGCTTTTAATTCTAATTCAGCCTGCTTAATATCGGGGCGGTTTGCCAATAACTGAGACGGAATTCCCGTATAAACCGTTTGCGGAATGGTAGACATAAAACTCTCTTTCGTTCTCACAATGGGTTGTGGATAACGGCCACAAAGCGCATTGATCTGATTTTCCTTTTCAGTGATTTCCTGACGGATCGTGTATTCTGTCGCTTTTGATTTTGCCAATTCAGCCTCAAATTTTTTCACTGCCAATTCTGTTGCAGCAGCAGCTTGTTTTTGAATCTTAGCAATCTCTAAAGCTCTCGTCTGCAATTTGATGTACTGCTGAATAATATCCATCTGATTGTCCAGTGCCAATAATTCATAATAATTATCGGCAACTTCCTCAATCAGATTTGAAAGCACAAAATTCTTTCCTTCAACTGTTGAAAGGTAATGAGCAACTGCAGCATCCTTTTCATTTCTGAGTTTTTTCCAGATGTCTATTTCCCAGTTTGCCATCAAGCCACCTTCGAAATTTCCAAGCGGATCAGGCATTTCTTTTCCGGGCTCAATTTCCGTTGAAGCATCACCTGCTCCTTCACTTGTATAGCGACCTGCTTTTTTTAGTCCTGCTCCTAAACCTGCTCTTACAGTTGGAGAAAGTTTTCCTTTTTTAGCAACGACACCACTTTTAGCAATCTCGATTTCCTGAAGGGTAATCATCAACTCCTGATTATTTTTAAGAGAAGTTTCAATTAAACTTACCAAATTAGGGTCGGTAAAAAACTGTCTCCACGGTGTTGTTCCGCTATTGTTATTAACATCCTGCTGTTCATCTTGCTTAAAATTCTCAGGAATATTATTTTTAACATCGTCCTGAATAACGGTCGCCATCGGAGCTTTACAACTCGCCAAAACAAGCGATACGGCAATGGCAGCAATATATTTATTATAAATCTTCATGTTTATCATCGTGTTGATAAGGTTCTGTTTGTTCTGTTAAAGGATTTTCTTCTTCGTATTTTGCCAATCTTGTTTTATCAGCAATGGTTCCGAAAATGTAATATAATCCAGGAATGATCATCAGTCCGAAAACGGTTCCCAAAAGCATTCCTCCTGCAGCAGCGGTTCCGATAGTTCTGTTTCCTACAGCTCCCGGTCCGGTTGCCATTACCAAAGGAATTAATCCTGCAACAAATGCAAATGAGGTCATCAAAATAGGTCTGAAACGAACTGCTGCTCCTTCAATTGCTGCTTTCGCTACAGAAATTCCTTCTTCCGCTTTTTTCTGAACGGCAAATTCAATAATCAATACCGCATTTTTACCTAAAAGTCCGATCAACATGACCATTGCAACCTGTGCGTAGATATTGTTTTCTAAACCTAAAAGTTTTAAACATAAAAATGCTCCGAAAATACCTGTAGGTAAAGAAAGGATTACCGGTAAAGGAAGAATGAAGCTTTCATACTGCGCCGAAAGAATTAAATAAACAAATCCTAAACAGATCAAGAAGATATAAACCGCTTCGTTTCCACGGCCTACTTCATCTTTTGAAATTCCCGCCCAGTCGATTCCGAAACCTCTTGGTAACGTTTTATCGGCAACTTCCTGAATAGCTTTGATCGCCTGACCGGAACTGTAACCCGGAGCCGGAGTTCCACTAACTTCAGAAGAGTTATACATATTATGTCTTGTGATTTCCGAAAGACCATACACTTTTTCCAAATGCATAAAATCTGAGTATGGAACCATTTGATCTTTATCGTTTTTCACATATAATTTCAACAAATCACTTGGCAAAGCACGATATTGTGGACCCGCTTGAACGATTACTTTGTAAGGTCTGTCGAAACGGATGAAACTTGTTTCATAGTTTGAACCAATCAAAGTAGAAAGATTATCCATTGCTTTTTCTATGCTCACGCCTTTTTGTTCGGCTAAATCGTTATCGATTTTAAGCATATATTGAGGAAAACTCGCAGAATAGAACGTGAATGCGGAACCTAATTCCGGACGTTTCTTCAACTCTTTCACAAAATCGGTACTTACCTGCTCCATTTTCTGGTAATCACCACTTCCGCCTTTATCCAAAAGTCTTAATTCAAAACCACCTGCAGCACCATAACCAGGAATAGAAGGCGGTTGGAAGAATTCAATATTCGCTCCCGGAATATTTTTAGCTTTTTCTTCCAACTTTTCGATGATTTCGGCGGCAGACTCTGAACGTTCTTCCCAACTTTTAAGGTTGATCAAACACGTTCCAGAGTTTGAACCTGTTCCTTCTGTAAGAATTTCGTAACCAGCCAAAGATGAAACAGACTGTACACCATCAATATCTTCAGATTCTTTCAACAACTCTCTTGCAATCTGATTCGTTCTTTCTAATGTTGAACCAGGAGGAGTCTGGATAATCCCATAAATCATTCCCTGATCTTCACTAGGAATAAATCCTGAAGGCAATGAGTTGCTTAAAAAGTAAGTACAGGCACAGAAAATCAATAACAAAGGAAGTGTAATGAATTTTTTAGTTACTGTTTTATTCAATAACTTTTCATATTTCCCAGCTCCTTTATTAAATAAACCATTGAATTTATCTAAAAGAATTGTGATAGGACCTTTCTTTTTAGCCTTTCCATGGTTATTTTTTAGAATTAAAGCACATAAAGCCGGAGTCAGCGTTAACGCAACAACTCCTGAAAGAATAATCGATGAAGCCATTGTAATAGAGAACTGACGATAGAAAACTCCCACCGGACCCGACATAAATGCCACCGGAATAAATACCGCCGCCATTACCAATGTGATTGCGATAATCGCTCCACTGATCTCGTGCATTGCTTCTTCCGTTGCTTTTAATGCGGAAAGACCTTTTTCTTCCATCTTGGCGTGAACTGCCTCAATTACAACGATCGCATCATCGACGACGACTCCAATTGCCATTACCAAAGCGAAAAGCGAAATCATATTTAAGGTAATTCCAAATGCGGACATCACTGCAAAAGTTCCTACCAAAGAAACCGGAACTGCGATTGCCGGAATCAATGTTGAACGCCAATCTCCCAAGAATAGGAATACAACAATTGCCACCAAAATAAAGGCTTCAAATAAAGTATGAACTACTTTTTCAATTGATGCATCCAGGAATCTTGAAACGTCATAACTGATGTCGTAATGCATTCCTTTCGGGAAGTTGGTTTTCTCCAGCTGAGCCATCAATGTTTTTACATTTTTGATAACGTCACTCGCATTGGAACCGTAAGATTGTTTTACCGTAATCGCAGCAGATGGTTTTCCGTTTAATGTAGAATAAATATCGTACATCGAAGAACCAAATTCGATATCGGCAACATCTTTTAGTCTTACAAATTCTCCGGCAGATTTAGCTTTAAGAATAATATTCCCGTAATCTTTTTCATTATTAAAACGTCCGGAATATTTCAAAATATATTCAAAAGACTGAGAACGTTTCCCCGAACTTTCACCTGTCTTTCCTGGAGAAGCTTCCAAACTTTGTTGGTTTAAAGCTTCCATTACTTCATCGGCTGAAATATTGTAAGCCGTTAATCTGTCTGGTTTCAACCAAATACGCATTGCATATTCTCTGGTTCCTAAAATGTCAGCAAAACCAACTCCACTTACCCTTCTCAATTCCGACATTACATTGATATCTGCATAGTTGAAAAGGAATTTTTGGTCAGCTTTAGGATCGTCACTGTACAAGTTAATGTACATCAACATATTCGGTTCTTCACGAGTAATTTTTACCCCTTCACGAACTACCAAAGGTGGAAGTTTATTCACTACCGAAGAAACACGGTTCTGAACATTAACTGCCGCAACATTCGGGTCAGTTCCCAGATCAAACACCACCTGAATGGAAGTTTCTCCATCATTTCCTGCATCAGAAGTCATATATTTCATTCCCGGAAGACCATTTAGCCCTCTTTCCAAAGGAATAACTACAGATTTAATCAATAATTCGTTATTCGCACCCGGATAGGTTGCCGTAATATTTACTTTTGGTGGTGAAATCGCAGGAAACTGAGTAATAGGAAGTTTCATTAACGATAAAACTCCCATAAAAACGATAATCAAAGAGATTACAATCGACAGAACAGGTCTGCGTATGAATTTTTTAAACATAAAAATAATTATAAATGATAAATTATTAATGATGAATGATGGATCAATGATCGCTTATCAATTATCATTTATTTTTACTCTGCTTTTAATTTTAAAGATTGAAGAACTTTCTTCGGATCCTGGAATTTCACTTTTACTTTTTGGTCGTCTTTCACTTTCTGAACTCCTTCCAACAAGATTTTATCACCACCTGAAAGACCAGATGCGACAACATAAATATCCGGAAGTTCATAGGCAACTTTAATATTCTTAGATTTTGCTACCCCATTTTTATCGACAACAAAAACATATTTCTGATCCTGAATTTCGTAGGTTGCTTTCTGAGGAATAATTAAAGCGTTCTTCAACGGTAAAGTCATACGGATTTTTCCTGTTTCACCGTTTCTTAATAGCTTTTCAGGATTTGGAAACTTTGCTCGAAAAGCAATATTTCCAGTTTCATTATCAAACTGACCTTCAATCGTTTGAATCTGTCCGGTTTGATTAAATAAATCTCCGTTTGCCATTACCAGATTTACATTTTGATTTCCTCGGTCTGCAACATTCTTCTGATAATTAAGATATTCAGGTTCGGAAACATTAAAATAACTGTAAATATCTGTGTTGTCTGAAAGCGTCGTCAAAAGATCACCTTCATCCACTAAACTCCCTAGTTTCAAAGGAATTCTGTCAATAACTCCAGAGAACGGAGCCTTAATATCTGTAAATGAAAGATGAATTTGGGCTAATTTCATTTCAGCATTCGCTGCATCCAATTTTGCTTTTGCCATTAATCTTTCGTTTTTTGAAACAATATCGTTGTTTGCTAATGTACTTGCATTTCTCAGCTCAATTGAAGCCTGTTCAACTTCAGCTTTTGCTTTTAATAATTCTGCCTGATACAATTGAGGCATAATTCTGAATAATGTTTGTCCAGCCTTTACGTATTGACCTTCATCTACATAGATTTTCTCAAGGAAACCTTTTTCCTGAGCACGAATTTCAATGTTTTTTACCGACTGAATCTGAGCGACAAAATCTTTGTTAATAATCGTATCCATTTTTACAGGTGAAGTCACCGGATACACTGAATCTTCTTGTTTTTCTTCTTTTTTCTCGTTACAGTTAAACAGTAAGAGAACAGCGCTTAAGACAGCACCTGAGACAACTCTTTTCATCATAATTTTAGAGTGGTATAAATCGTTAAAAGTTTAATTTGAATAAATAATTCTGGAAATAGTTACATTGTGAAATCATTCAAAGCACAACGCAATGCTTTTTGTTCCGGTTCTGGAACAAAAAAGAAAATCGGAAAATGAAATTTTAGATTCTGATAGAACGAATCAGAATAAATGTTTTTACAGAATTGAAGTGCTGTAAAAATTCGGAAATTGAGGGTTTAAACCTTTTTTTGAATAATAATCCAAATGAATAAATTAACCCAAATACACTGGCAAAAACGATAATTGCCTGCACTGTATCTGAAAACTGAAAATCATCTTCAGCCAATTCTATCGAAAAACCGTCGGTAGTATTTGTTATTTGCTGAACTGAAAATTTAGCTCCTGATTGATTGGTCTGATCAATCTTATTTGGATAATTATGAGCAATATGACCCGAAAAGTCATTACGCAAAGTTTTGACATTAAGCTTGCTTTCCACCATAAAAAGCAGAAAAAGGCTGGTCAAAAAATATACGATATAGTTTCTCATTTCAAGATGCAAATGTATGCTTAGATTTTAATAGTCGATTCACTATTAACAAAATTTAACTCTTCTTGAAATCGGCTGAAAAAATGAGTGAGAGAAGCGGTTGATTATATTTAACATTAAAATAAACTCATAAATAGTGATTAAATTATTTAAATTATTAAAAATTAACATTTTTTAATAAGAAATAATTGTAATTTTACACGACCAAAGCAATATATTAGAAAAACCTTAAAAACCAAAATTACAAATGAAGAATTTTTTACTTGGATTTTTTATAATCCTCACATTATCAGCGTGTACACATTCCGCTAAAGATCCCGAAACTGCCAATGTAAAGCAGGAAACACCTACATCTCAAGATGATATTACAAAGGTAACTGTTACTGACCGCCACGGTGATGAAATGGAAATTATCACCAATAACACTAAAAATATTGTTGTGGTGAGACTAAACGGACAAAGCTATGAGCTTAAAAAAAATATAGAAAACCCCAGTTTTTCTACAGAGGATAATAAATATCAATTTACTGAAACCAAATATGAAGTCACCTTCTTAAAAAAAGATGCTGATATGGTCTTGTTTCATGCAAAAAAAGATCAGCCAACCAAGAAAATGGCTTTACAATAATAAGAAAAGACGCTTTTTTAAGCGTCTTTTTTCTTTAAAATCTATCGATTGAAATCTCTTTAGGTAATGGAATATTATTTTCAATATAATCAAATAACGTCTTTGAGAAATAACATCCATTAAGAATTCCGCGAGCTCCCAAACCGTTAAACACGTACAAATTGGAACGCTGAGCATGTCTTCCTAAAATAGGTCTCCTATCTTTTACTGTTGGTCTGAAGCCGAAATGCACTTCTTTAATTTCAAAATCATTCGGATAAAATTCTGAAAGCCCTTTTTGTAATTGCTCGACTGCAGAATTATCTATTTCGTGATGTAATTGTTCGCGATCGTATGTTCCGCCATAAAAATGGAGATTGTTGTCTAAAGGAAATAAAAAATGTTTTTTCTTAATGGTAATATCTTGCTGAATAGGTTCAGAAAGTTTGACACGAATGTGATGTCCTTTGTTTGGGTTAACAGCAATCTCTGAAAAGTATGGATTTTCTTTTACTCCCATTCCTTCGCAGAACAAAATATTTTTAAAGCTAAAATCTTTATAAGTAGAGTTTGAAGTATCAATCTCAGAATAATCGAATTTCTCTTTGACTAAATTTCCTTTATTTTCTAAATAACTCAATAAACCCACAAAAAATCCTTTAACATTCAGTCTTGCTGACTGATTAACCTTTCCGGTCTGAAAGTCGTTTTTTACACCATTTAAATGATCGAAATTTTCATCTAAAAAGTTTTTAAGGTCATCATTCGCCGATTTTTTAAGCCAAAGTTTCTGTTCGTTCTCATCATGAAAAATTCTGTGAATAGGAGATTCTATTAAATAATTTTCGCCTGTATAAGATTCAATTTCTTTCAAAGATTTTTTCAGAAAGTCAATTTGTTCCTGAGCTAACCAAAATGTAGTAAACTTTTTTAAAACTACAGGATTAATAATTCCTGCAGAAATTTGTGAAGCACTTTTCTTTCCTTCCGAGAAAATTACAAATGATTTATTATTTAAAAGTAACTGATGAGCAAAAAATAAAGCCGCATAACCATCACCAACGATGATGTAATCTACATTTTTCATATAAAAGATTTTATTTAAAAGTCATATACAATCCTTTACCACAACTATGTAAAAGGCGATTGTATAATAAAAAAACCTGAGTAAATGTACTCAGGTTTTTTATAAATATCAAGTGAAATTTAGTAATTCCACATATCGTTTTCCATTTGAAGAATCTGATCTTTGATTCTTTGGCTTTCAGCCAATTGCTCTTCAGCATTTCTAGGAACATAATCTTTAATAGTACCGTCTCCAAGACCGTTGCTTGACTTGTAGATAATTGAAGAAAATCTTCTTGCATTAATTATGTCATCAAAAGATAAATCCGCTGACGAATTTGCCCTGTTGTACACGTAATTGTTAGCTAAAATATCTCTCGCTTTTGGATAATAAACCCAGAATAAGTCTACAAGGTCATTAGCTCCTTCCATTAATTTACCTTCAGCATCAAGTCTTCCGATAGAGGTTGGATCTGGTCCCATTGCCGCGATTCCAAGAGGTCTGTATTTCATCATACCGTCTCTCTTGTCGATGAACCACATTCCCATAATTTTAAGAACTTTTACTTTATCAGTAGTCGTTCTAATATGGTCAACAAGTCTTTTCTTTTCATCTTCAGTAAGTTGCCTTCCTGAGTTCAAAATATCAATAGCTTCTTCATCTATTCTCTCACTTTCCAACTTTTTCTGGAGAGCCTCCTTACTTAGTTTTGTTGTGAAATTTTCATCATCATAAACCTCTTCTATTTTTCCGTCCATAGCTGCGTCAAGAAGAATCTGATATAAAGATCTTGTAGTTTTAGCAAGTAATCCATTTGGATTATCATAGTAAAAAGGTTGATTGATCTTGTCATTAAGATCAATAATTTCCCATACCGTCATACTTTTTAGGATGTCTTTATCATCTACAAAGCCATACTCTAAAGGAGTAACTTTATTACTAATAATAGTGTCTCCTACTTTTTTCATATTCTCAGCTCTCATTTGTCTGAATTCTTCCGGAGAAGAAGCATTTAGAATAGTCTGAGAGAATGCAAACCCAGAAGCTAATACTAAAAGACTGCTAATATATTTTTTCATAATATGAATTTACAAATTAATCTTATTGAACATTGATAGTTACCGGTGAAATATCTTTCAATATTTGGTTTCCTAAACCAGTTGCAGTTGCCTTGATATCATAGATTTGTACGACATCTCCCGATCTAAGATTTCTTAATAATCCTTCTGCAGAAGATAATCCGTTACCTTGAATCATTGTACCAGCTCTTCCAGGTAATTTTAAGATAAAGCTATTTACAGTGAATGAAACTGGGAAGTCAAAATCAGGTAATGTAGCACTCACAATTTGATTTGGAATTGAAGTTGCCGGCATAAAATTCACAGCTTTTCCTCTAATCTGACCTTGTGGCCTAGGAATTCCTTTAATTCTGTATTCAAATACTTGTGAAACAGTTTTACCATTAGGTTCTCTTCCAGAAAGAGTTAACTGTATTACATTTCCACTTTGAGGAGTAACATTCCATTTCCCATTTCCTGTACCTTTAACAATAGCACCTCCAGAAGCTGACAAGGATAATTTAGCATTATCCGCACCTAAGATTGATCCTGAAACAGGATTTTCTAATCCTCTGTACATTACGTTCATTTTATCAGCAGAAAGTAATAAACCTTTCTCAAGTTTAACTTCCTGAGGACCAGCGATTACATTATACGTATGCGTGAACGGGAATTGCTGAGCTTTTCCTGTAGCATCTGTTAAAGTAATTACACCACCAATCTTTTTCTCGCCAATACCTCCAGTGTTTAAAGGAAGATATCCTTTACCGTTTTCTTGTCTGCTTACACCGCTAATGCTAATCTTACTACTGTTTGAGTAGTTTCCTAACATTACAACTGCTTCAGCTTTCTTACCAGCTTGAACATCTGTAGGAGCAGAAACAATTGCTTCGTAGCTTGTAAATTTAATACTAGCATCAACTTTTTCCTGAAGCATTAACGCCAATGCATCAGACTGTACGTTTCTTGCATCATTCTGAATAATCTCTAGATTTGAAATCGCAGCGATAAGCGGTTGGTGATAGAATTTATTCTGAAACCAAGTCTTACCGTTTGGAGATTTTCCAGCTGGATATTCTGCAATAATCGATTTGTTTGCTCTTTCAACTAATTTTGTTAATTGAGGATTACTTCCAAAAGTAGCTACAATATATGACCTTACATCATCTAATTGTTTTTTTAGATCTAAAGCTTTCGCAGAAGGAGCATTTTCGTCACCTTCTTTAAAGAAATATTCAGTAGTCGCTTCGTTATTATTTAAAGCTGAGAAGTTTTCGCTTACGTCCATGTCTTTTCCTGTTTTAGGATCTTTATCATGGAAATCTGATTGCTTCTTTAGAATAACTTTAATATCATCAGCTGATTTTACCAAAACATCAATCTTGCTTTTCAGTACTTTATACTGCTCCCAAGGAGTTGCATAAGTATCAGGTACTTGCTGAGCTTTTGCTTCTAAAGTTTTTTCAAAAATATCTTCATTTTTTTGTTGCGTCAACATTCTCGTATCGTTTAGAGCAACAGTAGAATCATAATATGATCTGATGATTTCAACATCAATGTTGAGGGCCATCATAGCGATGAACACCAAATACATAAGGTTGATCATCTTCTGACGTGGAGTCTGTTTTCCTTTTGCCATTCTTTTTTCTTTAGTTTTTGTTTAAATTAATGGTTAAGGATTATGACTTCATAGCAGTTAACATACCACCATAAACTCTATTTAAGCTATTTAAGTTGGTTGTTAAACCTTGTAATTCTTGATTAAATTTCTCAGACTGCTCTGCTGATTTTTGCATATCTGCAACATATTTTTTAGCAAAATCTGATTGTTTTTGACCGTTTTCTAACTGCATTGCATAAAGAGCATTCATGCTTTCCATGTGTGAAGCAGCTTTGTTTAACTGATCATTGTATTTGTGTGTAGAAGCAGATACGTCAACAGTTTGATTGATTTGATCTACTGAGCTTGAAAATTTATCAATTCCAGTTCTCAATCTATCAAACAATTGCACGTCTAGTTTCGCATCCTGAAGCATTTTATCTAACTTCGTTGAAAGCGAGTTCTCTAGTTCAGCGAACTGAGCTCCTGTATTTTTAGCAGAAATATTTGAGTGTAAAGGATTTGGGTTTGCATGCTTATCTAACAATTCTGGATAAACATTTTCCCAATGGTAAGATTCTTCCGCAGCTGGAGGGTCGAATGCAAAAATAATAAAGATAATTGCCTCAGTTACAAGCCCTACTGTAAGAGCGATGTTTCCGTTAATAGGTCCAAATGTAATGTGAGTAATTTTAAGCCAAGCTCCAAGAATTACAATTGCAGCACCGAATGAATAGAAGAAATTCATCCAAGCATCTTTAGTCTTAAACATATAAGTTAGTTTTTTTTAAGTGTTATAAATTGATAATAAAAATAATTTAGGCAATATTATCTGTTAACTCTTTTCGCTTTAACAGCTGCTTCAGGAATATCTTGTACCGTTCTGAAACCGATATAACTTCTAGCAGAATCTTTGTTTTCCCAGTCTCTTGCACCTGTCATCAACATATAACCAACATCTTTCCAAGAACCTCCTCTTACAGATTTTTTGTTGTCTGTTTTAGATTTAATAGAAGGATTTAAAGTAGAAGAGAACCCGTATGCAGAATTGTTGTATCCTGAATCAGTCCACTCCGATACGTTACCTGCCATATCAAACAATCCAAAAGTATTTTTCTTGAATTTTTTCACAGGAGCTGTATAAGTATAAGTACCTTTTTTCTCATCTTCCATATAGCTACCTCTTTTTGGCTTGAAGTTTGCTAGATAACAACCTCTATCATCCATTAAATAAGGACCACCCCAAGGATAAGTTGCATTTTGTTTTCCACCTCTTGCAGCATATTCCCATTCCATTTCGTTAGGAAGACGGAAACGTAAAGGTCTTTGTTGTTTTCTTTTCAAGCTTTCATTATAATCAGACTTTAATTTAGTTCTGAAGTCACAGTATGCTCTTGCCTGATCCCAAGTTACCCCAACAACAGGATAATCTTTGTAAGCTTTGTGCCAGAAATACTGTTCAAATAAAGGCTCATTATAAGTAAAGTGGAAATCGTTCACCCAAACTGTTGTGTCTGGATAGATTGCAATACTTTCGCTTCTTAAGTAGTTTACACCTCTTTCGTTATCCGCGATAGCTACATCCATATCTCCCCATCTATAACCATATTTTAATTTACTAACATCAATAAGTCTTTCACTTCCTACTCTAGAAGAAGCAGGTAAATACATAGACTCAAGAACTTCAGCATATTCTACATCCGGATATTTTGATGTATTCCAATGTAATGGAATTTTCCAATCTAATTTTTTGCTTGCATCAAAACCGTCGTCTCTTCCTCCGGCTCCTTCAAGATATTCCTGATATGGTGTTAAGTTTTCTTCTTTTTTAGCAAGATAAGCATAGTCTCCGATGCTTGCGCCTTTACCGCCACCATCGCCACCTTCACCTGCTGCTTCAGCAAGCATTGTTCTAGCGATAGAATCTCTTACGTAATTGATGAAAACTCTGTATTCTGCATTAGTAGTTTCAGCTTCATCCATAAAGAAAGGAGCTACGGTTACCGTTTTCAAAGGTGCAGTTTCACCATTATTGGTAAATGATTCATCGGCCATACCGGCAATAAAAGAACCGCCAGGAATTGCCACCATCCCATAAGGTCTTTGTGCAACAAATGATTTTGTTTTTTCTCTAGGTATCAATTCTCCTTTTGTTCCAGGCTTCCCTACAGAAGAAGATCCACCACCTGAACAAGATACCGATGCTACCGACGCAGACAATAATAAAAGAAATATCCTTTTCATGTTAATTTTTATAATTAAGCCGTAAATATATAATTTTTTTAAGAAACTTTTAAGATTTTTTTTAGAATAACGAAAAAAACCTAAACTTATTTTATTTCCAAGTACTTTTTACTCTACAGTTACAGATTTTGCAAGATTTCTTGGCTGGTCTACATTGGCACCTCTATACACCGCTATGTAATAAGCTAATAATTGTAATGGTACTGAAGCTACTATTGGAGAAAAACATTCTGAGGTTTCAGGAATTTCAATCACATAATCAGCCATTGCACTTACCTGAGTATCTCCTTTATTTACTACGGCAATTACTTTACCTTTTCTAGCCTTAATTTCCTGTACATTGCTTACAATTTTATCATAATGACCTTTTTTTGGAGCAATGATAACTATTGGCATATTTTCGTCAATTAGGGCGATTGGGCCATGCTTCATCTCTGCAGCAGGATAACCTTCTGCATGAATGTAAGAGATTTCTTTTAATTTAAGAGCTCCTTCTAAAGCCGCAGGATAATTATACCCTCTTCCTAAGTATAAGAAATTGGTAGCATCGATGAAGTCTTTTGCGATATGCTGAGTAAGGTCATGCGTAGCTTCTAATACTTCTTCAATTTTTTTAGGGATCGCATCGAGTTCTGAGATAAGACTCATAAATTCAGCAGTTCCTAAGTTACCATTGTGATTTCCTAATTTTAATGCGATTAAAGAAAGGATAGTCAACTGAGCTGTAAATGCTTTTGTAGAAGCAACACCAATCTCAGGCCCTGCGTGAGTATAAGATCCGGCATCAGTAATTCTTGCAATAGAAGAATCTACGACATTACAAATACCATATATAAATGCACCTCTTTCTTTTGCTAATTTTAAGGCAGCCATCGTATCTGCTGTTTCTCCTGATTGAGAAATCGCAATCACGACATCTTTGTCTGTAACAATCGGGTTTCTATATCTGAATTCTGATGCGTATTCTACTTCTACAGGAATTCTTGCAAACTCTTCGATTAGATATTCACCGATAAGACCTGCATGCCAAGAAGTACCACAAGCAATGATAATAATCCTATTAGCATTTTTGAATTTTTCTACGTGATCCCAAATTCCTGCCATTTTAATAACTCCTTCATTTACAATAAGTCTTCCTCTCATTGTATCGTGGATAGATTTTGGCTGTTCAAAGATTTCTTTAAGCATAAAATGCTCATATCCACCTTTTTCTATTTGTTCTAAGCTTAATTTTAATTCTTGAATTTCAGGAATTATTTTAGAGTTATCATTGATTGTTCTGATGTCTACGCCGCCTTCCAAAGATATTGTTGCCATATGACCTTCTTCAAGATAAATAGCTTCTTTAGTAAACTCAACAAAGGGTGATGCATCAGAAGCAATAAAATATTCTTGATTTCCAATTCCAATTGCTAACGGAGAACCTAATCTCGCAACAACTAAAACCCCTGGATGGTCTTCGTGCATTACCGTAATAGCATATGCTCCATATACTTCGTTTAATGCATATCTTACAGCTTCAGGAAAATCTGTTTCAGAATTAAGGTCTGTAAAATACTGAATAAGATTAACTAAAACTTCTGTATCTGTTTCAGATTTGAAAGAAAAACCTTTCTCGGTAAGCATCGTTTTAATGGTATCATAATTTTCAATAATACCATTATGAACAAGTGCAATTTTTCCGTTATTTGAAACATGAGGATGTGAATTTCTATCACTTGGTACACCGTGAGTTGCCCAACGAGTGTGTCCCATTCCTATTTTGGAAGTTCCTTTTAAATTATTTGAAATATTGACCAAATCATCAACCTTACCTTTCGTTTTTTCAACGCTAAAGCTATTAGCTGTGTTTTCTAAAACAATTCCGGCACTGTCGTACCCTCTATATTCTAATCTTCTAAGACCATTGATAACAATATCATAGGCATCTTGAAAGCCTGTATAACCAACTATTCCACACATATTTTAATCCGGTGTTTTTTTTAAAGTATTCTTAGTTTTATTTTTTTGTACCGTAAGTAACGAGTAACTGAATTTTATTTTTATTTAAAGGATCAGAACCTACAAAGACGGTTCTTCCCATAGAAAATGCTCTTGAAGTATAGTTATACCCCGCAATAGGACTAGAAGCGCTCCGTAAAAACTTAGCAAGATCTATCTTGAAATATTTATCTTTATATTTATTATAAGTATCAGTTGATTCAACAATATCTTTTAAAGATCGAGTTACTGTAAAATCATAATGAGCAAGCTTCTTATCTGTATTGTAAGCTCTTATAGGAATAAAAGTGGCTCCTAAAGATGTATAATCTGTTGTAAATGCTGTCGTTTCTTTTCCGCTAGCATCTTTATTTTTTTGAACGATTGTGAAATCTTCGAAGGTTGGTTTAGAGTATGGGTTATCCCATTCTATTTCATCTGTATAAATTCTGATTTTTGCACTGATAATAGCTGCTTTCTCATCTTGATATAGCTTTTTCAATCTATCAATCTCTTCTTCTTTGAATTTTACACCAATAGAATTACCACCCATTCCTTGTGCATAGAGTTTTTGATCTCCTGTATCTTTGTTTCCAAAAGCAAAATCGTTAATCCTAGCTCCGCCTCTATTATATTCGTAATAGGCAGAATGCATATTAGTACCTTTCACAGCAAACTCATATTTTGTTTGAGGTCTAGTATTAACATTATCTACAAGCTTATCATTCTTATAATACATAAGCAACTCCATATCATTGGGAGTAAACTGGAATAAATAGCCATCATTATCAGTAACAGCAACTTTTAAACCTCTAAAATGTCTTATAAAATTAGAAACATCGCTTAGCTCAGGTTTACCTTTCTTGTCAATAATTTTAGACTGGAATAAAGAAGGAGACAACTGAATTCTTAAACCAGGAACTGATGCAGATGAAGGAAACAACTGACTATTATCCGAATCTTTTGTAATTGTTACAGAACTAACATTACCATCTTTAATTTCTTTCGAGCCCAAAAGCTCAGTGTATGTTTCAAAATCTTTATTAGAATAAACAATATCATTATATCCATTCATAAAATCTTTCACTTCATATACTTTCAAAGTAAGATTCTTTTTAGCTTTTCCAAATTTTGCAATAGGATATGTACTGACCACTTTTTTAGCATCTATATTTCCATCCGGATAAACATAATTTTCATCTGTGGTAGTAGCTTTAAGTGAATCTAAACGAGAAATAGGTTTAATAACCAAAACCACAGAATCTACCACCGCATTAGTTCCAAAATCAGGATCATAAGAAGGTAATCTCACCTGAGTAAAATAAGAAGCTCTCTGCATCCCAAACTGACTCTCATTAAAAGCACCCAAAACCGCTGTAGAAGAAGTCGAGCCAGAACTAATAAGATCTAATAATTTAAATGCATCTGTTCTTATTGTATCATTATTCTTAATATTATAGGCAATAAGATCATAAGAGGATTCTACTCCTTCTGCTGCACCATTCAAAAACAACTGTTCACCTAGAGAATCTGGTTCCGGTTCGCAGTTATAAACTAAAACACCACCTAAAACCATTACAGAAAGAATGGTGAAAACTTTTCTAATATTATAAATCATCAAAATGTATATTAATATAATTTACTGATAGAGTCTACATCAAGGTATTCAGATTTTGAAGTAGCGGTCTCATTAAAGCCTTTGTCAAGATCACCGTTCAAAAACTCATCACCTTTTACTACTTCGTCTACATAATTCATACTTTCAATAACAAAACTCTCGAAGCTCGGTTTATTTAACGCATTTAAATCTGAAATATTATCAAACTGCAATTTCTCACCTACATTTCCTGCCAAAGCTGCATCTTTCTCATTATATAATGAAAGTACAATTTTAGCATCTTTGAAGTAAGTATCAGATTTGTAGTATGTTTTTAAGTAAATAGGCACAAAAGAAGACATCCATCCATTTAAGTGAATCACGTCTGGAACCCAGTTTAGTTTTTTAATGGTTTCTATTACACCACGTGCAAAGAATATAGCTCTCTCGTCATTATCATCAAATGCTACTCCTGCATCATCAAAATAATATTGTTTTCTTTTGAAGTACTCTTCGTTATCGATAAAATAAACCTGCAGCCTCTCTCCTGGAAGTGAAGCCACTTTAATAATTAAAGGTTGATCTAAGTCATTGATAATAATATTCATCCCCGAAAGACGAATCACTTCATGAAGTTGAAATTTCCTCTCACTTATCTGTCCGAATCTTGGCATAAAAACTCTTACATCATTGCCTTCTTGGTGCATTTTAAGTGCCATTTTGTTTACCACCGCTGCTAAATTTGTATCTTCCTGATAAGGGTACATCTCTGTGGTAATGTACAGTATTTTCTGATTGGGCATATAATTTTTTATATAATTTTAAATAACGCTCTAATATGCAAAATTACGAAAAAACATTCAACATTATTCTAATTAACATTTTTTTACGATAGTTATTGAGATAATGCATAAAAACTCAAAATGAATATCTTAATATTTAGTATTTTTGAATTGTTATTAAAATAAACTATGGAAGTTCTAAAAAACAAAAAAACACTTCAGGATTTTATAGAAAGACAGAAGGAAATGGGCAAAAAAATAGGTTTTGCCCCTACTATGGGAGCTTTACACAATGGTCATTTATCATTGTATGAAGCTGCAAGGAAAGAAAACGATCTGGTCATCTCATCAATTTTTGTAAACCCTACACAGTTTAACAATGCTGAAGATTTGGAAAAATACCCAAGAGATACCGATCGCGACATCTCTATTCTTAAAACCTCAGGGCTTGTAGATGCTGTTTATCTTCCTCAAGTTGAAGACATCTATCCCGAAAAAACAGAGAGTCAACGCTATGATTACGATGGTTTAGAAAATGAAATGGAAGGAAAATCTAGACCCGGCCATTTTGATGGCGTAGGAACGGTAGTTGAAGAACTTTTCAGACAAGTAAAGGCAGACAATGCTTACTTCGGAGAAAAAGACTTTCAACAACTAGCAATCATCAAAAAAATGGTTGAAAAAAAACTACTTCCTATTAAAATAAAAGGAGTTTCCATCTACAGAGCAGAAAACGGCTTAGCTTTAAGCTCAAGAAACCAGCGCCTCACCGAAACAAGGAAAGATGAAGCTAAAATTATTTTCGAAACATTAATTAAGGTAAAAAAATTATTTAAAAATACTCCGGTTTTAAATATTAAGGAAAATGTGAATAAAATCTTTCACAACAAAAAAGACATGGAGTTGGAGTATTTTCTAATTGCTGACGAAAGTACATTAAAAGAAATTAACCAAAGAGAAGAAGAGAAATCTTACAGAGCATTTATTGTAGTTAATGTAGACGGAGTACGATTAATTGACAACATGCATTTGGATTGACATAAAAAATCAAAGGCTTCCTGAAGGAAGCCTTTGAACACCAAATCACAAAATATTAATATGAAAAAAATTTACTTTTCAGTAAACTTGTGACCCGGCTGGGATTCGAACCCAGGACCCATACATTAAAAGTGTATTGCTCTACCAGCTGAGCTACCGAGTCGGTCACATTAAATTAACGAGGACAAATATAAAATTTATTTTATAAAATATCAACTATTAATTAAATATTTTTTTCTGCTGTGCCTGTGACTGGATTCGAACCAGCACATCCTTAGGAAACCACCCCCTCAAGATGGCGTGTCTACCAATTTCACCACACAGGCAACAAAATTACAAAAATCTAGTAATTTTTCGCTAGTGACCCGGCTGGGATTCGAACCCAGGACCCATACATTAAAAGTGTATTGCTCTACCAGCTGAGCTACCGAGTCGGTCACTATATTATCAAGTTTTTACTGTTAAGTAATATCCTTGTTTTCAGTGGTGCAAAGATATAACTTTTTTCGTTATCTCAAAATTTTTTTGCAAATTTGTTTAAAATAATTTCATGATAATTTCACTGGTAGGCTACATGGGAAGTGGTAAATCTCACATTTCCAAAATATTAAATGACAAAATAAATTTTAAATTAATTGACCTCGATAAAGAGATTTCTAAGCGAAAAAAATTAACCATTCCCGAAATATTCGATAAAATGGGAGAAATTCACTTTAGAAAATTAGAAAGAGAAACTTTGGAGGAGATTTTAGCCTCTCAAGAAAATATCGTTTTGAGCCTGGGAGGCGGAACTCCGGTCTATTATAATAATATGGAAATTATTAATAATAGTTCGAAGAGCTTTTTTTTGAGAGCTTCTATTGCTACTTTGGCAGAAAGAATTTCAAAACAAAAAGAAAAAAGACCTTTAATTGCAAAAATATCTGATGAAGATCTCCCGGAATTTATAGCCAAACATTTATTTGAGCGAAATGTATTTTACAGTAAAGCTCAATTTAGCATAAACACAGATAATAAAAATCCTGAAGACATTATTCAGGAGATAATAGAAAAGCTCTATCTCTAGAGCTTTTTCTTTTAATTAATCATTGGTTTCAGAATCGTTGCCATCTTCACCAAAAAAATCGTCCCAATCTGTAAAATCAGCAGTCACATCATTTTCTACATAATCATCCATTTCTCTCCTGTCTTTTTTAGTAGGTCTTCCTTCGCCTCTGTTTCGGTAGTATTCCTGAGACATTTTTCGCATCATTAAGATTTCGTATTGATCTTTATCAGTTACGTCTTTAATATGAAGTGATACCAATTTTGCCCCTATTCTACTTTTAGGGATTTGTAATACTTTAATTTTATATTCGATTTGATTTTTACGAATTTTGATAACATCTCCTTCTTTTACTTCTTTAGAGGACTTCACAGTCGAAGACCCAATAGAAACCCTGTTCTTTTTTATTTCATCTGCAGACACCGATCTTGTTTTATAAAAACGAATGCTCCATAAAAATTTATCTATTCTCATATTTTTTTATACTTTTGTCGTTATATTATTTGTAAAGTAATTAAAGTTTTTGAAATGAAAAAAATATTTTTGTATATCCTTGCAGGATCGTTGTGTTTCACAGCTTGTAAAAAGGATGATGAAGTGGAGACTTTTGTAGAGCCCGAAGACATCAATGTAAGAAATTCTTATGACGAGCAGGCTATTCAGAAATTTATGGATAACAACTACCTAGATTCGCAGGGAAACATAAAAGCTTTCAGCAGTACAGATACAGCTGACGACAATGAGAAAAAACTCTCTCAGCTAGACCCTAAGACACTTCCTTCCGGAGTTATTTATATCAAAAGAGCCGGAGCTCAACCAGAAGACAGCAATCCCCCTGTAACAGGTGTTACCATGCAAGACTCTACGCAAATCACTACGATGATGAGAGCTAATTATTATCTTGCTACAGAAACAGACGGAAATATTTCGTTTGGGAATGCAGGAGTTCTTTTAAATACGATTAACGGAAGCGGTTCTCCAGTAATTGATCCTTTGTTTTATTTTGTGAAAAAAAGTGTAAGAACTGCCGCTGAAAAAAACAGTGATTATTACGAGATTGAAGGCCTTAGAGAAGGTTTAAAATACTTTAAAGGTTTTGAAAACTTACCACAAGGAAATCCTTATAATTTGCAGGGAGTAATTATTGTTCCGTCTAAAGCAGCTTTTGCAAGAGATTTACATTACAATTATACCGGACTTTCTCTACAAAACTATAGTTTTGTTTTTAATTTTCAAATTTATAAAGCAAACTTAAGACCTACTGGTCAATAGTCTAAAACCAAAATAAAAAAAGCGCTTCAAAATATTTTGAAGCGCTTTTTTATTTATCTCACATTTCCTAAAATATCCGGGAAATATTTATCTGAAAGATGCTCAAACTCATCACCTCGCATAAACATACTGGCATCAACTTCCTCATAAGAACTTCTTCCTGCAGCAGCAATTAATTCGTTACACGTGTGTAAAGTATTTTTATGGAAATGATATACTCTTTCTGCTTTATCGGTTACATCAAGCCCTTTAATCAACATTTTATCCTGCGTTGCCACACCCGTCGGACAATTGTTGTTATTACATCTCAAAGCCTGAATACAGCCAAGAGAAAACATAAATCCTCTTGCATTGTTACACATATCTGCACCCATTGCAACCGCTCGCAAAATATCTAAACTTGTAAGAACTTTTCCGCTTGCTATTACACGTAATTTATTTCTAAGATTATAATTTCTCAACGTACGATTGACAAATATTAAAGCTGGTTCCAAAGGCATCCCTACTCCATCCGAAAACTCCGGTGGTGCAGCTCCGGTTCCTCCTTCTGCTCCGTCAATGGTTATAAAATCCGGATAGATTTTCAAAACATTCATCTGAACGCAAATATCTTCAAATTCTTTGGTATCACCGATACACAACTTGAAACCAACAGGTTTACCACCAGAAAGTTCTCTCAGTTGCTGTACAAACCTCAACAATCCTGCAGCATCAGAAAAAGATGAATGGGATGGCGGAGAAATAATAGTCAGACCAGGTTGTACATGACGTATTTTAGCAATCTCAGGAGTATTTTTTACACCCGGTAAAACTCCACCATGACCGGGTTTTGCACCTTGAGATAATTTAATCTCAATCATTTTTACACTTGGAAGAGTAGAATATTTTGTGAATAATTCAGGATTAAATTTCCCTTCATCATCTCTGCAACCAAAATATCCGGTTCCTATTTGCCAGCATAAATCGCCTCCTTCCAAATGGTGAGGAGAAATCCCCCCTTCTCCTGTATTATGATAAAAATTCCCTTTTTTCGCTCCTTTATTTAGCGAAATTTGAGCTCTGTCACTCAATGCACCAAAACTCATGGCTGAAATATTAAACAATGAAGCATGATAAGGCTGAGTACACTGTTCACCTCCTACCCAAACTCTCGGAAGTTCTTCTTTTGGAGATTTAGCATAAATAGAATGCTTAATACCCTCATATTTTCTGTGATTTACTTCTAACTGAGTTCCAAAAGGAACGGTGTCGCTGATATTTTTTGAACGTCTATAGACTGCGGAACGCTGATTTCTGGGAAATGGCTTTCCATCAGTTTCTCTTTCAATGAAATACTGCTGCATTTCAGGTGAAATACCTTCAAAAAAGTACCTGAAATATCCCAAAACAGGGAAATTTCTCAGAATTGCATGTTTTGATTGGTAAGAATTATAGACTCCTAATGCATAAATTGCTGTTAACAGCGTAGGAATCCAGTAATGTGCTTTGATCAGTAACGCAACAATCCATGTTGCAGCTACCAATACAATTCCCCAAGATAAGAACTTATCTCTCATAAGAATATATATTTAAAACGTTAAAGATTAAATGTAGTGGAAATATAGCAAACAGACTAAGCTTTTGCTAAAAAACTTTCGTAAGACGATTGCACAGAAACCGTGCCATCTGACAGGATTTTTTCTAAATTTAGAAATTCAATTTGATTTACTGAAGCCTGGTCAAAATCTTTCTGCACCCTCACATAGTTTTCTGTGAAGCCGTACATTTTGCCGTCTTTATTTTCGTGCTCCCAAAGAACGGGAAGCGTTTTTCCTAATTGAGTCTGATAAAATGCCATTTTTTTCTTTTCAGAAAGAATTCTAAGCATTTTATTTCGTTTTTTTCTTTCCGGAATAGGAACAACGCTCTGCATTCCTACCGCTTCTGTATTTTCTCTTTCAGAATAAGTAAATACATGAAGATATGAAATTGGTAGATTATTCAGGAAATTATACGTTTCCATGAATAATTCTTCTGTTTCACCAGGGAAACCAACAATAACATCTACACCAATTGCCGCATCGGGCATTACTTCGCGGATTTTATTAACCCTATCGTTATACAACTTGGTAAGATAACGACGTTTCATTTTTTTCAATAACTCATCACTTCCCGATTGCAAAGGAATATGAAAATGCGGTACAAAGCTTTTACTTTTAGAAACCAATTCGATGCTTTCATCTTTTAAAAGATTGGGTTCAATTGAAGAAATACGAATTCTTTCGATGCCTTCCACCTGATCAAGTTCAGAAATTAAATCTAAAAAAGTATGCTCATGTCTTTTGTTTCCGAACTCACCTTTACCGTAATCACCGATATTTACACCGGTTAAAACGATTTCTTTGATGTCTCTTTCGGCAATTTCTTTGGCGTTTTTCAGAACATTTTCGATAGTATCTGAACGGGAAATACCTCTTGCTAAAGGAATTGTACAATAGGTACATTTATAATCGCAACCATCCTGAACTTTCAGGAAAGCTCTGGTTCTGTCCCCGATGGAGTAACTTCCGATAAAAAAATCAGTTTCTTCAATTTCACAAGAGTGTACAACACCTTCGCTTTCAGATTTTTCTAAATCATCCAAATAACTTAGAATATTGAATTTTTCTTTGGCTCCAAGAACCAAATCTACCCCAGTGATCTGTGAAATTTCTTCAGGTTTCAATTGTGCATAACAACCTACAATCACCACCAAACCTTCAGGATTGGCTTTTATGGCTCTTTTTACGTGAAGTTTACATTCACGATCGGCGTTTTCAGTAACCGAACAAGTATTGATGACATAAATATCGGCTCTATCATCAAACCCCACCTTATCATAACCTGCATCTGTTAATTGACGGGCAATAGTAGATGTTTCCGCAAAGTTTAATTTGCAGCCAAGGGTATGAAATGCGGCAGTCTTATGAAAGTGAGACATTTATTTTCCTGAATTTTCTGGGTGCAAAGGTAATCAAATTTAATATAAATTTTAAATTGATTTGGTCTATAATTTATAATCATCTCGTACATCAGGAGTATTTTCAAAACAAACAGGAGAAGAATTAAGGTCTGTCTCCTCTTTTGTAAACTTATTTTTCATTTCATTATTGAAATCCGACGATTTGTTTCTTGCGATAGAAAGCGTTTTCCAATCTTCATTTTTCATCATTTTAGCAATAAAAACAATCTGACCAATATGATAAGGATAATGCGCCAATTGTCTGAAAACCGCATCAATCACCGAATGAGCCTCGTTTCTGATATAAATTGTAGAATATAAATTTACATCATTAATTTGATTCAAAGCATCAAAAAGGCATTTCCAACCTTTTTCCCAATATTGCAAAACCTCATCTTTCGTTTTAAAAGTATTCACAAATTCTTTATCACGGTTTCGCCAGGATTTCTCACCGTCTTCCGTTAAAAAATTCGTCCATCTTGACAGCATATTTCCTGCAACATGTTTTACAATCACCGCAATGGAATTACTTTCTTCATTGAACTGCCAGAAAAATTGTTCGTCTAAAAGCTGCTCAAATGATTTATCGCCGAGCATTTTATAATATTCAAATCTTTTGATGAATAAATCTTTCATGATCAATGTTTAGTATTTTATTTAAAACCAATTTAGCATTTTTCACGTATATAAATGTAAATTGCAACCTATGAATTGTAAGATCAGCCATTTTATGCAGGATTTAAATTCTTTAAATGTTGAAAAGCTTGAAAAATGGTTTACTGATGAAACTGTAATTTGGATTCCGCCAGCGAAAGAAATTTCAGGAAAGAGCAGAATCTTAGCATTATTCAGAGCTATTTTCAGACGATACGAAAAGATCGAGTGGAATGTTTCGGAAATTTTCCATTTGGGAAACAACAAATATTTTTATCAGACTACTTCTTCAGGAAATATGAGCGGTAAAGGAACTTATTTAAACGAAATATGTACCGTTGTACAGTTTTCAGAATGCGGTAAAATACTTTATCTCTCAGATTATTTTAAAGATACCAAAGCTTTTAATTAACAAAAGCCATCTTAGAAAGGATGGCTTTTGTTATATATAATCATTAATTCTATTCTCTATTCTTCAGTAACACCCAACCTGAGTATTTAATCGGGGTATTTTTTTTGTCATTCTCATTCCATGATACAGAATACCAGTAATTTCCGGTAGGAACTCTTTTATTACCAGCAGTACCATCCCATTTATAATGATTTAATTTATCTGCCTGGAAAATTTTGTTTCCGTATCTGTCGAAGACATTAAAAATTAAATTTTGTTTATGTGCCAATGCAGAATAATCTATTACATCGTTGATGCCATCTCCGTTTGGTGTGATAACATTCACTAGATTTGGGACAACAATTTCTATTTCTATTGGCTCACAATCATAGGCATCTTTTACATAGATTTTATGATCACCTCTTTTCACATTCGCAAATACATTAGAATCTTGCCAAACACCGCCATCTATTGAATATCTGTAAGGAGCTTTTCCTCCATTTACATTTACTGTTACTGTTGTGTTAGAAATATCAACACTTGTAATGACAGGCTGTTCTGAAGCATATACTTTTACACTTTGCAGAGCGATACAATTTCCTGTTTTTAATTTTACCCAGTAAGTTCCTACGCCTACACTAGAAATAGTTTGCGTTGTAGCACCAGTACTCCATTCATACCCATCAAATCCTACGCCTGCATCCAAGGTGGTTTTATCTTCTATACAAATTATTTTATCTTTTAAAACCGAAGAATACACCGGAGGAATAACTTCTAATTTAATTTTTGCAATCCCATAGCATCCATTTCCATCAATAACTTTTACATACACTACTCCATTTGGAGAAATATAGGTGGTAAAGTTTGAAATGATGTTAGTCCCGTTTATGGCATCTGTAAGAGAGGGGTAATATTTTTTTGTAGTCCCAGTCTGAGCGGTCACAGAAGCAGTTGTAAGATCAAAAGAAGCCGTTTTAAGATTAACATCAAATGTACAAGCTCTTAATGTAGCATCATTTACGATAACTTCAGGGTAAAAAAGCATTGTAATTACGGCATTATCAGAACAACCATCTGTTGTTTGTACATGCGCATAAACAATTCCTTCAGCTGACACATGCTGACTAGGGTTAGCAATTTGTCCTGTTCCTGCATTTAGATCAGCCAAGGTTAAGTAATAGGTTATCGTTACATTTCCTCCGCCAAAAACATTCGCTGTGGTTAAGTTAAAGGTTCCCTGACCTTTTTTATTATTGTTACACGCAAAAATTGTTGCGTCATTCGCTGTAATATTTCCTAATTTAAATTTAAAAGCACCGATTTGTCGGCAAGAATTAAGTGCATTATTAGGACTCGCTGGATCTTGATAATGAATACTATAATAATAAGTTGTCGTTGTATTCACAATTAAAGGAGCAGTAATAGGACTTGCTCCCGAAAGCGCATCATTCTGTGATGTATGATAAGAAACAACAAAATTTGGGTTTCCATTTAAGATTCCTGGAGTAAGTGTACTGAAATCAAACAAAGCGGGACTTGAACAAATAAGAATCTCACGCGGATCATTCGGGTTAGCAGCAGGAATTCCTGGTGGTACAAATGGATTTGGCTGTAATACAGGATCCGTAAAAGGAGAAGCTAAAGTAGCCGTTCCGCCCCAAGTTAGAGAAAAAGGAGCTGTTGTACTTCCACCTGCTCCAACCCAGTTATCTAAATATAAATAATACGTTTCTCCTGCAACTACATCTAAATACCGACAATAAGGAGTAGTAGAACCTCCTGCAGCACTTAATATCGTGCTCGTCATATTCAATCCTGTGGAAGCACCCACTCCTATTACCGTTGCTGCATTACATCGAATAGGCGCACCTAAACTTGCACATGTAACATTTGGCCCATACATCGCCCAATCATAATCTGCATTGGGATTGGTAGGAACCAAATCAAAAGTAAGTGTACCTCCGGTTGCAATCGTTAATTTATACCATATTGAATTGTGTTCTCCTTCTGTGAGGCAGCCCCCCAATGTTTCATCAACCAAACCAATTCCTGTGGGATTGTACGTGATATTAGAATTTCCACAAACCGCTAAAGCAGTAGAGCAATCTGCCTGCGAGTAAAACGTTTGTGAAATACAAAAAAGAATAAATAATAGAGTTTTTTTCATGTCTTATTTGATTATTAGTTAAAGTATACCAAATGTACTTAAATTTAATTAATATCACCAAATATTGACAAAAATCAAATTTTAATCAATAAAACAAACATATAATTATATTATTTATATCAATTTTCAAAAACTATTTGATATTAGTCATATTACCACAAAGGTTTTCGAGATGGAAAATCTTATGGAAAGGGCTTTTCACCTGATTTAAATGTTCGCTATCTTGAATGAAAGTATATCTTGATGCAATAGAATTCATATCTGAGACAATAACCAGCCAACATTCATCTACAGAAGTATCATAATAAGGGAATTTTTCATTCTTTTTTTCAATCAGCTCAATGATTTTCTCAGAACACAGCTCATCAAAGAGACTCATATTATATTCATAGGTGATAAAAACATTTCTACGGTGAGAAGATTTTCTGATATTTTTCACACAACCGATTGGTTTTCCTTTTTTAATGCTTTTATAGATGTTTAAAATAATTTCCTCCTGATATTCGAGAGAATCAAATTTAATATTTGAATGAAATTCTAAAAAATAAACACCACGATATTTCGTAGTGTCTTCTTGTTCGAGTAATATTTCTGCCTGACGGAAAATCTTGTTCAAATTACTTTCCACCTTTTTCATTTCAAGATGATTGATTACTTCCGTTAATTCTATTCCTATCTTTTTTTCGTTAAGAGTGGCGATAAAATCCGGACTTTCGCAGGTAAGATTTTCAAAGGTAACTTCCGGAAAATGGTGCATAAAAGAGTTAAGCAATAAAATTTCTGCTTTTTTCTTATATTTTTCACGGTCATGAAGTTTTGATTCATCAATCTTTTGGTGATATTTTTCCATCGGTTTTTTTTTCAAATGCCGATTGAGATGATACAGGCTGAGATTTTTTATTAAATCTTCATCAGAAAATGCTCTTTTCATGTGTGGCCTTTTAAAAGTTAATAATGACACATGTTTTCACGGTTCAAACTGAAAGCTTTTGATAATCAAAAATTTACACTTAAAGGTAGTTAAAAATAAGATTCAAAAGTCTCTTTTAAAATAATTTATTATATAATTAATGCAGAGTTTGTTTTCTTAATCGATACCTTTACTTTGTTTAACACAAACAATGATTCTATGGATTTCAGAAATTATAAGATACCTTTCAGCATCAACCCACAATACTCTAAAAAAGTAGCCTACTTTTCAATGGAATTTGCTCTGGAGCAGGTTTTAAAAATATACTCCGGAGGTTTGGGATTCTTAGCTGGGTCACACATGAGAAGTGCATACAATCTTAATCAGGATCTTATCGGGATCGGAATTCTATGGAAATTTGGATACTATGATCAGGCAAGAAATCACGATCAGACTTTGCAGCCTACATGGACCAGAAAGATGTACAGTTTTCTTGAAGACACCGGTATAAAATTTCAAATTGAAATACACAGTGCTCCGGTTTGGGTGAAAGTCTGGTATCTCGATCCTGAAATTTTCAACACCGCACCGATGTTTTTCCTTTCCACAGACGTACCGGAAAATGATCACATCTCTAAAACGATTTGCCACAGATTGTACGACGCCAACGAATCTACAAAACTCGCACAATATATCCTTCTTGGAAAAGGCGGTGCAAAACTTTTAGATGAAATGAATATTGACAGAGATGTTTATCATCTTAATGAAGCTCACGGGCTTCCGGCTGCATTTCATTTATTAAAAAAATACAACGGAGACATTCAGAAAGTAAAAGAAAAACTGGTTTTTACGACACACACTCCCGAAGAAGCAGGAAATGAAAAGCACAATCTGAAACTATGTTACGACATGTCTTATTTCTCAGGTTTAAGCATGGAAGAAGCAAAAACAATTGAAGGTTCCGACGGTGAACTTTTCAATCACTCTCTTTGCGCATTGAAAATGGCAAGAATAGCAAACGGTGTTTCAAAACTACACGGTGAAGTTTCCAGAGCGATGTGGAGTAAATATCCCGGAATTTGTGAAATAAAATCGATTACCAATGCTCAGGAATTCAAATATTGGGGCGACAAAGAGCTTTACAATTCTAAAGACGAAAAAAACGATACTCTTTTTGATTATAGAAAGAAAATTTTAAAGAAAAGATTATTCAAAATTGTAGCCGATCAAACAGGAAATTTATTTGATCCCAATATTTTCACAATCGTTTGGGCAAGAAGATTTGCGGGTTATAAAAGAGCAGATTTGCTTCTGCAGGACAAAGAAAGATTCAGGAAATTACTCAACAATCCTAAATATCCGGTTCAAATTATTTGGGCAGGAAAACCTTATCCGATGGATTATTCTTCGATTTCCACATTCAATGTTTTGGTGGAAGAAAGTAAAAATCACAAAAACATGGCGGTTTTAACGGGGTATGAATTGGCTTTAAGTAAATCTTTAAAGCAAGGTTCAGATTTATGGTTAAATAATCCTAGAGTTCCGAGAGAAGCTTCTGGTACATCAGGAATGACTGCTGCAATGAACGGCTCAGTAAATTTGTCTACAGACGACGGCTGGATTCCTGAGTTTGCAAAACACGGTGTAAATTCTTTTGTTGTTCCGAAAGCAGATTTTGAGAATATGAGTATTTATGAGCAAGACCGATACGATTTCAACAAATTATATGAGCTTCTTGAAAACGAAATTCTTCCAACTTATTACGATCAACCTGATAAATGGAGAAAAATACAGCAGAATTCTATGAAAGATGTAAAACAAAATTTCAACAGCGATAGAATGGCAGACGAATATTACAATATCTTATATAATCATAAAGCATAAGCTGTAAAAATTGTGCAACTATGTTATGAGCATAAATTGTTTTAAAAGTAGCATATTAAACTCACTATAAATAAAAATCGGTTTGAATACTTCGAACCGATTTTTGTTTAATCTTTTTTATTTTTTCTGTTTTGGAACTTTCAAACCAGCTTCTTTAGCTTCAGAAATACCGATTGCAACGGCTTGTTTTCTGTTAGTTACTTTATCACCTGAAGAAGATTTCAATTTTTCTTCTTTGAATTCTTCCATCACTTTTCCTACTTTTTTCTGAGCTTTTTCAGAATATTTTATCTTGCTCATCCTATTTAGTTTTTAAAGTTTTGATTTCGAAACCCCAATTTCATAAACACAAGCGTGTTTCAGATATTTTGATCGCTCTCTTGAAGTTACCGATTCTAAATGATCGTTTTTAATAACGATAATAGGATCCTCTTCATTTTCGAGTTCAAAATTGGCAAAATATCTTTCTTCGGGACCAGTTTTATCCATACTTGCTTTTATCTTCTGAAGTTCACCTGCATATTGTTTAAAACCGGGATCAGAAGAATGTATAAATTTGTATTCAGGACCTGCTTCTACAAAATAGTGCAGTTTTTTCTCAATAATTCCTGCTTCATTAGTAATCTGAGGATTGTCGTTTCCATCTTTAAAGGCAATCTCTACCAATTCTCCACCTTCTTTTTCTACATAAGTTTCAGCTTCATTAAAATTTGAAAATCCTGTAATTACCACTTGATCTTTCAGGTCATAACGGTTAAGTTTTTTATTAGTTTCCATAATTATTTTTCTTTGATTATAAAATATATTCAATTCTTTTGCCAAAATACTATTACAAAAGCTTTTTCTTATCAGATTAATAAAATTATTATCTTTGAAATTCTTTAAATTAAGCAATGAAAAAATTCTTACTTACCCTTACTGTTATAGCAGCTTTTCAAAATGCTACGTCACAGGAAATCACTTTAGATAAAATATATTCAGGATACTACCGTGGCAAAGGCATTGCCGGAATTGCATCTATGAAAAACGGTGAAAATTATTTGGTCATCGAGCAAGGCGGAATTGCAAAATATTCTTACAAAACATCTCAGAAAGAAGGAAATCTGGTTGACGGAAATTTTGAGAGCTACGAATTTTCTGATGATGAATCTAAAATACTTTTATTAAAAGAAAGTCAGCCTATTTACAGACATTCCTTTTTAGGGGTTTATGATGTTAAAGATTTAAAATCTGGTAAAAATTTAAGTTTAAATGATGGAAAACCAGTTCAGGAACCAAGATTTTCTCCGGATGCTACCAAAATTTCTTTCATTGTTGATAATAATTTATTTTATCAGGATTTAAATTCAGGAAAAATTACTCAGATTACGGAACATGGAGTAAAAAATAAAGTTTTAAACGGTTTGGCAGACTGGGTGTATGAAGAAGAATTTGGGCATGCAAGATTATATGAATGGACTAAAAACTCTGCAGACATTTTATTTGTAAAATTGGTTGAGACCGATGTTCCAGAAATTTATATTCCGATGTATGGTAAATCGCTTTACCCGACTGAAATGCGTTATAAATATCCAAAAGCAGGAGAAAAGAATTCTGTTGCATCAGCTCATATTTATCATTTAGCAGACGGAAAAAAGACAAAAGTAAATCTTGATCAGTTTAAAAACTATTACATTCCAAACGTTATTCAGACCGCGAATGCAGATGAAATTGTTTTGATTACTTCACAAAGAACGCAAAATGCTTCTGATGTTTTAAAAGTAAATACTAAAACGGGTGAAGCTAAAAAATTGTTTACAGAAACTGATGACAAGTGGATTGATACAGACAATGTAACGTTGGAATTCCTTGAAGACAACAGTTTTCTTTGGGCTTCAGAAAGAGATGGTTTCCGTCATTTATATTGGTTTGACAAAGATGGCAAGCTGAAAAAACAAGTTACAAAAGGAAATTGGGAAGTGACAGAATATTACGGTTACAATCCAAAATCTCAGGAAATTTTCGTTCAGACTACAGAAAAAGGAAGCATCAATAAAGTAGTTTCTAAAATCAATATTCAAAACGGAAAATCGCAGCTAATTTCAAATGCAGAAGGAAACAATGCGGCAAACTTCAGCAAGAATTATAATTATTTCATCGAAACTTCTTCTACAGCGGCAAAACCTTACACTTTTACACTGAAAGACGGTAACGGAAAACAGCTGAAAGAACTTCAGAATAATGATGATCAGCTTAAAAAATTACAGGCAGATCAATTTGCAGTAAAAGAATTCATCACCATTCCAAACTCAGCAGGAGATCAGATGAACGCTTGGATTATTAAGCCTAAAAACTTTGATCCGAACAAAAAATATCCTTTATTTATGTACCAATATTCTGGTCCAGGTTCTCAACAGGTTTCCAATTCTTGGGACAACGGAAATGCACTTTGGTTTGAAATGTTGGCTCAAAAAGGATATATTATCGCTTGTGTAGACGGACGTGGAACTGGTTATAAAGGAGCAAAATTCAAAAAAGTAACGTATAAAAACTTAGGTAAATATGAAATTGAAGACCAAATTGTAGCAGCAAAATGGTTAGGAAATCAAAAATATATCGACAAAACAAGAATCGGAATCTTCGGATGGAGCTTCGGAGGATATATGGCAAGTTTGGCAATGACAAAAGGTGCCGATGTTTTCAAAGCAGGAATCGCTGTTGCACCGGTTACCAACTGGAGATATTATGATTCTGTTTACACCGAAAGATTTTTGTTAACTCCACAAGAAAACCCGGCTGGTTATGATGATAATTCGCCTACAACTTATGCTAATTTGTTGAAAGGTAAATTTTTATTAATCCACGGAACCGCCGATGACAACGTACATTTCCAAAATTCAATGGAGTTTTCTGAAGCTTTAATTCAGAACAAAAAACAGTTTGAATTCATGGCTTATCCTGATAAAAACCACGGAATTTATGGCGGACAAACAAGACCGCAATTATATCAGAAAATGACAGATTTTATTTTGGAAAATCTTTAATTAAACAAATAATTTAAGCAATAAAAAATCACTCAAGTTGAGTGATTTTTTATTTAATATTGGTGTGAGCTTTTGTTATCAATAATTGCAACAAGAAAAATTTTATTATTAATTTCCTGATAAATTAATGAATTATTTTTGTCTACTAAACATTTTCTGTAATTAAGAAGTAATGATTTAGGACAAATTTCTTTGTGATTTTGTAATCTTAAAATTAATTTATCAAATCTACTTTCAAAATTCTCAATTTCTCTTACAGACCAGTTTTCTAATAAATAATCTAAAACACGGAAATAATTTCGCAAAACTTCTTCTGACCAAACAACTTCCATTATTTTGATTTTTCTAAAAGATATTGTTTAATCTTTTGTTTGGCTTCTTCGTGAGAATATGTTTTTTCATTCTCAATATCATTAATTCCTTTTTCAATGGAGTCTTTTTGAAAATCTGTCAAATTATCTGCCCAATCTTTTTCAACGCTGGATTCTGAGTATTTTGATTTCAAAAAATCAATATAATCATTAACCTGTCCCAAAAATTCTTTAGGAAGCGATTTCAAATTTTTCTCTATTTCTTTAATGCTAATTTCCATCTCATTAAATTTTACTCAAAGTTAATAAAATTCAAATATTGTTTTTAAAATTTTATATTTGTGAAATTGTAAAAATCTTATACATGAAAACCAAACATCCTAAAGGGCTTCCCTATCTATTTTTCACAGAAATGTGGGAGCGTTTCGGCTATTATTTAATCCTCGGAATTTTCGTACTCTACATGATTGACAGCGAAAAAGGAGGATTAGCTTTTGATGATAAAAGCGCTGATGATATTTTCGGAACTTTTATCGCATTAACTTATTTAACGCCATTTTTAGGTGGATTTTTAGCCGACAGAGTTTTAGGATACATCAAAGCAATCTACATTGGTGGATTCTTGATGGGATTGGGTTATCTCGGGATTGGTTTCTTCAAAGAATTACCTTTATTTTATGCTTCTTTAGCTTTAATTATTATTGGAAACGGATTTTTTAAACCTAGTATTTCTACACTTCTAGGAAATTTATACAACGAAGAACCTTATAAAGCGAATAAAGATGCAGGATACAATATTTTCTACATGGGAATCAACATTGGAGCTTTTGTGTGTAATATTATTGCTGCTTTCATGCGTAACAAATACGGATGGGGACCGGCGTTTATGACAGCGGGAGTAGGAATGTTTGTAGGACTTTTGGTTTTTACCATTGGAAGACAGCATATTCTTCAGGCAAATGTTTTGAAACCTGCACAGGAAGGAGACACTAAAATTTCTGATGTTTTAGTAAAAGTTTTTTTACCTGCAGTAATTTTCGGACTTGTTGGTTGGTTTATTCCAAATAATATTTTTGGAAGTGACAGTACAGATGCATTTATTTTCGCTTGTATTCCGGTAATTTATTTCTATGTAATGCTTTATGTAAAGGCAAATGCAGAAGATAAAAAACCAATTGGAGCCTTGCTTGCAATTTTTGCGGTAAGCTTAATGTTCTGGGCCGTCTTCAAACAAAATGGAACCGCTTTAACACGTTGGGCGAATTACTATACCGAAAGAACAGTTCCTGCAACTATAGAAAAACCTTTAGAAGCCATTTATTTGGTTGATAAAAAAGATTACTTAGACAAAGAAGTTTCTGTCTATGATGATCAATATCAGGTAAAAAAAGACAAAAATGGCAAAGCTTTAAAAGAACAAGGAAAAGATATTTATTTCAGAAATATTTCTGCCGCAGATAAAGCAAAACTGGAAACTAATCCTTCACAAACAGTTAATCTTTACAACACAGAATTATTCCAGTCCATCAATCCGGGTTGGGTAATTTTACTAACACCCGTTGTCGTTGCATTCTTCATGATGCTTCGTAAAAAAGGGAAAGAACCAAGTACTCCTTCAAAAATTGTTTTAGGATTATTTATCTCCGCATTATCTTGTTTGGTAATGGTTGGAGCGGTTTATGCCGGACAAAACGGTCTAGTAAAAGTATCAGCTTTATGGCTGGTTGCTGCTTACGGAGTAATCACAGTGGGAGAACTTTGTCTCTCGCCGATGGGATTATCTTTGGTTTCAAAACTTTCACCACCAAGATTAACAGCTTTGATGATGGGTGGATTTTTCCTTTCAACATCAATCGGAAACAAACTTTCCGGAGTTTTAGCGAGCTTCTGGTACGATTATGACAATAAAGCTAATTTCTTCATCGTCAATTTTGGTTTATTGCTTCTAGCTACATTACTTGGGCTTTCCATATTAAAAAGACTTAATAAAATCATGAAAGAAAAGGGAGTAAATTAACCTTCTGAAATTCGAAATAAATAGCCGTAGATGATTCTGCGGCTTTTTTATTTTAAAAATAAAATTAAAACCTTGCCAAAAACTCAAAAAAAACTATATTTGTGGGTCTTAACAGAAATTTAACAATCAAATATGGATACAGTACAGAAGAAAGGACATCCCAAGGGTTTGTACCTATTGTTCTTCACCGAGATGTGGGAGCGTTTTTCTTATTATGGAATGCGTGCAATTTTGATCCTTTATTTAACTAAGAAATTAATTGAAGGAGGATTAGGAATGGATGAGCAGAATGCCACACTTTTATATGGATATTTTACAGGGCTTGTTTATTTTACACCATTAATCGGAGGTTGGCTTGCTGATAAATTTTTAGGAAAACGTCTAGCAATTACAATCGGTGGTATCACCATGATGCTTGGTCAGTTTGTTTTATTCGGAATGAATACTACAACAGGGCTTTACATCGGTTTAGCTTTACTAATCATAGGAAATGGTTTCTTTAAGCCTAATATTTCCACTTTAGTTGGGGGGTTATATCCAGATGGTGACGACAGAAGAGATTCTGCATTCTCTATCTTTTACATGGGAATTAACTTAGGAGCTTTAATTGCACCTTTTATTATCGGTTATTTTACAGATAACCTTTTTGCAACCACCAATGCAGACGGATCTATCGCTTACGGTTACAGATATGGTTTCTTGGCTGCCGGAGTCGGAATGTTCTTAGGACAGATTGTATTTAATACTTTTGCACAAAAATACTTGGGAGATTTGGGTTCTAAACCTGTTAAAAACTCTTCTACAGATGAAAAATCAACAGAAGCAAGTTCAATTAACCCTGTTACAGGAAAACCATTAACTAAACCTGAAGAAGGGCAAAGAATTACAGTAATCTTTATTTTATTCTTATTTGCAGTATTCTTTTGGGCTGGTTTCGAACAGGCTGGATCGTCTTTATCTTTATATACAGATAAATTTATCAACAGAAATGTTTTCGGATTTGAAATTCCTACATCATGGTTTCAGTCGGTTAACCCTATCTTCATTGTAACTTTAGCACCATTATTTGCAATATTCTGGAGTTCTAAATTAGGTAAAAAACTTTCTACCCCTGTAAAAATGGGTGTTGGTATGATTATCTTAGGAATTGGTTTCTGGTTTATGCTTGGAGCAGTTGCAGAAAGAAATTCAAACGGAGACATTGCTGACATCGCAAACAAAGCGGGAATTATGTGGCTGATTATGACTTACTTACTACATACGATTGGTGAACTTTGCCTTTCACCTGTAGGTTTATCTGTAGTAACTAAATTATCTCCACCTAAATTAGCTTCAATCTTAATGGCAGTTTGGATGTTGTCTTCTTCAATTGCCAACTTCATCGGAGGCTTCTTAGCATCCATTGTAGAAACTTTAGGAGCAGGACAAGTATTCACTTACATTTCAGGATTTGTAATTGTTTGTGGAGTATTGCTTCTTTTACTAAGCAAGTACATCAGCAAAATGATGCACGGCGTAAAATAAAAAGTATTTTCATCAAAATAATATTTAAACCTCTGATTTTTTCAGAGGTTTTTTTTTACATTCGTATAATGGAAGTTTCTGAAGATTCTTTGTTTCAATCCATAAAGGAAATTATTAATCACTCGCGCGAAAAAGTTTTTCGTATTGCGAATTCTACTCTATTATTAACGTATTGGCAAATCGGACAATTAATTGTTGAAGACGAGCAAAAAGGAAAAGAAAGAGCAGAATACGGAAAATATACTTTAAAAAAGCTTTCAAAAAAACTTACTTTAGAATTTGGGAAAGGTTTTGATGAAAGCAATTTGAGAAATATGCGCTCTTTTTACAATATATTTCCAATTCGTGACGCAGTGCGTCACGAATTGAGCTGGACTCATTACAGATTGCTTTTAAGACAAGAAAATAATCAAAAAAGAATATATTATCTCAATGAATCTATTCAAAATAACTGGAGCTCAAGAGATCTGAAAAGGCAAATCAATTCTCTTGCTTACGAAAGAGTTTTACAGCATAAAAAATCCTCACACGAAACCATTCATAGTGTTTTAAAAGATCCCTATATTTTTGAATTTTTAGGAATAAAATCTGATGAAAAAATTTCAGAAAAAGAAATTGAAACCGGAATTATCGACCATATTCAAAAATTTCTTTTAGAATTTGGGAAAGGCTTTGCTTTTGTAGCAAGACAGCAACATATTTCCACAGACACTTCAGATTTTTACATAGACTTAGTCTTTTACAATTATATTTTAAAATGCTTCGTCATTATTGATTTAAAAACGGGGGAACTTTCACATCAAGATATTGGACAAATCGATATGTACGTAAGAATGTATGATGATCTGAAACGAGGCGATGACGACAACCCTACAATAGGAATTCTTTTATGTTCTGAAAAAGATGAAACCATCGTAAAATATTCTGTTTTAAATGATAAAAACAATCTATTCGCAAGCAAGTATTTATTATACCTTCCGAGAGAAGAAGAATTAAAACAAATTATTGATCAAGACAGAATTCGTTTTGAGCTTGATCAGGAAGATAAAAATCAAACTAAAATATAATTACATATAAAATTATGAGCCAAACTTTAGAAGAAATACAAAATTTCAAAGGAAAATACCCAAAACAATTATGGACACTTTTTACCGTCGAGATGTGGGAAAGATTCTGTTTTTACGGAATGAGAGGTGTTCTTACTTTTTTTATGGTAGATCAACTTTTATTAAAAGATGATGTAGCCAATCTTCAATATGGTGCAATCCAGGCTTTTGTATATGCTTTCACTTTCATAGGTGGTATTTTTGCAGATAAAATTTTAGGATTCAAAAAATCTTTGTTCTTCGGAGGTATTGTCATGATTTTAGGTAATTTATTAATTGCTTTTTCTCCAAAAGATTTATTTTATTACGGAATTGCATTCTCCATTATCGGAACAGGATTCTTCAAACCCAATGTTTCATCCATGGTTGGAGAATTGTATGATGAAAAAGATCCAAGAAGAGACGCAGGGTACGGAATGTTTTACGCAGGAATTAATATTGGTGGACTTTTAGGAGGAGCTCTTTGTATCTATTTAGGAAAATATCATTCTTGGACTTTATGTTTTCTTGCGGCAGCTATAGTAATGGTTATCGGTTTACTTACTTTTCTTTTCACCAAGAAAAACTTAGGACCAATTGGTAATTCTCCATTAATAAATATGGAACCGGGAAAACGAAAAATAAGAGAAATCGGCGTTTATGTGCTTTCTATATTAAGTATTCCTTTGATTTTCATTATGGTAAAAAATACTCATTACACAGACTATTTCATGTATACCATTGGAGTTATCGCTGTAGGATATTTCATTTACGAATTGGTGAGATTAAAGATCTCTGGCCTTCAGAAAAAGTTGATTGCTGCATTTGCTTTTATATTTTTCTATTTCTTATTCAATGCGATATATGAACAGAGTGGTGGCTCATTATCTCTGTTTGCAAAAGACAATTTAGATCACAATTTATTAGGTTTTAATATGGATCCTAATGTGGTTAACAACAGTTCAAATACTCTTTTTGTTATTATTTTAAGTCCAATTATTGGTCTACTTTGGCTTTGGTTGGCAAAGAAAAAACTAGAACCAAATACATTAATTAAGTTCGGAATCGGATTTTTATTCCTTTCTGCTTCATTTTATATATTTTATTACACCAAATTTTTTGCTAATGTAGAGGGAATTACTTCACTGAATGTCTTTGCATTCGCTTATCTGATTACAACCATCGGAGAGCTTTGTTTAGGCCCAATCGGAATGTCGATTATTACCAAATTATCTCCAAAAAGATTATTCGGAATGATGATGGGGCTTTGGTTTTTGGCAAGTGCTTTCGGTCAGTTAGCGGCAGGAAAACTGGGTGCTGAAATTTCAAAATCAAATACAGGAAATGATTTAGTATCTAAGTTACAGTCTTATACAGACGGTTATTACCAGCTTGCTATTTATGCATTAATTGCCGGTGTGGTACTGATTTTGATATCACCATTCATTAAAAAGCTTATGCAAGAGGTAAAATAGAGCTTGCTTTTTCATTTAAACATCAAATCATGAAAAAAATATCCACCCTACTTTTTCTTTTCATTATCAGCTTCAGTTTTGCGCAGGTAAAATGGATGACGATTGAAGAAGCATTAAATGCACAGAAAACGCAACCTAAGAAAATTCTCATCGACTTTTATGCAGATTGGTGTGGACCATGCAAAATCATGGATAAAAAAACCTATGGAAATCCCATAATTTATGAGTCTTTAAATGAAAATTATTATCCCGTAAAATTTAATGCTGAAGACAAACAAACGATAGAAATCTTCGGAAGAAAATTTTCTAATGAAAATACTTCTCATAAGAAAGGAAGAAATTCATTGCATGAATTCACTCAATACATGAATGTAAATGCAGTACCAAGTACGGTTTTTCTTGATGACAAAGGAAATCCGATCACGATGTTACAGGGCGAATTATCCGCCAAAGAATTAGAACCTTATCTTGATTTTATATCAAATGATCTATACAAAAAAGTAAAAACCAAACAAGACTGGGAAGATTATCAGAAAAAATTTAGATCTAAAATAAAAGAATAATCGTTTTAAAACATATAATTAAGGCTTCCATTTTTTTGGAAGTCTTTTTTATTTTACCGAAATTCGAGCTTTTATTTTTTCATTCAAAAACAAAGAAAAAAGACTCGAAACCGACATCTCGAAACCCTGAAAATGACTTTAGAAACTTCCATAGAATATGTAAAAGGAATTGGTACTGAACGAGCCAAACTCATTAAAAATGTGTTGGCCGTTTCTACGGTGGAAGATCTTCTCAACTTCTACCCTATTCGCTATATTGATAAAAATAAAGTTTACAAAGTAAACGGACTTCAGGAAAGCAATATTGAAATTCAGCTAAAAGGAAAAATTTCCAATGTACAGGAAATTCTTACCGGAAAAGTAAAAAGACTGACCGCAAAATTCAATGACGATACCGGAAGCATGGATTTGGTTTGGTTTCAGTATTCAAAATGGCTGAAAGAGCAACTTCCTGTAAACCGTGAAGTTTTTATTTTTGGGAAAATAAATGCGTTCAACAATCAGTTTTCGATGCCACATCCGGAAATAGAACTGGATGAAAACAAAGAAAAAGACAATAGACTAAGACCCATTTATCCAAGTTCTGAAAAACTGACGAAAAGAGGTTTAAACCAAAAATTCTTTCAGGTAATTCTGAGAAATATCTGCAAAGAAATCCCTAGTCTTATTCAGGAAAACCTTCCGGAATCTATAATGAGCTCGATGAAATTTTTATCGAGGCAACAGACTTTTTTAAACATTCATTTTCCAAAAAATTTAGAGTATTTTGAAAAGGCGAATCAACGTTTAAAGTTTGAAGAATCATTTTTCTTTCAGCTAGGATATGCTTTAAAAAAGCTTCATCATAAAACACAATCTGTAGGAAATCCGTTTCCGATTGTTGGGGATCATTTTACCGGTTTTTATGAAAATCATCTTCCTTTTGAACTTACAGGAGCTCAAAAAAGAGTTTTAAAGGAAATCCGAATGGATATGAAAAAGCCAATTCAGATGAACAGACTTTTGCAGGGCGATGTAGGTTCAGGAAAAACGATGGTCGCTTTATTAACGATGTTGATTGCTTTAGACAATGGTTTTCAAAGCTGTTTGATGGCTCCCACAGAAATTCTTGCCCAACAACATTACAACGGAATTAAAGATTTACTGAAAGACACAGAAATTAAAGTCAGTCTTTTGACAGGTTCGGTAAAAGCTTCCGCAAGAAAAATCATTCACGAAGAACTCGAAAATGGTGAACTTTCTATTTTGGTAGGAACTCATGCTGTTTTGGAAGATAAGGTGAAATTTAAAAATCTTGGTTTGGCAATTATCGATGAGCAACATCGATTTGGGGTCGCTCAAAGAGCCAAACTGTGGGCAAAAAATAAAATTCCGCCTCATATTTTGGTGATGACCGCAACTCCGATTCCAAGAACTTTGGCAATGAGCTTTTATTCGGATCTCGACGTTTCAGTGATTGATGAAATGCCAGTGGGAAGAAAAGCAATTATTACTGCTCATCGAAGAGAAAAAGACAGAACTTATGTTTATCATTTCTGTCACGAAGAAATCCGAAAAGGCAGACAAATTTACTTTGTTTATCCGTTGATTGAAGAATCTGAAACTTTAGATTATAAAAATCTGATGGAAGGTTTGGATCATATTATGGATAACTTTTCGAATTATGAGGTAACGATGCTTCACGGGAAAATGAAACCCGATGAGAAAGATGCCGCAATGAATTATTTTGCTTCGGGAAAATCACAAATCATGGTCGCAACAACCGTAATTGAAGTCGGTGTAAATGTTCCGAATGCTTCGGTTATGGTGATTGAAAGTGCTGAAAGATTTGGCCTTTCACAGCTTCACCAGCTTCGTGGAAGAGTTGGAAGAGGAGCCGAACAGAGCTATTGTATTTTGATGACTTCCGATAAAATGTCTGCCGAAAGCCGAACAAGGATCAGAACGATGACCGAAACCAATGATGGTTTTAAAATTTCTGAAGTCGATATGCAATTACGGGGTCCCGGTGATATTTTGGGAACTCAACAAAGCGGTGTTGTTGATTTTAAAAGACTCGATTTGGTCAACGATGCGCCCATCATTAAAACCACAAAAAAAATGGTCGACAAAATCTTAGAAACAGATCCACATTTATCAGGAACCGATCATCAAATTATTAAAAATTATTATATCCAAAATTATAAAGGGAAAAATAAGTGGAGTAAGATTTCTTAGAATTAAAAAAATTCAAATAAGATTGCCTTGTCATTACGAAGAAAGGAAAACGAACGACATAGCAATCTCATCCAAATCAATAGATTGCTGCGTTATTTTGCAATGACAAATTCCATCAAATAATCATCCATCACATATCCATTTCCAATATCAAAAACGCCTTCATCATACACTTTATAGCCTTGAGATTCGTAGAATTTTTTCGCTGAATTATGCTTATTGACGTTCAGAATAATTCTGTTGTCGCCGCTTTCTAAAGTTTTTTCATTCAAAAACTCAAGCGTTTTTTTACCTAATCCTTTTCCTTTACTTTCAGGAACCAGGTAAATACGGTGAAGCTTGGTTGTGTTGTCTTCGTAATGATTTTCAAAACCAATAAATCCGTCATATTCATTTGAATTTTCATCAAAAACGAGATAATAATGATAATTTGGGCTTTTCAAATGTGCCGAAATTTCGGATTGAGAATACATTGTATCTAACATATATTGCATCTGCTCAATAGATAAAATTTCTGCATAGGCATTTTCCCAAGACCTTTTGGCTAAATCCTGAATTAAAGGGATATTTTCTTCTGTTGCTTTGATTATTTTCATGCTTTATAAATTAAAAAAAATCGTTTAACACATTAGAACACTTAAGTTTTTCAGTTCATTACTTTGAAAATATTAAGAACACGTAAGACGAAAATCAAAGATTTTCAAAGACTAATTTGTTCTTTTCAACATTCGACTCACTCACTTAAAGAAACTAATGTGTTTAAAAAAATTATAGTTAAATACTAAGATTAAAAAAGTGAAAAGCATTATACTTTTCACTTTAAATATTTATAGTTTAAGAATTCACAATTGATTTTTTGACAATTCACCTTCTTAAATTTTCGCCATTTCAGCTTTTATTTTCGCATAAAGCCCTTCTGAAGCAGCAACCAATGGAAGTCTCAAATAATTTTTGATTAATCCTTTTTCTGCCAAAACAACTTTAATTCCACAAGGATTTCCTTCTGCAAAAATAAGTCTTGTAATGTCAACCAACTTATTATGAATTTCGTACGCTTCTTTTACTTTTCCTTCAAAAGCAAGTTGAACCATTGTAGAAAATTCTTTCGGATACCCTTGTCCGATTACAGAAATCACACCGTTTCCACCTGCTAAAGTTACAGGAAGTGTGTATTCATCATCTCCAGAAACTAAGTTGAATCCTTCAGGTTTTTTTCTCAAAATATCAAAATACTGAAGAATATTTGGTGCAGCTTCTTTAATTAAGAATAAATTCGGGAATTCATTTGCCAAACGCAAAGTAGTTTCTGCTTCTACATTTTGTCCGGTTCTTGAAGGAACGTTATAAATGATAATATTCTTTCCGGTAGAAGCCAACATTTTATAATGTTGATAAAGCCCTTCCTGATTAGGTTTGTTATAATAAGGAGATACCGATAAAACAGCCGTAAAATCTGACAAATCAGTTTCTTCGATTTGCTGTTTGACTTCAAGAGTATTGTTTCCGCCAATTCCTAAAACCAAAGGAAGACGTTTATTATTCACCTTAATGATGTGTTCAACTACCTGTTTCTTCTCGTCTGAAGAAAGTGTAGCAGCTTCCGCTGTAGTTCCTAATACTACTAAATAGTTGGTTCCGTTTTCGATATTAAACTCAACAAGTTTTGTCAAACTTTCGAAATCTACGGATAAATCTTCATTAAAGGGTGTTACCAAAGCAACACCTACTCCTTTTAAAATGCTCATCTGTTCGAATTATTTTCCCCAAATTTAATAATTTCATACAAGAATTTACAATATTTAATCTTATTTTATTATACATATAATTATATTTGCATATACTAAAGATATTATGCAAAATAAATTCTTATTGCTAGGAATTGCCTTGTTATCACTCACAGCCTGTAAAACGACATCGTTGCAGGTTGCCAATGTGCAGACACAGAAAAACATTTCTATTAATAAAGAGCTGAAGGACGATGAAGGTTTTGCGAAATTTATCGAGCCTTACACTCTGAAACTCAATAAAGAGATGAATCAAAAAATCTCTTACACCAATGTAGACCTTACAAAAGAAGGTGACAACAGCAATCTGGGAAATCTTTTAGCAGATTATACCTTTGACGGAGCCGATGTTTGGGTAAAAGCGAATCTCAATAAAAACGTAGATGCTGCCTTAATCAATATCGGTGGAATCCGTACTACGATTGGGAAAGGAGATATTCTTCTAAAAAATGTTTTCGAAGTTATGCCTTTTGAAAATGAAGTGATCATTGTAAAAATGAAAGGTTCAGATGTACAGGGCTTGTTTGATTACTATGCAAAAACTCAGGTAAATAATCCGGTTTCTCATTTATACATAGAAACCAATAACGGACAATTGACCAAAACTTTAATTAACGGGAAAGTGGTGAATCCAACTCAGGATTATTATATTGCAACGTCTGATTATCTGGCTTTGGGAGGTGATAATATGAAATTTTTCAGTAAAGGAGAATCGATTCCTACAGGAATTAAATTGAGAGATTTATTTATCGATTATTTTAAGAAAAATGCAGAAATCAATCCGAAGGAAGATATCCGTTTAAATTTTATTGGGAAGAAATAATGAATAGAAAGAGTTTTTTAAAAACAATAGGTGGCGGAACTTTAGCAATGTCTTTAGCTCCCAATTTGATGATGGCGGAAGAATTGAGTTTAAATTCTTTCAAATCTGCCCACAAATTAACGATTCTTCATACCAACGATCAACACAGCAGAATAGAACCTTTTGACGAAAGCTATACTAAAAATCCTAATCAGGGTGGTTTTGCGAGAAGAGCAAGTTTAATACAGAAAATCAGAAGCGAAGAAAGCAATCTTTTATTGCTGGATTCTGGAGATATTTTTCAGGGAACACCTTATTTTAATTTTTTTGGTGGCGAGCTGGAGTTTAAACTAATGTCAATGATGAAGTATGATGCTTCAACGATGGGAAATCATGATTTCGATAATGGTTTAGATGGATTTTTAAAGGTTTTGCCTAATGCAGAGTTTCCTTTTATCTGTTCGAATTATGATTTTAAAAATACAATTCTCGACGGAAAAACTTCGCAGTATAAAATATTCAACAAAAACGGCATCAAAGTCGGAATTTTTGGAGTAGGAATTCAGCTTGAAGGTTTAGTAGGCAAGAAGCAATACGGAGAAACGATATGGTCTGACCCTATTGATGTGGCGCAACATTATTCTAATTTTCTGAAAAATGAGAAAAAGTGTGACCTTGTGATTTGCCTTTCTCACATCGGATATGATTACAAAGATGAACCTGAAAAAATAAGTGATAAAATTTTAGCTTCCAAAACAGAAAATATTGACCTAATTTTGGGAGGTCACACGCATACTTTTTTACCGGAACCTCAAACCTTTAAAAATAGACAAGGGAAAAACGTTTTGGTAAACCAGGTAGGTTGGGCAGGTCTTCTTTTAGGCAGAATAGACTTCTTTTTTGATTCAAATAAAAATGTAAAACAGATTTCTTGGAACAACCAGGCAATCGACAGCAGTATAACAGTATAAGTATAATATGAAAAAAATCTCATTACTTTCTTTTGGTATTTTCGCAGCGTTGCAGTTTGTAAATGCGCAGAATATTTCTTCAAAAAAATGGGCAGACTTGTTTTCTTACAACAATGTTCTGGCGATGAAAGAAGATAACGGAAAAATCGTTGCCGCCACAGAAAACGGGATTTTTTATTATACAATTTCTTCAGGAGAAATCACTAAGCTGTCAAAAGCCAATGGTCTTCATGATGTAAAAATTTCTGCTTTTGATTACAATCCACAAACCAAGATTGGTCTGGTAGGGTATCAAAACGGAGCATTAGACATTATTACTCCACAAGGGGTAACGTATGTAGTAGATATTCCTATTGCAACAGGTTATAATGGAAGCAAAAAAATTAATCACATTTCTATTACCGGAGATAAAGCGGTAGTTTCTGTAGGATATGGAGTTTCTATTTTTGATTTAAAAAAGAAAGAATTTGCTGATTCTGCATTCTTTATTAACGGAGGTGTTTTTCAAGCCAGTAATGAAGCGACCATTTTAGGAAATAAAGTTTTTGCAGCAACCAATACAGGATTGAAAACCCATGAAATGAATACCACTTTTCCTGTGTTTACAACCTGGGCAACAGAAATGCCCGGAAACTTCACCAATATTGATTCTGAATCAGTTTTAGCGTTTTCATCTGCCACTGCGACATATATTTACAATAACGGAATATCAACTCCTCTCACTCAAGCTTTTGGAGGAATTAATGACGTGGTTGTTAATTCAAACAATATCATCATTACAGATGGTAGCAGAATTTATACTTACAACACCAATGGAAATTTCGGAGGAACTACAAGTGTAGGAGAAAGCTGCAATACGGCCACAACAATTGGCTCTAAAGTATATGGTGGGACTAAACTTTCTGGAGTTAAAACCGATGATAATATAGCCTACAAACCAGATGGCCCTTATTTCAATGATTCTTACAAAATAAGATTATTTAATGATAATCAACTTTTAGTTTCTACAGGAATTAGAGCAAACGGATATAATGAACCACAAATTAATCCCAAAAATCCTGGATTCTATTATTTTACAGGAACAGAATGGATTTATTCTTCTTATTTTGTTGGAAGCCCTACAGTTTTTAATATAATAGACGCTTTTCCTGATCCTGCCAATTCTGGAGAGATATTTTTTTCAAATTATAATTTTAATCCTGGCTACGGTATCTATAAAATGAAATATAATTCAAGTTCTAAAGATTTAGAATTTGTAAAACGTTATGACTTAGCTGCAGAAAATCAATTTGTTCGTAGACCTGTAGGTTTTACTTCTGATGATCAAAATAATATTTTTGCAACTATTGGTTATTCAGGTCCTACGGCTGCATTAGCGCATTATGACAGAGCAACAGACAATTTTTTATTAAAAGATTTAAATGTCAGTGCTGGAATTCAGTATCCTGTTTTTAGTAATGATTTACTGTGGATTCCTATACCGAGAACTGTCAATTTCTTAGTCTATGATACAAAAAAGACAGCAAGTCTTTCCGATGATACACAATATTATCTAGATCAATCAAACGGCTTTCCGGCAAATACAATTTCTTTTGCTATGGATAAATCAGGAGATGCATGGGTTGGAACTGAAGGAGGATTAAGAGTTTTGCCTAATGCAGCAGCCGAAATAAAAAACGATCCCAAATTCGAACCAATTGTAATTGAACAGGGTGGACTGGCTGAAGAACTTTTCAGAGATGCTACAATTTTACATATTGAAGTAGATGGAGGAAACCAAAAATGGGTATCTGTAGAAGAAGGAGGAGTTTATTATCTATCTGCATCGGGAGAACAAACGATTAAACACTTTACAAAAGACAACTCTCCACTTCCTACAAATACCGTTACAGATATTAAAATTGATAAAAAGACTGGTAAAGTTTATTTTGTAACCTTTGACGGAATTGTTACTTACCAAGGCGATGTTGCAGATGTAACTAAAGACTTTGGAAATGTTTTGGTTTATCCGAATCCTGTGGTTTATTCCCAGTTTAAAGGCAATGTAACTATCAAAGGCTTGGCCGAAAAAACAAACATCAGAATTACCGATGCAGCCGGAAACCTTGTACATTCTGCCATTGCAAGAACAGGATATTACGAATGGAATCTTAATAACCAGAAGGGTAAAAGAGTGGCTTCCGGAATTTATTTTGTCCTGATGACCAACGAAGACGGTTCAGATAAAGCTACAGCAAAAATAGCGGTAGTCAATTAATGATTTCACAAAACGGGTTTTTACTTTCATACATAAAATATGGAGAAAACGATGCAGTTCTCCATTGTTTCACCGAAGAAGACGGTTTTCAAACCTATTTTCTGAAAGGAATTTATAGCAAAACAAATAAGAAAAAGGCATTTTTGCTTCCTTTAAATAAGCTTAATTTTTCTGTTAATTCAGGAAAAAGCAATGGAATTCAAACGGTTTCAAAATTAGAAATCGTAGAAGCAAATGATGTTTATACAGACATCAAAGCCAATACGGTTATATTTTTTATTGCCGATTTTTTGAATCAGATTTTAAGAAACGAAAATAAAAACCCGAATATCTTTCATATCATTGATGAATTTATCTTTGAGCTTGGTCGACAAAACTACCGTTGTCATCTTATTCTTTTGGTTAAAGTTTTAAAAATTCAAGGAGTTGCCCCTCTTTTAGCCGAAGGAAATTATCTTGACCCCGAAACAGGAACATTTTCCAATATAGGAGCCCATCACCTATTCGATAATGAAAATTCTCTGCTGTGGAAATTAATTTTATCTTCCCAAAATCCTTACGAAATAAAGATTCCGCAGGTGATGAGAAAATCCTTTCTAGATAGTTTGCTGGTTTATTATCATTATCACATTACCGATTTTAAAACACCCAATTCACTCGAAGTTATTCAGCAGATTTTCGAATAAATTACCCGCCATTTGAAAAACTCTCCAGACTGGTCATTCCGCCATCGATGAAAATACTCGTTCCGGAAATATAATCAGCCAAATCACTCGCCAAAAAAGCAGCCAGATTTCCAACATCTTCAGGTTGGCCAATTCTGTTATATGGAATTAGCTTCATTAAATCATTTAATGCTTCAGGAGTTTCCCATGCATCTTTATTGATTGGCGTTTGAATAGCTCCAGGACAAATAGAATTAACTCTAATTTTATCTGCTCCGTGTTCCTGAGCCAAAGTCTGCATCAACATTTTTATAGCTCCTTTGCTTGCTGCATAATTCGCATGACCCGCCCAGGGAATAATTTCGTGAACCGAACTGATATGAATAATTTTTCCACAGGCAACAGAACGAGTTTTGTCTATTCCGCGGCGTAGAAATTCTTTAACGGCTTCTCTGGAACACAAAAAATGACCACGAAGATTCACGCCCATTACCGTATCCCATTCTTCCAAAGTCATATCGATAAATTTGGCATCTTTTTGAATTCCGGCGTTATTAACCAGAATATCAACGGTTCCGTATTCTGAAATTACGTCTGAAAACATTTTTACCACCTGATCTTCTTTAGAAACATCGCATTGATAAATCATTCCGTCGCCGCCGTTTTTCTGAATTTCGTTTAAAACTTTTTGGGCTTCATCTTTAGATTTTTCTGATGAATGATTGATGATTATTGTGGCTCCGGCTGAAGCGATAGATTTTGCAATTCCGGTTCCAATTCCGCTTGACGCACCGGTGATGATGGCAACCTGATTTCTTAATGAAACTTCCATATTTTAATTTTAATGATGTTTAAAACCAATTGAAAGTATCACGCCAAACTGACTGTTTAATTTTTAAATTAATCTAAATTTTTAGACATCACAAATTGCGGTCCGCTTCTTCCATCTATTTTTTTGCCATCATAAATATATCCTGCTTTCAAATAAATCTGAAAAGCCAAATCATTTCTTTCATTAACTGACAAGACAATTTCATTGCAATCTTTAAAATGTTCTTTAATAAAATCATCAAGCACAATCATCACAGATTTACCGATTCCTTTTCCCTGAAATTCAGGATTTATAGACAACGAACGAAGTAAAACAGAATTTTGATTATCTGTTAATTCTAACTTATCATTCCCAAAATCTAAAACACAAAACCCCGCAACTTGTTCGTCAAAAAAAATAGTAATCGGATATGCGAAAAAATCATCATTTTGATTTCTTGCTTCAATTCTTTCTAAAGCCTGATTCGGCAAAGCTGAAAACTGTGCTTGTATTTCATCAAGCACATAATTTAATTCAGATAAATCTTTCGTTTTAAAAAACTGTAAATCAACCATAACTTAATGATGATAAATATCATTGTACATTACTCCCGCTCTTATTTCTATAGGAAGTTTATTTTCTTCAGGAACAATCGGACAATTGTAATCATAAGCATTATAAGCACAGAAAGGCTGATAAGATTGATTAAAATCTAGCACAATCGTATTTTCTTTTGGGATTTTTAAATCCATATATTTTCCGCCGCCGTAAGTTTGTTTCTGATTGGTTTCATCACGAAAAGGCAAGAAAAGATGATCTTTATATTTTTCCATTTTCATCAGATCTAAACTTTGGTAAATGGTCAAAGTATAAGATTTTCCGTCAATTGTAAAGTGAGCTTTTCCGTATTCCTGATACGATTTCGATTTTCCTGAAGAAGTGGGTAAATCAAAAGGTTCAGGGTTTTCATTTTTAACAAAATCAGCAGTTACACGGTATTTCAAATCAATCGGAAAGAAAGGATGTGCTTTGAAGTTTTCAAAATTATCGCCTCGCAATGGTGTTTCTTTTTTGTTGAGGTATTCTTTATTTAAATCTGATTGAAACTTTTTGATTTCTTTAATTTCCTTTGAGTTGTTTCCCAAAGAATTGTTTGTTTTCATTTTCTGAGAAAACGTTAAAAGAGGAATAACAGCAAATAAAAAGAATATAATTTTCTTCATTTTAGTCTAATTAAATTGGTAAAGGATTCATCATTACACTTCACTTCATTCGGACAGAAATTTTTATTCCGAAATTTTTATACGGTAAATATCTGAAGAATTTCTTTTGATTGATTTCACAAAAAAGCCACCTTCTTCAGGAATTATTTCTTTAAAATCAAAACTTGTGCAGTCTTTTGGTAAACCCGAAAATACTAAAGTAAACCAAAAATCTTTCATAAACGGAACTACCGTCCAATTCGGATAAATGGTAATATTTTCAGCATGAATCAGTTTACTTTTATGACTTGATCTATTATCAACAAGGAAAGTTGTATTCCAAATTCTGATTAAATTTCCCAAAAATGGCGATGCCGGAAAACAGCAATGTACAATCACCTGTTTTTCTTCTTCAATTTTCGTTTGAAGAGATTCAAGGATTTCCTTTGCAATAATCGGTTTTGAAATAACTTCCATCTTGATATGAGTAATAGTAATGAATAATAAATAACACTACAAAATTACTTATTACCCATTACTTATCACCTATGTTTAATGCTTGAGCTCTAATTTTTCTTTGCTGTACGCTCTGGTATTTTTTGCCAATTCAGGATTTTCTGATAATTTTTGCCCGTATGAAGGGATCATTTCCAGTAATTTATCTTTCCATTCTCCCTGTAGTTTTTCAGGAAAACATTTTTCTAAAACATTCAACATCGCAAAAACTGCAGTTGAAGCTCCCGGAGAAGCTCCTAAAAGGGAAGCGATTGTTCCTTTATCATTAACGACAACCTCAGTTCCAAACTCTAATTTACCTCCTAATTTATCATCTTTTTTAATGATTTGTACTCGCTGTCCGGCAACTTTTAATTCCCAGTCTTCTTCTTTCGCATCTTTTACAAACTCTCTTAAATGCTGTATTCTCTGAGCTTTTGTCATTGCCACCTGCTGAACTAAATATTTTGTTAATGGAATATTATGCCACCAAGCTCCGAATAATGAGCGAAGATTTTTGGTATTGACACTTTCAGGTAAATCAAGATAGCTTCCTTCTTTCAAAAATTTCGTTGAAAAGCCAGCAAAAGGACCGAAAAGTAAGGCCTTTTCACCATCGATAATTCTTAAATCTAAATGTGGAACAGACATTGGCGGTGCATCAACTGTCGCCTGAGTATAAACTTTTGCCTGATGTTGCGCTACCAATTCCTGATTATGGGTAACCAACCATTCTCCGGAAACCGGAAAACCACCATAACCTACGCTTTCTTTAATATCCGAACTGTCGAGTAAAGGCAGTGCATAACCTCCTGCTCCTATAAAAACAAAATCTGCTACAACCTCTTGTTTATGGCTTTTTATACGATCTTTTACTTTCATTTCCCATTTCCCGTCTTCTCTCGGATCGATGTCTTTTACTTCATGATACAAGAAAACTTCTACATGAGAATCTTCTACAAGATGGCGTCCCATTTTTCGGGTAAGAGCGCCAAAATTCACATCGGTTCCGAGATCCATTTTTGTGGCCGCCAAAACTTCAGACTGATTTCTTTTGCTCATTACCAAAGGTATCCATTCTCGTAACGTATCATGATCGGTAGAAAATTCCATTTCTGAAAACAGAGGTGAATTTATCATTGCATCGTGTCTTTTGCGAAGATAGTCTGCATCTTTTTCACCAAAAACCAAACTCATGTGAGCACAAGAGTTGATAAATTCCTGAGGATTCTGAATGTATTTTTTGTCAACTAAATAAGACCAAAACTGTTTTGAAATTTCAAACTGCTCTGCAATTTTTTCAGCTTTTGAAATATCTATACTTCCGTCTTCTTTTTCAGGCGTGTAATTGAGTTCACAAAATGCAGAATGGCCTGTTCCCGCGTTGTTCCATGCAGCAGTACTTTCTTTAGCAAACCTTCCCAGTCTTTCAAAAATAGCAATATCTAAATTGGGATCAAATTCGTGAAGTAAAGTTGCTAGCGTTACGCTCATAATTCCGCCGCCGATCAGTACGACATCGTATTTTGGCTTGGGCGTTCTGTTTGTAATAGTATGTGGCATTGTGTGAATTTTAATACGAATTTCGGGAAAAGTTTTATATTAAAATAAGATTTAACGATTTAATTCGGCTCCGAAAATAAAATTATTATTAGCCCAGTGAAGGCGATGGAAATTATCAATTTCAAATAATAGAGATGATATATTTAATAAAAAAACACCAGCGAGAATCACTGATGTTTTATATATTTTTTAGATTAAATTGACTCTAATTCAACTTTGCCGTTAATTTTTTAAACTGTTTTTCAGCATTTTTACCTTCATATAAAATCGCATAAATAGTATCAATAATCGGTAACTCTAATTTTTTCTGTTTTGCTGTTTTATAAATAGAATCTGCAGCGTAATACCCTTCAGCAACCATGTTCATCGACTGAATTGCAGATTTCACCGTGTATCCTTTTCCGATAAGGTTTCCTAAATTTCTGTTTCTTGAGAACAATGAATACGCCGTAACCAATAAATCTCCCAAATAAGCACTTTCGTTAACATCTCTCGGTGCCTCATAAATCGCTTCAAGGAAAGTTTCCATCTCACGAATCGCATTCGATACAAAAACAGCTGTAAAGTTGTCTCCATAACCCAAACCGCTTGCAATACCGGCTCCGATGGCAAAAATATTTTTCAGAATCGCACTGTATTCGTTTCCTAAAATATCTTTACTTGAATTTACTTTAATAAAATCTGAATTGAAAATATTAACCAGTTTTTGAGAAACTTCATCTTCCACAGTCGCTACAGTAAGATAAGAAAGTCTTTCCATCGCAACTTCTTCAGCATGGCAAGGTCCTGCAATTACTGCCTGATTTCTGAATCCTATCTGAAATTCTTCTTTCAGATAATGTGCAACGACATCATTCACTTTCGGAATAATCCCTTTAATTGCAGAAACAAAAATTTTGTCTTTATACTCGCATGTCATTTTATCTAATGTATCTGAAAGATAAATAGACGGAGTTGCTAAGACAACAACATCACAAGCTGTAACCAACTCGTTGACATCCGTTGTCAGCTTTAAATTTTTAAGATTAAAATTAACTGCCGTAAGATAAGTGGGGTTGTGACCGCGCAGTTCAATTGCTCCTTTTACAAACTCATTTCTTACACACCAATGCACTGTTTTGCAGTTTTCAACAAGCATTTTCACAATCGCTGTTGCAAAACTTCCGCTACCTACAACGCCCACTGCAACGTCATTTTTGGTATTTTTAGAAGTAGAAGAATCTGAGTTGGTTTTCTTTTTCGCCATAATTAAAATGTGAACTGTAAATATATTAAAACCGAAAGATATCGAAACTTTATCTCATATAATATAAATCATTTTTGAAAAATTTAACATTTTCGAACAATTAAATATCTAAAAATACGTTTATTACAATAATTTATAAATTTTTGTTAAGAATAATGCTCAAAGTTTATTTTTACTTAAATTTGCATCCTTAAAACCTTTTTAAATTCTAAGAGAAAGAAAAATGAAGAAATTTTTAGGCAGCAAAAAGAAAGTAACAGTTCTTATTGGAGGACTTTCACTTGTAGTTTTTGCACAAAGTATTTTTATTGCCAAATTGTTTTCGGAGAAAGATGACAAAAACTATGAAGTAAATTTGGTGAAAATAAATACAGAAAAAGACAGCGTTGATTATCTGAAAATGAAAACAGATCTTAGTTTGGTAGATCAAACGGTATCTCAATTAAATTCTTTTCTAAAATCAAAAGATATTAAGAACGAAAAGCTGATGGTTCTTGATAGCGACAGTATTTCAAACTCAATTTATCTGGCTAAACAATCAAACAGATACAGCCAATATCTGATGGACTTGCAGAAAAAACTAATGCAAGTACCTCTAGGAATGCCTACTGAAGGCTATATTTCATCCAATTTTGGAATCAGAAAAAACCCAATTCCTTTTAAAACAGTTTATGCATCTGTAAAACCAATTGCATCTGCTCCTACCGCCGTTGCTGCAACTTCAAAACCTGAAGTAAAAGCCGAACCCGTAGAAAAAATTATTGAAGTAACAGACAGTTATGGAAATAAGAGAGAAATAAAGGTAATGGTAACGCCAAAAGCAGCAAGCGCAGCTTCTCCAACTCCAACAAATTCTCCTGCTAAAAATGTAGTGGTATCTAAAGCTCCAACAGAAAAAAATAATCCTCCTGCAGAAGCTGATCAAATGCAGTTTCACAAGGGTTTGGATATTGCCGTTCCTTTCGGATCTGACGTTGTCGCAACAGCAGCCGGAACAGTAATTTTCTCCGGACAAAAAGGTGGTTACGGAAACTGCATCATCGTCTCTCATGGAAATGGATTGGCAACACTTTACGGTCACCTTTCACAATTGGTTGCAAAAACTAATGAAAAAGTAAAAGTTGGGCAAGTGATTGCAAAGTCAGGAAATTCAGGACGTTCTACAGGACCACATTTGCATTATGAAGTACATAAAAACAACGCTCCGGTAAATCCGAAGCTCTTTATGAGTTTATAAAATAATTAATTTGTATAAAATATTCGGCGACACCTTGGGTGCCGCCGAATATTTTTTTATTTGTTGGATCGGTTTTCATCGGATTTTATCCGACGCTTTGGTAAGTCATGCCTTTGGGACTCTCAAAATAATTAATACGCTGCCGTAAATCTTTCACGGATGTGATTGTTTTGTTCCAGTTCATCAACCAAAACAACGGCAACATCTTCCACAGAAAGTACGCTTCTTCCCTCTTCATTGAATACAGGATTTTCAAGAGCAGTTCTATATTTTCCGGTTCTGATTCCTGCTGTTCCGGGATGCATTTCAATTGCAGGGCTGAAAAAAGTCCAATCTAAAGTTGTATTTTCTTTGATTTTATTTAGATAATCTCTTGCTGCAGTTGCTCCAGGTTTGATATCTGCCGGAAAATCTGGTCCGTCAACCAATTGATTTCCGTCGATGAACAAACTTCCTGCTCCACCAACCGTTATAAATCTTTTCACACCTGATTTTTCAACCGCTTTTTCTATATTGATTGATCCATTTAGAAAATCATTGTAAAGATTAGGATTCGTCCAACCTGCATTAAAGGTATTGATTACAGCATCATTTCCTTTCAAAGCTTCTGCTAAATCTTCGACATTATTTACATCAACACTTTTTGCTTTTACCGTTTCAGTTTCGTTTACTTTAGATACATCTCTTACGATTGCTTCTACTTCAAAACCTCTGTTTGCCAATTCTTTTACGACTTGTGTTCCCACAAAACCGGTTGCACCGATTACTGCTACTTTTTTGTTCATACTTTTTTTATTTATTTTTAAAGGAATTCACGAACCTTTTGGTTCATTTGATACTATTTTATTTAAATTAATTGTAATAAATTTTGTTACATTTTAAGTCAAAAAATTTTTAATCGAAATGTTCGGTAAATTCTTTCAAAGATTTATCTCCTAAAAATTGACAGACTAACACATCTGTTTCTGTAAAAAGCTGCCCTAAATGAGAATTGATATTTTTACCTACAGGACATGCTGGGTTGGGACTATTATTTTTTTTACCTAAAACATCAGAGTTTTTTACTGCTGAATAAATTTCAGAAATACTGATCTCGGAAGCATCTTTTGCCAATTGACTTCCTCCTTCTTTTCCTTTTTTGCTGATAATCAATCCGGCTTCTTTTAAAACTCCGATTTCTTTACGAACAATTACAGGATTTACATTAATACTCCCGGCAAGCCAGTCAGAAGTCATCCACTCCTGAGAAAATTTTGACAACAAAGTCATGATATGTATTGCCGTAGCAAATCTTGTATTGTTCATAATTACTCTGCAAAGATACAAATATTTTAATTGTAACAAAAACAATTACAATTAAAATATTTAAACATATTTAATGATCTCAAAGATTATTTGGTTTCAATCTCAACAATTCTTTTTCCAATATCGCCAAAGTATTGATTGATGATTGTTTCATAAATTTTGTAGCCGTCATCAACATTTGTAAAAATAACGAGACCTTTTTTTGTCTTTGGCAAAACGATAGCAAATGTATTTACTCCTTTATCGGAACCACTGTGCGAAAGAGAAATATCATTATTCCCTAAATCATAAATTTCAAAACCGAGCCCGTAATATTTATTTTTTTTAGTTTCGATCTGCTTGCTTTTCATATCTTCAAAAACTTTAGGTGACAGCAATTTATTATCCATTACGGCAATCAAAAAATTACTGTAATCTTCCACAGAAGTCATCAAATCATCTGCCGCATTAGGAGTTTTGTTTTTTACAATATCGTAGGGTTTCCCGTTTTTGTCATAACCGATTACAATCCTGTATGCATCTTTTTTATCGTTCCAGATATAACTTGTATCGTTCATATTTAATGGTTTAAAAACCATCTCCTTAGCCAAATCTTCCAAGCTTTTACCGAATTTTTTTTCAATTGCTTTTCGCAGATATTCAAAACCTTCACCGGAATACTGATATTTTGTTCCAGGCTCAAAATCAAAACTGAGCTTTTGATCTTTATTCGTCCACCTCCAATTGGCAAAGCCGGTCTGATGGCTTAAAACCAATCTTGTTGTTAATTTTTTGTATCGAGGGTCTTTTGCAACATCAGGATCTGTAAAATATTTGTAAAGCGGCTCATCAAGATCCCATTTTCCGAGACTTACTAAACGTAAAACCGTCATTGCAGTTACAGGTTTAGTCAAAGATGCCACATTAAAAAGTGAATTATAAGATGCAGAAATTGTATCATTTAATTTTCCATAAACTTTTATTTGTGTTAATTTTCCATTTTCGATAATTCCCAATCCTAAAGTAGGGATATGATTATCTTTCAATAGTTTTTCCAAATTATCTGGAATTTTTGCTTTTTTAGGATCGCCATGATCGTAGCTCAAAACATCACTCATTAACCAGTTTCCGTCTTTTTTTGTCCAAACCGATGTGAATTTTGCTTGTCCGCCCAAAACATCTTCTTTATTTTTTTCTCGCGTAAAAAACTGATGTTCTCCCGTTTGTATCGCACCATACAGTTCGCCATTATTATACAAAGGAAAAACTTCCAGACTGCTTTCGATAACTTTACGAATTGGCTTTTGATTTGGGTTTGAACAGATATTTTGTTTCGTTCTTTCCAAGAATAATTTTTTATCCTGAAAACCGCCATTATCATGGTAGAATTTGAGATTATCATCAACCGATTTTTCCAGATATGCCATTTCACAATTATTAAAGCCACGTTCAAAAAAAAGACTATCCTGTTTTTTTAATTCTAAAAATAATGGTGAATTTTTATCGATTTGAGCGTTTACATTTCCGAAGAAAAAGAAGAGTATAAAAATACTGATGTTGAGTTTTTTTGTCATTGAATTATTTTTGACAAAGATTCAGAATAAATTGATTTCAACTCAAAAAATAAACCCGACAAAAACCCGACAATTAATTATCACATTTATATAATACTGAAATTCAGCTTATACCGAAGACTTTGTTTCTTGTCAATTTCATAAGCATTTTTCAAAATAATGTAAACATTTGCCAACACTAAGGCAATCATTGTTATCATAACAGATACTGAACCTAATTTTAATAAGGCAATTAACATAAAAATAATAGGCGAAATAATCGCTAAAAATATTTGAAGAGAAATTATTTGTTTTACAATTGGAGATTTCTCTTTTGTGAAAAACATAATCAATAATGGCAGCAAAAAATTAGCAATCGGAAGCCATGCAAACGGAAGTGAAGAAAGATTAATTATTTTGATTAAACCAGAGTTAGAAAGAGAATTATTTTCTTCTGTAGCAAAAATGACTTCATCAATTACAATTTCTTCTTTTATCGTCTCAGAAGTCAATAAATCATTCTCAGAAACTTCAAGACTTTCTGCCAAAGTTTTCAGCGTATACCCTTTTGGAGTGGTTCCAGCTTCAATTCGTTGAATGGTTCTTACCGAAACTCCTGATTTTTCGGCTAATTCTTCCTGAGTTAGATTTTTTGTCTCACGGATTTTTTTTAATTCAGACATTATTTACAACTAGATTACAGCAAATTTACAGATTCAAACTTTCATTCTGCTTTACAAAATCAATTTATCTAAATCTAAAAGCAAATAATTAATGGTTTGATTGATCGTACGAGTTGCCGACTGCATCTGATTAAGCATTGCAGCACGATTGTGAAGATCATCAGCACGATAAAGACCTCCATCTTTGAAAATAACTGATTGATCGGCTTTATTCTCATCATCATCAAATTGATAGTGTAGCCACCTTTCTTTCATATTTGAAATAATAGAGTGCTTTTCTTTATTTGAAAACCTTTTCTCAGTATACATATACCAGATAAAAGGTGGAAAATTGGGAGATTCTAACTTCTCGTTCCAAATATCTCTTAATAGATTTCTTTGATGTATAAATTCTACTTTTTTACCTTTAGGATTTAAAGTTGCCAAACCAAAGGCCGCCCCCAAAGTACCTCCGGAAATATCGATCGCATTGCTCCAACCATTGTCTTGTACGATCCCACCCGCAATTGAGGCTACAGCTCCGGCTGCAATAGAGTATAAAATGAGTTTATTATTCCTGGAATCGTTTAAATTATCTACATAATTTCCAATTTGTGCCACACGTTCTCCTTCACAGTCAAATTCTGCGGCAACAGCGTCTAATTCAGTCAATGCAATGGTTATTTTACTATTGATTTTCATCTTCAGCTGCAAAACTTTCACCTGAGAACTCAATGATGAATCTTTTTTTAGTTTCACAATTTCGTTCACTTCATCCAAATTATCCAAAGCATTTAGAACCAAAATACTCTGGTCAGAAAAAATACTTTTCAGTTGCTGATTAGCTGCAATAATAGAATCTGAATTATAAGAAGGTAATTTATTTTCATAATTATACTTGAAAGGCGCTTTGCAATAGCTGTCTTTCAAAGTAAGAATATTCTGTTTAATGACCTGATTTTTCTTTGAAACACAGGAAGTCAACAAAATAAAAGCGGCAAAAATTGGGTATATTTTTTTCATTAAAATTCAATTAAAAAAATATGAATCTTAATACTAAGATAGTACAAATAAAAAAATCCACCTGAAAACAGATGGATTTTAATTTATTTTTAAGGATTAGATTATTTAATATCTAATAATTCTACCTGAAATACCAATGTAGAATTGGGACCGATTTCTTTGCTAATTTGCTGATCTCCATACGCTAAATGCGGTGGAATAATCAATCTCCATTTGCTTCCTACGGGCATTAATTGAAGCGCTTCTGTCCATCCTTTGATTACTTTATTCAACGGAAATGAAGCAGGTGTTCCTCTTTTTACAGAGCTGTCGAAAACTTTTCCGGCAATTGTTGTTCCGTGATAATGACATTTTACCATTGATTTCGGGCCTGGCTTTGGGCCATCACCTTCGGTCATGATTTCGTACTGCAATCCGCTTGGTAACTGCACTACACTTTCTCTTTTACCGTATTCAACCATATATTCCTGACCGTCTTTCAGGTTTTTTTCTGCCAATTCCTTTTTTTTCTTAAATAACAAATCTGCTACTCCCATAACTTTTTTTTGCAAAGATAAGATTTATGCATAAATGATAAATCATAATTGATAATTGAGATAAATATCAATTATGATAAACTTCCAGCTTCAAACATCAAATGTCAGGCTTTTATTATCGCTTCAAATTACATCAATAAAAACATTAAAAAATGTTTAACATTCTCGTAACGTAAAAATAAAAACTTGGCGTTATCATTGAGTTTTAAAAACTATATGCCAAATCCATTAAGATATAATAAGAACTTTGAAAAACTCAGCTATGAGGAAAAACAACTCTTGGAAGAAACCAAAAAGAGCATAGCCGATTTTGTGGAATACTCATCTACGATAAGTGATGTAAATTATGCCACAAGAAATGCCCACGCAAAAACCTATGCTGTTCTGAAAGGAGTATTTATCATCAACAAAGATATTCCGCAAGACCTAAAATCTGTTTTTGACAGCGAACACTATGAAATTACCGCAAGATTATCTAATGCGCATCTTAAAATTAATAAAAGTAAAAAAGATATTCCTGCCTACGGTTTTGCTATTAAAATAAAAGATGATTCTGGGAAAACGATTTCCAATTATCCTTTGGTTAATTTCCCGTTGTTTCCCGTGAACTCTGTTTCTGTATTTTTGAAGCTTTTCACTTCACTCAACCGGTTTTTTATAAAGAAATGGAGTCATTTATTTTCAGTTTTAAAGCAGATTTACAAGGTTATTCCTTTCACTTTAAACCCATCATTTTTGAAAAATGTCTGGAAACTTCTTTTAAACAAAAATAATTTCATCCTTTCTTTTGATTTTTATTCTGTGGGAGCATATCGCTTTGATGATAAAATGATTAAGATAAAAGTAAGCCCTAAAAACGTAGATAAAAATTTTGGCAAAAAGCAATCTATAAAAGATGCTGTTGAATTGTTTTTCAGAACTCAAGACTTTGCAGCAGATGTTTATATTCAGTTTTGTTATAATCTGAAAGATCAACCTATCAACAAGCTTAATGTCGAATGGAAAAACTCACCTTTCATCAAAATAGGAGAAATTAAAATTGAAAAAGGTTCATTACTCAATCCTAAAGGCTGCGAGAATGAACTTCTATCTTTCAATCCTTTTGATAGTGCTGAAATCTTTCAACCTGTGGGAAAAATTCAGAAACTCAGAGATGAAGCGTATAAAGTTTCGCTACAGACGAGAAAGAAGATTAATAAGCTGTTGAAGTATAAATAATGTTGATAGTTGATAGTTGATAGTTGATAGTTGATAGTTGATAGTTGATAGTTGATAGTGAAAATAAGAAACATACAAGGCTTTACGATCTGTAAAGCCTTGTATGTTTTAATTTTATTTAGTTATTCTTTTACTTCATCATCTTTCTTATCGGGAAACATAACAGAAATAAGTACCGAAAGCACCAAAACTCCACCTACAATTCCTAATGAAACCGGAGATGAGATATGATACCAAGGTGCAATTAACATCTTAACACCGATAAATGCTAAAATAATTGCCAACCCATAAGGTAGCTTGCTGAACATGTGAATGAAGTTTGCCAATAGGAAATACAAAGATCTTAATCCTAAAATTGCAAAAATATTTGAGGTATAAAGGATAAATGGATCTTTTGAAATCGCAAAAATAGCCGGAATAGAATCTACCGCAAAAAGAACGTCTGTAAACTCAATTACTGCTACAACGACTAAAAGTGGTGTTGCCATTTTGATTCCGTTCTGAACGGTGAAAAACTTGTCGCCATCATAATTGTCTGAAACTTTCCAAAAGCTTTTAATCAATTTAGCACCTGCTGTATCGCTGTAATCTTCATCTTCATCGTCTCCGCCATCACCCCAAGATTTTATTCCTGCATAAATAAGGAATAAACCAAAAAGAGTCATCACAACATTAATCCTTACTACATATCCTAAGATATCCATCTCAGGTAAATACGTTAAATCAATCAATTCAACACCTGCAAAGATAAAGATGGCTCTGAAAATCAGTGCTCCAATAATCCCCCAGAATAAAACTTTATGATGTAAGAATTTTGGCACTTTAAAGAAACCAAAAACCAATATAAATACGAAGAGGTTGTCTACGGAAAGTGCTTTCTCAATCCAATATGCTGCTTGATACTGTGTAAACTTTTCTACTGCTATTGCGTGGCTCTCTGAGGTACCATCTGTATTGAAAACCCAGTACACAACTCCTGAAAAAACCATTGACAGCGAAATCCAGACAATTGACCAGATTGTAGCCTCTTTTGAAGAAACCTCATGACTTTTTTTATTGAATACTCCCAAATCGAGAAGCAACATGATAACCACCGTTATCGCAAACCCCCACACCAAACCAGGATGCAGTTCTAAAATATTGTATTTTTCCACTTTAATTCTGTTTATTATATGATAAAAGCAATAACCGTAAATATACAGCTATTGCTAATGATTGTAGTCTAAAACAATACTATTTCAGACATTATTTTATAATTTTTACAAATATTTTTCCTGAACAGTCTTTACGGTCTGCTCCAGTTTTTTATCTGAAGTAGCATCTCCGATCGCGTTGAATTTCCACTCACCGTTTCTCTTATAGAAAACTCCCATTACCATTGATACATGTCCGACGAAAGATTTATCATTGGCAATATCATATTTGGCAAAAACTTCTCTTACGTTTGTTGGAGTTCCTTCATAGATTCTAATTGATGCAAAAGGAATCGTTCCGAAATCCTGACCTTTGTAACTGTGTAAAACCATTGCTACATGTTCAACAGCAGGATCTAAATTAGAAAAATCTACTGTGATTACTTCGTTGTCTAATCCGTCATCACCATTCACATCACCAGTTAAATCGTCACCGCTGTGTTTTACAGAACCGTTTTTAGATTTAAGGTTTCCAAAATAAATTACCTCAGTTGCATTTTTATTTGAATCATACAAGATGCAGCTTCCATCTAAGTCTACTGCTTCTTTTGAAGTTCCACCGAAGAAACTTTTCTTCTCGATAGCACCCCAGTTGATTCCTACGCAAGCCTGGGAAAGCGTAGTCCCGTTTTCTTTGGTAAGGTTTATTCTCTGACCTTTTTGTAAGTTAATAGCCATTATTTCTTTTTGTTTAGTTATTTTTTTTGAATCTCTGCTTCATTGCTCAATTTAATTTAAACGCAAAGCCTGCAAAGATTTTTGTTAAATCTGTTCTGCATATTTTCGTTCGCAAAGGCGTTTCACTCAGCAAAGAAAATTTGCATACTTAAAATATAGAGTAGAAAATAAATTTAAATAAACTTTTTACTTTTTACTTTTTACTTTTATTAATTATTTAAATTTAAATTAAGCATTGCCCGAAGAATATTGGTTTCTTCGTTCACATCAAATATTTTACTCATAATATCGATACTTTCCAGATTTCTGAGATAATCTTTCAGAACTGCTATTACATCTGCCGAGAGCTCTTTCTTCCTAAATTCCATTGTTTCGTTGAGGTCTTCGTTTTTTCTTTTCAGCTGATTGATGATCGAGATCTGATTAGATTCGTTTTCATCAGTATTTAATGCAGCTAAATCTTCATCATCTATTAGATACATTTTTTTTTCTTCTACATTAAAGATAAAATGCTCATCAGACTGAAAAATCTTAAACAATTCATATTCTTCTCTTTCAACACGATATCCGCAGACAAAACGCACTTTAAAATTCTGAATATTGAGTTTCCCCAACAATTTTCTTTCAATACAATAATCCTGATACTGGTAAAACGGAGCTGATTGAGGTTTCAGTTTATCTTCTTCTACTTCTGTTCTGTAAAATTCTGCAGCGTATTTTTTATGAAAATACAACACATCATTCCAGTTTAGGGTAGCTCTGTTTTCGGTTAGATCTTTATACAAATTTCTCAAATGCTCAGAAAAAATTCCGCTGTAGATCTTCCTATCGGTTTCAAAACTGTCGGTCTTTTTTTCTTCGAAAGAAGCAATGTATCGGTTGTTGATATTAATTTCGTTAATAACAGCCAGCAAATCGTTTTCCTTTTTCTTTTTTATTTTGGTCAACAATTCTATCAGACTGTCGGTATATTGCAGGTGAAAAAGTTCTAATTTATTAAAATCTAACGTCTGATTTTCATTAAATAAATTATGAATGACATCAGTTTTAATATAAATCGCAATGATATCAACATTTTCAAAGAAATTAGCCAGAAGTTTAAGCCTTGTTAATCTTCTTTTGCTTTGAGACATTATGATTGCAACCTCCTCATTCACCTTTTTACCGTCTTATTACCCTCTGATGTTTGCTTTTAATTCGCTTTCCAACGTCTGAAGATCCTGATCTAATTTTCTTCTGCTTTCGGTACCTTGTTTCTGAATCTGTTTCACTTCATTCAAAGTATTGATCAACATTGCAGTTGTTTCTTTCAACGTTTCAGCAGAAACAATTGTCTGCTCGTTTGCTCTTGCAACATTTCTTGAATTCTGACCCAAACGTTCTGCATTTTTCTTTAGAATATCTTCAGTTGTTTGCGAAACTTTCTGCTGAATCTCGATATTCTGCTGTTGTCTGTGCATTGCAACTGCTAAAGAAAGCTGATTCTTCCAAACCGGTAAAGTTGTCGTAAGAATCGTCTGTGCTTTTTCAGCAATCGAAACGTTGTTATTCTGCACCAATCTAATTTGTGGAAGAGACTGCATCATAATCAAACGAACCACTTTTAAGTCTGCTAATCTTCTATCTAATCTGTTGATAAAATCTCTTTTGTCAGCAATCTGATAGTCTGCAAAATTCTGAACATTCGCTTCCATATTTGCCAATTCCAAAGCCGCTTTTTCCATTCTTAAATTTCCGGCAATCACCAGATCTTCAATGGCTTTAATGGAATTCACATTGCTGTCAAAAATAGTCTGTAAAACCGCATTATCCTTAGTTGAAGTGATAATTCCGGCGTTTACTTTATGTGAAATCTGGTCGATATTATTCGTGATTTTATCATATTTAGCGAAAAGATTATCAACCTGAGTCAACATTTTTTTCATAAAAGGAATTTTGCTTAAAAAACCTTTTACTCCGCCGTTATTGATTTCGTCTACGTCTACATAGTTCAATTCGACCAATAAATTATTAATCAATTCTCCTACTTCACCAGAATTTGATCTTCTTACATTCCCTAAGAAACTGTCACTCTGATTGGCTAAAGTTTTCTGTAATTCTGAACCGAAATTAACGATCGATCCAGGATTAGTTTCATCAATTGCATTAGCAACCATTTCGTATTTTGCACGATCCTGCTGCTGAATCTGATTTAAATTCACGTTTCCATCTCTATCCATCAAAACTGCAGGAGCTGCAGGATCAGGTTGAAGAGATTGACTCGTAGATGGTGTCGGATCAAAACTTTTCAGTGGTTCAATTGATCCCAGTGGATCGTTTGGGTTATTCTGATTATCCATAATTGATTATTGATACATTGATACAAATTTATCCAGACCGTCTCTCTGCCCGCTTCCTACTGCTTCGAATTTCCATTCTCCGTTTCTGTTGTAGATTCTTCCGAATTCTACTGCTGTTTCGATAGAGAAATCTTCGTCTAATTCATATTTTAAAATCTCTTCATTGGTTTCTGTATTGAAAATTCTGATGAAAGAATTTCTTACCTGTCCGAAGTTTTGTCTTCTTGCATCTGCATCGTGAATGGTTACCACAACCGTAATTTCTTGTACTGCAGCATCAATTTTCGTTAAATCGATTTTGATTTGCTCGTCATCACCATCACCATCACCTGTCAAATTATCCCCAGAATGGATTACAGCTTTATCAGGAGATTCAAGGTTGTTATAAAAAATAAAATGATTATCTGAAACCAGTTTTTTGCTGTCATTCAACAGGAATAAAGAAGCATCTAAATCAAAAGCTCCACCTGTTGAAGTATTATTTACGTCCCATCCTAAACCGATGGTAAATTTTGGTGCATTTATATTTTCTCTTTGCCCTTTCTGTAAGTTAATTGCCATAATAGATTTCTGTTTGTGTTAAAGTGTTTATATTATTTTCGTACTCTTTTATTAAATGATAATTGTTGCTGATGGCTAGCTCGATTAAATCATCTGTATGCTGTTTTTTTACATTTGAGGTAAGATACTCAAAATTTTCGGAATTTAACCCTAAAATATATTTTACAATTCGCGTATTAAACTGAAAACTTTCTTTAGCCATCACCTTTACAACATCCTGAACATCTTTCACCGTATAGTAATTAAAAAAGTTTTCAATGGTTGGATCGATGTCAAAATTGGTCAGTTCAGCGTAATACATAAACAGAAAATCGGCACTTACTGCATATTGATTGAGAATTTTATTCACCGTATACTCATGGCTACCTGTAATTTTAATATCATCGATAAAAATGCACAGTTTTCCTCTTAAAAAATCTTTATCTAAATAATAAGTATCATTCGCAATCAGGCTTTTACGGTCTTCAAAACTAAGATTTCCGTAATCTGTAGTGTAGGTATGATTTCTATTGATCTTAGACAATACACTCGACTTTTTTCCTTTCTGGAAAAGATAAAAATCAAGATATTTTTTAAAATAAAAACACAGGAAATTAGATGCCGTAGGAATCGCCATATACGGACTCGGTAAAACCACAATTTCTTTTTCGGTAGCTAAAATCTCTTGATGTTGACTGATAAATCCATCAAAAAGCTCTTTTGCAAATTTTTCTGCATAGGCTTTATCACCATACTTGAAATAGCTGTACTCTGCCGGCGAAAAAGTAAACTTCTCCGCAGAATCTATTTTATGTAAACTATAACGCTTGTTCATAATTAAATTTAATATTTGAGTAGGTGCGCACTAAAACCAAAATCTATAGCACCTTTATAATCTGCGATCGGGTTATCGCCAATATGCAAAATCTGATCCATTTGAAGTTCCTGATTTCTGATCTGATTTTTCACTTCCTGAAAAACCAAAGGATTCGGTTTAGAGCATTTGATCTCATCAGAATAAATGTGGAAATCGATGTATTGCTCAAGATTTTCGTTCATCAAAAATTTTCGCATGGTTTTACCTTTGATGAAACCTGTATTGCTCAGAATATTGATTGTCTTTCCCTGATTTTTAATTTCATCAAAAAAATCATGCAATTTATCAAAAATAACCACAGGTTTGTATTCTAAAAACAAATCTTCACTTTTTTGGTAAAATGTATTCAGAGTCTCTTTATTCAATTGTTTGATATCAACGTTTAATGAATTTAAAATCAATAAATAAATCTCAAAAGTATCGACGTTTCCACCGATTACTTCATTGATCGTATTACACAAATCATCGTAATATTTTACTGCTTTTGCAACTTCATCAATGGGCTTATTCACATTAAAAAAAGACGAAAAAAGCTCAACTCTTTTTGCCTTAAATTGAGGATGAGATTTTATTAAAGTGAGCCACAGATCAAACGAAAAATGATCATGCTTATGAATGTCAATATCTGTTTTCAAAATATTATACGTTAATTATGTTAGCTTTTATTGAAAAAGATCTTATTAATATTTTACATTTTTTTATCATCTCAATGTGTTTTAATTTCATTTCTTTCAAAGATAAAATTTTTCATTCAATCTTGATTTTTTTTAAGATTCTTTATGAGTTTTATTTAATAGCCGAAATTAATAATGATTTTACTTTTCCTAAAAATAGTATGAAAATTTTTGTCATTCAAATATTTTTTATAATTTCGCAACCGATTAACAATCAACAATGTCAACAAAAATGATAAATATAATTTCTTTAAGCAATCCTATCAGAGCTGTGTTCTTTGGTAGCACTAAATATTTATCTGAATAACGATCGTCCTTTATAAAACAAAAAATATAACGAAGGCCTATCTGTTCAGATAGGTCTTTTTTGCTACCCTATTTTCAGCTTTTCAATTATTCGAAAAACTTCTGTTGTTCGATGATGAAAGTTGGATTTTTTCTTTAAACGCGAAGTTTCTTATAATTTAGACTGTATATTTTCAGTGAGCAAAAAAATAGCGACAAAGTCGCTGATGAAGTACGCTTCTTAAAATCAATTTTATTGATTTAGTCTTTGTCCTCTTAAATTTAGCTTAAGTTTTAATAAATCTTTGCGTCAAAAAATTCAAAAAAAATATCACTCAACAATATTTCAGAAGTTTAAAAATCAACAATTTAAATTTAACAAAATGAAATACAATACACGAAATATAGGGATAATAGCACACGTCGATGCCGGAAAAACCACTCTCACGGAAAGATTGCTTTATTACACAGGAATGATCCATAAAATTGGAAACGTAGACGATGGAAATACCACGATGGATAAAGACATTCAAGAGAAAAACAGAGGAATAACGATTTCATCTGCTGCGATTTCCACACAATGGAAAAAAGATCAGAATGTTTTTAATATCAATATTATTGACACTCCAGGACACATTGATTTCGCAGTGGAAGTTGAACGTTCTTTGAGAGTTTTGGACAGCGTAATTGCCGTTTTCTGTGCTTCTTCGGGAGTGCAGCCACAAACGGAAAACGTTTGGTTTCAAGCCGAAAAACATGGAATTTCAAAAATATGTTTCATTAATAAGATGGACAGAATCGGAGCTGATTTCTTTGCCGTTTTAAATGAAATCAAAACTAAACTCAATGCAATTCCTTTGGTTTTGCAAATTCCAATCGGTTCAGAAGACAATTTTGAAGGCATTATTGATTTAATTAAACAAAAAGCGTTGTATTGGATGGATGAAAACGGTGAAACAATTATTGAAAAGGAAATTCCTAAAAATTATCAATCAGAAGCCAACGAATGGAGAATCAAATTAATGGAAACTTTAGCCGAATTTGACGAAACTTTTTTTGAAATATTCATGGATTCTGAAACTAAAATTTCTGAAGAAATGATTTTTGAAGCGATACAAAGAACTTGTCAGTCAAGGAGTTTAGTTCCTGTTTTATGCGGTTCTGCTTTTAAAAATAAAGGCGTTCAACCCTTACTTGATGCGATTGTAAGTTATCTTCCTGCTCCGAATCAATTGCCTTCTATTAAAGGAAAAGATGCCAAAACGGAAGAAACAATCGAGCTTGAAAGAAATGAAGAAGAAACTTTTTCAGGGTTGGTTTTCAAGGTTGTGATTGATAAACACATGGGAAAATTGGCGATGCTCAGAATTTATTCAGGAAAAATCAATTCTGGAGACAATGTTTTGAATGTGAGAACAGCTGAAAATTTCAGAATTTCGAGGATTTTACAGATGCAATCGGACAAAACGTTAACTATTGAAGAAGGAAAAGCCGGAGATATTGTTGCCTTAACAGGAATAAAAGATGCGAAAACAGGAGATTCTTTATCTTCCATTAAAAGACCTGTCTTGCTTGAATCTATTACGATTCCAGCTCCGGTTATTCGAGTTTCAATTGAACCGAAAACGAATGCTGATGAAAAATCTTTCGGTTTGGTTTTAGCCAAAATTCAGGAAGAAGACCCTTCGTTGGTTGTTGAAAGAGACAAACAAACGGGAGAAACTTTATTGAGTGGTTTGGGAGAATTGCATCTTGAAGTAACTTTAGAAAAAATAAGATTGACTCATGGAATTGAAATCAATCAGGGAAAACCTAAAGTTTCTTACCGGGAAATTTTAACCGAAACCAGAAGGCACAGAGAAAAACTTTCCAAACAAAACGGTGGAAGCGGACAATTTGCCGACATTACTTTTGAAATTGGACCTCGTGAAGACAACGAGATTGGTTTGAAGTTTATCAACCAAATCAAAGGCGGTGTAATTTCGAATGAGTTTATTCCGTCTATTGAGAAAGGTTTCAGAGAAGCGATGGAAAATGGAACTTTGAGCGGAAATCCTCTGGAAAGTATGAAAATTACACTTTTGGATGGATCTACTCACTCGGAAGATTCTAAAGCTTATGATTTTGAAATGGCTGCGAGAGATGGTTTTAGAGCGATTGCGAAAAGCTGTAAACCGAAATTATTAGAACCAATCATGCAGGTTGAAATTCAAAGCATTGAAGAATACACCGGAGTTGTGACTGCCGATATCAACAAACGAAGAGGAATAATTACTTCGATTGATGAAAAATCAGGAAGAAAAATTTTCGCAGCGGAAGTTCCTTTGGCTTCTACTTTTGGATATATTTCTGATCTGAGAACTTTGACAAGCGGTAGAGCTTCGATCAGCATGAAATTGTCGCACTATGCTTTAGTGCCTGATTTCATTGCGAATACATTAATAACCTAAAAAACGAGGGCTGTAAATTTTATTTTGCAGTCCTTGTTTGGTTATTAAAAACTTTAGATTATCATTCAGATTCTACTTCATTTATTGAGCATATTATTCAAGAGATTTTAGATTAAGAATAATAAATTTCTTTAAAAATCCTCCAAGCGTAAATATTATTTTAAACAAAACAACAGACAATCACATATTTTAACAAATAAATCACAATTAAAACAACTATTATTAGATTAAAAACTAAAAATAATAGCAAAAACACAGAAATTACTCAAAAACTATAAGTATATTTGAGAAACCATTAAAATTAATACTCATGAAAAGAATCTTTCTACTATCTTCAGTTCTATTTTCTTTATTCGCAAAAGCACAAACGCCAGCTTATGTTCCGTCTTCAGGACTAGTTGCCTGGTGGGGTTTTAGCGGCAGTGCAATCGATTACAGTGGGAATTCAAATGATTTAACTGTCAATGGAGCAACGTTGACGGCAGACCGTAACGGAACCGCAAATTCGGCATACGCTTTCAACGGAAGTAGCGGACATTTAACAAGATCCACTCTTTCTTACAATTTTGCACAAAGCGGAACTTATTCAATATCATTTTGGATGAAAAAAACCGGAAATTCTGAAGGCGTAGCAATGATGAGTGGCTCAAACACAGGAGGCAACTTCATTTGGCTTCTACAATGCGATGCTACAAAAACTATTTTTGGAACCAATAAACAAGGAGAATCCTGGACTTGGGCAAACGGACCCAATTATTCTACCACCGCATGGGAACATTTCGTAGCCGTTTACAACGCTCAAACCATGCAGCTTTACAAAAACGGAACCTTAGTAGCAACCACTACGAACACCTACACCAACTCAACATCAGCCGCAATGCCTTTTTATATTGGAAGAGCGATTGGCGGTGGAAATATTGCTGCAAGTATTGATGATGTAGGAATTTGGAGCAGAGCACTTTCTACAACTGAAATTGCACAATTATACAGCAGTAATCTTTCAACAAGTGATATAAAATCTACAAAAGCCAATATCAGTATTGCTCCAAACCCGGTAAATGATATCCTGTATGTAAATATTCCCTTAAAAGGTAAAAATACATACAAGATTATTGATGTTAACGGCAGAGCAGTATTAAAAGGAGAATTAAATGATTCAAAAAACATTAATGTTTCTCTTCTTACAAAAGGAGCCTATTTCCTTGAAGTTGAAGGCATATCTAGTTTAAAGTTTATAAAAAAATAACAAATAAAAACCGCTTCAATTTGAATCTTGAAGCGGTTTTATTTTTATCAATCATAATCCTCAATCATTTCTGCGGCATCACCTTATAGGTAGTATCTTCCTGAATATTTACTTCAATTACTGCTTCAGCATTTTTCAACATTTTCCGACAATCTTCGCTAAGATATTTTAAATGTAATTTTTTGTTTTGCTGAGCATATTTTTTAGAAAGCTTGTCTAAAGCGTCGATTGCACTCATATCAACAATTCTGCTTTCTTTGAAATCAATAACCACTTCCTCTGGATCATTTTCAGGATCAAATTTATCGGTAAAGGTGGTAACAGAACCAAAAAAAAGAGGTCCGAAAATTTCATAATATTTTACACCATTTTCATCAAAATGCTTTCTTGCACGAATTCTTTTGGCATTATCCCAGGCAAAAACTAGGGCTGAAATAACCACTCCAATTAAAACAGCTAAAGCCAGATTGTGCAAAACTATCGTGATTAAAGCTACTGTAATTCCCACAAAAATATCTGATTTTGGCATTTTATTGACAATCCTAATCGAAACCCATTGAAATGTACTTATTGCAACCATCATCATTACACCCACCAAAGCAGCCATCGGAATTTTTTCTATAAACGGAGCTCCGACAAGGATGATAATTAAAATAGTAATGGATGCAATTATTCCAGAAAGTCTAGCCCTTGAACCGGCATTTAGATTTACCAAAGTTTGGGCAACCATTGCACAACCTCCCATTCCACCGAAGAATCCGTTTGTAATATTAGCTAAACCCTGAGCGACAGATTCTTTATTGGCACTTCCTTTTGAATTGGTAATTTCATCGACCATTGACAGCGTCAAAAGAGATTCTATCAAACCAACACCTGCCATAATCAAAGCATAAGGAAAAATAATCTGCAAAGTTTCTAATGAAAAAGGAAGCTTTGGGATATGGAAACTTGGTAAACTACCACTTATATTGGCAATATCGGCCACTGTCTTCGTATTAACTCCAAAGCCTAAAACGATTCCAAAAACAACTAATATCGCAACTAAAGAAGCAGGAACTACTTTTGTTATTTTTGGAAAGAAATAAACAATAGCAATCGTTAAAGTCGTTAAACCCAACATGATATATAAAGATGAGCCTTGCAACCAACTTACTACTCCATTTGTATCCGTAATTTTAAACTGTTCCACTTGAGCCATAAAAATAATGACGGCTAAACCATTTAGAAAACCATACATTACAGGCTGCGGAATGAGTCTAACAAATTTTCCTAATTTAAAAATCCCTACAAAAAGCTGTAAAACTCCGGCTAAAATTACGGTGGCAAAGAGATATTCTATTCCGTGAGATTGTATTAACGCAATTAAAACAACGATTGTTGCTCCTGCTCCGCCGGAAACCATTCCTGGACGGCCACCCAAAACCGCAGTTACCAACCCCATCATGAAAGCTGCATACAATCCGACTAATGGAGAAAGCCCTGCCAAAATTGCAAATGAAAGCGATTCTGGAATCATGGTCATCGCAACGGTAAAACCAGCTAAAACCTCATTTTTAAGATTTATTTTTTTGGAAAAGTCAAATAAAGCTAAAGACGGCATCATTATATATTATAATATTATTGAAAATTACATAAATTAATTATTAAATATAAAATAGTACATAAATAAACTATTTTATATTTTCATTTAATCAAAAAAGAATTTTATTATTCCTTTTGCAAAAATAAGACTTCTCAATTACTATTAGGTCAACAAAGATTACTATTCATCAACTGTTGAATTGTATTGTATTGAAAATGTATAAGAAAGAAGTAATATGAATTTTGATAACATTGCATTATACCCTATTTTAACACCCTATTATCAACATAAATTAAATTTTATTAACGTACGAATAAAAAAATAATAGTGATTTATTCGTCTTTTTTTTTAAATTTGAAAAACAAACAAGACAAGTATTAAATATATTTGAACAATATTATATCAAATCGTCTAGTATAACAGCGATAGAGAATTTTTAATAAATTTAATTAATATCAAATTTTTATTAAATCACTCTTTAAGTAATTGTTGTAAGATTTGAAATCATTATTCAGATTATATATATAATTTTATATTTTGTTTGCAAACCAATCACAAAACACAAATTGCTGAAAATCAATTTTTTACAATCAACCAAACATTAAAATTGTAAAGTAATTAGACAGCTATTTTTAAGAGCAACTCACAACCATGTAGAAATTGTTTCACAATTTAATTACAGGGCTCTCAAAATCATTCATTTACTCCACAAATACGATTAATTTAAAAAAAAGCGATTATCAATAAATGTTATACAAAAACATACATATAGGTAAGTACATTAAGGAAATGGTAGACCACAAAAACATTTCTATAGAAAGAATCTGTAATTTTCTTGCAAAAGATGAAGAATTTGTTGAGAACATATACGAAAGCAAATCAATAGACACAGATATCTTATTAAGATGGAGCAAGCTGCTAGAATATGATTTTTTCAGGTTATACAGCTCACATTTGATACTATATGCTCCCCCAGCAGCAGTAAACAAAACCGACACTCCAAAATCTGACAAAACACCACAATTCAGAAAAAACATTTACACTCAGGAAATAAAAAATTTCATTTTAAGCAAAATCGAGTCTGGAGAAATGACTCAAGCTGAGGTAATTAAAGAATATTCTATTCCAAAGAGCACATTACACCGTTGGATTCAGAAAAAAATATAATCAACCAAAATCACACTATTTTTATGAGACCAAATTACAACAGGATCTACCAAGATCTTTTACAACAACAGTATCCGGAAAAGCTGGAATGCCCTAAAATTAAAGAACATTTAGGCAGATTAGACTCAACGGAAGAGATTTTAAAGCTGAATCAAAGACTTTTTAAACAAAACAAAGAGACTTCTAAAACCAACCAGCAGCTTAAAACCTACGACAAAAAAACCATGATGAAGCTTCTGACTTATCAGAAAAAGCACGATTTCTCTACCAGTTTTATGTCGAGAAAATACAACATCAGCCGAACTACTTTTTCTAAATGGAAAAAAATACTTGAAAAAGAGCTTCAGCCAATTTAAAAGTATAACAAAAAAAACACTACATTTTCAGTAGTGTTTTTTTATCATCCATTTCAATTTTTATTTAAAACATCTTTTATTCCATCGAGACCTTCGCTGAATTGAGCTAATAATGCAATCACCTGCATCATTCGGTCATTTTCACCTAAACCTTTTATTGATTTATTCTTTACAAAAGTTTTTTTAATTTCTTGCCAACGCGAATTTTCATCTTCCGAAAGTATATTCATCAATTCCTTCAATTTAAGCATATTCGCTTCTGCTCCGGTTGTTAATGTTTGAGATTCATTTTGGTAATGATTTAAAACAATCTGCAGTACTTCTTCCTCTTTTAAAATCGGCTGAATCTGTGTAATGAGTTTATTCATATTTCGGTAAGAACCCTGTAGTTTGAAAGATGGTTCGTTACGATAATCATCAGACATAGCCGCAGAAGCAATGTATTGCTTATTCACTTTTAAAACAATATTTCTTACTTTCAAGATGTTTTCGAGTACCTTTCTAAAATCTGAAATTTCGTTTGAACTAAAGTTTCCTGCCAAATCTACATTCGGAGAATTAGACTGAACACTGTCATACAAATGATACAGATTTTCCATTCCAAACTGAGTCAATCGGGTAAGATAATCGTTTGACATCAAAGAATTTTCAATCAAACTTAAATCAAACAACTCAGTTTTATTGCCTGAAATTTCGCCTAAATTATAAGTATCGGAACGGTTTGCCAACATATCAGGAATTTTGAATTTCTCACCGCTTTCAGTGTAAGGATTTCCGGCCATCACCAAACAGAAACGTTTTGACCTTAAATCATAGGTTTTACTTTCACCATTGTAAATCCCTTCAATCTTTCGCTGTCCGTCTGCCAAAGAAATAAATTTCTGTAAAAATTCCGGATTACAGTGCTGAATATCGTCAAGATATAACATCACATTATCACCCATTTCCAAAGCCAAATTCAACTTTTCAAGTTCCTGTTTTGCTCCTGCATTTTTTGCTTCGCTCGGATCTGTGGAAACAATATCATGACCAATTGACGGGCCATTGATCTTTATGAAAACCAATCCCATTCGATCTGCCATATATTCCATCAACGTAGTTTTTCCGTAACCAGGAGGCGAAACGAGGAGCAACATTCCCATTCTGTCGGTACGTTTATCATTTCCTACTGTTCCTAATTGTTTAGCCAAATTGGCACCAATCAACGGAAAATAAACATCGTTAATCAATCTGTTTCTTACAAATGAACTTAAAACCTGCGATTTGAAAGTATCAATTTTCAAGGCTTTCTTTTTATCGTTTACCCATTTTGCTTTTAATTCCTGAAACTGCTTGTATTTCGGAACAACCACTCCATTGAAATGAGTTAGACGAGCTGTAAATTCATAATAATTTAAACTGTAGTCAAGATCTTTTTCTAAAGATTTCAAACCTTTAAGAATCGCTTCATAAGCGATATGAAGAATGTTTTTAGTATCAAAATGTTGTGTTACAAAAAACACAGCCGTTTCTTTTTTAATATCATCTTCAAAATTGAGTTCTGAATTAAATAAAAAGGCATTTAAAGCACTTTCAGCAATAGAAAAACAAGCAGCTGGATACTTTTTCAACGCATCGAGCTGGTCGATAAATTCGAGGTCTTTCCCTTTTTCTTTGAGATCTTTTAAAAATGATTCATATAATAAACCTGCTTTTTCTGAAACTAAAAAGGCAGATTTGTTTTCTTTTCTTAAATAAAATGCAGCATTCAGACAATTTACCTCAGCAAAAAGATGATTAGCCAAAGCAAATGATTTTATTTCACTCGATAATTCATCATTAAGATACTGAAAACCTTTATCCGTCGTAAATGATTTTGAAACCAATGCTGCAGCCTCAAACTGTTTCTGATAATACTCTTTTTTTTCTTCATTCAGAAAATACCAAAATAATTGCGCTAAAGCCCGTTCTTTCGGAGTAAACTGCATCAATCCTAATTCATTATGCATTTGCTGAAGTTTTGAAACGATTGTCAATGCATCTTCATCGTGAATTCCTTTCACCAAACCTTCCCCAAAATGCTCCGTCATAAACTGCTGAATTGCAATTCGGTTTTGTTCTTCGGTATTGATATTTTTATTGTTTAAAAAAACATTCCATGCTAAATATTCGAAGCGTTTTACATTAGAATTTTCAGAAATATATTCCTGATTCCAGACTTCTTTGTAATCTAAAATGGTTTCAAAATTCAATGGCTCATAAAATCCGGTTCCTGTCAAATGATAATAATACTGCGCATTTCTCAACACCAAAGTAAGATCTAATTTCTGACGGTTGACTGCAAATTTGTAATCACCTAAAGCAATCACATTGTCACCGTCGGCATAGATTTCTTTTTTATCTTTAAGCTTTCTGACCGCTTCCTGCTGAGAAGTTTTCAATAAAGTCTGAATTTCTTCCGCTTTTGCAGAATCCTCAAAATCCATCAACTGTCGGGAAATATCTCTGATTTTTTCAACCATTAAATCGGTAGCGAAATATCCGTTTATCTCATTTTCAGAATCAAAAGACTCACCTTTCGTCTGAACAGATTTTAAAATTCGTTGTGCAGAATCGTATAAACTTTGAGTCCGTTTATTTCTAGACTCCGTTAACTGAACTCTTTTGTTTTGGAAATGACTATAAACCTCTTCTCTTTTTTCACCAATTTTCTCGATAAATTCATCAAAATCAACAAATTTTGTTTCCATTTCCTCCAACTGAATGGAAAGTTTGGTTAAATATTCATCACATTTTTCGGGAGTTTGAGACAATTCAAGAAAGTTAATCACTGACTGATCAAACAACGTCATTTGTGCCTGAAAATCTGCAGATAATTCTTTACCTGAAATTTCTCTTTTTCTTTTAGAAAGTTCTAATCTTTCCTGATTTAATCTTGCAAAAATCACAGAAATATTTTCAATAATCTGTGTCGATTGTGAAGTGTCTTCAATTTTTAAATTATTGACAATATCAACCAAAAGTTCAAGTTGCCCAGATAAATTATTGATTTCTTCCTCAATGGTTTTGGCGTCGATTGCTTTCTGTAAATTGATGATGTTTTCAGAAATTTGCTGTGCTCTGTTTTGATAAGGCAATAAAGAATCTTCCTGAAGCAGGAAATTCACACAGGCATTTGAAAGTTCTTCTGAACGCTCTGAAAGTGATTTTTCCAAAGAATCAAGAATAGCAGCATCCACATATTTCAGATCTCGGGCTCCGATAATTTCACCACGCAAAGCTCTGATCTGCGAAAGCATATCAATATATTCTGTCAGCTGAGAATAATTAATTCTTTTGGTATCGTCTAAAATTTTCTCGCAGGCTAGTTTGATTTTTTCAACCGCTTCGGAGGTGTTTTTTTTCTGCTCGACAACTTTTTCATATTCATTGATTGCCGAATGAGCAATATTCCTGATTTCTTTTAAAGGCTGATCGAGATTTTCAACCTCATCATCACTAAGGAAATAATAAGCATCCAAAATAGTAGTGGAAAGCTTGACAATATCGTCGTACAATCCGCTGTAAGAATCTTTTTTATTCAAAAGCGTGATCAATTCCTGACTTTCTGCCATGACTCTTACAATATCTTTATTCCCGATTTTGTAAAGAAGCGTATCTGATTTTTCGGTATTCGGTAATAATTCTTTTGAATATGGAGTCTGCCAAATCTGAGCTAAATGATGTTTTGTGGTTTCGAGAGTTTCTCTTAGATAAATTAATCTTCCATCATTTAAAATAGAAAAACCACTGCAACGAATCGGTGTCTCGATAGTTTGCGTAATGATATTGTATGAAATCAGCTGATAATTATTGGTTTTATCATCATAAAAAACATACATAAAGTTTTCACCATTCGGTTCCGAAATCGTTTTCAGATAATGAAGCCTATTCTGATCCTGAGAAATCACCTTTAAACCTCCCGTCTGCAAAGCATAACCGTTCGAGAAAAGAACGCCCTGATTTTCCGGAAGCAAAACTGCCGAATATTTCAAAGTATCAACTCTTGAAACTATTTTTTCTTTATGATTATAAATAAAATAACGCTCAGATTCCTGATAAGGTTTAATTTTAAATAAAACCAGATTATCAAGATCACAAAAATGAATTTCAGCATCGTCGAGGTTCTGATCTTTATGAATAACATCTTCAGAATAAATTCCTTTTCCGCTATCGGTATTGTCTTCAATTTTTATCGTGATGTCACCGCCAATCGACTCTACAAAAACTTTATCAGCCAAAGAAACGTGCGGAAATTTTCCACTTCGCTGCATATCTCTCGTTGCTTTCGTCCATGCGAAACCATGTTGTGGCGGATAAGTCACCTCCGAAGCACTTCGAGAATCAATATAAACCAACTTATCTTCCTTAATTAGCCATTTAAAAGCTTTGATATCGGAAGTACTTTCAGATAACTGAAAAACCATATACAGATAGTTTTCGGTAAAATGAAAGCGTGCAAAAAAAGTATTTCTGTAATATTTATAGAGATTTTTAAACTCGTCAATAAAAATTTCATCTCCAATTAAAGAAGAGTCCTGCGGTTCAAAACGATCGTTATTAATTTTATATATTGAAAAAACATCAGTGATATTGATCTCCGTCTGTAAACCCAAATGCGCATTAGAACCAAAGACTAAAATATCTTTCAGTGAGAAAATATCTTTGGCCACGCAGTTGTGCTCCGTAGAAATTCTTTCGTTGGCAATGAGCGAAAAATCTACTCCACCGAAAATCTCCTTACGGTTTTCGTTCAGCTTCTTAAGCCTTTGAACGAGGTCGTTTTTCTGCTCATTCAAACGGTTCTGAATTATTTCGTATGTCCCTGAATTTAATTGTTCTGACATATTTTAGATATTAGATGTTAGATGCTAGATTTTAGACTAGCATCGTAATGTTAAAAACATTTATTTTTTTAATCATTAAGAATTATTAAGTAATTAAGAGTCATTAAGTTTAGCTTCGCTTTAAGGTTCACGCTTATAAAAATCTAGTGATTTTCTTAACTGAACTTAACACCTTAATAATTCTTAATGATTAAATTTTTAAAATTCATATTGGAAAAAACTCTCAAAACATCATTGAAAATCACACAATGAGAGTTTTTAATTAATTTTATAGATAGGATTTTATCCTATCCTTTGTTAAATCGTCCCTTTGGGACTCTATCAGAAATTCATTTAGTTATCTGATTGGTTTTTGGTCGATGCCAAGATTTTTAGCCATATCCATTGCTCTTTCTAGAAGACCTCTTTCCTGCTGATTGGCGATACCGTTGAGTTTAAAAATCAGACTTGCAATACTCATATTTTTGATATCTTCTGAGGATACATTGTATTTTTCAACCATTCCCATTACTTTGCCAATGATGTTTTCACCATCACCCAGTAAATTTTCTTTTACCAAAGTAGCGTTTTCACTATGGCTAATGAATTTATCTAAACCTTTTCCTGCAGAAACCTGACGAATCACATTATCAAAGAACGTATTATCTCCACCCACGATGTCAATTTTTGCAGACTTGAATGCTTCCGCAAGAACGCCAGCCTGAGCTTGAGCAATATCTTTCTGAATTGAGATTTGCGCCAACTCCACTTCTTTTTCTTTTGCTAAAGTCAATCGGAATTCTTCATGCTCTTTTCCTGCATCGTTTAATTTTTTCATTGCTTCGGCTTTTTCGGTAATTCCGGCTGCTTCTGCAAATGCTTTTTCTTTAATAACTTCAGCCTGTGCAATACCTTCTTTTCTCTCTGCTTCCGCTTTTTTCTCAATAACAATCGATTCTACGATTCCCTGTCTTTCGGCTGCATCAGCTTTTGCATGAAGAACCTGAGCTTCAGATAAACCAACTGTTGCTTCTTCCTTCGCTTTTGCATCAGCAATAATTTTACGAGCTTCTGCTTCTTTTTCTGCTCCGTCACGTTTTGCCTGAGCTTCGATGACGTATTTTTGAGCATCTTTTTCTGCAGATAACCTTCTTGATTCTGCTGCTCTGGTTTCCTGGATTAATTTCTTTTCAGCTTCCTGAGTCGCCAAAGTGATTTCCACCTGTTTCGTTCTGTCTGCTGTTTTGAAAGCTTCCAGATCTTTAATTCCCTGCTGTTCTTCTACAACCGTTTTTTCCATCGTCAAACGCTCGCGGATCGCATCCTGAATATTTTTCTTCTCCAATTCGATTGCTTTTTCCTTTTCGATCTGAGCCAAAGAAACAATTCTTTCTCTTTCCGTTGCTTCCAACATTTGGTCTTTCTGTACTCTTTCAGTTTCCACCAAATCGGCACGTTCTTTATTTTTCGCAGCTATAACAACCTGCCTTTGTTTATTTTCCTCGGCGATTTGAAGTTTTTCTTCGGTTGCAATTCGAACAGTTTCATATTTTAAACGTTCTTCTTCAGTTACTTTTAAAATCTCAGCATTTTCTCGGGATTTAATATTAGCAACTTCTCTTTTTTGAGATTCTTCTTTTTCAGCCAATTGTTTTTCCAGCTCTAAAATAGCTTCACGAGCCTCCACATTTTGTTTCGTAATAATTTTTTCTTCATCTCTACGAACCTGATTGGCTTTAATATTTTGATTAGCCGTTAATTCAGTAATTTTTTTAATCCCTTCTGAATCTAAAATATTGTCTTTATCTAAATTCTCTATTTTTGTCTGCTCTAAATAATCAATCGCACAGTCATCTAAAACATAACCATTCAAATCTGTTCCGATAATATCTAAAATTTCCTGACGGAATTCACTTCTTGCCTCATACAATTCAATGAATTCAAACTTTTTACCTACGGTTTTCAAGGCTTCAGAAAATTTAGCTTCAAATAATTCTCTCAACGTGTTGATATCAGAAGCTCTCTGACAACCAATCGTCTGTCCCACATTCACAATATCATCCGCCGATTTATTAACTCTGATAAAGAAAGCCACCTGAATATCGGCTCTCATATTATCTTTACAAATTAATCCTGCTCTTCCTTCTCGGGCAATTTCCAGTTTTTTCACGGAAATATCCATCGATTCCATTCTGTGAATAACCGGAATTACAATCCCTGCATTGAAGAAAACTTTCGTTCCTCCATAACCGGTTCTTAAAATAACGATTCCCTGAACGGTTTTTTTATACATTGATAAAATCCAGAAAATCAATCCGAGCGATGCTACCACAACGACAACAATCCCAACAATCAAAGGTGTATTCATATTTTTATAGTTTATTTATTTTAATGTGTTTTTAATTTATTTAAATCATCAAAATCATTTCCCTATCCCTAAAGAGAGTAATTTCAGATTCTTAAGAAACTTCGCATCCTTTAGGGACGGATAAACAAAATTTCATCATGAGTTAATACTTTTAATTTTTAAAGAAAACAGTCTAAAATTTTAATAAAAAGTATCATAAAAAAAGCGATCATTATTTCATTGTTTAAAATCTTATTTCTTCTGCTACGTAATAAATTCTTTTCTCCCGATCTTCATCCACAATATATACAACCGTTCCGTGATTAATCACCTCTCCATCTTTACTTCTCACCATTAAAATCATGGGGTCATTTCCTATAAAAACTTCAAGCATTCCGGTTTTAGCTCCGTGAATTGTTGATTTCATTCTTCCTTGTCTGCCAAGAAAATCGTGAGAAACTTCACCTTTATGATTAATTTCTCTGAAGAAAGGATTCAACGGTTTTAAAATTAATTTAGTCAACAACATGCTTACTAAAAATATAGGAATCACAAGTAAAGCAGAAACCCACAATCCTAAAGATAAAAATGCTTCGATATAAAATGAACCCAACCATGTTAACAAAAGTGACAATGTGAGAAAATAGGTAATCGGCACAATATCAAGATTCAGAAACTTCAAAAATTGAAGCCAGCCAGAAGCATCATCCGGAATATGAATATGCCCATCCGGACTGTCTATATCTGCATCAAGATCTGCATCAATCCCAACATCAATATCCAAACCTGTGATGATGGTAAAAAGCCAATAAATCACAGACAAAATCAGCAGCACGCTCAAAACCGTATTGACCGGCGAAAAAGCTGTAGTTAAAAATTCATGATAGGTCATATGCGTTTTTTTAAAATTAATCAATTCACAACAAATACCAATTTAAATAAAACATTTAAAGCATTACAATCTAAAAACTTCACTTATTTACTTAATTTTGACTGATTGCACACAAATATAATAAAATTTAATCAAATTGCAAATATTATTAGCAAATTAATTAAATTTAATATTACATTTGCAAAAAAGATTAGAACACATGAGTTTTTTCGGAGCTAATATTAAAACAATAAGACAGGCAAAAGGTTTAAGTCAACAAGCGTTCGCAGATTTATTTGATTTAACCAGAGGCGTTATAGGCGCTTATGAAGAAGGAAGATCCGAACCTAAAATATCCACCCTACTCACTGTTGTACATTACTTTAATCTGGATTTAGACAAATTCTTAACGGTTCCTTTAACTATCGATGATTTAAATAAACCGGAAAATTTCGAAAAATTCCAATTATCTTTCAATTCAGATTTACCTTATGAAGAAAATAACATTGATAATAATATTAAATATAACTCACTGCAAAAAGCGTTAGCAAATATTGATTTAATCTATGAATTTACAGAAAGTACATTGCTTTTATCAAATTACAACCTAGGAGACTTCTTGTTTTTAATAAAATCTAATATCTTAAAGCAAAACCCTGAAACGCTATTATTTTTGGAAGAAGGAAGTTTGAAATACCTTTCTTCGATTGCAAAAGAAGATTATTCTAAAAAAGAAGTGTATAAAATTTCCGGCTATCTTTCTTTTGAGCAAAAAAATATCCTCTCCAGTATTTTGGAAAGGATTGAGATTTTGGAAAAAAGAGGGAAATAAAATCTAATATTCTTTTATTTTATTTCTGACCTCGATGCCTGAGACTTCTGATTAAAAAGAAAACAGAAAATAGAAAAGTGCAGAGATAGACAATACTCAATGCCGTCTTGTCGACCGTCAGGGTTCTAAAATCAATTTGCTTCCATAATGCACCTCCTACAATAATGGCGATGATAGCGAAGAAAAACGTTCCTCCTTTTTTATTTTCCATAGTTGTTATTTTTTTAGTTTTAATTAGCAATCTTGCGAGAACAACTTTTATATTTTTTCAAAAAAATCCAAAACAGCTTTATTAAATTTCTCAGGCATATTTTGGGGAGCTTCATGATCTCCACCTTTAAAAATAAGCATTTTACCATTCGGAATTTTATCTGCAATAAGTTTGGTGTGTTTTTCTGGCATCACATCATGTTCTCCCGCCATCACTAAAGTCGGCGCTTGTATTTTTTTCAATTCGTCTGGATTGATATTGGGCTCGGTAAGAAGAAGTATTTTTAGACGGTAATCCATATTGTTTTCTGCGACACCTTTTGCTTTCATTTCTTTCACCTGTTGATTGAGAATTTTATTGATTTTAGGATCTACAGAAGTTTTGTTATTGTACAAAACCGTTCCCATAATTGCCATTTTCTTGACTTTATCAGGATGTTCCATTCCTAAAATGACCGCAATGTTTCCACCGTCGCTCCAGCCTAAGACGTTTACATTTTTAAGATTCATTTGATCTAAAAAAACATTCACATCATCCGCCATTAATTCATAAGTTAGCTTTGTATCGTTTGAAGTTGAATTTCCCTGACCGCGACTGTCTAAACCAATTACCTGATATTTTTTGCTTAAAACTTCGAGCTGATTATTAAAACTTGCCATCGAACTATTGTTTCCGTGAATTAACAAAAGCGGTTCGCCTTGTCCGTAGACTTCATAGTATAATTTCACACCATTTACATCCATCAACTTTCCGATTTCTTTATTATTTCCGAAACCAGATGTAACGACAGCAGCTGAATTATCAATAAACAAAGACTGCTTCCCTGATAAAGGTTTAGCATCTGAAATTGACATTGTAGAACCGTCATCTTTAGCATAAGACTGCCAAGGCATCAAAGATGCATCTTCAAAACCACCGTTTTTTAAAGGAACTTCTATCTTATTTTTGCCTTCCAAAATGAACAATTTAAAATCATCAAGGTAATAACTTCCTTTACCCGCAACAGAAATTCCTACAGCGATTCCTTTTGCGTTTTTAATAATTTTTCCCCTAAGCTCATATGGACTCCATTCTCCTTTTTTATAATAAATCTGTGCATCATCGCTATGAATCATGCCTTTCATTCCTGTTCCTTTTCCGTCCAGAAACAAAGCACTTAATACCATCCATGAATTATTACTTATATCACTGTTGTAAAATATTTTTCCTTCAAGAATAAAATTCTTACCCTGATATTTTTCAATATTGACTACCTGAACAACCTGATAAAGCTGGCCTGATATTTTAGAAAAAATAATAAAAAAGAGAAATAGAAAAAGTTTCAAAGTTAATCTTATCATGGTGATGTAATTTTAGTTATTAAATGATATACAGAAGACAATAAATGTTTCAATTTGGTTACAGCCTTTTTATAAAAAACTTATATTACATTTCTTTAAACGGCTTATAACAAAGATATAAACCTTCTAATTTTATTTCACAAAATAAAGATAAAAATACAAAATATTATTTTCCAAATAAAAAAATCCTTCCCGAATTTGGAAAGGATTTGAATGATTCATTAAAATAATAAAAGGTAAAAATCAAGAAAAGAATGCGGGGCATGTCAAGCCGGAGTCGAACCGGATAGCCTTGCCGGAGTTACCAACTTCGCTATTCCTCCCCATGAGTGAGACGAAGTATCTTTTCTCTACGACACTTTTATTTTTTTAAACAAGGCAACAGTCAAAAAGTGTGTCGTGCTCTAACCAACTGAGCTACTCTCCCAATAGAAATTGTGTTTTATTGGTGGAAGAGACGGGACTCGAACCCGCGTCCCCGTCGTGATAATCGAAGTAACACTATTCTACGGCACTTGTTTTTATTTTTCAAATTAAAAAGAGGCGAAAGGCGAGAAAACCACGAATAAGTCTTAACACTTATTTTCTGGATTTGAACCAATATCATAAGATTTACCGAAGTAAGTTTTCTTTACGGCACTCTTTATTTAAACTGAATTTAAAAGAGGTAACTCATTGAAACACTTCCCAATCTTTTTCAAGATCGTTTGGACTCGAACCAAAATTACACCAAGAAGTAAGTCTTTTCTACGACACTCTTTATTTTTAAATCAAGGTAAAAATTAAGAATCTTTCAGTGCTTTTGCTCTACCGACTGAGCTACTCTTCCGTTTTTAAGGAAAAGGCAGGATTCGAACCCGCGACCCAAAGATTAAATATCTAAGTATGATTCTAAAACGACACTTGATTTTTTTATATTTTTAAAACCGAGCAATTTTTAAAAAGAGTTTTAAATTCAATGTAAAGTCGAAGGAACTCTTTTTTACGGCATCAGTTGTTTTAAAGTAAGGTAAAAATCAAACAGAGACTTACCGACAGAGCGATACCAATTACGCCATCTCGGATTTCCAAGAACAGGAGTCGAACCTGTATTGCTGTCCCCAAACGAAGAAATTCTGTTTTACGACACTTACTTTTTTGTTATTTGTTATTTATTATTGCAAAATTATTGCGTTGGTGCGCATTCTTTTTACGCAGTTGAAATTTATTTTGAATATTTATTTATTGTTCGTTTTGCCTTGAAGCAAAAGAACCAAAAATTCAAGGCTTGGAAACTCCGGCTAAAAATAATCTATACTCTCTAAAAATTCTAAAACTTGCGCGAATTCAATATTTGTTTTTCGATTCGATATCTGTGTCGCGCTTCAAACAGTAGAATTTTCTTAACGTTCGTATAGCTTATTTTCTTAACGCCTACATTTCCTATGTCGTCATTGCGAGGAGCGGAGCGACGAAGCAATCTTTAATTATTTAAAAAGCATTTCATTAAAATTCGGTATAACTTCTTTAGCCATAATTAAAACTTGTTGATTTTTTTCTCGAATATAATTCTGTTCTAATATATCTGTTAAGAAGTTATGTAAATCATTAGTGATTTTGAAAAACTCAATAATCATTTCTCCAGTTTTATCTCCATCAAATTGAATTATTGTGTTGTAGTATAAATCTACATCATCGCTAATATGACCACTAATATTATTTCTAATAATTTTCATATCAGCTTCGTATTTATACTCTTTTTTAAAAACTTTTATTGAATTATTAATATTTACAAAATTTTCTTTAAGATGCGGAAGTGCATTTTCTGAAAGTTCATTTAAGAATTTTCCATATTTACTAAATGTTTTAAAAATTTCAAAAACAGTTAAATATACATTTTTTTTTACATAAATTTTCTCCCAGTTATTTGAAGCATTATAAAGCATTTTGCTCGACACCGCTAAATCAAGATTAGCTATTGCAAACAATGAACTGACATCATTAATTTTCCTCACTAAATCAAAACCATTCAAGCATATATCAATATCATTCTTATCAAAATGTGTTTTTACATAATCAATTATTTTATTTACTTTCTGTGCTGTATCTAATAAACCTGTAAAAACAGCAACTGTAGAATCTGCAGAATTATTAAAACTTTTATTCATTGTTTTCATAATTATTATTTATTGGGTTTTTATTCCTAGCCCCGATTGCAACGGCATCCTTTTTCTGAAATGGCTTGAAAAAAGCGTTGGCGAAAAAGATATAGTGGAAAGCGGGATCAAGCTTCTAAATTACAGTAATATTCAGGATAAAATCATTCATCATTTATCACTTATAATTTATTCTAATTAAAGCAGCACCTTTTACAGCACTACTTTTTTAATCATTTCTACTGCCGATTTTTTGCCTTCCAAAGCATTCAATACATCGAAAATTTTGTCGGACCAACCTGCGATAAGATAGACATCATTTTTTCGGACATCCAACGGTGGTTTTCCGTAACCAGCCAAATCAAATAGATACAATTTTGCATTCGGATTGATTTTTTTGTATCGGCTCCAAGAGTTTTCGAAAGCATTGGTAAATCCACCGGTATCCCACATTTGAGTATCGGTAAACAACATGATTTTATCTGCTTTTTCTTTTTTGTTGATTAAATCTTCAAGCACAAGATGACCATTCGTGGAATAACCCACTTCACCTTCTCTTTTGTAGAATGCATCTACGTTTCTCAGAATACCGTTTTTCGGCATCGGAACTCTTTTCCAACGGTCACCAAACATACCTGTAATCACGTTTTTGCACTGCGACTGCAACATCATCGACATTAACAGACCGATATCGTACAACAAAACTTTAGATCTCGGAGAAATTGACTGTTGCATCGAACCCGAAACATCTGCCGCAATCACTACCGAAGTTTCGAAGCCAAAACCTTTGATGTTTTTTGCACTTACCATCATCGCATCTTCCAATGCTTCCAGGATCGATGACAAATATGGTGAATCGATTGTTTTCAATTCTCTATACGCCGCCAAAAATCTGAATGGCAATTGTTTTGAGTTTCTTACCGCTTTTTCATCTGACAAATAGTTGCAAACTTTGTACATCGCATCAGAAGAAACTTTGGCTTCCAAAATATTTCTAAGGTTTCTCAAAGTCGCCATATAACCCAATTTGTTGCTGAAGATCAATTCTTCCCATTTGTTTTTGAAAGCTGATTTTCTTTCAGCGTCATCGGCAAATTTGGTCTGACCCAACATTGAAAGTTCAACTTCCCAAGTATAAGGAGTTTCCAATGCATCGTTGACGATCTTGTTGAAAATTGCCTGCTGATTTCCATCTTTTGCTTTTGGGTGAACCAAGAACAAAGCATCTTTTAAAGTAACTTCTGCTTTTCTGTTGTATTTTGCGAATTGGTATTCATCAAATTTGTTGAAAGATTTTACCAAACCTTTTTGGATTTGTTTTGAAAGTTTATTCAACTTTTTAGTTTCCGTTCTTTCGTTTGCCAATTGGTAATACGCCAGTAATTCTGTGATTTCATCAGCTCTTTGGATAACTCCGTCAACGGTTTTACTTATCAAGTCAGTACCCATGAAATTTGATTTTCTTAAAAAATTAAATTTCATGGGTACTGTTTTTATTGTTAAACATTTTTGGAGGATTATCACTTCCTCTCTGATTTTTTATGCAAAGTAAAAGTGGTGTTGCGCAGTGTTTTTGCGTAGTGAAAAGATTTCTGAAAAAGTTTTCATTTTTTGTTGGAAAATCGCAAAGACGCAAAGCTTTATTTTGTTACAAACTGTTTTTAAGACGCAAGGATTTTATCTGCGAAAAAATTCATTGTGTTGTCGTTGTGAGGGATGAAATGATTTTAAAAAGATATATCCAAGAATTTTGTCATTCCGTAGAAATCTAAGTGGTAGTGATAATTTAGATTCCACGCTTCACTGCGTTCCGCTCTGAATGACAAACATACCGTCGAATTTTAAAAAAGCTAACAACAAGCAACTATCAACAAACTACCAAATACAATTTGTCTATCATTCATTTAATATAAAGGAATCAACAATGTAAAATTTTTGAAAATCTCTTTTCTAGCTTTGTTTTGATTAAAATTAAAACTATGATTAAAGGATTATATGAAACTCACGTCCAGGTAAGTAATCTGGAAAATGCTATTCAATTTTACACTGAAGTTTTAGGATTGGAATTCGCTCATAAAGACGAAAACCGTCCCATTGCTTTTTTATGGATTGGAAAAAATAAAGAATCCATGCTTGGATTGTGGGAGCAGAAAGAAAATTTGCAGACCAGACATTTTGCTTTTGCGGCTGATAAAGAAGACATTCTGAATTATTCAGTTGAGTTTTTGAAAAATAAAAATTTAAAACCTTACAACTTTTTAAAAGACGGAATTGATAAGCCAATGGTTTTTGCTTGGATGCCCGCTTTAGCGATTTATTTTAATGATCCTGATGGAAATCAACTGGAATTTATTTCGATCTTGGAAGGTGATGCAAAGCCAGAATTGGGTGTGCTTTCTTATGAGGAATGGTTGGAGAGAAAATAAAAGATACGTTTTGAAAACGGAGTCTAATAACTACTTTGTAAAATATCAATAATATCATTTAATTTATCTTTTTTATCTGAAAAATAAAATTTCAATTCCTGATAAACGAATTCTTTAATTTCACTCTGAACTTTGGGAGTTCCTAATTTCCATCGTGTAGCACCTAAAAAAGAAAGTTCACCATTAACTGAAGCATACAACAAGAGATGATTTTTTAGTTTTGTATTTGAAATATTTAGCTTCAAATTACTCTTCACAGCTTCTTCTTTTAAGAATTTTTTAAACCCTTGTAAAATTCCATTCAAAAGAGACCCTCCTAAAATTGTTTCTTTATAATTGGCATAAACTTTAATTCTTGGTTTTAAACTCAAACCTTCAACAAAAGCTAGTGATAATGAATATGAAAAATCTGTTTTTTTATTAAGATTTAGTTTAAAAAAAGGAGAATTATATCTAAAATTCTTCTCTATTTCGAAATCGATTATTTCTGATAAACCTTTTGGGTAATGAAAAATATTGATTTGTAATTCAGTAGATGATTTATCAATACTTTTGATTTTAAGTTCTGAATTTAAAAAACCATACCTTCTTAATAAGGTATTTAAATGCGGATAACTTAAGTTTAAATTTTTAAAAATATCTTTATCAATTGTAAAATCAAATTTTATTTTACGAGCCTCATCATTAATAATTTCATTTTCAATTTTAAATATTCCCTTATTAGAGCTTAAAACAAAATTTTCATTAATTTCAATTTTCAAAAAATCAGACAAAGCAACAAGACAGGCTATCGAAAGGTAAAAATGTGAATCTTTGTAATTATTAATATTTTTAATTGCATTTGATAATAAAGTTGAGCTTTTAGTACTTTTACTTTCTATAATAACACGATTATTTTTATACAATATACAAATAACTTCATAAAATTCTATTGCTATAAAATCCTGAATTAAATAGTGAATTAATTCATTAAATCCCGAATTATCTAAAGCTCCAATATACATTCCCGGTCGCTTCCTGATGTGTTCTAAAACATTATAATTCTCAGTCATAAATAAAATAAAAATCCCTCTAAATATACGAATTTCAAAAGGTTTTATTAAATTTTGCCTACACTTTTTTCAAACACCAAAATAGAATCTTGGCAATATTCTTCACATCGTCAATTCCTCTGTGATGTGTGCCCACTAAAGGAAATTTCAATTCTTTCAAAGCCCTATCCATTCCTACGCTTTTTCGAATCGGATGCAATTGAGCGAATAACGTTTTAACATTAATGTGGTCATCACTCAAAGGATAATCGACATTGAATCTTCTTGCCTGATTTTGAAGCATATTCAAATCATAGTTTCCGTAGCTTGCCCAAGTCAAGTCTTCAGAATTGTATTCTACTCTCAGAATATCCAGAGCATCTTCCAGAAAAATCCCTTCATCATCAAGCATTTGTTGAGTAATAGAAGTCAGTTCCGTACAAAACGGACTCACTTTTGAGTATTGAGGTTTAATTAAAATCCCCTCATTTTGTGAAATCTTACCGGTTTTTGCATCCATAATACAAACTCCGATTTCTATAATTTCACTTTCCTGTCCTCTTGGCGGTCGGTCATTCCAACACGTGGCTTCGAGGTCTATAATTAATATATTGTCTGTTGTTTTCATTTGTTTAAAAAAATTAATATTTGTAGCTGGAAGTCTGAAGCTGGAGGCTGGAAGTCAATTTCGCACCGCAAAAACTTCCCACTTCCTTCATCCATCTTCCTGACCAAATTATTACTACAAAATTTCTCTTAAAATTTTGGCAGCGTTGTAAGCATCGTCTGCTCCGCTGTGATGATTTCCTTCAAAATCCATATTCATATATTTCAGGGCTCTTTTTAAACCCATCATTTTATGAAGTCCGATATGATTTTTGAATTGATACATCACATTAATATAATTTTCTGAGAAAGGATTTTCGATTCCGAGATAATCACACTGTTCCATGATTTGTTCTTTATCAAAATTCCCAAAGCCTGCCCAAGTAAGCGAAGTTGAATGATATTCTTTTTTGATTTTCTCACAGGCTTCCTCAAAATAAATTCCTTTTTCTTCGATTAATTGTGGTGTTATTCCGGTGAGTTCTGTACAAAATTTATTGATTTTAGACCTTTCAGGAATTACATAGATGCTTTGTTTCCTGGAAATTGCTTTTGTTGTTCTGTTTAATTCGCAAATTCCGATTTCTATGATATCAACTTTTTGTCCAGCTGGGATTCTATCGTTTTCCCAGCATGTGGCTTCCAAATCGATGATTAATATTTCATTGGTTGTTTTCATTTTACTATTTTATTACATATTTTTTCATTCATCTGCATTTGGTTTTCATTGGAGGAGAGGTGGGAAGAAATACCCTAAAGAAGAATTGATGTTGCTGCTAAAGCTCTGCAAAGATAAAACCATCAGTACGCATTCTATTTACGCAGTAAAAAATAATTTCAAAAAAAACTCCCCGAAGGGAGCTATTTTAATTTCTTGGTGCAAAAGGCGGTGTCCATTTCTTTTTCTTCATCAATTCTTTGATTTCTTCATAAGAAACAGGATAAAAATTATGGCAATCAACACCTACATCAATACTTAAAGCATTTTCATCATCCGATAATGTTCCGTGTGAATGACCGTATAATTGCCATGTTCCGTGATGAGAACCGTTCCAGGTGCGCATTGCGTAATGAAAAAGCATGATCTTCTGTTTGCCCATTTTATGACTTTCGTCTTCCACATAAAGCTCGTGGTAATCTTTGATCCATTCGAACCTTTCCGGAACCCGAAGCGCAGAATATTCATGATTGCCTTTTATCAGATGGATTTTTCCATTTAGTCTGTCTAAAATTTCTTTTGTAAAATCTGGTTTTCCTAAACTTACATCGCCCAAGTGATAGACAGTATCATCTTTTCCTATTTTTTCGTTCCATCGTTTGATAAGTTGCTCATTCATTTCCTCCGTCGACTCAAAAGGCCGTTCGGAAAATTTTATAATATTGGCATGACCGAAATGATGGTCTGCCGTAAAAAATATATTTGTTTGCATTTTTTTTAATTTTTTTAATTGTTTTCTAATTCATTATTTTCCATCTGAGTAACGTTTCTCTGAGCGTGAAGTGAAAGGAAATAAATGTATTCATACACATTGATTTTTCCCAATCCATTCACGGTCATTGTTGTTTCACAGAGAAGACCTTCTCCATTTTTCATCAAGTCTAAATAGTTTAAGCATTGATGATATTGTTGAGAAATTAAACTACTGATTTTATTTAAATTCAATTCTCCTTTGGGCTCCATATGTTCTGGTCTTATCAATTCAAACGCACCATACTCGCCTACTTTCTCAAATTTTTCTTTATCGAAACTGTAGTTTTCTATTTCAAAATTTAAATCAAGATTGCGATAATTTCGCATTGCTTTTTTTGAACCTTTATCAATAAGAATCAACAAGTAAAAGTTCGTCAAATAAATATGCTCTAAAATCTGTTGAACCGTCCAACCTCCATTTGAAGGTTGATAATTCAAGGTTCTATTATCTTTATCAAACCATCTGTCAACCTCATCGAAACTGAGATTCAAATGCTTTCTTATATCTTGAATTAATCTAAAAATGTCCATTACAATTTTTTAAAGTTGTTTAAAAGTCCTTCAATATTTTCCTTTCCAACAGGATTCATGGAGTGGCAATAGAATTTTGGTAAGTCCAAATAGTTATCCATACAATATTCTACCAGCCATTTTGCACAATCATAGCCTGTTTTTTCAACAAACTCCTGAGAATTTGGTTCTAAATAATGTTCATCTGCAAGGTCATGGTCAAAAGAAATCATTTCCGGAAGTCCTTTTTCCAAAATTCTGTTGACAAACTGCTCATAATTTCGAACGATATACCAATCTTTTCTGAGAAAAATATCCTGTTTGGTATAATGATAGGCCTCAAACGGATATCTTATATCATCCAGAAATAGTAATCTTTTTGTTAACTCCATTGCTTTAGTTTTTTAAAACTTGATACAATAATTTTGCTGTGTTAAAAGCGTCATCTGCACCATTATGATTGCTCCCTTCAAATTCTATATTTCTTGTCTGAAGTTCTTTCAATAATCCAATTGGCTTTTCACCAGTCATTAAACTTATCAAAACCTTCAAATCAAGATACGTTTCACTAAAGGGAAATTTAATATCAAATTCTTGACATTGACTTTCCATAATTGATTTGTCAAATCCACCATAACCGGCGTATGTTCTTCGTAATGAATTGTATCTGTTTTTGATATTTGAACAGGCTTCTTTAAAAGAAATCCCTTCTTTTTCTAGTTCTCCAGAAGTAATTCCTGTCAATTTTGTACAATATTCGCTTACTTCCGATCGTGTCGGTTTTATCAAATAGCTTCTTTTGTCTTCGATATTTCCGTCCGACATATTGAGTTTGCAAATTCCGATTTCAATGATTTCTCTTTTTTGATCTTCAGGAGTTTGCCCTTTTTCCCAACATGTAGCTTCGATATCTATGACAATTACTTTGTCGTATAAAAACATTTTAATTTATTTTTTAATTGGAAAAGTAAATATTCAATGCTTTGATAATACTTTTCACGTTGGTGTTTGGATAAAATCCGGAACTATTGATACAATTTATTTCAACAATTTTCCAGCCTTCATCTGTTAAACAAATATCCATTACAAAAGCTTCTTCAAGATTGAAAAGTTGGATCATTTTATTGGCGAAATTTAATCCATCTTCTGACACGTTTTCTTCGAAAGGTGCATTATCATTAAATTTATAATATCCTGCATCGATAATCTGTCCGCCAACGATCCAAAGTCTAGCTTCTTTTATTGTTAGTTTTGCTTCAGAAATCTGAACCAAAGAATCTTCTGTAATTCTGTTGGATCTATTTTTCAATGCTTCAAAAACAAAATCTTTCCATTCTGTTTCACTGAAAACTTTTCCTGTGAAAATTTTAGCTTCATTGTAAGGTTTGATGAATTTAATTTCACCTTTTTTCCAAATCAATTCTTCTGAAATTTTATGAACGGAAACTTTGTGATTCAAAAGGTTTTCACCATAAAATTTAGAATACACTTCATACAAATGATTGCCTCCGTAAAAAGAACCGGGAAACCAATCGGTATTTTGTTTTGCCAATCTCGCGATCGTCACCGAACCGTAAACGAAAACATCTTTTCTGTCTGTTTCGAAGTCTATTTTTTCTGCTGTTGGAGGAATATTAATTACACTGTAATCAATATTCAATTCTTCCAAAGCATCAAAAATTTTATAATGATCGGGGTCTAAATACACATTAGCCTGAACTAAAAAATACATGGTTACTAGTTTTTAAAGGTTCTTTTATTTAATTTTTTTGATGGAAGTTAGAAGCGGGATGTGGGGAGTTAATATCATACTGTTAAAAAACTTCCAACTTCCTACATCTCGCTTCCAGCTTTTATTACACCATCATATCAGCACAATTTGAACTTGCAAATGCGTAAGGTTTTGCTTTAAATATATAACCCATTCCCATAATGTACCCCATTGCATCTTTCAAAGCAACATTGGATTTAAAATCCGGGTCGGTGTTAATGTCTGCGTGTACCTCCATTTCCACATCATATGTTTCCAGAATAGAGCAAATGGCGTAGGCGATTTCTACGGATTTGTTGACCTCGTTCAACATTCGCTCTTTGATACTGATATTCTGTATTTCTCTTTCTTTTCTGATAAAGGTAAACGCTCCTTTTCCCTCACGAATAAAGACCACTGCCGTAGCATAATTAATGGCGTCACCGTAAACGTGGGAGTCTGAACCCACACACACTTTCAGTCGATGTCCATTTGCCTGTTCGCGAATGATGGCTTCTTCTACCAATTGCGTGATAGAATGTTGGAAAAATTTTCCGGTCATGTTTTGCCATGTTTGTTGTTGCGTTTCCATTTTTTCTACATGTTTAAGTTTTATATTTTTTATAATTCATAAATGATTTTTACTTGCGGTTATTTTTCTAATTTCTAATCTCTAGTTTCTAATTTCTATTTTTCTGTTGATTCATCAGGACTCGAACCTGAACAACAAGAGTCAAAGTCTTGTGTGCTGACCAATTACACTATGAATCAGTTTTAATTATAATTGATAAATAATAAGCGATAAATGATATTTTTCCACTGTAAATTCATCATTTATCTTTCTGTGGAGCAGACAGGAATCGAACCTATACCTTTAGTTTTTCAGACTAACCTGCAGACCTGCCCCACCACTCTTCCAGGTTTATGAATGATAATTGATAAGTTATAAATGGTACCATTGCTACTTTTATCATTTATTATTGATGATTTATCAATTATGCTTTTGTACGGAAAGAGGGAGTCGAACCCTCAATATCTTGAGCCTAAATCAAGTGTGTCTGCCAGTTCCACCATTCCCGCAAGTTTTTATGAGTAATGTGTAATTAATAATATAAATTCATACTTAATAATTTATGATGGCAATAATTACTCATTGCACATTACTAATTATTTATATTTTGTACTCTATAAGGGAATCGAACCCTTGTTTTCTGCTCGAAAGGCAGGCGTCCTGAACCGTTAGACGAATAGAGCATTTTTCTTGTGAATGGTGAATCGTCAATTTACTTTGCAGTCAAATTTTTAAAATTGACAATTGACTTATTCATTATTCCCTTTTTTTGACCACTAACCAGGAGTCGAACCTGAACAACAAGAGTATATTTCCTGCATGCTGCCATTACATTATCAGCGGTATTTGTGGAAGTAGTAGAATTTGAACCTACTCAGCAATGAAGCAACAGATTTACAGTCTGCCCCGACTCTCCAACTTCGGCGTACTTCCAAATTTTGATAAATGTTAATTGATAAGAGATAAATGATTTCCATCTTCATTCTAACTTCTAATTTCTAACATCTAATTTCTCTTTTGAAGAAAAACAAAGCCTGTCATTATTTTTTTGTTTGATATAAGAACTTCTACGCTCGACAGACTTTTACTTTTTCTTCGGAACTAATCTCATTTTAGTTATTTGAGATGGTTATGGGATTCAAACCCACTCAGTTTTCACAACGGTTTTGCAGACCGCCCCGACTCTTCCACTTCGGCGAACCATCGTTTTTTTTAAAACTAGTTGTTGGTTTCTAGTTGATAGTTTTTAGAAATATCAAGTTTCTAAATTCTAACTTCTAATTGAAAAATAAAGCCTGTCTTAATTTTTTGTTTGATATAAAAACTTCTGCGCTTTGACAAACTTTATTTTACCTAAAAATTTATATTATGTTTAAATTTCCATTTTTCTGTTTAATTGAGTTAAGAAAAAGCCTGTCTATATTGTGTTTTTGGCGTAAAGATCTTCTGCGCTTGACAAACCTTTTCTCTTCTCTTTGAAACAATTAATATTTAGTTATTTGCGATTCCGGAAAGGCTCGAACTTTCAACTTCCGGTTTAACAGACCGGCGCTCTACCATTGAGCTACAGAATCATTTTTAATTTGCTAATGGTCAATTATCAATCTGACATTGCTTGTCAATTTTAAAAATTCACTTGTGAAACAAAAGTGACAATTGACTATTCATTTTTTTCGTCTGGAAAGCAAGATTGTTCATTGTTCCTTTTTTATTATTTTTTAAAGGCATTCACGAATGCTTCGCATTTCGAACTTGCGACCTCCCGCGTCCAAGACGGGGAAACAACCACCGTTATCCTTCCAGTTTTGCAGATTCACTTCAAAAATCTTCTCCGAGAGACAGTCGGATCGGAAATTTTCTGTGAATCGTTGCAGTCTATGCGAGAATCGAACTCGCGGTGTCCAAGAGACAGTCGGACAGGTTACCATTACCTCAATAGACCATTTTTTTGCGGAGAGCAAAGGAATCGAACCTTCACTACTGTCGTAGAACTCATTAGCAGTAAGCCGCAACAAACCAATATTTGCCTACTCTCCTTTTGTGACCTCGACAAGATTCGAACCTGTAACCCTCGTTTTAGAAAACCGATGCTCTAGCCAATTGAGCTACGAGATCTTTGTAACCCCAGAAAGATTTGAACTTTCAACCCCCGGTTTAAAAGACCGGTGCTCTAACCATTTGAGCTATGAGATTCTATTTGTAATCTCAGAAGGATTCGAACCTTCAACCTTCGGTGTCGTAAACCGACGCTCTATCCAATTGAGCCATGAGATTGTTTTTTTTAACTTTTATGTAATCCCAGAAGGACTCGAACCTTCAACCTTCGGCGTATCCAACCAATTGAGCTATGAGATTTTCACTTTGGGTATCTCCGGGGATCGAACCCTGTTCTCCGGTGCCACAAACCGACGCTTTACCAAATAAGCTAAAGAAACCATAAAAAAAGCGCCTCTTTTCGGGAGGCGCTTTATATTTTTTGACGTGTCGCTATATTAGCTGACCCATTTATATAAGCACCTTTTATCCACAAATTCACTATCAAGAATACACGCAAGTCCCATCGCCTCTTGTCCGTGTCGTCTTGAATACTGATTAGATATGTTATGTAATTGTTTCATTATATTCTTGTTGTGTAAAATTGTTTTTTGAAAAGATTAAAAACGTATTGCTTTTAATTTTCGATTGCAAAGTAAGTATGAAATTTTTTAATCCGCAAATTTATTTTTCAATCAACTACCTGAAAACCAATTAATTATATTCAATTTTTGGAATAGAGAATTTCTGTCTGTAATATTTTACAGATATCAATTTCACCTAAATGACTGTCTCTCATTGGTTTTCCTATCACGTCTTATTTTCTAATTATTTGTTCATTGTTGATTAAATTATTTTCACTTTTATGGTTATTTTTTTTCATTCTAAATAATTCCTGCCCTAAAAACACAAAAAACGCCTCGATGACCGAGGCGTTTCTGCAGTATTTTGATTAAATCTTTACGAGTTTACAGTAAAAAATTTTCAAAGCAAGCACATTTCGCCTCATCAGATATCATCCATTCATATCCAAACGATCCCTTTACTACAGGGTGATCGCATAGATTTAAACTGATATGTGCTCTTTGTATTGTCATAATTTTATTGGTGCAAAGATAATTGTTTTTCTTCTTTAATTTATAATTTTCATGAGAACGGGTAATAAAACTGATAGTTTTTAAAAGCTTTAATCATCAAATATTATAAATCATTACTGTCATTTTCTTCATTCAAAAATTTTTCAAGATCTGGAAGTAAGCTCCCTTGATAATCATATAAACTTTTATGTTCGGAAGTTCTAATAATTACAATCTCTTTTGCTTCCATTAATGAAAGTTGCGGAAATATTTCTCTGCTTTTTTTAATTGTAACCAATGGAGATTTATACTGTTCCATCATTTCATCTACAATTTCGTACACGCTTTTATCTTTATGTTTTAAATGAAGATACTTACTTGTATTATCCATTTTACAATTTTTAATTTTTTAATTAAATCAATTTCTAAACATTTTATTTCTCCCTGTTCTGTATCTCGAAATATCTTTTAAAATCACCTCATCTTTTGGATTGAAATGCTTCAGTTCATTGATGATGGAAGAATGATTTTCTATATTTTCGGCAATGATCTCGTAAGCGATATTCCTTGTTGTTTCCTGTAGTTTTGAATCTTTTTTAAACTCATGTTTCATCGCTTCAAGATAAATTAATTTCTTATCAGAAGGAGTTTTGAGGTATAAATTTTGAATTGTATAATTTAGATTATCAACGTTATTGATATTTACGAAATAGTTATTCAGACAATTAAAAGCATCTTTATTTTCTTCCCAACCTTGTAATAAAATTTTCTGAGCTTCTTCCGGAACATCCATTTTTTTGCGGTAGATAAGAGAAGCTTTCACCATTTGATCGTTGCTTACATAATCATCAACAACCATTTGGTAATAAGAATTCGCATTTTTGGTATCATTAATTTGCATATAAAGATCACCCACTTTTTCTTTTTGCTCGAGCTCTTTATACAGTTCAATTGATTTTTGATATTGCTTTGCTTTTTCAAAACAAGACGCAGCTTCCGATTTATTTTTTAATTTTTTAAGGTAAATCACGGCAGCTTCGTTGTACAAACCACCATCTTCAAGCGTTTTTGCACCACGGTAATTGTCATTCAGCAAATTCATATACACTTTTGCGGCTCTTGTATAATCTTTTTCGGCAATGTATTTTTCGGCTAGTTCTTCGTACTTGTTTCTGATTCTGTCGAACAAAGAATTTTCAAGATAAAAATTTCCTCCACTACCTTTTCTTCCTGAAGAATTTCCAGATTTTTCTTTATTTTCAAGAGCGATGATTACAAAAAATATAATTACTAAAACTACTATGAAAATCACCAGATTTCCAATAACGCTCCAAAATGTTTTCTGAAAAAGCTCAGCAAAAATCGCAATGATTTTAATAATTGCCAAAACCACAAGTGCTCTCAGAAACTTATCGATAAACTTCTGCTTATTCATTCTCTTCAGATTTTAAAATGGTTTTATCTTCGCGAAAAAGTCTGTACAAAAGAAGAGCTACACAAATAATCAATATCCAGACAAACCAGTTATAGCCAAACATTTCGATGATTGGATAAAAAATATAACTCAACAGAGCAATCAAAACAACCATGAGGAAGATCTTGATTCCTATCGGAACATTTTCGCCACCGAAATGTATTTTTTTCTTTTTAAAAAGGAATGAGTACAATCCTACAGCTCCTGCCATTAAAACAATTAGCCAAAAAATATCTGATGCCGAAACTTTTTCAGAATCACTTGACTCGCCTTTATTCCCTTCAAGATAAGCCTGCGAATTTTCATCCATATTAGAAATTGGTGGCTCAATAGTTCCGTAGCGTTTCCCTAAAGAGTCAGCCATCAAAATCTGTTTTTTATTGAGAACCATTTTCACGACACCTTTATCGGCAGGAATTCCGTTTCCTTCTTTTTTGAGAGAATCTGTGATTTTATTTTGTAGTTTTTCGGTATTTTCTGTAATTACTTTTACTATTTTTTTATTGTAAATCGTTTTGAGAGAATCTTTTGTTTTTCCTTCATCAATTCTATATTTCTCAACATCTTTCACCACATCATCCATTGATTTTTCGTGAAATTCTTTCGTTGCTTCATGAAAATCATTCATCAATTTCCCTCTTCGCTTTCTGTAAATAGAATCAATTTTTATATCAATATCAGTAATCCCAGATTTAAACGCCAAAATTTTTCCGATCTTGTTTTGCTGTTGAACTTTCCCGGAATTCACATGTTCCTCGGTCTCATCCTTAGTCAACTGAAATCCTATTCTCGCAACGACAATTAAAATGATAAAAACAAAAAAGAGCCAGCGGTAATTCCCTGAACCTGAGTTTTCCTCTGAAGAATTATCACTTCCACTAAAAAAGTTTTGAAACCAAGTTCCAAATTTGAATTTACCAAACCCATCTCCTCTGGAAGTTCCCATAATATCTAACGGAACTCCCAATTCTACAGCTCTTTCAGGATATTTTTCAATATATTTTAAATATTTTTCGATTTCCTTTTTATTTCCTGCCATTACTTTTTTCATATCAAAAGGCAGGTTTTTCATCCACTCTTCTTCAGTTTGCGGTTTTTGAAGCGCTTCCATCACTTGGTCATCATCCATTTCCACCATAAAACTTTTAATTTCTTGGGAAATTGTTACTCCTTTTGATGGTTTTCGAATCTTATCTTCTGATTGTTTAGGATGATTAATTAGTGAAATCCAATCAATTTCTTCATTCAATTTCACCAACCCGAAATCAGGATGCATCACCAGAAAATCAGCATTGATATTTTGCCAGTCTTCAGGATTGATTTTAGGATAAAAAGTGGTGTTTTCAGGAATAAAAAACCTGTCTTCAATACTTTGAAAATAAGAATTCTTGCCAATTTCAGAAGGAGCAAGGTTTTTAAAAATTAAAAAGCATCCATACAGAATATTGGGTTCGTTGGAAGGAATTGGAAATGACCGAACTTCATTTAAATCAATTCCTAAAGTTTCCATTTCGTGCAGCCACGTCAATGGTGAAGAACTTTTTATTAAAAGTCCTTTTTTAGGATAATTGTTTTTCGGAAAAGGTTTAATTCTCAGTTCCATATTCTACAATTTGATGAATAAATGGGTCTAAATATTCCATAATCATATCTTCCATTTTTCTCATTTTCAGCAAAGTGGTTTCAGGCAAATAATATTCTGAGCCCCCAAATTCTGTATGGCTCGCCAAAGCCAAATAGCCAGCTTCGGTAGATGGAATGTAAAATTCCGGAACATTTTGATTACTGCTTTTAAAAGTCAGCATTCCACGGGAATCTGTAATGATTTCGCTGCCTTCTGAAAATGTAAATCTATTTTTATTTTGCTGAGCAAAAATCTTCATCGGATATTTATTTCTGTAAAAAACCAATGAATGATCATAATTCTGGGTCAGTTCATTATTAGAAATCACTAATCCAAATTCAGTATTGATTCCGACATTATTGAAATTATTTAAAATTTTAACTCCGATATTATTCAATTTATTGAGTTCAGTTTCAACTTTTGAATTATTTTTATCCATTTCATTAACCTTGTCGAAAGTTTCTTCTAAAGAAATATCACCATCGATGTTTATCCTGTAGTTGTAAGGAATTTCAATTTGGTGTAAATAAAAATTTTTATCAAAATAGATCAATTTATGCTGATGGGGAATTTTATGCCCTGACAAATTCAGTTCAGAATATTCTTTTGTATTTAAGTTTAATTTAGAAATCAATTTTTTATCCCGTTGATAATGGCATAAAATAAATTGATGTTGTTTGTTTTTAGCTAAAGCAAACTGGCCTTTTGGCCTCACCGAAATATCTTCAAACAAAACCTCACAACCCCGATGAATTTTATACTGATCGTAATAATTTTTATTGTAATAATTATCAGATAAATAGGTTTTAAGCAACTGTTTTTTAGAACTTAAAATAAAAAACTCGCCTTCATACAAAAATGTAGCAATTCTATTTTTTGAAGTTGGAAATAAAATCGGATAATTCAAAGGAACATCTGCTTTTTTACTTCTCAGAGAGTTGTTATTTTCTCCTTTTTGATTTCTCTTCGGTGGATTTGCCCATAATTCCTGCAACGGAAGCATGATTTTCTGGACGTGTTTTCTTGTTCCTTTATGATGCTTGTAAAAATTCAGTTCACCTTCTGCGGAAGTCGTCACCAAAAATTTCAGTCGATCCCGATTTTCTTGAATAACTTTCTGCAGCTTTTGATTTTCTAAATTTTCCTGATTGGTAATAAAAAAAACTTCAAGATCTTTCTCGGTATGCTCTTCACTAAAAAACTTTTCCAACGATTGAGAAACTTCCAAAACCGGACTTACGATATTAAGATGATCGATCACCTCCTCCACTTGATCAAGCTTGATCGGAATTGAATTTTGTCCTAAAGCAAAAACTTTACATTCAGAATGCGCTTTTGGATGTTTGATAACTGCAATGGCTGATGCAAATGCCAAAACTTTCGGAGTTCCCCAATTTTTCAGAGAAGTATCAATTAAAATAATTCTTTCAAAAACATTTTCTTCAGGCGGGATTTCACGCTGAATGTATAAAGCTTCATTATTTGCAACACGATTCATAAAAACCTCATCTTCATTGGCAAATTCCGACAAAAGCATTCTGCTGAAATCACCTTTGTTGGTCATATCTGAAACGCCTCCAATCGGTTGTTCACCGGGAGAAAGGTGACGCATTGGAATTTTCAGTCCGCTCCAGATTCTTTTAATTAAACTTCCAACCTGGAAAGTTTTGGGTTCTTCGATGAGTTCCTGGATAAAATCTTTATCGGTTTCTATTGTTGTTTCTTCTTCAATAACTTCTTCTTCAATATCAGCAATTTTCAAATTACCTTTCATTACTTGAATAATCATTTGACTTGAAGGAAATTTTTCATTCAAAGCTACCAAGATCCCTAAATCTTTGGAAAACTTCGAAACAGTAATTTCTATTTTCTGTGCTGAATCGGCAATTTTTCGTGAATTTCGTAAATATCCATTTAAAATATATTCCGATTGTTTTTCCGAAATATTATTAGACGCATACTTGAATATTGTCTGTAAAAGAAGAACTCTATTTTTCCCTTTTTTATAATTGTTATGGAGAGATTTTAATGTTTCTAAAAATTGAAATGCAGGACGAATCAAATGTTTAACATATTCATGCCTTGCCAAAGGATGTTTTCTGAGATTTGTTTTAATACCTTTTATATCTAAATATCCTTCGTTTGTTGCATATAAAGCTAATAAAAGAGGGTTCAAAATTGGTAAACCGTTAAGTTGAAGCTCCTTCAAGATCTCAATCAGATAAGGTCTATAAACAACAGCCCCAATATTCTGAAACGAAATAAGATTATTTTCATTATAGCCGGTATCGTCCGGAACATCTTCATCCGTTGTCCATTCCCAGAAATAACTTTCGTAAGATTGGAAATATTCTTTTAATTCCATTCTTGTGATTTTTCAGTCAGACGAAATGAACTTACAGATAGTTTTCTGAAATTCTCTTTATTAATGGATAAAACACTTCCGGTTTCGCTCCACAAAAGCCAGTCTTCGTTGCATTCATTATACTTTCTTTGCAATAAAGAACTCAGATTTTTAAATTCAAAATCAAAACCTGTTGGTAGAAGATGATCATCTTTTAACCAAAAAGTTTTTCCGGGAAAGCCTAATAATGGAGTTCCCATAAATAATGCTTTATCATTAATGACAATCCAATCCAGTTTTTCTAATTTGAATTTTGGTGTCGCAATAATTACGTCTTTAATTTCCGAGATTGAGCAAAGCAAAGCCATTGCAGGCTGTTCTTCTTCACTTGGCTTTAATTTAACTTCAATCTTTTCATCAATTCCAAAAAAATTATTATTTGAAATAGGAAAAGTGAGCTTTAAAGCTTTATCAATCGGAGTCCAGAGCAAAGCGGTTCTCATTTTTTTACTCGGAACCAATGCATCTTTTCTGAATAAAAGTCCATCCCTCAATTCATACAAAATAAAATTCGGCAACTGCTGAATTTCCGACGAAGCGGCCTGTTCATCGGTAAAACCTTTCAGCCAGATTATTTCTTCATCTATCGCAATCTGAACATTTTTCCAGTCACGAATTGCACCAAGAAAATCTTCATCCGCTTTTGGAAGCTCTGCCCAAAAAATTTTTATACTGTTTGAAGAATCTTCTGCCATAAACTTTCAATTTCTTGTTGAATGTATTGTTTTTGCTCAGGATTTCTGATCCAGTCGCATCGGGTTTGAAGATATCTTAATTTATCTTTTATCACGTTTTGCTCTTCAAAACTTAATGTTCCGCTATTCCATTTTTCGATCAGGATTTTCACATCTTTCATCACTTCTTCAGGATTGGGGATTTTATTTTGCAAAGCTTGCGGATGAGACTTTGGATGGTCGTCTTTTTCAATCGTTCTGTTGATAATTCCTTCTAAAATTTCAATCTGTTCTTCGGTGTCCCAAATATGCTTCAGTACCCATAGATCTGAAAGAATAGCTTCGTTTCGACCACAAATTAAAGCACTTGCCGCAATCAGATTTTGCAACTTCACGGCTCTACGGTCGGAAATTGCAATCCCTGTATTTCTAAGATTGATGATTGTATTTAAATAGACTTCGTAAATGGGTTTCAAATCAATACTTTTACACAAATTCTGAAGCTCTCGGATTTCATCTGAAAAGATTTCCGGAGTTTCGGTTTCGAGAATATTTTCGAGTTTTCTACCAGCTAAAAGTACTTGTTGAAGAAGATCCGGATTTACATTATCAACATTAATTCTAATTAAAAAACGGTCAAAAAGTGCATTCAAAGCTTCATCTTCAGGAAGAACGTTACTTGCACCGACAAACATCAATGCAGGAAGCTTCCTTGTTTCTTTTCCTCTTTTGAAAATCTTTTCATTTAAAGCCATCAAAAGAGAATTTAAGATTGCCGAATTGGCATTGAAGATTTCATCCAGAAAAACCATCGACGCTTCAGGCATCATCCCTTCTGTGTTGGTTAACAATTCTCCTTCTTTTAATTTTCTGATATCAAAAGGACCAAAAATTTCGTTGGGTTCGGTGAAACGGGTTAATAGATATTCAAAGTTTTTACCGTCTGTCACCGTATTTGCCAATGTTCTTACAATGGCAGATTTTGCGGTTCCGGGAGGTCCGTATAAAAATGCATTTTCTCTTGCCAACAAACATATTCCGAGCAAATCTACAACGTCATTTTTCCCGACAAAAGTATCTTTAACATAGGCGAGAACTTTGTTTAATTTTTCTATATTTTGAGTCATTTTTTAATTTAATTTTAAACGCAAAGAGCGCAATTTTTTTTTTTAATAGCTAACTGCTTTTAAGTTCGCGAAGGCGTTTGACTTCGTCGAATCTTCGATTTCACTTAACCAAGAAATACAAACAGTTTAATTTTCTACTATTTGTAATTCTCTCCAAAAAATATCTTTGTACATCCCAAATTCTGCAATCAGCAATTGGTTGATATATGGAATTTCCGCCAATGAATAAGCTTTCTTTTCAACGATTCTTTCAAGATATAATTTTCGGTAGATTTTGTCTTTTAATTCTTCTTCCCAATTGATTTTTTCAAGATTTAAATCTAATCCAATTCCTGAATAATGAAACTGGTGTAAAATATTTTCCAGCATTTTCACCAAAGGGTCTGTAGAATCTGCAATCTGAAGCGCATGGAGCAATTGTGGTAAAAACCTCAACGACAAATCTGCGGATAAAATTGCGGAAACATTTTTTTCACCTAGATATTGCGGAATCACTTTTTCTAAATTTTTCGCCGTATCTTTTCTTATTAAATACAACTGTGCACTGTGATACAAAACTTTTGCAGACCAAATGGCAGCTTCTTTATTGAATGGAATCTTATCTGATAAAAAATCTAATCTTTCTTTTTCAAAATCCGATTCGAAAAAATCTTCCGCCTCTTTTTCTTCTTTTTCAGACAGCGTTTTAAAATCTGAAAAAATAGTCAGTGTACCTTCTTTTCTGAGAAGAAACAAAGTGTCTAAAAACGGGGATTTATTTTCCATCATCTAACAAAAATAGAATTATTTTCTTGAATTATTTATGAATTTCAAAACCTGAAATAAGAATTTACTTCTTCAACGAACAAATAACTGCAGAATTCTCATTAAATTTATATAAAAATTAATTTCTTATCCTAAGTCAATGAATCGGAAATCATTCTTCCCTTAGATTTGCAGTATTAAATAACAACAAAAAATAAATACAATGGCTACAAAATGGAATTTAGACCCAGCACACAGTGAAATTACTTTTAAAGTAAAACACATGATGATCTCTAACATCAAAGGTAATTTTACCAATTTCAATGCAGAGATCGAAGCTGAAGACGATACTTTTGCGAATGCAAAAACTACCGCTACAATTAATGTAGATTCTATCTCTACTCACAATACAGACAGAGATAATCACCTGAAATCTGCAGAATTCTTTAATGCAGAAGCTAACCCAACCATTACTTTTGAGTCTAATGCTCTTAATAATTCTGTGACCGGAAATCTTACCGTAAACGGAGTTACGAAGCCAATTACTTTGGATGTAGATTTCGGAGGAATCAATGTAGATCCTTGGGGAAATACAAAGGCAGGTTTTTCTTTTGAAGGAAAAATCAACAGAAAAGATTTCGGACTTAACTGGAATGCAGCTCTTGAAGCAGGGGGTGTAATGGTAAGCGAAGAAGTGAAAATTGCAGGTGAATTACAGTTTGTAAAACAAGCTTAATTTTAAAATAAATTTCTGCAAGCCACAAAAACGTGGAATAATGAAATAATTAGTTTTTTAAATCAGAAGGTTCAGGGATTATTATTTAACCTTGAACCTTTTTTAATCTAAATACAAATGAATCTCAACGATTTACAGAATATAAGCAGTCAGTTTAATAATTCGCAGAAAATGCCGGTTCTTTTTCTTGGTCACGGTTCTCCGATGAATGCCATTGAAGAAAATCAGTTTGTACAGGGTTTTAGAAATGTGGCAAAAGAAATTCCGAAACCTAATGCGATTTTGTGTATTTCTGCACACTGGTTCACCCGCGGAACAAAAGTTACTGCGATGGATATGCCCAAAACGATTCATGATTTTGGTGGTTTTCCGCAAGCTTTATTTGATGTGCAATATCCTGCTCCGGGAAATCCTGAATTAGCACATGAAGTTGCAGATATTTTAAATCCAATCGTTGAAGAAGACCACAATTGGGGGCTTGATCATGGAGCTTGGTCTGTAATTAAACACATGTATCCCAATGCTGATATTCCCGTGATTCAGTTAAGTATTGATTATACAAAACCACCGCAATATCATTTTGATTTGGCTAAAAAATTAGAGAAATTAAGAGAAAAAGGTATTTTAATTATCGGGAGTGGAAATATTGTGCATAATCTAAGATTAATTGACTGGCGAAACATTGATACTGTTGGCGCAGGTTGGGACTGGGCAATTGAAGCTCGTGAAAAAACCAACAACTGGCTTCTTGACGGAAATTTTCAGAACCTTATTGATTATCAAAAACAGGGAACTTCTCTGCAATACGCCATTCCTACACCCGATCATTATTTGCCATTGATCTATTCTTTAGGTTTAAAAAATAAATCGGAAGACCTGGTTTTATTTAATGATGATTTAATTGGCGGTTCGCTAAGTATGACAAGTGTGAAAATCGGTTAAATTAAATTTCTTTTAGCCTTCTTTTTTTTATCACTATAAATTTAGTAATATTGTTTACCATGAAAAAAACAGTATTGCTTTTCTTAATGATTTGTCCTTTTTACGTGCTTTTGTCACAAACCATAAAAGGTACAGTTGTGAATGACATCGACAAACCGATTGCGAATGTCAGCATTTATCTCGACGGAACGAAAACGGGAACGACTTCTACTTCAGACGGAAGTTTTAGTATTACTTCAAACCATAATAACAGCCTGGTTTTTCAGAAAGATGATTACGAAACTTTTACTGTAAACACTTCGGAGGTTTTAAATAAAAAACTGAAAGTCGTTTTGATTAAAGCGAAGGAAATTGAAGAAGTTGTCATCATTCCGTTTACAGAAGCCACGTATAAAAATTACATCAATTTCTTTCTGGATTCTTTTATTGGATATGACAAAGAAAATGTGAGGATCAAGAATCAGCGTTCACTAAAGTTTGCCTATGATAAAAGTAATAAAAATTTAAAAGTAAAGGCTCCACAGACTTTAATTATTGAAAACAAAAATTTAGGATATACTATCGAATATAATCTTGTAGAATTCTCTGCAAATTTTGATGAAAACACTACTCGATTTGTAGGTACCAGCTTCTTCAAGGAAACAAAAAGCACCGATAAAGTAAAGCTGAATAGAATGAATGCTTACGACGGCAGTCAGGTTCATTTTTTCAGAAGTGTTTTCGCAAATAAAGTTGCTGATGAAGGCTTCATTGTGAATCAGATCACCAAGTTTCCGAACTCAAAATATCCGACTGAAGAAGAATTGCAACGACTTAAAGATTTTACAGAAATGTTTAAATCAAAAGGTACACTGAATGTTCCGGAAGATATTTTAGATATTAGTAACCGTAAAAGAAACGAGCAACCGTATAAAATTGCGATTACAAAAACTCAGATTCCTGAAACTGATTACACTAAAAAAACAGACAATAAACTATATTTGGATTATAATCATATGATGCAGATTAATTTCAAAAAGTATTTTTATGAGTTGAAAAAAGGGCAGTTTGTAAAAGCTACAACCCCAATTGTACAGACCTCTTTTCTTCATCCTGAAAACGATACTTTTGAAATTTATACTAACGGAAATACTTCAAACCCAGGTATGCTGACGAATCAAGGAGAATTCACCAAAAATAAAATTGAATTTCTTTTACCTTTAGATTATGAATTAGGAAATTGACAATTATTAAAATTTTCCATAAAAAAAATCGGAAGATAAAATCCTCCGATTACAATCAAATTACAATATGATAAGTGCTTTAATTTAGATTCTTGTAATAGAAACAATATGTGGTACGCCTTCGATTGGGCTATAAACTTCCACAATAGCTTCCCAAATTACATCTGAAGGAGGCATAGAAGCATCACATTTGAAGCGATAATTAGTTCCGTTTACAATTTGTGTAGATACCATTTTAGGAGAATATTTTACTCCTACAAATCCTCTCATTGCTTCGTCAAATACTTTTTGATCTTCTGGCGTAAGAGCGTGATACGCTGTCCATCCTCCTACTAATGATTTTTGTGCTGTTGTCATGATTAATATTTTGTTTTTCTCCTACTCTTGTGGCTTTTCGGATTACGCCCCGTTTTTGAATGGTTGCTGGTCTCCATGGTTAAAAGTTTTTTACAGATTGCTTTTAAACTTCTCTGTATTTGTTTGTGATCACATGACAAAGCTACTATAGAAAAAATATATTTAATAGCGTATAAATACGTATTTTAAATTTTAAGTATAATTACCAAATACCATATTTAAATTAAAATTCAACAAAAACAAACAACTAAAAACAATATTTCAATAACAATAATACACATTAAGAACAAAAAACATATTTTAAATCCAAGCTAAAATTACTAATTTGTAATCACAAAAAAATTCGGAAGAGTTTAACTTCCGAATATATTTACAGTTAAAAAATCCTTAAATTCTATATTTTTTTAACCCTTAAGATTTATTGCACCGCTTGTAAAACATTAATATTTCCATATCCGTAATCTGCATTCTTGGTTGGATAATAGGTTGCAGACTGTCTCATTTTATTTAAAACCTGATCTCTCGTCCATGACGGATTTTTAGACCAAACCAAAGCTGCAATACCTGCAGTAGAAGCAGTTGCCACAGAAGAGCCGCCTACATAATCGGTTTGTGCATTGTAGTAACTCAATACAGGTATATTATTTCCCGAAGCTCTTTCCATCTGATACGTAAAATCTATTTCACTTCCAGAATGGCAAACATCACATTTTTGATTAGATGTATTTTCTTTAACACCAGTTATAGCCTGTGTTTCTGGCATCCAAGCCGGAAAAATTACGCCGACAAATGTGGTAAAACTTGTAGAAGTTCCACCAGCACAGAAAATAAGTTTTCCTTTAGAATAAGCGTATTTTACACCGTCTTCAATTTTTCCAACTGAGAAAATATGTCCCATCGACATTGAAATTATTTTTACACTTGCCGTATTTCCAAGATTGGTAAAGGCGATTTTCACTCCTTCTTGTTCGTGATACCCATCCAAAACAACATTAGAAGCTGCACGATAAGAAATCAAGTTTGCATTATAGGCAACACCAACCGGTTGTCCCTGATTATTTCTCGGAGCCGCCATTGCAGAAGCCATGCTCGTTCCGTGACCGCATTTATCATCCGCTCCGTCATAACCAGAACTCCATGGCCAAACAGAATCTACATACACTCCGTTTTTACTGATCGTTCTTCCCGAAGATGAACCATTATTAAAACTGCCACTCAACAAACTTTGATTGAAAGAAACTCCTGAATCGATTAATCCGATGGTAACTCCGGCTCCTGTGCTGTAATTCCATGCGCTGGTAATATTATGTTTTGCAAATGACCAAGGTGCTTTTGCGTTTGGAGTTACGGTAGTGTAATCTGAAGCATTCAGAGCGGTTGATTCCAATCCACAACCTGAAGAACTTCCACTTGATTTAGCCGTGGTTCCATTTATCTTATTTTCATTTTCAAAATAACGGTAATCTGCAGGCTCAAAGTAGCGTATTGATTTTAATTTTCGCAAAGCAATCACCGTTTCCTGCTTTTCGATATAAACATCGATTTGATTTAAAAATTCATCAGAAGCCAATAAAACTCTCTCGTTTTTTCTTTCATATTGCTGAATAACATCTAAAATTTCCTGTTGTAAAGCCTCAGAATTAGAAGATTTACTTCTATCAAAATCATCTTTTGAATTTCCGAAACCAATGGAAGCTATTTTATTTCCCTGAACAATCCCGCTCCACAAAAAGTGTGAGGAAGTCTCGTTCCATGAAAATCTTCCTTTCGTTTTGGTGGTTTGATTAATCTGTTCGTTGATTTGTCTTGCACTCAAAGGATCTGTCTGTACAATTTCTGCTTCGATAGCATTGGTCTGCATGTCTTCTGTAGAACAAGAGCTCAGCGCAAAAACTGCCAATACGTAAAATACACATTTTTTCATACTAAAATATTTAAAATTTGGTACTCCAAGATATTAATTTCTAATGATATAGAAATATTAAAATTTTATTTTGAACAGAAAAAACTATGTTGTAAATACTTTACAATAATCACAATTTCAAATTTATTTTTCATGATTAAACTTCATCACAAAAGGAATTAATAATCCCCAGATTTAACATAATAACCCCAATCAATAGTAAAAACTTAATACTTAAAGTTATTCTTAAAATCCTACAGTTATCTGAACTTGTTTTCGTAAATTTGTGTTTGAAATTTTTTACTAGATGAAAGAAAGTGCTGTAAAAAAAATTGCAGTTCTTACTTCAGGAGGAGATTCTCCTGGTATGAACGCAGCATTAAGAGCGGTTGTAAGAACCGCAAATTATTATAATATCGAATGTTACGGTGTAAGAGAGGGCTACAATGGTCTGATTCACGATGATTTCCTGAAAATGGGGCCTCGTTCCGTAAAAAATATAATCAATCAGGGTGGTACGATTCTTAAATCTGCCCGTTCCGTAGAATTCAGAACCAAAGAAGGTCGCCAAAAAGCGTATGACAATTGCATGAAATATGGAATTGATGCTTTGGTGTGCATTGGTGGTGACGGTACTTTTACGGGAGCTAAAATCTTTAATGAAGAATTTGGCATCAGAGTAATTGGTGTTCCCGGAACTATTGACAATGATATTTTCGGAACCGATAATACTATTGGGTATGATACCGCTTTGAATACAGCAATGGATGCAATTGACAAAATCCGTGATACGGCGACTTCTCACAACAGAGTTTTCTTTGTTGAGGTGATGGGGCGTGATGCAGGTTTCATCGCCTTAAACAGTGGTTTGGCAACCGGAGCTTTAGACATCCTTATTCCTGAGAAAAAAGACAGTATGGATGAGCTTTTTGCTAACTTCAGAAATGCTGAAAAAACAGGAAAAGCTTCAAGTATTGTTGTTGTAGCTGAAGGTGAAAAACTTGCAAATATCTACGAACTGGCTGAGCAAACTCAAAAAGAATTCCCGGATTATGATATTCGTGTAGCTATTTTAGGTCACATCCAAAGAGGAGGTTCACCAAGTTGTGCCGATAGAGTTTTGGCAAGCAGACTGGGTTACGGAGCTGTGGTAGGATTAATGGAAGGGCAAACCAACGTAATGGCAGGAATGCGTTCTAACGATATTGTTTATACAGAGATCGAGGAGGCAATCAAAAAACACAACGAAATCAATAAAGATCTTTTATTAATTTCTGAAATTTTAGCAATCTAACTATTTAATATAATTTTTAAAAAAGTAAAACATTATGTCAACAATTAAAGTAGGTATTAACGGTTTTGGTAGAATCGGTCGTCTTGTTTTCAGAGCAATGACAGAGAGAAGCAACATCGAAGTTGTAGGAATCAACGACCTTATCAATGCAGAATACATGGCTTACATGTTAAAATACGACTCTGTACACGGAGTTTTCCCAGGAGAAGTTTCTGTAGAAGGCAACGATCTTGTGGTAAACGGAAAAAAAATCAGAGTTACTGCAGAAAAAGACCCAACCAACCTAAAGTGGAACGAAATCGGTGCTGATTATATCGTAGAATCTACTGGTTTATTTTTAGATAAAGAAAGTGCAGCAAAACACATTACTGCAGGTGCAAAAAAAGTAATCCTTTCGGCTCCTTCTAAAGATGATACTCCAATGTTTGTAATGGGTGTAAACCACACTGAGCTTACAGATGATGTAAAAATCTTCTCAAATGCTTCTTGTACAACAAACTGTTTAGCTCCTTTAGCTAAAGTAATTCACGATAACTTCGGGATCGTAGAAGGTTTAATGACAACTGTACACGCTACAACAGCTACTCAAAAAACTGTTGACGGTCCTTCAATGAAAGACTGGAGAGGTGGTAGAGCTGCTCTAAACAACATCATCCCTTCTTCTACAGGTGCTGCAAAAGCAGTAGGAAAAGTAATTCCTTCTTTGAACGGAAAATTAACAGGTATGTCTTTCAGAGTACCAACTGTTGACGTTTCTGTAGTAGATTTAACAGTAAGAATTGAAAAAGCTGCTTCTTACGAAGAAATCTGTGCAGTAATCAAAGCTGCTTCTGAAGGTGAATTGAAAGGTATTTTAGGATACACTGAAGATGCTGTAGTTTCTCAGGATTTTGTAGGAGATAAGAGAACTTCTATCTTCGATAAAGATGCTGGAATTATGCTTTCTCCAAACTTTGTGAAATTGGTTTCTTGGTATGACAACGAAATGGGTTACTCAAACAAGTTGGTTGATATGTTGGTTCATTCTTCTTCTTTGTAATTGATTAATCTTTTATGATATAAAAAAAACCTTCCGGATGGAAGGTTTTTTTGTTTAAACAAATAGCTCACTTTCTCTAATATTAAAAAGATATAGCTTTACTAAAACCTAATTGAAGTAAAGAAAAATCCTGTTTTCTGTCAGAGAAATTTAGATAATTTACAAACCTTAAAAATATTTTATCTGCTTTGTTTTTATTTGGAAAATAAGAAATAGCAGCTTTAAACGAAGCCAAATGATTCCACTCATCATTGTCTACATATATATTAGGATTCATTTTTTGGAATAAATACCTTACCCGGAGATCCAAAGAAAAGTTATTAAGCTTTTTACTTTTAAGTGCTAATTCAGCATAAGGAGTATGAACACCTATCACAACTTTATTATCTACAATATTAAGATTACTCGAGCTATAAATATATCCAGCTTTAAGTTCAAGAGAATTATGTGGACGCCAATCGAACCTTAAAAGATTAGTATCAATACCAACAGCATAAGTATAACGTCTAAACAAATCGAGTCTATTTATTTCTTTGTCTGAAGATACCTGAATTGTATCGAATTTGCTATCTATTCTACTGAAATGAAAGAATGGCTCAATAGCATCAAATGGCATAAAAACATAGGAATTTCTATAGGTGCCACGATGCAGATAAAATTTTGAATTAGCTTCAAACTGCATCAATCCGTTTGCTTCATTTCCAAAAACAGCTAACAAATCTGTATAAACCTGTAAATTAACCAATGAATTTAAATTATTGTTTGCAACAAGCATTTTAGAATCAGTAGTAACCGTTCCATCTGTGTTAAACTTATTTTTCAACTTTAATTCTTTATCTTCAGGAAAGTAATTGAACCTTCTATCTGCTTCAAAATAAATGGCGTCCTTAAGAAAAACAAAACTGTTATCTCTAGGATTATAAAGCTTATCATTAAATCTTTTTTCTAAGGTAATCAATGGTATAGGAGAATTACTAGAAAAAGTATTTCCACCTTTAGTATAAACCCGAAGATGATCTATCACTCCTTCATTGATTGCCACTGCAATACTATCTATATAACCTATATCTAAAGTAAAATCTACACCTTTCTTTGCAAAAGGCACAGAGACATTTGTCCATGTTCTATTTACTTTTTTTTTATAAATTCCATCAATATCTTCATTTGCTTTTACATTTATTTTTCTATAAAGCTTCTTATTAACTTTAATAAGATTATCGATTTTTTCTCTTGAGCTAAGGTATTCATCCGCACTTTCTATAGGAAAATGATTTTTAAAGATAATTGCATAATCTCTAATGTAGAAAAAGCCAATTTTAGTGGTATCGCTATTCTTTTCATCAATTAATTTCTTGATTTTAGAGAGTAATTCATCATTATCAGATTTTTTGGTAGCATCACCTACTACCGTTTTTGATGTTGTATCAAAATCTTTGACTTCAAACTTTTCTTGTCCGAAAGCCATTCCCACCCACCCGAGCAGAAACAGCAATAAAATTTTTGTTCTCATGATTACTTTTGTTTTTTATGGTTAGTTTTATAAAAAGCGAAAAAGCAACTACCAAAATATTGGCAGCCGAGTTTTCAGGTATTAGTTTACACAAATATCTGTAATTTTTTAACGCAAAAATGATTTTATAGAATAATTTTTTAAGAATTATTAACAATAATTAAGAAAAGATTAATTAATCTAAAGTTAAGCTTTTCAGCGACCAAACTCCGCCGTTATAGATATTCAGATCTATTTTAGAATTGATTCCGTACACAATTCCGTTTTCTGTAAATTGCCAGAAATCCCAATGATCTTCAGGTGAAGGTTCGGGAACATCGTTGTAATTGGCAAGCCAGATTGGGTAGCCATCAAATTCGCCTCTCAGAAAATCTTTGTAATAATGATAATAGGTGTAAATAATAGGTTTTTCACCATAAGTTTCTTCTACAATTTTACACCAGATTTTCAAGTCTTCAATCAGCTTTTCTTTCGACTTACTTTTGGGAATTTTTTCAATATCTAAAACCGGAGGCAAATCGCCACTTTCAAGTTTTACATTATCCAAAAAATTGTTTGCCTGAATGACCGGATCTTCATCAGCCCGGTAAAAATGATATGCTCCACGAATGAGGTTATGTTCTTTTGCAGAAGCCCAGAATTCATCGAAATTTTTATCGGCATTTCTATTTCCCATCGTCGCTCTCATCACCACAAATTCAAGCGGAATTGTTTTATTCCCGACGCTCAGACTATCCCATTTTATATCTTCTTTATTTTGATAATGAGAAATATCAAAACCATACGTTTTATCAAGATTATTTGAAATAATTTTCTGAATTCTCAGAGTTTCAGATTCGCTGTTTTTTAGCTTCTTATGAGCGAATTTATTAAAATATAAGGCGTAATAATAACTGATTGATTGCTTTAAATATAAACCTGTTCCGATAAGCGCAATCACCAAGATGAGCAATATAATTTTCCGACGCAAAAAATAATTCTTTCGTCTTGATTTGTGGATGTTTTTGGCAGTTTTTTTGGTGTACTTTTTAGGGCTCATAAAGTTTTGTAAAACTAACTTTTTAAGCCTTAAAAATACTAAATAAAATAAGTAAATTTGTGTATTATGGAAACACGCGAAAAGGTTATCATCATTGGAGGAGGTTTTGCGGGATTGCAGCTTGCAAAAACGCTGAACAATAAAAATAAAAAGGTAATTGTTCTCGACAGAGTAAATCATCACATGTTTCAACCGCTTTTCTATCAGGTTGCTTGTGGACGAATTGAGCCTTCCAATATTTCTTTTCCTTTCAGAAAAATCTTTCAGCAATCCAGAAATACACAGTTTCGTTTAACCGATGTAAAATCTATTGATCCGGCCAATAATAAGGTCATTACTGACGAAGCAGAATTTACTTACGACAAATTAATTATCGCTACAGGTTGTAAAACTAATTTCTTTGGTAATAAAGATCTCGAAAGTAAAGCTTTTGGGATGAAAAATACCCAGGAAGCCATTAGCATCAGAAATCATGTTTTATTGACCTTCGAAAAACTGATTCTTGAAAAAAGCCGAAGCGACGACGGAAACTGGAATATTGTCATCGTAGGAAGCGGACCAACCGGAGTAGAATTAGCCGGCGCTTTTTCAGAGATGAAAAAAGAAATCCTTCCGCGCGATTATCCTTACATGAATTTTGATCAGCTTCAAATTATTCTGGTAAGTTCTACCGAAAAACCCCTTGCCGTAATGAGCCCTGAAGCTCAGGAAAAATCAGAAAAATATTTAAAAGAATTAGGCGTAAACTTCCTGAGTGGTGAAATTGTAACCGATTATGATGGCGATAAAGTGTACATGAAAAGCGGCAAAGAAATCCCTTCGAATAATGTAATCTGGGCTGCAGGAGTTACAGGAAATGTCATTGACGGATTTCCTTCAGAAAATTTAGTCAGAAATCGATATATCGTTGATCGTTTCAATAAAGTAAAAGGCTACGACAATATTTATGCAGTTGGAGATATTGCCTACATGGAAACTCCGAAATATCCTCAAGGTCATCCTCAAGTTGCGAATGTTGCCATCAATCAGGCAAAAAATTTAGGCAAAAACTTTCTGAGGAAAAATAAAAACGAATGGGTTGAATATGAGTATAAAGACCAAGGTTCATTAGCAACCATCGGAAAGCATAGAGCCGTTGTTGACTTGCCATTTATAAAATTTCAGGGATTTTTAGCCTGGTATTTTTGGATGTTCTTACATTTAATGCTTATTTTGAGCGTTCGAAATAAACTGGCGATATTTTTTAACTGGATGTGGAGCTATTTTAATAAAGATTCTTCCTTACGTCTGATTATTTCGCCATCCCAAAAAAATAATACGCAGCAATGAGAATTGACATTATAAGCGTGCTTCCAGAATTAATGGAAAGCCCGTTTCAAACTTCTATTTTGAAAAGAGCAGTTGATAAAGGTATTGTAGAAGTACATTTTCATCAGTTGAGAGACTGGTCCATCAACAAACACCGCCAGATTGATGACGAACCTTACGGTGGCGGTGCAGGAATGGTGATGATGATTGAGCCTATAGATAAATGCATTTCTGAGCTTAAATCTCAGAGAGAATATGATGAAATCATTTATTTGACACCTGATGGAGAAACTTTAAACCAAAAAATTGCCAACACTCTTTCTATTAAAAACAATCTGATCTTTTTGTGCGGTCACTACAAAGGAATTGATCAGCGTGTAAGAGATCTGCATATTACCAAAGAAATTTCTATCGGTGATTTTGTTTTGACTGGTGGTGAATTGGCGGCCTGCGTTTTGGCAGATTCTATTATCCGTCTCGTACCGGGTGTTTTAAATGACGAGCAAAGTGCTTTAACAGACAGTTTTCAGGATGATTTGCTTTCTCCTCCCATTTACACAAGACCAGAATCTTATAAAGGTTTGGATGTTCCAAAAATTCTTTTAAGTGGAAATTTTGCTAAAATAGAAGAATGGAGACATGATCAAGCCATAAAAATAACTACCGAAAAACGTCCTGATCTTTTAGAATAAGTCCCAAAAAGCTATGCAATAGATAGTTTTAATGTAAATTTCACATTATTTATTGGATTTTTCTAACAAATATTTCCCTTACAGATGTATTGTTTTTAATTGAACAATACATCGTTTTTTTTGAAATTTATATTGTAAATTTGTAAAATATTTATCATTGTAATTAAAATTTAAGATTTTACAAATCAATTTGATTGAAGCTTTTTTTAAAGTTGAAATTTTATTATATTTAGTGGTAAGTTAAAATTTTATTACAATTAGAAAAATATGTCGATGGAGCTCTTTGCTTTTTACAATGTTGAAAATTTATTTTTGCCCGATCCGCCGCAGATTCATAAACTCGACCCCACAAAATCAGGATTACGAAACTGGGATGATAGAAAGTACAGAACTAAGCTCTCCAAAATTGCACATGTTTTTCGTTTAATGAAAGAAGAAAACGGGATTTTACCTGCCCTTATCGGCTTATGTGAAATTTCTGGAAAAAAGGTATTAGAAGATCTGATACAGCTTGATCCCTTCAGTTCACAATACGGAATTGTACACTACAATTCTCTCGATGAGCGAAAAGTGGATGTTGCTCTGCTTTATGATAAATCTAAAGTAGAAATTATAGATTCTGAAGCAATCACTTTCTTTTTTGAAATTGTAGACAACAAACCTGATAATTATGACACAACAAGGGATGTACTCTTTGCCAAAGTAAAATTTAAAGAGGAAATAATGAATGTTTTTGTTGCTCACCTTCCTTCGAAGAGAGAAAAAGACATTAATCAGCCCAAAAGAAACTTTATAATGGATGAAATTCGTGGAAGGATTTTAAATATTATTAATGAAGATAAAGAACATGTCATTTTATGTGGAGACTTTAACCAAAACCCGGATGATGAAAATTTGATAAAAATTCTTTACGACAATACACAGAAAAAAGTATTACAAAATCCTTTTCAAAAACTGTTTTCAAATAAAAAATATTCTACTTTTCATTATAAATCCGGATTATTGTTTGACCAGATTATGCTGTCTGATTCTTTTTTTAAAGCTGATGCTGCAGTATCTTTTCAGGATGCAAAAATTTTTAATCCTGAAAGTATGAGTACCCAAAATAGAGGTTTTGAAGGCAGACCCTTCAGAACTTATGCAGGAACAAGGTATCTAGGTGGATTTAGTGACCATTTTCCGGTATTAGTGACTTTTAAAAGTAAAACATATTGAGATGAAAAATACAGACGACGGCACAAGCTATCAATTGGATGCGCTAGACAAAGAAATTATTTATATGCTGATGGACAATTCTAAAAGTTCTCTAGCTTATATATCTAAACAAGTAGGGATATCTACCACCGCTGTGCATCAGAGAATCAAAAAACTCGAATTGGCAGGGGTTATAGAAAATTCTATATCATTTTTAAACCCAAGAAAAATAGGATATAAAGTAGTTTCATACATCGGTATGTTTCTTGATCAACCCAGTCATTATCCTGAAGTTGTAAAAGCTTTAAAAGAAGTAAATGAAGTGGTAGAAGCACATTACACCACTGGGAATTACACTATTTTTCTAAAAGTTTTATGTAAAGACAATGATCATTTAATGCAAATCTTAAGTAAACTTCAGAAGCTGAAAGGGGTTACAAGAACCGAAACTTTCATATCTTTGGAACAAGGTATTTACAGACAACTGAAAGTATAATTATGATAAACATTGCTCAATATTTAGATTCGACCTATTTAAAAACACCACAACAGTCAGGAATTTCTGAACCAGAAACGCTGCAGATTGTAAAAGATTTAGCTCAGGAAGCGATTGATCATCACATTTTTGCGGTAATGATTCGTCCGGATTATGTTGCTGAAATTAAAAGTTTTTTGAATGAAAAGAAAGCTAATGTGATTGTAGGAACAGTAATTGGTTTTCATGAAGGAACCTATTCTGTTGACGAAAAACTTGCTGAAGCAAACAAAGCGATCAATGACGGAGCAGATGAATTGGATTTTGTAATTAATTATGAAGCTTATCTGAATGGAAATGTAGAACTTGTAAAAGATGAGTTTGTAAGATGTACGCAACTATGTATTCAGCATCAAAAAATTGCAAAATGGATTATTGAAATTGCAGCTTTGACAGATGCACAAATTGCAGACATTACTAAAAATATTTCAACCTGGGCTGAAGTAAATTTTGATGAAAAAGATCTAGAAAACATTTTCGTAAAATCTTCAACAGGCTTTTTTCAAACAGAAAACGGAAAACCAAACGGAGCAACCTTCGAAGGAATCAAAATAATGCTCGATAATGCGGGTAAACTTCCCGTAAAAGCAGCAGGTGGAGTAAGAACTCCCGAAGATGCAGAAAAGATGATTAAACTAGGCGTAAAAAGGGTTGGAACTTCTTCCGCATTAGCTCTTATAAAAAATAATTCTCCTTCAGAAGGATATTAAATTAAACAAAACTTTTTAAAATATAAAACCCATCAGATTTTGATGGGTTTTAATTTTATGCTTGTTGAGCTTGATATTCTGCGTAAAACTCCTGAGTTTCCTGAATTACTGCATCCATTTCTTCCAAAGTATATACTTCTAAAAATTTTCTTCTGAAATCTTTAAAATGTGGAATTCCACGGAAATAATTGCTATAATGCTGCCTCATTTCAATTAATCCCAATTTTTCACCTTTCCATTCAGCACTCCATTCAGCATGTTGACGCACGGCTAATAATCTGTCTGAAATAGTTGGAGCCGCTAAGTTCTCACCCGTTTTAAAGAAATGCTTTATTTCATTAAAAATCCACGGATATCCAATTGCAGCACGACCAATCATAATTCCGTCGCACGCATATTTATTTTTATATTCTAATGCCTTTTCTGGAGAATCTATATCTCCGTTTCCGAAAATTGGAATCTCAATATTAGGATTTTGTTTAATTCTTGAAATATGTTCCCAATCGGCTTCTCCTTTATACATTTGTCCACGCGTTCTTGCGTGAATAGTTAAAGCTTTAATTCCAGTTTCCTGAAGACGTTCGGCAACTTCATCAATATTAATTGAATTGCTGTCCCATCCCAAACGGGTTTTCACCGTTACAGGAAGGCTCGTAGAGCTTACAACTGCTTTCGTCAGACGAACCATCATATCAACATCCTTCAAAACACCGGCACCAGCACCTTTGCAAACTACTTTTTTCACAGGGCAACCGAAATTAATATCTACCAAATCAGGATTTACAGTTTCCACAATTCTTGCAGACATTGCCATAGCCTCTTCATCACCACCAAAAATCTGAATTCCTACAGGTCTTTCATAATCGAAAATATCCAGTTTTTTTCTGCTCTTCATTGCATCACGAATTAAACCCTCAGAAGAAATAAACTCCGAATACATCAAATCTGCTCCATGCAATTTACACAAACGTCTGTATGGAGGGTCACTCACATCTTCCATCGGAGCCAACAACAGCGGAAATTCCGGCAGTTCTATATTGCCTATTTTTATCATGGTGCAAATTTACGAATTTCTAAACTTTAAACAATTTAATAATATCTATTATCTTGATACTTAAATGTGTTAGTATACAAAATAAAGATTCTTATATCATAAATTGCCTTTTCAGGAGCTATTTCCGGCTATTCGCTTTTACTCCTCACTCCATTGCTTTTCCATCACTAAACCCTCTTCTCTCCAACTCATGTTCCGGGGTAACCGCTTCTATCCGGGCTAGGATTACAGTCTTTTTATAATAATATTTGTCCTTTAATTAAAATTAAAGGCTTCCAATTCATCTTTTCAGAATTCAATATTTACCATCTTTAAATGTAAAGCTCAAAAATCAAAATTTTAATTAAGATTTACACTCAAGATAAAAGATAAAACATAACAAGCACTCCGGAGGCGTGCAACCTTTGTAGCACATTACAGCATCATTTTTTTCATAAGCTCCGGAGGAGCGATACAACTAACAACTAACAACTAACAACTAACAACTATAATTAGGCAATAGGCAATAGGCAATAGGCAATAGGCAATAGGCAATAGGCAATAGGCAATAGGCAAAATTACTTATTGCTTATCTTCAAAAGTTTATAACAAAAAAAAAGTCTCAT